>NC_012982.1:1200000-2400000 GCF_000023785.1 Hirschia baltica ATCC 49814
CATGCAGGACATTGAGTTTACTGTTGAGCAGGGCAAGCTTTACATGCTGCAAACTCGCAATGGGAAACGCACAGCACAAGCTGCTTTGGCGATGGCTGTTGAAATGTGTAAAGAAGGTCTGATCACTGAGGATGAAGCAGTGCTTCGTCTCGCTCCGGCTCAGCTTGACCAATTATTGCACCCAATGATTGACCAAGACGCCAAAGCGGCAGCAACGGCTGAAGGGCGCGTGTTTGTGAAAGGTCTGCCTGCATCTCCGGGGGCGGCTATTGGTAAAATCGTGTTTGATTCCGATGAAGCGGCGGATGCGGCTGCTAAGGGTGAAGACGTGATTCTTATCCGTATCGAAACAAGCCCAGAAGATATTCACGGTATGCACGCGTCTAAAGCGATTGTGACCGCACGCGGCGGGATGACATCTCACGCGGCTGTTGTGGCGCGCGGCATGGGGCGTCCATGTGTGTGTGGTGCTGGTTCATTGCGCATCAATAAAGAGCTTGGCGAAGTGTCTGTTGCAGGTGACACGCTTAAACGCGGTGACATCGTAACGGTGGATGGTGCGACAGGTGAAGTGTTTAAAGGCCGCGTTGCGATGATTGAACCAGATCTTTCTGGTGATTTTGCGCACATTATGGAATGGGCAGATAATGCGCGGACATTATCTGTGCGCACAAACGCTGAAACGCCAGCTGATGTTGAAGTGGCTAAAAACTTTGGCGCGGAAGGTATTGGTCTTTGTCGCACCGAGCACATGTTCTTTGATGCTGACCGTATCCCAGTTGTACGCGCCATGATTTTGGCAAGCAATGAGAAGGGCCGTAAAGAAGCACTTGAAAAATTGCTTCCAATGCAGCGCTCCGACTTTGAGGCTATTTTCCGCATTATGGGCGATAAGCCTTGCAATATTCGTTTGCTTGACCCGCCATTGCACGAATTCATGCCGCACTCTGATGAAGAAATGGCAGAAGTGGCAAAAGGCTCGGGTGTATCTATTGAGATGCTGACACATCGCGCGTCTGAATTGCACGAGAGCAACCCAATGCTTGGCCACCGTGGATGTCGTTTGGGTGTAACTTACCCGGAAATCTATGAGATGCAGGCACGCGCTATATTTGAAGCTGCTGTGAATGTTGCAAAAGAAACAGGTATTGCGCCTGTGCCTGAAGTGATGATTCCACTTGTGGCAACAAAAGCAGAAGTGGCGCTGATGAAAGCGCGCATTGTGAAAATGGCTGAGGCGGTCTTGCCTAAATCAGCCATCAAGATTGATTATCTTGTCGGTACAATGATTGAGCTTCCACGTGCTGCATTGCGTGCTGCAGATATTGCAGAAGAGGCTGAGTTCTTCTCGTTTGGAACGAATGATTTGACGCAAACAACATTGGGTATTTCCCGTGATGATGCTGCGCGTTTCCTTGGTGACTATGAGAAGCAAGGCATTTATGAAAAAGACCCATTCGTAACACTTGATATTGAAGGTGTTGGGGAATTGGTGAAACTTGGTGCTGAGCGTGGTCGTTCCGTGAAGCCTGATTTGAAAATCGGGATTTGTGGTGAGCATGGCGGTGACCCAGCTTCTATCGCGTTTTGTCACGGCCTTGGCATGACTTATGTGTCTTGTTCGCCTTACCGTGTTCCTGTGGCACGTTTAGCGGCGGCACATGCGGCTTTGACTGCGTAAACGAATCAAATAATTGAAAATTGAAGAAGGGCTGGTTGAAGAATCAGCCCTTTTTTATGGGTAGCTGGCATGCTGATATGCATATCTTCACCATGAATAATGATAAAAAAAAGTTTTTATCGTTAACGAATTCTTTCATAGAAAATAAACTTTTAGCCTGATTTTAACTTGGCTAGCATTGGATCGGCATTAAAATTCATCCGCCTGCAAACATTACCATTTCATTGCAAAGTGTTAATGAAGTGGCGTTTGGGGTTGCCAAATCCCTAAAAAATCACATATCTAGCCATAATTAGGCCGTTAACACCTTGTTAATCTGTGCTCGTGACGTCGTTGCATTGCGTTCAGCAGCGGGAAGATAAATTGTAAACTTGCTTAGGGGCGATTGTCCGGGGGGGACGATCTTGTTAACTTTTATGAAATCGACTCGTTATATACTCGATAGTTCGTTGGCGTTCCTTGCGGGCGCGTTGAACCGGTTAGTGATGATGTCGGCTGAAGAAAAACGGCAAATGCAACAACGTGCAGTAGGGGTCGCTTGTGCGGCCGCGGCTGCTGCATATGGTGCGCCTCAAATTACTGCTCACGTTAGTGTTCAAAAGACAGAAGAAGTTTTTCTGGGACAAGCGAATGAGCTGGCACAGCTTATCAATACATCTGCAGACGGTCAGATTGATATTGAAGGCATAGACATCTCCAAGCCTTGGCGTCAGCAAGTTGCATATGCATCTGACAGTGAGATTGTTCCGGGTTCTTTGACGAAGGCGTCTTTTGACGTTGAAAAAATTGATCCTGTTGTCGATGTGATTGCGAATTTCTCTCCGCGTAAGCAGATTGAGGAAGTTAGAGAGCAGCGCCTTGAACACTTATGTTTGGCTGAAGCGATTTATTATGAAGCACGTAGTGAAGAATTAGGCGGACAATTAGCTGTTGCCGAAGTCGTAGAGAACCGCGTCGCTTCAGATCGATACCCTGACACAGTTTGTGATGTGGTTTATCAGGGACATACACGTGTGACTGGTTGTCAGTTCTCTTTCACTTGTGATGGTTCATTGCGTCGTAAACCTCGCGGTGAAGCATGGGATCGTTCGATCGAGGTTGCAGCATTTGTTATGATGGGTCTTAGCGACAAGACTATGACGGGCAATGCCACACATTATCACACAGATTATGTGACACCTTATTGGCGTTCTAGCCTTATACACACAGAAACAATTGGTACTCACATCTTCTATCGCATTCCAGAGGCTGAAGAGTGGAGAACAGTCCGCACACAACAAGCCAAAGCGAATGGCCTGCGTGGTATCCAAAAAGTGTCAAACGTTGTGACGTCTGATGATTTGAACAAAGCTGCTGAAAAAGCGCTGTAAGTTTTATAAAATTGAATACACAAAAAAGCCGCTCAGATTTGCATTCGAGCGGCTTTTTTCCATTTTTTACAGCTTTAGGCCCGGTATGACCATCGCGACTTGTTTGCGGTATTTCTGATACTGTTCTCCAAATATGCGGAGTAAGTCTCGTTCTTCAAACTGAATACCTATAAAAATATATAATGTCATTCCCGATGCAAAGAGCAGATGACCAGCCGTCATAGTTGGCGTTGCCCAAAAAGCAATAAGGAAACCTGTATAGATTGGGTGACGTACTAGATTGTAGAAAAAAGGTGTACGAAAAGTGGGAGGAGCAGCTGTCGTCCTTGTCCAATTTTGCCAAATTTGACGAAGCCCAAATAATTCAAAGTGATTTATCATGAAGGTCGAGCATAATACGGTGGCCCAGCCTATCCAAAAAAGTGATTGAAGGATTATGATGATTGCAGGATTTGTGATTTGCCAGACCAAACCGTCAATTGGCCGCCACTGAAAATATAATAACACAAGAACAAGATTAGTAAGAAGCACATATGTTGAGCGTTCAATCGACGCGGGAACTAATTTGGCAAGCCAACGTTTGAAAGTGGGGCGAGCCATCGCGCTATGCTGAATCGAAAATAGAAAAAGTAGAATTACATTTATTGTAAATGCGATTCCAATCGGCGAATTAGGCCCTTTATTGAGTGTATTGCCATCACCATAATCGCCGACAAACGCAATCAGATACAAAAAAACCAATAAAAAGGCCGTGTAACAAATTGTTCCATAGATAAGCACTAGTGCTCTCATCTTTCTTCTCCCATTATAAATGCGTCGATTTTATCCTTGGGGGACAAGACGACATTTGTCTTGAAAGAAAGCTGAAATTGGAGCCATCAAAGCAAAATACGCGTGTTTTCAAGTTTGGAGAATTCGTTCTAGATCGCGATCTGGGGACCATTACATTTGAAGGTGATGATCTAAAATTGCGCCCTAAAGCGTATGAATTTTTATCACTATTAGTCGAGGGACGTGGAAGACTATTTTCAAAAGAAGAGCTTTTGGAAACTCTGTGGCCACATGTTTTTGCAACCGAAGAATCCCTTGCCAGAGTCGTGTCTACCTGCCGATGTGCTCTGGGTGATGAAGAGAAAACAATTATTGTGACAATCCCAAAGCGAGGGTATCGGATAGGATTGCCGGTATTTACAGATAAAGATGATGTGGCTGAGCGACAACTCTCTGAGGTTAAATATGCGCAGAGCGGTGATATTTCGATTGCTTATCAAACGTCGGGATTGGGTCCTTCTGATTTAATATACATTCCAGCATGGGTCACTCATCTTGAATATGGCTGGGAACCGAGTCGACTGAGTGCCTTCTACGATCAACTTTCGGCTTTTTCGAGATTAATCCTGTTTGATAAACGTGGCACAGGATTGTCAGACAGAAGTTTTGGTCTGCCAAATCTCGACGAACGTATTGATGATGTACGTGCTGTCATTGCAGCGACGGGGTCTGAAAAAATAAGCATTCTTGCGACTTGTGAAGGTTCAGCGCTTGGGATTGCGTTTGCAGCGATGTTTCCAGAGAAGGTTGATTGTTTGATATTGGATGGAGCATTTGCCAAACGCGAATGGTCGAAAGATTATCCTTGGGCACCCAATAAGGTAGAACGTCAAACCTTTTATGATGAAATAAAAACCAATTGGGGCGGTCCTATTGGTGTTGAAAGTATTGCGCCGAGTCTCGCCAGCGATCAGGACTTTTGTCGATGGTGGGCTACATATCAGAGACGCAGTGCCAGCCCCGCAGCTGCAATGTCCCTTGCGGAAACCAACACAATTATTGATGTTAGAGAATATTTACCGCTCATTCGAGTTCCGACACTGGTTATGCATCGAGTTGATGATACGGAAGTCTATGTGGAGGAAGGACGTTACATCGCTTCGCAAATCTCAAATTCACGTTTGATAGAGATGCCTGGCGGTGATCATGCAATCTTTGCCGAACAGAGAGATTTGATTGTGGAGGAGATCCATAAATTTATGATTACTCTTGGGCTTGCTGGCAATTTAAGTTGATGATGTTGAAATCAGAGCTCTAGTCACCATAATCTAACCCAACATCGAGATTTACAGCTGAGTGGGTAAGTGCGCCGACTGAGATAAAGTCTACGCCGCTTTCAGCGATAGCTTTCACAGTAGATAGGTTTACACCGCCTGAGGCCTCTGCTTTGCACGTGCCGTTTATCATGGCGACAGCTTCGCGCAGCATATCGGGTTTCATATTGTCGAGTAGGACAGCTGTTGGTGTAAAAGGGATGGCTTCTTTAAGCTGTTCAAGTGTGTCCACCTCTATTTCGATAGAGCATAGATGACCAACGGAGGCTTTGGCGCGTTCCAATACGGCTTTAATGCTACCTGCAGCTGCGATGTGGTTGTCTTTGATCAAAATGGCATCATCCAAGCCTAAACGGTGGTTTACGCCGCCTCCGAGCCTTACAGCGCGTTTTTCAAGGGCGCGAAAACCGGGGGTGGTCTTGCGAGTACATACAATGCGGGCATTAGTGTGTTTGACTTCATCGACAAATTTGCTTGTCAGCGTCGAAATGCCAGATAGAGGGCCGATGAAATTTAATATCATGCGCTCTGCTGTTAGGATGGATCGGGCAAAGCCTTTTAGTCGAATAAGTTCTGCGCCTTTTTCAAATGGTTTGCCTTCTTCGTGTACCACTTCCCATTCTAGATCGGGGTCGACAATACGTGCTGCTAGTCTTGCTGCGTCATAGCCTGCTGCAATGCCAGGTTCGCGTGCGTTTACTGTGGCGATCATTCGCGTATCGGCTGGTATTGTGACATCAGTTGTGATGTCGCCTGCGCGGCCAAGGTCTTCGCTGAGCGCCAAACGGACAAGAGGTTCGATTATAACATCAGGAAGCGGTGGGATAGGCAGAATGTTCATATAAAAAATCTCTTTGTGTGCGGCATTCATTTGTAGCACGGCCAAGCTTAAGCGGCCTGAATTGTATTATCCATTGGAATGCGCGTGATTATTGGCTTTAAATCGTCACTTTTACTAACATAAGTGCGGGCAGGTGCATCTTCCTGCGGGTAGTCGGTGCGGTAATGTCCGCCGCGACTTTCTTTGCGTTCAAGGGCGGCGCGCGCAATCATGCGGCAGACGGTGAGCGCGCGTGCGCCGCCGCGTACATCTTCTTTTTCTTCAATCCAGTTGCAAAGCAATGTGAGGCCGTCTTTATTGCGAGAAACACCAGCATGATCGGCCATCAGAATGCGAAGGGCTTCTAGGTCTGTAGGATCTAGGTCAACAGGTGGTTGACCAAATAAAAGCCCTTGAGCGCTGGATAATGTTGCTTCGCGCAGGCGTGTTGCGATGCGGTCAGCAAATACAACAGCTTCTAGCAAGGAATTGGAGGCGAGGCGGTTTGCACCATGTGCGCCGGTTGAAGAACTTTCTCCACAAACGGATAAGCCATCTAAGGATGTGCGTCCCCAGATATCGGATACAACGCCGCCCATGTGGTAATGCGCGGCAGGCGCGACTGGAATATGATCTTTGCGCGGGTCTATGCCTGCGGCTTCACAGGCTGCGAAAACTGTAGGGAAATGGTGTGGGAATTCGTCACCCACAGCTGCTATTGTGTCGAGAAATGCGCCGCGACCTGCCATGCGTTCGGCATAGATGGCGCGGGCAACTTCATCACGAGGAGCCATTTCGCCTTTTTCATTGTAATCAAACATAAAGCGGCGACCATTTTTGTCGCGCAATACGGCACCTTCACCGCGCAAGGCTTCCGTAGCAAGCGGAGCTGGATCGCGGTCAACATCAATGGCTGTGGGATGAAATTGCACAAATTCTGGATCAGCAATTAAAGCGCCGCATTCATACGCCATGGCAATGCCATCACCGCGCGATGAACGCGGGTTGGTTGTGACTTGAAATAAACCACCTGATCCGCCTGCGCATATCACAGTTTCCAGTGCCAACATTCGATGGGTTTCACCTGATGCTACATTTTGTGCGACGATGCCCCCAATGCGGCCATGCTCATCTTGTAATAATGATATGGCTTTGACGCCTTCGATTAGCTCTATATGGTCAGCTGCTCTTGAGGCATTCACCAAAGCTTCCATAATGGCGGCACCGGCTAGATCGCCGGCAACGCGGGCCACACGCGGATGGGAATGTGCAGCTTCAAGGCTTAAAGCAAGCGCGCCATTCTCTGTTCTGTCAAAAGGGACGCCTAATTCTAAGAGGTCTCGCACACGTTCGGGGCCATGGGTTGCGATGAGGCTTGCGACAACTGGTTCAACAAGGTGTCCACCCGCTGCGATCGTATCTTTTGCGTGAAGCGCTGGACTATCTGCTGGGTGAAGCGCGGCTGCGAGGCCACCTTGCGCCCAAGATGATGACGCTGCAGTGCCCAATGGCGCAGGAGAAATGACCGTACATTTTCTTGGAGCAAGTTTTAGCGCAAGGAAAAGGCCTGCAAGACCGGCACCGATGATGAGGATGTCGGTGTCACTTCTGGACGATGTTGAATTTTCCATATTGTTCACGGTCATACTTTTTTCAGGATATTGGCGCGGAATCGCGCTTGAAGAGGACATAAGCTCGGCTGGCGCTTTCCAGCGTGCCGACCATTTCATCATTTGATTTTATCGTTAGGCGCCAATCATCAGGTGCATACCCATAGGGCTGGGGCGTTTGTTTAACGATATTTTCGATTTGGGATACAAAAGCTGCTTCATCACCATCAATGAGAAGGGAGCAAGTCTGCTCAACCTCACCATATTGGCCGGGGCATCTTTCATAGGTCGTAAATTCACATGTATATGCGTTAGGTTGGGGTGTGGCCATAATTGTCATACGGCCGGTTAGGTTGCAGCGGCCTTGATTATAACTACCTGTTTCGAAGACCCATGCACCAGCTATATTCGTTGAGACGTGTTCGCGAGCGTCTTCCGCTTGTGCAGCGGTTGGAAAAATGGTTGCGATTGTAGAAAATGCAATCGTACTTAAAAGTATCTTCGACTTTAAAAATGATGACTTAGCTGTCATGGCTTGGCATCCTGTGGCTGAAAAACTGATCAAACTCAATCAGATTAAAGCCTGCAACGAAATAGCGGTGGCAATGTGACATGGTTATGGCAGGTGCCACCGCCGCGATTTTTAGCAAATATGCTTATTTAACTGCCTCAAATTCGACAGGGCGTGACTCAACTTCGATGTCTATCGGTTTGAGGCCTGTTTGGAAGTCTGGCGGTGTTTGCATTTTGGGAAGGGCCAGCATTGCATCAATAGCGGATTTTGCTTTGATGCGTGTTGCTTCTTCGATTTCCACCTCATATTCCATATTTACAAGGCAATCATAGATGTTTTCAACTGTGATGCGCTTCATGTGTGGGCAGAGGTTACAAGGTTTTACGAACTCCACGTCGGGGTTCTCCATTGCAACATTATCGCTCATGGAACATTCCGTCAGTAGGATAACTTTGTTTGGTGATTTTTCTTTTACATAATTGGCCAAGCCAGATGTAGAGCCTGCATAATCTGCTTGGGTTAGCACGTCTGGTGGACATTCAGGGTGGGCTAATACGACAACGCCGGGGTGGGCTTCACGCATGTCGATCACGTCTTGTCCCGTGAATAATTCGTGGACCTCACAAGCGCCTGCCCATGTGATGATTTTGATGCCTGTATTTGCCGCAACGTTTTTCGCAAGATATTGGTCTGGCATCAGGATAACTGTGTCAGTATTCCAATCTTTTGCAGCTTGTTCAACAACTTGAACCGCATTGGAAGACGTACAGCAGATGTCGGTTTCGGCCTTAACTGCGGCGGATGTGTTCACATAAGTGACCACTGGGATGCCAGGGTATTTTTTTCTAATCAGGCGGATATCTTCAGCCGTAATAGACGAAGCAAGGGAGCAACCCGCACGCATGTCTGGGATAAGAACGGTCTTTTCTGGCGCGAGGATTTTTGATGTTTCGGCCATAAAGTGGACGCCGCCTTGCACAATGATATCAGCATCTACTTCCGCTGCTTCACGGGCAAGCTGTAGACTGTCACCACGGAAATCTCCAACAAGGTGGAAAATGTCCGGTGTCATGTAATTGTGCGCCAAAACAACCGCGTTTTTCTCTTTTTTGAGCTTGTTTATCGCATGAATGAGTGGGGCATAAGTTGGCCATTCCATTGGTGTGATGAAGTCTTTGACTTCTTCATACAGATGATCAACGGCTGCTTTGACCTCGTCATTATAGGCTAGGCCGCGCGCTTGGGATGGGTTTGCGTGACGCTTATCCAGATTTGGGATCTCGCAAACATTTCCTGCATCAATAATACGTGCCATTTTCAGCCCCTTTATTCTTTATGGTCCATATCCCGAATGCCATGAGATGACTGAGGGGAACCTTTTACTCAATATGAGTATTATGTGGGTAAGCATCAGCAGATTTCAAGATTTAGCCTATAAGTTTTAGGGGAAAATCCGAATAAAGCTGGGCTTTTGCCCAATTTGAGTACAAGTTTACTATCCAATTTACCTTGTTTTGACAAGGTAAAACGTGATTGAGACTTAAGAAGTTAAAACCCTTAACTACTAAGTTTAACTGAAAGCCCACCTGCACGCATTGTTTTTTTCAAGGCAATTGAGCGCAGAAATGTATTCGATGGTTTTTCGATCCACTTGAATAATAAAATAGAGGCAAGGAAAGTTACAGCAATACTCATAACTGTAGCAGTCGATATTGACACAATGTTTATACCGACAAGAGGAATAAGCACTTTAATTATAACTTGAAGAATATATGGGTGAACTAAGTATAGAGAATAAGACGCGTCACCTAACAATTGAGAAAAGGACCAGACTTTTCCATTGGGTACTTTTATCGTCACCACGCCAAGAAGAAGCATCGCGGCAGGTAGACCGAAGGCAAACTCGCGATTCAATGGCAGCTGCACAAAATTCTGAGCTAAGATAGCAATAGCTGCTAAGGGCCAAAACGGCTGAAGGGCTTTGCAGACATTGGGGAAGTGGCGGAATATAAGGTAAGATACGGCACCCCAAATAAAGTTTAGCATTATTCCAGATGTGTAGAATTGAGCGATTGTTGATGTTGGTTTGGTGACATACCCAGCTAGGATCAAAAGTGAAATGATGGCGATGCAGACGTATATCTTGAAGCGGCCAGCTATCATCGAAATAGCAAAAATGACGTAGAAAAACATTTCATAATTTAATGTCCATCCCAGAAATAGCAGAGGCTGTACAAGTCCATTTTCTTTTGCGTACGGAATGAAAAAGAGTGATTTCAGTAGGTTTGGTATATCGGCACTGGTAGAATTGAGGAGAAATGGTGCAACTATCGCAATAAGGAACACGCCAAAGGTGAGCAGATAGTAGAGAGGTAGGATTCTACATAAGCGTTTAATGAAGAATGATATTGGGGAGGTTTCTTTTTCAGCTGCGAAGCAAATTATAAAACCACTGACCACAAAGAAAACATCAACCCCAAAGGCCCCAACAGAGAAAACGTTTCCAGAAAATAATCCGAAATCGTTATTCATTGCATCAAAAAAATGGAAGAAAAATACACTCAACGCTGCAACGGCTCGCAAAATCTGAAGAGAATCGATTTTAAAAGCGCCGAATGTGCTCGGTGCAATTGTGGTCGGTGATGCGAAAGAGATTTTGAATGCCATTGCTGCAGCCTTTAAAAATATTTAAAGACTTTCAAGCAATTAACGTGCCAAAATAGTTTCGGCCATTTTTCTGTGCAGACCTAGGTTCGGGTGCCATGAACAGCCCCAATCTGATTTGTTTATTTCAATTGAATACAGTGAAATAAATTTCGTTACTTTTTGGACTGCAGGGGAGGCATTTTGAATGCCGCGCAACGTAGCTTCCGTTACATTCTTGGCATCGTCACCATGTAACATGGGGCCAACGAGGCTTACAATTTCAGCGTTGGGGTATCGCTTATTCAATATTGTTAGTAATTTTGTATATGTTTGAGAAAATGTGGGTTCGGGATTGAAATTGGCGAAGTCATTGGTGCCCAATTCAATCAGAATAAGTTCTGGTGCTTTGTCCTGTGTTGGAAGAATTTCGGTATCATTCTCAAATATTGTACTCGACATTGTAGGTGACGCGAATTGATTGTAGTTAGATACAAGCCCGTGTCCTGATTTTGCTATGATCATTAGTTCTGCATTGTATGAATTGGCAACCAATGCAGCAAAGGACTTATTTGGTGCATGCATATCAGGCGTGAGTGCACATTGGGTTGAGGTGCCTTTTGCGCCCTGACCTAAAGCAATTGAGTCTCCAATTACGAGCACATTTCTTATCAATGAGGTGTCGGCTGTGGATTGAGCTTTTTCCTCATCTGAAGCAGATGGATGGACTTTCGCTGAGCATTGCAAAGAAAAACAAAAAGAACTTAATAAAATGATGAAGGTAGAAATTTTCATTTCTAGTTCCTTGTGTCAGAATACAAACAATTGGTTTCTTCTGTCGGAAGCAAATTTCTTACCATTTTTAAGTATCCCGCCTTTGATGTGGTGTCGCTATGCCTGATGCGATGGTTTTGCGTAGGGTTTCTTTGCGACAACGAAAAAGTTCAGCAGGGCGCCCGCCTGTTGTAGTGGCATATTCTCCGAGGCCTTCGACCAGTTCCGATTTTTCAATTGAGCGCCGGAAATTTTGCTTGTGTAAGGATTGTCCAAGTAGTGATTCGACGGTTTGTTGAAGTTCCAAAAGGGTGAATTTGTCAGTGATAAGTTCGAATATGACTGGGCGGTATTTGATTTTTCCGCGTAGTCTCGAAATAGCCGTGGCGAGGATACGTCTATGATCAGAGACCATAGACTGGTCTGAAATTGGTTTTGATGCGCAGCTGCGGCCATCACGGATAGATTCCGCTGCTAAACCAGCTTCATAGAGAAGTTCATATCTTTCTAATACGCGCTCTTCTATCCATGGTGCATCATCAAATCCAAAAGCAAGCTTTGCGCGTTCTTTGCGTGAAATTGAGTCTCCCGCCCAATCCATGAGAGCGGGTTTGATTTCCGCTTCCAATATATCTGGAATGCGATCACGATGATCTTCCCACGGGAAATAGCGATACCAATCGCGCCAGACAGCATTAAATGCACCGTCAATTTCTGTGCGCTCGGGTGTTAGCCCTAGATATCCTACAGAGATGATGCGTGCATTATCAGGTGCATTCGCCATATCTGCTTTGGGCAGTTCGCGGCCATGGTCTGCGAATGTGTATAATTGTTCTACATATCCTGGCTCGAATCCGGTTTGGGTATGAACCCAATCACGCAGACCTTGCTCCATTGTGCGGTGGTTAGCCGGATCAAAAGCTCCAAATGGTAAGCCTGAGCGCCCTTCGCTATGGCGCGTTACCAATGCATAAGGGGCTTTGGAATTTGCTGCGACGATAACAGCTGAAAGACCGACCATAATGGGCTGGGTATTGTGCACGGTTTAGGACAACCTTGTTTTAGATAACTCTATCTTTGTGTGAATCACTTGCCGTTTTTCTGATCTAATTCATGCAGTAATGTGTGGAAACGATCAAGAAACAGCTTTTGAGCTAGGGGAATAGCCAATGGTGTGACGTCTGCAATCAAGCCAGTCGGCGGCTCAACAAAAAGGCGTTTGGCCTCTGCTTTGTCAAATCCGGCAAGGTGGATGGCTTCAAAATATGCGCAGATGAGATCTGCTTTTTTAATGGCTTTTTTCAAACGTTTAGGAATAGCAGCAGTCAATCCAAACCGCATGTGAATGGCATGTTCTAGTCTTGTCTCCACATCCTTATAGCTGTCACCCAAAATTGCTTTAAATGGAGAAATCATATCGCCAATCACATATTCAGGTGCATCATGTAGAAGAGCAGTTATTTTCTCCTCTATTGGCATATCTGGATTTAGGGCTTCACATATCGCTTCAACAATGACGCTGTGCTGGGCGACGGAAAAAGCATGATCACCTTGGGTTTGTCCATTCCAGCGCGCAACCCTAGCAAGCCCATGAGCAATATCTTCTATTTCGATATCTAGCGGAGAAGGGTTTAAAAGGTCCAGACGTCTTCCTGACAACATTCTTTGCCAAGCGCGTGGAGGTGATTTCGACTTCTTTTTCAAATTAGCAGGTGAACCTTGCGTTTTTGAGTTTTGGGAAGTGGTGTCATCTGACGGCGTCGTTGAAGAATTTAAAATTGATACGGGTGAAGCAGGAAACGTCATAAAAATCTCGAAAATTAGGAAAAAGCTGTAAACACATGCATTTTTATCTAAAGGTTACCAGAAAAGTGGGGCTTGTTTACCATATTATTGTTGAAGACTCAGAGTTTATTAAGCCCCTTGAGTCATATTGGTCTAGCTCCGTAAGAGAGAGACAAATATGATAAATATGATGGTGGAAGCATTGCAGCAACCTGTAGTGTTATGGATGGTTTTAGCAGGTGCGGTTTTGGCTGTTCTGTTTGAAGCCTACAAGGCAAGTCCCGATGCCCTTTGGGGTGATATACTCGGCGATGAGTCTAATGATTAGAAAAAAACTCCCGTCTTAGGCGGTATGGGTGATGAGAGACGGGGGCGATATTTATATCGGCCCCGTTTTTCCATTTTAATCGGCTTTTTCGGTCTTTAAAGTATCTGATACCACGGCATCAGGATCTTCAGTCCCTCTGATTTTACTTATGCAATCAAGTCGGGCTACAGGCCAGTTCTGAAAAGTCTGAAAACATTTTGCGATGGCGGCATCATTTTTTTCTTCAACTGTTTGCGCCGGATTTGAAGCACATGCCGAAAGCAAAGCAAAAGCTGTAAAGCTGGCTAAAATGGAAGTTGGTTTGAAAACTGAGTTCAACTGATGGACTTCTTTTCTTTTTCAATGCGATCTTTGACGTCACGTTTATATCGTTCTTCTTCGACGCGGCGTTCGCAATCGCGTGTGTCATTACCAACTTCTTGGCGACATTCATCTAGCGCACGTTGCGTGTGCATATCTTTGCCTAAACTCGAGCATGCTGTGAGCACGAAAGTTAAAGCAAGAATGGATAAAAGGGGCTTCATCGGTAAAACTCCTGAACCTGTTTATGCCGTGGGCAACTGACTTCATGATCATTGACTATGCCAACGGCTTGCATCGCGGCATAGACAATAACGGGGCCGCAAAATTTAAAACCGCGCTTTTTCATATCTTTTGCGATAGTTTCAGAAAGTGGCGTTTTTGCGGGGACATTCTTCCAATTATCAAGTTTGTTGACAATGGGTTTGCCATCTACAAAATTCCAAAGATAATCTGAAAAAGTTTCGCCCTTGTCACGCATATCTAAATAGATTTGAGCGTTAGAGATTGTCGCGGTCACTTTTTTAGGGCTGCGGATTATGCCGGGGTTTAGAAGCGCTTTGTCTATACGCGCTTGATCCCATTTTGCTATTTTTTCTGGATCAAATCCGTCAAATTCTGCGCGCATGGTTTCCCGCTTACGCAGAATAGTAATCCACGATAAACCCGCTTGGTGCCCATCTAGCTGAAATTTTTCCCAGAGCGCACGACTATCATATTCAGGAACACCCCATTCTTCATCATGATATCCGCGATAAAGCGTGTCATGCAAAGGGGCCCAGCCGCAATAGAGGGCTGTCTCAGGTTTGGTTTCTGCCATAAGCTGCTCCTGATGTTCTTATCAGGACGATGTCACAGCTTCTATCTGCTCTGCAAGCCAGTCTGGAGATATTAATTCAGCTTTTTTGTCTGCTGCAATAAACTCAGTTTGCCCTTCTGCTTGGGCTTTTGCTAAGCGATCAATTCGGATGCGTGCGAGTGCATAATCCGACGTGCTGGAGCTGATTTCACCAAGTAATGTTTCACCTAAATATAAAGGCGTTGTCGCATCTGGTGCCCCATTGGGGAAATGGAAGGCGAGTGTGCGCCGGCGTGCTGTGCCGCGCCGTTTCATACGAGACACGACTTCCTGACCGACAAAACATCCCTTTTTAAAATCAATGCCGTTTAGCAAATCCATATTGATGTCAGCGGGGAAGACTTCATTGTCACCAAAGTCTTTGCCAAGTTCAGGCACATTCAGTTTTATGCGCGTTATATTATAATCTTTGCGCGATGTGTTTTCCCAAAGGTCTTTAGGTCCAATCTGACGTTTAGGCATATCTGGGTGGCGCGGGTCGGGGTGCCCATCGTCGATGAAGGCATAGACTCCAAGGTCATCTTTCAATGAAATATCGACCTGAGCTTTGAGGCGAAACATTTTAAGGCGTTTCATTAGTGCTTCGTCTGCTTGTGCTGGCACATCAAGTAGAAAACCCGTCTCGGTCTTTAATAGAAGAAGATCACATATAATTTTACCTTGCGGCATCAGTAATGCTGCATACCGCGATTGCCCCATTTCCATATTGAGAACGGAATTGGTTAGAAGGCCATTTAAAAATGTTTCCGCATCTACTCCGTCTACACAGAGGACGACGCGGTTTTCCAGACAGACAGGTTTGCTCATGCTTATCATGTAAGGGCATAGACAATATTTTTCCACTGTCTTTTCGTGCTTGTGCATTTTAATGCATAAGATATTGATTCAAAAGTCATTGAACGAAAGAGAATGAAGTCAGATGGAGCAGAAGAAAAAAAGTCGCGGCAAATTAAACCGGACGCTATTTTGGCTTTATGAAGGTGAGGGGCGTACGCCATTCATATTCCGATGGGCATTATTGGTGCTGGACTTTCTCACTATCGCTTTTTTCCTATGGGAACCATTCCATTCTTGGCAGCGGACATTGGTTCATGAATGGGCGATGCCTATTGATATTTTTATCGCCTGTTACATTACTGTTGATTTTTTTGCGCGTTTTTACATCGCCAAAGATAAGCTCAAATTTTTCCGGCAAATCCATAATATGGCGGATGTGTTGGTTGTTTTGACGCTGATAGCACCGATCTTGTTTGAGAATCTTGCTTTCTTGCGGGTGCTACGGATTATTCGAATTGTGCGCGCGTTTACGTTTTTGCGTCGCCTAGAAAAAGTCTCTCGATTTATTGATCAACATAGGCGTGTGATCGACCGGGTCACCAATTTCGTGGTTTTCCTCTTTATAATGTCGGCAATGGTGTATGTGAATCAGGTTGGGCGAGAGGGCTCTAATGTTAAAACGCAGTTGGATGCGCTCTATTTTACAGTCACGAGTCTAACGACAACCGGATATGGAGATGTGTTACTTGTCGGGCAGGGCGGTAAAATTTTATCCATCGTTGTGATGTTGCTTGGTTTGACTTTGTTTGTACGGATGTTGCAGTCAATTGTCGCTGATGACGATAAATCTGACATCGAATGTCCGGCGTGTCGCTTTAAAGGTCATGATAAGGATGCAATACATTGTAAAAGGTGCGGCGCTGATCTTTATCAAAAGAAAATTGAAAATACGGCTTCAAAATCTGAAATTGCGAGCTGACAAATTGTTTATGTTTAAATTCATGTCAGCATCTTGGAATCGGTTCTGAGGCTTCTTAGATGAGATAAACAGACGATGTCATAGGATGACGTCTCTGCCGTTGGCCGTGTTTGATTATCCCCATCTTACCAGACATGGCCGGTCCAGTACCTGTCTCAATTTAGTCCCCCCCTTGTGAAATTGAGAACAGGTCGCTGGATCAGGGGGGAGCAGTTTGAATTGTGCTAAATTTTTTCGCTTTGCTAGTACGGCTTAGCTCTGCTGGTTTTGATCGTTCATTTTTAATGTTTGATTTAATTCACTAATCAATTTGCGGGATTCAATCGGTTTTGAAACCACTGATTGCATTCCTGAATCCAAATATACGGCAATATTTTCAGGCGCGACATTTGCTGTGACTGCGATGATTGGTATTTTTGCGTTTGGCGTGTCTAGTTTTTTTATCTCAATACAAGCTTCAACACCATTGATACCTGGCATCATAATGTCCATTAAAATTGCATCATATCGCCTTTGAGATGCGCAGAGTTTAATGGCTTCCTCGCCACTCATTGCGACATCCACGTCTAAGTTATTTTCTGCAAGTAGGATGTATAAAATGCGTAGATTCGCCGGATGATCATCTACGCACAATATTCTCAATTTATGGGGAGCGGTATTTAGAAAAGTGTCATTGGGAGGTGAATCTTTCACAAAAGGGGCTTGAAATGTGAAGAGAAAATGGGAGCCGGACGTTGAACTTTTCAATATTTCGATGTCACCCTGCATACGCTGGGCTATCAGTCTTGCTACATGGAAACCAAAACGCTTTGAGGTGTTGAATTGTATCGATGAAGCAGAGTTATCTGATGTGATTGATTCGTCTTCTAAATCATCAGTAGGCAATGCGTTTGAGTCGGATATAAGCATGCTTACAAATGTGTGTTCTTCAGTCGCTGAAGATATGCAGCTCAGATTTACTGTAATTTCTCCAGAATTTGTCGTGCGAATCGTTTTTGAAATAAGATTGTTGATAACTTGCTGGATGCGTGCTGAATCTACGAGCAATTCGCAATTGCACGCCTCATCATAATTAAGCGTTAAATAGATAAGCTTATCAGATGCTTGCGTTTGCCATATTTCCAAAGTGCGCTTTGTGAGTTCTACGATATTGTTGGGTGCAGGCGACAGCTTTAACTGACCGTTTTCAAGGTTGGATAGGTCTAAAAGATCATCCAATTGGGTAGATAATCCTTTGGCTGCATCACGCACTAATTCGCGAATACCTTTCTTCAGTTTAGGGTCTGAAGAGTTATCTAAAATTTCTAGAGAGCCCATCAAAGCATTCATAGGCGTGCGCAATTCATGGCTTGCCATTGCTAGAAAATTTCGCCTTTCCTTGTTTACTTCGATGAGTGCTTCTTTCTGGTTTACCAATAAGGCTGTCTGCACTGCCTGACTTGCTTTGAAAGTCAATGTAATCGCGCTGACATGGATAATATTGAGCGTTAAAAACAGAAATTGCAGCAATGCCATTTCTTGAGGTGTCAGTGCCGAAGGCACTCCCCATAGGCCGAGTGCAGCCAAAGTCGTGAAGATAAAGGCTATTAAGAAAAATACGAGATTGAGTATAAGTTTTAGGTCTGTGTCTACCATCAAAATGGTTAGCATGATGGAGAGAAGAAATGGCGTCGCATAAGAGGTTGAGCCAGACGTGTGATAAGCTGTTTCAACAATTGTCAGAAGAATTGCAATGGTTGGTAAAATAGCCGGAAAAGAAAAGTGTGGCCATTTCATCAGGGAAATTGAAGCGATACAGCTTATAGTCGCACTCATGCACAATCCAATTTTTGATGAGGCATGAATGTTTTCAAAATTAAAGGCAATAATGACCGCTATTATGGTAGAAATAGAAAGCGTCACAATGAAAAATGCATCTGAGATAGATGCATGATCGACTTGTTTTCCATTTATATTATGGGAGCGATAAAAGAGATATTGTAAAAACGATTTGGGTCTATTTTGTGAATTTGAGCCACGTGACTGAGTGGTTTCAGAAAATGAGAGATTCTCGTTCACCATTGTTTGAATATCTCCCCCTGTTTTTTTTATATACGTTGACTTTAGTTTTTATGACAACGTTGTAAACTTTATTAAATTTGCAATTATAAAATCATTAAATTATGGGTAGTCTTTATTTAAGGTCTTATTTTGTTTGTAAAAAATTGAACATTTCCGTTAGGTAATGTAAAGAGGTAGATAGGCTGGTTTTTAAAAATAATTAAACAAAAATGTTCAGCATACAGTATTTGAGAATTGTTCTAATTCATGTATTGGGCGGCAATCGATTCTGCCATTCTTCTGCCCTTAGAAGCGAGAGTGACTTCTAGAATCGCAACTTTAGAGTCGCAACGGCTAAGGCGTTGGCTTTGAAATTTATAGCCACGGTTGAAAGCTGCAGTGAAAAGTGATTTTCGTTGTTGGGAAATTGCTTCATGTTTGAGGAAGTCACTCATGAAATTGCGCCAATATTGATCTTTAGAGCCATTGCAAAGTGTTCGGATATAATGAACTTCGCCCAATACACCTGCCAAATCACGTTTGATCGTTAAGCTCTGATCTGCTGATAGCTGTTGTGCATTTGCCGTTATGAAGATTGATGCTGCCGCTAGTGTCGAAAATACAAGCGAGCGCTGAATGGCTTTAAATGAATATCTCATTGATGCTCTAGCATTGTTTCAAAAGTCAGCAGCATTATACTAGCTGATATTAAGTAAGCGGGTTGAGAAAACTTTAGCTCGATAATATGCATTTTGAAACAAGTATTTGCCTGTCTCCAACTTTGTTCGTGCAGATTGCCATGATAAGCTGGCCAGGAATTTAAGCTAGCTTGGAATATTATGACGTCTCTTTATAAGATCCCGAAAATTATTGCCTTCACTGGATTGTTAACTGGGTGTTTTGTCTTAAATGCGGCAGCGCAATCGGAAAGGGAAACAAGTTCAAATATTTTATCCATGGCTGAAGCAAATGCTGAGCTTTTTGGCATATGGATGGAAGGTGAAACAGCACAGACAAAAGAAAGCTGGCGTGAGTGTATTCAGCCTGATGGTGTTACTTTCTATCAATTTGGCGGCGTAGAATTGGTTGGCAAACTGACCATACAAAATGACGGGAAGGCATGTTTTTCATATGAAACAAGTAATTATGAAAACGAAAGTTGCTTCCGAGTCAGTCGATCGGGGAAGGGCTATACTTTTTGGGGAGGTGTCGAAGGCATTTTCACAACAAAAAGCGTTCAACACAATGTCGACTTTTGCCCTTCTAGAGATGTTCCAACGAGTTAAATGTGACAGATAACCCACTAAAAATCGAATTCATTGAGCAAGCCAAGCAAATTCTTGGCCCTTTAGGTTTTATTGATGCGCCCGAAGATATGGACAATTATCTGTCCGACTGGCGGGGCCGTATGAAGGGGAATGCTCCTTTTGTGGCGCGTCCAGAAACGGTTGAGCAAGTCTCTGCATTTATGACGCTTTGCGCTGAATATGGCGTGGCAATAACGCCCCAAGGCGGCAATACTGGGCTTGTCCTTGGAGGGTTGCCCAATGGCGAAGTTTTACTAAGCACCAAACGTTTGCGGGCTGTACGCGATATTGATCCGCTCAATGATTCTGTCACGGTTGAGGCAGGAATTATTCTCGCAGAATTGCAAGAGATTGTAGCGAAGGAAAACCGCCTTTTCCCATTGTCGCTGGCTGCTGAAGGTGAGGCGCAGATTGGCGGACTGATATCAACCAATGCTGGCGGCGTTGCTGTGCTAAAATATGGGATGATGCGCGACCTCGTGCTTGGGCTGGAAGTTGTGATGCCGGATGGACGCATTTGGAACGGGCTGACAGGTTTGCGCAAAGACAATACCGCCTATGATTTAAAGCAACTTTTCATTGGTGCCGAAGGCACGCTTGGTGTGATCACGGCTGCGACCTTAAAAATGATGCCACGCCCTGCTGTGAAAATGGTGTCATGGCTATGTGTAGAAAGTCCGGCTAAGGCCGTTGAGCTTTTGGCGCTGGCAAAAGCTGAAACAGGCGGAGCGGTGTCTAGTTTTGAATTAATGCCGCGAATTGGCGTTGATTTCGTGCTTGAGCAAATGCCTGATACGCGTGATCCGCACCCAGATGCCAAATCGCCTTGGTATGTGTTGATGGAGATTTCATTTCCGCGAGAAGAAGGTGCGCGTAATGTGCTGGAAGGCCTGCTTGAAAAGGCGTTGGAAGCTGAAATAGTCACAGATGGTGTGCTTGCAGAAAGTGAAACCCAAGCTTTTGAAATCTGGAAAATTCGCGAGACTTTACCTCTCGCTGAAAAAGCCTTTGGCAAAGCCGTCAAGCATGATGTGTCTGTGCCAGTTTCTGCCTTGCCGGGCTTTATTCAGGAGGCAAATAAGCTGGTATATGCCATTGCACCCAATGCAAATATCATCTCATTTGGGCATGTGGGTGATGGGAATATGCATTATAATGTTGCTCCGCCTGAAGGCGTTGATGATGTTGAGTTTAGCAAAGAATATGGACCGGCCTTGACCAAGGCTGTGCATGATCTTGTGTGCGAGATGAGTGGCTCTATCTCTGCTGAGCATGGCATTGGTACAATGAAACGAGATGAATTGGCCGAGCGTGTTTCTGGGGTGGAATTAGATATGTTAAGAGCTGTAAAACGTGCGTTAGATCCAGAAAATCGGATGAACCCAAACCGGGTTGTTGGAATTTAATTTCTGTAGGGGGCATTATGTTTGGCTTGTTTGGCGGCAGTAAAAAATCAGAATTAAAACCTAAAAACTGGCATCCAGATATGGAAGTTGCATTGGAGCATATGAGAAACGGCAATTGGTCTGCCTTGTCTCAACTCCTAGCGAAGCAATCCAATAATAGCCGGTTTGCGCTCATTCAATCATGTGGCGTCAATGGAGACTTGGGGGAGTTTCATATGCAATTCCCCCAAACGAGCGATGCTGATGTGTTTGTTGGCGGTGTCAGAACGCAATGGGCATGGCGATATCGCGGCGGCGCTACGGCTGATCATGTCGGGCATGATGCAGCTATATTATTCTTAAAAGAGTTGAAAGCAGCGACGGTACATCTGGACCGGGCGTTGGCTACTCAACCCGATAATTCTTTAGCTCAAGGATTTAAAATTCGTATCGCAATGGGATTGAACAATCGTGCAGAGTGCGATGCACTTATTGCAAGATTAATACAATGCGATGATCCTCCAATGGAGGGCTTGGGAGCGGCTCTGCAAGCGCTTTGTCCCAAATGGGGAGGAAGTCTTGAGCAATTATTTGCGTTTGCGCGTGATGTTGCTCAACGTCAGAATATTCATGCCGCGCGGTATGCTTTGCTAGCTCGTGCACATATTGAGACGTGGCTTGATGCATTGATGGATGATGATGCGAGTGTGCGTGCAGACTATCAAAATTATCTGACCCGAGATGATGTGAAGCGTGAGATTATCGAGGCAAATTCAGTATTTAATGTTGAAATGACCGAAAATCTCAGCTTTCAAAACGATAGTTTTGCAGCTCAGTTTGCACATAATAATTTTGGCTACGCTCTGTATCGTGCTGGACAGAAGGAATTGGCTGCAACGCATATTGAAGCGTTAAAAGATAATCCAAGTGAGACACCTTGGGCGTATTCTTTTGGTGATTCCATCTCATCAAAATGGGCTAAGCTTAGAAAGCAAGTGGGCCTGCCAAAAGAAATATCTCAGGCTTGAGTAGGTGGCTTATTAGATTATTTTGATACGATATCGGTAGGCTTCGCTTTTGTTTTTATCTCTTCCATTGTACGGCGCAATTCGGGTTCGCGGTCGTCCATCATTTCACGCACTTTAGCGAGGAATTCTTTATTCTCATATGCTGGAATGTTGATGTCGTAAGCATCTGCTGTTCCCAGCATAGCTTCTTTATCCCATTCATCGAATGCATCTTTCATTTGTTCGGCGGTTTCGTGTGAATGCCCTAATGCCTCAAGCGCTGAGCGACCAAGCCGTAGTGAACTATCATATGTTTCACGTACAATATCGCGACATCCCAAACTCCATAATTCATAGACATGGTCACGGTCTATCGCGCGGGCGATAATGTGGAGATCTGGGTAGTGCGTTGATGCGTATTTTACGAGCTTGTTTATTTGAGATTTTTGATCAATGAGAACAATGAGTAGTTTTGCATCTTCTATGCCGGCAGCATGAAGAAGGTCTGGACGTGTCGCATCTCCAAAATATGTGTGATTGATGCCAAATGCTCGCATAATGTCCAAATGCTTTGAACTGTAATCAATAACGGTTGAATCATAGCCGGCACTGCGAAGGAGACGGTCAACGATACTACCTACGCGGCCACGACCAGCCATGATGATTTTACTTTTGGTGCTAATGGTATCAGCTTCGCGCGCTTGGCTTTTATTATATTGAGGCGCGATGACTTTATCATAGATTATGAAAAGGGCTGGTGTGATCAACATAGAAAGCGCCACAACTAGCATGAGCTGATCTGCAATATCTGCTGGTATTATATGATTGGTGACGACAAAAGTTAGCAGAACAAAACCAAACTCACCTGCTTGTGCTAAGCCCAAAGCAAAAAGCCATTTGTGCTGTCCGCGAATGTTGAAAATAAAGGCGAGCACCATCAGGATACTGGCTTTTAGCACAATGAGCCCAAGCGTTAGGCCGAGGACGTTTGCAAAATTGCCGAAGAGAAGTTCAAAATCTATGCGGGCACCAACCGTTATGAAGAAAATGCCAAGCAAAATACCTTTAAAGGGTTCGACATCTGATTCTAATTCATGACGATATTCGCTATTGGCAAGCACGACACCGGCCAAAAATGCACCCAGAGCAGGCGATAAGCCGACCAAATTCATCAATAACGAAATACCGATAATGAGTACCAAGGCTGCGGCGGTAAAAAGTTCTCTTAGATTGGCAGCCGAAATAAACCGGAAGATTGGGCGCGTGAGATAGTTTCCCCCTAAAATGACCACTGCTATCGCACCCAGAGTTACGAGTGTTGTCTGCCATCCATTTAGATGTTTGACGAGGCTAAGATCGCCTCCATGATCGCCAGCTTCTGCACCATGGCTTGCTGCCTGAGCAGCAGCTTGTGCAATATCAGGAGAGGCAAGCAATGGCATAAGGGCCAGCATTGGGATAATGGCGATATCTTGAAAGAGAAGAACGGAAAAAGAGCTGTGGCCACCATCGCTTTTCATGAGGCCTTTTTCATTGAGTGTTTGTAAGACTATCGCGGTTGAAGAAAGCGCAAGCACGAGCCCAATTGCTAAAGAGATTTTCCAATCTAAGCCCAACACAATTGCGACGACCATGATTAGAATTGAGGTGAGAAAAACCTGTCCACCACCTAGCCCAATCAGCCGGTTTCGCATTTTCCACAAGAGCTTTGGTTCCAGCTCTAATCCAACCAAAAATAGCATCATGACAACGCCAAATTCAGCGAAATGCTGAATGGACATCACATCGACATGTAAAATGCTGAGAAGTGGACTGATGGCAATGCCCGCGATCAGATATCCGAGCACCGAACCAAGCCCTAAACGTGAAGCTATGGGCACAGCAATCACCCCAGCACACAGGAAAACAAAAGCTAGGAGGAGAATGCCGGTCATATGGGTGATTCCTAGATTTAGCGGGGATAAAATACACGCTTAATCTAGGGCCACGTTGAAATGAATGCTAGTTTTTAAGTGAAACTTGCAATCATTTTAATTGAGCAAATATCTCTTCTTCAACATCACGCAGTGTATTTTTGCCGAAAAACATTTCATCGCCGACATAAAAAGTGGGTGCGCCAAAACATCCACGTTCAATGGCTGCATTTGTATTATTTAAAAGGGTGGCTTTAACCTCGTCAGTTGCAGCGGCTTCAATGATGGCTGAGCCATTAAGTCCGGCATCGTTGATGACATCTAAAAGAATTTCAGCCTTACCTAAATCTTTATCGTCAACCCATGATGCTTTACATGCTGCGTCAAAATAGGGAGATAATTCACCGCGCGCTTTGGCTGCAACAGCACAGCGCTGCATCAGCACGCAATTGATAGGAAAGGCGGAGTTCATTTTAAAATTTGATATTTTGTGCTTTTTTAAAAAGCGTCTGAATTCGAGCATTTCATAGTCAAATTTGCCTTTGACATTGGCCATCGCCATCATGGGGGGCTGGTTGTTCGTGGATTTAAAAATGCCGCCCAACAAGACAGGGATGTAATTGAATTTGACGCCGGTGCGCTCTTCTATGTTGGGGATGACTTGATGAGCCAAATACACATTCGGGCTTCCAATATCGAATATAAAATCAACATTTACAGTCATGATGGTCTCCTACCAGCTTTCTTTCCAAGGGCGCAGATCTAGTTCATGTGTCCAAGCTGTGCGGGGTTGATTGTGGAGCATGACGTAAGCCTGAGCGATATGTGCGGGGTTTATGATGGCATCTTCTTCGCGCATTGCATCGACATTGGCGAAATTTTCGCGAATGAAGTTTGAATCAATTGCACCATCAATGAGGGTGTGGGCCACATGAATATTTTTGGGGCCAAGCTCGCGCGCCATAGATTGGGCTAGGGCGCGTAGGGCGTGCTTGGCCCCTGCGAAGGCAGAGAGGTTTTCTTTGCCACGCATACTTGCGGTTGCTCCGGTGAAAATTATCGTACCAGAGCCACGCTTTAACATGTGTTTTGCAACTTCTCGTCCCATAAGGAAGCCGCTAAAGCAAGCCATTTCCCAGACTTTGCGATAAACACGGGAAGTTGTTTCTGTAATTGGGAATTGGACATTTGCGCCTATGTTAAAAACAGCAATTTCAATCGGCGCTATTTCTGTTTCTATTTTTTCGATGAGCGCAATCATCTCATCTTCGTCTCGTGCATCTGCAGGAAAAGCATGGGCTTGATGTCCGTTTACTCGGATATCCGCTGCAAGATTTTCTAATGCGTCTGCATGTCTTGGTCTGCGTACGAGGCAAGATATAAACCCTTCAGCGGCAAAGGCTTTGCCAATCTCAGCGCCAGTATCATCACCAGCACCAATGACTAAACAGGATTTTGATTTGGACATAGTGCAAGCCTTATTCAGGGAAAATCACTGCTGATAATTTGGTTTAATAATGAAACCAATATATCATTTGGTTTTTATTTGCAACCAATATATAAGAAAATAAACTGACCGGAGACACTTATGACTCAAGACCACACGCAATCCTGTCCAATAGCGCGGGTGCTTAATATATTTGGTGATAATTGGACGTGGTTGATTATCCGCGAAGCATTTTATGGAGCATCTCGTTTTAAAGATTTTGAACGCAATACGGGAATTGCTAAAAACCTTTTAAGCAGCCGACTTAACCTTTTGGTCGATCGCGGCATTTTTGAAAAAGTGAATATAGGCGAGCGAGGCACACGGTTTTCTTACAAGCTCACACCCAAGGGCAAAGCCTTGCGCACTACGCTTTATGCGATGCTGCAATGGGGCAATGAACATCTTTATGGTGAAGGCGAAGAGGCTGTTGTTTTAAGAGATAAGAAAACTGGAAAATTAGTGCGTAAAATGTCGTTGATATCTGAGGAGGGGCAACCTTTAGAGGCGCACGAGGTTCAGGTGGAAATTGGACCAGGCGCAGAACCCGAAGTTATCCAAAAATTGGAAAGAGCTCACATAGCTATAGAAGAAAAGAAACGTGCTGCCCAGAGCTAGATGTAGAAGGCGCGATAGATATCAAATCTCGCGCACATTATTGGTCTTATAGGAGAAAAATCTAGTTTTACGGGCTGGAGTATAAAGTGCGGAAGCGTATGTTTAGCCAATACACAAAAACGTATGGCGTGGTGCAATCCGCACTTTCTGTTTGTTGAGTTTTAGCTTTTCATTGCCGCTTCAACACGCTGGCGGGCGTGGGCAGAAGTGATTGGGTCCAATCCAAGCATTTCGACAAGTTTGCGCACAAGCGTATCTTCATTTGGGTGGCGTTCTTCATCAGAAAGAATGACGCTCCATAGACCTTCAAGCACGATTATTCTGTCTGATTCAGGAAGGCTTGTTTTGATGAGGTTTGTAAATCGGAATGTATCAACGCATTCGTTTTCAGCGGCTTCACCTTCAATTCTTAAGGCAACCGATTCTTCACCGCGTAGCTTGTAAATATGGGCGAGAATAGAGGCGATTAGATCACGCTCTGTATCAGTATAATCCTGATCAACATGCGCAGCATGCACGAGGAGTGCGGCAACAGCAGTACGTGCGTCGCTCTCGTTTAGGAATTCAGGTTTACTTGCTTGCGTGTCGCCTTTGAGGCGCTCTAAGAATGATTTTAACATGGTTAAAAATTAGGGTGGCTTGTTGAATGTGGCAAGCTATAAATCGCTTTGCATCTGATTTTTTTGAGTGTTGAAGAATGCAATTGGGCGAGAGAATGTTTCCATAGCAGGAATAAAAAGCCAGATTAATCATATTCCGGCCATGAAGCTTTTGCTAAGGTGGCGAGAAGATCAGTCAAAGGTGTAGGTTTTAAGCCGCATGTTCAAACAGATAGCAAGTAAAATGAACACACCCAAAGGCACACAATGGGGACGCAAATTCTCCATGGTGGCGTTGGTGTTTTCTCTGATTTTAGGTGCTTTTATCGCTGTTTTTTCTGCTAGCCGTCCACAAATTTCGCCGAATGCAGCGCTCTTTTTGTTTGCCTCTACTTTGGTTGTTTCAATTTTGATAGCTCAGCTCTTTTTCGATCTGGAAGGCTGGTTTGAACAAAGACAGCGAGACATGGATGCTGACCAGATATTTAAGTCTTTAAGTAAAGAAGGCGGCGGAGCGCAGGAGCCGTTTATTCTTTATCTTCGCCCTTTTGCGTCTACTGACAAAATAGGCGCAAAGAAAACAAAACTTGTCGGGCTTGGTGCAAGTTCTATGGGCAATGGAACGCTTATGGTTGCTTCTGATAGGGTTGAGTTTGAAGAAGAAATTGAAAAGGCGTTGCGTCCATTGGGAAAATTGGTGGCGCTTGGCAAACCGCTCGAACATATGGGGGCGGGCCGTATTCGGGTGGCTGATGATGTATGGCAGGACGCAATCAAATTGTTGATCGACAAGTCTGAAATGATTGTGCTTTTGCCCTCACCAAGAGAAGGTACAAGCTGGGAAGTTGAGCATTTATTGACATCTGGTGCATTGAAAAAAACCATTGTGGTTGATCCGCCAAATGACCGAGGATCGATTGAAAATGGATATGATCCAGTTAATGAGTGGCGCGGTGTGGCTCAAACATTTCATGCTCATGGATATGAATTGCCAGAGGATGATGAAGAAGGATCTTTGATTATTTTTGGTGATAATAAAAAGCCGGTGAGAACGTCTAAAATAGGTTTAAGCGGTGAAAATCAGGTCCGCAAATTTGCAAAAATGCTACAAAAGTCATTGCGAGAAAACGCGACGGACGAGATGGGGATAAAAACAGAAGATGCGTAATATTTCGAGTACAGTTTTGGCGCTGGCGGCGATGGTGTTATCCAGCATGACAACATATCTGACCTTTTTTGATGCGCGCTACACGCTGACGGCAGCAATTGCTGATGTTAAAGGGCAAGTGAACCGTGGTTTTTCATCCAATAGTGAAACAAAGAGCGCAAGCTATAGATTTTATATTGATGCATCGCTTGTTTTATCCAACAGGGGGACGCGGTCTTTAGTTGTCTCTGATGTCTCAGTCGTGAAATCATCGAACGCGGATAAGTGTATCATTGCCGAAGACGAAAAACGGGTGCGTGTTCAGGAATATTCTGCTGATGGCAGACAAACAGCATACATCAAACCGTTTATTGTGGAGCCAGGGACGGTGGGGGCCAAGACATTCTGGATGAACCCATCATCAATTGATCAAGAGGTGGCTGCATCGGAAGAATTTGACCTAAAACCAACCCAAGATTTGTGGTGTTTTGAATGGAAGGTTTTTGATCCAAACGGCAAAAAACATGAAAATTCTATGCCCGCATTCCTGCTTGATGTGTCGTTTGACCTTGAAGAAGGGGAAACAACACCAGAAGGCATTATGAAAATTGAAGGTAAAAGTGGACCAACAGAATTGCTAAAACGCGGCTTGTTTTAGGCTATTTTGTTCCGGGATATTTAGGGCGTGATTTGGCTTTATAATTGCGCTTTGAATACCCATCCGCATTGCGATAAGGATCAAGCTTTTTGGCGCTTGTGCCTTGGCGACGAACGGGTTTTTCTGGCTTTTCCGGCGGCACAAAAGTGCTTGAGATGGGATCAGGCTTAAGGCTTTTATCTGCTTTGGATTTATCAATTAATCCATCACGTTCGTGCGTCGTCATTGTGCGCCATTTGCCCTCTGGCAGTTCACCAATATGGACATGGCCAATGCGGATACGGAAAAGATCAACCACATGCAGCTGCACCAGCTCTGCCATGCGGCGGATTTGGCGATTGCGGCCCTCTGTCAGAATAAAGCGCAGCACCTGACCGCCTTCATGCGTGACGATAGCAGGCTTGAGGGCACGGCCATCCATACGCAATCCGTGGCAGAGCCGTCTGATTTTTTCATGCGTGATAGTGCCATTCACAGTGACAAGGTATTCTTTTTCACTGTCGGCATCAGGGCCGATGACGGCTTTTGTCAGCACACCATCTTCTGTGAGGATAAGGAGGCCGCGCGAATCTTTATCGAGCCTGCCAACAGGGGCAAGGCGGGTATCACGATCAGGGATAGTTTCAGATTGTCCCGATAAATTGGCCTTGGTGAGTAGGCGCACCGCCGGCACTTCGCCTTCATTTGGGTGTGCGGACACATAATCAATCGGCTTGTTGAGAATGACCGACATAGCGCTGGCCAGCTTGTCTGTCGCGGCATCGGCGAGGGTGAGGGTTTCACCTTTTTCGATTTTGCGACCCGGCTCTGTGACCTTGACGCCATCTATGGATATCAATCCCTGTTCGACCAAACCTTCAGCCTCACGACGTGAGCACACACCGGACTGACCGAGCCATTTATTGATGCGTTGAGGCTCTTCGCCATCATAGGTTTTGGTCCAAGCCATACAAATCAGTCCATACTTTATGTCGAGATAGTGTGTATCTCATGTGTATATAATGTGCTGGGCGTTGTGAAATA
Organism: Hirschia baltica ATCC 49814; assembly: GCF_000023785.1. NCBI lineage: Bacteria > Pseudomonadati > Pseudomonadota > Alphaproteobacteria > Hyphomonadales > Hyphomonadaceae > Hirschia > Hirschia baltica. The sequence continues at coordinate 1,229,729 of NC_012982.1, forward strand.
GTTTTGAACTTCTGTCACCCCACTAACGAATGACTGCGATGGGGGATAAGTTGGCGCGTTGAAGAGGGGGACAGATGGATATTGGATCAAAGGCGACACTTCAGGGAGTAGCCCTATCTGATGAATGCCCTTCAGAACAATTAATTCTCCTTCAGACCAACTCAAGCGTAACAGCAATTACTTTACCTGTGTCTGGATTGGTTTCAGTTTCAAATTTTACTTTTTGTCTTTCTTTAATGCCCGTAATACCCAACTTTTTTAGTGCCGAAAAAGTGAAACGAACATCTTTTTCATTGTCTGCTCTTGTTATTAAGCCAAAGCCTTGTTCGGAATTATAGTATTTTACAGTACCGTGAATCATAATCAGCACCCTTTTTATATTTGTTATATTTGGTCAGTTTTCAAAACTAAAATTGATGTCAATTCTACGAAAATCCTTTATCTCAACACTGTCAAAGGAGCTGAATGCAAAGCATGCTATTTGCTTATCAAGATACATTTTTTGCCCCTGCGTTGTAGAGGACGATTACATTCCCAATCATTGCCATCGTCTCTTAGATGAGCATTTTCAGGAAATTGTATTTTTATGCATTTCGTGGGAGAGGCATTAAAACCTCTATCGCATTTCCATCCTGGACCATATGAAAGATCACTCAAATAGCCATCTTCGGGCACAATAATAGCTTGGCAGTTCTTGCCTTTCTTCGAGTATCCCCGTTCGCAAGCCCAACCGCCATCATATGATCCGCTCGTAAGATATGCATTTGCTGGAACAGTTATGACGACGCAACCGCCTCCTAAACGGTCATATCCTCTATCACAATTCCACCTTTCTCCATCAGCCCGTAAGTATGCATTCTTAGGAATACTGATCGGCGTACATTCCCCACTAGTATTTTGGTATCCATAATTGCATTTCCAACCAGAACCATAACTTGTGTTGCTGACATGAGCATTTTTAGGCACAAGGATTTGATGGCAGCTTCCTACTTTTTCTATATAGCCGGAATTGCAAGACCACCCTTTTCCATAAGATTGGACAGTTGCATTTTCTGGAATGGAATTGGAAGTAGTGTTTTGTGCCAACACACTTCCATGCATGGCAATAAGCAAGAATACGGCAACAAGATTGATCCCAATCCTTGTTATATTTGATCGGGTGCTAATCATGTTGTGATCCAATTTTATTTGCAAGGTTATAGATGGAGTTTTGGGAGTGCTCTTCTTGAGTGAGTTTAACGTCCCGTTCCAAAGCTAACGAAAGACTATGAGCTGAGATTTCCCAATATTGGATGTGTGTCTTTCGTGAGTGTTGAGGACGATACACAAGTATCGTGTTTAAGGTTCGATAAGCGAGGAATGTAGACCCTTCTATTTTTTCTTCTTCGGTTTCAATTGTGTAATTTCCAGCCGGAAGTTCCTGCTCAATTTCGTCGAGCAGAAAAGGGTGATTAAATGTCACAAGTTTTTTATTTATACGAATGGTCGTTTTATCCTCCTTATCTTCTCTGAAGTTTAGTTCTTTTTGGATCCGATCCCTAAAACAGTCCCACCAAATTTGGATGGAGTACCATCATTTGGCTTAGGCTTTGCTTTTTTCGGCTTTCGAATTTCTTTGTTAGACTTTTTGTTCTTAGGCATGGAATAAATCCTTATAAAAGAGGTTGGTAGGAGTACCCAAAGGTCTGATTGGAAGACAAATTTAGCTTGCAAGCTCAAGCAATTGTTTATGGGGATATTCAAGCGCTCGTTTTTGGAATGACAAAATACCCGGTTTTGAAACGACGCCTTCATCCACGTTTACAGCACGTCGAATTGTTTCACTTTCTTGCCAACTTTCTCGACCATCAATAACTGTCGGTAGGTGTACAATCAAAGCCGCGGAGATTGATCTAGAAGCACTTTCCCAGAGATAACTAGGTGTATGGTCAACAGCGTAGTAATCTGTTGTTTCAATTTTGATCATAGGGCGTTTGAAGCTGGTTGGTTTAGCAAAGTAAAATCCCATACCTTCATCACAGCTAACGTCTATAATCAGGCTACCAGGCTTCAAATTGCCTTTCTCGGCTTCGGTAATGAACATAATTGGATTGTCAGGTTCTTGAAGCAGGCCATTTACGATAATATCAGATTCACTGATTAATTCTGATAAGGGACGTTCGCTTCCATCATGCTCAATCACCATCATACGAGCATCCGTACCGCTTTCGCGAAGGCGAACATAATGGCAATCCAGAACTTCTTCACGAACCTCATGATCGGGACGCTGAATACAGATTGTAATATCCCGAAACCCATGCGCCTTTAGTGCGTAAATAGCGCCACGACTGACTGCTCCAAAACTAAAAATAATTGTCTTGCGTTGATTTCCGTAATGGCCATCAATGCCCTTCAGCCGCAATGCATCCAATATGGCGCAGTAACCGGCCATCTCATTGTTTTTGTAAAATGTGTGTCGGCCCATCTGCCCTTTGGGGCTCCAGACAAACATATCTTCATAAGCAATAAGGGTTAGCTTTCGATCTATGGCTGTCTGCGTGATATCTCGTTGCTGCACACAATGGGGATACCCCCAGACTATGCCGCCTTCTCGTACCTCTTTAAAATCTGACAAAATCGGCTTTGCTATGATCACATTGCCTAATTTAGATAGAATGTCAGCACGAGAGGCTACGCCACCCGTTTGAGCTGCAAGTTGAGAATCTGAGAGATTAAACCGTTCGCCATAGCCTTCTTCAAAAATCAATTTCTTTCGATAGACTTCGGGCAATCGGATCAGATGATCTGGATGAATAGGGACGCGCCGTTCATCTTCTTTTTTAGAGGTTCCAATAACGCCAAATGTTAGCATGCCCATCTTCAATCCTGTTCCGGAGAACACGCCGCTTGTCGCCGTGTTTTATTGTTATGATGCGGGTTGCTCCAACGGCGAACGGCGTGAGGGTGTACTTAATATACACAGCCAATTTTCGGCGCATTATCCAAAGCGATCATTATATGATGAAGGCAAATCTGGATTGTCAGATACAAAGAAATTAGCGTACACTATAAAGTTGAAACCAACAAATGATTACTACTTAAATTTACTCCAAGTGCATGAGATGAATGGTTGCTTAAACTGACCTTCTCTCCAACACCACATCATCTCAGTGATGGTCGATATAAATGGGGGAAGGGCTGACGAAAGCGGGAAGAAGACCTATTTAGAATAGACTTATATGAGTCGTTTTGAATAAGGGTTGTTTTCATGCTTGTGCTTTTATCGCCTGCCAAATCTTTAAATTATGATGCTGCGCCGGCAGAGCTGCCGGTGACAAAGCGTTTATTGGCGGATGATACAGCGGTTTTATCCAAAACGACGCGCGGGTTAAGCCGAGCAAAATTACGTGAATTGATGGGCATTTCCGAAGATCTTGCCAATCTCAATTATGATAGGTTTCAGGCCTTTGCGCCCGATGGAAATGCGGAGGCTGAAAAGCAGGCTGCGCTTGCGTTTAACGGCGATGTGTATATCGGGTTGGATGCTGAAACATTGGATAAAGACGCGCTTGAATGGTCTCAAAACTGCGTGCGTATTTTGTCGGGTTTTTATGGTGTGTTGCGTCCGCTAGATGGGATGCAACCTTATCGCCTTGAGATGGGCATAAAGCTGAAAACGCGTCGCGGTGAAAACCTTTATGAATTTTGGGGTGACCGGATATCCAAGCAATTGAACGAAGATATCAAGGCGAGCGGCGGTGATGAAATTGTTGTGAATTTGGCCTCGAATGAATACTTTAAATCTGTTGATAAACAGTCACTTAAAGCGCGTATCATAACGTGTGACTTTAAGGATGTGAAAGATGGTAAAGCGCGCACGCTTGGGTTCTTCGCCAAGAAAGCGCGCGGTTTGATGGCGCGCTATATTATCGAAAACCGGATTACTGAAGCTGAGGGCCTTAAAGGGTTTAACTCTGAGGGCTATAGCTTTGATGCTGACATGTCGAGCAAGGATAAATGGGTGTTTAAACGTCCTCAACCTACGCCAAAAGGCAAATAGAAGAGGGCCGGTTAAGCCTTCTTCTTTTTCTTGCGATTGCTGCTAAAGCGAATGAAAGCAAATAGCGCAGAGAACATGCCGGCAATACCGCCAATTGCGCCAATCACAGGCTCATAATCTTTGGCGAGCGTGACGATTTTATCAAGTTGTTTGACCTCAACAGAAATACGGTCACGATAGGCATCGAGAGGTTCTGCTGCGTTGGAGCCTTGGGCATAGCCAAAGATTTCAAGGATGAGCATGTGCTCGCCTTCTTCAACGGGGGTGATGCGCCAATGCCAACGGTTTTGCGCGCGGGAAGATAGAATCTGGCGAGAGACGGACATAAGCTCAATCTCAAAGGCGGCACCCGTTAGTTGCGCGGCCACTTCATCGGATAACACCACATCACGTTCTACGATTTCGCCTTCAAAGCCTTCTAGACCAGCTGCTGGATTTGCAGCGCTTGTGGCATCAATGATGAGAGATACATCAACAGCTTTACCAAGGGCTAAAACTTCGGGTGGACGGTTATAGGCAATGGGACGGGATTTGAAATTGTCCAACTCGCTTGGCGTTGCCGCTTGAACAGACCGCTCGGCAACAATTGGTGCATCGGGCGTGCTTTGCGGTGAAAATCTATTCTGGTTCATTTGAGCAGGTTGGGCGTTGCCGCCAGCTGCTGTGGCGGGAAGATTATTGAGCGCTTCTATATCAACATTGCCATCTTCATCGAATAGATCGTCTGCATCCATCATGGCGGCGGAGCTATCGTCGAAGGCGTCATCCATAGGTGCGGATTCTGTTGCATAATCCTCAGCGGGAGCAGTTGCTTCTACCATTTCATATTGCTGGGGGGCTGAGTTGGATGTGACGGCATCTTGCTGTGATAACCAATACCAAGCACCGCCACATGCAATGGCAATTAATGCTAATAGAAAAGAAAATGCCCGCATAAGCCCACTCCTGATTTGGGTAAACCCCAACTTTACCTGAGCGCACTTTCAATGCTTATACGCTCGCGTCAAGTCCATTTGTTAAGCTTAAACCTGAATACATAAAAAGGCCAATTGAAGACATTCTTCGGTCTAGGCAAAGGCTATACAGCGGCGCGTTTGAGGCGATCATTAATGGCTTCGCCAAGACCTTCATGAGGAATTGGCGCAATCGCTATACGATCATATTGCAGGTCGAGAATGCGCAACATTGCAAATAGATTTGCGGCAGCTTCTAGCAAATCACCTGATGTAGAGAGATTGGCTGCGACTTTGTGTTTGCTTGGACCAAAACCAAGATAGGCTTCTCCTTTTTCTGGGGAGATTGCATCAAGGCGTAATTTTGCATTCGGTGCATAATGGCGGCGCATCATGCCGGGGCTTGCGATTTTCTCAGAAGGAGCATCCAACGGACCTGTGATAGCTTCGATTTCTGCGCGTGGCAGAGCGCCAGGGCGTAGCAGTGCGGGGCGTTCACCCACAACAGAGACAACTGTCGATTCGACGCCTGTTTTACATGGGCCACCATCGAGTATCAGGTCGACATTTCCAGAGAGCATATCGGCGACATGCTGGGCTGTGGTTGGAGACAGCGCTTCGGAAGGGTTGGCGGACGGCGCTGCAAGCGGGCAACGAGCAGCAGCGATCAGACCACGTGCAACAATGTGGCGTGGGGCTCGCAGGGCGATTGTGTCTAATCCCGCTGTTGCTAGAGCACTGACAGGGCAATACTTTGTTTTGGGTAGAACTAATGTAAGTGGACCGGGCCAGAATTTTTCAACGAGTTCTAGGGCTGCGGGTGAAAAATTGGCTAATTCTTCTGCCATTTCCATATCATTGACATGCGAAATGAGCGGATTGAAACTCGGGCGGCCCTTGGCAGCGTATATGCGTGCAACCGCTTCCCCATTGGTTGCGTCCGCTGCAAGGCCATAGACAGTCTCGGTTGGGATCGCAACGATACCGCCATCGCGAATGATCTGCGCGGCCTGTTCCATGGTATCATGGCTAGGGGATTGGATAATATTGGGCATTTATTCTGACTAATGCAGGGGTGAGGAATTTGCGGCGTATTTAAACAAACACGCCACATGTTATTTAGTTTAGTCTTGATGCGACTATTTTGACATTCATGTCTATTGTTTGTGAAATCCATTCCGCGTTTGGATCATTTTCGACTCCAAGTCCTAATGATACTCTATCAAGGGCAAAGGATGAATTCATAACAGCAGAACCATCTGCAATGTCTAATGTGAAAGGCATGCGAATAGGGAAATCTTGTCCCTTCAATGTTAGAACAGCTGTGAGTTCTAGCCCATCATCTGTTGCAAAGACACCATTGGCTGCAAAACGGGCTTCCGGGTATGTTTTAACGTCGAAGAAATCTGTGCCGACAAGAGATTTGTCGCTATATGTGTCGCCGGTTTTGGCGCTTGCAGTGTCGACAATAACTTCTATTTGAGCGGCTTGCATTGTGTCGGGGTCATAATTGATTTTTGCAGTCCAGCTTTCAAACTGACCTTCAAACGGCTTCTTATTGTAAATCCCAGAAAAGCCGATTGTGCTCTCTTCCTTGTTGATTTCCCAATTTGGAATAATTTCAACAGGCGCTTGTTGTTGTGGTGTTTCATTTGGTGCGGGTTTGGCGTCAGCATTGCCGATAAACATACCAAGGCCGACAATGACTGCAAAGAAAGCAGCAGCGCCGCCAAAAGCAACCAATACGCCTTTTGCAGGTTGAGCAACCCCATCCGTTGAGCCAAATATTCCGGGTAGCATGCGAGCCATAAGACCATCCTTATCAATGAATTGATGCTTTAAAGCACCGGCCACGTGAAGCCCAAGGAGGACAATGGCAACCCAAGCAAGCTTGCTGTGAGCATTTTCCAAAAATGGGTCAATGGCGTGTTTTGTTTCTTCCGTTAAGTTTGGAAGGATAGGTAAATGTGGCCAAGAGAATGTGTTATATATAATCGTTGGTAGCCCGTGTGTCGAGGCAGAAACCAACATCCAGCCAGTTAATGGCATAAGGATCATCAAGCCATAAAAACCAATATGAACAGCTTTGGCTATCAGTGCTTGTGTGTGTTCCATGGGAACTTCTTCGGGCGGCTTGTTCATCACTCGCCAAAGGATACGTGCGACTGTCAGGACAAGAATTGAGACACCGATTGATTTGTGAAGTTGATATAAATCGCCTCTAATGGCAGATGTTCTAGGCAAATCCCCCATATACCAGCCAAGCGCAATCATGCCGATTATGGCAAAGGCCAAAATCCAGTGCAGGGCAATTGCAACTGCTGAATAGCGGTGTTTCATGAGGGACATGGAAATTCTCCAATTAATAGGCGTATATTTTCTGCATGGCAGAGTAAAAGCTATCTTAGAACTAGTCTTCGCTAAATTCTACTTCAATCTGGAATCTGACTTCATCACCTACCGTGTTGGGCAATAAAGACGTCATACCAAATTCAGAACGATTGAATGACCCATTTGCTGAAAATCCAATAATCGCTTTGCCAGGTGCCCAAGGGACAGAGTTAGATCCGTGAAAAATGACATTCATTTCAATGGGTTTTATGGTGCCTAACATATTTAGATCACCTGTCAGGACACCTGTATTTTGACCGGTGATGGCGATATCTGTCGATGAAAAAGTAATGTCAGGATATGTATTGGCAGATAAAAACCGATCATCCGTGGCTAATTCATTGTCCCATTCTTTGCCTTTTTCAGGGTGATTAGCACTTATAGATAATGGATTGATGACGGCTGATACGGAGGATGTTTCTGGTGCGTCTGGTTTGAAATCAATACTGGCATCAAAGTCTTCAAACCGCATTGTGTACCAAGCCAATCCCATGTGCTGGACCGAAAAGACAAGAGAGGCATGTGATTTGTCGAGTGAATAATTACCAGATTGAACCTCACTGACAGCTTGTTTGGGCGGAGAAATACATGCTGACAATGTGAGAAGCGCTGCGAGAGCAGGAGCAAATAGAAACTTATTCGTCAACGTCGATGTATTCGTTTTCATCGGAGGCCTCCAGCCAACTAAATTGGTATAACCAGTAGACGCAAAACGCCCCACTTTGGCAATGGTAAAGCGGGGCGAATTAAATGAATAGTTTGTGAAGTCGCTGAGCTTATTCTGCTGCTGTTTCTTCTTCAGCTTGAACAAATTCTGCTGAAATCTTGATTGTGACTTCATCGCCGATTCCATTGTCGACGTGTTTGGTCAGGCCGTAATCTGAGCGTGTGATTGTTGTAGTAGCATCAAAGCCGATAACATCTAGATCACCAAGCCAAGGCTTGTTGCCAACACCATTATACGTGACATCAAGATCGATTGTTTTTGTAACGCCCAAGAATGTGAGATCACCTGTCACGATACCTGTGTTTGGTCCCGTTACTTTAGCAGATGTAGAGTTAAAAGTGATGGCTGGGAATTCAGCTGCTTTGAAAAAGTCATTTGCCAATTCTGTGTGCCACTCATCCGCTTTTGTCGGGTGGTCTGTTTCTACAGATGTTGGGTCGATGGACGCTGTTACAGTTGATGCAGCAGGGTTTGCAGGATCAAAGTTTATGCTTGCATCCCAGTCTGTGAATTTTGCTGTGTATGTGGACAGACCGCCATGGCTCAATTCCCAGAAAAGGAAAGCGTGGGTTTTTTCAACATTGTAAACGCCTGCAGCTGTTTCAGCCAATTGCGCAGCGACAGCTTCGGCAGCTGCTGTATCAACTGCTTCAACAGCTGGTGTGGTTTCTTGAGGAGCCGCTTCTGCAGTTGCGTTCTCTGGTTGGCACGCCACAAGTGCAAGCAAGGAAACACTTGCTAGCGTTCCCAGAATAGTTGTTTTCTTCATGGTTTATCTCTCTGCTGAATAAAAGGTCATTACGGCATATGTAAGGATCGAATGCAAAGCGCATATGTTCGGTTTGATCACTTTTTTGTGAAGATCTGAGATGTTGGATTAAACATAAACGCCTCAAGCTTGTACAATTAACGATAAGGTCTACATAGATCTAGAAATCATAGAAAATTGCTTATTGTGAATCTGAAAGAAAGTTTTGCCCATGCAAATGAGAAAACTCGGACGAACGGATATTGATGTGTCGGCCTGTTGTCTTGGAACGATGACTTATGGACAGCAAAATACTGAGGCTGAAGGCCATCAACAGATGGATTACGCGTTGGACCGAGGCGTGAATTTCTTCGATACGGCAGAGCTTTATTCTATTCCGCCCAAAGAAGAGACTTATGGCAGTACAGAAAAAGTAATTGGCAGCTGGTTTAAGCAAACAGGTAAACGCGATAAGGTTATTCTTGCCACCAAAATTGCCGGTCGTTCAACAATGACTTGGATGCGCGGGGAAAAGAAATATGATCTTCTGCGCGTGACGAAAGAGCAAATCGATATTGCGGTAGAACAAAGTTTGTCGCGATTGCAAACTGACTATATCGACCTTTATCAAATTCATTGGCCTGACCGCAAAGCTGAGATTTTCGGATCAAAATTATCAGAAGCTGATTGGGATAGTGAATATGAAACCTTTGAAGCACAATTAGAGGCGCTCAACACGCATGTTGAAAAGGGCAATATTCGTCATATTGGTTTGTCGAATGAGCGCTCTTGGGGGGTGATGCGTTTCATCCAAGAAGCTGAAAAGCGTGGACTTCCGCGCGTCGCGTCTATTCAAAATGCTTTTAGCTTGCTCAACAGAAGCTTTGAAGGTGATCTTGAAGAAGTTTGTCGTCATGAAAATGTGTCTCTGCTTGCCTATTCCCCATTGGCTCAAGGTATTCTAAGCGGGAAATATCGTGATGGTGCTTTGCCAGAAGGGTCTCGCAAGCAGCTATTTGATCGCCTCCAGAGGTATGAGGGGCCGATTGCTGAAAAAGCGACCAATGCTTATTTGGATCTTGCGCAAGAGCTAGATGTTGACCCAACACAATTGGCAATTCGTTTTTGTGATACGCGGCCATATATGGGGTCTACGATTATTGGCTCGACAACAATGGATCAATTGAAAACCTGTATTGATGCATTTGATCTGGAATGGACAAGTGTGATGGAAGATTGCGTGAATGCAATTCATCAAGTCCAGCCAAATCCTTGTCCATAAAGGCATATTATGGGGCGGGGCGCTATATGCGTCCCGCAGCCATATCCAGAGCGACAGACACGATAGTTTCGGGATTGAGACGTCGCGTCAGGCCTTCGTAAAATTTGGCGACGGAGCTGGTTTGACTCGCGTTTAGTTGATATGAGCCAAGCAAACCGCGTTTATCGAGCGCTTTTAAAAGCATGGTGACATATTCAGATGTTTTGACCATGGATAGTTTGTTGCGTGCTTCCATGAAAGCAATAAAATTGGGATCGTCGGGTGAGCCAAGCTTTATTGGTTTTTTAGGCGGTTGCATGGCTTCTACGAATTCGTTTGCAGATAGGTCGGTGAGATCCTCATAGATATCTAGCAGGTCTTCATTCGTGAATTTTGGGCGGGCACGTTTTATCATGTCCAGAACGCGCTGTGTGCTCTCTTGCATATCAAGGCTCCTGACGTTTCCTGTTTACTATGTTCCAGAAAATCAGAGTTTACCTCTTTCTTCAATGCGAGGGATTATATGGCGGGATTTTTCTGGTCTTAGTTTATTTTTCGTTTGCTTATAATGGCGAGTGCAATGCCGCCTAAAATAAGTGTAGAGGCGATTGTAAAACGCAGTGTCCAGTTTTCAGATAATAGAAATGTGCCGCCTATCCCAGCAAGAACAGGCACGGATAATTGAGAGATTGCGGCTCTACTCGTCGTAAGTTTAGGAAGCACGCTATACCAAAGCGCATAGCCTAAGCCGGATGTAATTGCGCCTGACGTAACCGCTAGAGCAATCCCCATCGGGTTAAAGTCAAATGGGCGGATCAATATCAGTGTCATGGGGATGGTCAGCAAAAAATTACCTGCTGAAGCAGAGAGTGCAGAAGCTGATTTTTGACCTCGAATAGAGTATATTCCCCACGCAATGCCAGAAATAGCCATTAGCACAGCGGCAATTGGATCGGGTGCTGATACACCGGGTGAAACAAGCCATATCAGTGCGCCGAAAGCGACTAGACTTCCGAATATTTCTCCTAAAGTGAATTTGTATTTTTGGACTATGGCCCATCCCATCATGGTGAGCTGGACACAGGCAAACAGGATAAGAGCACCAAGGCCAGTATCTATTGCGACATAGGAGAATGAAAATGCGGCTGCGTATAAAAATAAGCTGAAAGCTGAAATGATATTGCTGCCGGCAAATGCTGTTTTGTTGAACCCGTTTTTAAGGCCGGCTAGCAAGCCCAATACGATCGCACCAGATATGAGGCGGATTAGCGTATAATTGGCGGGATCAATTAACGCCGCTTGGGTTGGTGTTTGGGTGAGGGCGAGGCGGCCCAGCACAGAATTAGCAGCAAAAGCCAGCATTGCCAGAAAGGTCAGTAAAAATATACGCAATTGGTTTTATTGCTCGCGACTGGAGTTAGACGAGCACAAAGACTAGTCTTCAAAAGGGATGTTCGTGTTTGAACCGCGCAATTTTGGGTGGTTCGGGATTAAAATTAGAGTGCCGCCAATACAAGCTGCCACACCGAAAATATAGACTAGATATTCAAGCACCCAGCCTGGCTTGTTAAAAACATTGGTCATGATGGACTGAGAGTCCGGCAAGCCAAATTCTAGCTCTTTGGCAAGATTTAATAATTCCATCGCGTAGGTGTAATTATCGATTTGAGCATTGTAGTTTAAATACATAAACCCGCTGTAAGCCATAAACAAAACGAGGCGTGACGCCCAGTTTACGCGATCTGGATTTATCATAAACAGCAAACCAAAAATCGCGATATGCACACTTACGAAAAATTGCCACGTATTGGAAATCAACTCTCTGTGTTGACCGATTAATTCATGGATTTGCAAAAGGCTTTCGGCATTGATCATCTGGTCCATATTCGTCCCCATCGAGCATATATAATTTAAACGCTGCGCATCGAATGTAGGACTTTATGGTAAATCTTCTGGTGTTTGGCAATCAATCAAACTCAAATGCTGTAAATGCATACAGCAGACAAGACGGCTTCCTTTTTTGATAAGAAATACCGTCTCGCCGCACGCGGAGGAAAGAGTTTATTCGGCGTATTTGTATTCTAGTGGAAAGACCATATTGTAAGTGGTGACGGGTACGCCGGAAGCATCTTTAGTAGGCGAGAACAATGCCTTGCGAACTGCGCGTTCAGCGGATGCATTGAAAACGGCATCAGAACAATCAGCGACTACATTGAAAGGGCGTCCTTGTGGATCTAGGGCGAAGGCTACATCACAGAGGCCAGATAAACCTTGGTGCAAGGCTTTTCTGGGATAGGTTGGTAGAGGTTGTCGGATGGGGATTGCCGTTGATGGTCCATTATAGGTGCCCGTTGCAATAACCGGAATTTGCGAAACCAAATCCGGGGCTGAATTATTTATGATTGGTATATTCAAACTAGGTGCATCTGAAGCAGTAATACTAATAGCAGGCGCAGCTGGAGGGATGGGTGTTTTGATTATCTCGATATCAAGATAACTTGACGGTGCTGGGGGTGGGATAGTTTCAACCGTAAATGCCCGTAATGTAAAGTCCTTTGCTTTTTGCATGTTTATCGCATCTATGCGGATTAGATATTCCATCGTACAGAACAGCGCTAGCGTGATCACAGTGGCTATTGCGCCAGCCATAAGCAGGTTAATTGATTTTTTCTGAGGTGTTCGAACATGTGTTTCAGATGTGTCTGAAAGCATGGAGATTGAATTTGGATCGAGAACAGCAGCGGACATAGTTTCCCCCCTAAGAAAATAGACAGATGAAATTATTATCGTATTGTTTCAGGCTAAAGTTGAATAAGTTTCAGGTCAATTTATCCTAAAGTTGTATATCAATCCATGCTGGCCCAGTGGTCTGGTTTCCAATTTATGCCGCGATTATCAAGAAATATTTTGATTTGTTCAAACGGATTTGAACCTTGATCCCCGAATAAAGTTTTTAGGTTTTTCAGTATATCGGCGTTTTCATCACCCGTTTTTGCGCGAGGTTTTGCAGCTTTATCTAGCACACGTTTAAGCGCCCCTAATTGGCCCTTTTCAACAATGATATACCACTCATCATCAATACCGCCACTGCATATGGATAACCGGTCACTTGCGTCAAAACTTGCTGTGACCATCCAGAAATTGGGTGTTTCTCTTTCAAATAGAGTGACATCATAGGTATCTAAATTCTTATCAGAAGTGCGCATATTGTTGGCCTTAGTGTCACGTCTTGAGATGAAGTTTGATTTTAGGTGATAAAACAACAAAATAAAGTGGAAATATTCTGCTCTTAGATTGGCTCTCCTTGGGGCAGGTGTGCTTTGTTTCAGAAGGCTGTTTATTGTCTACGCCTATAAAACACTGTTTGGACCTTATTACCCCAAAGGACTTTCTCTATGATCAAAGCATATGCCGCATTTGAAGCTAAAGGTGAGTTGAAACCATTTGAATATGATTCGGGTGTTCTAGGGCGGGATGAAGTTGAGATAGATGTGCATTATTGCGGTATTTGTCACAGTGATCTTAGCATGATTGATAATGACTGGGGATTTAGTGATTATCCGCTTGTGCCCGGGCATGAGGTTGTAGGTGTGATTGCGGCAGTGGGTGAGGATGTGAAATCTTTTTCCATTGGTCAAAATGTGGGGCTTGGTTGGCATTCGGGCTATTGCAATGAATGCAAGCAGTGCGGGGCTGGGGACCAGAATTTATGTGAGAAAGTGCAGCCAACAATTGCGGGGCATTATGGGGGCTTTGCCGATAAGGTGCGGGCGCAGGCGCAAAGCGTGGTGGCGATACCCGAGGGAATAGATCTTGAAACGGCGGGGCCGATGTTTTGCGGCGGTGTCACTGTGTTTAATCCGCTTGTGCAATATGACATTCCGCCGACCAGCAAAGTGGCTGTGATTGGCATTGGCGGTCTAGGGCATTTAGCGCTTCAATTTTTGAACGCGTGGGGATGTGAAGTAACGGCTTTTACATCTAGCGAAAGCAAGATTGAGGAAGCTAAAAAACTGGGCGCGCACCACACGTTAAATTCGCGTGATAAGGCCGAAATAAAGAGCGCGAAAGGCCGGTTTGATGTCATCATTTCCACGGTAAATGTGGCTTTGAATTGGAATTTATACCTATCGACGCTGGCACCTAAAGGGCGATTGCATTTTGCGGGGGCGACATTGGAGCCGCTTGATATCAATGTGTTTGCTTTGATGGAGCAGCAAAAATCGGTCTCATCATCATCGGTTGGCAGTCCGCAAACGATTGCGACAATGCTTGAATTTGCCAAACGCCATGACATTAAGCCCCAAATTGAGATGTTCCGCATGGATCAGGTGAATGAAGCGATGGACCGTCTAAAATCTGGCGATGTGCATTATCGCGTCGTGCTTTCCAACAAATAGACATCTGCTTAAGCGCGCAAACCAACAAAAATATCTGCATTGGGAGATTGCCCCGATGCAGGTTTGCCCGATGCAGGCATGAATGTGGCTGGTAAACGGGGCGCAAGGCGCACAGTCTGGCCGCAATGTGTGTGCTGGCGGGTGGCCAGCTGGTAACGCAGCCCGAAGGTGCGCCTCGCAAAATGGTTTTGGCTTATCGCAAAGCCACTGAAGGGGCGGGCAATGCCCCCAAGACCTGACCTGTATTTACGCTATACAAGCCTATCTCCCTTCAGCCCTGCAACTTAGATAACGCACCGTTTCGTTATCCAGTATTGGCAGGCCCATTCCTCCAATTCCACACGTCGGTCGCGAGCCGCCCCTGAAGATTGGATGCAGCAAGTATGGGGTGAGGTTTTAAGCAGGGGGATAAGTTTTGAGATTTCCACTATGTGACAAGCGTTCAAGTATAGTTACTTATTGCTGATTACAACTTCACGTGTTTTAAATGTTAACGACGGGTTGATGCGTGTTCTCGAGTTTCTTGAGTTCCGATTTTGGGGACGAAGATTGATTTTTTTATCGTATAGTAGTGAAAATCAGAAGCAAGCTGATCGCGTTTCTCAGTTTATGAGTGAGCATGGATTCGAAAATTGGCAAGATGATCAAAAGTTGAAGCCGGGCGATGAGTTTGAGGATATTATTATTAGAAAGGTGCAAACTTCACGTTGTCTAGTTTTATTACTGACGAGAGCATCTTTAAAAAGTGAGTGGGTAAAAAAAGAAGTTGAAACAGCAATCGCTTCGAATATTCCCATAATCCCAATTTCGAATGTGCCAGCAGTTGAATTGCGGGACGAAATTGATGAAAGCTCTGCATGGGCATCTAAATTAGTTCAAAGTATCCAGTTCATTAGTTATCATGTTCAACTTACCCAGAACATATTAAATAAGCTTTTAGAAGCTCTGGAATGGCGCTTGAGTGAAGATGCGCTGGCTTCCATCTTTTCATTTGTGAATTTTAAAGGTGGCATAGGAAAAACAAGTTTGTGCGCTTCAGCTGCATGTTGTTTTGCATCTAAGCACAACAAGCGGGTTTTATTGATAGATTTAGACCCTCAAGAAAATTTAAGTGACCTGCTTTTGACGCGGCATGCGTTGGCGGTCGCATCTGCTGAGGGGCATACTGCACTTTCTCTTTTTGAACCGAAAAGGGTCTGTAAAAAAGTAGGGCGTGAGTACGACTTTAAATTCCTTATGGCATTTGCCCATGATGTTGAAACTAACTGGTCTTCATTGGCTATGAAAATATCTGATTCAGCAAGTAATGGGTCACTTTCCATCATACCGGCTGATTATCGGATGATGAAATTCGCTAAAGCATCAGTTACAGCTCAAGAAGTGTATTTATATAATTTTTCAAAATCAGTGCGTGCATTGTCTAGATATTATGATGCAATTTTTATTGATTCTGGCCCATCGGCTTCTTTGCTGACTCATTGTGCCTTAAAGTTTGCAGATAACATTATTTCACCTGTTAGAGCTGATTACAATGCTGTGCGTGGTCTTTATTCAATGCAACAGGCTGCTCTAAATGTCTTTGATTGTGATATTGATGGGAAAACCTATCCAGTGTTCAATTTTTATAGATTGAATAATGTAACAGAAAGAGATTTTGCAAACGACTTTTCAAAGTCTGCGGATAAAATTTCAAGCCTAGTTTCCTTCGTTAAAAACAAAGTTTTGGAGACCCGTATTCCTTTAACTCAAGGAATGATTGGCGTCGAAAAATATCTGAATGCGGCGTTAAATAGTGAGTTAAAAGACATTTCTTTCGGAGCAGCAAACGAATCTATGCATGCTCTGTCAGATGAGTTGTTATTGATATCTGATGCGGGGACCAAAAAATGAATTCTAAATCGCAGGAGCTTTTGGCTCTAATAAAGAAAAGCCGCTCCAAACCAAATATTACAGCGAGCCATGTGGAAGAGTTCCTTGCGGATTATGAACGTTTAGGAAGGACAGAATTTTTAAACCTAGTCGCAAAAGAATTAGAAAAACCAGCGCGGGCAGTAAAATCATCTCGAAAGCCACCACATCCATTATCAGGTGCTCTAAAAAGTGCTCAGACGCGCACAGGGATGAAAGCCGCTGAGTTCAAAAAAACGGTGTTGGACTCTATTGATTTTAATAAATATGCAGAGTTGAAGCGGCCTGCCGCTAGCGTATCTTTAACGAAAATGCTGGAAGTTCTGTCCACTGTTATTACGCAGGGTGATTTAGAGCGCATTATTGAGCAGGTTGGAGAACGTTACAGACTGAAGCGTTGAGGACATGTATCCTTGTAGTCTGCCCTATCCCTTCGGGACGGGGGATGGGTTTTCTGGGTGCATGGCGCGTTGGATGGAGAGTTTGCGCTCGCGTAGGGCGATATAGATGCCTGATCCGATGATGAGGGGCGTGCCCAGCCATAAGGTTGGGCTGGGGATTTGATCCCAGAACACATATCCAAGGGCAGTGGCAAATATCAGATTTGAATAATCCATCGGCATCACAACAGCAATATTAGCTAGTCGCAGGGATTCTGACAGGGCGAGTTGTCCAACTGTGCCAAGAATAGATATTGCGATTAACAGCCCAAATACCTCTAAAGAATGCATCTGCCCCACCCATATCATGGCGATTCCGGTGATGGGGACCCCCAAAAGCGTGTAGGTGAAGACAATGCTGGCGGCGCTCTCCGTGGTGGCGAGTTTGCGGATAATGATAGTGGTGGCTGCACCAAAAATGGCACCCGTCATGGCCACGGCTGCGCCAAGTAGAGGGATTTCATTGTGCCAAGGCTGCATGGCGACAACTATGCCGATAAAGCCAACAAGAACCGCAATCCAACGCCGTATACCAACAAATTCCGAGAGGAAAATCACGGAGAATATTGTGGCGATCATGGGCACGGTAAAACCGATTGTGGCGGCTTCGGCCATGGGCAATAGCATGACGGCGAGGAAATTTGCGCCCATGGCAATAATGCCCAATATTGCCCGCGCCAGATGTGCGCCATAGCGCGTGCTTTTAAGATTGGTGAGGCCGCCTTTGCGGCTGATAATCCATGCGCCTGTGACGATTGTGCCAAACAGGAAGCGATAGAATAATACCTCAATGACATGCACATCTTGTTCGCCGACATATTTCACAAGGGCGAACATGCAGGCGAGTGTCGCAATCGCAAACAAGCGGATGGCAAGGCCGGTAATGGGTCTATCTTGGTGGGCGCTTGTTTGGTTCATGCGGCGTATCTAGCCTTTGGGGAATGGCGTTTGAAAAGCCCTATCGTTTTGTCTCTGATAGGGCTTTTCGGATTTGAAGTGTCGCTAGAACCTAGAGGTCTGCATACATGTGTTTTTCGTGTTTTGCACCGGGATGTGTGCACGCGCCAAGGTGGGCTGGGCCAACTGTTTGGACGTATTTGTAAAGTGCGCCGGTGGCGTAGAGGTTTTCTTTGGGTACAAAGTCTGCGCGGCGTTTGGCGAGCTCTTCCTCGTCAACTTCAAGGTCGATTGTGCCTTTGATCGCGTCGATTGAGATGATGTCGCCATCTTTTACAAGACCGATAGGGCCGCCATCATAAGCTTCGGGTGTGACGTGTCCGATACAGAAACCACGTGTAGCACCGGAGAAGCGTCCATCTGTGATGAGAGCCACTTTATCGCCCATGCCTTGGCCGTAGAGCGCAGCTGTTGTGGCGAGCATTTCACGCATGCCGGGGCCGCCTTTAGGGCCTTCATAACGGATAACCAATACGTCGCCTTCTTTGTATGTTTTGTCGCGCACGGCTTCAAAACAATCATCTTCAGAATCGAAGACACGCGCTGGGCCGCTAAATGTTTGGTGGGCCAATCCGGCGACTTTCACGATTGCGCCATCTGGTGCCATAGAACCTTTCAAGCCGACAACACCGCCTGTCGGTGAAAGCGGGTTTGTGACGGGGTAGATGACTTTTTGTGTCGGGTCGAATTTTACGTCTTCAAGGTTTTCGGCCAGTGTTTTACCCGTCACAGTGATACAATCACCGTTCAGGTATCCGCCATCAAGCATTGTGCGCATGAGCATTGGCATGCCGCCGGCTTCACCCATGTCTTTGGCCACATAGCGCCCGCCGGGTTTTAGGTCGGCAAGGTAAGGGGTTTTCTTGAAGATTTCAGCCACGCGCTCAAGCGGGAAATCAATACCTGCTTCATTGGCCATAGCTGGAAGGTGAAGCCCTGCATTCGTCGATCCACCTGTGGCGGCAACAACGGCTGCGGCGTTTTCAAAGGCTTCAAGCGTACAGATATCACGCGGACGCAGATTGCGCTCGATCAATGCCATTACAGCTTCACCTGTGGCAACAGCGTATTCATCACGGCTTATATAAGGTGCTGGTAGAGCAGATGAGAGAGGTAGGGCAAGACCGATGGCTTCAGAGACACATGCCATTGTGTTGGCTGTAAATTGACCACCACACGCACCCGCACCCGGACATGCGACTTTCTCAAGTTTGTTGAGCTTTTCTTCGTTCATATTGTTTGCGCCAACGGCATAGGAACCAACAGCTTCAAACACATCCAGCACGGTGACGTCTTTGTCTTCGAAGCGGCCCGGCATGATGGAACCACCATAAAGGAAAGCGGATGGAACGTTTAGGCGCAACATGGCCATCATCATGCCCGGAAGGGATTTATCACACCCAGCAATACCAACAAGCGCATCGTAAAAATGCCCGCGAATTGTAAGCTCAACGGAGTCTGCAATTACATCACGCGATACAAGGGAAGAGCGCATGGCTTCTGTTCCCATTGCGATACCGTCAGTTACTGTGATTGTACAAAATTCGCGTGGTGTTCCATTGGCTTTTTTAACGCCTTCAGACACAGCGTGAGCCTGTCGTTGAAGGGCGATATTACATGGGGCTGCTTCATTCCATGCAGACGCGACACCCACGAATGGCTGCTCAATTTCCTTCGTCCCGAGACCCATAGCGTAATAGTATGAGCGTTGAGGTGCTTTTTTAGGGCCAATCGTGACGTGGCGCGAAGGTAATTTTGACTTGTCGACCATAGAGAAGACACTTTCTTAAGGCATAATTTTTTAAATTCTGTGAAAGCTTATGGCCCATCGTGCGCCAAACCGGAAGAGGCGTTATGTCCCGTCAGGGCGTGATAATGTATATAAGAGCGCTTTATTGCGCCGTTTTTGTATATCTTGGAGGATAAAACCTGAATGGATGACGCTTCTGCATTAGAGCCGATCGTGTTTGAAATGACGCCGCCTGCAGGATATGAGCGCTCCGGCTCTGACTTGTTGGCACAAGCCTCAATACCTGCTCAAATGCCAGATAAAGTATATGGTCCATCCAAACCTACCCATGATTTAGTTGATAATCCTGAGGCGCTGAAAAGTGAGTTGGACGCGCTTTCCAGTAATGGACAAGTGTTGATTGCGACCCCGCCTGCCAGTTTACATTATTATGGGCGACCAGAAATCCACGGAGTGCCCACTCCGCATGTGCAAAAGCGGTTAGATGAGGTTCGTCAATCGGGTGAACTGACAGAGGCCATTATTGATCAATCTCAATATCCTTATACAGCGATTGGACGCCTGAGTTATAGTATTGAGGGTGTGGTGCGTCATTGCACAGCATGGGTTGTATCAGACCGTGTGATCGCGACTGCGGGGCATTGTGTTTTTTCGCGTGCTGTTAATGCGCAATCTAAAAATAGAGATATTGAGAGTCAAACGGGGCAAAAAGCTTCTTCGAAAGTGTCTGGTTTGGCTGAATGGACAATATTTGAGCCGAGCTATCGCGCTGGTGTGGAAACAGAAAAATGGGCTGGCATTCGCGGATATGTTTTGACAGGGTGGGTGTCTCCCGAAGAAGGGGAAGCAACCAGTCCTCATGATTTTGCGTTTGTCGTTCTTGATAAACCCATTGTGCAGAAAACAGGTGCATTAGGTGTGAGAGTTGCTAGTCCTGATGCGCCAGAAGCGACATTTAGTTTGGGATATCCGCAAAACCCTACAGCGAAATATGCTTTTGATGGGCAATATCTTTATGCGTCCACAGGACGATTAAAATCATCTGCATTGGGGGTGATGGAAGCAGAAAATCAACTCACGGAAGGATCTTCAGGTGGGCCTTGGTTATCAAAAACTCAAGACGGCGTGGTGGTGACGGGTATTAATTCTAACAAGCCATTGCGAAGCGATGACACAACATTTTCACCCATTCTTGGCCAAAGCTTTATAAGCCTGTTATCTCGCGTTCTGTCTGATATGACAGGGGTTTAGGTGTAGCTGAGATGATTTAGTTGACGTTGATTTCCTCAACGGCAGTATTTCAATGTGAAGCGGCTATGCCTAGATTGGTTTCAAATTAAAAGTAAAACCAAGCCAAGGATACGCCAAATATGCCTAAATCAGCCGAAGGCGCTTTAACATCTGAAGAAGCGATCGCTGCAGACAAAGCACGTAAAGAAGAGTTTTTTGGCAAGACTGGCCGTGTGAAACTTGATTATCCGTTTGAAGAACACCCAGAACCTGGAGAAGTGACGGAAGTTGCGCCGGGTATTTTGTGGGTGGCAATGCCTTTGCCGATTAAAGGGCTGGACTGGATCAATCTCTGGCTCATTGAAGAAGAAGATGGTTGGACTCTCGTTGATACGGGTATGTCGATGGAAGAGACCCGTAATCATTGGGAAAAGGTGTTTGATAATCACCTAAAGGGGAAACCTATTACGCGCGTAATAGGAACGCATTTACACCCTGACCACATTGGATTGGCGGGTTGGGTGACACGAAAATTTGACTGTGAATTATGGATGTCTCAGGCTGAATATGTGTTCTGCCGTATGCTCGTTGCTGATACGGGCCGCGCGGCACCGCCGGAAGGTATAAAGTTTTATACGCAGGCGGGTTGGGATGCAGACATGCTTGACCATTATACCAAGAAATTTGGTTTTTTTGGTCAGATGGTTTGGCCATTGCCTGAAGCTTTTCGGCGTTTGCAAGATAAGGATGTGCTTTCAATCGGCGGACGCGATTGGCGTATAATAGTGGGGAATGGTCATAGTCCTGAGCATGTATGTCTTTATTGTGAAGAGCTGAATGTGTTGATTTCTGGAGACCAGTTATTGCCGCGCATTTCATCAAATGTGTCTGTTTATCCCACAGAGCCAGAGGCAGACCCATTGACCGATTGGTTGGATAGCTGCGCCAAGTTGATCAAAGAAGTGCCAGCCGATGTGCTTGTGCTTCCGGCGCATAATCGACCTTTTAAGGGGGCGCATCAACGTTTGACAAATCTGATTGAGGGCCATCAAAGGCAGATAGAGCGTCTTTGGAATAAATTAAAAGAACCAGCGACCACACTTGACGTATTTGGAACACTTTTCTTTCGCAAGATTGGAAAAGGAGACTATTTCACCGCAACTGGAGAAGCTGTCGCGCATTTGAATTATCTTTATTTGCGCGGTCGGGTGAGCCGGACATTGGTGGATGGCGTGTACAGATATCAAGCTAAACCCAATGATGATGGGACTTGACCTTAAGATATTGATGTCGCTCTAGTCTCTCTGAATATTGTGCATTAGTAAAAGATGCAGGATTTTGGAATTTAGATAGGGCAGATGTGATATTGTCCTGATGGTTGAGGGACAATTTTTGCAAGATAAATTTACCAATCATCCGCCGTTTGGAAATCAGCAAACATCTCGCTCAAAGTCATATCCTAGCGGGTGGACGATTTTGGGCATTAGCCTTATTGGAGCGGGCATATTCATTTATGCCGCCGTCTTTTTGTTTGGCTTCGCATCGGGTTTATCATCCATTCGCACAGATGGAAGCGGGACAACGGTTTTTATGGCATTGATAGGACTGACCGTAGGATTGCCTATAATTGGCGTGGGCGTTTTGATCGTGAAAGTCATTATAGACCGCCTTACGAGCAGCGAAGACAATTATTATTCTAAGAATGTGGAGCGATAGCATGACAGTTCTAGTGACAATGGCGGAAACAGTCCCCAATAGAGAAATTGCCGAAGTTGTAGGTATCGCACGTGGCAATGTTGTGCGCGCGCGCAATGTGGGGCATGACGTGGTCGCAGCTTTGCGTTTATTGGTGGGTGGTGAAGTGTCGGAATATACAAAACTTATCGCGGAAGCCCGCGAGCAAGCGCTAGATCGTATGACTGCGCATGCTCAAAGTCTTGGTGCAGATGCGGTTGTATCAATGCGAATCACAACCTCCACAATCATGCAGGGCGCTGCGGAAATTTTAGTTTATGGTACGGCGGTACGATTGAAATGACTCTTGAAACTGGCGTAGACAACGAGCCTGTGAACGAAGAAAAAACGGAGAAACTGACAGGTCTAGCTTGGTGGATTCACGAAGCCAAAGAAACAGGCATGACAATTGCCATTTTCTTGCCAATCTGGCTTTTGTTGACGTCTCTTGCCTTTGAACTGCGTTCTATTCCTTCTGAAAGCATGGTGCCGAATCTACAAATTGGTGACCGTGTTGCCGTTGCGAAATATGCCTATGGATATGACCGTTATTCTCCTGCTTTTGGTATAGGCACTTGGTTTACCAAGGAAGACAAATCAAACCCGAATCAAAAAATGTTCGCGTCAGTTCCCAAGAGAGGGGATGTGGTTGTGTTTCGTCATCCCAATGACAATAAGGTGATGATTAAGCGGCTAATTGGCCTGCCCGGCGATCGCATTCAGATGATTGATGGACATTTGCATATAAATGGTGAGGCGGTTGAGCGTGAAGTTGTGCGCCGTTTCCGCTATGCGCCGCATGGACGTGCAATGGCAGAAAATACGACTGAATACCGTGAAACATTGCCTAATGGCGTATCCTATTTGACGCATAAATTTGCTGGAGCACAATCTTACGACAATACGCCTGTGTTTGAAGTGCCTGAAGATCATGTGTTTATGATGGGTGACAATAGAGACAATTCCGAAGATTCGCGTGCGCCTTTCGGTCATATAGAATTATACAACCAAGATCCAACAGGATGGGGTGGGCGTCGCTTTAGAGTGGGCACGCAAGCAACGACGATAGGATATGTTCCTTTTGACCATCTTATGGGACGCGGTGAAACTGTGTTGTTTACATTGTCTAGATGTAAAAAGACCCCAGAATCGAAATGTCCGACTTCCCGAGTATGGAAAGGGTTGTAAAAAAACATTGAAGCTGTGACTTTGGTGTGATTTTCGCAAGAGTGTCGTATCGCGCCGGTCGATTTGTGTTTTTGGTTTTTTATGGTCCATTTCATGCAGTTTGAAGTTGTGTCTCCAGAAGAAATATCACCAGAAATGGTGGTTGCTTGGCGTAAGATTTGCCATGATAATACAAGGTATGTGAGTCCCTACTTCACACCTGATTTTGTCAGTATTGCTGGGCAGGTTCGGTCAGATATCAAAATTGTGGTCGCAAGAAATGAGGCGGGTGTAATAGTTGGCATATTGCCTGTGCAAATGTCTGGGATGGGGCTGCGTTTAGCGCGGCCAGTTGGAGCACCATTCTCGGACTATAACGGGCCAATCCTTGAGGCTGGATATGAGCATATTGCGGGTGAAATGCTCTCATATGTTAAAGGGGCTGCGTATAGTTTTTCGGGAATGCCGGTGGTGACTGATTCTGCCGATGCATTGAATGCAGACGCTGATTTAGCGATTGATATTTCTAAACTTGATCCAGAATTATTAAAATTTGGATTGAGTATTAGAGGCAAAGCGCGTGCTTTTATCGCTGATTTGTCTGTAGGGTATGACGCTTATCTAGAGTCGCGGCGCTCGGAATATCCTAAGCATTTTAAGAAATCACGTCGTTTGTGGCGACAAGCTGAAAAAGAAGTTGGTAAGCTGGAGCTTGTCTTTCACGACCCATCTGAAGAGGCTTTAGATCAGCTGATAGAGTGGAAGCGAGAGCAATTTCAAAGAACTGGTCTGCACGATGTTTTATCGCCAGATTGGACGCGCCAGATGTTGCACAAATGTTTTCAATCACAGACGCCGCATTTGGCGGGGGTGCTGACGACTTTACGGTGTGATGGCAAACTTATGGCTGCTGAATTTGGGCTGAGAACTGATAATTTACTGCATGGTTGGATCTCAGCATACAATCCTGAATATCACACATATTCTCCTGGCATGTTGCTGCAAACGCGTTTGCTGGAGGCGGCTTGTCATGAAGGCATTCAGACGGCTGATCTGGGAGTTGGAGCTGAGCATTACAAAAAATACTATGCTAGTCGGTACATGCCGGTGTGTAATGGGGTGTTGTTGGGCAATTCGCTCGGCGGTGCAGTGCGGGGTATAGGCGGGGAAGTCTGGAATAATCTAGAAGAGGCGTCACTTGGTCCAATATCTGAGATCGCAGTGAAATTACGGCGTCGTCTGGATGTGATTTTGGCAACCGAACAGACAATGACAAGTCGTAAAGACGGGATAATGCGGGCGCTGCGCAATTCTTGACTTGTCGGTTGGGATCATTTTTTTAAGTTCGTAGGCTGATTAAAAAAATGGTATTTCAGTCGCTATTCAGCGTCCTTCTGCATGAAATTGAATGTGAATTGTAAGTCAGGCTTGCTCATCCATAAAGAGGCGGCTACACCGAGGATCTGGATTTGGGATGTCTGCACTTTCCGGTTGGTGGTGTAAGATAATAATAAAGGGTTGTTTAATCAGTGCCGCAGCAGCCAGACAATCATATTTCTGCATCCAAACTTGCTGGCTCTATGGGTGATTCATCAAACAAATTTGGCCGCATTATTATTGCACGCCATGGTAAGCCCGCCAAAGATCGTGAATTAGGTCCTCGGCTGACGGCTCGTCAATATCTGGATTGGTGGGCCTCCTATGAACAAGCTTCCTTGAAAGATGATGGGCAAGGGCCTTCAAAGCAATTGCTGGAAGCGACAAAGAATGCACCTTTCATAAATACAAGCATTCGACCAAGAGCGATTGAAACAGCGCAGGCAATCGCATTGGGGCGAGAAGTGCGGCAAGATTCTATTTTTATCGAAGCACCTTTACCCCCACCTGATTGGTCGGATTTTTGGAAGTTTCTTCCAAAAAGATGGAATGTGATTTCGCGTGTATCTTGGTGCTTTGGACATTCTGGTGGTCAGGAGAGCCAAGTAGAGGCACGTAAACGCGCAAAAGACGCCGTAGAGAAGCTGATAAATCAGGCTGCATCTGGCGAGGATACTGTGCTTGCTGCGCATGGTTGGTTTAATCGAATGATGCGACCTGAGTTAAAAAGACGCGGGTGGAAATGCACCCATGACGGCGGCGATAGCTATTGGTCCTTCCGAATTTATGAAAAACATAGCTAATTAAACGGTTTCAACGCTTGTTTGAAGGCGTTGAGAATCGTATGGTTCGTCACTCTTATAAAAACCGGAGGATCAACATGGCCGCTGCATCGTCGAACAAGGACATTCCAAAAATGAACTTCGAAGACGCTCTGGCAGAGTTAGAGCGCATTGTTCAGCAATTGGAAAGTGGTGACGTCGCATTGGAAGACTCCATTCTCATATATGAGCGTGGGGAAGCGTTGAAATCTCATTGTGAAAAGAAACTCCAAGCCGCCGAAACGAAGGTTGAAAAGATCATTGTTGGATCTGATGGAATGTCTGCGACTGGTGTCGAAGCAAGCGATATTTCATGACTGAGCAATTGGATGCAATTGCCAGTTTTGAACAGAGCCTCGCTGAATGCGCTGATAAAGTTACAGTTGTACTCGACAAGTTCATACCGTCTGCAATAGGCCCAGAAGCCCAGCTAATGCGTGCGATGCGTCATGGGGCATTGGCGGGTGGTAAGCGACTTCGTCCTTTTATAACCATAGAAGTTGGACGTTTGTTTGATGCGCCGGAAAAGTCTCTCTTGCGGGCTGCGAGTGCGCTTGAATGTGTGCATGCATATTCATTGGTTCATGATGATTTACCCTGCATGGATGATGATGATTTGCGGCGGGGACTTCCAACTGTACACAAGGCTTTCGATGAAGCGACGGCTGTGTTAGCGGGAGATGCTTTGCAGGCTTTGGCTTTTGAAATATTGGCCAATACCGAAACGCATGGTGATGCGGGCGTGCGGTGTAAATTGATTGAGGTGTTAGCTTTGTCCTCTGGTGCACGCGGTATGGTCGGCGGTCAGATGATTGATATGGCTCCATCTTTTGATGATAAGGATGCATTAAACATTCTTGCACGTATGCAACGTATGAAAACAGGTGCGTTGATATCATGCGCCGCAGAATTTGGTGCTATTATTGGCGGTGCAAACGAGCACGAACACCAGGCACTTGCAGGGTTTACGACTGATTTGGGGCTGGCATACCAGATTAAAGATGATTTATTGGATGTGCAGGGGGATGAGGCTGTTCTAGGTAAAGCTGTTTCTAAAGACAAAGATGCTGGGAAACAGAATTTCGTCTCACTTTTGGGAGAAGAAAGTGCGATTTCGCGTATAGAAATGTTAGCAGATCAAGCAAAGCAACACTTGTCAGTATTTGGTGGTCGCGCCACTACTTTGACACAAACCGTGGATTTTGTGCTAGATCGTCGCCACTAAAAGCGAAAACTTGTATAGTCTGAATAATACAATGAATAAAAAAACACCATTACTAGACACTATTTCGTCTCCAGCTGATCTCAAGACAAAGTCGATTGAGGAATTGGTTGAAGTTGCCGACGAGCTTCGTCGGGAGACGATAGATGTCGTGTCGACCACGGGTGGGCATTTAGGCTCTGCTCTGGGAGTGGTGGAGTTGACTGTCGCTATCCATAAAGTTTTTGATACACCCGATGACAAGCTGGTGTGGGATGTTGGCCATCAATGTTATCCGCACAAGATACTGACGGAACGACGTGCTGAAATTCGTACACTGCGTCAGGGCGGCGGATTATCTGGTTTCACAAAACGCTCTGAAAGTGAATACGATCCATTTGGTGCTGCACATGCAGGAACATCTATCTCGGCGGGTGCCGGATTTGCCACAGCGCGTGACCTGAAAGATGAAGACCGCAATGTTGTGTGTGTGATTGGCGATGGCTCTATGACGGCTGGTATGGCGTATGAGGCCATGAACCATATGGGCGGTATGCACAAGCGCATGATCGTGATTCTAAATGATAATGACATGTCTATTGCGCCACCGGTCGGAGCGTTGAGTCATTATTTATCTAAGACAGTGTCTTCCAAAGGATATCGTCAATTCCGCAAAGCCGGAAAGATGATGGCGAAAACGGTTGGTTTGGAAAAACCCGCTAAGAAAGCCGAGCATTATGCACGAGACTTCGCGCTTGGCGGGGCGATGTTTGATGCGCTTGGTTTTTATTATGTTGGTCCTATTGATGGACATGATTTAGATACGCTTATTCCGGTGCTGGAAAATGTGCGCGACATGAAAAACGGACCGGTTCTGGTTCATGTCGTGACGGAAAAGGGCAAGGGCTTTGAGCCTGCTGAAAAATCCGCTGATAAATATCATGGTGTTTCTAAATTCAACGTGATCACGGGTGAACAGGCCAAATCCAAGCCGAATGCGCCAAGCTATACAAATGTTTTTGCGCAAGAGCTGATTCGTTTAGCTAAAGATGATGAACGCATTGTTGGAATTACTGCGGCTATGCCATCTGGTACGGGCATGGATAAATTTGGGGATGCTTTCCCTGAGCGCATGTTTGATGTCGGCATTGCAGAACAGCACGGTGTGACGTTTGCTGCGGCGATGGCTGCTGATGGAATGAAGCCATTCTGTGCGATTTATTCAACATTCCTGCAACGCGCCTATGACAGTGTTGTGCATGATGTGGCGATTCAAAAACTACCCGTAAGATTTGCGATTGACCGTGCTGGCCTTGTTGGGGCGGACGGCGCGACCCATGCTGGTTCTTTTGATATCGGCTATCTTGGGGCATTGCCTGACTTTGTCTTGATGGCGGCATCTGATGAAGCTGAATTGCAGCGCATGGTCGCAACGGCACACGCTATTGATGATTGTCCAAGTGCATTTCGTTTCCCGCGTGGTGAAGGTATTGGTATCGACCTTTGGGAACGTGCTGAGCCATTGGAAATTGGTAAGGGGCGTATCGTTAAAGAGGGTACGACCATCGCTATCCTAGCACTTGGTGCGCGCTTACAAGAGGCTTTGCACGCGGCTGATATGCTTGAAGCGCAAGGGTTTTCAACAACAGTTGCAGATGCGCGTTTTGCAAAACCATTGGATACCGATCTGATTGAGCGCTTAGCTAAAGAGCATGAAGTGCTGATCACAGTGGAAGAAGGCGCGCGCGGTGGTTTTGGGTCGTTTGTGCTTGAGCATTTAGCAAAAGTGGGGGCGCTGGATAATGGTTTGCGTATCCGTCCAATGACGTTGCCGGATGTGTTCCAAGATCAAAACAAGCCTGAGCTAATGTATGAAGATGCGGGGCTTTCTGCCAAAGCCATTGCGACACAAGCGATTGCTGCTTTGGGACGCGGAGATGTGGCCAAGCTTAAGCTGATTGTAGGCGGTGTTGTGCTGTCATAGAGGCTGGAGATAGTTTCAGTCTTTAGCGGATATCTTTGACCATGAATTGCAAATCTCGGTGTTCGCCCCATTTGGTGGCGACACCGCGTAAAATGCCTTGTGTTTGAAAGCCGAATTTTTCGTGCAGCTTGATAGAGATAGGGTTGCCCGCATCTATTGCACCGACCATTTTTTCAAGACGCGTATCGGCGATGCCGCGATTGATTAATTCTGTCATTAAAGCATTACCCACGCCTTTACCTTGTGCGCTATCGGCAACATAAACGGAATGCTCAACTGTGATGTCATAACCGGGCTTGCCGCGAAACACACCATAACCAGCATAGCCTAAAACATCGTTTTTAGAATCAACGGCAACGATGCAGGCATATCCATTTGCTTGAAGCTTATTTATCCATGCGCGGCGGTCATTGAGAGTGTCTTCGCGTTCAGTCCAAACCGCAAAGGATTCACGGACTGCATGATTATATATTTCCAGAATACCATTTAAATGCGGTTCTGCTGCGTTTACAATAATCATGAGTGTGCGTGTATCCAAATATCGAACTGATTTGTGTTCTAGTAGATAACCAAGGGATTTTGTCTTGCAATCAGAAAATAAGCCCGAGCCCTTTAAAATAAATCCGTCGGAAGATGGACGTCAGTTTTCTCCATCCATTGAACGCAATCGTGATGTGATTAAATCTGTATTCTTGCAAGAAATCCCAGCTAATGCACGTGTTCTTGAAATTGCGTCAGGCACTGGTCAGCATGCGGCGCATATTTTGAAAGATGCGCCAGATATGCGTTGGATTGCGAGTGATTTAGAAGAACAAGCGCAAATCAGTATTCGAGCTTGGGCACAACATGCAGGCGTTGAGGCGCAATATGAAGAAGTTAAAGTGATTAATGCTGCCAATAAGGATTGGGGCATTGATGGCAAAATTGATGCGATCTTGTCTTGCAATATGCTTCACATTTCACCTTGGGAAGTTTCCCTAGGCATGTTTGCTGGAGCAAAGAAATATCTTAATGGTGGCGGCAGACTGTTTTTGTACGGACCATTTAAGCGCAATGGTCAGCAAATATCTGAGTCTAATACTGCGTTTGATGTAAATCTAAGAGATAGAAACAGTCATTGGGGTATTCGTGATCTGGAAGGCGAGGTAATATCAGCGGCTAAACTGGCAGACCTGCATTTGGTCAATGTGCATGATATGCCTGCCAATAATTTTAGCGTGGTGTTTGAACATGCGCGTGTTTAACCGCTACTTAGAAAGCATATAAGAAATGTCAGATGATACCTCTCCCGATGGTCTGCAACGCCTAGACCTCGCATTGGTGACGCGCGGCCTTATGGATACGCGCGCTCAGGGGCAAGCAGCCATTAAAGCAGGAAAAGTGACTATAGATGGCGATGTCTGCAAGAAAGCATCGACAAAGGTTTCAGCTGAGCAAGTTATTACAGCAGAAAAAGCGCATCCTTATGTCTCTCGTGGCGGGATGAAGCTGGCACATGCGCTTGATGTTTTTAAAGTCGATATGACGGATAAAATCGTTCTTGATATCGGTGCCTCAACGGGCGGGTTTACTGATGTTGCATTGCGTACTGGAGCAAGAAAAGTTTACGCGGTAGATGTGGGGCGCGATCAGCTGCACCCAAGCTTGAAAGCAGATCCGCGTGTGATTTCGTATGAAGCCACGGATGCACGTAAACTCGATAAGAATTTGATCGATACACCACCAGATATCATTGTGTGTGATGCGAGCTTTATTAGCCTATCGAAATTGTTGAAACCGGTTTTGAGATTGGGGTCTGAAAAGGCTGATTTGATTACTTTATTCAAACCTCAGTTTGAGGTTGGAAAAGAAAATGTTGGCAAGGGCGGAATTGTTTCCAATCAGGGCGCTGTCGCAAAGGCACGAACGCAATTTGACAGATGGTTAGATGAACTAGATTGGCAGATAGAAAAGTCGTGTACGAGTCCGATTAAGGGCGGTGATGGCAATCGAGAATATTTGATCCATGCCAAACGTATTAAGCAGGGTTGGACGCCCTAATTTAAAGTTGTTTAGAGTTTGAGATTTTATGGCACCGGAGTGCCGCTTCAACTTGCATTGTAACGACACTCCGGGCCTATAAGCCCTGGGTTGGGGGGACGGGCTTATAGCTTGTGGGTTAGAAAATTCTAACAAATTTATTTCGGTATTCTAGCTTACGTATGGAGAGAAATGCAATGTCATCATGCTTTTCTCATACGAAATTAAGTTGTTTTTCAATGAGTTATTGATCACATATTTTGCAATTTTAAATATATAAAACATCTAAAATTCAATTTAAAGAAGCCGTTTGCTATTTTTCAGGGTTTATTATGTTCATTTCAACTAAATGATGTTTTGAGCAAGTATCGTCAAGTATCGAATATATGGACAATATAATAAAACGAAACTTTGGTCCTTCTTTTATTATATCCAGCAGATTAAACGGCAGTAACATAATAAAAGAAGGTGCTTTCACGTCGTCCCCAAAGTTCCAGCAGTCAATGATTTGTCATTATTGAGATGAATGGAAAATGAAGGAATAGCTATTTATAGTTTATTTTTGGATTGGTTTTAAAAACCATGCAAATGCATTTGCAACGTCAATTTGGCTATCAACCAACCATCCTGCTTCTATATGCAAAGTTTGCTTATCTATTTCTTTTGTTAGAGGTTTCTGCCAATTGGGGCGATCCATATGTTTAAGTGGCTGAGCGGCAGTGGAAAGCGGTAAATTCAAAATAATCCTGAGACCACAATTTTCAGATGGCGTTTGGTTTTTTTTTCGTTTTTCGACAAGTTCAACTTGTTTGAAAGCTGACCAAGGAATGCGGCCGATACCGTCAATATCTGCGCCTTGCGCCGTGAGCTTTAAAACTGGTTTATTAGAATCTAGGAAAGGCCAATGCCAGACTGCAAATGATGTGAAAATGGCAGATGAAAGCGTGAAAACGAGTCTATCAAGATAAATACCTATTAGCCCTAATATTGCACCAAGTATCAGTGGTACGACAATATAAGGCAATGTGAGGCTTGATTTATAGGTTGTCGAGAAGACGCGGTCTTTCATATTATACGCCGCCCATTTGTCCTCGGTGACGTAATTTATGATCTGCCAGAACACACGCCATCATGGCTTCTGCTACAGGCACACCCCGAATGGCGACACACGGGTCGTGGCGGCCTATGGTGCGAATGTCGACTTCATTGCCGTGCTTATCTATTGATTTGCGTTCAGTCAGAATTGAAGAGGTTGGTTTGAGTGCGATACGCACAACAATGTCTTGTCCTGTGGAGATACCGCCCAACACACCGCCATTATTATTGGATAGGAATTCAGGACCATTTTCGCCAATGCGCATTTGGTCGGCGTTTTCCTCACCTGTTAAGGCAGCAGATTCAAAACCAGCGCCGATTTCAACGCCTTTAACTGCGTTAATTGTCATCATGGCCATGGCAAGATCGGAATCAAGTTTTGAATAAATCGGTGCGCCCCAACCAGCAGGAACACCAGAGGCGACGATTTCTATGACGGCACCAACAGATGAACCGGCTTTGCGAATGCTTTCCAGATAATCTGTCCATTCAGCTGCTGTGTTTGCATCGGGGCACCAAAGTGGGTTTTTGGTGGTTTCGTTCCAATCCCATTTGCTGCGGTCTAGCTTTTTGTTGCCGATTTGTACGAGTGCGCCGCGAATTGTAATGTCAGCGCCTAACACTTTGCGGGCAATTCCAGCAGCTGCGACACGGGCGGCTGTTTCGCGCGCAGAAGAGCGCCCACCACCGCGATAATCGCGCACACCATATTTGGCATCATAGGCATAGTCTGCGTGGCCGGGACGGTATTTGTCGCGAATGTCACCATAATCTTTGGAGCGTTGATCGGTGTTTTCGATCATCAATGAAATCGGTGTGCCGGTTGTGACCTGACCATTCGTGCGGTCATCTTCGAACACGCCTGAAAGGATCTTGACGGCATCAGCTTCTTTACGCTGGGTGACAAGCTTGCTTGTGCCCGGTTTGCGAAGGTCTAACCAGTGCTGAATTTCTTCGGCTGAAATGGGGATACCCGCTGGGCAGCCATCAACCACACACCCAAGGGCAGGACCGTGACTTTCACCCCAAGTGGTGACGCGAAAAAGATGACCAAAAGTATTATGTGACATGAGGTTCTTTCAAGCGCAAAATGACTGATTTGGGTAGTCTTTTAGTTGATTTTTTTAATTCCGAGTGCAGCGAAAGTGTCGCTTGGAATAATTTTGTGTCTTTTCCTACAAAAA
The DNA here is from genome assembly GCF_000023785.1 of Hirschia baltica ATCC 49814. Lineage (NCBI taxonomy): Bacteria > Pseudomonadati > Pseudomonadota > Alphaproteobacteria > Hyphomonadales > Hyphomonadaceae > Hirschia > Hirschia baltica. Next base: position 1,263,115 of record NC_012982.1, read on the forward strand.
AACCGCCATTTCTGGCGGTTTTAAAGATAATCTATCTAAGGGGTAAAATAGATTATGCTGCTTTTTTAAGAGCTTTTTTGGCTTTTTTAAGTTTCACTTCTTGCTTCGCAATTGTTTTCTTGCGTGTTTTGATTTCAGCTTTGATCGCTTTAACTTTTTTGTTAGCCATGTGTCGGCTCCTTGTTTTTGTTTTGCAGACATTTTATGTAGCGCATTAGATAATGTATTAGCATAAAATATACGTTGCATTACTATGTATATACATATTTGGTAGTGTCAAGGATATCTGCTCTGAAAATACAGTGGAGTGTGCAGAGCTATGAATTGAATTCCCGATAACCTAAAACGCCACACTGTCATTCTTGAAAAACAGCATTATAATTAAGCGTAATAGTTCAAGAGGCACAAATGACAGACAAGACAAAGCTCATCCCTGATAGTCCTGATTATCAGGACGAAGAATATGCTGAGGTTTACGCGAAAGCGAAAGCTGCGGGAAAGCCTTTGGATGATGATGCGCATTGGTTTGCGAAGGATGAGCCATTTGAGATGTTTGCTAAATGGCTAAGTGAGGCCAAGGCTAAGGAAATCAACGATCCTAATGCGATGTCTCTAGCGACCGTTGATGAAGATGGTATGCCGGATGTGCGTATGGTGCTTCTCAAGGATTTTGATGAGAATGGGTTTGTTTTCTATACAAACACAACAAGCGCTAAGGGTAGGCAGATAGACGCCAATATGAAAGCCGCTATCTGTTTTCATTGGAAGTCACTGCGCCGTCAGGTACGTGTGCGCGGGAATGTGACGCGAGTCAGTGATGCTGAAGCGGATGCGTATTTCCAATCACGTCACAAAGACAGCCAGATTGGCGCATGGGCTTCAAATCAGTCATCTCGCATGGATGGGCGGTTTGAGCTTGAAAAAAACATCGCGAAATACGGTGCGAAATACGCGCTTGGCAAAACACCACGTCCACCGCATTGGACGGGCTATAGGATTGCACCTGAGCACATTGAATTTTGGCGTGACCGTCCATTCCGCTTGCATGACAGGCTTGTGTTTGAACGTTCTTCAAATGGTGGATGGTCAACAGGGCGTCTCTATCCTTAGAGCTGTTCAATCAATTCTGTTCAATCAATTCTGCGGGCAATTGGTTTTGGGAAATCTGAGCGCGGATGGCGTCTGCAAAGAGGCTAGGACATTTGCCTGACCAACCATATCCATATTTGGGCACGATAGCGCTGCGGTAATTGGAAAATTCGCTCTTGTATTTTGGCAGTGCATCCAAGGTAAAGGAGCGCTCAGTTTCTCCTGCGAGAAGCAAGATCCGGCTGGATACCTCTTGCAGGTTTGGAGGGAGTTTCAGATTCGCAATTTCAGCAGATGATTGCTTGATCGCTTTTTTATCTACTTTCCGAACTTCTTGGAGATAGCGTCTGGTTTTTTCACCAGCCATGCCAAATTTATGCGCGACAAATTTTTGAGCCATCGGAATTTTGCGGAATTTCAATATACCGCGCAGCAAGAGGTGGTATATTTCGGCGTTGGGAAGTGGGTCGTGGATAATGCAGCTTAGCGTGGCGGAGCTGATATCTTTGGGTCTATCTGACAGCAATTGCAGCGCCACATGTCCACCCAACGACAAGCCTACAATGTGGACATCCATGCCTTCAAGCTCATTGTCGATAATCTCACCAACTTGGCGCGCCGTATCTTCGATGGATACCCATTCTTCTTTGGCGCTTAATCCGTGGCCGGGGAGGGTGATAGCGAGACAGAAATAATCTGGCAGGTGGCCGATAATGTTTTCCCACATCCAGCCGCTAAAGCCACCGCCATGCAAAAAAACAATTGCAGTTTTTGAGCGCTTTGTACCGGTTCCAGAATAGTGCAACATAATATTAGAATTCACATTTCTCGATGGCGATGTCATCCACAGTCAAATGCTTGCTAACACGGTCAGAATAGTCCGTCGCAATCATTGTAACACCATTGACAACAAGTTCATCATATTCTGATCCATCGCGATCAGCCCAAAAAGTATCATCGAAGCGATCTCCGCGACGCCCTAATGTACCAAATGCAACTTCAACGCCCATTGCTTTTATGTCGGACCATAATCCGGGGTTTAGCGTGTTTGTGCCTGTCCATGCGATAAGGTTTTCACGTCTGACACCGCGTGCTTCTAATGTTTCAATATCGGATGGATCGGAGACAGAAGCTGTCATCATCATATCAGGAGCAAGGCGCGCAACTTCAGCTGCCTGATCATATGTATATGTAATGAGAATCACATTGTTTTGCGCATTGGCTTTACGCACTTCAGAAATAATTGTTTCAAATTTACTGGAGCGCTTTTTATCAAGTTCAATGATAGCGCCTGTTTCCTTGGCCCATTTTAAAGTGTCAGCCAATGAGGGGATAGTGAAATTGGTTATTTCGCCATTCGCTTTCAGGCGAACGTTTTTTAGTGTTGCCCAATCTATTTCGCGGCCAACTCCTTCGCGTTCTGTCGTGCGATCAAGGCTTGTGTCATGCATTAAGAATAGAACGCCGTCTTTGGATTCGGCGACATCTATTTCAAAAATACGTGTGCCATTCTCATAAGATAATTGAAGCGTCTCGAGTGCGTTTTCTGGATATCCACGACGAGGGCCACCGCGATGTGCGGCAGGAAGGGCACCGTTTTCTCTGACACAATCCATCTTTGCCTGAAGGCTCACGGGATTGTGATCTGGTGCGGTCTGATTGGTATCTAGTGCCTTGTTAGTCGACGAGGAATTCTCTGCCTCAGGGGAACAAGCCGACACAAAAAGGGCGCAAGCTGCGAAGGTTAGGGTAACGGGACGCATTTATTTGCCTTTTATTGTGTGAGTTGACGCTACGTCGCGACTTTTTTTCGTTGTATTTATGTCGTTTAATACAAAAAACATAAAAATAAAACTCTATTGGGAGAGGATTTATAATGCAGCAACTACCATTTGGATTAATGCAAGATTGGCCAATGACTATTGATAAGGTCATCAATCATGCGCTCGCGGTATATCCGTATCAGGAAATCGTAACGCGTTCTGTCGCTGGCCCTATTGTTCGCAAAACATATGCTGATATCCACGCAGATTCGCGACGTTGTTCAGAGGCATTGCTGGCGAATGGATTGGAGCCTGGCGATATTGTCGCCACGCTCGCATGGAATAGCGATCTACACATGGAAACATGGTATGGTGCTATGGGGATTGGTATGGTTTTACATACTTTAAACCCGCGTCTTTTCCCTGAGCAAATAGCATGGATTGCTAATCACGCAGAAGACAAAGCTATATTCTTTGACACAACTTTTATGCCGATTATTGAAGCAATCGCACCTCATTTGCCGAGGGTGAAATTGTTTGTGGTGTATGGTGATGATAGTGTTATTCCAGCTGATACAAAAATCCCAAATTTGAAATCCTATGAGAGCTTTCTGTCAGGATGTCGTGGTGACAGCGTAAAATGGGGGGATTTTGACGAGAGAACAGCTTGTGGCCTTTGTTATACGTCCGGTACGACGGGCAATCCAAAGGGGGTTTTATATTCTCACCGCTCCAACATAATGCAGACTTTAATGTCCATGCAGGCAGGCGCGCTCGGCATTAAAGATAGTGATATTGTATTGCCGGTTGTGCCCATGTTCCATGCGAATGCGTGGGGGCTGACATTCTCTGGTCCTGCAAGTGGGGCTAAGCTGGTTATGCCGGGTGCGCGCATGGATGGGGCAGCTATTTATGAATTGCTGGATTCTGAAAAGGTGACGATTTCTGCCGCTGTTCCAACTGTATGGCAGATGCTGCTCGAATATATGAGAAAAGAAGGTAAGACACTGCCTCACCTTAATTCTGTGGCGATTGGTGGAGCAGCTACGCCAGAAGGATTATTGCGGGCATTTGAAGAAGACTATGACGTAGAAGTCTATCCAGCATGGGGAATGACAGAAACAAGCCCATTGGGAACAGTTTCCAAACTTCCTATGCCGTTGCAAAACCTTAGCGATGAAGAGAAAATGACCCACAAATTGAAGCAGGGACGTCCGCCTTTCGGGGTTGAATTGGATGTTGTTGGTCCAGATGGGAAAAGTTTGCCACGAGATGGTAAAGCGACAGGTCACCTAATGATCAGAGGCCCAGCGGTGGCTGCAGCCTATGTGAAGGGTGAAGGAAGCATACTTGATGATAGAGATTTCTTTGACACAGGTGATGTGGGTAATATCGACCAATATGGTCAGATGCATATTACCGACAGATCGAAAGATGTGATCAAATCAGGTGGAGAATGGATTTCCTCTATAGAGCTTGAAAACATTGCCGTGTCTCATCCAAAAGTTTCTTTGGCGGCTGCTATTGGTGTGCATCACCCTAAATGGGATGAGCGTCCATTATTGATTGTGAAAAAAGCTGAAGGCCAGGACGTCTCCAAAGATGAGGTTCTGGCTTTCTTCGATGGCAAAATAGCCAAATGGTGGTTACCGGACGATGTTGCCTTTGTTGATGACATTCCTTTGGGGGCGACTGGGAAGATCAATAAGCTTGCTCTTCGAGAAACTTTCAAAGACTATAAATTACCGACCGCTTAATGTTCGCTATTGGTGCTTTCTAATGATAGAAAGCACCAAGTGTGGCATGTAGGAGGGCAATATGTCGGAATTGACACCTGAAGAAGTTGAGAAGCTTGAAGCTGAAGCAAATCAATCTGAAAATAAAGACGAGAAACCTGTGGTGTTGGGTTCTTATCCGCCGCCACCACCAAGAGAGCCCATGAGTAAGCTACAATCCATTGCTATGAAAATAGCAATTGGAGGCGCTATTCTGTGTCCGCTTTGGTTTGTCATTGCGGCACTTGGCGTGAAATACGGCCTTTGGTCTATCGGAACGGGGCTTGTGAAAATGTCGTTCCAGATGGGGCCGATTTTATTGATCGCAGTTGCTGTTATTTGTCTAGTTTCACTGATCATTCAATTGCTTAAACCCCCACGTCGCGGTTCTATTTTAGTAGTGATTGCGCTGTTAGTGCCGGTGTTTATGCTGGGACATTTGAAACAGACGGGCGATGATGTAGCTGGTTTGCCGCCCATTCATGATGTTCAAACGGATTGGACGAATCCTATTCAGTTTCCTCAAGCGCTATTGGACGAACGAAAAGCCAATAATTGGAACCCAGTTTTAGATAACCCTGTCGTGCCAGAATCTGCTGCTGGGAGATGGCCAAATGCTGTGGGGAAATATGTAAAAGATTTGCAGGCGGCTGCTTATCAAGATTTCAATCTACGTCCACAATTGTTTGAAGTGAAACCGGAAATCACGATTGAAGCCGTGGTGGAAGTGGCAAATAAAAACAATTGGGATGTTGTGAGTGTGAACCGCGAAGCAGGTGTAATCCACGCGACGTATACGTCTCCATGGTATGGTTTCGTAGACGATATTGTGATCACTGTTGAGAAACAGGGGCAAATTGGGTCACGGGTGAATGCGCGCTCGGTTAGTCGAATTGGATTGTCTGACATGGGGGCAAATGCGACACGTCTGAAGCATTTTGTGGATGATTTGAACTTGATGATGAAATAGCGATTTAAGGCATTTGCCTTATCCCATATGAAAAAAGCCGTTCCAGTTTTGGAGCGGCTTTTTAGTATGCATCGATAGGGTGGTTGAGATCAGGCAGAAATTGTTGTGGATCTGTATTCTGTTTTCAAACCATAATTAGACGAAGATGCAGTCGCGCGGCCTGTTTCAACAAGGTGTATCATGTGCGCTAGAACAGAATGGCACGCCGCAGGGTGTAGCCGCTTATCAACGTCTTTATAGATTGTTTTTACCATCTGAGGAATTTGTGTGTCGCCTGCTTCCAGGCGATCAATTATCGCTGATTCACGTTTGCGGCGGTGAGAAATATACGCATCCACAAACGGGCCAGCTTTTGTTATAGGCGGTCCATGCGTGGGCCAAATCGTTGAATAGCCGCGTGCATGTATTTTTTCTAAGCTGTTGAAATAATCACCCATATTTCCATCGGGTGGGGATATCACAGTTGTTGACCATCCCATGATATGGTCACCCGAAAATAATGCGTTTTCTTCTTTTAAAGCAAAGCAGAAGTGATTGCTTGTGTGACCCGGTGTAGAGACAGCTTCAATCGTCCAGCCATCGCCTGTGAATATCTGGCCATCCGCGATTGTCTGGTGGGGTTGGAAAGAGAGATCATCTCCAGCTTCCATGCGTACATCTGATTCTGTTGGAATGGCTGGGCCGCCTGCAAGGACTTCACAACCTGCCCATTGTGCGAGCGGATGTGCTAGAGGGGAGTGGTCCATGTGCGAGTGGGTGACGAGCACGTATTTGATTTTGCGGCCTGTGAGCGCCTTTTTTAATGCGTCAAAGTGGGTTTCATTGTTAGGGCCAGGGTCGAGAACAACACATTCATCGCCGCCAATGATATAGACACCTGTACCCGTATAGGTGAATGCACCGGGATTGTTTGCAATGACCCGTTGGATTAGCGGGGACACTTGCGTCACTTCTTCATAGTCAAATTCAATGTCGCTTACAAATGGAATGCCGGCCATATGTCCCTGTCCGCTGTCTTAATGTCTGTCATTCTAAATTCCCTACCATAAAGGTAGAGACATGAAGTTTATGGCGCAAACTGATCGGCAAATGCTTTGGCAAGACGTCTGGTCGCGCGCAGCTTTTGTCCAAGAGGCAAAGCAACGGGTGGACCCATGTCAGTCTTGTTAGCATCGACGATAAAAATACGACCATCTTTTGCATCACGCAACACGTCTACACCGCCCCAGTCAAGCTTGATTTCCTTGGTAAAGGCGCGGATCACATCAAGTTCATCTTTTGAGAACACATCTTGAGGGTTTTTGATGAAAACTTCAGTATTTTCATTCAAGAAACGTCTAGATAGAGGGCGACGTTTGATGAATACAAGAGATGGTTCACCATTGACTGTACATGTACGTAGGTCTTCGACTAGCCCGCCGGGAATCTCATTATCCACTAGTCGTTGATAAGCGCGGCCTTCGACGCGGGGAATAGGGCCGGCTATGATGCGCCCATCATGTGCTGCGTTAATCTCTGACTTATCAACGATCATGCCTGTGTAGGTTTCAGGATCGACACCAAGGCCGTATCCGGCGGCACGCTCAAATGCTTCGGCCACGCGAGATTTAGAAATGTCGGTACATTCAAAATTGACTGTTTTTGCATGCTTAGAATGGCCAATAGTTGTTGGCGTGGAGCTTTCAGTTGAATCATCAAACTGCATGATGATGTCAGCGTCTTCACTATCTTTGACAATGCGGGCACCGGCCACATGCAGCACAGGCCAGATCAAATACCAAGGGCGTGGTTGATCGGGAGCAAAAGCGATTTTAGGGCGTTTATGGCCGGAAAGGGCACGCTGAATACGCCATGCCTGTGCAAAGAAGAAGAAGGTGAACCATGTGAAGATGTCATGCAGTAAATGAAAATCAAGACGGATACGATGCCCCGTCTTTTTAACAAGAATGGAATTAGGGCCTTCAACAATAAAGTCTGACGTCCAAATTTTCTTCTTCATACGCAATCAACCATTTTAAAACTAGGTATTCTCAGATTGTGTGTTTCTCTCTTACTTTAAAAAGAAAGTCACGCAAGAATACCGTACACTGTTGAACTTTGAAATGAGGCAGAAATCAGAACAAGCCAAGTGAAACTTATGTGTCATGCCTAATTGCCGCTTATTTGGAGCCAGCTAATTGATTCAAAGTCGGCTCAAGATGAGACAAGTCATATCCAGCCATTTTAGCTTTCTCTATTGCTGATTCTGGTGTTTCAGCTCCGATCTTTACTTGAGCTAATGACCATAGAGAAATTGAACGCGTGCCAGAACGACAATAGGCAAGTACAGGGCCTTCACTTTCCGCGATGGCGTCGTTCAATGCTTTCATTGATTTCATGAAGTCGCCCGGTCCAGAGATTGGGACAGCTTTATAGCCCATTCCAAATTCAGTTGCTTTGGCGTTTGCGGTTGCGCCAGGCATTTGGCCAAAAGTTTCTTCATCAGGGCGATTATTGATGATGAATTTGAAGCCGTCTTCTTGGATGGAAGCAAAATCATCTACGTCGATTTGTGGCGCGACTGCAAAAGATTCTGTTACTTTACGAATATCAGCCATTTTGCCCTCATAAGCTTAATCAATATCTTGAATGTACTAATGTGTATCAAGCATTGCTAAATACGTTTTTACATCGCTAGCGGTTATTATTAACCCAGCAATAAAGCAAGGTCAGAGTTATGATAAAACAAAGTAAGTGAAAACACTTGTTTGTCATAAGCTGTGAAAAGGGGGCAGGTTTTCAAGTCCAGCCCCCTTTTTTTAGATATAGTCCAAGATAGCCTGTTTTAGTATTCTTTAATGACAGGTGCGGCCATCTGGTTGGGCTGAGTTTCCATTGCTTGTATTTGCATGATTGTGGCTTGGATGCGCTCATCACCCATAATTTGGGACAATTGATTGAGAGTATGCATGCTTTGTGCAGACGCTCCCAACATGCTGCCAATTGCTTGAACAGGGTCTTGTTCCGGCGTCATCGATACAAGATTAACCTGCTTGTCTGCATCGATTCCGGCGAGTTGCTTTGCGCCCTCAATGGCGTCAATCAATCCACCAAGTTCATCAACAAGGCCATTTTCTTTGGCTGCGACACCCGTCCATACGCGGCCTTTGGCGATTTCGTGCAAAGCCTCTTGGCTCATGCCTCGGCCATCAGCAGCAAGCCGTGTGAAACGATCATATGTGCGTGCCAGACTTGCCCGCATGGTTGCACGTTGTTGCTCGGACAGGCGTTCTGTAGACGTGTAAATGGATGCATAGGGGCCACCTACATCAATACGAGATGGGTTTACACCAATTTTTCTTAGACCTTCTGCAAGCGCAAATTTACCACCATACACACCGATTGAGCCGGTGATTGTGGCGCGGTTTGCGTAGATTTTATCAGCGCCCATGGAGATATAATATCCGCCTGAAGCTGCAACCGATCCCATAGAGATAACAACTGGTTTGTTATATGTGTTTTGGACATATTCAATTGCATTCCAGATCTGGTCTGATGCCGTCGGGGAGCCTCCGCCACTATCAACACGGAAAACAATGGCTTTAATGCTTTCATCTTTACCGGCGTCGTATATCTGTGATGACACTGTATCTGATGCGATAATCTGCTCTGCATTTGGATTAAAGATGTCACCACCAGATGATCCTGGCATGATACCACCTTCACCGCCAATGAGCGCGATCTTAGGCGCTTTGTCGGCGATTTTTTTCGGTGTGTATTGGGCAATGTCGATCAATTCAGCATTGGGGGCTAAGCCCATTGCATGACGGACAAGATCTTCTGGCCATCCAAGTTTATCGACGAGTCCAAGGTCGAGAGCTTGGTCTGAAGAATATGGGCTGTTTTCCAATACATCGCGCAAAATGGCATTATCGGCCATTTTATCAGCACGGTCATTGGCAATGTCGATGAGGCTAACCTGCCATAATCCTTCAGCCAGTTCGCGCATCGCTTTGGCGTGTGATTCTGTGAAGTCTGTTTCTTTATAGACGTTGGGAGAGTTTTTAAATTCGTGAAATGCTTCAATCTCAGCAGATATGCCCAGATTGTCGAAGAGGCCCTTCAGGAACAAAGTTTCAAGTGAAAAGCCGGGAATAGAGAGGTCGCTACCTGCTTGTAGCCAGATTTCATCACTGGCTGATATAGCGCGATAAGCTGCTGGACCACCAACGAAGAAGCCTTGAGAATGTGCAAGGACAAATTTATCATTGGCTTGGAGCTTTTTAATTGCGCTTCTTATTTCTTCAGCGCGAGAAGAGCCAAATCCCATTTCGCTTGCACGTAGAACGACACCTTTGACATGATCATCTGTGGCAGCGCGATCTAGTTTTGTGAGGATATCAACAAAACTTGTTTGCCCAAAGAGGGAGGCTAGACCATCAGTTGGCTTCTGATCAGGGTATTCATAGCGCATATCAATTTCTAAGATAACAGCGCCCTTAGGAGCAACATCTGAGGCGTTTCCGCTCACAAGAGTCAGGATGAATATGGGGAGGGCGATGAAAAATAGAATCAATGCGAGAAATCCACCCGCGAATGATAGAAGAAGCGTTTTCATGTGTTTCCAATTCGTAACTAACACACCTGTTTTGCTTTTCCATCAAATGGCACGGCTTCAGGTCTGAATTATAGCGATTATCGATAAATATAGGTGTAAGTTTTACAAATTGAAAGGGAAGAATGTGTGATTTCCATTAATATGGCGGATTGTTTCATCAATTTCACGTGATTCACCCTTCCGTCTGCAAGTGATCCGGCGGTGGGAATAGGGAAATTAGAGGATTGATAAGTTTAAGAAAATCGCTGTTTTTTCGAATATCACCGTATTTTTCTTATTTCAGAGCAAAAAAAGTATTGCATTCCAATTTAAGGTTAGTTACTTACAGCGCTCCTTTGTTGGGGCATCGCCAAGTGGTAAGGCACCGCTTTTTGGTAGCGGTATTCCCAGGTTCGAATCCTGGTGCCCCAGCCAAGGTTTTTAAATTTTTCCTAGAATATATTATTGGCGTTTATGCCGACTTTCCGTGCTCGCATTGTGCAAGAAGTCACGCATGTTTGGCTATCTTGTGTTGGATGTTTGGGTCTGTAGTCCGCATTGGCTAAAGCCGCTTCAATATTTCCTCGGCTTCTTTTAAATCATCCAATGTGTTTACGTTGAAAAATGGGTCGTAGGTTTGAGTATCCCATTCAACTTTAATAATGCCGCAGTCGAGTGCGTTTCGTTTCAGACTTAATTGGCCTTTATCCGCATTGGTTTGCAGTTGCATTAAATGGGATGTCTGCCAGAGCGAGCACACTGGATGTAATGACTCATTGCTTACAGGCATTGCAATACTGTCCGATCCTTTAGCGGCTGTGTTTAATCGCGTTAGAAGATCATCTGGTAGGAAAGGGCAGTCGCATGGGAGTGTTAGCATGCTGTCATACCCATGAATTTTGCACCATTTCAGCGCTGCTATCACGCCGCCCAATGGGCCATTAATATCCGGCTCATCTATAATTTGCGGAATGCCTACTGAATCAATCTGATTCTCATATGCAAGTTGAATAGCGATATTAGATCCATAAAAGGCTGCACGTTCCATTGTGTATTCTAATAATGGCTTCCCGTTTAAGCGCTTGTCATGCTTGCTGCCGCCAATGCGTCGTCCATCGCCGCCAGCAAGAATAATGATCGCAGTTTTACCGGTGGATTTTAAGGTGGCGCTATCAAAAGTCATAGATGATGACTTTTTCACCGACCTGAACTTCAGGCGCATTGGGAAGCCTTCTTATCAGGATATCAGCTCTAGCTAGGACAGATTGCGCACTGGAGTCTTGGTTGGTGAATAAGCAGACCTTCTCATCCTTTATATAGCCTCTCATGAAATTTTCTCGATTGCCATTTTGGGGAATAGGCATTGAGGTTTCCATCTGTCTGGGAGCTGATCCTGCTTTGTTATCGCGTCCTGCTAAACCTAAAAGGAGTGGTTTTAAAAATAATCGTGCTGTCACTAAAGCTGATGTTGGGTTGCCGGGTAGACCAAGGATAATGGTGTTTTTAACTTTTGCACACCAGACAGGTTTTCCGGGTTTGATAGCAACTTTTGAAAAGATAAGCTCCATGCCGTGGTTTTCAAACATGGCTTTGGCATAGTCCTTTTCGCCGACAGACGCGCCGCCAGTTACGATGACAATATCAGCATCGTGTATGGCTGAAGCGGCCGCTTTTTCCAGCAATTGGGGCGAATCATTCAAACTTTCGGAGCGGATGACGTCGCCGCCATTGGCTTTTATATAAGCACTGATTCCAAAAGAGACGCTTTCAGGGATGGCTCCTGGGTGTAAATGTGCTTGTCCGGGCGGCTTTAATTCATCGCCAGTCGCGAGAATGACGGCCTTGGGGGTGCGAATGACTTTCACGCTCTCCCGATCCGCTGCGGCAGCAGTTGTCATTGCGCGCCATGAGAGGTGCGTACCTGCTTTGAGCAAGGTGTCGCCGGCTTTGAAGTCGGAGCCTTTTTTTCGAATATTACGCGATTCTGAAACGGGTGATTTAATAATGGCGATATCGCCATCTCGTTCTACATTCTCTTGTATGATAACGCGATCAATACCAGCTGGAACTGGCGCACCTGTGAAAATTCTAACGCAGCCTGTTTGGGTAAATTGTGGAGGCGGTGGAGAGCCTGCAAAGCTTTGGGCTAATATCGGCAACCGAACAGGTAGGTTGGTGAGATCGGAATCACGCACACCATAACCATCCATAGCTGACACATCTTGGGATGGTGCATCGGATCTTGAGGTTAAATTGTCGGCCAATACCCTGTTGGCAGACGTTTCAAAAGAGACTTCTTCATAAGGCAGTGGTTGGGCTAAATTATGTATCCTCTGGAGGGCTTCATCAAATGAGATCATCGGATACCTTATGTATTAATATATGTGGTAAAATGGTGGTTATATATGGCAAAATTATATCCTACAAATATACGCGCTGTAGAAATTGAGTTTTTCGTATGAGGGTCAGATTGCGCCTGCGTCATTTGCCTAATAGTGAGAAGCATCTTTGCATGTAATGTGTGCAATTAATTGTATGGTTGCTGATACTTTTCTTATCAATTTGCTGTGTGAATGGATAGTTTTGTTGAACAGTCATTTGAATGTCAAGAAAACCTAATATAGGCATGTTGTGGACTGTTGGGAATCGAGAATAAGGGGGTGAAACTCCTTACTAGGGTGCCCAAAGTGAAAATAGTGTAATTTTTTGTTGGAAGAATTTTAGAGAAAATTGAATTTGTTTTTTTTCATTTAAATCGGAAAAGTAAGCGATTTAGTGGTTGGTAATGATAAATTTGGTGTGTTTTTTGTGTGAAGTTGATAAAAAAGCAGTTGAGCATGTTAAAGACATATTGATTGGAATGATTACTTGTTGTTAGCGTTCAGTTGCCTTACGGCGATTAATATCGCATATGGACAAATTCGGTATGCAATTTACCTTAGGGTTAATTGCTGAGGGAGAATTAGAAGAGCATACAAATAGATATGCTCCGATTGCGGTGATTCAGGTGAGTTCATCATTTGAAATTGTCGGGAACTATTGTTGAATTTCATTGGACGTTTTGCAAAACAGCATGCATTAACGTTCAGGGATATTGGGGGAGCAGAGTGTTTCCCCCTCTAAAATAGAGTTAAGTTTTCGAACGGTGAGGGCATAATGCATCGCCGTGTCGGGGAGTTGAGAGGCAAGACATGAAACGGTTTATCAAACCGGTGCGTGCAGCGTTCATGGCGTCCATTTTGGCGTCTGTTGCGACACCGGCTTTTGCACAAGCAGATTTAGCTGGCGCGATTAGCGTTGGTGAAGCAGCGACGCGTAAAGCAGAGCAAACACAAGAGCGCATCAATCAGTTGGATGATGAACGTTCTGACATGGTTCGCGAATTCCGCACGCTATTGCAGCAAAAAGATGCCGCTGCACTTTATAAGCGTCAGCAAGAGCGCGTTGTTGCGTCTCAAGAAAACGAGCTGAAAAGCTTGGAAGAGCAACTTGGTCGTGTAGAAGAAATCAAGGCGCAAATGGTGCCTATGATGGAAGACATGATCGCAGCAGCGAAAATGTTTTATGCAGCTGACCTTCCTTTTAAGGATATGACAGAAGACGGTAAACTGGACGTTCGTGCAGACCGTTATGCAAAACTTGACGACGTTATGGGTCGCGGTGATGTATCTCCAGCTGAGCGCTACCGTTTGATCATCCAAGCTTTCCAAAGCGAAATGGAATACGGTCGTACAATTGATGCCTACACAGATGACATCACATTGGCAGACGGTTCAGTGAAAACTGTTGACATCTTCCGTTATGGTCGTGTTGCGATGGTTTACATCACAAAAGATCGTAATCAACTTGGCCGTTGGGATCGCGAAACACAGCAGTGGGTAGATCTACCTTCAAGCTATAAGAGTGAAGTTCTTAAAGGCATTCGCATCGCTGACAAAGTTGCAACACCAGCAATCATGATGGCTCCGGTCGTCAAATTGTCTGCTCAGTAACGCCGAAAGTGAGATTTACTGATATGAAACCGATTAAATTTTCGATCAAAGCAATGGCTGCTGCAGCCATTCTAATGACTTCGACCGCTGGTGCTGCGTCTGCTCAATCATTGAGTGATGTTGTTGCTGCAATCAAAAAAGACTCAAGCACTTTGAACGCCGAGAACACACGTCGTTTGAACGAATTTAAAAGCGCGCGTGACCAACAAGCTTCTCAGTTGGCTGCTGCTCGTGCTGAAGTTCGTGCAGAAGAGGCAGCTGGACAAGCTCTAGCTAACCAATTTGCTGCAAACGAAGAAGTTCTTGTTGGACTTCAAAGTGAACTACAAGAAAAAGCTGGTGACTTCTCTGAATTGTTAGGTCAATTCCGTACAGCAGCTGGTGAGATTGACCCGCTATTGCGTCGTTCAATCATCTCTCAAGAATACACAGGCCGTGCAGAAGCTTTGTCTGACATTGCTCAAGCGCGTACACTTCCAACACGTCAACAGCTCGACCTTCTATGGCGTGCAATGTTGCAAGAAGTTGTTGGTCAAGGTGAAGTTAAGTCTTTCCAAGCTGTTGTTGCTAACGAAAACAACAATGAACCTGTATCTGTTTTCCGTGTAGGTCCATTTACAGCTTTCACAGACGAATCTTCTCCTAAATTCCTAGATCTTGATGCTGGTAAATTTATTGCGTTTGCTGCGCAGCCATCAGGTGCTTTGATGTCTGGTGCTCAAGCATTACGTTCAGCTGGTGAAGGCAAGCTGGTTGCAGCTCCTGTTGATCCATCTCAAGGTGACTTGCTTGGTCTTTTGGCTAACATGCCTAAACTTGGCGACCGTATTAAACAAGGTGGTCTACCTGGTTATGTTGTTCTAGGTCTTCTAGCTATCGGTCTTGTAATTGGTATCTACAAACTTGTAACACTTACAATGATTGGTGCAGCAGTTAAGAAAACAGCTCAAACAAAACAAGCTGGTTCTTCAAACCCATTGGCACGTATCTTCCAAGCATTCGAAGACTCGAAACAAGATGATGTTGAAGCTCTAGAACTTCGTTTGGATGAAGCCATCCTTAAAGAAACACCTAAGATTGATAGCTTCGTGAACTTGATCAAAGTTCTAGCTGCTGTTTCTCCGATGATGGGTCTTTTGGGTACTGTTGTTGGTATGATCCGTACATTTACTCAGATCACTCTGGTTGGTACTGGTGACCCGAAAACAATGGCTGATGGTATCTCGCAAGCGCTTGTAACGACTGTTGAAGGTCTTGTAGCTGCTATCCCGCTTATTCTTCTCCACGCATTCGTGTCTGCTAAGGCAAGAAGTGTTCAGCAAGTGCTCGAAGAGCAAGCTGCTGGTATGGTTGCAGAACGCGCAGAGCAAAAGGGCGGTGCCCGGGTTTAATCCCGGGTTCTTCCCCTTTTTTAGAAAAGGGAGGTTAACATGCCATTTTTTCCAGACAGTCTTAACGGCTTCTTGGACAGAGGTGGACCGGTTCTTTTCATTATTATGGCGGCGGCCTTCGTTATGTGGGCCCTCATCCTTGAGCGTGTTTTCTACTTCCGTCTTTCACACAAAGACGTTGTTGCAAACGCACTAGAGAAATGGGACAGCCGTAAGGACCATACATCTAAATATGCGCATTGGGTTAAAGACAAAATCGTTTCAGAAGTCCGTCAGGAAGCTCAAGCGAATGTTGTTTTGTTGAAAGCTGTTGTGGCTTTGGCACCAATGCTTGGCCTTTTGGGAACAGTGACAGGTATGGTCAATGTTTTTGATTTGATGGCTATCACTGGTTCGTCTGACGCGCGTGCTATGTCTGCTGGGGTGTCGCGTGCGACTATTCCAACAATGGCTGGTATGGTGATTTCTATCTCAGGCTTGCTCTTCACTATGGATCTTGATCGTAAGGTTCGTCGTGAGGTTGCTAAAGTCGAAGACCAAATGGAGATTCACGAGGATGCGTAGACGTAAAAAGCCCGTCGACGAAGCTGAAGTTGATATGACACCAATGTTGGATGTTGTGTTCATTCTTCTGATCTTCTTTATCGTGACATCGACATTCCTAAGCGAACAGGGGATGGATTTGACGCCACCGCCTCAAAGCGATGGTCCACCACCACCTCAGGCTAAAGCAATCAGTATCTATGTGGATGAAGGCAACTTTATTCGTGTGGATGGACGTTTCACTGATATCTCAGCCGTTCGTGCGAACATTGAACGTAAGAAAGCTGAATTCCCTGATATCAGCGTTGTTGTTCAAGTTCACCCTGAAGCTAAGAACCTGTACGCGCTTAAGGTTGTTGATGAGGCAAGACTTGCCAATATCGCCAACGTTGCGTTCGTCGGTTCAGAGTAGGATCGGAAGGAGTCTGTTATGGCTAGAGAAAGTCGTATTGCACCCGAAGAAGACGCTGAAGTTGACTTGACGCCAATGTTGGACGTTGTGTTCATTCTTCTTATCTTCTTCATTGTGACAGCTACATTTGTGAAAACACCTGGTGCAACAGTTGAAAAGATTGACCTTAAAAAGGTTGCTCCGATCAATTCACCCATCATGGTTGCTTTGACAGCTGACGATGAAATCTGGATCAATAGAAAAGCCGTGAAAATGCGCGAAGTTTATGCTACTATGCAAGAGATGGTAGAAGACAATTCGTCCGGCGAAGCTATGATCTTGGTTGATGGTCAGAGTACAACCGGTGTTCTACTTGAATTGCAGTCAAATATGATGACTGCTGGTGTTAAGAGTATTAACATCTCAACAGAACCCCAGAGTTAGGAGAGGATAAGATGTTTTCGAATCCAATCGTACGTTTCGGTGTAGGTATTCCAGTAGCAGCAATATTGTCAGTCGCTTTATTCATGCTTATGGAAAACTTGATCCGCATTAAAGAAATTTGCCCACCGGGAGCAGTGATGAGCCCGGCAACTGGTAAATGTGTTAAAGCAGATCAACGTAGCCTAAGAAATATCTTTGCGGAGAAGGCAACTGTAGAGCAGATCCGTTCTACCCGTAAAGCGCCTAAGAAACTCGACAAAGCTAACAAACCACCACCGCCCCCGAAAATGGCAGCAACGAAGCAAAACATTGATTTGCCGAAAGCTAACATTCAAGGTGCGGCTCCAACTGAGATCAAGTTTGAGCGTGTAACAGGTATCAATATTGGTGCTGTTTCCGTGAGTGACCGTGATGCTCAGCCAGTGCGTCCACCAAACACAGGGCCGATTTTGCGTGCAATGCAACGCATCGGGAAATCTGCCGAGTGTGAAGTGTCACTGGATGTGGATGTTCAAGGTCAACCTTATAACGTTGTCGCAACCTGTAACGTAAGCCAGTATGAAAGTGCTGCAGCTAAGGCTGTGGGGGCGACTGAGTTCGCACCTAAAATTGTTAAAGGTAAAGCTGTTGGTCGTAAGGGTGTTGTGTATCCTTTCGAGCTGAAGATGGCCGAGTAAATAATATGCGCAGTGGCCGTATAATTGGTCGCTGCGCATAAATTACTATCTTTTTAGAGATAGTGTTGACTGAATTTTGGTAAATCAAGTGGGCAAGGGCATATTATCGCCTAGAATCATAGATAGATTTGGCCGCAAAGTTTATAGATGTTTTGAAGATTGAAGTCGCCGAAGTGACGAGCGCTCCAGCTTTTAGAATATCGAATTAGTCGTTTTGTTAGCGCAAAAGACTGGAATAATTGGTTGTTGTGACGTGTTTCACATTAAGGCCAATGAAAATTTAGCCACGGGTGCGTTCTTGTGATGGTGAGTCATTTTGGAGCGCTTCGAGTAGAATTTTGTAGATGTGGATGCATATTCATATCTTATCGTTTGGAGGAAAACGATGCGTTTGAAAAAACTGACATGTGGAGCAGCCGTGGCATTGGCGATGGCTGTGATGGTGCCAAGTGCTATTGCTCAAGCTGTGCCGTGTGAAGAAACTCAGTTCACTGCCAAAGCAGGACAAGCTTACCTAGATGCTGAGAACGCATATTTGACTGAAGGACAGTTGGAAACAGCGAAGTCCTTGATGACAAAGCTAAAAGGTATGACGCTTAACTGTTATGAGCGTTCAGCTGTTATTCGTCTTTCTGCTGGTATTAACGTTAAGTCTGGTGATTACAAAGCTGCTATTCGTGACCTCGAAGAAGCGCTGCCAACTTTCACTGGTGAAAACAGAACTGAGACTCTTTACAATATTGCTCAGCTATACTTGCAGACTGATGACAATAAAAATGCCGCTGCAAAGCTTGAAGAATGGATTGCATCTGGTGCGAAGCCAACAGGTCAGCAATTTATGCAAATGGCGACATTGTATCAGCAATTGGGCGACAATAACAAAGCGATCAAATATCTAGAAGCAATGCTAAACAAGGATGCAAATCCTTCTAAGCAAGCTATTGATTTTGCTGTTTATCTCTACAATGAAACTGGACAAAAAACGAAACTTGCCAGCTTCTTGATGAACAAAGTTATTCCAAGCTTCCCTGCTGAGAAAAAATACTATGAAGTGATGTCTTCTCTTTATTACGAAGATGAAAACGATCACAAAGCATTTGAAGTTGTGAAAGCAATGTATCTTGCAGGCTTCCTCAAAACTGAGAGTGAAGTTATGCGCGTTGTAAACTTCTACAATGCATTTAATTCTCCATTTGAAGCCGCTAAGGTTATGGAAAAAGAGATGAATGCGGGTCGCATTGAAGTGACAGCTGAAAAGCTGGATACTTTGGCGAATCTGTATCAAGTTTCTCGTGAATATGATCGTGCTATTCCTGTCATTCAGAAACTCGCTAAGCTAACAAATAGCGGTAAATCTTATGAGCGTCTTGGTCGTTCTTACTTTGAAATGGGTAAGAATGAAGAAGCTGAAAAGAACCTTCGTTTGGCCTTAGATAAAGGTGGAATGAAGGAACCTGGTTTTGGTTGGGTTCTGATCGGTCAGATCAAACACAAAGAAGGTGATCGTGCCGGTGCACGCACAGCTTTCTCAAACGCTGCCAAACTCGGCGACCGTGGTGGTCGTGGTTGGTTAGACTTTATGGCTTCAGAAGATGAAACAAAGCGCGCACTTGCTGAGTTTGACCTTCGTGTTGCTGTTGAAGAGCTGAAAAACGTCAAGAAAGCATGTAAACTTACTGAAGTTCTAGGTGGTGAGCCTGCTGAAGAATGTAAAACAGTTGATGCTAGAATTGTTGAAGCTGCAGCTAAACTTGGTGAAGATGCTGAAGGTAAAAAGCTTGTTGCAGAAGACACAGCAGCAAAAGAAGCAGCTGAAGAAGATGATGCATAGTCGACACAAATCTTGAATGCTGTCGGTTTTTAAGGCTGTATAAAAGATGATGATAAAAAAAGGCCGATAAGCATTTGCTTATCGGCCTTTTTTTGTTTTGAAGGGGCTTTTTTTGTTTTGAAGGGGCTTTATTTGTATTGTGGCTTTTCGTTTCAATACTGCGTTGTTGATACAAAAAAACTGGAGCCATTTTGATGGCTCCAGCTTAATTTTGTGAAGATCAAACTTGGATTGATGAATGTTAAACCCTAGAAACTTCAAACAATTAGATCAAATAGGACATACCAAATACTGGTCTCTTATTTGGATAGATCCAGTGTATCACCAGCTTTGCCAACACTTGCTAAAGCAAAGGCATATTCTATCGCTGTTTCTTTAAGCCCTTCAAACCGGCCAGATGCACCGCCATGTCCGGCACCCATATTAATGCGGAGGAAATATGGACCTGCATTTGGGGCTTCATGGCGAAGTGCTGCAACCCATTTTGTTGGTTCCCAATAGGTAACGCGTGGGTCTGTTAGACCGCCTGTAATCAACATGGTAGGGTAGGCGCTGTCAGTGATATTATCATAAGGAGAATAGGCTAGGATTGTATCATAATCTTCGCTGCTCTTAATCGGGTTACCCCATTCTGGCCATTCTGGTGGGGTTAGTGGAAGTTCTGTATCTGACATGGTGTTGATGACATCTACGAATGGAACTGCGGCGATGATACCAGCGAATAAATCTGGGGCCATGTTAGAAACGGCACCCATTAATAGGCCACCTGCAGAGCCGCCCATGCCAACAATTTTGCCTTTTGATGTGTAATTCTGGTCGATCAGATATTCACCAGCTGAAATGTAGTCTTTGAAAGTATTCGTTTTTTTCTCACGTTTCCCATCTAGATACCATTGATAGCCTTTGGCTTGGGATCCGCGAATATGAGCGATAGCGTACACAAATCCACGATCAACAAGAGATAATCTGCCGGAGCGGAAATCAGCATCTATTGTGATTCCGTAGGAGCCATATCCGTATAGTAAAAGGGGTGCACTACCATCTAATGGCGTGTCTTTGTGTCGAAGAATTGTGACTGGAATGCTCTCACCGTCATGAGCGGGTGCCATGACTCTGTTGACGATGTAATCACTTGGTGTGTGCCCAGACGGGATTTCGCGTGTTTTTAGTAGGGTTTTTTCACGTGTCTCTATATTGTAGTCATGTGTTTGATCCGGCGTGGTCGGAGACGCATAATATAGACGGATTGTGTCGGTGTCATACTCATATCCTGTGCTGCTGGATATGTCATAAGCTTCCTCTTCAAATGCGATCTCATGCGTGTCGCCGGTTTCACGAGATGTAATCGATAGGCGAGGGAGGGCATCTTTGCGTTCTTCGACAATGAGCCAATCTTTTAAGGCGCTTATGCTGCTTATGAGTGTGCCCGGTTCATGAGGGACAACTTCTGTCCAGTTCTCGCGGCTGCTGGAATCATATGGCGCGGACATGATTTTGAAATCAACAGCGCCATCTGCATTCGTTTTGATAAAGAATTGATCGTTATAATCAATGACGTCATATTCGATGTTTGCTGAGCGGGGCGCGATTGTGTGGTATTGGGTCGGCTTGTCGCTGTCTGCTCTGATATAGTGATATTCGCTAGTTGTGTGGTCGCCCGTGCGAATGAATATGAACGCGTCAGACTGGCTTCGGCTTACGCCAAGAAAATAGCCTGAATCTTTTTCGTGAAACACAAGTGCGTCAGTTGCTTCGCCAAGTTTTCTGAAGAATATTTTTTCAGGACGATTGTTTTCGTTTCTGTCGATCCAATAAAGTGAATTTGAATCTGCACCCCAAGTGAATGATCCATAAGTGTTTTCGATAACCGTATCTAATTCTTCACCTGTGTTAAGATCTTTTACGCGCAGCGTGTAAAATTCAGATCCTTTGTTATCTACAGTGTAGGCGATTTTGGAGTGGTCTGGGCTGTGAGAAACTTGACCAAAGTCAAAATATTCTAAGCCGTCTCCCATTAGATCGCCGTCCAGCAATATAACTTCATCTGAATCACTGCTGTCAGTAAAGGCTGTCGCAGCTGGTTTACGCGCATAAACGGGGTATTCGCCGCCTTCACGAAATTTGTGATAATAGGCCCATTCCCCATCAATCATTGGAACGGATGAATCATCTTCTTTGATCCGGCCTTTCATTTCTTCAAATAATTCAGTTTGAAGCACGGTTGTTGGTGTTTCTAAAACTTCTTTTGTGAAAGCATTTTCTGCTTCGATATAATCGCGAATATCTTGCTTTAACACGCTTGGTGTTTGCATGACTTCTTGCCAATTATCATCGCGAATCCAAGCATATGGATCAGTTCTTGTGCGGCCAACTTGCTCTGTGACTTTATCTATACGCTGTGCAATTGGGGGCGTGGGCCAACTGGATTGATCAACCATTGTATCGGTGCTCGTAGAATTAGAATGAATTGGTGGGGATGAGGCGATTGGCTCGGAATGCTGGGTTTGGTCTGATGTTGCGCAATTGGCCAAGACGAGCATTGAGCTTGCTGCGAGAAGAGTCCGTATCATGATTTCATTCCCCTAAATTGTGATTAAGTGAAAAGATGGACTAATCATGTGGGGAGTGAAAGAGGTAAATTACATTCTTCAACTATTCCTCAGGAATAAATTTCAAAACACTACCATTGATGCAATATCTTAGCCCTGTGGGTGCTGGGCCATCATTGAAGACATGTCCCATATGTGCGTCACAATTTGCGCAGCGCACTTCTATGCGTGGTGAGGCAAGTTTGAAATCTTGTTTTGTTGAAACAGCTTCTTCAAAGGCGGGCTGATAAAAGCTGGGCCAGCCAGAGCCGGAATCATATTTGTGTGCAGAAGACCAAAGAGCTGTTTCGCATACGACACATAGATATTCACCATCACGTTTTTCATTATTTAGCGGGCTTGTGAAAGCGCGCTCAGTGCCGTCTTCGCGAGCAATTTTATATTGCTCTGGTGTGAGTTCTTTGCGCAATTGTTCGTCAGTTTTGCCAGTCTGATTGTCGTTTGACATGTCAATTCCTGTATAATTTATACCGCGTCAGTATCGGATTTTTGCGTTTCAAGTTCAGCACCGTACAATATTTGCAGCGTTTCGCCCACTAGGGCAGGTCGTTTCTCGCCTTCAATTTCTATTGTGTTTTTGATTTTTACAATCTTACCGCCAGCGCTATTTTTGACTGATTCACAAACCTGCTTTAACCGAACGCGTGACCCGGTTTTTACAGCATTTTTCAAGCGTATGCGATCACTCCCAAAATTGACGATTCGGGACATGCCTTCGATTTGTAGACATTCATTAAAAAACACAGGGATAAGTGAGATGATAAGATAGCCGTGTGCAATTGTGCCGCCGATTTCACGGTTGGCGCGTTCTACATCGACATGGATCCATTGATAATCACCAGTCGCCTCAGCGAATTTATCAATTCTTTCTTGAGTGATCTCCAACCAGTTAGACGTGCCGATTTCTTCGCCAACCTTGAGGTGAAGCTCTGAGAATTTGATTATCATGATTCTGCTACCGTTTTTCAAATAATACACTTAAGGTTGTATTACTGTGTTCAATAGCTGCACTATGACCAATTCAAATATCAATTCAAGGCTTGGTAAACATTAAAAACATTCACCTGAGAATGAGGTGGATGTCAAAACGTATACGCGTTGTAGATGAATGCGGGCAGGGATGTAGATATTTCAGGTTGATGAAAAATATGTGTGGTCTTGGTGTTCTGACTTTTGCTGGGCTTAAAGTTGCAGACTGCAAATATAGAGTTGCACACAATAAGTTTACTTGATCACGCCAGGCAGAGTTTGTTCTGGAGGTGTTGGATTGTACAATATATCGTCACAAGGTTATCACAATTTCATTGTGTTATTGTGGTAAAGCGATTAGCTCGTTAATGTCGTTATAGAGGGTGTAGAATATGCGCGGTGTAAGATCTTTTCTGGGATGGGTTTTAGCGCTGGGGCTTATAATTGTGCTCGCATTTTCTCTGGACGCTAAATTATTCGACGATCCTGAACAAGCAAATGTTGTTTATTCTACATTAGCAGAAAAAACAGGTTTAGCATTGTTTGAGCCAACCGGACGATATGTCATGGGGATGCTTGAGGGATTTGCTGCTCTTATGCTGGTTTTGCCATTTACGCGCCGTTTTGGGGCTTTTTTGACGCTTGTTATCTCGGGCGCACTGGTTGGCGCACATTTATCACCCTATCTTGGGCAGGAAATTCCAATTGCGCTTGGAAGTGAAAAATTAGACGGTGCGAGCCATTTTTATCTCATGATCGCGCTCGTAACTGCATCAGGTTTGCTGATGTTTATTCACCCAGGGCGCAAGCGACGCAGAACTTTTAATTAAGAGAGTCTAATCAAATAAAAGTGGAACATATGCATTTTTTTGCAATGTGATGACTTTTGGTTAACTGATTAAAGTCCAATATCGCGGCTAAGAATCGCGAGGCATAGTCATGGCCGATGGCCTAAATCAGCAAGTTGAAACACAGCAAGATTTTCGATCTCGCCGCATGTTGTTGCGACGATTGACCGATGTTGTCGCGCTTCCTGATTCTGCGTCCAGTTCTCAAGATCGAGCGATAGCCGGTGATTTATTGCTGGAGATGCTGATAGATGCCGACGAAAACGAACGTGCTGTATGTGCGAAACGTCTGGTTGGGATGTCTCAGGCACCGCGTCGTGTTTTACGCTATTTAGGGCAGGATGTCGCATCGGTTTCAAGCCAATTGCTTGAGGAATCGGCAGCATTTGATCAATCTGATCTTGTCTCTATTGTCGTAAGTGGGGCAGCCCATCATCGCCGCGCAATAGCCGCCCGCAAGGATGTTGGGTCTTGCTTGAGTGATGCAATATCTCAGAGTCGGGACACAGAAGCAATTGCGCGATTATTGATGAATGACAAAGCGATTGTATCTGAATTATCTATAGATCGCTTAGTCTCTTTGAGTCGCAATATCGAGAGGCTAGGGCCATTATTGCTGCGTCGACCTGAATTACGGCCTGCGCATGCGCTTGTTTTGTTTTGGTGGTCGGATCAGGCAACCCGTCGTCTGATACTTCAACGCTTTTCTGCTGAACGCTCTGTTTTGATAGATATGTGTTCAGATATTTTTGCGCACGCAGCCAAAGATAATTGGTCTGATCCTGTGGTAAGAAAAGGTTTGCAGGTAATTGAACGCCGTCAGAGAAATCGCGCGGCGATAGAGAAAAGTCCATTTTCAAGTCTAGAAGATGCGATCGCGCATATGCTCAAGTCTGGATATCAAGCAAAAACCATCGACGAAATTTCATATCTATGTGGCATCAAGCCCATGACCGGACAGAAAATTATTTCCGATGAGGGCGGTGAAGGTATTGCGGTTTTGGCCAAAGCTGTTGGGCTGAAAAGACAATATTTCAAAGCATTCTGGGCAGCGCTTGGGCGTCCTATTAGTCGCAAAGATGCACCTGTCGAGCATTTTGAATATGTCCTTGAAATATATGAGATGATGGCCGTTGCCAAAGCCCAAACAGTGCTGCGGTATTGGAATTGGTCGCTGAGTTCTGCCTATTCTCCGGAGGTGTTGGACGACAACAATAATGAAGTTGAAGCTGATACAGAGAAATATGGACCTGCTTCGCGTGCCAGCCGGTTAGTATTTGGTCGTTAATTCAAGATCTAACAATAATTTGACCGATCAGGACTGGTCAAAATGCTATCTTCTCGATAACTAATTCCTAACTTCAATAGCGGGGCTGTTGAATCCAAAAGCGATTCTCATAGCTACCCATAAATTTTACGGGTCTGATGACTTATTTAGTGGGCTTAATTGTCGGTATTTCAATCTTCTGGTTTGGACTATCGGGTCATTTTGATTTTCCAATTCTCCACATGGGGATTGGTTCTATTGTTTTTGTCATTTGGTTTTGTCACCGATTAAAAATTCTCGACGTTGAAGCATCTCCATATATGTTGATGCCGCGTGCGCTTGGATATTGGGTGTGGCTTGGCGGCGAAATTATCAAAGCCAATATGGTTGTCTTAAAAGCTGCGCTTCGCGTGACACCTGATATTGAGCCAGCGATGGCTCGCGTGAAAACAAGCTGTAAATCAGATTTGGCAAAAGTGACTTTCGCCAACTCGATAACATTGACGCCGGGAACAGTGACAATTGATCTTGAGGGAGATGAATTGATTGTTCATGGCCTTTACGCTGCTGATGTTGCGCCTGGCTCTTTTGATGAGATGGATCGTCGTACCTCAGAAGCTATAGACGGAAAGAGATAGAATATGCTCGTTGCTGCTACCCTTGCCGTTATTGCGGCGATGGCGCTTTTGCTTGCGCGCGCCATCATGGGACCGACATTGTATGACCGCGTTCTTGCGGTAAACTCTTTTGGGACCAAAACTGTTTTGTTGTTGGGATTGCTTGGTTTTGTGACCAAACGGCCCGATTTCCTCGATATCGCTTTGCTTTATGCAATGATCAATTTTGTGGGAACAATCGCAATTTTGAAATTCTTCCGTTATCGCTCATTTGGTGTGCCTCTTGTTGCTAAGAAGCCTGATGGTTCCGTACAGATCGGAGAAGCGCACAATGATTGATTTTTCCACTCTGTTTTCGCCTGAAAATCTCGAAACTGCCCGCATTACTCTTGGGAGCGCATTGACGCTGGCTGGTGCTGTATTTTCAGCGGCTGGATCTATTGGTGTTATTCGTTTCCCTGATTTCTACACACGTATGCACGCTGCGTCGGTTACGGATACACTTGGTGCATCTTTGGTATTGATCGGGTTAATGCTGATCGGTGGTTGGTCTTTGGTGACGTTCAAACTGCTCTGCATCTGGGTGTTCTTCATGTTCACCAGCCCGACATCATCTAATGCTGCTGCAAATGGCGCGCTTAGAGCAGGGCTTGAGCCTTTCCTTGGCAAATGGACAGGACAAAAAGTGACCGTCAAAGGCCAAGAGGCTTTAAAAGTGCAAGAGGAAAAGGAGTAAAAAAATGGAAGCTCATTTTAGTCCATCCGTCCTCATCGCAAATATCGTCCTTATGGGCATGCTCGGCGTGATCACGATCGCGATTATTCGTATGCGTAGCCTGTTTGCCATTGTTATGCTGAGTGGTGTGTATTCGCTTGTGTCTGCGGCTTGGTTTCAAGCTATGGATGCGGTTGATGTGTCTTTTACTGAGGCTGCGGTTGGGGCGGGTGTTTCAACCACTTTAATCCTTGCCGCAATGTTGTTGACTGTTCGAACAGCTAAGCCGTCTAAGCCGATTTCTAAGCGTTGGGGGCCACTTGTTGTGGTCATCGCAACAGGTGCTGTATTGCTGTATGCATCCACAGATTTGCCGTCATTCGGGGCAGCAGATTCACCAGCTAATAGTCATGTCGGAAAAGCCTATATTGATGAAACACCGCATGATGTGGGGACGCCAAACATTGTGACAGCTGTTTTGGCCTCTTATCGTGGATTTGATACATTTGGTGAAACCGTCGTTGTATTCGCTGCCGGTGTTGCTGTGATCCTGCTCATTGGATTTGGAGAACGTGCGCGGGCTGCTTCTGACTGGCGCGGTAAAGATGAGGAGCAGGGGGAGAATTTTAGTGATGATAGTCACTTGATTTTGCGGGTTGTTTCAAAATTCCTAATCCCTCTCATCGCAATTTTTGCATTCTATGTGCATTTCCATGGTGAATACTCACCTGGAGGTGGGTTTCAGGCCGGTGTGATCTTCGCTGTTGCTGTGATGCTATATGCCATGATTTTTGGTCTGCGGGCGGCAATGAAGGCTTTCCCACCTGTGTGGGCGCGTGTGGGGGCTGCAATCGGAGTTGCGATTTACGGATTGACTGGCGTTGTCTGTATGATCAATGGCGGCGACTTCCTTGATTATGACTACATTTTCGGTCCACCGACTGGCGAAGTGCACGGCCACCATAACTGGCCGCAAATCACTGGTATTATTGGTGTTGAGGTCGGTGTGGTTGTTGCTGTGGCCTGTGTCATGATTACAGCTTTTTATGCATTTGCGGGCCGCGTGCCTGAGATTCGGGACGAGGACTGGTAAACCATGCAATTCGTACTGGACCATTATAATTATTGGGTCATCATTCTGCTGATGATGGGTGGCCTATATATTCTATTTGAGAGCCAAAACCTGATTAAACGTCTGGTTGGGCTGTCTATCTTTCAAACCTCTGTGATCGTGTTTTATGTAACATTGGGTAAAGTGGCGAGTGGGACGGCTCCTATTTATGTAGATACGGGCGATCATGGCGGAGGACATGGTGATGAAACCAACCATGGCGCTACTGGCGCTGGCCATGCGATTGATACACATGCTGGCGCAGATGCGACAGGACATGATAATCCTGCGACTGATCTAACACATGGTGTTGAAGAACATATTGCAGATGCGCAGGTAACTGATGACCATGGCGTGGTGACGTCTGATGTGGCTGAGGCTGCTGACTCTGTAAAAGAACATGCAGCAGACGCAGGACATGGATTATCTGATGCTGCACACAGCGCAATTGACGCTGTTGCTCCGCACACTGTTGATGCTGGTGCGCACGGTGTTGACGTCGCGCATCCTGTTGCTGAAGTGATTTATTCAAACCCGCTGCCACACGTGCTGATGCTGACTGCTATTGTTGTCGGTGTCGCAACATTGTCTGTGGGGCTGGCTTTGGTTGTTCGCATTCGCGAAGCTTACGGAACAATTGAAATGGACGATGTGAATTCTGCCGATTTGGAAGATGGAACACGCGAAGGTGAGAAGGCATGAATATGTTTGCTAACTTCCACCTCGCACCAGAGGCGCTGACTCATCACGCGCCGGTTTTGCTTGTGCTTGTTCCATTTCTCATGGCAACAGCGACAGTATTTGCTCCCAATGGTCGATTTGCATGGGGCATGGCGCTATTAACGTCAGCTTTTACTGTGTGGATGGCGTGGGCGCTTGGCGCTGATGTCGCGCGTGAAGGCGTTGTTTCCTATCATATGGGGGGCTGGGCACCTCCGCTTGGAATTGAATTTCGCGTTGATGGCCTCAACACACTTATCGTCATACTGATCTCATTCATGGCGCTTATGTCAGCTTTGTTTGCGCAGCCTGCAGTGGCGCGTGAAATTAAGGCTGAAAAACAACCTCTTTTCTATACTGCCTATCAGATTTGTTTGGCGGGTCTTATGGGGATGTCTCTCACAGGGGACGCGTTTAACCTGTTTGTTTTCCTAGAGATTTCATCCATTTCAACTTATGTGCTTGTTGCGCTTGGAGCGACACGTGATCGCCGCGCTTTAACGGCCGCATTCAATTACCTGATCATGGGGACAATTGGTGCGAGTTTCTTTGTGATCGGTGTTGGCTTTTTATATGCCGCGACTGGTACGCTGAATATGGCAGACATAGCCGAGCGTTTGAACGGATTGCATGACTCACGCGTTGTGCAGGCTGGATTTGCTTTCATTATTGTTGGGCTTGGACTTAAGGCTGCGATGTTCCCATTGCACCAATGGTTGCCAAGTGCATATGCCTACGCGCCTAGCTTTGTGACCGTATTCTTGTCTGCGACTGCAACGAAGGCCGCTTTCTATGCCTTGGCGAGATTCATCTTCACTGTGTTTGATCCGAGTTGGGATTTTGTCGTTGCGTCGCTGAATTATGTGCTTGCGCCTGCGGCTTGTTTGGCAATCCTGTTTTGTTCGTTTCAAGCGATTTTCCAATTGGATGTGCGTCGAGTGCTAGCGTATTCTTCGGTTGCACAAGTGGGGTATATGTTGCTTGGGCTGTCAGTTGGTACAGCAGCGGGACTATCCGCTGGTATGTTCCACCTTGCCAACCACGCTTTGCTGAAAGGCGCGTTGTTTATGGCAGTGGGTGCTGCAGCACTTGGGGCTAATGTCTGGAAGGTTTCACACTTTAAAGGGGCGGGTAAAAAAGCGCCGCTGACATTTGCAGCTTTCACAATTGCTGGATTGTCACTCATGGGTGTGCCCCTAACAGCTGGTTTCTTGTCTAAATGGCGTTTGCTAGAAGCTGTTATGATCAATGATTGGTGGTGGGCTGCACTTGTGATTGGTGCGTCGTCTTTCCTCGCTTTTTTCTATGTGGGCCGTATCCTTCAGGCTGTTTATTTCATGGAGCCAGATGAAGGTGCGCCAGAAATCAAGGAAGCGCCTTTGGTCATCCTATTTGCGCTTTGGGTGCTTGCAGGATTGAATATTTTCTTTGGTGTAAACCCGTCCATCCCATTGGGGCTTGCGGAAGCAGGCGCACATGCCGTGCTTGGTATTGATCTAGGAGGCGTCCAATGAGCAATGAACTCCTGATCCAGTTTGCGCTGGGTATTCCTTTACTATGTTCTATCGCTGTTTGGGCATTCCGTAGTGCGCCGGATGTGCGCGAAACTGTGACAATGCTGAGTGCGATTGGCTTATTCATTGTGGCGCTGTCTATCGCGCTGCGCGTTAACAATGGTGAAGTTGTCGCGTGGGACATGGTGAGTGTCGCTGCGGGCTTCTCATTTGCCTTTGAGGTTGAACCTCTTGGTGCCCTGTTTGGATGTATTGCATCCGGTTTGTGGGGCGTGAACTCGCTTTACTCTATCGGTTATATGCGCGGCAATAATGAAAAGCATCAGACACGTTTTTACATGTGTTTTGGTGTGGCATTATTTGGGGCTATGGGAGCGGCATTCTCTGCCAACCTATTCACGCTCTTCATTTTTTATGAAGTCCTGACATTATCCACTTACCCGCTTGTGACGCACAAAGGTGATGCGAATGCATTGCGGGGCGGACGCATTTATCTGACAACATTGCTGGGAACATCTGTTGGTTTCTTCCTGCTGGCAATTGTCGGTACTTATGTGGTGACTGGTATGACGCCGGATGGGTTTGATCCATCCATTGCGACAACTGATTTCACGCAGGGCGGTATTCTTGAAGGGCACGCCTCCAAGCTCGTTGGTTCGGTTATTTTGCTATTGTTTGTATTTGGTATCGGGAAGGCGGCGATTATGCCGTTTCACTTCTGGCTACCAAATGCGATGGTTGCGCCAACGCCGGTTTCTGCATTGCTTCATGCTGTGGCGGTTGTGAAGACGGGGGTGTTCGCGGTCTTAAAAATTGCAACTTATATCTTCGGTGCCGACTATTTATCCAATTTGCCCGGTCAAGAGATTGTGCTTGTGGTGGCGTGTTTCACCATTGTCGTGTCGTCGTTGATTGCGTTGACCAAAGATAACCTAAAGGCGCGGTTGGCTTATTCAACGGTTTCTCAGCTGTCTTATGTGACCGTCGGGGCGATGTTGGCATCTAGTGCAGCGATGATGGGCGGCGGCTTGCAAATTGCGATGC
Source organism: Hirschia baltica ATCC 49814 (assembly GCF_000023785.1). Lineage (NCBI taxonomy): Bacteria > Pseudomonadati > Pseudomonadota > Alphaproteobacteria > Hyphomonadales > Hyphomonadaceae > Hirschia > Hirschia baltica. The sequence goes on from NC_012982.1 coordinate 1,293,971, forward strand.
ACGCTGTTGGTAAGATTACTTTGTTTATGTGTGCGGGTGCAATTTATGTGGCCACTGGCAAGGGTAATATTTCAGAAATGCGTGGCTTGGGCCGTAAAATGCCTGTTGTGTTTACCTGTTTCCTCATTGGATCATTGTCCATCATTGGTGTGCCGCCAATGGGGGGGGCTTGGGCAAAATATCAATTGATACTGGGTTCACTTGATGCAGATAAAGCCTATGTGGCTTGGACATTGATCGTGTCTTCTATTCTGAATGTGATTTATCTGATTCCGATTTCGATACTTGCGTTAATGCCGCCTAAAGGCTCGGGCGTTCCTGCAGCTTATAAACGAGAAGGCGGAACGCCGACACTTGCTGTGCTGCCGCCAGCGATAACTGCGTGTTTATGTATTGTGCTGTTCTTCGGCATTAACACAATTTATGACTTCCTTCTTCCAGTCTTTGGGAGCCGTTCATGAGCGATGATATGAACCAGAATAATAGTTCAGACGATGCCACTCCAATGGCCAAACTTTTGTTTGGATGGACACAAGCTAAATCCACACCGATCATATTTTTGATTGTATTGGTTGTTATTTCGCTTGGGCTTTTTGCTGCTGATTTCGTCTTAGCTGCCAAACATATGAAACATGCTTATAAGCCCGTCGCATTCTCTGAAATGCCGATGTTTTATGGTTTGTATGGGTTTGCAGCCTTTGCTTTTGTTGTTGGATGTGGGTGGCCTTTGGCCAAACTGCTGCGCAAAGATGAAAACTATTATGGTGACCTCGAGGGCCTTGATGCTGACGAGGGTGATGCGACCTCCAAGTCTAAAGTGGAGGGCGAATAATGTCTCCAGAATTTTTGCCGTCACTCGTTGATATAAACCCTGGTTTTGCGGTTATTCTTGCGGGGATATTGGCCTATTTTATCCGTATTCCGGTATTGCGCGCGATCATCACAATAGGTGGTCCGGTCATCGGGCTTTTGATGTTGTCCACTTTCTCGGAATTTGGCGTTGATCATGGTGTGATGCGGGTTATGGATCTGACAGCGATTACATATCGCGTGGATTCGCTGTCTTTCATATTTGCATTGGCGTTTTTGATCGCCGCAGCAATTAATTCGATTTACTCTCTTCACAATAAAGACCCACTTCAGGACGCCTGTGCGCTTATCTATGCAGGTGCCGCGATTGCTGCGTCCTTGTGTGGTGATTTGATGACAGTCTTCTTCTTCTGGGAGCTGACTGCGGTCTCATCTGTGTTCTTGATTTGGCAAACAGGGACAAAGGCAGCTTACAAAGCTGGTATGCGCTATATCGCGATTCAGATCCTGTCGGGTGTATTGCTATTATTTGGTGCGGTATATTTCCTTGGAAACCATGGCGATCTGTCTCTGCGGGCGATTTCGCTTGAAGAAGATGGTGCTTGGCTTATTTTCCTTGGCTTTGGAATTAAGGCTGCCTTTCCCTTCTTGCACAATTGGCTGCAAGATTCCTATCCTAAAGCGACACCAACAGGGGCTGTGGTGCTATCTGCGTTCACGACCAAGCTTGCGGTCTATATGTTTGCACGCATGTTCCCCGGAGAGCACATACTGATCTATATCGGTGCTGTGATGACAATCTTCCCAGTCTTCTTTGCTGTGGTCGAAAATGATTTACGCAAAGTGCTGGCATATTCATTGAATAACCAAGTTGGTTTCATGATCTGTGCGATTGGTGTGGCCAATCTCGATACTGAATATGGACGCTATGCATTGAACGGGGCAGCTGCACACGCCTTTGCTCACATCATGTATAAAGGCTTGCTATTCATGAGTATGGGGGCTGTGCTGCACAGGACTGGTACGACCAAAGCATCCGAGCTTGGCGGCCTGTGGCGAACCATGCCGTGGACGACTGTATTCTGTCTGATCGGAGCGGCGTCTATCTCGGCCTTCCCGCTATTCTCAGGTTTTGTAGCGAAATCCATGACATTGTCGGCCATTGGGCATGAAGGCTATGTGATTGTTTGGTGTATGCTGTTATTTGCGTCTGCTGGTGTGTTGGAACACTCAGGGATCAAAATTCCGTATTTTGCCTTTTTCGGGCATGATTCGGGGAAACGCCCGAAAGAAGCGCCATTTAATATGCTCGTCGCCATGGGATGTTCAGCATTTATCTGTATCGCTGTGGGTATTCCAGGGCTTGGCGGTACGAAATGGCTATATTCCCAATTACCGTATGCAACCGAGGCGCTTTACTATCTTGAGCATTCGCTTTGGACTTGGGATCACGTGGTGACTCAATTCCAACTTCTCATCCTTGCTATGCTTGCTTTTGTTCTGATGCAGCGTTTTGGACTATACCCAGCTGAGAAACCGGGTGTTGTTCTCGACTTTGATTGGACATATCGCCGTATAGGATATGGTTTTGCGCATTGGGCAGACCGACTGTGGGAGCGTGCAAGTCCTGCTATGACAAATGGCTGGAGAAAACTTGGCTCACGCGTGCACACCTATCTGACTGAAGCGTTCAGCCCAGAAGGTATGTTGAGCAAAGGTGGCCCAAGTGGATCTATGGCTGTCTGGACAGCGCTTATTCTTGGTTTAGTTATCGCTGTATCTGTTGTTTCAGCAATATAGAAGGTACTTCATTTGAAGTACCTTGAGATTAAATCGAAGATAGATAAGACCTATCGCCAATGATTTAGCAGTTGTTACTCTTTACATCTGCCACGACATGTAGAATTTGCTGTTTTATATTGTCGGGCTAAGGTAAAGAGTTTAATATGAGCAAAGATAGCGATGAAATTATAATCGCCGGAAAAAATGATAGTACACTTATAGGTGTCGTGTCCGAGATTGTGTCTGCCTATGTAGGAAATAACCCTGTCCCTGTTTCAGATCTACCGGGATTGATTGAGAATACCTACAATGTCGTTAGTGAATTAAACGGCCGCATTGTTAAAGAAACAAAAGCTGACCAGAAACCAGCCGTTTCAGTGCGCAAATCCTTGAGCGAAGACTATGTCATCTGTCTTGAGGATGGGAAGAAGTTCAAATCCCTTAAACGCCACTTGCGGACGCGCTATAATATGTCTCCTGAAGAATATCGTGAAAAGTGGGGCTTATCTCCAGATTACCCTATGGTTGCACCAAATTACGCCAAGCAACGGTCTGATTTAGCCAAGCGTATGGGGCTTGGGCAAGCAAAAAAATAAGTAACAAGTAAACGAAAAGTTAACACGATCAATTCGCTTCCGAAACGAAATATAGAATCATTGTTTATTGAACAGATTCATCTTTACTGTGTCGGACACTTGCCAAACTCTAAATATTAGATGAATATAGAATCTAATATTCCGAATCGGCAGGGCATGGGGCACTTATGATAACGGGCGATACGCGTTTAAGTCTTGCGGGACAAAAGACGCTTTTAAATGAATGGGTTGCAAATACCCATAGTGATCAGATTGCTTCTCGTGAGGCGATGCAACCGGCTCAGTTTATCACTGAGCTGGCCTACATCTCGATTATGGAGAAAGTAGATGCGGATGTGTATTTCCGCTTCTCTGGCTCTGAAATTCGTCGAATGTTGGGGCGTGAAGCCAAAGGGCACAGACTTGTGCAGTTTCCGCGATTAGCAAATTCCAAAAGTGGTATTCCTGCTGTTCGATCAGCTTTTAGAAATACTCAGCCTGTTTCAGGGACAGAAGAACTTCCGGGAAATATTGTTCATTTTTGGTTGAGATTACCTGTCATGGATAAAGATGGCAAAGTGACTCAGCTAATATGTCATGATCGCCTATTGGAGCATTCTATGCTGGAGGTAGAAGCCCCCGAATATGAATTAAGACGTCGTGTAAACAAGGCTGCCTGATTTATCCAACAGGGTAATAGGAAATTATTCACATACACAAGCGACCTAATGGGTCGCTTTTTTTGTGCTTATCCCATGAATATATATGAATTTTCTAGTTAATTCCCTGTCTTTCAGGGAAATAGCTGAAAATATAAGGTTCTTGAATAATTCTGTAATAGGAATATTATCCTACATCTTGTGGGGTGGTGCATTATGCCTCCAAACAGAGTTATGGAGTGGATAGAATGCAGTTTATTCAACAATCAAAAGACGCAGCTTGTGCGCGATTAGCGAGTTCATTATCCGGATATGTGTTTGGTGTGAGTCAAAATGATTTATATGCACCAACACGGGGTGTGCAAAACGTGTCGCTTGCAAGACAGGTTGCAATGTATTTAACGCATGTCTCATTTGGATTAAGTTTGGCGCGTGTTGCCAATGCCTTTTTAAGAGACCGTTCAACGGTTGCTTATGCGTGTCACCTCATTGAAGACAAGCGTGATGACCCAGCTTTTGACGATATGCTTGAAGCATTGGAAAGTGCCGCGCGTGCAGCCCCAGCGCCTGTGACAGATATATGAGTGGGCAAACAATTTTATACATGTCGGCAGAGCGTGTGAGACGGATACGCCGTAGTCTGCGACGCCCTAGCGCATATATCAGTTGTGATTCGTCAGATCCAAATTGCCGATGGGGGATTCGTACTCACACGAATAATCGGACGCGCAGGTTATTCTCTATTACGCAGCAGGAAATGAATGAGTTGATAGATCTTCATTTTATTCAGCATAAGGCAGCTGATCTTGTTTATACATGGAATGAAGATGCTTATCTGGCATCTGAGATGGGAGCTAAACGGATAGGGGATGTTATCCGATCAAATGAACAATTGGCGCATCTTCCTAAATCTGGATTTCAGCGTTTGGTGAGGCAGGCGCTGATTAATCAAGGGCCGCTGAATGTGAGATTGGTTCAAACGGCACAGGCATTTGAAAAAGATTTGGAGCTAGCTTCAATTTTGTTGGGGCAGGTTATGGATTGGGGTAGGATTGCTGATATTCGCACGGGGCGGCAATCAGTTGATGTAGAGATGCGAAGTGCAATGATTGTTGATGCTAAAAAGCGGATACAGCAGATTGAGCAATCATTATCGGCGCGTGATCTTGCTATTATTCGGGCAGCCTGCATGTCCGAATTAACACTGAACCAAATCGAGCTTAAATTCGGACTTGCAAAAAGAAGCGCAGGGCAACGTATTCGCGCGGCACTTATGCATCTTGCTGATGTTTATGATTATCAGCTTCAAGGTGGGCGTTGTGCAGTTTAAGCGTTTAAAGCAGCTTGTGCGTCTTCGCGGATGCGCGCCAACATGGATTTAAAGCCATTGGAGCGTTGAGGCGACAAAGCCTCGTCAACGCCTATGGATGCGAAAAAGGCATTGGCATCAAATGCTAGAATATCTTGTGGCGTGTTGTCGGAATAAATCTGCAATAAGAGAGCGATTAAACCGGAGACGAGGATTGCATCAGATGCACCGCGAAATTTTAAGCATCCAGCTTTTGTAGACGGTTCGGTGACAAGCCAAACCTGACTTGCGCATCCAAGCACTTTATTGCTGTCATTCATTTCTGCATCACTAAGTGGTGCAAGAGATTTTCCAAGGTCTATGATATGCGCATAGCGCTCTTCCCAATCGCTTAGGAATTCGAAGTCATCGCGCAATTCATTGGCGGCTAGCTCTAGGGGCGTTGAATTTGTCATGAGGCATATAAAAGGCCCGCGAGCAAAACATGCAAGCGGGCCTTTGTATTTCTATCGATTTTTTTTAACTGATCTCGCCCAATTTACACAAATTTATTGAGCGACATCACCCACACATTCACCAATATCTGAAACAGCGTGTTTGCGCATACAGGCTTGCAGGCCATAATGGTCGGACTGGCTTCTAACGCATCCATTCAGCTGAAGTTGAGCAAATTCGAAACAGTCTTTAGCGCGGCGATCATTCATAGCGTTGATGACGCCTGTATCTGATGTGCTAGCTGCACCAATAATTTCAAAGGCAGCAAGAGAAGCCATGTGGTTTGCTGTTTGAGTGCGGGCAGGGTTCACGGAATAACGACGCTGCGTCAGTGATGAAAGTGCTGAAATAGGTGCGCTTGTGGCTATGCGTGTCGCGCGCTCCCAAGCGTTTGACTGTCCAGCATTCGCAAGAATTTCACCTATGTTAGAAGAAGCAAACATATCGCGCGCGGAGGAGGACACGGGGCGACCAGAGTATGTCATTGATTTCAATTGGTTGGCGCGTTCAGCACCATCACGAATGCGTTCTTTTACCCATGATTGATTTTGCAAGATAGCTTCTTGTGATTCCATGAAAGAAGCCGCGCTTGAAATATACATGGCATCTGATTCTGCAGCGGCCAGCGCAGATTGCAGAGCTTTATCACCACCTTTTAGGCTGGTTGCGTAAGCGGGGGATTTACGCAGGCCGTTTAAAAAGCGCTCACGTCCATAATAGGATTCGATTTCGCGTACAGAATTTGCGAATTCCCGATTTTGAGCTGCGACAAGAGCAGAATAAGACATCCAACCTGATGTAAACTTGCTTGCATTATGGCCACCGAGTGCGGAAAGCTTTTGTTCAATGTCACTTTGAGAAGAAAGCGCGTGCGTCCTAACTTGCGACACATCCCCCTGATATGTAGCATATGTTGCAGCGGCAGAATAAACGGCGTTAGATGAGCCTGTATTTACTTGTTGGGCACTCGCATATGTTGTCTGAACCGAAGGTGTACCTGGTTGGGAGGCGCTTGCAGTTGTAATTGTTTGAGCATGAGCCGCACCCATTGATAAAGATATGACGGCAATTGATTGTAACCAATTTGTTAGACGCATGAGTGGGGATCCTCCGGTTTCAATTTGATTTGACAGTTGGGTAAACTGCCAAAATGCTTCTAAATGAAATCATCACATTTTAGCACTATAAATTTACTCTATCTGCATAATCGTTTAAGGCTAGTTACGATGAATAAATTAATGCAACATAAAACAGTTGACGTCGCGACAACGCCTTCTGACGTGCTTGAGCAACGTGCCACATGGATATTATTGTGCACGGGTGTTCTGTTTGCCTTGTGGATTAGCGGCACAAGTTTGCTGATCAGCTCAGGCGTTTTTCTGATTGCGGCATTGCCAGCATTTGCGCAAATATTGACTGCTCGGTTAGGAGGGGATGCCTCACATGAGTTGGAGATGGCTGTATGGATTGTTGTGGTGATGATAGGCGCAACAGCTATGGGGGGAGCAACATCTCCTATTTCTATTGCTTTCTTTATTCCTGTGGTAACGGCTTTATCGATTGGAAGAAAACGTCAAGCTATTGAAGCGAGTGCTTTTGCTGTGCTTGGGTTTTGTCTTGCTGCTTTATTAGCACGCATGGATTTTTTGCCGATTCCCAAAGAATTGTTGGATCCGGCCCCAGGTATATTTGCGCTTGTGTCTTTGATTTATATGGCTTCTTTGGTTCGCAAAATTAGTCTGGCACATAATTCAAACGGAATGCTGGTGCGAATCCGTGAGCAAGCAAATGATCATATTGCGCGGTTGAGTCGACAAAAAGAGATCCTATCTGACAGGGTAAATAAAGCAGATGAACGCGCAAACCAAGCGGCTTTATCATTGTCGCAAGAAAAAGAAGCTTCATTTGAGCTAAAAGAAAAACTGGCACAGCGCACATTGTTTTTTGCGAAAACAAGCCATGAATTGCGTTCGTCTTTAAATGCCATTCTTGGTTTTTCAGAAGTGATGAAAGAGGGCGTTTTTGGAGAGTTATCTGACAAGTATAAAGAATATGCACAGATGATTCATGAGGGCGGTAAAAGCCTTCAAATGACAGTTGATGATATTCTTGATCTGTCGAAAATCGACGCTGGTCAGTATAAAATAAGTCCGGTTCAAGTTTCACTCACTGAATTGATGTGGGACATGGTGAAATTTATGTCAGATCAGGCAAGACGTTCAGACATTAAATTAAGTGTTTCGAGTTTGGATAGAGATGTCGAAGCATATGCTGACCCGCGTGCAGTTCGTCATATTGCGCAAAACCTAGTCTCCAATGCAATCAAGTTTACGCCTCATGGTGGTGCTGTGGCGATATCCGTGAGGGAGGATGAAGATGGGGGAAGCTGGATGAGTGTCCGTGATACCGGGCCGGGTATGGATCCAGCTGAGTTTGAAAAAATCCTGAAGCCATTTATCCAGACCGATGAGAGTTCGACATCTGGTAAGCACGGCACAGGTTTGGGGCTTTCTGTTGTTAATGGCTTTGCTCAGCTTCACGGCGGACACATCCAGCTTGATTCTCAAGCTGGAGAGGGAAGCATTATTTCCGTGTATTTTCCAAAGAAACCGACACCTTCAAAAGCTGAAGTAAAAGATTCAGAGCATTAGGCGCAATTCTGTTAATGGGTGGCTTCTGTATCGCGAGATATTGAACTGAATGAGGATGCGGCGCGGAAATCGCCCACTTCAAAGATTGCTCTTACCGGACGTGCATTTTTTTCTCGGTCAGAGGGAATAAATTCAAGAATGACCGCTTCTCGAGGGTCTAGGTCATACAAGGCAAGTTTTGCGCGTTCATCAAATGTGAAAAGCGCGCCTTGTGTTTTCTTCCCATCTTCATAGGGCGGCGCGTCTACAATTTCACGGCCTGAGGCAAGCAATTTTCTTGAAATTGACAGAGGAGGCGGAGATAATCCTTCGCCTGAACCAAATAATCCGCCTAGCCAAGCGTTTTCGGATTTCTCTTTATCGCGGATGATTAATCTCGCCATTGCAGGAGGTTGTTGATCTACCAATAATTTTTTTAAGGCTGATAATTGAGCAGGAGCGCGTTTCTCACCTGGTTCGGCGAACGCGAGTGGATCACGAGCACGCTTTAGGTGTGCTAGCCCAAATCTCACACTTGTTTCTGGGTCTTCCTGATAGGCAGCCCATACGTCGGTCAGCGTGCGCGTGGCTGTCCATAAGCGCAACCCGCCTCTAAATTCATAAAATGGTGTGCGTGAAAAAGCTAGAAATGCATCTTTTAGACGGTCGTTAGATTTTGTTAGGCGTTCATCGTCGCATTCTTTGGAATTGGCATAAAATGTTGCCTCATCATTTAATGCTGTCACTTCTTGGAGAGAATAGCCGCCGCGTAAGAGCGCTGTGCGGGCTTGCCAATATCCCATTTCCAGCGCCAATCGCTCTTTGGTAGACAGGAGCTTACACTTGTCATCTGCTGAACGCAGGGATGCGCGTTCAAGAAAAGCTGAATTTTCACCGACTTCTTGCGAGAGGGCATTTGTCGATGTGCATAATAGCAGGCCTAAAAAGGCAGCTGATTTAACAAGATGTGTGTATGCGCGCTTCATCTTCACAGTCTATAGGCCTAAGAGATTGATCAGCAATGAATCCTGCATAGATTATTGTTGTCAATTTAAGAATATATTGTGCCAAAGGCTTCGAGTGGGAAAGATTAAGCTGCTCTAGATGTGTTTGAGCGGGTCATACGATTGGCTTCAACGTTTGAGAACGTATCTTTTTTTGTCAATTGCTTTTGTTTGCTGTCTTTATAATGGGCGAATAATTCTAAAATAAAGAAAAATGCTCCAGACAAACATACTAAACCAGCGATGAGCCATAAAATGTTTAATTCATTTGGAGAGGTAATTGTTTGCATTATCGATGGTTCATTTTGAATATCGGGAAACAAAACATTTATAAAATTATCTGGCGTTAAAGGAAGAATATCAGAAACGCTCGACTGCCATATTATGGTAGGTACAAATGCTAACATTGTTGTAAATCCAATATCCCCAACCAAGCGAATACATTCATTTGGTTCTCAGTTCATGTTTAAGTATCAACAAATATATAAAAGAAAAGATCAAATTACATGTCTTTTGCAGTTGAAACTAAACTTTGGGTTGATGCTCTCGTTCGTCGCGCGAGTATTGGTGGTGCCTATTCCCTTGTTGAGAGAGTTGGGGATGAAAAACGGGGAGATGTTGTCATAAAAACACGTCGTCCCAATGGCGATGTTTCTCTAATTGGGCGAGCCTTTAGTCCGAATGAAGAAATTGTTTTTCAGTTTATCAGGCCTGAAAATCCAATAATGACCGAAGCAGAGGCGGACGCATATCTAACCAAACGAATCTCTTATGATGCCGATATTTGGATTGTTGAAATTGCAGATAAAGAGGGACGTCATTTTCTCGAAGAACGTATCCTGCCTATCATCGAAAACGATCCCTTCCGATAGATTTTGGAATTGAGAAAAAAGACTTAAATTTGCCGTGTTTTCCAACAAAATATTTACATTGCTCATGTATATGTATCGTTATTGGTAGAGGGATGTTTTTTCTAAAATGCTTTTTTTAATGAATGATCAGGTTGTTGATATTGGCGATCCGCGCACGACATTGCGAGAGTTTGCCAGCCAGTTGACAGAAGTTCCTCATCATTTGTTGCGCTCTAGCCATGCTATTACTTTAGGTCAGGCTTTGTTTTTTCATTGCCCACCAGGAAACAGACCCATGCCAGGGGCTTTAAAAGCGCTTGGTGCCTTGATCACAGAATATACTGAAGCAAACGCTGCCTTGTTTGTGCGTCCCTCAAATGCAGCTGGACCTCAAGATGTCCAGATCAGACTTGCCGAAGTTCAAATCACCGTCATGGCCAATCTGTTTGAAATTCAAAAACGTCAGCCATTATCACCCTCATTGGTGAATAATTCTGTTTGGGCGGCGGCGGCTTAAAACAACTTAAGTCATTTGCGTTGCAACAGCTTCCCATTCAGGGGGAGGCTGGCTGTATCTTTTATCCAAATTGATATCTAATTGAAAAAACGTGATCTCCCTTTGCACAAAGGGGCGGATTGCTTTATTGGGTGCTGCTTGTTTATGAAAATTCGCAGGACTATGCCCTATGGCGCTAACGCCCCTTCAAGAATCCGCTCGTCGTCGTACATTTGCTATTATTTCTCACCCTGATGCGGGTAAAACCACGCTGACTGAGAATTTGCTTTTGACAGGTGGTGCTATTCGTTTGGCTGGGCAGGTGGCTGCGCGTGGTGAGCGTCGCCGTACAACATCTGACTGGATGAAGATTGAGCAAGATCGCGGTATCTCTGTTGCTTCGTCCGTGATGACATTTGAGTATGAAAATCTCGTCTTTAACTTGCTCGATACGCCCGGACACGAAGATTTCTCTGAAGACACGTATCGTACACTTACGGCGGCGGATGCGGCTGTTATGGTGCTGGATGCTGCTAAAGGTATCGAGCCACAAACTTTAAAGCTGTTTGAAGTGTGTCGTTTGCGCGATATTCCAATTGTGACTTTTATCAACAAAATGGACCGTGAAGCTGTAGATCCATTTGAATTGCTAGATGAAATTCAAGACAAGCTGGCCCTTGATTGTGCGCCGCTATATTGGCCGCAAGGCTCAGGTGAGCGTTTTCGCGGTATGGCGGATTTGATGACGGGCGAATTCCTGAAATTTAAAAAACGCACAGCCAATGAGGCGCAGGAAATAGGCGGCGCTGAACGCACGGCAATGGATGAAGATGCTGTCTCAGCGTTTATGGATAGTGATGAGTTTGCAGAGATTTCAGAAAATGCAGAACTTGCCAAAGAAATGTGTGTGCCGTTTGATCACCAATCATTTCTAGAAGGGCATTTAACGCCTGTTGTATTTGGAACGGCGCTTCGTCATTTTGGTGTGCGTGAATTGCTCGATACTCTAACGGCATATGCGCCGCCGCCACGTGCGCAAAAAGCGCGTGTTAAAGGCAATGAAGCCGTCATTGATATTGAGAATAAGGAAGTGTCTGGCTTTATCTTTAAAGTGCAAGCCAATATGGACCCAAACCATCGCGACCGGATCGCATTTTTGAAAATGGTATCTGGTCAGTTTAAGCGTGGTATGAAGCTGAAAACAACGACTGGTAAACAGCTCAATGTGTCTTCGCCAGTTATGTTTATGGCGCAGGATCGTGAAATTGCCGATGATGCGTTTGCTGGTGATGTAATCGGCGTTCCCAACCATGGTGCGTTGCGCGTGGGTGATAGCATGTCGGAAAGCGGCAATATCATGTTTGGCGGTATTCCAAACTTTGCGCCTGAAATATTGCGACGTGCACGTTGTCTTGATCCGATGAAATCAAAACACCTGCGCAAAGCGCTTGAAGGTCTAGCTGAAGAAGGGGTGACGCAATTATTCACGCCGGCCATTGGTGCCGATATGATTGTGGGCGCTGTGGGGGCGCTTCAGATTGATGTGATGGCAGAGCGCGTCTCAGCTGAGAATAAGCTGGAAGTGGTTTTTGAGCAGGCATTATATAATGTGGCGCGCTGGATCACGGCAGAAGATCCAGCTGTTCTGGATGCCTTTTTAGAGAAAAACCGCATGAATGTGGGAACTGATATTGACGGTGCCCCTGTCTTCCTTGGTAAGAATAGTTGGGATGTCAGCTATGTTGCGGACAAAAATCCAGACATTAAATTCTCAGCGACTAAGGAAAGATTGGCTTAATCCATGATTGCAGTTCTGGCGGGCGACATTATCAAATCTTCCCGTTTGACGCCGGAAGAATTGCAAAACGTCAAGGATTGCATTGTAGAAACGTGTGATGAGCTGCGTGAGAAGTTTCCAGAAATAGGCCTGAGCAAACCCTTCTTCTATAGGGGGGATGGTTGGCAGGTTGCTATGAAATCAGCGCCTGCTGCGCTTAAGGTTGCTGTCTTTATTTATGCTGGTCTGCGTCAGCAAAATATTGCACGTAGCAGGATTGCGATTGGGGTAGGTGAAACTGAAAAACTTGACCTTGAAAATCTAGATCAATCTTCGGGAGAAGCTTTTGAACGGGCCGGGCATTGTCTTGATAAAATGAATACGCGTTCTTTTGATATCGATTTTGCGACTGCTGAAAATTCTGAATATCTAAATGTGAAGGATGATGGGCTGTTTGCGCTTACGATGTGTGTTGCAGCTCTTATATCTGATTGGACAGCTCGACAGGCACAAATAGCGTTGGTTGCGTTGTTTCATATAGATCAAACTAATGACGATGTAGCAAAATTATTGAATCCTCCAATTAGTCAGCAAGCCATTTCGGATAGTTTACGTTCGTCTAAATTTTTTGCTGTGATAGGGGCCATTACTGCTTTTTCTAATATATTGTCATAAAATTGGCAGTGGTGCAGTTTTCCAGAATTGCAATAGGCAGGCTTATTAACCTGCATTTTTAAAAGCAGGTTAAATCGCCTGCTTTTGTTTGCCTTTGTTAAAACAAGTAATTTCACTTGTTTTTTGAATAACAAGCTAAAACGCTTGTTTTGCGCTGTGGGTATTCTGGTTGGAAGTTAGGTTGATAACCCATCTGTCCACTTGTATGGATATTTAAGTGGATAAGCACGAGGGGGATGCATGCTGGATTTGTTTATAATGCTGTTTACGGCGCATATCCTTGCGGATTTTGTGTTTCAGACCAAATGGCTACTTCAGCGCAAGCAACACTTTGTCGGCATGGCTTTGCATATCGCAATTGTTCTAGGTGCGACGATTGTCATTAGCGGACTTTTTGATTGGCGTATCCTTGCAATTATTGGCGTTAGTCATTTTGTGATGGACTTCATTAAGACGCGATATTTATCTGATACTTTGACAAGTTTCACGCTCGACCAATGCCTCCACATAGGGGTTTTAGTAGGCCTTGTGTGGTGTTTTCCAAATGCATTTGAAGCCAGTTTTTGGCAATTTGCATCGGCTGAAAATCTGCAAATGGGGATCACGGGATTAGTGCTGATATTGGGCGCGATATTGTCGGTTCGCGTGGGGGATATCGTGATTAACAAAGCGATGTTGCCCATGGAAAAGCAGTTTGAAGAAGAGGTGAAATCTAAGCTCGAAGTTGGCCGCAAGAATAAGTATTCAGGTCTGCCCAACGCACCTGCAATGATTGGAGTGTTGGAACGTTTTATCATTTATCTTTTGATTATGGTTGGTCAGCCAACAGGTGTTGGATTTTTAATCGCGGCAAAATCTATATTACGTTTTGCAGGTGCTAAAAGTGATGATCATGATAATCGGCGTGCTGAATATGCAGCATCTGAAATGATAATTGTTGGCACATTGATGAGTTTTGGTTGGGCAATTTCAATCTCTATATTGACGCTAATCACACTTAAAATGCGCAGCGTAAATTTGGTAATTTAGCAGACGTATTTCCTTAGTGTTGTCATCTGACCGCCACATGTCGAAGGTTTAAGAGATATTAAAGGAAAATGCCGCGAATTCCCCTTGACCTAAGCGGCGAATTCTAAGCTCTTTTGCGCAGATTTATTGGTAGAAGTGACATCTACCAAATAGTTTAGAGAGGCTTGATTTATGTTTGAACGTTTGGTCAGTGAACTTCCCACACAAGTGCAAGACGGTATCGTATACTTAGACAGCATTTGGCATGAAGGTGCGTTTGGGCTGACATATGGCGACATAATCATTGCCACGGGAATTATACTTTTCTCCTTGATTATACGGGGAATATTTGCCCGAACAGTTGTGCGCGGAATTTCGCGTGCAGCAGCAGGCACGAAAACCAATCTTGATGATGCGCTCGTAACAACAATTGCGGCACCGTTGAAAATGGTGCCGATTATCGTAGGTTTTTATGCTGCATCTCAAGTGATTGAACTGAATGATAGCTTGCAGTTGATTGTGGACAAGGTGCTGCGTTCATTGGTGGCGTTTTCAATTTTCTGGACACTTAACCGCGCTGTTGGTGCGTTTTCTTTCCTGTTTACAGGGTTACGCAACACGCTATCACCTGCGATTGTGGATTGGATTGCCAAATCTTTGCAGCTTGTCTGTGTGTTCGTTGGAGCGGCTGCAATTTTGGAAATATGGGGCATTCAAGTTGGCCCAATTCTCGCGGGTCTTGGTATCTTCGGTGTGGCGGTTGCACTGGGTGCACAAGACTTATTTAAGAACCTGATCTCGGGTATTTTGATCCTTGTCGAAAAACGGATGGAACCGGGCGAGTGGATCGCTGTAGACGGCGTGGTGGAAGGAACAGTTGAGCGCATAAACTTTCGTTCAACGCTGGTGCGTCGTTTTGATAAAGCGCCTGTTTATGTTCCCAATGCGAGCTTTTCCGACAATGCTGTGGTCAATTATTCACGCATGACGCATCGCCGGATTAAATGGGTGATCGGGGTAGAGTATCGCACGACGACAGAGCAGCTTCGCTATATTCGTGATGAGATTGAAGCGTATCTTTATACCAATGATGCATTTGCAAAACCGCCAGAAGCGACATTGTTTGTGCATGTGGATTCTTTCAATGATTCCTCAATCGACTTTTTAATCTATTGTTTTACACACACAACTGTCTGGACTGAATGGCTTGAACACAAAGAGCAATTTGCACTGAAACTGATTGAGATTGTGGAGAATGCAGGCACAAGTTTTGCTTTCCCAAGCCGTACACTTTACATGCAACAGCAAGAGCCGCCTGAGGTTATTCACCCGCCAACACTGTCTGAAAACGTCAGCAAAATGCGCACGTTGAAGGGCGATTCAAGCGCCGGTGAAAATGCAGGAAGTGAAGGCGGCGGAGATGGCTAAAGGCTTTTATAAGCTTTAGCCCAATTTGCGAACCGCCTTAGGCTGCTTTAGACGTTGTGCTTCTGACTTTCCAGAAACGCACAGCGCGTTGAGCGGCTGCCAAAGGCACATTTTCGTACATGTCAGAATATTCTTTGGCTTTTGCAACACCATTTTCTCCGCCAACAATTTGCATCGCCAATGTCGAGAAAAGTGCTTTGGGGAAGTGTGCCGCGCGACAAAGAATAGCCATGGCATCAACGTCTTTTTGTTCAATAATGCGACAGGCTATTTCGTTGGAAATATGCGTGAAATAAGCAAAGCTGGCAAGGAAACGTGACTTTTCACCATTGCGCAATTGCTGCACAAGGTGAGGAGGCGTCAAACGGTTCGCTTCGATTTCTGTTTCAACCCATTTGATTTGCTTCTCCATGTCTTCTGGTGCTTTTCCATAAGCGATATTCAAACGGTTTTTAGATGCTTTTAGCGCTGCGTTGAGTTCTTCTTCGGAGACTGATTCAAACTTCGCCATGATTTGCGCACGCAGTTTTTGCTCAACAACGTGATAGACATCATTTAGCAAATCTAACGGTACGTTTTTACGTTTCACAAGCGGTGCTTGCAGAACTTTACTTGTCATGGCGCGTTCGGTCACGACTTCATATGTTTCGCGGTCAATTTCAGCTGACTCGTTTTCAAGAAGTGAAACAACAACTTTGTCTTCACCTTTGTTTACAAGCGCTTTGGAGACTGGAGATGTAAGATTGTCTCGCTTGGAAACAGCCATCAATTTTTCTTGGCTGCTTGTGTTGGCGATATGAACGAGATCTTCTTCTGTCAAAGCTTGTGATTTACGAAGAACGGGTTCAGCAACGCGTATAGAATCTGTTGCCAGACGGCGGGCTGTTTTGCGAAGAGGGGATTTAGACACAGCAACTTTACGAGATAGCTCCAAACGGACTTGATCCGTCATATCTGTGGCAACAGCACCGATGATTTCATCGAACATTGCACACTCAGCTTCGCTACGTTCATCTTTGTCATTGTCAAAGAAAACGTCTGTTACTTCTCGCAAAAGGTCGCGACGTTTTTCACTAGATGTTTCTTTTGCCAGATCCATAAGTTTGGCAAATTTCGAGTGATCAACTGACATTCCGTAAACCCCTTTGGACATTTGTTCAAAGGAAATACTATCTAAAATGGGTTAATAAATGATGGGATAAAACTTATGGTTTGCATACGAATAGCAATATTTTACAGTTATTCTGCATAAGGGTAGATTATTGAGAATTAGCTCAAGCCATCGCGTTTTTCTTCAAGTACTAGCCAGTCCATTTCATAAGTTTCAAGTTCTTCACGAGCCATATCTAATCGTTTGGCTTTGGTGTTGAATTCATCAGGTTTTTTCGTGAATAGATCAGGGTCTGCTAGGTCTTTTTCAAGTTCACTAATTTCCAATTCACGCTTTGGAATGAGTTTTTCCAATTCATCAAAGCGATGCTGATCTTTAAACGTCAGTTTGACTTTAGGTTTGTTGGACTTGGAGGGTGATGACTGGTTTTTGCCAGTTGATTTGGCTGCAGCTTGTTTCTTTTTTGATGCAATGCGGTTTTGCTTTTGTGACAGATAATCAGAATATCCACCTGGGGTTTCGAGCCATTCACCATCGCCTTCAGGTGTGAGAACGGATGTGACGACGCCATCAAGGAAAGCACGGTCGTGCGATACGATAATCAGCGTGCCTTCATAATCCATCAGCATGTCTTCAAGCAGATCAAGCGTTTCCATATCAAGATCATTGGTTGGCTCATCCAACACCATGAGATTGGAACTTTTTGCCAAGGCTATCGCAAGTGTTAGACGGTTGCGTTCACCACCAGAGAGAGCTGAAACGGGTTGTCTTAGCTGTTCAGGTCCAAACATGAAATCTTTAGCATAGGAGGCGACGTGGCGCGGATAATCGCGCACCATGATCTGGTCGCCGCCATCTGGCGCAAGTGCTTCCCACAGCGTATCTGTGTCTTTGAGCGTGTTACGGTTTTGGTCCAGATATGTGATTTGCAAATTCTTGGCGATGCGAACACGGCCAGAGCCTTCATCGACTGGAATTTCGCCTAGCATAATTTTTAACAGCGTGGATTTACCCACACCATTTCCACCAACAAGACCAAGGCGGGCACCGCGCATAATCTTGATGCTGAAATCCTTGGCGATGACTTTTTTGCCGCCGCCGGGGGCATCAAAAGCTTTCTGGATGTCGATGCCTTCAAATACGAGCTTTGAAGAGGGGGCAGCGTCGTTTGAGATGATTGACGCCGTTGTGTTGGCCTGATTGAGGTTGTGCTTACGCTCGGCCTGCTCAGCGCGCATATTGGCGACTTTGGAGAGGCGACCCTGATTACGTTTGCGCCGGCCTGTTACACCGCGCATGAGCCATCTTTGTTCGGCTTTTAGTTTTGTTTGCAGGCGGTCTAGCGCTTTTTCTTCTTCAGCTTCAACTTGTTCAGCCCATTCATCAAAGGCTTTAAAACCACGATCAAGTTTACGCACAACGCCTTGGCGAAGCCATGCTGTGGCTGTTGTGGTGTTTTCCATGAAACGACGGTCGTGGCTAACCAGTAAGATAGCGCCGCGAAAGCTGCTAATGCGGCCTTCTAATTCTTCAATGGCAGATACGTCCAAATGGTTGGTTGGCTCATCTAGTAGCAAGATATCTGGATCTGATGCAAAGGCACGTGCAAGGGCGAGGCGTTTGCCCTGACCGCCAGAAAGTGTTGAAGGATCAACGTCATGGGCGAGACCCGCCATGTCCAATTCCATCTCGGCCATATACATTTCTGTTTCATCAATGTCGGCAGAGGCGTATTCAAGCGCGGTTTTGAATTTAGAAAAATCAGGTTCTTGGTGCAGATATTGAAAGCTAGCGCCCGGTTGTTTCCAGACATCGCCTGAGTCTGCTTCCAGATTGCCAGCAAAGATGCGCATGAGCGTTGATTTACCCGCACCATTACGTCCAACCAGCGCAATGCGCTCGCCTGGATAGAGTGAGAGATCAACACCAGTGAATAGAGGTGCACCGCCCAGCGTGAGCTGAACATTGCGAAGAGTGGCAATAGGAGCTTGAGACATGAAACGCGGTATAGCGGGGAGTTTTAGTTACGTCACCCTGTTAGTTTGTCATTTGCGATTGTGATATTGCATTATTGGTTTTCAATTGATGCAAATGCGCTGGCGAGAGAGCGATAATAGGCGAGTTTTTCTTCTTCCACAGCACTGATTGTAATTGCTTTTTCTGCACCTGGTAGCGGCGAGGCTGGGAGGCTTTCATGGGCGATCATCATAACATCATGCCAGATTTGAGTCGGTGCTTCTCCGCCAGTGACTTTTTTCATTGGGGTGTCATCATCATTACCCACCCAGACACCGCCAATATAATCTGCGGTAAAGCCAATGAATAAGGCATCGCGCCAATCCTGACTTGTGCCGGTTTTACCCGCAACATCGCGGTATTCGGGCGGGCCTGATCGTGCCGGAGGCTCACTGCCATCAGCTGGTGGCGGGGGAAGCACTTCTAGCTTTGCAGCCTTACCCGTTCCGCCAATGACAACACGGCTCATCATGCCGACCATTTCGCGGTTTCGGGCATCATTAAAAATCTTCATTGGCTTGATTGGTTTTTGTTCAAACAGGATGTCACCGCGAGAGCTGCGCACTTGTTTAACGATCCAAGGTTTGAAGATTTGTCCACCAGTTGCAAACACACCATAAGCGCGGGTCATATCCATTAGGGGGACTTCTTCAGAACCGAGTGCGACTGATGGATAAGTTCCTAATTGCGTGGAAACTCCAAAGCGATTTGCGAGGCTAACCACGCTTTCCATGCCGACTTCCTGTGCCAGATTTGCGGCAACAGTGTTGATTGAGTGAGCAAATGCTTCAGACAAAGTGACGGGACCTTTGTAGCCGCCTCCATAGTTTTTGGGTTTCCAACCATCAATTGATACAGGTTCGTCGCGGCGTACATCATAAGGGTGTAAATCTGTTTCTAAGGCAGCAGCAAAAACGAATGCTTTAAACGCGGAGCCGGGTTGGCGCATGGCTTGTGTCGCGCGGTTAAATTGACTGTCAGCATAATCGCGTCCGCCAACCATTGCGCGCACACCGCCATCTTTGCTGAGAATGACAATTGCGCCTTGGTCTATGTTTTTGCTCTCACCAACTTCATCCAGTTTCGTATTGAGTATATCTGACGCTTTGGCCTGTAGGTCTAAATCGACAGATAATGTCACAACGAGATCAGGCACGTCTTTTCCGGCCATGAGCTGATGGGCATTTTCTGTGGCGGCATCTAGAAAATATCCCATACGTGGGTCAAAGGCTTCTTCGACCAGAGTGATGGGTTCGTTTTTGGCGCGCTCGCCCATTGTAGGGGTGATGAATGTGTTATTGACCATCCGGCTAATCACAAGGTTACGCCGCTCTATGGCAAGGTCCATATTATTATAGGGCGAATAGCGAGACGGCGCTTGTGGTAGGCCGGCGATTAAAGCGGCTTCGGCAACTGTGAGATCTTGCGGTGATTTTGCAAAATAGGTTTGCGCGGCAGCATCTAGTCCATAACTGCGAGAGCCAAGATAGATACGGTTTATATATAGCTCTAGAATTTCTTCTTTAGACAGCATTTGTTCTAGATCGGAAGCAAGGCGTGCTTCTTGGGCTTTGCGGCGCAATGTGCGCTCGGGTGTCAGGAACAGGTTTTTGACGAGTTGCTGGGTGAGGGTTGATCCACCCTGAACGGTTTCACCCGCACGCCAATTGGCGATTGCGGCCCGTAAAATTGCCCAACGGTCGACGCCTGTGTGCTGATAAAAACGTTGGTCTTCAACAGATAAGAAAGCCTGAATGACATGTGGCGGCAGATCGGCTGGCGCAATGATATTGCCATAACGTGGGCCGCGCACAGCGATTGTAGTGCCTTCTTCATCGACAAATTCAATCGCGGGTTCGCGGTTCATCGACCAAAGCTCGTCTTTAGACGGTAGGCTTGGCATTTGCGCAAACAGAGCATTCCACAATAAAGCGGCCGTTAGAAACAAGGTGATGAAGACAGCAAGCGCACCAATACCAACCCATTTGAGAAGATCGGAGCGAGACTTGTCTTTTGCCGCTAATTTGTCTGCTCGAAAGCCTGCCATGGGTTTTGTCGGTCCGCGCTTAGTCAAAGATATGATTCTGGTAGTGTGTTAAGGTTTATATCTGGTCAAGATATTTGGCTAACTAAATTTAATTCATGGCGTTTATGTGTGTTTGACTGAAAAACGGGGATAGTTTGCAGCTTATCCCAATGGCTTGCTTGTTTTTATCGCCTTTAAACAGGGCATTTGATGGTTTTGCGAACAAGATATCCGACCCAACACTAAGCGCCTCTATATTGGCTACACTGAGATAAAACCCCAAACAATAAGAGCTTGATATGGAGCAATTGGATCATCCCGATTGGCTACTGCGCGAATATGATTTTCGTGCGGGAATGTCGGTTGAGGATATGGCAGAGCGCTATGGCGTGAGCATTTATACAGTGCGGACATGGTATCAAAAATTTGGTTGGACGCGGGCGCAAACGTCAAAAGACTTATTGAAGGTCAAATTTAAGCGCATTCTTTTTGCGGCTGAAAAAGAGCTGATGCGCGGGGATTTAGACGATTGCAATAAACGGCTGAAAACTATCCTTCAATATCTGAAAATCTATGAAGGCATTGAGCAATTGGATGGGGCAGGCAGATCAATAAAACAAGTGGGAAAAACAATGCATGACACGCAAACAGACCAAGGAGAAAACAAGCCATCCTTGGAGGATTTACGGGCCGAAATCGAACGCCGCCTTGAGAGGATTACTGGCATCCGAGAAACGAAATGCGCAAAGAGAAGCGATACTCAATTGCCTGAAGACTAGGGATGATGCTGAAACCATCTTTCATGATTGGCAATTGTGGGCGCATGAAGGGCAAATACCGCCAGATACTGATTGGCGTATTTGGCTTTATATGGGCGGACGCGGTGCGGGCAAGACGCGCGCTGGTGCTGAATGGATAAGGTCTCAAATTTGGGAGCATGGCAAACAACGTGTGGCTTTAGTGGGGCCAACGCTTAGCGATGTTCGCGAGGTGATGATTGAAGGACCTTCTGGGCTGCGCAATATTGGGCCAGCTGAGGAAAGGCCGATTTATTCCCCTTCAAGGCGGCGACTGGAATGGCCAAATGGCGCGGAAGGTTTTGTATTTTCTGCTGAAGATCCAGACAGTTTGCGTGGACCTCAATTTGATGCGGCGTGGGGCGATGAAATAGGCGCTTGGCATCGCGGGCAAACATGTTGGGACATGCTGATGTTTGGATTGCGCTTGGGAGATAATCCACGCATTTGCGCCACCACAACACCAAGGCCAACGCCGCTTATTCGCAAGCTGGTGAAATTAGACAATATTGAGATTACGCGGGCGAGCACATTGGAAAATGCACACAATTTAGCGCCAAGTTTTCTTGAGGCTGTGCAAGCAAATTATGGCGGCACGCGGCTGGGCCGGCAAGAGATTGACGGCGAGCTGATTGATGATCCAAAAGGGGCTTTATGGCTGCGCTCGCAAATAGAAACTAACCGTACCATTAACGCAAAGCATGAATTTCAACGTATTGTGGTGGCAATTGATCCACCTATTAGCAAAGGTGTGAATGCGGATACTTGCGGGATTATCGCGGCGGGGCTGAGACAGGATGGAAAATCAGTTATTATCGCGGATGCATCTGTGCAGGGGCTAAGGCCATTGGATTGGGCAGCGCGGGCATCGGGTTTGGCGGCTGAATATGGCAATGCCGAGATTGTGGCGGAAGCTAATCAGGGCGGTGAAATGGTGCGCGATGTGTTGGAGATGGCAGGCTGTGTTTCGCCTGTGCGTCTTGTTCATGCGCGCTTGAGCAAAGCGGCAAGGGCATCGCCAGTGGCGGCGCTCTATGCGCAAGGCAAGGTGATGCATGGGGGCAGTTTCCCCGCACTGGAAGATCAGATGTGTATCTTTGGATCAGACGCCGCCAGCGGCTCTCCCGACCGCGTCGATGCGCTTGTTTGGGCGGTGACGGTCTTGATGTTGGAGAAAGTGAATTTGCGGCCTAGAGTGAGGTGGGTTTAGTTGGGGGAATCAAATGGTTGACGACGTTCTTAGATACGGAAACGTAGAAAACGCTGATGTAGAAAGGGCTACGAGTAATTTTAACGGTAGCTACCTGCAAGGTATTAGCTTCTGCACGACACCGATTGAGCTGATTTCTAACGACGGCAATGAGGAAGTAATATCAACTGCTACTGGTTTTTTTTGGAGGCATGGAAACAGAACTTTTCTGATAACGAATTGGCATGTTCTGTCCGGCATGAATGCAATAACAGAGCAGTTAAATAGGAAAGCTTTTATTCCTGCACAACTTCGTTTCTACGGTTTAGAATTAAATTTCAAAGGCAAAACAGTTGCTTTGCGTCGTCGCCAATGGATACTGGAGTTTGATGAGGGGATGCAGACCATTCTTGGAACGCCTGTGAAAGAAAATGGTACTGCAATTGATGTTTGGGGAGTTCATATCTCAAACGGGCTTGTTGTAACTCGTGATAATGATCGAAAAGGATTTGTTGGGGCAGATAAATTTTCAGGGCATTTGAACGAAAATGATTTTGAAAAATTGATTTCAAATGTTGGAGATGATTGTTTTGTTCTCGGGTATCCATTGAATAATTCCGACGGTGCGCGAGTACCAGTCTGGAAAAGAGGAACCATTGCGAGTGAAACTTCTTTTGGAGTTGATGGACGACCTGTATTTTTAATAGATGCTGCTGTCACTGAAGGGATGTCTGGGTCTCCAGTCTTTCGTAGAGAAACCGGCCCTCTGTTTAGAAATGAAAAAACAGGAAATTTAGAAAAGTCTGTCTACTTTGAATTTATTGGTATCTATGCTGGACGATTGCAAAGTAAAAAGCTTGAAGCAACCAACCTTGGATATGTTTGGTATGGAAACCTTATACCATCCGTTATAGATCACTATGACAGCTTTGGATTTTCTTAGTATCGTACACTTTAATTAGCTAGCTAAAATCATAAAATCGGAGGGGAGACTTATGTTTCCATTTAAAACGCGTGAGGCGAAAGCTTCGGGCGTGCCTTTTGTTGCCTTATCGCAACTGGGCACGGCGCGCTGGACGCGGGATAAAATCTCGTTGGCGCGTGAAGGCATGGTCAATAATGCCATCGGATATCGCTGTGTGCGCTTGATTGCCGAAGCGGCGGCAGGCGTGCGCTGGAAGGCAAGTGAGGGCGGCGAGGATGCGCTTGCTCTGCTGGATAATCCAAATCCTGAACAATCGGGTATTGAGTTGATGGAAGCGTTTTACGGCCATCTGCAAACCAATGGCAATGCCTATCTGCATGGTGTGGTGCTGGATGATGGCGCGCAGCCGCAATTGCCGCGTCAGATATATACGCTGCGGCCTGATCGGGTGACGCCGATTATTGGCGCGCATGGTTGGCCGCTTGGGTGGAATTACAAAGTGGACCGTATGGGTAAGCGTTTTATGCGCGAGGCGGATGGCTGGTCGCCTGTGCTGCACTTTAAGCTGTTTCACCCATTGCATGATCATGACGGGCTTGCGCCATTGGAAGCAGCTGGCAAGGCGGTGGATGTGCATAATGCGGGCGCGGCGTGGGCCAAGGCGTTGATTGATAATTCGGCGCGGCCATCGGGTGCTTTGGTATATGGTAAGGGCGGGGATCGTATGACGCCTGAGCAATTTTCACGGCTGAAACAAGAGCTTGAGGAATTGCATACGGGAGCGAGCAATGCAGGGCGACCTATGCTGCTTGAGGGTGGTTTGGATTGGAAGCCCATGAGCCTGACGCCTGCGGATATGGACTTTATCGCTGCGCGCCATGATGCAGCGCGTGAGATTGCCTTGGCCTTTGGTGTGCCGCCCATGATGCTGGGTATTCCTGGCGACAACACCTATTCCAATTATAAGGAAGCCAATATGGCTTTCTGGCGTTTAACGGTGTTGCCATTGGTGGAGAAGGCTGGACGAAGCTTGTCTAACTGGCTGTCCGTGCGCTCGCAGGGGCGCATAGAGCTGCGTCCTGACCTTGAGAGCATTACTGCCCTGACATCCGAGCGAGATGCGCTGTGGGCGCGACTGGAGAATGCAAGCTATATCAGCGATGATGAGAAGCGCGAGCTTGCCGGTTTACCGCCTGTAACAAAGCGGGGTGAGGTATGAGCTTTGACCGTAAACTCACCCTTGGTGTGATCGTGACGATTGGGCTGCAATTGGTGGCGGCTTTGATGTGGACTGGGGCAGCGGCGCAGCGGCTTAAATCGGTTGAGGGGCAGCTCATTGAGCAACGCCCTGTGGCAGAGCGGCTTGCGCGTTTGGAAGCAGAGATGAGTGCGGCGCGGCGTCAGCTTGACCGGATTGAAGCAAAGGTAAGCGCGCATGAATGAGGAGATATTAATTGAAGGCTATGCCAGCATATTTGGCGAACCAGATCTTGCCGGAGATATTGTGCGTGCGGGTGCATTTGCGCGGTCACTCTCTGGGCTAAAAACCAATATACCCATGCTGCTGCAACATAAGGGCGGCAAGATTGCGGGTCGCTGGATTCGCGCGCGTGAGGACGGCAAGGGATTGTTTATGCGCGGCCTGATTGATCCATCTCTGCCGGCGGGCAAAATGGCGCTGAAATTGATGGGCAATAAATTATTGGATGGGTTGTCGATTGGATTTATTGCCGGAGATTGGAAACCAAATGTGGGTGTGGGGCGTTGTCTCAATAAGGTTGATTTGCGTGAAGTGTCTTTGGTGACAACACCAATGGCACCCAAGGCGAGATTTGGAGTGGTTGGAAAATCTGTTTCGATTGCAGCTTAAGCGTGATTGACGAAATATATACATATCATATATGTTTCGTATATTGATAGGTTTTAGGAGACGCAGATGGGCATTGTGAAAATAGATGAAGAGCTGCACGAGGACGTGCGCAAAGCCAGCAGTGTGATGTGTCGTTCTATCAATGCGCAGGCGGAATTTTGGATAAAAATGGGGATGCTTGCAGAAGCTAATCCAACCATGACGTTTAATGATATTGTGAAAATGCAGATGGAAGCCGTTCAAATACCATTGCCAGAAATCGAGCTTGCCTGAGATGGTGAAAACACCTGACGAATTGGCGTTGATGCGTATCTCAGGAAAACTGCTGGCGTCGGTTTTTAAGATGCTGGATCAGATAGATATGATTGGCATGTCGACCATGCAGATCAATGATCTTGTGGAGCGTTTTATCACAGATGAATTGCAGGCGCGTCCGGCGAGCAAGGGGCAATATGGGTTTAAATATGTGCTCAATTGCTCGATCAATCATGTGGTGTGTCACGGTGTGCCCAGCGAGAATGAAATCATCAAAGATGGCGACATTATCAATCTGGATATCACGCTGGAGAAGAATGGTTTCATCGCCGATTCAAGTAAGACATATGTGATCGGAAATGCTTCGTCTGCGGCGCGGCGTTTGGTGCGGATTGCGCAAGCGGCAATGTGGAAGGGTATTGAGGCTGTGCGTCCCGGAGCCACTCTGGGAGATGTTGGTTTTGCAATTTCCAACCATGCTAAGAAAAACGGTTGTTCGGTCGTGCGTGATTATTGCGGGCATGGCATTGGCCGGCAAATGCATGAAGAGCCACAAGTGCTGAATTTTGGTCGACGCGGCACCGGATTGAAACTGCGTGAAGGCATGGTTTTTACGGTGGAGCCGATGGTCAATTTAGGCACGCGTCTGGTCTCGACCTTGGATGATGGATGGACAGTTGTCACAAATGACAGAAAGCTATCTGCCCAATTTGAACACACAATTGCTGTGACAAAAACAGGTGCGGAGGTGTTAACTTTACGCGCCGATGAAAGGGAGAGAATGCAATGATCTCATCAGTTTTATTGGTTGTGATACCGCTTATGCTGCTCACTATATTCTGGCTGTATTCACGCCACGGCAAATAGTCTTGCAAGGTTGATGGATAAGTCAAAATGTGAGAGTTAGGCTGGATGGATTAACCATAATGGATATGTGCGAATGCCAGCCAGGAAAAAGCAATTTTACGGGTCGTTTCTGATCGAGAATTGGCGCGTAGTTTTGCCTGCTGCTTTGCTGGGATTGCTGGTGCTTCAGTTTATGGGTGTGGACCTGAAACTGATGTTTTTTCTGATGCTAGCGGGCATTGTTTTATACCTATTAAGGCGGCGTATCTTGCGGGTGTTTCCTAAAGGGAAAAACCGCATTGTTATTCAGTTTGGAAAAAGCAAAATCTCACTGACAAAAAAGCAATGCTATATGGGTGCTATCGCTTTGGTAGCGGCATGGGTATTCCTGTCTATTCTAGGAAAGATTTTCTGGGCGTTGATGCTGCTTATCGTTGGGTTTGGTGTTATCGCGGGCGGCCTTGCTTTTGGTGAGCGTTTTCTGCCGCGTGAAGATAGCTAAACTATTGAATCAGCCGTATAATTTATAAGAATATGGAAACGCTTCTTATCGGATGCGTATTTCATGGTTTTGCGGGTGATTCCTGCAAGCCAATAGGTGGGTATTGGCGCGTTTTGGGATAACCAAAACCTGCCTTGCCCAAATCTACCATGTGAAGGGTAATTAATGACATTGGAAACAAAAATGGGTGCAGCTGCGAATGCAGGTGCAAACGAGGAATTGCGCGCGGTTTCTGCGCAGATAATGACAGCCTTTGAGGCGCTGAAGGAGACAAATGATGCACGCCTTACAGAGATTGAAAAACGCGGCGTCGCAGACCCTCTCTTTGACGAAAAATTGGGGCGTATTGAAAGCGCGCTTGAGAAGCAACAAAATCGCCTTGACCGTATGGCGCTGGAAGGTGCGCGTCCAAATGTGGGCGGACAAGATTCTCGCCTTCATACAGAGCATAAATCTGCATGGGATGGTTACCTACGTTCGGGCGATGATTCAGGCCTTGCGCGCCTTGATACAAAAGCCTTAACGCAGGCCACAGATGCGCAAGGGGGCTATGTGGCACCCGCCGAGCTGGACCGCTTGATTGAAGCACGCTTAACGGCTGCTAGCCCTATGCGTCAGATCGCATCTGTGCGCCAAACATCGGCCATGGTGTTTAAGAAACCTGTGGGGCTTGGCGCGCAAGGTGCGTGGGTGAGCGAGACGGGTGCACGCGCTGAAACAACCGCGCCATCGCTGGACTTGCTGGAGTTTCCAGCAGCGGAGCTTTACGCCATGCCAGCAGCGACGCAAAGCCTGCTGGATGATGCCTATGCCGACATTGATGAATGGCTGGCAGATGAGGTGGAGGGTGCGTTTTCAGCGCAGGAAAGTGCTGCCTTTGTTACCGGTGATGGGAGCAATAAACCCAAGGGTTTTCTCGATTATACGATCAGCGATAATGCGTCCTATGTGTGGGGTGAGATTGGATCGGTGGCGTCGGGTGGTACGGGTGGTTTTGCTAGCACCATGCCGGCCGATGCGTTGATTGATCTTATCTACGCACCTAAAGCGCAATATCGCGCCAATGGGCGGTTTGTCATGAATAGGCGCACGCTATCGGCCTTGCGCAAGCTAAAGGATAGCAATGGGCAATATGCATGGCGGCCAGCAATGGGCGGTGAGCCTGCGAGTGTGATGGGTTATCCTGTCACTGAAATCGAGGACATGCCTGATATTGGCGAAGGCAATGCGGCGATTGCTTTTGGGGATTTCCGCAAAGGTTATCTTATTGTCGATCGTCAGGGCGCGCGTGTGCTGCGTGACCCTTATTCTGCCAAACCATATGTGTTGTTCTATACGACCAAACGTGTGGGCGGCGGCGTACAGAATTTTGACGCGATCAAAGTGATGACGTTTTAAACGTTGACTTAAACATAGAATTTCATCTCTCATGTTCATATTGAATGTGGGGGATGATTTTATGGATATGAGAGACAGAATTCGGCAAAGATTAAAAGAGTTGGGCAAGACGCAGGCTGCTGCCTCGATAGAAGCCGGTTTAGGTCCTATTTATTTGCCGGATTTATTTAAGAAAACAACTACTCCATCATCTGATAGGCTAGTAAAGTTAGCACCAGTATTGCAAACTAGCGTTGAGTGGTTGGTTACGGGTGAAGGTGACAAATCTGTTTTGCGCCAAGAAAAGTCATTTTTTGATCTTGTTGACCTTTGGCGAAGTCTGTCAACGGTGGAACAGGCAGCATTACTTAAGCATATCGAGATCTGGAGTGGTTTGAAACCAAGTCTTCGGTCTGAGTTGAACAAGTATGTCGAATTTCTTCAATCTAAAAGGTAATGAGATTTAACAATGGATACACAAACACTTGCTTTTGTTGTCATGGGCATGATCCTATCCATTGGTGTGCTGGCTTTGGTGATTGATAAGCATCCTGACGAGCAAAAATAACGCCGCGAGAGATGTCTCACGCAGCGCAAAAGTTGATGTTTTAACCCGCCCGATCAGGCGGGTTTTTTCTTGTCCAAATCAAGCTGACGGCAAAGTGCCAGCGACACCGGTAAAGCCGCAAATCAGCAATGCAAGGCCAGCGAGTATCGCGAAAATGGCGAAGGGTGTGTAGGTGGCAGGGCGTAGCAATGAGAATGAATATTTCAAGAAAATTTCTGGAATAGCGATGAAGAGTGCGCCTTCGACTAACGCAGCCCATGCGATGATCGAGATGATGATGGCAAGCGGGTCTACCCAGATATTATGGCTGTAGACGAGGCCGCAACCTAGCGCAAAAACGAGCACGCCTGTGACATAAACGAGTGCTGTATTGGCTTGCAGATCATCCAGCAATTTTACCCAGCGGTCTTTGAATGTGAAAAAAGATAAGCCAGCGAGCAGCATGTATGCGCCGAACGCTTTGGCGAGGAAAAGTGTGAACGGGCTTAACGTTGAAATCATAACAATCGGGCCTCCTGAGGCGCAATGCCGAACGGCATTCTTATGCCTGTCATTTAAATTCTAACAGAAAATAGGGTTATTCCAATGCATATAACGACGCAGCTTCCGCCTGCGAGCGAACCCGTGGCTTTATCTGCGGCGAAGGCTTTTTTGCGGATTGATTATGAGGGAGAGGATACGTCTGTATCCGCCCTGATTGCTTCGGCGCGGGCGCGCGTGGAGGCAGAAACGGGGCTGTGCCTTGTTGAGAGGACTGTGAAGCTAAGCGTGCCGTGTTGGCCGCTCAATATCCGCGATACTCATAAGCTGATTTTGCCTATCGGTCCGGTTTCCAGCATTGAGAGTGTGATGGTGGATGGTGTGAATCATACAGAGCGATTTGTTCTGCAAAAGGCAAAGCCGGACATTTTGAAGTTTCGCGGGGCGATACTGCCTTTTGCTGAAACGGGCATTGAGATCACGTTGATAGCGGGCTTTGGACCCAATGATAGCGATGTGCCGGCGGATCTGAAATTGGCGGTCAAATTGCTGGTGGCGGAAAGCTATGCGCGCGGGGAAAACGGTGCGGACTTATCCCAAGATGTGGCGGTCTTGCTTGCGCCGTGGCGGAGGGTTTCGTTATGAGCTCATCTTTGTTGACGGGTGCAGAGCGGGCATTGCAAGATGCTGTGTTGGCTGCGCTAAAAGAACACTCGCAGATACAAGAAGTATTTGGTTCAAAGCCGCGTATTTTGGGTGATTTGGGCGGAGCAAAACCAGCCTATCCCTATTTGGTGATTGGGCAGCATGAAGTGCGCCCAGCTAATGCATCTGGCGTGATTATTCAGGACCATGTGATTGATTTGCAGGTGATGACGCGTTGGGGTGGTCGCGCTGGTGCGCGGGATGCAGTGAGCCTTGTGCAGAGCATACTTGATGATGCTGCGCTGGTTTTGCAGGGGCATAATCTGGTGTGGTGTTATGTGGCGTTTTCAGATTCGCTAATGCTGCGAGATCAGCAAACGTTTAAAAGTGTTGTGCGCATCAAGGCACGCACAACACCCTTGGATTAACTAGACTTAGATAACTTGGAAATTGTCTTTGTTTGCGGGTCTATCGTCTTGAACTTTTGATTGTTCGATGCGGTCACCCCAATCAGCATAGCGCAGGGCTTTACCGGTTTCGATATATGATTTCATCGATGACAAGATAGCTGGCCAGCCTTTGGAGACACCTTTGAGAACAGCAGAATTATCGGGGAAACCCTGATGTTTCACAGTGAGCATTGTGGAAGGTCCATTGGTTTCTATCTGGAAGGTCACAAGTGAAACACCTTCATGATACATGGGCCCAAAACCGCCAACGCGGAATGTGTGGATGAGTTTGTGAGGCGCTTCGGATTCTAGGACTTCTCCTTGAACATCATCATTCTCACCGCGTCTAAAGACGATGGTTGAGCCTGATTTAAATGTAGAGAGCATGTGCGTATCTGACCACCAATCTCGTGGGCCTTCATGCTCTGTGATCGTATCCCACACTTTTTGCGGCGGAGCATCAATGTAGATTGTGTAGTTGAATTCGTTTGTGCTCATTTTGGGGTTCCTCACTTATTCGTTTTTTTGAAGCGTAACCTGAAATGTTGCGGTGCGAAAGTTCCTCAAAGGTCACATAGTGGTTTTATTCCGAAAATTAGCAAAAATGGAGACCAGAATATGGCAGCTCATAAAGGGCGCGATGTGCTTTTGCGCGTCCGAAAGGATCATACTGACCAAAGTTACGAAACCTTAGCAGGGCTTCGTAAGCGGCAATTTAGGTTTCGTGCGCCTGGAATTGATGCAACGCATGTGGAATCGGCATCAGGCTGGCGCGAGTTGATGGCGGGAGCCGGTCAAAAATCAATGGATGTTTCGGGTGAAGGTGTGTTTGTGGATGCAGCCTCTGATGCGAGATTAAGTGCTGCTTTCTTTGACTTAGAAACACCGGATTTTGAGTTAGTTATTCCTGATTTTGCGATCATTCGCGGCGCATTTCTTATTAGCGAACTCAATTATGGCGGCCAGCATGATGGAGAATTGGATTTTTCAATCATTCTAAAATCAGCTGGCGAAATTGCATTGGAGGTAATTTAGGATGGATGAAGATCAAAGATTGCGCGTTCAAAGTGATATTGATGAAATTATAAATAGCGCAAGCATCAGGATGAGCACTGAAATTCGGCGAGCCATGGCGCAGGGGGAAGTTGAGTTTAAGGATATGGCGGAACAGTTGGCGCTGGATATGGCCAAACTGGTGCTCAAGCAGGTGTTGGCGGGCCTTCAGACGCAAAATATTGGACAGCAAAGCGTTGGTTCATCATCTGGGGCAGCTTCTAGTCAGTTAGCACAGGCGTTGACGGGGCTGGTGCAGCAAGGGAGCCGTTTTTCATGAGTGTATTTCATGATGTTAGCCTGCCAATGAAATTTGCATTGGGTGCTGCCGGTGGTCCTGAATGGAAAACACAGGTTACTCAATTGGCTTCGGGCAAAGAATTTCGAAATGGATTGTGGGCTGGAAGCCGGCGGCGCTGGGATGTTGGCGGGGCAATTCAATCGCATGAGGATTTAGAAACGCTGACCGCGTTTTTTGAAGCAAGGCGCGGGAAGCTGCATTCTTTCCGGTTTCGCGATATCACAGATTGGAAATCATGTGCATTGGGCGAAGACGTGTCACCACTGGATCAAATGATTGCTGTGGGTGATGGGGCGCAAACGCGGTTTGTCTTGCTTAAGACCTATGACAGCGGTGGTGAAAGCATTTCTAGGTCTATCTTAAAACCTGTCTTATCTTCGATACGCGTGAGTTTTGATGGGATAGAAACAAACGATGGTTGGCATTATGATACTGATGAAAAAGCGTTAGTATTCGACATCGCGCCAACCAATGAAACCGTCATCACAGCAGGTTTTGAATTTGATCTACATGCGCGCTTTGACACAGATATTTTAGCTGTCTCACTAGATCATCTAAATGCTGGGCGCGTGGTATCTGCGCCGATTATCGAATTGATCGATTAGAAGAAAAATACATGAAAATTACAGATGAAGAATATGCCGTCCGGCTTGAAACCGGCGCTGCAAAAACATGTCTATGTTGGAGATTTAAACGAAAGGATGGCGCTGTCTTTGGGGCGAGTGATCATGATCGTTTGCTGGAAATTGATGGCGTTGAATATCACCCAGATCGCGCTTTGAGCGGCGTTAATTTCGTCAATACTAGCGAGTTGTCGCCTGGCTATGTTTCGGGTGATGGGGCGCTATCGGCCAATTTTCTAACACAAGCGGATTTGGCCAATGGGCTATGGGATGGTGCGTCTGTTTCGGTATGGCGTGTGGATTGGGAAATGCCAGAACTGAAAATGCATGTCTGGTCTGGTTATCTTGGTGAGATCACACATGGAGCGCAGGCTTTTCATGTCGAACTCGTGTGTTTGAAAGCGCAGCTTGAGCGACGTATCGGGCGCATCTATGCGGGGCAATGCGATGCGGCTTTGGGGAGTGCGAGATGCGGTGTGGATCTTAGCGGCATTCATGCTGATGCCGTTTGCGATAAAACGTTTGAGACATGTCAGTCTAAGTTTTCCAATCAAGTCAATTTTCAAGGTTTTCCGCATTTGCCGGGAATGGATGCGGTCATTTCGGGACCGTCGGCGAATGGCATCAATGATGGTGGTGCTCGCTAATGGCAAATGCATCATTGATTGTGGCAGAGGCGCGAAAATGGATAGGTACACCTTATCAGCATCAGGCAAGCTGTCTTCATGCTGGATGTGATTGCCTTGGATTGGTGCGCGGTGTGTGGCGCGCATTGATTGGGGATGAACCTGAATTGGCTCCGCCTTATACGCCAAATTGGGCTGAAGATTTGCAAGAAGAAACCTTGCTGGAAGCCGCACGTCGGCACTTGATCGAAATACCGATTGGAGGTGCGCAGATTGGTGATGTTTTGGCTTTTCGTATGGGGCTGGGCGCACCGGTAAAACATCTGGCGATTGTTAGCAAAGTCTCGCAAGGCAAAGCCACAAATATCATTCATGCCTATTGGGGGCGCAGCGTTGTTGAAACGCATTTAGGGCCGTGGTGGTCGCGCCGTATTGCAGCGGCATTTCAATTTCCAAATTTCTAATCACGAAAATAGAAAGGCAGCGCCCTTATGGCTCAGCTCGTTTTTTCAACACTGGGCCAAAGCGTTGGCTCGGCATTATTGCCCAATGGCGTGTCCGTGTTTGGGCAGCAAGTCTCGGGTGCTGCGATTGGTCAGTTTGTTGGGGCCGTGGCAGGGGCTGCGGTCGATTCTTATATTTTTGCACCGAGGCTGGAAGGTCCGCGTATCAATGATGTGCATGTCACTGAAAGCCGAGAAGGTGCAGGCATTCCACGCGTGTTTGGACGTATGCGGTTGGGCGGCAATGTTATATGGGCGGCGCGGTTTAAAGAGCACACGCAAAAGCAAGGGGGTAAGGGCGGGCCAAGCCAGACAAGTTATACCTATTCTCTGAGCTTTGCTGTAGGGCTATGTGAAAGGGAAGTCTCCCGTGTGTCTCGCATATGGGCCAATGGCGAGGAGATGGATCTCTCTCAAATAAATTGGCGATTGCATACGGGCAGTTTGGATCAAATGCCTGATGCTTTGATTGAAGCGGTGGAAGGCGTGGCACCGGCCTATCGCGGCTTGGCTTATATTGTATTTGAAGACTTGCCTTTGGATGCCTACGGCATGCGTATGCCGCAGCTTTCATTTGAAGTGATGCGAAGTGCTGATCGCCGCGAGGATGAGATCGCACGCATGGAAGATGCGATCACATCGGTCAATCTTATACCGGGATCGGGTGAGTTTGTGTATGCAAGCCAGATCGTGCGGCGAGTGATTGGTGAAGGTGAAGAGACGCCCGAGAACATGCATAATGGAAGCGGCGAGGCAAATTTTATCGCGTCCTTAGAACAAGCCATTGCTGACCTGCCAAATCTAAAACATGTCAATTTGATTGTGGGGTGGTTTGGCGATGATTTGCGATGTGGCCAATGCACAATCCGGCCCGGTGTCGAGATACGTGAAAAGGAAACGGCCCCGATGCAATGGCATGTTGCGGGCATGCATCGCGGGACGGCCTATCTGATTAGTCAGGATGGTGAAGGGCGGTCCAATTATGGAGGCACGCCCGATGATGCGTCGGTGTTGCAAGCGATAGCTGCGCTAAAAGCTAGAGGGATTGCTGTGACGCTGTATCCGTTTTTGTTTATGGATATACCGGCGGGAAATGGCCTGGCTGATCCGTATGGGAGTGCGGAGCAAGCTGCGTTTCCGTGGCGGGGTCGTATCACCTGTTCTAATGGCGCGGATATGACGGCGCAGGCAGCGACGCAAGTGGATGCTTTCTTTGGGCAAGCATCGGCGGTTGATTATACTCAAAGCGGCTATGTGGGAGCTGAGGATTGGCGATATCGCCGGTTCATTCTTCATTACGCAGACCTTGTGCGACGTGCGGGTGGTGTGCATGCATTTTTGATCGGTTCGGAGATGATTGGCTTGTCGCGGATACGCTCGGCGCGAGGAGTGTATCCTATGGCGGGGCATATGGTGCAATTGGCAGCAGAAGTACGCGCGATTGTGGGTGGTTTGTGTAAGCTATCCTACGCTGCAGACTGGACCGAATATGGCGCTTATGTGCCGCCTGATGGTTTGAACGATACCGACTTTCCATTAGATGCTTTATGGGCGAGTGAGGATATCGATTTCATCGGTGTGGACTGGTATCCGCCAATGGCAGACTGGCGGCCAACTTCAGGACACGCAGATAATGAGGCAGGGTGGAAATCTATACATGATCCTGCCTATCTTGCTGTCAATATTGAAGGCGGTGAAGCTTATGATTGGTATTATGCCAATGATGAAGATCGCGCGGATCAAATAAGAACGCCAATATTTGATGGCGGATATGGCGAGCATTGGACTTATCGTCAGAAAGATATTCGAGGCTGGCATGCAAACGCGCATTATCCGCGAATGGGTGGAGTGAAAGCTGAGCAACCTACTCCATGGCTGTCCGCCAGCAAGCCTGTGAGATTTGTGGAGTTTGGGTGTTCTGCTGTGGATATGGGCCCAAATCAGCCAAATGTGTTTTATGATCCTAAAAGCTCAGAGAATGCCTTGCCGCATTATTCTTCGGGCGCGCGCGATGATGTGGTGCAGCGTACGGCTATTGAGGCGTTTTGTAATTATTGGCGCAGCGAAGATATGCTCGATGAGTATGGTGTATCGATTTGGGCATGGGATGCGCGGCCTTTTCCTGCTTGGCCTCAACGCGATGATGTGTGGGGAGATGGCGCAAACTGGAATGTGGGCCATTGGCTGAACGGGCGCGTTGGTCTGGCTTGGCTAAAGGATGTTGTTGATGATCTGACATCAATCGTGGATGTTGATGTTGATACGAGAGGGTTAGTCGGGTTGGTGAGTGGATATAAGCTCGATAATGCGTTGAGTATTCGCGATAGTCTTGAGCCGTTGAAAACGGCTTTTGGTTTGCGCTGCAATCATGGTGATAATCTTCTGAAGTTTGACAATGGTGAGCGGCATGAGTGGCAGGTGGAATTGGATGAATTTCAGACTGCTGATGGTATGTTTGAGCGGCGGCGCAAAGCGATGGAAGCTGAAGCCATAAATCTGCGTCTTAAATATATTGATGCAGCAAATGATTATATGCCTGCGATTGCAATTTCTGAATCTGAAATTGTTTCAGGCGATGACATCAAAGATGTGTCTTTGGCGCTCGCGCTTGATGATGGAATGGCCGGTCGGTTGGTCAGCAATTTAAATCAAAAATTGGTAGCTTCGAATAAATCGGCTCAGGTGTCGACAAGTTTGAGTTTCGCCAACATTGAAGTTGGCGATATACTGCATTTTACCAATGATGCGGAGATGTGGACCGTTGAAAAAACTGTCATGGGTGATCAGCTGTCTTTGCAATTGCTTCAGCATTCTGCGCAGCCAATGAAAAACCTTGCAGGGTCTCAACCTATTGTTGGTAAAGTAGCCGCTTTTAAAATGCGCCCTAAAATCGTGATTGTGGATGGTCCGCCCTTGCCTGATCAGGAAAATGATGCGCGGCCTTTCGTATTTATAAGCGCAACCCCATGGGGCGGTGATGTCTCCATCGAAGTTGGGGCTGAGGGGGATTTGTTCAGTGAACGAGCAACATTATCTTACCCTAGCATAATGGGACGGATCTTATCATCTTTGCCTGCCGGTCCATCTGGGCGGTGGTTAGATCAATCTGTTGATTTGAAATTGGATTGGGGCGTTTTAGAAAACGCTTCGCGCCTTGGTGTTTTAAATGGAGCCAACGCTGCATTTATCGAATGTGAAGACGGATGGGAATTGATCCAGTTTCAAAATGCAGAGCTAATTTCAGAGCGAACATATAGAATCAGTCGATTATTGCGTGGGCAACAAGGAAGTGATTCTGAGCAAATTGGCGGGATAAAGCCCAATGGTCACATTATTTTTCTGGATGGACGAGAAACACGTTTGGATTTGAAAAATAATGAGAATGGTCTGGAAATTTTTTGGAGAGCGAATGGTGTGAGTATTTTGTCTGATGAGCCTGTTGATGGTGGGTTTATCTGGCAGAAAAAAACATTTACCCAATGGCGGCCATGTCATTTGAGAGCTTTGCTTGGAGAGGAAGGGATAAGTTTGTCTTGGACGCAAAGAGCGCGCAGTGATGGGGACGTCTGGGGGCAAGCGGACGTGCCGCTGGAGGCTGATTTAGATTTTCAAGTGATTGTTTATCACGACGGAAGTGCTGTTCGTGAATGGAAACTAGATGATACACAATTTTTATACACGAATGATCTGATAGATATTGATTTCCCTGAAAAAGGGATAATCTATATTGAAGTCAGACAAATGGGAATTGACGGCCTTTATGGGTATCCAGCAACAACTTCTATTGAAATTTAAATAGAATTGCTTCCATTTTTGTGTTTTCGCGTCTAATTCCTTCTATGAGTATAAGTAAAGGAATTTGACGTTGAGCTGGGATCCGTATGCCGCATTGGGCGTTGCCAAGAGTGCGACTGATAAAGAAATAAAATCTGCTTACCGCAAACTTGCAAAAGAGCTGCACCCTGATGTGCGGCCTAATGATGCGCCTGCAGAGGCGCGCTTTAAGCGGGTGAGTGCAGCTTTTTCTTTGTTATCTGATCCTGATAAAAGAGCGCTGTATGATCGCGGCGCGATTGATGCTGACGGAAATGAGAAAGCGCCTCAATTTAGAGGTGGATATGGGGGCGGTGCAGGTCCGCAAGGATTTTCTGGTCGTCCGGGTGCTGATGGATTTAATGGTTTTTCTGGAACGCATTCAGGTGGCGGACGTGCAGGCGCAGATGTGTTTGAAGATCTGTTTGGCGGCATGTTTGGACAAGGTGGCCGAGCGCGTGGCGCTGCTCCCGGTGGTGGATTTGGTTATGGCGCATCCAAGGGTGCCGATGTTCGCTATAAACTTGAGATTGACTTCCTAGATGCCATAAATGGTGCGCGTAAACGCGTGAGCATGGCAGATGGGCGTTCATTGAATGTGAATATTCCAGCTGGTGTTGAACCTGGTCAGACGCTTCGATTAAAGTCTCAAGGTGAGCCCGGTGCAGGGGGAATGAACCCCGGAGACGCTCTAGTTGAAATTGGCGTTCGTAGTCATCCAGATTATGAACGTTCAGGTAAAAATGTTAGAATGGATCTGAGAATTTCACTTGCTGAAGCGGTTGAAGGTGCACGCGTTAAGGTGCCGACGCCATCGGGCGAAGTATCTTTGAACATCGCTGCGGGTGCAAATAGTGGTAATGTTCTGCGCCTGAAAGGTAAAGGCGTGCAAAGCAAAGATAAACCGGGTGATTTATTGGTCCGTTTACTGGTTACTTTACCAGATAAACCAGACGCTGATTTAAAAGATTTTTTGAAAACTTGGCGCGGTCGGGATAAAAACGTCAGGGATTAGTTCATAACTTGGTGTTTTACTTGCGACATTCTTCATTTTAGGCAGCAAGATAGGTCGTGGCTAGCATATGAATTTCGTTCAGATAGTGTTCAGCGCGAACAGGTTAAACATTGTTCGCATGATGCGCTTTTTTTCCTTTTTCGCCACGTTAATGGCAGTTGTTATATCACCTGCTCAAGCTCAGGCTTGGGCTGGCGATTCGCTTGTTCCTCAAACTGAAGCGCGTAATGCTGCGCAATCTGGACGGACTGTTCCTTTTGCTAAGATAAGTCGTCAATTAAGAGATAGGTATAACGGGCAATTGATTGATGCTGCTATGTACTCTCAGGATGATGGCGGGTATCATTATAAAGTGACTTGGATGGATGGCGAAGGAAAACGTCTGCTCATCAAAGTAGATGCTTTATCAGGCAAAATCCTGCACATACGCGGAGAATAAAATATGCGCCTTTTAGTCGTTGAGGATGACCCAGATTTGGGACGTCAGTTGAAAACATCATTATCGGAAGCTGGATACGCAGTCGATCTGGCTGTCGACGGTGAGGATGGTCACTATCTCGGCGAAACTGAGCCATATGATGCTGTCATTCTGGATTTGGGACTTCCCAAAATGGATGGTGTGCGTGTTCTCGAAAAATGGCGGGCTGAAGGTAAAGTCATGCCTGTTCTTATCTTGACAGCGCGAGATCGCTGGAGCGAGAAGGTTGCTGGATTTGATGCTGGTGCAGATGATTATCTGACCAAGCCATTCATTACCGAAGAATTATTGGCACGTTTGCGTGCTTTGCTGCGCCGCTCTGCTGGACATGCAAGTTCGGCTTTAGAATTGGGTGATTTGCGGGTTGATACGAGCTCGGCAAGGGCCACTGTTGGCGGCCAACCTATCAAGCTAACAGCACATGAATATCGTGTGCTGAGTTATATGATGCATTATCAAGGACGTGTTGTGCCACGCACGGAACTTGTGGAGCACATTTATGACCAAGATTTTGACCGTGATTCCAATACAATCGAAGTATTTGTGGGGCGTTTGCGTAAAAAAATTGGATCTGATCGCATTCTAACTGAACGAGGTCTTGGGTATAGATTGGTCGATCCAGCTGCAAATGAATAATCGTTTTAAAATAGCGATTTTTAACTAGAACGGTCTGGCTGGCAAAATTGTGGCTCAAGGTTTCAAGAAATGTTTGCGTTTTATTTATCGCAAGGTATGGGCATCCATTGCTGGCAGACTAGTCACGCTTACATTCATCATGAGTGTTTTGATCGTCGTATCGGCGACATTGTTTTTGGGCGGTAGTTATCGCAAGGAAACAGAAGCACTTTTAAATGGTGAGTTGGAAGCAACCATTCAGACACTCACAAATGCGTTAAATTCTGATCCTGATGGTACGATTGTGCTTGATCAGAATTTGTTGCCGAATGACCCACGATTTCAACGCGTATTGTCTGGGTGGTATTATGGATATCTTGATCTTGATCGGGATTTAAACGTTCAAGAACCGGTTTTATCTCGAAGTATATGGGATGGTGGACTGCCGGTTGATATGACGCATATCGAGGAAGCTTACACAAATCTGGGGCAAGTTTTTTATCACAATGATCTAGATCCTGACGACAAACCAATCCGCGTGGCGTTGAGGGCGGTATTGCTGCCAGACCGTGAAACGCCGGTTGCATTGTTTGCGGCTATTAATAGCGAAGCAGCGCTTAGTGCTGAAACTGCGCTACGTCACCGCTTGGTTGCCGTTGTTGGATTGATGTTGTCTGGGATGCTGGTTGCGATTGGTTTTCTGATACATCACGGATTAGCACCTTTGCGGCGGATACGTGAGAATCTTGATGCGATTCGAGATGGCAGAGAAACGCGTCTAATCGGAGAATATTCCACTGAGATCGAGCCTTTGGTTGAAGATATGAACCGTGTTCTCGATCACAATCAGGAAGTTGTGGACCGCGCGCGCACACATGTGGGCAATTTGGCACATGCCCTGAAAAATCCCATTGCTGTATTGATGAATGAAACAGGTGGTGATGAAGCCTATTCAGCGATGGTTAAGCAGCATGCAAAAGCGATGTGGCAGAATGTTGATCACTATTTGAAACGCGCACAAGCAGCGGCGCGTGCAGAAGTATTGGGAGCTAGAACTGAAGTAGAACCGACTGTCGAAGATATTGCGATTTTGCTTGAACGTATTCATCGCGACAAGAATTTGGCGGTTGAAATTGATATTGATGAAGATGCTGTTTTTAAAGGCGAACGTCAGGATTTAGATGACCTTGTTGGCAATCTTTTAGAAAATGCAGCCAAATGGTGCAAGCGCCGTATGCGCGTGACGATACGTGTGAAAAACGACCAATTGATTGTTTTTGTTGATGATGATGGGCCTGGTTTGAAGCCAGCTGAACGAGAGATTGCCGTGCAACGTGGACAGAGACTAGACGAAACAGAACCAGGAACAGGATTAGGGCTGTCTATCGTGAAGGAATTAGCGGAAATGTATGGTGGTTCTTTTGCATTGGATAATAGCCCGTTTGGTGGTTTGCGTGCGCATCTCATTTTGCCAGCTGCGACATAGAAAAGTTAGAATATGCTGCACATCTTCATCG
The DNA here is from genome assembly GCF_000023785.1 of Hirschia baltica ATCC 49814. Taxonomy (NCBI): domain Bacteria; kingdom Pseudomonadati; phylum Pseudomonadota; class Alphaproteobacteria; order Hyphomonadales; family Hyphomonadaceae; genus Hirschia; species Hirschia baltica. The sequence goes on from NC_012982.1 coordinate 1,335,070, forward strand.
GAATAATTGTTGGTTTGGGCTTGGCGTATTGGGTCGGCAATACATGGCGCATGCGAGCGGGTGTATTAATTGCTATGACCATAGCTGTGACATGTTACGGATTTATCGGATCTCCCTCCATTGGCGACAGACCATTGCATCAACGACTTGATGAAATGAGAAAAATGGAACCCAAAGATATTTCGGGTGATCAGTGGATAGCTTTGTTGCAACAGCGTGCCAAAGTGGACCCGGAAGATCCGCAATCTCATAAGTTTATCGGTGATATTCTTATGCAGCAGGGAAAACCGGATGAGGCATTGCGGGCTTATCAATCAGCTCTACGCCGAGACCCTAAATTTGTTGATGTTCTGACACCTATGGCGGATGCTTTGGTTGCTCAACAGGGTGGGCGCGTGACGGAGCAAGCACAGCAAATATATATCGCAGCTTTTTCAGCGAATACGGCTGATGTGAAAGCTGCCTTTATGCCGGGTATGAGATTTTGGCTGGATGGTGATCGTGATGGCGCGAGAGATTGGTGGGCGCAAGCACAATCCATGATGCCCGAAGGCTCGCCAGAAGCAATGGAACTTAAATCCCAAGTAGATTTATTGCAGCAGGCAATGGCAAATGTTGCCAGACAAAAAGAAGAAATGACGGATGATATAGCCTCTGAAAACGAGGACAATCCATCAGAAAAAGACTGATGCTGGTCATCACATATAGTTGATGTAGTCCTTTGATCAGAAGTGGGTATGTCTAAGGTTTGGATAGAGGAAGATAATTCATGCGTGCGCGTTCCCAAAGAGCATGGTTGATCGGTGTAGCAGGTGTTCTGTTGGTTGGAGCAGTTGCGCTTGTGATGTCTGCACTAGGAGATAATGCGAGTTATTCTAGAACGCCGACAGAGATCGTGACTGGTAATGTTGTGACAGTTGGTGAGCGGGTTCGCATTGGTGGATTGGTAGGGGTTGATTCAATAGAACGCGGCCCGGGTACATTGATAAAGTTTGAAATCACAGATGGTGAATACGGCGTCAATGTTGCGTATGATGATTTGCCGCCAGACCTTTTTGAAGAAGGACAAGGAATTGTCGCCGAAGGCATCATTCAGGTTGATGGTAGTCTTCAGGCAACACGCCTAGTCGCGCGTCATGATGAAAGCTACATGCCTAAAGAAGCGTATGATGCTTTAAAAGCTGCTGGTGGTGAAGCCGCCGCGAAAGCTGCACAATATAATGATGAAGGCGTCTAATGATAGAATTTGGCCATATCAGTTTATTTCTTGCTCTGGGCGCGTCATTATTGGCGGCTGTCTTTGGTGTTTGGGGTAAAGCGCAAGAAACTAACCGGTCGATACTTGTTGCGATGGCAGCAAGCGTTGTGGCATTTTTTACGTTAGTTCGCGCTTTTTTGGGATCAGATTTTTCTCTAGAACTTGTGGTCAAGCATTCGCATTCTTTAAAGCCTACTTTCTACAAATTCGCCGGAACGTGGGGAAATCATGAAGGATCAATGCTTTTATGGTGTATGATCATGTTGGGCTTTGGGGCGGCAGCTGTTGGTTTGATGAAACCAAGTGCGTTGAAGACGAAAGCAATTGGTGTCCAGGGGGGATTATCTTTCTTGTCGCTGACTTATTTGCTTTTTGCATCTTCACCTTTCACGCGCCTTGACCCTGCACCGTTTGACGGCACCGGCTTAAATCCGCTTTTGCAAGATCCTGCTTTGGCATTTCACCCGCCATTTTTGTATTTGGGGTATGTTGGTTTTTCTTTTGTCTTTTCGCTCGCAGCAGCAGGTCTATTGCTCAATGAAGTTGGCGCAAGCTGGGCGAAACGTGCGCGGCCATGGGCGTTGTTTGCTTGGTCTGGCTTAACGATAGGAATCTCACTTGGTGCGATCTGGGCTTATTATGAGCTTGGCTGGGGTGGTTGGTGGTTCTGGGACCCTGTTGAAAATGCTTCCCTTATGCCTTGGCTGGTGGGGGCTGCTTTGGTGCACTCCATTATCGTGACGCAAAAGCGTGGTTCAATGGCATCGTGGACAGTGTTTTTGTCAGTTTTGACATTCTGCCTATCAATTCTTGGGGCATTTTTGGTGCGTTCAGGCGTGTTGACTTCGGTGCATGCGTTTGCGCTGGACCCTGAGCGTGGTCGTTTATTGCTAATTGGCTTGTTATTGGTTTCGGGTTTTGCATTCTCACTTTTTGCTTGGCGTGGTCCCGGATTGAAATCTGGTAGTGAGTTTGATCCTGTTAGTCGCGAAGGCGCGCTTATCCTCAATAATTTGTTTTTATCTGTTGCTGCAGCAACTGTTCTTGTGGGCACGCTTTATCCTTTGGCGATGGAGGTGGTGACGGGTGAGAAATTATCTGTTGGGACACCTTATTTTGATCTGACGCTGGCACCTTTAATGGGCATACTGTTTCTCGCGCCGCCATTTGCACAGGCAATGACGTGGCGAGCGGCTGATATGTCACCTGTTGTGAAACGTTTAATCGTGGCTGGCGCGATTGCTATTGCGGCTGGGGCGGCAACATTTGTGTTTTTCTCAGGCAAGCTTTGGGCTGTGTTTGGTGTCGCTGTTGGTGTCTGGTTGATTGGTGGAACAATTACAGATCTTATCAAACGTGTTGGCGCTGGTGGTTTGACGCGCGTGTTTAAGCTGCCGCTTGGTGTGTGGGGACTTACGATTGCGCACATTGGGCTTGGATTGTTTGTGATTGGTGCCGTTGTTGAAACAAATGGACGAATTGAGCGTACATTTGCGGTCACTCAAGGGCAAGTTGTCGAGCTTGGCGATTGGTCTTTCACTTTTAACGGCGTTGTTAATTCTGAAGGACCAAATTTCTATTCTGATCGTGCTTCCATTATGGCTGTGAACGGAAAACGAGAAACAGAATTAAACCCGGAAAAACGGTATTATCCGGCATCTGGGATGCCCACGACGGAAGTTGCCATCCGAAAATCTCTGGTTGGTGATTTATATGTTGCGTTGGGTGATCCTGTTCGGGGAGAATTAAATGGTTGGACAATTCGTATCTCCATAAACCCGATGATTGATTTTGTTTTTGGTGGTGTTGGTCTCATTGCGTTGGGTGGTTTTTTAGCTTTTGCCGCTCAACGCGGGAAGCGTGTATCATCATCAAAAGAAGAGCCGACTTCAGATAACAGTATAGAAGGGGCAGCTGTATCATGATGCTTGCTTTGGTATTGGCTGCTGCGCTTTCAGATGCGCCGCTACAGGATGCGGATCTTGAAGCCCGCGCGCAATTATTGATGCGTGAAATCAGATGCGTGTCGTGTGAGAATGAGCCAATATCTCAGTCTGCTTCTGAAATTGCAGGAGATATGCGCCATCTTGTGAGGAAGCAGATCCAAGACGGTGCCAGTGATGTTGAAGTCCGGTCTTATTTTTCTGAGCGTTATGGTGAGTTTGTGCTTTTTCGTCCTAAAGCGAGTGGCGGCGGTGCATTCTTATGGGCTTTCCCGTTTGTCTTGCTTGCTTGGGGGGCGGGGGTTTTGTTTATGGCAATACGTGCACGTAAAAAGCGCAACCTGGCACCGCTAAAGCCTGACATGGTGGCTGATCACGAAAATGATACTCTAGATTGATAAGAGCGGGCCTTGTTAAACTGTTTTGCTCTACCACTTTATGGTAACGCTAGGGCTGAAAGTGGAGTAAAAAGACAATGGCACATAGATCACAAGTTCAAATACCCGGTTCGCTTGGTCATAAGCTAGCTGCAAGGTTTGAATTGCCAGCTGGAACGCCGCGCGGCTTTGCTATTTTTGCACACTGTTTTGCTTGCTCGAAAGACCAATTTGCGACAGCTCGTATTGCCCGCCAGCTCGTGCAGTTAGGTGTTGGTGTGCTGCGGTTTGACTTCACCGGACTTGGGTTTTCTGAAGGTGATTTTTCAGACACTACTTTCTCCTCAAATATTGATGACCTTGTGGCAGCTTCCCAGTGGATGGAAGAGCAAGGCATGGCTCCTACACTGGCGATTGGGCATTCCCTTGGCGGGGCAGCTGTGCTTGCTGCGGCTAGTAAGTTGCCAACGGTCAAAGCATTTGTATCTATTGCAGCACCGTCTTGCGCCAAGCATGTCACTGAGAATTTCGGCTCCCAGATTTCAGAAATTGAGACCAAAGGTGAAGCGGATGTTCAATTAGCTGGCCGTACCTTTAAAATTAAAAAGCAGTTTCTTGATGATGTAGAAGACGCACGGGTAATCGAATCTGTTCGAAATATGAAGCGCCCGTTACTGGTGATGCATTCTCCCATAGATCAAACCGTTGGTATCGAAAATGCGAATGATATCTTTATGGCGGCTATGCATCCAAAAAGTTTTGTATCGCTCGATGATTCAGATCATCTTTTGACAGATCGTGAAGATGCTAAATATGTGGCTGGTGTTATCGCCGCGTGGGCAACGCATTACGCAATTGCGGCCAGAAAAGACAAAGCTTCTGTTGAACCTGTAAATGGGAATGAGCCAGTCGTTGTCGAAGAAACTCAACGTGGAAGTTATGAGAACTGGGTGGTGACGGGTGATTATCGCGGCGTTGCAGATGAACCTGTTGATGTGGGCGGAGACGGTGCTGGTCCCACACCATATCAATATATGAATGCTGCGCTTGGGGCATGTACGTCTATGACATTGCGCATGTATGCTCAAAGAAAAGGCTGGCCAGTTGATAAAGTTTCTGTCTCAGTAACACACGAAAAATCACGAAATGAAGTTGATTCTAGCGATTTGGATGTTTTTAATCGTGAAATTACTATTTTAGGTGATTTAAATGCTGAACAGCGGACAAAAATGATGGAAATTGCGGATAAATGTCCCGTACACCGTACTTTACATAGGGTAAGTTCTATTCATACCACAGAATCGACATGAAGCGATCATAATTTTTTACTCAAAGATATATATTACACATTCGACATCTAGAATGTTCTGAAGTGAATAAAGAGGAATACAGATGAAAACGACCGGAAAAAGCCGCACTTTGAAAATGTCTTTAGCCATGGCATTGCTAGGCAGCGCGGCAGTTGGTGGCCTTATTTTATCCCCGGTTGGGTCGAAAATTGCCGATGCAAAACCAATCGTTGTTCAAGCGCCTGTCGGTGCGCCACTTAGTTTTGCTGATCTGATTGAAAAAGTGAATCCTGCCGTTGTGACTGTGCAAGTGACAACAGAAATAGAAGCGCCAGAACAATATGGTGAGCTGTTTGAGCGTTTCCGCAACATTCCAGGCTTTGATGACTTTATGGATCGTCAAGGACGCGGTGAGGGCGAAGAAGGCGAAAGTGAAGAAGATGAAGGTCCAGCACCTCGCGAAGGACGTTCACTTGGATCTGGATTTTTTATCTCGGATACAGGGTATATCGTAACCAATAATCACGTTGTAGAAAACGCTTCTGAAGTGACGATCACATTGTCCAATGGTGATGAGTTGGAAGCTGAGATTATCGGTCTTGATGAGCTAACCGATCTGGCCGTGCTGAAGGTCAAAGAAGGCGGGAAATACCCATATGTTGAGTTTGAACTTGGTGCGCCTCCACGTGTAGGCGACTGGGTTGTCGCTGTTGGTAACCCGTTTGGTCTTGGAGGAACAGCGACCGCGGGTATCGTATCTGCTATTAGTCGTGAAATGAATGGTTCTAACTATTCAAACTACATCCAAGTGGATGCATCAATTAACCGTGGTAATTCCGGTGGTCCGACATTTGACCTCTATGGTAAAGTGATTGGTGTGAACACGGCAATTTATTCACCGTCTGGCGGTAGTGTAGGAATTGGTTTTGCGATTGAATCGACTGTCGCAAAAGAGATTACCGATATATTGATTAAAGACGGTAAGGTTACACGCGGCTGGTTGGGGGTTTCTATCCAATCAATGACTGTGGAAATGGCCGAATCTCAAGGCTTGAAAAATGAAAAAGGCGCACTTGTTGCTGATGTCCAAGTTGGCAGCCCTGCTGAAAAAGGCGGAATTGAGCGTGGTGATGTCATCCTGTCGGTAAATGGTCTCGCCGTTAAAGATAGCCGTGAGCTAACCCGTCTTGTCGGTGGGTTAATCGCTGAAAGTAAAAATGAATTCAAATTGATCAGAGATGGTAAAGAGAAAACAGTCTCTGTGACAGTTGGTGTTCGTCCATCAGATGTTGATAGTGCATTCAACCGTGGTGGTTCAGAATCTGAAGGTGAGAAAGAGGACGAAGTAGCGCCTGAAGGTGCGTTGGTCCATGGTTTGACTGTCAAACCATTGTCCAAACCAGAGTTCGAATTATTTGGTTTAAAAGAGAATGAAAATGGTGTTCTCGTTCTTGATTTGAACCGTAATTCTGCCTTTGCAGAAGCTGGAATTGCAAAAGGTGATGCTCTTCTTGAAGCACAGGGCACGACGTTGAAATCTGCGGATGATTTGGCTAGCGTGATCAAAAATGCTAAAAAAGAAGGTAAGAAGAATATTCTTGTGGCTGTTCGCAAAGGCCGCGCGACTATTTTCCTACCGGTTGAAATTGAAGACCTTAAGTAATTTATAGAATGGGAGAGCTCGCTTTGCGCGTACTCGTCATTGAAGATGATATAGAAGCAGCGGATTTCGTCAGAAAAGTGCTCAGCGAAGCTGGGCACGACGTTGCCGTTGAGAATGATGGCGAGGCTGGTCTCAGTCGTGCTCAGTCTGATGAATTCGATGCTATGGTTGTTGATCGTATGATGCCAAAGATGAATGGTATCGAGATGTTAACAACCTATCGTGATACGGGTGGTAACACACCGGCATTGTTTCTGACGGCTCTAGGTGATGTTGAAAATCGCGTCGAAGGTCTAAAAGCTGGTGGCGATGATTATCTGTGTAAGCCTTTTGCGCCGAGTGAATTAATTGCGCGTGTTGAAGCACTTGGAAGACGCGCTTCTAGTGAAGCTCCTACGACAAAATTACAAGTAGGGGATCTTGTCATGGATCTCCTAGCACGCACTGTTTTTAGAGGTGAGGTCAAAATAGACCTTCAGCCGCGTGAGTTCCGTTTGTTGGAATTTCTTATGAGAAATGCCGATCAAGTGGTTACAAGAACAATGCTGCTTGAGAAAGTCTGGGATTATCATTTTGATCCGCAGACAAATGTGATTGATGTGCATATTTCCCGTTTGCGCAGCAAGATTGATAAGGACTTTGAAGTTGCGCTTTTGCACACAGTGCGTGGTGCAGGGTATAGACTTCAGGCCTAGGGATTGTGAATTTATCTCGTCTACCAGCGTTCACCCGGACGACAACATTCCGGTTGGCTTTGGTGCATACGGCGTTATTTATTCTTTTTGCTGGTGCGCTGTTACTTTATCTATTCTCAGCCACGGCAGGACGATTAGAGCGCGATGATACTGACGCCCTCAATTCCGAGATAAATGCTTTGACCGCCGCTTACACAAGCGGCGGTTTTTCTCGTTTGAGTCAGTCAGTATCGGAGAGGTCTTCCTCTAGAGGTGCGTTTTTATATCTTCTGGTTGGTCCGGATGGAGAGAAAATCGCTGGTGATTTTGATTTCCTGCCGGCGGAAGCCCCTTTAGCGGGTGAGCTGTATGTGCCATTTTCATATGACTCTCGAAATTACGCGGGTGTTGTACAAAGAAATAGAGCAGAAGGACGCATAAAGACATTTCCTGACAATACTGTTTTGCTCGTCGCATATGATATCGGTGAACGCGGGGAGATGGTGAAACGCATTACAGATGTGGTGTGGACGGCAGCTATTGCTGGTTTGGTTCTTTCCATGGTGGGAGGGGTGATTGTATCGCGATCCGTCTCACGGCGAGTTGAATCGCTAGCGCGTACAACTGAAGATGTCATGGCTGGTGATTTGTCACGCCGGGCAACTGTTTATGGGTCTGGAGATGAGTTCGACAGGTTGGCTGAGCGTTTGAATGCGATGTTGACCAAACTTGAAAGGCTGATGATTGCGTCTCGGTATTCGGGCGATGCGATTGCGCATGATTTACGATCGCCATTGGCGCGTTTGCGGAACCATTTGGAATCTTCTCTAGCTCAAACAGGAGATCGACAAGATTTTGAAGGTGCGCTTGAGTATTCTATTGAGGAAGTGGACCGCGTCCTAGAAACCTTTAATGCGATTTTGCGGCTGTCAAAGGTTCAAGGTGGTCAATCGGGGACGTTTGATCGTTTTAGTCTAAGTGAACAAGTTGTAGAAGTTGCTGAGATTTACGAAGCTGTGTGTGAAGAGGCCCAGTTAGCCTTTAGTTCTGATATCAAATCGAATTTAGAGCTTCATGCTGATAAGTCACTGATCATGCAGCTTATTTTTAACCTCATGGATAATGCTGTGAAATATACACCAGCAGGCGGTGCAGTTAAGCTTGTTCTTCGACGTAGACGGAATGGAGAGGTAGAGCTGTCTGTTCTTGATAGTGGACCGGGTATTCCTGAAGAAAATAGAGAAAAAGTATTAGAACGATTTTTCAGATTGGAAGAGGCACGCACGGAGCCAGGATCTGGACTTGGATTGTCACTGGTGGCTGCTGTCACGGAAATGCACCAAGGGCGACTTGAACTATCAGAGGGGCTTCCTGGGTATCCGACGCCGGGGCTAAAAGTGAGCCTTACTCTCGCTTCTGCGTGAACATCGCGCTAGCATAAGCTTGAATAAGACGAGTCAGTGCAAAGGCGTTATAAGATGATACCCGTTCCAGACAGAACTCTTGTTGAATTATCATGTCGGCCGGTCAAAAGTATTTTAGATAGTCGTGAGGCCGCGTCGAAATTTTTAAGTCATACGCCCTACCTTTGTAATTTACTGACAAGATATCCTAACGTTTTCGATTCAATAGCAGATGATGGTGCGGATGCAGCTTTTCAGTTGAGCCTCGAGTTGCTCAATGAAGCAATGGCCGCAAACACTGACCGTGAGATAGTCAGCAAAACATTGAGACAGGCAAAGGCAAAAGGGCATCTAGCAATAGCGCTCGCTGATTTGTCCGGATTATGGGATGTCAACCAAGTCACACATGCCATCACTGTGTTGGCAGAAAAATGTACACAAGCGGCTCTTTGGTGTGCGTATCAAGTTGCTGCGGATAGAGAATGGGTGAACCCTAAAACTAGTCTAGAAGAGACGGGGCTGTTTGCCATTGCTATGGGGAAAATGGGTGCCTATGAGCTAAATTATTCCTCAGATGTTGATCTAGTTGTTTTGTTTGATCCTAATCGATTTGATGCAAATGCAAGGTCAGCAAAGGAAGCGGCTGTGCGCATTACGCAAGATTTTGCACAGCTCATGGAAACTCGAGACGAGCATGGATATGTCTTTCGAGTCGATTTGCGTTTGAGGCCGGACCCGTCTTCAAATGCTGTTGCTTTGTCGACTCAGACTGCACTCAATTATTATGAGCGTGTCGGACAGAACTGGGAGCGTATGGCCTACATAAAAGGGCGGGTTTGCGCGGGTGATGCTGTTGCAGGGGATGCTTTTTTTGAAGAGCTGGAACCATATATCTGGAGGCGCCATTTAGATTATTGGGCAATTGGAGACATTCACGCGATAAAACGTCAGATACATGCGACTGGTGGCCATGAAACGCTCGATATTAAGGAATTTGATGTCAAACTTGGGCGCGGCGGAATTCGTGAAATAGAGTTTTTTGCACAAACACAACAACTTATCCTTGGTGGTCGCCATCCTAATTTAAGGGTTCGGCGCACCGATGAAGCGCTTGATGAGCTTGTTAAATTGAAAGCTGTGTCTTCTCAGAATGGCGAAGAACTAAAAAAAGCTTATGCCTTTTTGAGGAATGTCGAACACCGCATCCAAATGCATAATGATGAGCAAAGCCATACACTACAAGACCGTGATGATAGGCGACGAGAGGTCGCCATATTGATGGGATATGGTGATAATCAAGATTTGTTTGAGAGTGATCTATTAGCTGTTCGAAGATTTGTTCACGGCATTTATTCTGATCTTTTTGCGCAAGAAGAGAGATTATCGGGCGATAGTGGCAATCTGGTTTTTACTGGCGTGGATGATGACCCGGGGACACTAAAAACGCTTGAAGAAATGGGTTTTTCTGACCCCGGCGGTGTGATTAACAGAATTAGGAATTGGCATCGCGGAGGACTTCCAGCAACGCGCACAGTACGTGGGCAACAGCTTTTGACATCACTTACACCACGTTTATTGGAGTGGATTGCTGAAACAGGTCAGCCTGATACTGCTTTGAGCCGTTTTTCTGATTTTATTAGCGGTTTGAGAGGTGGCGTGCAGGTTTTCTCGCTAATGCTTGCAGAAACCAAATTCTCTGAAGATCTCATTTCAGCTATGGCTTATGCACCTAAGTTGGCGAATGATTTAGCACGGCAGCCAGCTCTTCTTGATGGCATGTTAGACAATTCATTCAATGCACCTTTAAATCAGGATAGCTCCGAAGCAGTCCTGATGGCGCTGGAAAAGGTTGTTAATTCTGAAGATGATTTTGAGGGACGGATGAACGCCGCGCGTCGGTTCCACCGTGAAGAAACTTTGCGAATTGGATATCAAATTCTAAGAGGTCAAGCCAATGCTAGTGATGCTGGGCCTGCATACACGCGATTGGCGGATGCTTCAATTTCGGTCATGGCGCAGGTCGCGTTAGAAGAGGTTCAACTTAAGTTTGGCGAATGGCCAGGAAAATGGGTGATTGGTGCATTTGGCAAGCTAGGAGGAAAAGAGCTTTCAGCGACATCTGACCTGGATATCATCGTCATTTATGATCCGGGAAACCCTCCTCACCCGAATGATCTTGCTGCCCGTTTTACACAAAGATTGATTGCTGCGCTTTCCGCTCCAACTGAAGAGGGTGAGTTGTATGAAGTGGATATGCAATTGCGACCTTCGGGAAAGGCTGGTCCTGTTGCTGTAAAAGTGACGTCGTTTGAAAAATATTATCAGGGCGATGCATGGACGTGGGAATATATGGCGCTGACAAGGCTTCGCATTGTTGCTGGAGATCGAGAACTGGCGGCGCGGGTGAAAGCTATCGCCTGTGCTTCTTTAAAAGTGCGCTCGGATTTTGAAGGTCTTGAAGAAGATATTCTGAATATGCGTCAACGTCTGGCCAAAGAGAGAAAGCCAAATAGTCATTGGGATTTGAAATTAGCCGAAGGCGGATTGCTGGATATCGAGTTTGTTGTTCAGCAAGCTATATTGCAAAATGCGAGAGCGGTTCCCAGTGTGATACGGCCCAATACCCTTGAAGCGATACAGGCTTTGCAGGAAGCGAACATTTTGCAACCCGAGGAAGCAACCCTACTAACCCAAGCATATAGTCTTCAAGTTAACTTGCAGCAGGCGTTAAGGATTGCTGTTTCAGATCAGTTTGATGAGGAATTAGCTTCAACGGGCCTGAAGAAATGGCTTAGTGCATGTGGTGGGGTAAGTGATTTTGTTGAATTAAATGAATTACTTAAGAAATATCAGGAAAAAGTTTCTAGTATTAGGCGAAATAAAATAGGGCCATTGGCGACGGATAGTTGAGGGTGCGGGCGTTAAATATATATCAAACACCAAAGAGGAGTTTAGACAAATGAAACGCTCAAAAATACTAGCACTTACAACTACAGCTTTTATAGCTCTAGCTGCTGTTTCAACTGCCGCTGCCGGTCAGCGTGAAGGTGACAAAGATGGCAAGGACAGATGTGAGGCCGTTAAAGAAAAATGGATGGAACGCATCGCTGAATTTGATACTGATGGCAATGGTGAACTATCAGATACTGAAAAAGCAGCGATTAAGAAAATGCGTTTTGATGCGGCTGATGCAGATAAAAGCGGTGGTGTGACACTAGAAGAATTAACCGCCTATAACCAATCGCGTATGGATCAACGCAAAGAAGAGATGGCTGCACGTCATTTCAGTCGGATTGATAAAGATGGTGACGGTGTTGCCTCATTAGAAGAATTCGATAATGGAATGCGAAAAATGTCAAAACACAAAGGCAAAAGCAAAGGTCAGTGGTCCCAAAAAGGCCAAAAGCAAATGCGTGCTGAAATGATCGAAAAATTTGATGCGGACGGTGATGGCAAATTATCTGATGCTGAGAAAGATGCAGCTAAGCGTGCAAAATTTGAAGCAATTGATGCAAATTCAGACGGCAAGCTTACAAGTGAAGAGATTACAAGTTTTCATGAAGCAGAGCGCGTTAAACGAAAAGCTGAAATGCAGTCAAAGCATTTTGAAAAAATAGATGCAGACGCAGATGGTGTAGTATCACTCGAAGAGTTTAGCGAATCTAAAATGATGAAGCATGACAGAAAAGGCGGGAATGATGGACCGCGTAAAGACCACGCGAAAAATTGCAAGTAGCCTTTCGTCGCCATACTGGTTAATTTGAATCAGTGAAGATTTTTTCAACTAGGATATTTTGATTTCAAATGCAGTTCGAGTCGATATCAGATGATATTTTGGTTGAAAAAGTCGGAGGCGGAGACCGTCAAGCTGCTTCTGTATTAGTACGTCGTCATAGTCAGCGTGTTCTAAATATTGCCCGACGAATGATGGTAAATGAAGCTGAAGCAGAAGATGTGACACAGGATGTTTTCTTAAAGGTTTGGAAAAGTGCGGCAAAATGGGAATCTGGAAAAGCAAAATTTACAACATGGTTACACCGCGTAACTGTTAATACTTGCTTGGACAGGCTTCGTAAGCCGAAAATGGGAAATGTTGACACTGTTCCAGAGGTTGCTGACGAATCTGAAACACCAGCACAACGTTTAGAGGCCGAATCGAGAAGTGAATTGCTAAAACGCGCTATGGAACAATTGCCCGACCGTCAGAGGGCTGCTCTCAGTCTATGTTATTTTGAAGAGATTTCTAACATTGAGGCGGCAGAAGTGATGGAGGTCAGCGTGGATGCATTAGAAAGTTTGTTATCGCGTGGCCGACGAAAGTTAAAGGAATTGCTCCAAATGGACCGCGAGGAGTTATTGGTCTCGAATGCACAAGGTCGAGCAACAGGATTTGATGGATAAGAAAGGAGGTAGAAGATGAATAAAGAACAGTTTTTAGAATATTTGGAAATATATGGTGCAGATGTAAAGCGTTGGCCCGAAGGCGTTCGTTCTTCTGCGGAAAGTTTCTTTCGGAGTGAAGACTTAGAGCTTAAACGTGCGATCGAACTTGAAAGCACATTTGACTCTTTCTTAGGCGATCAGGCCGACATGCCTGAAATTAGTGTGGCGTTAGAGGCAAAGCTCATTGATTTGATGCCCATGGCTGGTGAAACAAAGTCTGCACCGAGTTTTATAGAAAAGTTGAAATCTTTCCGAGCTTCCAAATGGATGGCTGCTGGGTTAATCAGCGCATCTTTGGTTGGTGGTGCCAGTGTTGGGTATGCGCAAGCGGCAGAACAAGCAGAATTGAGTGTTGTAAATTCAATGTTGTCTTATGCGTCAGCAGATGAACTTTCAAACTTGGATACTGAGCAATGGTTAAATGTTGAAGACATAAGCGATGAGTGAGAAAATGGAACAGAAAAAAAATAAAAAGGTTTCGTTTCTGCTTGCTGGGTCTCTTGCTGTGAATGCTGCATTGATTGGTATCGTTGGAGGTCAATTTCTAGGAAATAATGGAATAGGAATTGATGAAAAACCTCCAAACACATCTAGAGAGAGGCCTCATATTGAACGCGTATTTGGTCAGTTGGAAAAAGCGGACCGAGAAAAGCTTTTTCGTACGATGAAAGAGCATTGGCGTAGCAGTAAAGCTGAACGCGCCACCATGCATGCAAAGCATCTGGAAGTTTTAAACGCGATACGCGCTGAACCATTTGATCGGGGGCAGGTTGAGTTGGGAATCAATGAATTTATGAGAGTTGATTCTGAACTTAAAACGCTCGCTACAACAGGAATACTGGATGTGATGGAAACATTGCCTCCCGAAGCGCGTGTGGCTTTAGCTGATTCGTTTCTACTGAGAAACCGCAAACCTTTGAAGATGAAACGGGATTCTCAAAGAGAAGAAGAGGGCTTCAGACCGTCTCCTCCTGATGGTCCAGATCATGAGGGAAGAATGCCACCACCACCTGAAAATATGGATTTTCCTCCAGAGCCCCCTCCAGAGGGCCGATTTGAAGAATAAGTTAGGCAGCGTATTCAGATTTGATCATTTTGGGAGGGTCGACTGGGAGTAAGAAGCTAACAGTCGTGCCTTCTCCAAACTCACTTTCTATTTCAAGGCGTCCACCATGCATTTCGGCGAATGATTTGGTGAGTGAAAGCCCAAGACCACTACCTTTACTATTGCGGTTTTCATCTGCAGACGATTGCTCAAATGGTTGCGCAAGGCGAGGTATATCTTGTTTGGGTATTCCAATTCCATTGTCTGCCACTGATACGCGGACAAATGCATTTTCTTTGACAACAGAAATATTTATATAACCTCCTGGATCTGTAAATTTAATCGCGTTCGAGACCAAATTTAAGACCATCTGTTTTATAGCGCGATGATCGCCTTCGATGTCTGGAATATCATCTTTTACAGTTAGATTTAGGTCTATGTCTTTGTCAGCTGCGCGTCGGCGGATCATACGAACGGCTGAATCAACGGCTTCAACAGGATCTATTTCGCGCGTAGAAATTGACATTTTACCCGCTTCGATTTTGGCCATGTCCAGAATGTCATTGATCATATCTAATAGGTGCTGCCCAGAAGAAAGTATATCTTCGGCATATCCAATATATCGTTCATCACCTAGCGGGCCATAAATTTCTTTGATGAGCATTTCAGAAAAACCATTGATGGCGTTTAAGGGTGTTCTAAGCTCGTGGCTCATGTTTGCTAGGAAAACTGATTTTGCCTGACTGGCTTTTTCAGCTTTTGTTTTTTCTTCTGCATATTTGCGCGCGTGTTCTTCTGATTGACCTTGCATCCGATCTAGTTCTAGCACCAGTCGGCGTAGTTTTTTCTCTTTTCCGAGTAGGGATTCTTGATGGTTTTTGATTGATGAAATGTCGAGGCCAACAGTAACAAGTCCGCCTCCAGCTGTGGGGCGATCATAAAAGTTCAGCCAAATATCAGAAAGCAAGAGAATTTCGCGACCATTGTCGCTACCTGGAACCGGACGTTCAATACGAATCTGCTTTGCGGCTTCAGCCATGACAACATCATATGATGTGCCGGCTTTTAAAACATTCTCAGGAAGATTGAATAGGCGAGCAAAATGGCGGTTCCATAACAATAGTCTATGGCGCTGATCCCAAGATGCAAAAGGGCCTGGGTATGCGTCAGCTACGGAACGGGCCAAATGTTCTGACATACGAGAGCGGGCTTCCGCTCTCACGCGTTCAGTTGTGTCAGTCATTATGCCGGATAGACCATCTTGAAATGGGCCACCCTGCATTTCGAAATATCGCGAACTAAAGCTGCCATTGCCTTTGAAGGATACTTGAAAGGATTTGTTGTGTTTGGCTTTTTCTAGCTCATAGAGAACATTTTTTTGATTGCCCGGGTGTATGAGTTCCTGAAACTGCTGAAGGGATAGGTCGCTATTATCGATGAGGCCAAGCATTTCGGCTGTTTTGGTGCGTAGACTGAATAAACCTGTTTCGCGGTTCCATGTCCAATATCCATTTTGCCCCCCAATTTCCAACTCTCGCCAATGCGTTTCAATTTCTTTTTTTGCTTTTATTTCAAGGTTTAGCAGCTCAGTATTTGTCTTGATGGTTCCAACAAGACCGATAACAGCCAATCCTGGAGCAGCTAGTAACAGTAGATATATAAGGATTAGATTATAGTCTTCAGTTCCAATTAGCTCCACTTCGTTGGAAACACATGCAGCAATTTGCGTGTCACCAACAGGAGCACAGGCATTTACTTGGCGCGTCATACCGATTCGTTTTACATTCGCTCCTAAATCTGAATGCGTAGAATTAGCGAGCCTAAATGATCTGTTTCCTTCCGGCGTTGGGGTCAGCTTTGTTATTGGCAAACGTCCTTCCCACCAATTTCCTGAAGAATCTTGAGCATACAGTGCTGCAAAGTTTGTATCGATAAGCTTGCTACCGTTTTGCGCTGAATTTGCAGTGGTTTGAGAAATTTTTGCGAGCCCTGCACCGGATAAGGCCTGAGCAGACGTCCCACCGCGTTTTAAAATCAATTCCATCTTTGTTTGAGAGGCGACAAGCTCAGATCTGACATATCCACCTATGGCCATAGCCTCACGCGCCTGTAGCGCCATTAGATCGTCATTTTGTCCAAGGCGTTCCTGCCACGCTTTTAGCCCTAGCGTTCCGGCAAAAGCAGCAAACAGCATTAAAAGCACGCGACCGGGAACTGGCACAGCTTTCGAGACCTTAGCAGGTTTGTGGATGTCTGATTTATTTTTTCTTGTCTTGGCCAAGACATTTGTCTCCATTGTGCGAATTGATAATGCACAAGATTCGAAACACTCCGAAAGCCTTAATAGTGTATTAATTTGTGAGTTAAAATCTCACTAATTTGTATAATGAAATATTTAGTGGCAGCTCAAAAATCCAAGTTTAGATCATTATCCTGATCTGGTTTTTGGCGTTTGTCTTCGCCTCTGAAATCGATGTTGTCATGACGTCTTCTATCTGGTCCAAAATAGCTGTTTGTTCGCACGAATGGACGAGGTGAATTTATGATTGATGCAACTTTGGCGTAAAGGTCAGAAGAGGTAACTGGTTTGGCAAGAAACTCCGATACGCCAGCATCACGGGCACCTTCTACTTTGGAGCGTTCTGAATAAGCTGTAAGCATGATTATAGGAATAAAAGGATTATTGCTGTCGGGCGCGTTGCGAACCAATCTTACAAAATCGGCACCATCAAGTATTTCCATGTGATAATCGACGATGATAAAATCAATTGGTTCACTGTTTACAATTTCAAAGGCTTCCACTGCATCACTTGCTGAGTCGAAGTTCTTTATACCAAACCCACGCAAGAGCGTTTTGATGATATTTATCATGTGATGATTATCATCCACAATAAGGACGCGTATTCTATCTAGGTTTCTTTTCGACATTGAGACGTCTCTTGGCGTTAGGCGGCTTGTTGTTTGTGCTTTCGGTTTGCAAAAAATGTAGGGTCTATCTCAGGGCGGCCAAAGTGGAAGCCTTGTGCGAGCATGACACCTGCATTGAGAAGAGTTTGCCGATCAAATTCATTTTCAACGCGCTCACCAACAACAGACATGCCTAACTCCCTACACATGCTGGAAATAGCGCGCATTAGTGCAGTATTTCGTTCGTTGGACACTTGTCCATTCAAAAAACAACCATCAAATTTCACACCATCGACGTTTAATGCTCGCAAGTAACCAAATGACGCTGCGCCTGCACCAAAGTCATCCAGCACGATTTTAACATTGCTTCGTTTAAGGAGTTCGACTGCATTTGCTGCTGTATCTATATCGTGCATTTCAGATGATTCGGTTATTTCGAGAATAAGTTGTCTTTTATCAAATTCGTAAGCTTGAACGATGCGATTGAGTTCGGCAGCAATATCCGTTTTTTGGATGGATTGACCTGAAATGTTGACAGCTAGTTTTAGGTTGTGACCAGTCGGGTGAGACATGCGTTGGCAAGCTGCATCCAACATAATACAATCTAGTTCTGAAATAATCCCACGCCGTTCAGCCGCAACGATCATTGGGTAGGGCGAACCCTCAAATGGGAACCGTGCAAGAATTTCATAGTGTCTCAATTGTCCTGTTTGCGTGCAGACAATGGGTTGTCGGGCGGCTTTCAATTCGGGAGAGGCAATTGCGCTTCTGAAGGCGCGAACCAAATGTTCATCGATTTGCTGATCTTTCATGATCGTGTGACATGTAAGGTCGGCAAAGGCTAGGCGATAAATTGCCTGATTGTTTTGGCAACGTTGAACGGTAATTCGTCGACCACTTGGTGCAAAACTCATGTCATCAAAAGTTGCTCTATCTCCGGGAGAAAGCGTCGCGAAACAGGCTTGCAGCTGTGATAAATCCGGGACGTTTATAAGTTGAAATAAATTTGAGAGCACCAGCATTCGCACATCCACCGTATTGAGAAGGTGGCCGTCACCTTCCGCAAAAATAATGGTCCCATTTGCGTCAGCTTCTAGAAAAAGGTCATTCGCTGAGTTTGCGATGATGTCTTTTCTGTTTGTGGTCTTGATAGTCGATTGCATTGTGTGTCTCACATTTTTTATTATGTAAGTCTCTACAATATCGACGTTGAAGATGGTTAAAGGTAAAGGGTG
Source organism: Hirschia baltica ATCC 49814 (assembly GCF_000023785.1). Taxonomy (NCBI): domain Bacteria; kingdom Pseudomonadati; phylum Pseudomonadota; class Alphaproteobacteria; order Hyphomonadales; family Hyphomonadaceae; genus Hirschia; species Hirschia baltica. The sequence continues at coordinate 1,353,307 of NC_012982.1, forward strand.
AAATTTTTGGTTTACTGACTTTATTATCTTACGATATCTGCTCGATAAATTAATATATATAAAATCAGTGGTTTAATGTTCCAAATTGATACGAATTTAGACGATTCATCACTGTTAAAATTACACGCTCGCGCGCCAAGGTTAATACCTGTTCAGGTTTGCAAACTGCATGGAGTTTACACCACATGCAGTCTTGTTCTTAATTACTACTAAGAGCAAGTGCTCGCGTGATAATGTCTTGAGCATTTTTGGAAAGATTAGCGTCATCCAGTCTGCGCAATTGTTTTTCTGCGTGCGCTTGGCGATCAGGTGAAAAGCGTCTCCAGCTTTCAAAAGATGTTGTAAGGCGTGCAGAAAGGGCGGGGTTTAGACCATCCACTTTCAATATTATGTCTGTCAGGAACTCATATCCCCATCCATCAGGTGCATGAAATCCAACCGGATTATTCATTGCAAAAGCAGCAGCGACAGCGCGCACGCGGTTTGGATTCTTAAAATCAAAATCTGGGTGACTGCACAGGCGATGTAATCGCGCACGCAAATCAGCCCTGATAGACATAGCCTGCACTGAGAACCATTTGTCCATGACGATAGGGGTGTCTTTCCACTCTTCCTCAAATGCCAGTAGAGCTTTATCGAAATATTCTCCGCTAGGGCCGCCATTTTCAACATTTGCCAAAGCATTTAATGCAGAAAGTTTTTCAGTCATTGTTGGGGCAGATAAGAAACTTTCATAAATACGATCTGCATGCTCGTCCTGTAATCCTGAAAGCAGATCAATCGCTGCAGCTTTCAAGGCACGTCGTCCGGCAGCAGCAGCTGATGGATCAAACACACCTGTATCTGAGTGTTGCACTGTTGCGACGAGTGATCCTTGCATGTGTCGCGCAATAGCGCGCTTCAATTTCAATCTTGTTGCATGTAATTTTGAAGGATCAGCGTCTTTTTGATCAAGAATAAGTTCTCCAACAGTTGGCATGCGCAGGATTAAGGCTGCAAAAGCAGGATCATCAATTGTTGCTGTATAGGCTTCATCAATTGCATCGATGAATGCACTTAAACTATCTTTGTGATCGCCGTCTTCGTCTTTTGACATTTCCAGCAAGATGTTGCGCGCTAAGGTTTGTAAACCTTCCCATTGCGCAAAGGGGTCATTGTCAGCTGCTGCGAGTGCAGAGCGATTTGCATCATTGAGGCCATCCACAAGTCTTACTGGAGCTGAAAAACCGCGATTGAGTGAATGAATCGGTGCAGAACTGACATCGGTGAAGACGAAGTCCTGTTCAAAATCACGTAAAATCAACAAGTGTTCATCATTGGCTTGGCCGTTGAGCTTTGTTGAAAGACGCCGTCCCTTTCCTGAAAATAAAGCTGTTTTCAGAGGTATTGGGAGTGCGATTTTATCGGGCTGTCCAGGAGTTGCAGATGTGTGCTGTTTTAAGGTCAGAGTGTAGGTGCGAGCAATTGTGTCGTGTACGCCTTTGGCTGTGACAGTGGGTGTCCCTGATTGTGAATACCATCTTGCAAAATTGCGTAAGTCTTCAGACGTCGATAGCTGCATTGCATTTAAAAAATCTTCAATTGTAGCAGCTTTCCCGTCGTAGCTATCGAAATAGCGGTTTAGACCTGCAAAGAATGCAGTGTCACCAATTAAAACACGCAACATACGAATGAGCTCAGCACCTTTTTCATATACTGTTGCAGTATATAAATTATCTATGCGAGCATATTCATCTGGCCGTACAGCATGGGCTAGTGGACCAGCGTCTTCTGCAAACTGGCGAGAGCGAAGTCTAATGACGTCCTTGATGCGCGTCACTGAGCGCGAACGCATATCCGCAGAAAATTCTTGATCACGATAGACGGTCAAACCTTCTTTCAAGCAAAGTTGAAACCAGTCACGACAAGTAATGCGGTTTCCGGTCCAATTGTGAAAATATTCGTGTGCAACAATGCTTTCTATTGCTTCAAAATCTGCATCAGTTGCCGTTTGGCCATCTGCTAAAACATAGGCTGCGTTGAATATGTTCAACCCTTTGTTTTCCATGGCTCCAAAGTTGAAGTCACGTACGGCTACAATATTGAAAACATCCAGATCATATTCACGGCCAAATACATCTTCATCCCACGACATGGAGCGTTTCAATGCATCCATAGCATATGCAGAGCGATCGCTGTCGCCCTTATCAACATAGATCGCTAATGGTGTTTCTTTTCCTGACATTGTGGTGAAGCTGTCAGTGTAGACATCAAAATCACCCGCGACCAATGCAAAAAGATAAGAAGGCTTTGGGTGTGGGTCTGACCATATTGCAAAATGGCGATCTGTTCCGATATTTCCACTTCGAACTGGGTTACCGTTGGAGAGCAAATAAGGGTAGGCGTCTTTATCTGCTTCCATGCGAACATCAAACGGAGCAAGGACATCAGGACGATCAGGGTAATATGTTATGCGGCGAAACCCTTCAGCCTCACACTGAGTGCAAAAACGACCACCCGACATGTATAGCCCTGAAAGCTGTGTATTTGTTTCTGGTGATATTTCAGTTTCGATTTCTAGACAAAATTCGCCAGCAGGCATGTGAATGCTAATGCCTTCAGGAGTTATTTCATATTCCTCCTCAGGAACAGCAAGACCGTTTATTGCTATAGAAATGAGTTTAAGGTTTTCACCGTCTAAATTCATCAAAGCATGTTCGCCAAATGATCTTTTACCGGTCATCTTGTTGCGAACGCGTGTTTTTGTCGGCTCCAGAAAGAAGTCTAAGTGGACATGCTTTATGACAAAAGGATATGGGCGGTAGTCTGTGAGACGGACCGGTGGGGGCGTGTCAGTACGCATGATGTCTTAACTCCGTAATGGATGCTCTTCGATCAAATTTTTAAGAGCATACTCATTAACGCAGATATCTGTTTTTCTATGAAATTTAAACCCGCTCCAGAATAATTGTATGGTAAATCAGGGAGCAAATCACTTAAATGCAAAAAAAATGTTCTAAATAGAGCGATTTGGCTAATAATTAGAATGTAATTTAGGTGTAAATTACATTGAAACTAGTAATTTTTTGACGCTTTTTGAAACCGATTAAGGTTAATATTGGAACAGGCTAGGCTTACTCAGCAGCCTGAGGTTTTTCAGCGGCTGAATTGGGGGTGTCGTAAATTGTTCTGAGCAATGACGTTCCTTGTTTAGCAAGTTGAACAATATCATTGGGAAGATCATCAGGATCTTGAGCCACACAACGTGACAGAACTTTAGCCAGTTTCATAAGTTGCGGTGCTGCGCAGATTATCCGAGCTTGAAATTCGATTTTTAAAGGATCGCGATCATACTCTGCACTTGGCACGCGCCAACCACCCCAGTCTTTTTCGTCTGTAACAACCTTTGGGAAAGTGCCAGGGTGAGGATGATCTGTTGCCTGCTCAGATTCTTTCCACCGGTTTTTCTCACGAATAACGCGCCAACTTTCGAGGTCACCGATTGAGTCTGTTGGTCCATTTGTTTTGTCAGCGGTCAATTCTGTGGCTGCAAATTCCCGACCTAAACCGACATCATAATGGATTTTCAAAGGCTCATCTAGGCCCTTGACCCACTGAGGAATCACTTTTTCAACGACCGCCCATGTGCCGACTGGCTTCACAAATACTTTTTGATTTTTATGAAACGACGCTTTGGCCATATCTCTAATCCCTCAATGATTTAGATCAGAGTATCAAAAAGGTTTTAGATTGGCGTTGAGTTATACCAGAAAATTTGTACGAAACTTATAAGATAAAATCAGGAATCGGATGGCATTTTCCAACCTACGAATAACACAGCTATGGCAATGAGCAGCCCAATGACTGCATAAGCATCTGCAACGCCTAGCGGACCGTGAGTGAGTTCACGAAAACTACTCAAAGCATACCAAGGCAACATTACGAGCCCCAATGCAAGATAAGCACGTTTCTTGGTCAGGATTCTAAATCCTAAAAGTTGTTTTCCTAGTGGTTGTGACAAAATATGCTCCCCATTTTCTAATGATGATCTCAGTCACCTTCATTGATATTGTTCAATTAAACGGCATTAATTAGTTTCTTGCGACATAGACTATAGTCCTACGCTCATCCTCTATTCATGCATCACTTGATAGTTTTGTTGTAAGTAGCGAGTATAAATGGGTTTTCCAAAATGAACTTTATGGTAAACCTAACATATCTAGTTTTAGGAGGGATTGGGAAATGTGTGACAATCACCAAATCGTGCAAAGCGCGAATGGGCCAATACAATTGCATCGTCGAGACGTTGTAAGAGGCCTTTGGGCCGGTACTATTGTTGCTTTTTCTGGAGCAAGTGTGTCCGGATGTTCAACAAACCCAGCTACGGGTCGATCTCAATTAACTTTCATGTCTGATTCTCAATTAGTTGAGATGTCAGCCAGCGCTTGGGCGCAAACCAAACAAGAAACACCGATTTCAAGTGATCGTGCAGCGAATGCGCGCTTATTGCGTATCGGCGAAAGAATTCGCACAGTTGCTTCAGAACGTACACCTTCACTTGCACAAGCAGATTGGGAATTTGTTGTTTTTGATTCCGATCAAAAAAATGCTTTTGTAATGCCGGGTGGTAAAGTTGGGTTTTATAAAGGTCTGATGGATTATTCAGATAATGATGATCAAATCGCTGCTGTTCTTGGACACGAAGTCGGACATGTCGAAGGGCGTCACTCCAATGAACGTATGAGTCAGCAAACGCTTGGACAAGTTGCTCTTGTTGGAACAACTGTTGCGGTTGGAACATCTGATATGAGCAGCACGGAACAACAAATGGTGATGGCTGCTGCTGGAGCCGGACTTTCATTGGGAATCATTCTTCCTTACTCACGTAAACACGAGTTGGAAGCTGACCTTCTTGGCGTTGATTCTATGTATAAGGCTGGATACGACGTTAAAGAATCTGTGCGTCTCTGGGAAAAAATGGGTCAGGGCAGTGAAGGTGCACCACCAGAATGGATGTCGACACACCCAAGCGCGAGTACACGGGTGCGTGAATTGACAAACTATATCAATTCTAAAGGCTATGCAGTCATGTAAATTGAAATTTGCGCAAATTCGGGCTTGCAGAGTTCGCGCATTCGATTTATTACCCGCACCTCAACTTTCGCAGTTGAAGAAATGTGCCGTCTTAGCTCAGTAGGTTAGAGCGCCTGGTTGTGGACCAGGAGGTCCCAGGTTCGAGACCCGGAGGCGGTACCATTCTTCAAGCGTAGATGATTATAAAAAAAGCCTCCTTAGACACATGTCTTGGAGGCTTTTTTATGTTTCATAGAAATGTTTCAGGCACGGCGTTTAATCTGTTGCACCGATTCTTTCCCACATTCATGAAGATAGAAATTGCGTAAGCTTAATGCATCCCAAAGCGCGTTGTGACGTACGGCACCTTCTAGATTTGTGAAATATGCATCCACACGGCGCATTTCTACATTAAAACTAGGAAGATTAATCATGCTTCCGGGAGATATCATCATAATATTCATAAGGTGTGAAATATCTTCAGGCCAATCAGCAACAAATATTATGTTGTTATCGCCTCGGAGAAGGCGCTGCAATTCCATTCCCCATTGTGCGCGGTCCATATGAGTTGGAGATAGGCCGTTCGCTGATATAACAGGCAGAACATAATCTGCGACCCATGGATCGATTTTATCGCTGGAAACAAGTGTATTTATTTCGGCTTTGGGTAATGCAAGATATAAAGGCGTGCCGTGCTCAGGGGCGATTGCGATTGAGATAATTTCTCCGCCAAAACTATTGAATTCACAATCAACAAAGTAACGCACGACAAATATTCCTCCCGTCCATTAGATATTGGACGATTATCCATTATTTGAGAGTAACGTTACGCCCACACACTGGACCTTTTTAATAAGGTTCTCTTTGTGCGTGGGCTGCAACGTAGTCAGTCTGGTCTTCAAATACAGGTATAGACTATTAACGTTAAGAAGCCGATGTTTAACAAAAGAAAGTCTCTGCCTATTTTGGTAACCTTTTGATGACCATAAATTTGCAACCTTTTTTCTTCGACAATTTTGCTTGTGTGATTTAAGAACTATCTGAAATCAGAGTGTTTAAGTGAGGATCTAACTTTCAGAATGGGTGATTACAAATCTGAAAATTGGGCGTCCCAGTCTGAAAGAGGGACAAGGCTAGGTATTTTGATATCTGCCAAGATTTACAGATTGTTCGGTAGAAGAGTCTCTATGATCCTGCTGTCTCCAGTTGTCTTTTTCTTTTATTTAAGTGGTGTTCAGCAAAGACGTGCTTCAAGAGCCTATCTAAATCGTGCCTACGAGCAGGGCTTGATGGCCAAGAAACCTAGTTTTCTGACTGGATTTTTACATTTTATGGCATTTGCAGGTTCCATGCTTGATAAACTTGCCAGCTGGACAGGGGAAATCAACAATACGCATGTTGCAGGGGTTGATGATGGTGAATTTGATGCCGCCAAGAATACAGGCAGAGGGGCACTAGTCCTGACTGGCCATCTTGGAAACCCTGAATTAATCCGTGCTGTCGCCACTGTGAATAAACGTTTTTCCGTGACTGTTTTGATGCATACAAAAAATGCAGAGCAGTTTAATTCGGTCATAAATCAGTTTTCAAAACATTCGACCGTTCGACTTGTGCAAGTTGATGACATAGATATTTCCGTTGCGATGCAATTGTCTTCTCGCGTAGACGAAGGTGAATGGATAGTGATGGCAGCGGATCGGCCACCACCGCATGGCACCGCAAAAAATAGCACAGTGGACGTGGATTTTCTTGGAGGCAAAGCGCCATTTCCGATCGGACCATATATTTTAGGGGCTGCCCTCAAATGTCCTGTCTATTTTTTATCCTGCATTCGCACCAATCAGCAGCCATCATTTTCTATCATGTTTCGTCATTTTGCTGATCCAGTATTTTTACCGAGAAAAGATAGATCACAAGCGTTGCAAGCTTATGCGCAGCAATATGCAGAATTATTGAAAGAAGCTTTGGCCATGGCACCTAAGCAATGGTTCAATTTTTACGATTTCTGGGGTGATTTTTCTGGGCAGACCAAAGAGACAAGCTCTGATAGCTCTCACTCTAGCGCGGCGGACTCTGATTCTGTCTTGAATTAAGAAAAATAGTTGGGAATAGTCATTTTATGAGACGGGCAATTGTCAAAGTTGAAACGCAAAGTGAAGCGCAATTTCACGACATCGACCCGATGAATATTGTCTGGCATGGAAATTATCCACGTTTTTTTGAATTAGGCCGCGTCAAACTGTTAGACGAAATCGCATATGGCTATGAAGAGATGAAGGCATCTGGTTTTGCTTGGCCGGTGATTGAAATGAATATTCGCTATGCGCATCCCATTGTCTTGCGTGAGAAGATTATCATTGTTGCGGGACTGACAGAATGGGAAAACCGCCTTAAAATTGACTTTGAAATCAGAAACAAAGAAACAAACAAGCGATTGTGTAAAGCCTATACGACGCATGTCGCTGTCGATATCAAAACGAACAACATGTTATGGGAAACGCCAGACGTGTTTCGTAAAAAACTGGAGCCGTTTCTTAAATGACATCTTTGATTATTGGTTTTGCGTTTCTTTTGGCAGCACAATCAGAGCCTGCAGCAGCAGACAATCAATGTCTTGCGCCGCAAAGTGTTGCTCAGGAAATTGGCAGTCGTAAATTTACGCAAGAACGCCGCTTGGAGGGGATTGAGCAAAGCCTAGTATCCCAAGGTATAGTCAATGTCTCCGCTGATGCGATTGAATGGACTGTATTGGACCCAATCGAGATTACGACAGTTATTTCTCCAAATGGTATGACGCAGTCTATAGAAGGTGGTCCAGCGCAAGAGGTTGGAGCTGTTGGGGCTTCAAACCCTATTTTGTCGCAAAGTGGTTTGATCCAGCTCTTAAAGGGCGATTTGACGGGTGCTGATGCCAATTACACTGTTACTGACTTTGAAATTAATGACGGTTGGGGGGTATCTCTTGCACCCAAAGCGGAAGATATGGCTAAACATGTTACAAAGATTGATGTGACTGGCTGCATGAAGATTGATTCAATCAATGTAGTGCAAGCCAATGGCGATCAGATTCTTGTCAAATTTGCTGAGGAATAAACGTGTTGTTGGGGGGTAAGATTAGGATTGGTGCAGTATTGTGCGCCATATGGCTGGTGGCTAGCCTGATCTTCATAGCGGTTCGGTTTTCTAGCGGCGCTCCCATTGATACAAACATACAATCTATATTACCGAATAATTCTCTTGCTCCCGCTGTAAAAGCAGCGATGACGCAATCTGGTGAAGTTGCCGCAAACAGAGTTGTTTTCCTGATTTCCGATGTTGGTGAAACAGGTAAAAATGCGGCGGCGGCTGATGATTTAAAGCAACGTCTTTTATCTGCTGACCTATTTATTAGCGATGATGCAGACCATGAAGAATTAGGACGCTGGATATTTGCTAATCGCAATGAAATTTTGTGTGAACATGCTGATGAATTTGGCGAGGAAACAGCACAATCAATTCGGAATCAGGCATTAGCAAGGGTATATGGTGTTGGCTCACCCATAACCGGAGGATTGCTACAATCTGATCCATTTTTACTGACCTTGCGACTGGCAGATTGTCTCTCTCAAGGAGCCGCAAAAGTAGATGCTCATCAAACTTTGATGACAGGCAAACTGAACCAATCCGCCTATCGAATGGATACTCAGGAAAAGCTCCAGTCAATTGTTTCTGAATGGGAAGATGAATGGTTGAAGCAAAACCTAACATTGGCCCGAACGGGGGCGGTGTTTCATGCAAATCATGGGGCTAATTCAGCCAAAGCAGAAATGAGCTTTATAGGCGGCTTGGGTTTATTGGGGGTTGTCGCTTTGTTTGGCTTTGTATTTGGTCGCATGTCCAATGTGTTTATTGTGGCCAGTCTCATCATATTATCATGTGCATCCGGTTTGGCTGCGACTTTGCTCGTTTTTTCACAAATTCATATGTTGGTGCTTGTTTTTGCGGCTATGCTTGTGGGGGTTGTCGCAGATTATGCTGTTCATGCGATGGCGAGTGGCGTTGGGAATGGATGGCCCGACATGCAACAGCGAAAAACACACCTTTGGCGGCCAATGACTGTATCCATGCTAACAACAGCAGCTGGTTTTACCGGCCTGATGTTTTTAGGTGTGCCAATGTTTCGTCAATTGGCGGTCTTTGCCGTGACGGGTGTTTTTACCGCGTGGGCACTCGTTCTTTTTATCTTTCTTCCCTTTGATAAACCGCCTCACAAAAATGAAGATGCATTGCGTCTGCGCTGGATGCGTGCACTGGCATTATCAATGAAACTATTACCTGTTTCAAAAAATGCGGCATTGCTTGCAAGTATCATTATTCTTTTAAGCAGCATCGGGTTCATTTTTGCCAAACCTTTGGATGATGTACGGCAATATCAGCCACGCAATGAGGAGCTGATGAAGCAAGAGAAACAACTAAATGAGGTGGTCGGGTCTGTATCATCTCAGGTATTTCTTGTTTCGCAGGGAGATGATTTAGAAGAAGCGAAACAAAATGAAGAAGCCTATCTAGATAATCTGTCTGCTCAACTAAAAGAAAAAAGCCCAGAACCAGCATCAAATCTAGCATTGACGCGCTTTGATCCTTCAAATCAAAGGCGAGAAGTCAATCGACAAAAATTGGATGAATTCTTAGAGAAGCCCCTTGGCAAACTTCAGCGTGCACAATTAGGATTGAAGGCAACCCAAGCAATAGAAGATGTAACTGCAGATAAACCATCATGGTTGTCTGATCTATATGTGGAAGCAAACGACAAAGTTTATCTTATCGCACGCCTAAGCGGCGGAATTGACTATCCATCTTCTGAAAATGCGATCGTCGTTGATACTGCAAATGCGTATTCTCATGCGTTTGCATCGTATAGAAAACTTGCCGCGCGTTCGCTCATGATAGCTGTATGTGTGGCTTTGGTTTTCGTCTTTATTGTGTATCGAAAATCAGGCGCTTTAAGTGTTGTGATCGCACCGGCCTGCGCAATGTTGTGTGGTATTTATCTTCCAGCATTATTTGGAATGCCAATAACTTTCTTTTCAATGGCGGGGGCAATGGTGCTGTTTGGTGTGGGAGTGGATTATTCAGCATTCATGTGGGAAGCAGGGCGTAGCAAAGAAGCGTGGACCAAAGCTTCTGTTCTGGTTGGCACCGTCACCACATTATTGTCGATGGGGCTTTTAGCGCTAAGTGACACATTACCTGTACGAAGTTTTGGGATTACTGTTGCAGTCGGTGTGATTTGCGCTCTAATCTTTTCAACATTGCCGTATTATTTGGCTCAGAAGGAAGCATTGAATGCAAAATGAAGTCTGTGACGTTGCCATTATTGGTGCAGGTCCTTCAGGGGCAGTAGCTGCTTCCATTCTGGTTCAAAAGGGCTGGAATGTGAAAGTGTTTGAACGCCAACATTTTCCACGCTTTTCCATAGGTGAAAGCTTGCTGCCTCATTGTGTGGAATTTATCGAGCAGGCTGGATTGCTTGAAGCCGTTGAAGCTGAAGGGTTTCAATTCAAAGATGGTGCTGCTTTTACGATGGATGGCAAGTATGAAGACATATATTTCCCAGATAAATCTTCCCCTGGACCCGGCACTGTTTATCAGGTGCAGCGAGAGAAATTTGATAAAATCCTTATCGATGGGGCAGCATCAAAAGGCACGCATGTATCTTTTGGCGATACTGTAACCTCATTTGAACCGACAAGCGAAACTGCTGATCACGCTGAACTGATTGTCAAAAATGAAGCAGGCGAGAGCCGCGCTGTGCGTGCTAAATTTGTTATAGATGCATCTGGCTTTGGTCGTGTGTTGCCGCGTTTACTTGATCTTGAAGCACCGTCTGATCAAACCAAGCGTCGCTCTTGTTTTAAACATGTCACCGACAATATCACACATCCAGATTTTGACCGAAACAAGATCCTAATTTCTGTGCACCAAGAAGACCCTCAAATTTGGTTATGGTTGATCCCGCTTGCAAACGGATTGTCGTCAATCGGTGTGGTGGGCGTAAACGAGACAATAGAAAAAGCTGGAGACACGCCCGAAGCTCGTCTTGATTATTTTGTAAAATCATCGGGAATGATGGCGGACTTCCTTAAAAATGCTGTCGAAGCGCGTCCAACAAATGAAATTGTAGGCTTTTCAGCCAATGTGAAAAATCTCTATGGCGATAAATATGTATTGCTAGGCAATGCAGCTGAATTTCTTGATCCAGTCTTTTCTTCAGGTGTCACGATTGCCATGAAATCGGCGACACTGGCAGCTGATCTCATTGATGCTCAATTGCGTGGTGAAGAAGTTGATTGGCAGGAAGATTTTGAAGTTGAGCTAAAACGCGGTGTCGAAGCCTTTAGATCATGTGTAAATGCGTGGTATGATGGCTTGCTTCAGCGCATGATTTTCATGGAAAACCGATCTGAAGATATTACCCGTCATTTCACAGCAATTCTGGCCGGATATGCGTGGGATCGTAAAAACCCAATTGTGAAAGATCCTAAGCGGTTTTTCCGGTTGATGGATGCGCTGACAAAAGAAGACGCTTAATGCACAATCGGGGAATTATTGGGGTTATTCTTGCCTGCGCTATTTTTGGCACTGGGTGTCAATCCACGCAATCCATTGCGCAAGATACCGGAATTGCGTCAGAAGCAGCAAAAGCATTTATCGGTAAAGGTGTGGAACTGACCTTGCCCGCATCGCCTAATTTTCCAGGCGAGATGAACGCAATGCAAACACTGATCGCGCGCCACGAGGATCGTGTGCAAGCTTTACAGGCTGTACTTTCTGCCCGCGAAGATCACGTCAATGTTGTCACCATGTTGGCCAATGGGCCTCGCATAATGGAAGTTGATTGGACAGCGCAAGACATGCTGGAAACGCGTTCCAGCTTTGCACCTGAAGCGCTGTCTGGTTTGAATATGTTGGCTGATATCTATCTTGTGTTTTGGCCTCAAAAGGCAGTGCAAACCGCTTTGCCAGAAGGTGTTTATGTCAATCAGGAAGCGGGACTACGCCAAATATATAATGATACCCGTCAAATAGTGGAAATTCGCTATTACACCAAGGATGAGCGCGGACGCGATCATTGTGTTTTGACCAATTTTGACCTTGGTTACTCTCTGACAATTTATAGCGATGCAATGACAGCCAAATGAGTACGATTTATATCAACGCATTTTCAACATGCTCTCGACTAGGCATGAACCGAGATGAAACCTTAAAAAGCTTAAAGTCTGCTCTACCGCCGCGTCCAGATAAGGACGCACAATTGGCTGGTGGTGCAACGACAAAAGTCGCCGCGCTTGCAACTGATTTACCCAATGATCAAAGCGGTGAAACGCGAACCAATCAGATCACAGCCTATCTGATTTCACAAATGCAGGAAGAGATCGCACAAACACTCGCAAAATATGGCTCTGAGCGTGTCGCCGGTATAATCGGCACCAGCACAACCGGCGTGGAAGAAGCTATCAATCCGCTTGATGATCGCATCAAAAACGGTGAATGGGATGACGATTATGATTTCACTAATCAGGAATTAGGCGACACAGCGCAATTTTTAAAAAACAGCATTGGTTTTACCGGTCCATGCCACACTGTTTCAACGGCCTGCACGTCAGGTTCAAAAGCTTTGGCTGCGGCAGCACGATTCATCAATGCAGGTTTAGCAGATGCTGTCATTTGCGGCGGTGTTGATTCGTTATCGCGTTTAACAACAAATGGTTTTAGTGCACTTGATAGTGTGTCTTCCCAAATGTGTGCGCCATTTAGCAAAAACAGATGCGGCATTAATATAGGTGAAGGCGGGGCATTATTTATTGTCTCAAAAGATGTTGGTCCATGGAAATTATCTGGGTGGGGCGAAAGCTCAGATGCCTATCATATGTCATCTCCGGAGCCTTCTGGTGCAGGTGCAGAATTAGCCTTGAACGAGGCCATGTCCCGCGCAAACCTTAAACCAGAAAATATAAACTTTGTGCACATGCACGGCACATCAACACCACTCAATGATGCAATGGAGTCAACACTTGTGAACCGTGTGTTTGGCCCCAATATGCCCTGTGCGTCCACTAAAGGCATGACAGGCCACACATTGGGCGCTGCTGGTGCATTGCAAGCTGCAATCAATATAATCGCCCTAGATGAGCAAATTTATCCCCCGCATATCTATGATGGGCAGTGGGATGATGATCTAGCGCCAATAAATTTAACCTCTGTTCAGAGCCAGCCAGATCAACCTATAACAGCCACTTTGAGTGCAAGCTATGCATTTGGTGGTAGTAATATTGCGCTGATTATCGAGAAGGCCTGAGTATGAATAACAGTGTCATTTATCCATCGCCGGAATTACTGGCTCCACATGATCCTCCCATGCTTTTGGTCGATGAAATTGTTAGCTGGGAAGAAGGCGAAATTGTCTCAAAGCATGTGATTGATAAAAATAATCTATTTTATGTGGCTGGCCATGGTGTGCCTGCATATGTCGGTTTTGAGATTATGGCGCAATCAATTGCTGTGCAGGACGGATATAGCCGACACCAAAATGGAGACGGTCCTAAAATTGGTTTCTTACTGGGGTGTCGTAAATACACGGTGGAACGAGATTGGTTTCTTGAAGGTGAAGAGTTGACAGTCAAAGCAAAAGCACTGTTATCCGAGGGGGAAATGCTATCTTTTGACTGTTTAATCCAAGATATTCACGGTCAAAAATTGGCACATGGGATAATAAATGTGTTTAGCCCAGCAAATCCGGAAGCGTTTATACAACAAAGTGGGAGCGAGTAATGTCCCAAGAAAATTCAAATCTGGAAAAGCGGGTGCTTGTCACTGGTGCTTCCAAAGGTATTGGGCGCGGTGTTGCGATACGATTGGGCGCTATGGGGTTTCACGTCACAGTCCATTACGGGCGTGATAAAGACGGTGCTGTTGAAACGCTCGCGCATATTACAGCCAATGGCGGTAAAGGTAATATCATCGGCTTTGACGTAAATGACCGTGCAGGCGCGAAATCTATCCTTGAAGCAGAACTAGAATCCCATGGCCCTTTTTGGGGTATTGTTTCAAATGCCGGTATCACCCGAGATAACGCATTCCCTGCCATAGAAGGCGATGATTGGGATGATGTGATCCGCACGACGTTGGATGGTTTTTATAATGTTGTACATCCCCTCACCATGCCAATGGTGCGTAAGCGCAAAGGTGGACGCATTGTTGTGATGGCGTCTGTTTCTGGTGTTATGGGAAATCGTGGACAGGTAAATTATTCAGCGGCAAAAGCTGGATTGATCGGTGCAGCCAAAGCACTGGCAGTGGAGCTAGCTAGCCGCAAAATTACGGTCAATGCAGTTGCTCCGGGCCTTATTGAAACGTCCATGACAGAAGATGTTCGCCCTGAAGTAATGGCCGCTATCCCGATGAAACGCGCGGGGTCTGTCGATGAAGTTGCTGCAACAGTTGCTTTCTTGTTTCAACCTGAAGCGGCCTATATTACCCGTCAGGTGATTGGGGTGAATGGAGGGCTGATCTAATGCGCCGCGTTGTTGTAACAGGTATGGCAGGTATGACGTCACTTGGTGATAGTTTTGCCCAGATAAGCCCCAAATTAAATGCTTCCCAAACGGGTATTCGCTATATGCCTGAGTGGGAATACCTCGTTGACATGTCGACGCGCCTTGGTGGGCCTGCCGATCATTTTGTGCATGAAAAAGCCTATCCGCGACAAGCTCGCCGCTCCATGGGGCGCCTTGCTGTGATGATGGTCAAAACAGGCGAACATGCACTTGCAGATGCCGGTCTTACTGACGATCCGGTGGTTAAAAGTGGTCGCATGGGCGTTGCCGCTGGTTCGTCTTATGGGTCAACGCCGGCCACGCTTGATTTTGTCGAGTTTCTCGAAAAAGGAAAAGCAAGAGGTTTAAACGCAACCAGCTATATTCGAATGATGAGCCACACAGCGCCCGTGAATATGGGTGTGTATTTTGGCTTGCAAGGGCGTGTCTATACAACATCTTCTGCTTGTACATCTGGCGCGCAAGGCATTGGCTATGCGTTTGAAGCGATCCGATCTGGCGCGCAAGATTTGATGATGGCAGGTGGATCGGATGAGTTTTGTCCGACTATGACGATGGTATTTGACCGCCTATATGCGACTTCTACACGCAATGATGATCCACAACATGCTGTGCGTCCTTTTGACGAAAGCCGTGATGGCTTGGTCATTGGTGAGGCAGCTGGAGTCCTTATCTTAGAAGAGCTAGAGCACGCGCTTGCACGCGGTGCAAAACCTGTAGCCGAGATTGTAGGTTTCTCGACCAATTGCGATGGTCAGCACATTTCTCAACCAAATCGTAAAACGCAGGAAACTGTGATGCTTCAAGCCATGTCCCAAGCAGGCATGAGCGCGGACGATCTTTCATTCGTATCAGGGCATGGAACGGGAACAGCAACAGGTGATGTGGAGGAGAGCCATGCGACGCATGCTGTCTTTGGTGACAAAGTGCCTTTTCATACACTCAAAGGAAATTTTGGGCACACACTCGGTGCTTGTGGTGCAATTGAGACTTGGCTTGGTATTGAGCAACTCAAAGAGGGGCTAATTTCCCCAATTGCAAATCTCTCAAATGTTGACCCCAAATGTGCGCAGCTTGATTATGTGAAGGGTGAAACACGTAAGGTTTCCAAGAATGCATTTTCATCAAGTAATTTTGCCTTTGGCGGCATAAATACGTCTTTGGTCGTGGCCAATTACGAATAATAAAACGAATGTTTGCAAGGGGAAAACATGGCGAAGACATCGAAGGCTTTTATTTCAGGCGCATTGCTTTGCGCATCCGCCATGCTTGTGTCGGGTAATTTAAGTATATCTGCTCAAACAGTCGAAGAAAAAAACAATTATGTCCCCGACGAACCCTTATGGGAAGTGCGAATTGGCGGAACGGGATTATATGGCCCAGATTATCCAGGTGCATCTGATAATTCAGGTAATGGTGTTGTAGCGCCCTTAGTTATTTATCGCGGTGAAAAAATCCGCTTTGGCGAATATGGTGTTGCGCGTGCAATCGCAGCTGAAAATCAGCGCTTTGAATTAGATCTGTCTCTTGATGCCGTTTACTCTGCGAATTCCACAGAAGGTGGGGTGCGAGAAGGCATGCCGGACCTTGATTATCTTTTGCAGATTGGTCCGCAACTGATTGTGAATTTTGCCGACACTGGTTGGACAGTAGATGGACGCAAAAGCCTCAAATTGCGCACACCAATTCGTGCCGTGGCTGCCACTGACTTCACAGGAATTGAACATGTTGGTTACATTGCAGAGCCACAATTAGTGTATCAACGCAAATATGGTGGAGATTTGCGTTCCGGTTGGTCAACCACACTATTTGCGACTTTTGGTGATGAGGGCCTGAATGATTACTGGTATGGAGTCGGTCCGCAATTTGTGACGGCTGATCGAGGTTATCATGAAGGGAAAGCAGGGTATGTCTCTACCGGTTTTCGAGCATCTTGGACACGTGAACTTACCGATGACTTTCAAATATTCCTGACATATCAAGGCCGTTCATTTTCCGGTGCGGCCAATGAAGATAGTCCTCTATTGCAAGAAGATTTCACCCATGCAGCGAGTGTCTCTTTTGTCTGGAAAGCTTTCAAAAGCAAACGCGCCGCTCGCAATGATGATATGTAGTTCAAATTGATAAAAAAGCCCCAGCAAATATGTATGCTGGGGCTTAAATTTATTTATTTTTGAATGACTTAGTTCGAAGCTGTTCCGTTCAGAGGTGTTTTTGCGACGAATTTATTTTTGTAACAAACATACTCAGTTGCTGGGTTGAAATCAGTACCTTGAGATGAGTGAATACCTGTTACTTTGCTAGCCCCTTTTGAAATCGCAAGATCTTTCATTGCAATTAAGGAGTTGAGCAAAGCGCGTTCGCATGATGCTTGGATATCTTTGTGAAACCCGTTTGCAGGGCGCCCACCAGTTGATACGTCGCCAATCTGGGACCCTGATGCTGATTTACCCCAAACAAATTGAAAACCATCAAGCGCTGATTTGTTTTCTTCCTTCGCCATGAAGTCAGCAACAGAGAAAACATAAGGTTTAGAGGCAGCTTGAGCAGTTGGCACTCCAGAAAAAAGAACGACTGCAGATGTGGCTAATACAAGTGATTTTATGGACACGTCATTTCCCCAAAATTTAACAATGATAGATATTCAATTGTGCTAAACCAGCTTATAAGCTGGAAAAACGGCATGTTAAAGGCAAATCTTTGCGCTGTTAAGTTTATTCATTCAGTCCAACAATTGTTCCTTTGAGCAGAACACGGGAATTTGTGTGCCCTGTTAGACACTGATAGTGTGTTGCTGAAACATAATCTGCACTTGTTGCTGTGGACATTATTGCTTCAACAGCAATTCCATCTAGTTTTTGGGCTTCTTCTTTCAAAGCAAGCAGAGCAGATATCATCGCCCATTGGCATGCGCTTTTATCTGTTTTTCCGATGCCATTGGTAGCGTGTTTAACGTTGGCAATGCCCAGTGGAGTTCCAAGGACTTCACTTCCGAACGTAAATTTAAAATCTCCAAGTCTTGTTTGAAAATCTTCACTCGCAAGGAGTTCTTCAATTGAATAAAGCTGAATGTCAGATTTTGCGTGTGCAACAGGGGCTGCTGCGGCCATGACAACGCACATTGAAGAAATGCTTGTAGCAAGAGTTTTGAATGAAATTTTCATAGGGTCTACCGTTATTACTTCTGATTTATATGTGTATATAGAGTTCAATCTTGACAAGATGGGGGCAAATTGACGATCTCCTTGTCTAAGCAACCTTAAATTTCAGTCATAATTATCGGTATTGTTTGATATGATGTCAGAATTTCAGATTGGAGCCATCGTTCCAACTTATCGTCATGTCAAAGCATTGCCTGCGATTGTAGATCAATTGGTCGCACAAAATTGTCCTGTAATAATCATTGATGATGGCAATTCACCTGAACTAGCGGAAGTCATTGAATCCCAACGAGAACCAATGCGTGGGGTGGACGTTATTCGCCTACAAGAAAATGGAGGGAAAGGAGGCGCAGTTAAGCAAGGTTTTCTTGCGGCTCAAAAAGCAGGCTGGAGCCATGCGCTACAGATAGATGCAGATGGTCAGCATGATATTAGCCAATTGCCACACCTCATACATTTAGCCAAACAAAATCCTGAAGCAGTGATTTGTGGTGTCCCAGTTTATGATCATACCATACCTAAGGGACGCAAAATTGGACGTGAAATTACACATTTTTGGGTACGCATAGAAACACTTTCTCTTGAAATTAACGATTCAATGTGTGGGTTTCGTGTCTATCCTGTGAGTGATGCTGTGCATGTGGTTCGTCATGAATTTATTGGGGCTCGCATGGATTTTGATACTGAAATGCTGGTCCAATTAAACTGGCGTGGATTAAGAGTTGTCGAGCATCCGACCAAAGTGATTTATCCAGAAGAAAATGTGTCTAATTTCCGCATGCTCTGGGATAATGTCCGTATCACTGCCATGCATACAAGACTAGCCATACAAGCCCCTATTCGCGTGCCGGTACGGATGATGCGTCGTTTGATGAGCAATAAATATCCTAAGCCAAATTAGGTGCAGTAATCAGTGGCAGAATTTCAATGCCGTTAATATGGCCTTGGCCTAGCACTGTAAAAAAAAACGCATCGGCGATTGGCATGTGATACCGCCAACCAAAGTGTGTGGAAGTCAAACCTTCTGTTTCGCCATTCGGCGCATTGATGACTTCCAACAATTCTTTTGGCTCTGGGTATGTACCAAATGCTTTGAAATAGGCTTCTAGATACGTCCAACCTTTGCACAATGCTTGGGCTGATGAGGATGTCAGATCTTTATCATCACAAAAACGCGATAGTATGGCGGGCCAATTTCTGCGCGGATCCGTATATTCAATATCAAAACCTATGAGTTGATCAGCCCCAATCACAGCTGCACCACAAATGCCGCGGCAATGAGATCGACTCACATTGTTTCTTTCCGGTTTGGACAAGCAAGACGTTGCTGCATTTTGTGCAATATCTGTCCAGCGGCGCTGTAGCTTAACGCCATGGCGGGTTGTTAGCTGGTTTGAGAGGCATAACCCAACATATACTTTCATCAGATTTGACTCATCTTCTTGCAAGCAAGCGCACGTCTCTATAGCAATAGGGGATTGAGTTGATGGGGACAAGCTATTCCCATAGACACGAAAGACATGATGTGGGGTACAACGTGTCTTGGCAAGCGTTTCGCTTGTAAACGGGGCGGATGAGAATGAATGTACACTTGGCAGTGAAGGGTTTTAGCGGTCTTGTTAGAGAACAAGAAGTTTTGAAACCTTTTGGAAGTTTAAAGCCATTTACACAATTGCCGAAAAGAGCAGTTAGGCGATTATCTGACCTTGAGCGCGGCGTGGCAGCATGCCTTATGGGGCTGGATGAAAGTCAAGAAAATGGCTTGGGCGATAGTGCGATTGTTTTAGCATCGCGCTATGGGGCTATGACGAACACACTTGAGCTGCTTAAATTCATCAACCAAGATGAAGCACTTTCTCCAACATCATTCTCATTGTCAGTGCATAATGCTGCTGTCGGCGTTGCCAGTCAGTTGACGAAAAATCATGGTGGTCACACAGCAATTGCCGCTGGTGAGAGATCTCTTTTGGAAGGACTGACAGAATGTTACGCGCGCATCAAGGATGGCGCTACCTCCATCGTATTTATGTATTCTGATTGCCATCTGACGCAGGAATATGCTGAATTTGGCGATACAGATAAAGATGTTCAGTTTGCGTTATTGCTGGAAGAAGTCACCATTGGTGAAAGTGGACCATCTCATCAAATTGAAGGTGGTAGTGCTGGCGCACTTTCATGTCTTGAGGCGATAAGTGATGGTGTGAGTGAGATCCAATGGAAAATTTAGATATTGGACCAAGAACGAAAGCGCCATGGACAATAGGGCGGTCAATCCGGTTGGTAACGACTGGTCTGTCATTTCTGTTTTTTGGTATTGGTGGCTTAATCCTAGCCTTGGTCTATTTTCCGCTCATGCGATTATTTGTGTGGGATAGCGATAAACGAGCTAAAATTTCCCAAGCTTCTGTCCATTGGGCGTTTCGTTTGTTTATCGAATTTATGCAATTAATGGGCACTGTGTCCTATGAAATACATGGTGCTGAAAAGCTAAAAAACTGTCGTGGGACAGTTGTCGTAGCGAATCATCCGTCTTTATTAGATGTGGTGTTTATGATGGCTTTCATGCGGCGGACACGCGCTGTGGTGAAAAATAGTGTGGCGACTAATCCTTTTATGGGCGGCGTTATCAGATCCTCTAATTACATTCCCAATACAGGTGATCCTGAGGCGCTTATCCAAGCGTGTTCAGATGCCTTGAGTGAAGGAGCGAATTTGTGTGTTTTTCCAGAAGGTTCTCGCACGCCCATTGGACAGAAAGTTAAATACCAACGCGGTTTTTCCTATGTGGCATTGAAGAGTAAAGCGCCAGTACTGGTTGTCACGATAGAAGTCACTCCGCCAAGCCTGAGAAAAGGTGAGCCCTGGTATTCAATTCCCGCCAAAAAGTCGCACTGGATAATTCGCGTCCATGACGTCATTGATACTGCCGTCGATTATGGTAATGACCGTGCTGTTATTGGTGCTAGGCGTTTAGCTTTGGACGTTCAAAATAAGATCGAGAAGGAACTTCAAGTATGACAGAGCTTGAAATCGAATTAAGAGCATTGATTATTGAAGTGCTGAACTTGGAAGATCTTACAGAAGATGAAATCGGTGTAGAGGATGATCTATTTTCCGATGACGGCATCGCTTTGGACTCGATTGATGCATTGGAATTGGGCGTCGCGGTTCAAAAGAAATATGGTGTAAAGCTTGAGCCCAAAGACGAAAAGCTTCAAAAATACTTTCAAAATATTCGCCTATTGGCCGAATTAATTGAAATGCGCCGATAGGAGTTTGAGACGTATGACTAAAGATGAAGCCTACGCTGAAATTAGCAAAAACCTGATTGAGATTTTTGAAATTTCTGAAGCTGAAATCAAACCTGAAGCTAAGCTGATGGATGACCTTGGTTTGGATAGTATTGATGCAGTTGATATGATGGTTCAACTTCAAGAAACGACGGGTCAGAAAGTTTCACCTGAGCAGTTTGAAAATGTTGTTACTGTTGATGATCTTGTTGGTCTCGTCATCGAACTTACAGAAAAATAGTTTTTTTGATTGATTATTTGCATATCCGCTAGGGATAAAGGATCAGTGTTGGAATAGGTTTCCGGCTTTTATGTTGAAGATTGAAAGTGGAAATTTATGAAACGCTTTGCCAGTGTCATTATAGCTGGGCTTATGATAATTTATCCATTGATTGCAGTTGTGCTGTTAAAGCATTTTTCTCCGATTTGGCTCATCTTAGCGTTGGTGTTCGCGCTGACATTTAGATTGTGGCTAGGTGGCAAATCTGCGCCATTGTCTATGATTGTCGCAAGCATTGCAGCAATTATCGGTATCAGCGTCACAGCAGTTTATGATCAGGAATTATCCATTCGACTCTATCCAGTCTTTATGGGGGGCGCGATTTTGGTGGCGTTTTTAGTTTCACTGATAAGACCGCCATCTATGATTGAACGGTTTGCGCGTTTAGCAGAACCTGATTTGCCGCCTCATGCTGTCAGATACACCTACAAAGTCACCATATTGTGGTGTGTGTTTATCGCATTGAATTTAGTCGTCGCTTTATGGACAGTTTTGTATGCCAGCACCGAGGTGTGGGCGATCTATAATGGTGCAATTGCCTATGCGTTGATGGGCATTTTATTCTTGAGTGAATTAGTTTATCGCAAGTTTATTCGAAAAGCCGAATAAAGCATGAGGTCGTAGGTTTTGACGAAAATTATTGATGCACTTCTTGCTAGGGATGCGGGGCAAGTTGTTTTTCGGTCTGTTTCTCATGGTGACATCACCTATGGCCAGATAAGATCAATGGCGAGTTTGCTTGCAAAACAGCAAAAAGCGACCAGCGATAAAACATATGTTTATACGCGTTCGGCGTCAGTGTTTTGCGCGGCGTTTATTGCAGCGGTGCTGGCTGGAAATGACCTCATTGTTTTACCTCAAGCAGGTTCAGATTATCTTGCTCAAATCGGCGCAACAGGCGATCAACTGATGAGTGATGCTGTTGATGGCGCGCTAATGTTTGATTGGGCCGATCTGAGCAATAATGCAGAGTTTGCGCCCTCAAATGAAAATGACCCGCTACTTACATTTTTTACGTCAGGTTCTTCGGGTGCACCAAAGCAAATTGTGAAACCGATAAGCGTAGTAGAAGCTGAAGCTAAAGTTTGGGTTGATTGGTTTGCCAATGACATTGACCATATAGCCGGCAGTGTTTCACATCAGCATATTTATGGTTTGATATTCAGGCTGGCATTGCCTGTATTGGGTAACATCACAGCCCAAGATGATATGGCTCTCTCTTGGGAAGCACTGATGGATGTCGTATCACCTAAAACCCTCATCGTTTCTAGCCCGGCGCATTTATCGCGTTTGCCGGAAAAGGGGGCGATATCGCACACGCAACCAGCCTATATTCTTTCTTCGGGTGGTCCACTGAAAGCTGATGATTCGTTTGCGACGGCTAAATTATTGGGTGTGCAGCCACTTGAAATTCTTGGCAGCACTGAGACAGGCGGCGTTGCATGGCGTCAGCGTGACGTTGAAAATGAACCGTGGACACCTGTCGCCGGAGTAAAACTAAGTTTGGGCATTCAAGGCGAGCTGATGGTGACATCCCCCTTTATTCCTGATGCTGAGCCAGTAAAAATGGGAGATCGCGTCGAGATTGGCGAAGACGGTCGGTTTGTTCTTTTGGGACGTATTGATCGGATTGTGAAAGTTGAGGGTAAACGCGTATCGCTGCCGCGTGTAGAAGAAGCGTTGTCGTCTCATCCAATGGTTGGTGACTGCGCTGTCATTATGACGTCTCAAAATGGCCGAGACCGCTTGAGTGCGTTAGTTTGTCTTACTCAAGAAGGCCAGCTTGAGTTAGGAAAGCTAGGCTCATTCAAAATGTCGCGTTATCTGCGCAAATTATTGAGTGATAATTTAGAGCCTGCCGAATGGCCAAAACGTATGCGTTTTGTCAGCCATATTCCAACAAACAGTCAATCCAAACGGGTTGTCGCGGAAATGCAAAGCGTATTTGAAAGCGTGCGGTTGCTGGAAGTGTTGGCTCCGTCATATCTTCAAGTTGAGGGTTTTGACGCTGAAATTCGCTTCACTGCTAAACCACATCTGCCTTGGTTTGAGGGACATTTTAAAGAAAATCCTATATTGCCGGGAGTTGCCCAAACACACATTGCAGCGCGTCTTGCTGAAGAAATTTGGGCAGCCTCACCGGCTAGTTTCAACGTCAATCGCATGAAATTTCAACAGGTTATCCAACCACATGATGATATAATTCTAACACTGGGTTTTAAGCCTGAGACTGAAAAACTAAATTTCGCATTCAAGCGCGGTGAAGATAAACTTTCATCTGGAACGATAGGTTAGCCAACATTATTCAAGTGGGAAGCGATCAAGTGGCAGACCTTTGGATATCCAGCTTGTTCCATTTGGGCTGCCTTCAACACCTTCTTTGACGTTGTAAATATGCTTTATGCCAGCTTCTTCCAGAATTTGGGCTGCGCGTGTCGATCTGGTGCCAGAGCGACAGATAAGTGCAACTGAAGCATCGGGCCTTTCCGCTTGTAGAGCATTGATTGTTGATAAAAATCTCTCGCTTTGCAGCGTTACAAGACGGGCCGATAATGGGGTGCCAGTCCGTGTCCATTCTTGTGGTGTGCGTATGTCGACGAGAATAACTTCACCATTGATGGACTTTTCATAAGCATCTTCAACAGAAATAAGCTCTGTTTCAGCCGTGGCGGTCATGAATGTTAAGCTGGCGATAACACTAGTTATTGCTGCAAGAATGAATCGTTTGGATCGATGGGGCTTCATGGTTACATCCCGATTTTTAAAATCTTAATTGTTTATTTTGGCTGGAGAGCAGGGCAAGAACAAGGCAAATTTCATTGATTTTGAATGTGTTCTGTCAAAATTTAACTTAGTTGGAAAATCCAAACCCATATCAATTTGATGGGGTGTTCTTTTTTCTTTCTCAGGCGTATGAAGAGCGCTGAACTTTCGTACATCGCACAGAGATGGGAAGCCTCGTTGTGTTGGGTGTGCTGATTTGTAGAGCAAGAATACCCCATCACATTCAGATTTAGGGTGTTTTGGGTAGGGAATGGAATAAGACGATGGCTGCTGATACTGGTGATTTTCCAAGTTTCACTTTTGGTGAAGCGCAATTGGACACGGCAATTCTGGATGATTTAGCGTCGCAGCGGGTTCAACCACGCCTTTCAACGAATCCTGATGTGTTGGCTGTGATCAATAATTCAGCCAAACACGTCACTGATCTGCTCAAGAATGATGGTAAAATTTACGGTGTAACGACGGGCTATGGCGATAGCGTTGTTCGCGCTGTCCCGCCTGAATTAGTCGCTGAGCTTCCATTGCATTTGTCGCGCTTTCATGGTTGCGGCATGGGGCGTTTTCTAACGCCAGAAGAAACACGTGCAACGCTGGCTGTGCGTCTGGTAACATTGGTGCGCGGTTGGTCGGGTGTGTCTATGGATTTGGTTGAGTTGCTAGCTAACATGCTGCGACTTGATATTTTGCCGTGTATTCCTTCTGAAGGATCAGTGGGAGCTTCAGGTGATCTAACGCCGCTTTCTTATATTGCTGGTGCATTGGCGGGTGAGCGCGATGTATTGCACAAAGGTGAGATTAAATTATCGCGTGAAGCGTTTGCGCAAGAAGGGCTACAGGAAATCATTCTTCAGCCTAAAGAAGCACTTGCGATCATGAATGGTACGGCTGTGATGTCAGCGCTTGCTGGTATCGCGCTAGAACAATCCAAACGATTAATGGCAGCGGCGACGCGGCTAACATCTATGTGTTCCCTGAGTATCCTCGGAAATACGCGCCACTTTGATGCACGCTTGTTTAATGCCAAGCCACACCAAGGTCAGATGTTAGTGGCCCAGCGCATTCGTGAAGATCTTGCCCCCATGCAGGAAAACCATGAAGCGGTCCGCATGCAGGATCGTTATTCAACACGCTGTGCACCGCATGTGATTGGTGTGTTGCAAGATGCGATGCCAATGCTAGAATCAGTTCTCAATACTGAGATCAACTCATCAAATGATAACCCACTATTTGACCCTGAGACGGGTGATGTTCTTCATGGTGGCCATTTTTATGGTGGGCATGTGTGTATGGTGGCAGATACGCTAAAAACACAAGTCGCCAATCTTGCCGATCTTATGGACCGTCAACTCGCCACTTTGGTGGATACGCGGTATTCCAATGGTTTGCCATCTAATTTGTCAGGTGCAACTGGGGAACGTGCTCCCATAAATCATGGCTTTAAAGCAGTTCAGATCGGTGTGTCTGCGTGGACCGCTGAAGCGTGTAAACTTACTATGCCGGCGTCTGTTTTCTCTCGCTCTACTGAGTGCCATAACCAAGATAAGGTTAGCATGGGCACGATTGCAGCGCGTGATGCATTGCGCGTGAACGAGCTGACAGCGCAAGTTGCAGCGGCGCATATGATGGCAGCCACTCAAGCGATTGAATTGCGCTTAAAATCTGGTGATTTAACAGAGCTGATGGTTGGTCCGCGTGTCCTTGCGCAAGTTGAAAAGGTGCGCGCTCTTGCGCCATTCATCACAGAAGATCAACCAATGGATGTTATACTTCGTGATGTGACAGCTAAACTACTGACAGGCGAGTTGAGCGTGTCCTTCTAAGCTGAAATTAAAGACAATAAAAAGAGCCAAACGCTTTGTTTTGTTTGGCCCTTTTAAAATAGCTAGTTTTTTAGTGACGCGGCATAATCTTCAGCAGCTTCCATTAAACGCAAGACATTGCCGCCCCAAATCTTTTCAAGATCTTCTTGAGTATATCCCTCAGCTAATAATCGTTCTGTGATGAGGGGAAAGGCTGCGATATCGCGCATACCTATCACGCCTCCGCCACCATCCCAGTCTGCACCAATACCTACATGATCAGGGCCGATAAGCTTTAGGACATATAAAAGCTGCTCTGCAAAGTCTTCAAAGTCGGCCATATCAGCTGGAAATTCTGCATCAATCTTGCGCCGTTTTTCTAGTAAAAGTGCGCTTTGCTCTGGTGTTGGGTTTGAGCCGTATAATGCTGATTCTTCGCGTAGATCGGCATAAGATTTTTTGCGGAAAGGTTGCTCTTGCAGTTCTTTTAGATATGCGCCTAGCGCATTCATTTGAATGACTCCGCCCGATGCCGCTAGTGTTTTTAGCCGCTCATCATCAAGGTTTCTCGGGTGGTCATACAGGGATTTGGTGCCGGAATGAGAGAGGATTATAGGCGTTGCGGACCGCTCTACCATATCGTCAAATGTGAGGTCATGCGCATGGGATGCATCGAGGATCATGCCAAGCCGGTTTGCTTCTTTGACAAGCTCTTTACCTAAGGGAGAAAGACCATTCCATTTTGGTCCCGTTAGATCAGTACCGCTGTCTGCAAATTGGTTGTTAGCAAAGTGGACCGGACCAACCATACGGACACCAAAATTATAGAATGTACGCAGCAAGGAAATATCTTCACCCAAAGGGTATGAGTTCTCTATGCTTTGATAAACAATGCGTTTTCCTTCTGATTTTATGCGAGCAGCATCGTCGGACTTCGTCGCTATTTCAAAATGCTCAGGATAAGCGGCTAACATGCGCTGTATGGCGATGGCGCGCATGAGAGCATGATCTCTCGCTGTTTGGTAACCAAGATCGTTTAGCGGGCCTTGCTGTGTGTAAATAACCCAGAAACCACCATCCAAACCGCCTTCAACCATTCGTGGGAGGTCGACTTGAGAATAATCTAAAATAGGGTCGTGACGTTGGGTGATATCGAAGCCGGGTTTTGCAAGATTAGCGGGCGTATCTAAATGCGTGTCCATGACGACAAATTGATTATGTAGTTTTCTGGCTTCAGTCTGCGGAGATTGCATTTCTAGATTAGTGTTTACGCTAGTGCATCCACTCATAAATAGGGTTGTGCAGGCTGATAGCAATAATTTGGAATAGAGTTTGGTATTACGGGTATGTTTCCGGTGCATGCGACCTGTTCCTTGATCATGAATTAGCGAGCGCTTACTGGCAAGTTGAAGACAGTGTAGCGTAATCTCAAGAGTTCAGAACGCAAACGACACAAGATTTTTCAAATAGAAGAAACTAGCGTCGTGAGTGGAAAGCAAATGACTTCGCCGCGTAGTATTTAATACCTCTAAGGCAGTTCATAGATTGGGTATTGTTGATGAAACAGGCGATTAGGCAAACACTGCGGAAACTATTTGGCTTTTGCATGGTTGGTTTGGTTGGGTTGTTTGTAGACATTGCTGTGTTGTCTGCTGTTTTGAACCTTCTTAACCCAATATATGCTCGCATTATTTCATTTCTGGTCGCTGTTTGCGCGACATATTCGTTAAATCGTCAATTTGTTTTCGCCAGTGAGGCAAAGCAAATAAATTGGATCAATGGATTCGTTCGATTCTTCTCAGCAAATGCATTAGGCGGCGCAGCGAATTATCTCACCTATTTAACATTCGTCTATCTGTCTCCATTTAAAGACTGGATTCAGGCGTTAGGAACAGGCTTAGATGAAGTTGTTGGTGTACAGCAATATGTAGAGTGGGGGCCGTTACTCGCTGTTATTCCGGGCACTTTGGTTGGATTGGTATTCAATTTTACGATGACAATGCTATTTGTTTTCAAACCAAAGCCGCAAAGATAGATTTTGAGGGAGAGATAAATCATCCTTTCAAAATCTGAAAGGAAATGGCTCCGCGAGCAGGACTCGAACCTGCGACCAATCGATTAACAGTCGATTGCTCTACCAACTGAGCTATCGCGGAACAACGTTAGAGGACGCGGTATATCTAGCGTTCCAAATATGTGCAATCCCTAATTTGCCTCAAAATGCATTTCTTTTAAAAAAAATTGGATTTTCACCTAAAAACGGCACAAAAAAAACGGGAGCTAGAAAAAGCTCCCGTCAAGGCGTTGGGTGATGGTGGGTGTCTTCAGAGAAGACATAGGCAATATGCTCCATTTGGGTTAATGAGTGGTTAAATTATTGAATTTCCCTAAAATTTCGTTTTAATTTTATCAGTTTTCAGAATTATTTGTTAACTTTGAAGCCTGTGCAGTTTTGTGAATATGCAAATAAGCTTGAGTTTCTTGTTTTATGTCAAAACAAGAGCCGCAAGATTAGCTTGATAAATGGAAAATTAGATTGAGCGGGATTGGAATGCGTTAAAATTTCAAATGACGCATAGAAGATTTACAATGGAGGCCACGTCCGGACTCGAACCGGAGTACACGGATTTGCAATCCGCTGCGTAACCACTCCGCCACGCGGCCTAACCATTGAAATCATTATATTGACCAGCAGCTTAGTTGCCAATCAAGATTCGACAACAGAAGCTATCGATAGTGAGGGAGCTTACTTATCAGCTTTTACTAATTAGTGAAGGCTTTTTATCCAGTTTTATACTGAAAATTGCTAAATCTGTGTCGAACCAGTCTCTATCCATTGTGGAATTTGTGAGGGGGTTGTGTTGATTTTCTGCGTTTGTGCAGTGTGGCTGGTGCAATACGGTGACGAAAATTGGTTCAGATGTATTTCAGATAAGGGTGTGAGTAATCACAATCTCTATTTGGTTTTAAAAAATTTCTGAACAATCGGAAAATACAATGAATTAGGTAGCAGACCTAGCAAACGAAATATGAGTGCAAAACGTTTGGGATAATTTGTTTGGAACCGATTCGATTCCATAGCAGATTTTGTGCGTTGGGCGGCTTCGTCTGGTGACATTATAAAAGGCATTTTAAATTCGTTTTTGTCAGTCAGTCGGGTTTTTATGAATCCAGGATTGATGAGCTGTATTTTGAATTTATCTGGGTCTAAGTCAGCTCTTAAACCTTGGGCTAAATGCATTACACCCGCTTTGCTGGCACCATAGGCTGAGCTAGCTGGAATACCCTTAAAGCCAGAAAGCGAACCGATCATCACAATGTGACCAGAGTTTTGTTTGTTCATGTAGGGCAGATATTGGCTGAGAACGCGAATGGCACCCGTGAAATTGACGTCGCAGATTGATGCTGCATTTTCAACATCCCAAGTTTGCGCCGTCATGGGTGCATATTGTCCTGCGCAAAACACAATGCCATCAAGGTCTCCATTTTGGATCACCGTTTCAAACGCCGATGCAATGCTTTTACTATCAGTGACATCACATGGCGCGGCTTTCGCAGGTGAAGGTAGTTCATTCGCCAGTTTTTCTAAGGCGTCTTCATTGCGAGCGGAAAGGGTGAGAATTGCGCCATCAGCTGATAAGAGTTTTGCCAATGCTTCACCAAGGCCTGCGCTTGCGCCAATTATCCAATAGTGTGTGCCTTCCCAAGAGGTTGATTGTGTCATTCAGCAGCCTCCAGATTATTATCCCCTTTATTGTAGAAAACCGAATCTTCGGCGATGTCTCTGTGTTTAAAAACAGCGACAAGTTCAGCCACTTTGATACCAAATTTTCGCATTTGAGATCGGTTGATGATAGTGCCTTCATCTGTGAGATACATCCAATCTGTGACGCTGAGGACATGTCCACCAGCATCTTCTGCTAGTTTCAGCTTATACTTCATTTGCAAACTATTGCCTGAAGCAATGCCAACGCCTTCGCCAACCAAATCTGGAGCTGTTGCGGTAAAGCCGCCGTCTTCTTTAAATTTTAGTGTCCATTCGCGTCTGTCTTCTCTGCCAGATGCATAAATGAAGTGCTCAGCTAATGTGCCGCCATTTTCGTCAAAATTACCTGACATGCGTGCTTTGAAACGAGAGACGACTTTTCCTGTGTAATCATAGATCAAACCTTCGGAGAGATAGTCTCCTTTGAGTGTTGTCTTGGGATCAAAGAGAGGTGTTGCTTCTGCGTAATCAGCGGGCTTTTGGTGAGAAAACCCCCAGACACAGCCAGAGAGTAGAAACAAGGATACAATAATGAAAACAATTGTCGAAAAATAGGTCATGGGGCAGCCTTTGAATTATTGAAAACTATTTGCCGATTAGGCTTGAAGTTTTAGATGGGTAACGGCCATTGGGATCGAGCCAGATAGCAAAGAAGGCATCGCTAAAATCTGACTCCTGCATTTGGCAGGTCAGTTCGCCATTTTTGAAAAAATTGGTTTTATCTGCCGAGAGTTTTTGACCCGTTATGACGACGCCTTTTTCAACGTCGCCAAAACAAGATTCTAGCGGAGAACGTAAGTGTTCCAGCTCTTCTTCTGTTTTTCCGGTCAGGCGGGCCATTTCGATAATGGATGCATTGGCAAGTTTGGTCGCTGAGATGTCACGTGCATATGTCAAAGTCAGATCAAAACGGTTTTCTTTGGAATAGCGACCATCTTCAGACAACAGAGCGGCGTCATAGAGTTTGAAAGGCCCAAAATAATATTTGGCCGTGCCGACAAGTTTCATGTCTGAAGTTGTTGGTTTTGATATTGCTGGATCAGATATGAGCAAAGCTAGAATAATTGGAAAAAGACTAAGCATGTGTCAGCTCCACATGAACAACATTTGTCCGGTTTCCTTGCTCAAAAGCAGCTGCACATGTGTCGAGATAATATTTCCATCCTCTGAGGAATTCAGGCTTGTAGCCTTCTGACTGAAGTTCAGGAATGCAATCTTCAAATTTTGAACGCCATTCTCTGAGCGTGCGTGCATAATCTTTTCCAAAACGGAAGAGATTTTCTGTTTTTAGGCCAACGCGCTCTGCCTGACGATTAATCTCACCGGGTGAAATCAGCATGCCGCCTGGGAATGTGTATTGGCGAATAAAATCGGTGCGGGTGCGGTAAATATCGAATGTGTCGTCTTCAACAATTATCGCTTGCAAGGCAGCGCGACCATTGTCAGCGAGTTTATCTTTTATGGTTTTAAAATAGGTGGGCCAATAGCGTTGCCCAACAGCTTCTACCATTTCGATAGACACGATTGAATCAAATTTGCCTTTAATGTCGCGATAGTCTTCTAAGCGGATATTGGCGCGTTTTTCCAGCCCATGCTTGGCTATGCGGTCGTTTGCAAAGCGATGTTGTTCTTTTGAAATGGTAACAGCGGTTAGCTTATTATCACTGGTCTCAAGTGATCGCTGTGCAAAGCCGCCCCAACCACAGCCAATTTCCAATGTATTTTCACCCGAATTTGCGACCGCGTTTATGAGGCGGTCGTATTTGGCATTTTGAGCTGATTCAAGCGATTGGTTTTCGTCAGTATAAAGCGCGGCAGAATAGGTCATGCTGGGATCGAGCCAACGGCTGTAAAAATCGTTTGATATGTCATAATGCGCGGAAATATTGCGCCGAGAGCCAGCTTTGGAGTTTGCGCGTGCAAATCTGTCAGTTGCAATAAATAAAAGGCGTTGGAATGTGGCTCCGCCAAAAGGTGTTTTGATTACATCATGATTGAGCAATGCCAAAGTGGATAGCGCTTCAAGATCTGGTGTGTCCCACATACCTTGCGCATATGTTTCACCAAGGCCAACATCACCGCGTAGAGCTAAAGCAGGCAGCACATCCCAATGTTTTATCTGCCAATATACGGCAGGAAGACCTTGCCCGAAAATATGCGTTTTGCCATCAGGCATTTCGACTGTTAGCGTTCCGGTATGGATGTTCTCCAATAATTGGAAAAACTTTTTCTCTGAACTCGATTTAGAAAAAATCATTGAGACAATTCCTGTGTTGGAGGAGACGGGCGGCGGCGAAATTTCGCACCTTTGATTTTTAGTTTGATTGCCTGCCAAAGGATCAGACTCATGACTCGCAAAGCGCCTAAAGGTAGGCGGAGGCAGGAAGATAAAATTGTGCGGGTTTTCAACGCAAGAAACTCACCCTGGAGTGTGGCGGTGAGACCATCTTCATTGGGTGTTTCATACTGAATTCGAACACTGAAATAATCCGATGTGACATCAAAATGAAAACGATAATTGCCGTCTAAAGTCTGGAAGGGAGAGACATGAAGGCGTTTGTCAGTTGTGATTTTATCGGTGGACTTTATGGGTGCAAAATCCGGCATTTTGCAAAGATAGGAGTGGCGGTCGCGGCCGACATTTGTCACTTCGACAACAATTGCGCGAAGGTTTTTCTCGCTATCTTTAAACAACCAAAAACTGATTGGATTAAAGCTATACCCTAGAAAAGCGGGCATTGTTAAAAGTTCAACGATTGCAGCAGCTTTTACTGGAATGGAACATGTTTTGATGAGTGATTGGGAATAATCATAAAGTGTGGATTTTGCATTTGCGACATCCACATCATTAATGGCCCATATCCCAAATTTGTTGCGTGTCAGTCCATAGGGGAGTTTGGGTTCTGCTTTTGAAATGGGAAACAAGACATAATCAGCTTTATAATTAAAAGCGTTTTTGACTTTTCCATTTCGACTATGGAAAACATTGGCCTTTAAAAGCTTTGCTGATCTTTCTGATATGTTGGGGGCTACTTGCACAGCTATGTCACCTCAATGGCGCTAGCTGCCTGAATTGATTGAGCGACATTCAAACCGCTGATCAATCCATCCTCATGGAAACCATAGCGCGTATAGGCTCCGCAAAACCAATAATTATTTGTGCCTTGAATTGAGGCTAACTGGTTTTGAGCATTGAGAGCTTTCACATCAAATTGCGGGTGCCACAGCTCTGTTTCATCATAGATAAGGTCTTCGTTTATAGGTTGTTTGGGGTTGAGTGTCACAAATACGGGTGTTTCGCCGGAAATGTGCTGCAATTGGTTCATCCAATAGGTGAAAGATCCATTTGTTTCGTTTGCATTTGTGTCGCCGCGATAGACCCAACATGACCACGCAGATTTGCGAAGTGGCATTTGGGATGTGTCGCCGTGGAGATAGACTTTGTTGGGGCGGTATCTCAGAGCAGATAGGATGTTGTTTTCTTGCTGTGTGGAATCTGAGGCTATTTTGAGAGCTTGATCGGAATGGCAAGCGAACACGATTTCATCAAAGCGTTCGGTTTCACCAGATTCTGTTTTGATCCAAGGTTGAGGGGAACGGCCTGTCGCAGCGATAGGCGTGTGCGTTTTTATAATAACTTGATTAGCTTCTAAGGCGGCATGAAGTTTATCAACATAGGTTTTGCTGCCGCCGATGACTGTGCGCCATTTGGGTCCGTTATGGGCCGATAATAAACCATGGTTTTCAAAGAAACGTACAAAACTCTGGGCCGGAAAGGATTCCATGTCCTGACGGGCAGTGCTCCATATGGCACCGGCCAGAGGATAAAGATAACGCTGGCGGAAATATTCACCTACACCAACATTATCAAGCAATTCTTTCAGTGTCAGATTGGGATCTAAAGTTTGGGTTGTCGCCTGTTTGTTGAACTTTAGAATGTCGCGTAACATACCTATAAATTTAGGGCTTATTGCATTTTTAGGATCAGCAAAAACACGGCCAAGATTGGATAAACCATATTCAAAAGCGCCATCATCCAAGGAAACAGCAAAGGACATGCTTGTTTGCGTGCTGGCAATGTTGAGGGTTTTAAATAGGTCTATGAGATTTGGGTAAGTGGCGTCATTAAAGACCATAAATCCGGTATCAACCGGGATATCTCTATTTGGACCGGCCATGCGGGTGCGGGCGTGGCCACCCAATTCAGCTTCACTTTCAAACAGGGTAACATTGTGATTTTGGGAAAGTTTCCATGCAGCGCCCAAACCAGAAATACCGCCGCCAATAATAGCGATATTCTTTGAGCTTGTCGGCTTTTGGGGTTTTGTTGTGTCGTAAGCCATGTCGCATCCAAAATCTGGTTTTAAAGTTTGTTTCTAGAATTGATACGGCAGGGAATGTTGTTTGGATCACTGAGAAATTTTGTGTGATCCAAATACAAAAGAAGTGATCCGGCCCAGCCTCTCCCTCGTATTAGCTATTATGAATACTCTTAATCCAATCCAAAAGACTGATCACCGGCGCTTGCATATTCGACGCAAACCAGCCAATTCTGCCATTGCGCGTCGCTCTGGTCGAATGCAAGTTGTGCGTGAAGTAGGTGAGAGCCAATTGGTTTTGGAGCAAGAGAGGCAGATCTTGGTAGAGCGCGAATTATCCGTTAATTGGTCTCCAGACCTTCTGCTTGTCGGACAATCTAAAGATAGAGACGCTTTTTCTAGATTATTTGACCATTTTGCGCCGCGTGTGAAATCTCAAATGCTAAAATATGGCGCGTCTAATGAGATGGCAGAAGAGATTGTTCAGGAGACTTTTGTTCTCGTTTGGCGCAAAGCCTCTCAATATAGTGAGGATAAAGCTGCTGTATCGACTTGGATTTTTACGATAGCGAGAAATAAGCGTATAGATTTATTGCGGCGGCAGAACCGACCAGAACCCGATGTCAATGATCCGGCGTTTCATCCCGATCCGATATTGACTGGAGATGATGTACTTACGGGTAAGCAGCGCGCCTTGGCTGTGCAGCGCGCAATGGAAAAATTACCTCAAAGCCAAAAAGAAGTGCTGCAACGGTCTTATTTTTCTGACGAAACTCACATTGAAATTGCTGAAAGTTTGAAGACGCCTTTGGGAACAGTGAAATCACGCATGAGGTTAGCGCTATCCAAATTACGCGCCTTGATAGATGAAGATTTAGGAGAGGGATCGATATGAAAATTTCTCACCATGTAAATGACGATTTTTTGTATCTCTACGCTGCTGGAGATCTTGATTATAGCTGGAGTCTTGCTGTCGCGACTCATTTAGCGATGTGTAGCCATTGCCGTCAGCGTGTTGCGTTGTTTGAAGATGTGTTGGCCGTATCCATGGAAGAAAATTCAACTGAGACCGTGTCTCTCAGTGCGATGGATCTTTTGGATAATATGGATGAAGCTGAAATTTCGGATTCGGACGTTAAACCGACTCATTCCGCAACGCTTGAAAATGAAACTCCTGTCTTTCCTGAACCCTTGCGCTCGCTCGCGGGTGATTTGAAGGATATTAAATGGTCCACTATGGGCGGCGGGGTTAAACAGAAAATTCTGCATGAACAAGATGGTTTGATAGCCCGCCTTCTTTATATACCAGCTGGCGTTGCTGCTGCATCACATGGGCATAATGGCGTAGAACTTACGCAAGTTGTTGCCGGTGGATATTATGACGGTGATCAGGCGTTTAATCTAGGGGATATGCAGACTGTTGGGCATGATGCGCCCCACCAACCTATCGCAATGCAGGATAGTGCATGTGTGTGTCTGGCTGTAACAGATGCGCCTTTAAAGTTTCAAAACATGTTGCCGCGCTTGTTCCAGAAATTCTTTCGAATTTGATCGCTTATGTCATACGCACAAAGATAGTTTATTGTTCTAATTTGCGTTTGGAAGGGCGGCTAAAAGCGAATAAAACTATTCGTCGCATTGCCAAGTTGTCATCCTATGCTAATAGCCGACTATCCACATGTTGTTAAACATGTTGCGCAATAGATTTAAGCCAGCTCAAACAGATATACAGGGAAGCTGCAATGAACGATGCTGTCGCACGCGAAACCATGATCGACACTCAGGTTCGCCCTAACGATGTTACGGACCGCCGTATCCACGCCGCACTTCAAAATGTGCCGCGCGAGGTTTTCTTGCCAAAGTCACGCCACTCTCTAGCCTATGCAGAATTTGAGCATGAAACGTCACAGGGACGTTATATGTGGCGCGCACGTGATTTTGCTAAATTAGTTGAAGCCGCTAAAATTCAAGCAGATGATGAAGTTTTGGATGTTGCCTCTGGTAGTGGGTATTCAGCAGCGATACTTGCGAAACTTGCAGCAGCTGTTGTGGGTGTTGAAACAGACGAAGCATTGGCTGAAGCTGCATCTGCACGTTTGGATAGCCTCGATATAGACAATGCAGACGTTGTTGCCGGTGACATTTCAAAAGGTTTGGCATCTCAAGGCCCGTTTGATGTTATCTTTGTGAATGGATCAGTTGAAGTCATTCCACAAGAATGGAAAGATCAGCTCAAGCAAAATGGTCGTCTTGCTGTGATCGTACGCGAAGGCAAATTAAGCCAAGCAAGAATATATACTCGTTCGGGTGATTCTTTTGCTTGCCGGAGCGTGTTCGATGCTGCGCCACCTGCATTACCTGGCTTTGAGAAGGCTGAATCCTTCGTTTTTTAGTACTATTTACTTTGGATGAATTTATTGGCGCACTCTTCATGTATTTTCGTCAGGGTGGATTAATATTGTCCCGATATACTCTTGGTTGTGTTTTGAGTTTGTTCAAAGCAGCTGTGGATTTATATAGTTGAGGATTGTTGTGCGTAATACATTGATTTCAGTTTTAATTACATCAGCTGTCTTGAGCAGTGGAATTTCTTTTGCTCAGGACAATGCAGCGACCTCTCCTGATGATATTTTGTTAGGGGCAGAGGGAGAAGATGTGGTCTCGTCAGTTGATGCTGACAACGCGCAGTTAAATTCTTCTGATAGTGATCCTGATTTAACAGTTGAGTCGCTTGCTGATTCAATTAGCGCTGCTTACCAGCGTAATCCTTCTATACTTGCGCAGCGCAAAATTCGTATGATTGCTGATGAGAGATTGTCTCAGGCGCATGCACTTAAACGGCCTCAAGTGAGTGTGAGTTCTTCTGCTGGATACGCAATTTCACGCAATGGTAGAACTGCGTTTGCTGATTTTGAGGCACCTCAAACCACTTTTGGTTTGGAGGTTCGTCAAAGTCTTTGGAATGGTGGCCGTAATGATGCTGCAATAGGCGAGGCAGCGGCCGGCGTCACGCAGGCAGAAAGTCAATTGTTCGCGTTTGAACAAGATATGATCTTAAACGTCGTTACAAACTATATGGATGTCCTTGCTAGTGAAGCTGAAGTAGATATCCGTAAAAACAATGTGAGTGTATTGGTGCGCCAAGTGGAAGCGGCTTCTGATAGATTTGAAGTTGGTGAAGTGACACGTACTGATGTGGCTCAAGCGCAGGCGCGTTATTCTGGTGCGAAAGCCCAACTTTCTACTGCGCAAGCTAATCTTGTTGCTAATCGCGCAGTGTTCCAAGAATTGGTTGGGCGGTGGCCGACTCAGTTAGAAGCGGTGAATTTCACACCTGATTATCCAGAGGGCCTAGATGACGCAATAAATGCTGCGATGGAATATAATCCTGATTTAGTGGCTTCAAAGGCAAGCGTAAAGGCTTCCGAGCAAAGGTTGCGTTCAGCTAAAGGGCAAAACCGTCCTGACATTTCTATTGTGGGCGCGGCTGGCCTAAGTCAGACTTATCAAGACGATACGTTTAACAATGAGAACGCGTCTGTTGTGGCTCAGTTGACGCTGCCTTTATATACAGGTGGCCGTATTTCATCACAAATCCGGGCGTCGGCTTTGGAGCGCGATCAATTGCGTTTACAGCATCGTGCTGCTGAAAGATCTGTTTTGGTGCAGGTTACTCGGGCTTGGCATTCAGCTTTAGCATCTCAGCGCACAATTGAAGCGTCTCAACAACAAGTGGAAGCTGCACAGATAGCGTTTGATGGGGCAGAACAAGAATTGGCTGTTGGGCTCAGAACAACACTCGATTTGTTGGACCAAGAACAAGAATTGCTGGATGCTCAGCTAGCACTTGTGCAAGCAAATCGCACACATTACATTGCCGTTCACCAATTATTGGCGGCTATGGGAGCGCTGACACCTGAATCTCTTGGTGTTAATCTTTCCTTATAAGTCTAAGACTTAATGCATATCTAACCAACAACGTCCTTTCTTAGAAAGGCGTTGTTAACTACATTTTGCCTAATGTTTAGGTGATTCTAGTGCTTCTGAATGTATGAAGCCGAAAGTTATGTATTAGAGGCGCGTCATGTCAGCTGAAGAAGCCGCATCAGAACCAACCATGGAAGAAATTCTTGCTTCCATCCGCAAGATCATTTCTGAAGATGACGAACCAGCTCCAACTGAAGCTGATGCGAGTGCTGCTGATGTGCTCGATCTCTCAGATGCTGAGCAGATTGACGATGATCCAGTTGATCTAGATTTAACTGAACCAGAAGAAGAATTCGACATGGCAGCGGCCATGGAAGAAATGGCAGAAGACGTTGAACCGCAAAGTGATGTTGTGGTTGTTGATGCTGATGAATGGGCTGAAGATGAACCCGAAGTCGATATGGCGGATTGGGGAATTGAAGAAGAGCCAGAGCCTGAGCCAGTTGCTGAACCAGTAGCGGCTGCACCAGAACCTGCGCCAAAGCCTGCACCAGCTCCTGAACCAGAATCCGAAGGTTTGGTTGCAGCCGCAACAGCGGATGCGACAGCAGGTCAGTTGGGCAAGTTGATGGGCTCCATGATGCTATCCCAAGGCACAACGATTGAAGACTTGGTGCGTGAAATGCTAAAACCCATGCTTAAAGAATGGCTAGATGGGAATCTGCCGCAGCTTGTTGAGCAGGAAGTCCAAAAAGAGCTTCAACGTATTTCTCGTATGGCGAGATAGACGCGGGTATCTCCAAGATATTCAAAAAAAATCAATGATCATAAGAGTACAGCGCTAAACTGTGCTCTTTTTTCGTTGCGGCGTGTGATAATTATTGTATCAACACCTCATGCTTGACTCACATTTCGACCATAGTGTCTCCGAACCGAAAATTTATGATAGCTGGGAAAAATCCGGCGCATTCAAACCCAAAATGGAAACGGAGGGTGCAGCTGATGCTTATTCCATCGTTATCCCGCCGCCCAATGTCACGGGTGTGCTGCACATGGGGCATGCGTTAAACAACACATTGCAGGATTTGTTGTGTCGTTATCAACGTATGCAAGGCAAGGATGTTTTATGGCAACCGGGGACTGACCATGCCGGTATTGCGACGCAAATGGTTGTCGAGCGCCAATTGGCAGCTGAAGGCAATCAAAGCGCGGCGAGCCTTGGGCGTGACAAATTCATTGAGCGTGTTTGGGAATGGAAAGAAAAGTCCGGCGGACAAATTATCAACCAGCTTAAGCGTCTTGGTGCCAGTTGTGATTGGTCACGCGAGCGTTTTACGCTTGATGAAGGTCTGTCCAAAGCAGTTACGAAAGTTTTCGTTGAACTACACCAGCAAAAGCTGATTTACCGCGACAAGCGTCTGGTGAACTGGGACCCGCATTTTCAGTCTGCTATTTCTGACCTTGAAGTGGATAATGTGGAAGTTGATGGCCACATGTGGCACTTCAAATATCCATTGCAGGGCGGCGAGACATATACTTACGTTGAAAAAGACGAAGATGGTAATGTCACGCTGGAAGAGGAGCGCGATTATATTTCTATCGCGACGACACGTCCTGAGACTATGCTCGGAGATGGAGCTGTGGCAGTTCACCCAAGCGATGAGCGCTATAAGCCTATCGTGGGTAAATTGTGTGAGATACCGGTTGGCCCTAAGGGTGATCGCCGTTTGATCCCGATCATTACAGACCTATACCCTGATCCAGAATTTGGGTCTGGTGCGGTGAAGATTACCGGTGCGCATGACGCCAACGACTATGGCGTTGCCCAGCGTAACAATATCCCGATGTATCGCCTTATGGATGTGAAAGCGTCCATGCGTGATGATGGTGAGCCTTATGCTGCATCAGCTGCAAAAGCGCGTGAAATCTTGGCGTCTGGTGAATTTACGTCTTCAGAAATTGACGCGATTAATTTGGTGCCGGATGAGTATCGCGGCCTTGATCGTTTTGAAGCGCGTAAAAAAGTTGTGCAAGCGATCACAGATGAAGGGCTTGCGGTGATGACCACTGCGACCCGTAAGACCAAGGATGAAGACGGTAACAAAATAGAAGTTACCGAAACTGTCCCTTACGTTGAAAACAAAAAAATTATGCAACCATTTGGTGACCGTTCAGGCGTGGTGATTGAGCCCATGCTGACGGATCAATGGTATGTGGATGCAGCTAAACTTGCTGGTCCTGCTGTGGATGCAGTGAAAGAGGGCAAAACACGCTTTGTGCCCGAAAATTGGTCTAAAACATATTATAACTGGATGGACGAGATTGAGCCTTGGTGTATCTCACGCCAGCTCTGGTGGGGACACCGTATACCGGCATGGTTTATTGACGGTGAATTATTAGCAGTTGCTGAAAATGAAGAGAAAGCTGAAAAATTAGCTAGAGAGAATATCGTTAAACGAGGAGTAATGACTCAAGATACTCTTGATGAGTATTTGGAAATTCATGAGGGGCTAATTAGTTCCAATTTGGTATATCAAGACGAAGACGTACTCGATACATGGTTCTCATCAGCGCTTTGGCCATTCTCGACTATGGGTTGGCCAGACAAGACGCCTGAATTGGATAAATTTTACCCAACTGCCACGCTGGTAACAGGCTTTGATATTATCTTCTTCTGGGTGGCCCGCATGATGATGCAGGGTATCCATTTCATGAAAGAAGTGCCGTTTAAGGATGTTTATATCCACGCGCTTGTTTTGGATGAAGACGGTAAGAAAATGTCTAAATCTATCGGGAATGTGATCGATCCGATCGATATTATTGATGGCTGTGATTTTGATACATTGATCGCCAAACGCGTGAGAGACATCAAAAAAACGGGTAATGAGAAAAAAGACAAAGCCGCTGAAAAAGCCATTACCAACAAAACCAAACAGCAATTTCCAGATGGTATTCCCGCGTGTGGTACGGATGCGCTTCGCTTTACTCTAGCATCCCAAGCAGCTCAGGGGCGCGATATTCGTCTCTCGATTGATCGTGTAGTGGGCTATCGTAACTTTGGAACAAAGCTTTGGAATGCGGCGCGTTTTTGTGAAATGAACGAATGCGCTTTGTGGGAACAACATGAGTTTGACCCGCTAAAAGTTGAGCATACGCTAAATAAATGGATCGTGTCTGAAGTTGCCAAAGCAACGGCAGATATCACGAAAAACATTGATGAATACCGTTTCAACGATGCTGCCTCAGCTGCCTATAAATTCACATGGCATGTCTTCTGTGACTGGTATTTGGAGCTGATGAAACCATTGCTTAATGGCGATGATGAAACAGCAAAAGCAGAGACGCGTAAAACAGCTGCGTGGACACTGAATCAGATTATTCACTTGCTTCACCCATTCATGCCATTCATTACTGAAGCGTTGTGGGCGGACCAAGCAGAGTTTCGTGCAGATAAAACAGCACTTCTTTGCAACCAAGCATGGCCTTCTTTTGGTCCTGAAGCGGCATC
Source organism: Hirschia baltica ATCC 49814 (assembly GCF_000023785.1). Classification (NCBI taxonomy): domain Bacteria; kingdom Pseudomonadati; phylum Pseudomonadota; class Alphaproteobacteria; order Hyphomonadales; family Hyphomonadaceae; genus Hirschia; species Hirschia baltica. The sequence goes on from NC_012982.1 coordinate 1,394,789, forward strand.
AATGGAAGCTGAGGCTGAGATTGACTGGGTGATTAACACAATCACAGATATTCGCTCTGCGCGTGCTGACCTTAATATACCAGCAGGTGCCAAACTGCCTGTGAGTGTATTGAATGCAAATGACCTCACTAAGCAAAGAGTGAGAGACTATAAAGGCATTATCGAACGCCTTGCGCGTTTGGAAGATCTGAACGTTTCCAAGAATGCACCAAGTGGCACTGTGTCAATTGTTGTTGAAGAGGCAACTTTCGCGCTTGAAGTGTCTGATGTCATTGATCTGGGTGCAGAGAAAGAGCGTTTGGACCGTGAAATCGGCAAGCTGAATGCGGAAATGGAAATCATTGATAAGCAACTTTCTAATGAGAATTTCGTGTCGCGTGCGCCGGCGCATGTTGTGGCCGAGAAACAGGATCGACGTTCTGAATTGACGCAGTCTATCGAAAAACTCAAAGAAGCATTTGCGACACTGGAAGCAATCTTCAAATAGGGCGCTGATATGCTGAATCTTTCTCGTCGGGTATTGTTGGTCAGCTGTGGGGTTGTCTTTTCATGCTTTGCTCTGCCATCGAGCGCGCAAACAGGCGATAAGGTTCAAACCAGCGGCCTCCACACCACAATGGAAAGTGTTGAGGCCCAAGAATGGACATTGGTAATTCACGGCGGAGCCGGTGTGATTGAACGCCGGCATATGACGGCAGAAAGAGAACTAGCCTATCATAAAGGATTAGAAGAGGCCTTGCTTGCTGGCCAAACGGTTCTTGCAAATGGTGGTGAAGCGCTTGATGCTGTGGAAGCAGCGGTGATTTTACTAGAAGATAATCCAGCTTTTAATGCAGGACATGGCGCTGTTTTGACGGCTGCTGGTGATCATGAATTAGATGCATCCATTATGGATGGCCGCAACACGAATGCAGGTGCAGTTGCTGGCGTGAAGACTGTTAAAAATCCTGTGCTCGCGGCGCGTGCTGTGATGGAAAAATCCGAACATGTAATGTTTGCAGGTGAGGCTGCGTCTGAATTTGCACACAGTCATGGCGTTGAGCGTGTTGAAAATACCTATTTCACAACAGAGGCGCGTAAAGCTGCGCTTGAGCGTGTGTTAAAAACGCGTGCTGAGAAGGCTGATAAGCGCGGCACAGTCGGTGCTGTGGCGATTGATGTGCGCGGCAATATAGCAGCCGCAACTTCAACAGGCGGCATGACAGCCAAAGCACCTGGCCGCGTTGGGGATGCCCCCATTGTGGGTGCGGGTGTGTATGCGGACAATAATGGATGCGGTGTCTCTGCCACGGGACATGGTGAATATTTCATTCGAACAGCCGTTGCTAAGACGGTTTGTTCACGGATTGAATTGCTAGACGAGGCACCTGAAGATGCTGGTAAGGTGGCGCTTGATAAAGTGGCTGACCTTGGCGGTGATGGCGGCGTGATCGTTATTTCAAAAACTGGGGCTTCTGCGTTTGTATTCAACACGCCGGGAATGTTTCGCGGTATTGTGACAGCTGATGGAACAATTGAAACACGTATTTATGGGGACGCGCCTTAATCTGGATGGATTATTGAGGGTTTAGCCAAACTGTGCAGAATGAGAATTACTGGAAGGGGATTTCATGACAGATCATTCTGAAACAGATGTCGAAGCTGCGTTTAAAACGCTGCCGCCTGAGTTTGATGCATTCAAACAAGTCTATCGCGATGAGATATTACCTTCCTTGCAAGCACGCGAAGGTGACAGAATAGCCGCCGCCGAAAAAGCACGCACATATACAAGGCTAGGTGTCGCTATTGGCGGAGCAATTGCTTTAATTGGACTTGCTTTGATGCGTTCGCCTTTTGCTTTGTTTCTCGGTGGAATTGCCGGAATGGGATTGTTTTCATATGGGCGCCATGGTCTCAATTACTTAAAACGTGAAGCTAAATTGCTCATCGTTGAAACTGCTGCAAATGGATTTGATCTGCAATATAATCCCGAGCCAGCTTCTCCCCTTGTGCTTAGTCGTTTTCGTAATCTTGGATTGATCCCGAGTTGGGATAGGGAAAGTTTTGAAGACCAGCTTTTAGGATCACGCGGCAGTACGAATTTTGAATTTTTCGAGGCGCATTTAGAAGATAAACGCACGCGATCAGATGGAAAAGGGCGTACGCGAACTGAATGGGTCACGGTTTTTAAAGGCCAATGTTTGGTGATGAATTTTCACAAGCCATTCAATGGACTGACAAAAGTGTTTCGTGATTTGGGTGTTCTCAATGTTTTCAATAAAATCGGGAATAAATTATCCGGCCAAAATTTGGAACGCGTGCGTTTAGAAGATCCAAAATTTGAAAAAGCGTTTGAAGTTTTCTCTAATGATCAGATTGAATCTCGCTTTCTGTTAACGCCAGACTTTATGGAAAGGCTGCTCGAACTTGAGCGCATTTTCCAAGGCGGCAAATTGCGCTGTGCATTTTCGGGCGGTGAGTTATTTGTGTGTGTAGAAGGCGGTGATTTATTCGAACCGGGTTCTATGTTTACTCCGCTCGATAATCCTGATCGCATACGCGAGTTGATGGAAGATTTTGTCGCGGTTTTCCAATTGATTGATAGTGTGTCAGATCGTGCAGGACGTGCGCCTGCAGCCAAGCCTGATGAAGACAATACCCAGTCGGATGGGGGCGAAAACGGTCCATGGACTTAAATATATCTGTGCTAAAACAATAATTTAAAAGAATTTAATGTTGGGTGATCGGCATGTTTTCGCCCAGAAGTGGCCACATCACCTCGATAACTTCATTTCATATTCAGGTGAGACTTTATAAGTTTAGCCTAGAGAAATACAATTTTGAACGGAGATACATATGACTTTTCAATTGCGCAACGCATCTAAATTTTTCATCGTCAGTGTCTCTGCTCTTGCACTTGCTGGAACTGCTCATGCTGGATCATGTTCGTCCATGCAAAAAGAATTAGTCAATGTTGGTAATGAGATTGTCGGCATGCAAGCTGACCGTGAAGAGATTGTCGCAACGTTTGAATTGCACAATAATGAACGCGCTGCGGCGAAGGCTGAATTGGCCAATCTTGAGACTGGTGTTATCAAGATGACGAAAGACGAAAAAGCCGGATATGAAGCTAGTGTAGAAGAGCATCACGCTCAAGCTGAAGAGGCAAAAAGCAAACTTGAATTGATGAATGTGTCGCTGATGGAAAAAGCTGAAGCTTATAATGAAAAGACAACAGCATTTAACACCAAATGCATTGGCTAAATTAGAAAATTACTAGATTTATCAATCACTCGCTGAGCTATATGTTTGGCGAGTTTTTTGTGAAAACGGATATAGTCAGAGATGAAAAGAGCAGGCGTTATGAGACGAAATAAACATCTTTCAATGCTGAGGGCATTTTGCACTTGTTTCGCTTTAACTGCGTGTCTGACTTCGTCTGTTATAGCTGAGCCTAAAGTGTCGGACGCTAAAATCTCTTATGGGAAGTCGCTAGAAAAATACCCATATCCGTTTGAGGTACAAACATTTCAATTCTCTTCTCAAGGCCAAAATCTGGAAATGGCCTATATGTATTTGCCTGCGGTAGAAGAATCTAAAGGCATTATCACGCTATTGCATGGGAAAAACTTTAATGGCGCTTACTGGCAGCAAACGGCGGCATATCTGCATGGATTAGGCTATGGTGTTTTAATGCCGGATCAGATTGGGTTTGGAAAATCGTCTAAACCAATCAATTACCAATATAGTTTTCCAGCATTAGCGAATAATACAAAAGCGCTGTTAAATCATTTAGATATTCAATCATCTCACATTATTGGTCATTCTATGGGAGGGATGTTGGCGTCTCGATTTGCTTTGCAATACCCTGAGGCAACAGAGAAATTGACGCTGGTAAATCCGATCGGATTAGAAAATTACTTGCACTATGTCGAATATAAAGACGTTGATTTTTTCTATCAAAATGAGCTTGGTCAAAAGCCAGAGAAAATTGCCGCTTATCAGCAGAAAAACTATTACGATGGCGCTTGGAATGAGGAATATGAAGCCCTCACCATTCCGCTCGTCGGCTGGGTGAATGGTCCAGATTGGTCGCTCTTAGCGCAGGTGAGCGCACGCACATATGATATGATTTTTAGCGGTCCAGTGATTGAAGAATTTGATGATTTCAAAATGCCCGTCACTTTAATTTTGGGTACGCGTGATCGCACAGGCCCAGGGCGCAATTGGAAAAAATCCGGCATTGATTATGAATTAGGACGGTATGATCAATTGGGCGATCAAGTTAAAGCGCGCAATCCAAGCATTCATGTGATTGAATTAGATGATCTTGGTCACCTTCCACATATTGAAGATTTTGATCGCTTCCAAAAAGCTTTAAATCAAACATTTTAATTGTGTGAGGTTACATCATCTAGCTGCGCAAAATGATCAGTCGTGTGCTTGATCACCAGCTTGCGATTTCCAGATTGCACCGATGAATATCGCTTTGGCGAATGGTAAAACCACCAAACATGAAGCAAGTGCACTGAACATAAGTGCAGGAAACAGAAACCACATAGGAATGTCGTACCGTGTCACAAGAACCAGAATAGGTGACCAGATATGCCCAACGATCAAGATGGTCAGCCATGCTGGGCCATCATCTGCGCGCACCGCGCCTAAGTGAGCGCTGCAATTGTCGCAATGCTCAACTTGTTTGATGTATTTTGCCCATAATTTTCCTTGCCCGCAATTGGGGCAACAACCCTTTATTGTACGCTTGATAGCTTGCCACATCGTATCTGGGCTGTTTGTGACATCAATGGGTTCAGGCAGGGCCGTCATAGCTCGAATTCACCTATAATTGGCACATGGTCTGATGGTTTTGTCATGCCGCGCGCATCTTTATAAATGGATACTGATTTTAATTTGTCCGCAGCTTGCGGACTGCAAAGCAAATGGTCAATTCTGATACCATTGTCTTTTTGCCAAGCACCGGCCTGATAATCCCAGAATGTATATTGGTGGCCGCGATTATCACGTGCGGCAAAGCCTTCAGTATATCCCATCCATTGAAGTTCACGAAACTTGCCGCGCGTTTCAGGCTGGGCAAGCGCATCATCTACCCATGCGGCAGGATCGTAACAATCCTCATCACGAGGAATACAATTGTAATCTCCAGCCAAAACGACCGCTTCTTCATAGGAGAGCAATTCTTTTGCGCGTGCATTCAGGCGGTCCATCCAAGCGAGTTTGTAGTCAAACTTAGGGCCGGGGAAAGGGTTGCCATTGGGCAGGTATATCGAGGCAACACGCACAGGCGTTTCGCCCATAATAAGAGCTTCTATATAGCGGGCTTGATCATCCTCATCATCCCCCGGCAATCCAATTTGAACATCCTCAATCGGGTGTTTTGAGAGGATCGCCACGCCATTATAGCTTTTTTGACCATGTGTGATGATGTTATATCCCATGTCCTCAATTTCGAGGCGCGGGAAATTGTCATCAATACATTTAATTTCCTGAAAGCACACAACATCAAGCTCAAGGTTTTTCAAAACCTCAAGCACGGTCGGTAAGCGTGCATTCACCGAGTTTACATTCCAAGACGCAATTTTCATAACATCTTTGGTAGCAGTCCTTATTGAGTCGGTCGATTCAGAAAATGAGCTCTATTTGAAAAGATCGCGAAGCTTTTTCTTCGCTTCTTCTTCTAATTGCTCTTCTATGGACTTTTCCTCTTCATCGATCTCTTCTTCAGGTCCAACTGTTTCAGTCGAGCTGGTTGCTGAATCTGCTGTTGCAGTCGGAGAAGGTGTTGCTGTCGGAGCCGGTGTAGCCGCTGGCTTCTTAATGCCCAACGCATTTCCAAGCGCATTGCCAATGGCTTCTTTGCGAGCATCATCTGCTTCTTTGCCGCTGCCTAGAATATTGCCTGTATTACCACCAAGAGCTTTATCTAGTCCCAATTCCTTTTGAATAAGGTTTTGCGCTTCATTTTTGAGCTGTTGAGTCAGTTGTTCCTTTAACCAGTCTTGATCCAGACCAACTGACAATTTATTCCAACTACCGGATATTTTAATGGGCGGTGCAAATCCGTTTATCCCGAGTGATTTATCACCTGATTTTGGGAACATGCTCAATGAAAGTGTACGGTTTCCAAGGTCGAGTTGACCTTGGCCTGGGATCTCTAAGCCTGGGGTTACAAAGTTGAAAGCGTTGGTTGAAGCCACACCTTTATTAATATTGAAATCAGCCGCAAACTCTGTGAAATCTGTTTCTTGTTCTTCAGATAACGCGCTAGGGATTGTGCCTGTATTTAGAAACTCTGTGGCTGACCGCATGAGCTGAGCCGCATTCAGTCCCTTTATGGCACCATCATCAAACTTGAATGCACCCGCACCTGAGAGTGAACTCATAATGCTGGACATTGAAGCGCCAGTTCCATTTATCGAAATGTTGAAACCACCAACACCTTCAACTTTGTCAAAATCAGCGACAGCCCCAAGGAAGGGCGCTGCGTTTAATGCATTCAAACTCGCTATCATCTCAACTTTTGGCGTCGCTGCTGATGCATCTGCAACGATTTTGGCTGTCCCTTTACCACCATATAGGGATGTTTCTGTCAGGTCGGCGACAAGCTTACCGTTTATGATTGTGGTATTAAGCAAAGTCTTGCCAATATCTATGCCTTGGAATTTCAGACCTTCGGCCTCGATTTTAAGATCAACATCGACGGATTTTAGAGGAGATAGGTCAAGAGGAATGTCTTGCCACCCATCCGTTTTGTTTGTGGATTTAGGCTTTTCGGTTGCGCCAGAGGCTGCCGCATAATTTGTGGCATTAATTGTGTTGGTTTTCAAATTACCTGTCAGCTTTGGTTTAGCGCCTGAGAGGTTAAGCAGCATGTTTCCCGTGCCGACGATATCATCAAACTTGAGTGTTGCGTTTGATAGCGACACTGAGTCGAGCGAGCCTTGTGTCTGACCGTCTAAAGAAAAGCTGCGATAAATGTCACCTTCTGGCAAAACAACATCAGCAGTCTGGGCAAGGGCTCTTAGGTTCGGGGCGTTGAAATCAAGGTCACCTTTGAATGCTATTTTCTCACCGACATTGGCACCGCCTGTGAAATCAATTTTCAGCAAATCACTAGAGTGTTTTAAGATGACATCACTAAGAATGAGTGCACCAACTTGACCGTCGACTTTGGCTTTTACATTGGCTTTGCCCAGCGCTTTAGCACCGGGTATTTCTATTTTCATGAAATCAGCGAAGGCTTGAAGGTCGGGAACTTCGGCGTTGGCTGTTAAATCAAGTCCGATTACATCGCCAAGAACGATATTTCCATTAAAGCCTGTTGTTGCAAGGTCTGTTTTTAGATCAGCATTCACGGGTGTGGAGACACCCTCTAAAAGCTTTTGTAAATTTTCAACATCAGCGTTCAACTCGAACGGCAATTCATCGAGAATACCATCACCATCCACACCCAATGGGCCGTTTATTTCTGGCAGCTTGATAAGGATATTCAATTTAGTGAGTGTATGTGTTTGCCCTGCCTGCCTGTCATCATAAGACAAATCACCATTGACGAGGCGGACATCACCAAGGCGAGCTTGCACAGCGTCTGGATTGGTTGGAGTCTCATCTTCTGGAGCAGGTGAGTCAGTTGATGTTGACGAGAAAGTCCAGTTGTTTTCGCCATTTTCCAATTTCACAAGTGAAAGTTTCGGGTCAACAAGTATAAACTCGTCGATTTCCACTTTCTGCGATAGCAATGGAAGGATTTTAACCGCAGCGCGCAGCTCAGTCATTGATGCAAAATCACTATCTCCAAACCCTTTAGGGTTGGCGATCACTGTTTGACCGGCAGACGCGGTAATTTTAGGGAAAAGTCTAAGTTTGATATCTCCGTTAATGGTGACATCACGTCCTAGCGCAGACTCGGCGACTGTTTCTATTTTGTCTTTGTAGGCGGAAGAAGGAATGAAATGAACGGCAGCAACGAGACCACCAATAAGAACCGCAAAAATGGCAAGAATAATAAGAATAAAGCGGATCATAAAATAAGACCTTCTTGAACATAGGGTGTGCTACCCTTAGTAAGCAAAAACTATGGCATGTTAATGTCTATGCCACTGATTAACATGTATCTTAGATTTACCCAAAAAAAACCCTTTAAATAACTGTATAATTGTATTTTCTTTTGCAGAGACCTCACTATTTTAATTAAATCCATTTAATTTTTATTGAGCTATATGCGTTAGAAAGGGCTTAAGTCAGATTATGTCTGATCGTTGAAATATATCTTCTGTGACATAAATTGGGGCTGTATTCGTCAATAAATGGGCGTATTCCAAGTTCAGTAGACTGATCTGTATAAAAGACATAATGGTTGGCGTGGTTTTTGCTCTATGATTATCAACCATAACTCTTTGTTTGAGTTCGGGATTGAATGAGTAATTGAAGTTTAAGGAGCTTAGACGCAGGTCGATGCCAAATTGGGAAGATTTAAATGACTGGTTTTTAGAACGCCGACGCGATGCCGTTGCGCGATCCTATCAGTTATGGAGAAATGTCTTTTCCGATAAAAAATTGGCTAAAAAAGATCCAAATAGTCTATCCACTGAAGAAGCTCTAAATATTCCATTGCGTGAAACGCGAGTACCGGAAGGTACGCGCGTCTATGCAGTTGGAGATATTCATGGACGCGCCGATTTGCTCAGGAAGCTCATGGAAAAAATCCGTGAGGATGTTGCTCAGAGCAATGACCCTGAAACCCGCAATGCGATTGTCTTTCTTGGTGATTATGTGGATAGGGGCTTTCAGTCCAAGCAAGTTATAGATTTGCTTGTGAGTGAAGAATATTCTGAGTTTGATTTGCGCTTCTTGCGTGGAAACCATGAAGAAACCTTCCTCGATTTTCTGTCCAATTCTGGTATCGGAGAAAGATGGGCTCAGTATGGAGGGGTTGAAACGCTCGTTTCTTATAATGTCCAACCTCCACGCGGACGCGACAATTTTGATGGATGGGCGAAAGCGCGTCAGGATCTTATCGACAATATGCCTCTCAACCACCGCAGCTTCTTAGAGAGTTTAGAAGTGTGTCTCGTCTTGGGAGATTATGTCTTTGTTCACGCTGGTCTGCGTCCCGGGAAAAAACTGGAAGAGCAGTCAGAAAAAGATTTGATGTGGATACGTGATGATTTTCTCTATCACAAAGAGGCATTTGATAAGGTCGTGGTTCACGGACACACGCCCATAAATGCACCGCATCGTGATTTTCGTCGTATCAGTATTGATACGGGTGCTTACATGACCAGCAAGCTAACAGCCGTGCGATTGTTTGAAGATCAAGTCGATTTTATCGTTACCTAAACGTCTCCACTGCCTTTTGAGCTTTCCCTAAATTTACTTTGGTATTGTGAAATATCGCGCCGGCGTTATCATTGTTGATGATAATGCATGTGCATGTGATTCATAATCCATGTGCGAACATGCCTTATCAAAGGCATTAAAGGGCGCTGGAATATATTATGGATAAGAAATTCGATCTAAATCTTCTCAATACATTCGATGCTTTGTGGCGAGAGAGAAATGTAACACGAGCAGCGCGCCGTTTAAATGTGACCCAACCTGCCGTTTCAAATGCACTTTCCCGATTGCGTGAAACTTTCGGCGATGAATTATTCATTCGCACGCCTTCTGGTGTTGACCCAACAGAACGCTGTTCTGAAATCGCCATTGATGTGCGCGAAGCCCTTCGCCATGTTGAGCGGACATTGGCGTCACATGATAGTTTTGATCCAACAGTGTCCGAGCGTACTTTCCGTATCGGGGCGATGGACTATTTTGATCATGTCGTCTTGCCACCTCTTATGGAAGACCTGCGTAAAAAAGCACCGCGCGTTGATTTGAGAATTTCTCCGGTAAAATTGGGCGAGACCTATGATGCACTGGATTCTGGTGATCTCGACTTTTTGTTCTTCAGCGGCACCGAGCCACCCAAACGTATCAATTTCTCACCTATGCTAGAAGAGAAGTTTGTGCTGATCATGCGTGCCAACCATCCTAAAATGTGTCAGGAAATGACGTTGGATGCCTATGCTGATCTCACGCATATTGTCTTCTCAACACGTGGGGATAGTCATACACGCATTGATGATTTGCTGGCAGAAAATGGCCTACGCCGCAGAGTGGCGCTAACATCTTCTCATCACACATCTATCGCAGAAACAGTGAGAGATACTGATATGGTGGCATTATCGCCATCGCGCCTTGCACATCGCTATGTGCATCGCGGTGGGTTAATAGCTGTTCAGCCACCTGTTGAGTTTCCACACTTTCATTTGCGCCTGTATTGGAGCCGTCGCTTGAATTCAGACCCTGGTGCCATGTGGTTGCGTAATATTTTGGGTGATGTGTGTAAAAATAGTCCTGTTTATGTGCCGCCGACAAAAGATGATATCTGCGCGATTCCAACGGCTCAATAAATACCGCTTTGCAGCTCTAATAATTTAGAACCGCAAACGCATTTTCAAGATCGGCCTTGAGATCATTGATATCCTCAAGTCCGATGGCGAGCCGAATAAGCGGGCCTTCAAATTGGCTTTTTTTGTTACCCCTAAAGGATAATTGCGGATCACAATTGACAACGAGACTTTCAAATCCGCCATAGGAGAAACCAAGCCCGAATATCTCAAATGCATTAAGGAAATTAATGACATCCTGCTGCGAGCAAGGCTTAAGTTCAAATGCAAATAGACCGGCTGAACCAGTGAAATCCCGTTTCCATATGGCATGGAATGGATTTTCAGGCAGTGCTGGATGAAGGACAGCTTTCACTTCATCGCGGGTTTGAAGCCATGTTGCAATTTCCAATCCGGCGGCTTCATGCACTTTTAACCGCGTGGTCATTGTCCGCAGTCCGCGAAGCACGATATTTGCGTCCTCAGGAGAAGTGCAAAGACCAAGGTCGGCGGATGCTTCTTGCAGTTTGGTCGCTATCTTTGCATCATTCATCAAAATAGCACCAGACAGCGAATCCGAATGTCCACCAGCGTATTTTGTCGTCGCCAGAATTGAGATATCGACGCCAAGATCGAGCGGGCGAAGATAAACACCAGATCCCCAGCAATTATCCAATGCTGTTGCGACACCACGCGCTTTAGCCGCTGCAACAATCGCGCGAATATCGGGTAGTTCAAATGTCAGAGAGCCGGGGCTTTCTATCATAATCAGCCGCGTATTATCTTGGATAAGGTCGGCAATACCAGCGCCGATAAGTGGGTCATAATATGTGACGCTGCCGCCAGTGCGTTTTAACGAGCGATTACAATAGCGCCGTGTCGGGCTGTAAACATTATCTGGAACCAAAATATGCTCACCTGCACCCACAAGTGCAAAGATAGGAAGCGTGCAAGCAAGAAGACCTGACTCGGTCAGCAAACAATGCTCGGCATCTTCTAGCGCGCACAAGGCGTTTTTAAGCTCATCATGAACTTGCATACCGCCAATCCCATATGTGCGGATATTGTCCGCATACAGGTCTTCGGCTTTTTCGATGATGATGGTTGAAGCGCGGTGAATTGGTGGGCTAACTGCCCCCAATTGCTTGGCTGGATCACGGCCACTATGAATCATACGGGTGGATAGGGCGTGGTCTTTATTCTTACTCATAAAACCTAGCTTTCCAGATCAGCTTTTGTGTGGACTGGGCAGTATTCTGTTCCGCCCCACTCGGACCATGATCCGTCATAAACAGCGACTTCTTCTCGTCCGATAACCGCAAGACCAAGTGCTAGAATTGATGCAGTGACACCTGACCCACAGGTCGTGACGATGGGCTGATTCAAGTCCAAACCAATTTCAGTTAGGACATCAATTATGGTTTCGCTATCCTGAAAATGTCCGTCATCGCGCAGCAATGCTGAATGCGGCAAATTAAAAGCGCCGGGCATATGCCCAGATTTTAAACCGGCGCGAGGCTCAGCTGCTTCGCCAAGAAAACGCGCTGAATTGCGGGCATCAATGATTTGCTTGTTTTGTTTCGTCACATGGGCGCGCATCTCTTCAAGATTTGCGACGAGGGAAGCGTTTAAGTTTGCTTGATACACACCTGAATGCGGTTTGCGTATAGGGCCTTGTTCAAAGCCGCCATTCACGTCTTTCCATGCTTGCAAACCACCATTAAGGACAGCGACATTTGTGTGACCCATTGCGCGAAAGGTCCACCATACACGCGCTGAGGCGATCCAATTATTTTGGTCATACACAATAACCGCATCATCATTGGAAATGCCAAGCGCAGACATCTCGGCACTAAAATGAATGGGATTGGGCAACATATGGGGCAGGTCACTGCTTCCATCTGCGATTTCATCCAGTGAGAAAAACACAGCATCAGGAATATGGCAGTCTTCAAATAATTGCTCACCCGATTTTTCAGGATTCAGGAATGGAAGCATATATGTTGCATCCACTATTTTAAGGCCTTTACGCCCCCAGTTGGTTTTGAGCCATTGGGCAGATACAAGCGGTGAGTCAAAGTGTATTTCGGTCATTGTAAAATCCCTTAGAAATCCACTCTACATCCAAGGTGGAGTTGGTAGGCCTTTTTCTTTCAAAAACACAGGATTGTACATTTTTGACTGATAGCGATTTCCATAGTCACATAGCATTGTCACGATGGTTTTTCCCGGTCCCATGCTTTTTGCTAGCTCGATAGCACCGGCTATATTGATACCTGCAGAACCACCCAGACACATGCCTTCATTTATCGTAAGATCATAAAGAATTTCCAGCGCCACTTCATCCGTGATGCGAAAAGCGTCATCGAGTTCAAGACCTTCTAGGTTTGCCGTGATCCGTCCTTGTCCAATACCTTCGGTAATGGATGTGCCTTCAGATTTGAGTTCACCATTTTTATAGTAACCATAAAGGGCTGCACCGCCTGGATCAGCTAGGGCACATTGGATGTCTTTATTGCGATCCTTTAAGGCCATAGCGACACCAGCAATTGTTCCACCCGAACCGGCTGCACAGATAAATCCGTCAACTTGACCTTCAGTCTGTTGCCAGATTTCAGGGCCGGTAGTGTCTATGTGAGCTTGGCGGTTAGCGATATTATCAAATTGGTTGGCCCAGATAACGCTCTTGTCAGATTTGCTCGCTTCTTCTTCAGCAAGTCGACGAGAATAGTGGATATAGTTGTTTGGATTTTTGTAGGGCACCGCATCCACTTCAACCAATTGAGCACCAAGGAGGCGGATAGCATCCTTTTTTTCTTGACTTTGTGTGCGTGGCATTACAATTTTTGTTTTATAACCCAATGCGTTAGCGACAAGAGTTAAACCAATACCTGTATTTCCCGCTGTGCCTTCAATAATGGTCCCGCCGGGCTTAAGAGATCCATCTGCTTCGGCTGCACGGATAATTGAAAGTGCTGCACGATCTTTCACGGACTGGCCCGGATTTAAAAATTCTGCCTTTCCTAATATCGTGCAACCGGTCAATTCAGATGCTTTGCGAAGCTTGATGAGCGGTGTGTTGCCAATGGCATCGACGATATTGGTGTGAATAGGCATGAATGCAGGCTCCTGCAGAAGGAATGAAATTGTGACTCTGTCAATTTAATAACAGAGCGTGTAGGCATCAAGGTGAGAAGAGGCAACTAGATTGTTTAGTATCAGTAAAGTATGAAACTGAACGCGATCTAGAGGGAAGGTTGAGTTGGTTAAAAGAAATAGTCAAATAGCTATAGCTATATTTATGATGCTAGGCGGTGTTTCATGTACAAGGGAAACGCTGGAAAGCCCGACTCCGCAAAAAACAAGTCAGATTGTCGTAGAGAAAAAAGTTGAAATTCTTCCCGTTGAAAGTGCTGGCATTGAAGTATGGGAAGGTTTCCCCAGTGATGGCAAAAAGCATGTTGCGCGGCGCCTCAAAGAAATAGACAAACTCGCGCCGGCAAATTCGGGTGTATTATTCCTTGGCGATAGCATCACTGAATTAGCACCATTGGACGTATTATTCCCCGAAGTTGAAACCATCAATTATGGTGTAAGCTGGGATGTTACTGACGGTGTTTTACTGCGCACATCTCAGATATGGAAAAACAAACCCGACCGTTTATTCATAAAAATAGGCACAAATGATTTGTATTTCGGCCATGATAGTCAGCATATTGCTGAGAATATCGGGTTGATTGTCGATCAGACATATTGGCATCTTCCGCAGACAGAAATTTTCGTGCTGTCCATATTGCCGCGCGGCGTTGGGCTAGCCAATGAAGTTAAGGCCGCCAACGCAGCCATTGAAGATATGCTTCAATACAAAGACGTGAAATATCTAGATATTTATCACGGGTTTGACGATGGCAATGGCGTCATGATCACAGAATATTCAGATGATTCTCTGCATTTGAATGAAGCTGGATATGCAAGATATGCCCAGTTGATTTCAGACTGCGTGACAACAGGCTGCAAACCACCCGTAAAAAAAGAGACTTACTAAAAGCACAGTCTCTTTTTCCTTTGGTGATTGTTGTTTTACTCTCCGAAAATTTCGTTGAGATATGCCGCAAGACGTACGCCTGATTGGCTCAAACGTTGGCGCATGACAGGGCGGTGGTCATATATATATTGCCAAGACAAATCAGTTTCGCCGTCTTTAGGATAGATGCTAGGGCGAATTTCCTTGCTCTCAGCAATCCATACAGACGGATCTGCATTATACCATTCTTGCGCCAATTCAGGTGTCATTTTACGGTCTAACCAGTGCGCCATTTCTGTATAAGAAAGTTCTTCATCTTGAACGAGTTTTTCATCCCAGATTTCATGCAGGTTTGATGCTTCACCCTTAAACATGATTTCCACTTTATTGCCGCCCCAGTCATCTCCTTTGCCGACATGCAGAGGTTGGTGTAGATCACTGACAATGTGGATCACCATGATCAGGGCAAGGCGCAATTCTTCAGCGCTAGATTCGTTATTTTGCAGAACAGCTTTAAAGCGCTCAAGACCCGTAAATGCATCGCCCTGTTTTGGGGCGCCGGCTTCTGCATATGTTTGTTCGTCTGGTACAGTCACAAAATGAAGCGGAAAGGCTTCGCGCTTGAAAAATTCATCATCACTGGAGCGCATATAATCAGGCCAAGTTGACACTTCAGCCATGTCTTCAACACCGAGAATCGCTTCCACAGCAACTTTTGCCTGATCGCTAAGATAACCTTCCGCAATCTCACCCGTCACGCGGTGGCCCAATTTGCCCCATGCATGTGCCGGAAGGCTGAATGAGCTTGCAGCAATACAAGCGGAGATGGCGGCTGAAATAAGTAAACGCATGAGCTGACCTTAAAACCAATTTGAATGTTTGCGAAAAACCTATGCGGATAGGGCTATAAAAAGCAATCCAAATCGACAAACTTCATCAATCCTTTGCAAAACGACCTTGCGAAATCCGCAATGCAGCTTAACCATATCCATATGGCAGAATGGTCCGATACAGCAATATCTCTTGGTGCACGCACATTTGGTGAAACAGATGTGATCCTTGATGTGTTCACGCCCAGCCGTGGTCGCACGCGCGGGCTTGTCTATGGCGGTATCTCGCAAAAAAAACGTCCAATGATTGAAGCGGGCAACACTATAGATGTGCAATGGAAAGCCAAAACCGAATCCAGCCTTGGTCATTTTTCTGTGGCTGATGCCATAAATCAACGCGCCGCCCGCTGCATGATAGACCCTTTGGCGCTGGCTGGTCTATCTGCGGTCACATCCATTTTACGCGATGGCTTGCCAGAAGGTGAGGCCAAAGATGGGCTGTACGAAGCCACAGAAACACTCCTCGATGTCATGGGCGAGCCGGATATTTGGCCAGCTATTTTCATCAAATGGGAATTGGGGTTTCTACAGCAAATGGGCTATGGGCTTAATCTAGAGACATGCGTTATCTCTGGTGCCAATGACGGGCTCACCCATGTTAGCCCCAAATCAGGTTGCGCCGTGCGCGGATCAGAAGCTGAAGAATATATAGACAAGCTCCTCTCATTGCCGGCCTTTCTGACAGATGCAAAAGCACCGCCAAGCCCTTATGATATTGGCGCAGGATTTAAACTAACCGGCTATTTCCTCACGCGCCGCCTCTTTGCAGACATCAACCGCGACGCACCCGAAGCGCGCTATCTCATGCTGGAACGCTTGGAAAAATCAGGCCGAATTTTACACACAAAAGAACAAGTACAAACAGCCCCAAAACCAACTGCGACAGCCCAAGGTAATTATATGGGTGCCAAACCCAATGTGCCCGAACACAAAAAGGTCGGCCGCCATATAAGACAGCCTATGAATCGGAAGTAGGGGGATGATTTGCTAAAGATGAAACCTTTGCACACCGACAACCTGTTATTTGGTGCTAAAAAAGAGCTTAGTCTTCTTTATCATTACACCAAAGCTGAAATATTTAATGACTTCATTGCTCCAAGCATGAAGTTAAAAATGAACTCCTTAGATAAAATGAATGATCCGAGGGAGAGCACAACTTGGGAATTTGATTGGTTGAACCCGATAAACGATGAGTTTTTGAAAGGTAGTGCGCGCCTGAACGATGATATACGGACTTATTCAAGGTTAACTTCATTTTGCCGAGATGAACTTCATTCTCTGTCAGATGGAGAGCTAGACCATTTTGATGTTACCTACAAACGTGGGTTTTCTAGGCCTCGTATGTGGGCTCAATACGGAGGAGACCATTCCGGTGTATGTTTGGTGTTCGATACACAAAAATTGTTGAGGAACTTTAAGGCTTTTGGTGTCAAACAAAATTTAAGGTTGATCGATGGTAAAGTTGAGTATGCCAATCGAAAACCTAATGGTAATATAGCGCGACAGAATGCTTTCACTATTGACGGCACAGAATATAGAAATTTGTCGCGCTATGACTATGCTCAATATCATGTTGAGAAACATTATCGAGAACTACTGTTTACAAAACATCTCGATTGGCGGGATGAAAATGAGTACCGGATCATGCTGTATGGACAATCGAAAGATCCGATTTTCGTTCCATTCTTTGATGCACTTAAATATGTTGTTCTCGGCTCAAAGTGTGAGGGGCAAACAAGAGAAAAAATTGTAGACTTTTGCTGTTCCACAAGTATCAATGCTGCCTATTTAAAATGGAAGAATGGTTATCCAGAACCTTTGCCGCTTGTCCTTGATGGTCAGCGGTGGTTTCGATAGATTGAGAAACAATTTCGCCACTCATATTTACTCAGCGCTTCGTAAATGGGATTTTGTTGCATCCATCCACTCACAACATCCACCCTTAACCACTCTTGGCGGTTGGAACAATTCGTCTTAGACAATATGGTTAAGAATCAAAACACCCAAATCAAATCAGAAGACAAGCGTAAGATCCTCCATGAGCGATGAATTCAAGACTGATGACCAAGACAATGGTATAATCGAAGAACCCATGTCAGATGCGCTTTCCAAGCGCTACCTTGCTTATGCTTTGTCAACCATCACGTCTCGTGCCTTGCCGGATGTGCGCGATGGGCTAAAGCCTGTTCACCGCCGTTTGATGTATGCCATGCGCTTGCTGAAGCTAAACCCAGAATTGGCGTTTAAAAAGTCTGCGCGTGTGGTTGGGGATGTGATTGGTAAATACCACCCCCACGGTGATGCTTCCATTTATGATGCGCTTGTGCGTTTGGCTCAAGATTTCAACGTGCGTTATCCGCTTGTGGATGGGCAGGGCAATTTTGGGAATATTGACGGCGATAGCGCAGCCGCCATGCGTTATACAGAATCGCGTCTAACACCTGCCGCCCAGCTATTGCTTGAAGGGCTGGATGAAAACGCGGTAGATTTTAAAGAGACTTATGATGGCGGCGATAAAGAGCCGGTTGTCTTGGCGTCTGGTTTCCCAAATTTATTGTGTAATGGTTCATCTGGTATTGCTGTGGGGATGGCGACCAGCATTCCGCCACACAATGCAGCTGAAACCATTGATGCATGTATCCATTTGATCGAAAACAAAAGCGCGACAACTGCTGACCTTGTTAAAATCATGCCGGGTCCAGATTTTCCAACGGGCGGTGAAATCGTTGAGGACGAAGACAGCATTCTCAAAGCCTATGAAACAGGGCGCGGCGGTTTCCGTATGCGCTGTAAATGGGAAAAAGAAGATTTGCCTCGCGGCCTTTGGCAGATCGTTGTCACCGAAATTCCTTATCAGGTGCAAAAATCCAAACTCATCGAACGTCTTGCTGAACTAATCGAGACCAAAAAAGCACCGCTTCTTGATGATGTGATGGATGAAAGCGCCGAAGACATTCGCGTTGTGCTTGTGCCGCGCAACAAGCTGGTTGATCCAGATGTTTTGATGGCCAGCTTGTATAAAATGTCAGACCTAGAATCGCGCTTCTCGCTCAACATGAATGTGCTGGACCATAATGTGCCGCGCGTGATGGGCTTGAAGCAGGTGCTTCAATGTTATTTGGCTCACCGTCAGGAAGTGATTGTGCGCCGCGCCCAGCACCGCCTCGATAAAATCGAAGCGCGTCTGCACATTCTTGAAGGGTATTTAAAAGCCTATCTCAACATTGATGAAGTGATCCGCATCATCCGTTATGAAGATCACCCAAAAGAAGAATTGATGAAGGCGTTCAAGCTCTCTGAAATTCAAACTGATGCTATCCTCAATATGCGTTTGCGGGCATTGCGCAAACTTGAAGAAATCGAAATCCAAGGCGAGCACGACAAGCTGACTCAAGAGCGCGACAAGCTCGTGCAGCTTATCGGTTCTGAAGCGCGCCAATGGACGGAAGTGAAACGCCAGTTAAAAATCGCGCGTGAGGTGTTTGATCCAGAGTCTGACCTTGGTCGCCGCCGCTCCAAATTTGGCGTTGCCGTTGAGATTGATGCCGACGCGGCGCTTGAGGCCATGATCCCTAAAGAGCCGATCACAGTTATCCTCTCCAAAATGGGTTGGATACGTGCGCTTAAAGGGCACAATCAGGCGATGGATAAACTCAAATTCAAAGACGGAGATGAACTCGCATTCACGTTGGAATGTCAGACGACAGATAAAGTTGTGTTGTTGGCATCGGGCGGTAAAGCATTCACATTCGCGGCAGATAAATTGCCAAGCGGGCGCGGTCATGGTGAACCGATCAGACTCTCCATTGATTTACCAGAAGATGAAGAGATAATCGCCACTATCACACCAAAAACTGGATACAGACGTGTTGTTGCATCCACAGCAGGTTATGGTTTTGTCGTGAATGAAGAAGAACTCGTCTCACAAAAACGCGGCGGCAAAGTGATACAAAACCCACCCGATGGCGCGACTTTTGCGTTCTGCCCGCGTGTTGAAGGCGACATGGTGGCCGTTATTGGCGACAATAAGAAAATCCTGTTTTTCCCGCTTGAAGAACTCCCAGAAATGGCGCGCGGTAAAGGCGTGAAGCTTCAAAATTACAAACAAAGCGGACTTATCAATGAACAACTCATGGATATCTGCACATTTGATTCTGAAGATGGTTTCTTCTGGAAAGATACAGGTGGCCGCAATATCTCGCTCAATGAGTGGCGTGATTGGCTTGGAAAACGCGCAGCAGCAGGTAAATTAGCGCCTAAAGGCTTTAACCGCACTGGAAAATTCAGTTAGGCTTTTGCACTGTTTGCAATTTGTGTTTAGAGTTTTCCCTAATGAATAAGTGTTTCATATCTGAGGGGAAAACACGATGATGCCATTATATATCGCCTTGGGCGTAATTGCGCTGATCGTCATATATCTGATCGCGCTTTACAACGGTCTTGTCGCTAAGCGCCAGCAATGCAATGAGTCCTTTTCTGGCATAGATGTGCAGTTGAAATTGCGCCAAAACCTCGTGCCAAACCTTGTTGACACTGTGAAGGGTTATGCTTCCCACGAGCAGGAAACACTTGATCAGGTTATTTCAGCAAGAAACTCTGCGATCGCCGCAAATGGTCCAGCCGAAGCCAGCGCTGCTGAAGGTATGCTAAGTGGCGCTTTGGGGAAATTGTTTGCATTATCTGAAGCTTATCCAGACTTAAAAGCCAATACAAACTTCCTTCAGCTTCAAAACGAGCTATCTCAAATTGAAGACAAAATCGCTGCAGCGCGCCGTTTCTACAACTCTGCGGTTGGTGATTTCAACACAGCGATAGAGCAATTTCCTGCTGTTATGCTTGCTGGTGGGTGGGGCTTTAGTAAACGTGAATTCTTCGACCTAGGCGAAGAAACACGCGCAGACCTTTCAGTCGTCCCTGAAGTGAAATTCTAGTTTGTAGAAATTAAGAATATAAAAGTGAAGTTTTCGGCCACAAATCTTCTCCGCATTATATTATAAGAGAGGCGAGCAAGTTGATCTTGCTTGGAAAAATATGAGCCGATACACATGCTTTAAAGTCGCTGCTTTATTCGCGTTCCTTGCTGTGATGCTAGGAGCGTTTGGTGCGCATGGATTGCGTGGTTTGCTGGACGAGCGCCATTTGGCCACGTTTGAAACAGGCGTGCGCTATCAGTTTTATCATGCTGTTGGACTGTTTATCATAGGTTTTCTGATCACCTTAAATCAGGGCGTAAAATGGCTGGGTTATGCTAGTTATTTTCTAAGCGGCGGTATTATATTGTTCTCTGGTTCACTCTATTTGCTGGCATGTAACCAAATCATCGACATACCCGCTTGGGTTGGTCCAATAACGCCGCTAGGTGGCTTGTGCCTTATGATAGGCTGGGGCTGCGTGTTTATATCTCAATTTAGCATCAAGGCTTGATGGCATATAAGGCATCAGGGGCGCTCAAGTGTTAACGAAAGCTGAGATAAAATAAGGGATTGCCGCATCGAAATTGGTTGGCTACTCTCAAATATATCAATGCCAAACGTATTGCGTACTTATTTCCGGAAGACATGAATGATTGCAGACTCGCATCCAAAACAGGCTGAACGCCTTGTTGCGCTAAGAAGTTACGGTATTCTGGATACCCCGCGGGAAGCTGACTTTGACGATATTGTTGAACTCGCGTCTACCGTTTGTGAAACTGCTATCTCAGTGGTTAATTTGATTGATGCTGATCGGCAATGGTTTAAAGCTGAGGTCGGTTTGGGTGTCCGGGAAACGCCTTTGGAAACATCAATTTGTTCCCATATTATCCTTGAAGATGATTTCGTCGAAATTCCAGATACGCTCAAAGATAATCGAACAGGCGACAACCCCTTATGCCTAAGCGATCAAGGATTGCGATTTTATGCAGGCGCATTGCTCAAAACATCTGAAGGATTACCAATCGGCACTTTGTGCGTCCTTGACCATGAGCCGCGTCGATTGAATGATTTCCAGAAAAAGACACTCAATACATTGGCCAAGCAAGTCATGCGTGAACTCGAATTGCGTATGGCATTGGAAGAACAAGAAGTTTTACGACGTGAGATGGATCATCGCGTTAAAAACTCTCTTCAAACAGTGGCTTCGCTTGTCAGGCTCTATAAATCAAAAGGCCATCCAGAAAGTGCGGAAGCATTTGATGCGGTAGCACGCAAAGTAGAGGCGATCTCTCTTCTGCATGAAGAATTACATCAAACAACCAGCAATGAAATGGTGCCGATGAAGCGCTTTATTCAAAAGGTTGTTGATTTACTTCAAAAGTCAGCACCTGCGAATGTGACAGTTGAGTTTGCGGGTGATGCATTGGAAATGAAGTCCGAGGATGCATCCGGAATCGCGATGATTGTTAGTGAGTTTGTTGCCAATTCCATAAAACATGCGTTTCCCGATGATCGAGAAGGCGTTATCAAAATTACACTTCACATTGACGGCGTCGCCGGATGGCGGCTCGCATGTCATGATGATGGCGTCGGTTCAGCCCATGAAAATACCTCCACCAGCAAGGTTGAGGGCTTGGGTTTGAAATTAATAAATGCTGTCGTTTCAAAAATGCATGCGCAAACAACCCGCGGTGCTGATGCAGATGGCTATCATATGACGATTGTTTCAAATCCGATTATTGAAAGCTAAATATTGAATTTTGGGTTGGCTCATTCCTAAAGTTGGGAATGCTTCTATCCCTCATATTAAAGCGGTCACTAATTGTGGAATAAACACCACAGCTAGCAGTGCAATAATTTGCAATCCGATAAATGGGATAGCGCCGCGCCAAATATCTGGCGTGTCTATTTCTGGCGGAGCTGCCCCTTTGAGATAAAACAGCGCAAATCCAAATGGCGGCGTTAGGAAACTGGTTTGCAAGTTCATCGCCATAAGAATGGCCAACCAGACTGGGTCCGCGCCTAGCATAATCAGGGGCGGTGCAACCAGCGGCACGATAATGAAGGTGATTTCAAGAAAATCCAGAAAGAAGCCCATGAGGAACATGACGAGCATTGTCACGGCGAGGGCACCCCACATACCGCCTGGAATATTTATCAATAAATGCTCTATGAATTCATCACCGCCAAGACCGCGAAATACGATAGAGAATAAGCCAGCACATATGAGTATGAGGAATATCATAGAGGTAATCTGAGCGGCGCTATTAAAAGAGGTCTGGAGTTTTTGACTGCTTCCCAGCGTGAATAAAGAAGCAAATGTTCCAGCGCCTATCAAACCGCATATGAGGGCAGCGTAAATCTTGCCCAACAATGAGCTGCTGAAGAACAGGCTTGGTGGCGCATCTTCGGGTAAGTTTCCTAACCAGCCAAGCTTTAATCCCCAAACCGTTAGAATGAGAAGAATAAGCGCAAAAGCCCCCGCTATACTTATTACCATAAATGGAGATGTTTTTTCATCATCCAGTCGGATACGAATACCGGCCAGTATTATCGCTCCAATAGCGCCAACAGCTGCGGCTTCTGTGGGAGAGGTGAACCCACCAAGAATAGACCCAAGCACTGCAATGATGAGTGTTATTGGTGCGATGAAAGAAAAAGCCGTGCGTGCAACAGAAGGGATGTCCTGATCTTGATCAATATCTATGTTTTGAGAGCGCGCTGGCATGGATGCCGGGTTTTTAATGGCAATAAACGCCAAATAGGCAAGATAAAGTCCGACAAGCAGCATTCCGGGTAATAGCGCACCGGTGAACAAATCACCCGCACTGACAGGTGAGGGCGGCTGCCCCATTGCTTGGCGAGCTTCGGCATTCGCATTCGATACAGTATCAGCTAGCACAATCAAAACAATAGAAGGCGGGATGATCTGACCAAGCGTCCCAGAAGCGGCAATCGTGCCGGCTGCAATGCGTTTGTCATAGCCTTGCCTGAGCATGCTGGGCAGGGCGATCAAAGTCATTGTGACCACTGTTGCGCCGACAATCCCTGTGGATGCGGCTAGCAAAGCGCCGACTATTACAACAGCATAGCCAAGTCCGCCGCGCACTCCTGAGAGCAATCGCCCTGTTGCAATGAGAAGATCTTCTGCGACCCGGGACTTTTCCAAGATTACGCCCATAATCACAAAGAGCGGCACCGCAGCAAGCACTTGATTACTCATATTTCCAAGGATACGGCTCGGCCAGAATATCAATGCACGTGGTTCAAACACGTCAAAGGCGACGCCAAGTGCGGCAAATGCGAGTGCAATGCCCCCTAGTGTCAAAGCGACCTGATAACCGGCAAGCAATGCTATGAAAGCAGCCGCAAACATGAGTATGTGAAGATAATCAGCCATTAATTATCTCCTGTGTCAGTCGTTTTAAGGCTTGGAATGTCTTTTAGAATCCCAACTGCTTTGGTTGCATTCGCCCACCCTTGCAGCGTCATCGTTACGGCAAAAACAGGCACCAAAGTCTTGAAGAGGAAAAGAAGCGGTAAACCATCGGGTTCGGTTGATAATTCCATTCGACCAGACAAGGCACCCCATGCTCTGGCTAACTGAGGCTCATAGGAATCTAGGATCAAAATCATAAGCGGAAATAAAAATAGATATGTCCCTACCAGATCTACAATAGCCCGCTGTTTTTTAGTGAAGTTTGCGTAAAAAATGTCAACGCGTACATGACCGCCAGAATTGAGCGCGCCAGCCGATGCAAACATGAAACAAGTGGCAAACGCATATATCCATATATCTTTTAGCCAACTGAAACTCAGGCCGAAAACATAGCGCATCAAGACGGCGGTCAGCATGCCAGCGGCCATGATAAAGCCTGCCCAACCCGCAATGTTCAGCATGGCTTTGCTCAGTCCATCAATAAGCTGAACCATACCTTTAAACTTGTCTCCAAAGTGAGGAAAAGCCAGCAAAAGCAATGGAACCAGCAGGACTGGTGACAGAACAAGGCCTACATAATGTAGGCCTTTCCCAAGGAGAAGTGCGGTATCGGACACGAATTAATTCTGAGCGTTAGCTCATTATCCTTTGGAGCGTGAGTTTAAGAAAGGACCATCTGCGACACTGCCCCATAAGGCATTTGCAGAAAGTGCTTTTTCAAAGCTCTCATAGATTTTTTTCTCAAGACCGCCGCCGCTACCGGCTTGCGCACGCACGTCTTTGGAGATTTCGTCTATGCGGTTGAGAACTTCAGGAGAGAATGTGCGTAGCTTTACATTATGCTCTTGCGTGAGTGTCTGTAGGCTTATGGAATTATTGTATGTAAATTCACCTAATGACAAATGGTTAGCTTCATTACATGCAACTCTAACTGCCTGTTGCTGCCTCGGTGTGAGGCTGTCCCATACTTTACGGTTCATACCACATGAGAGTGATGAGCCGGGCTCATGAAAGCCGGGGCCATAATAATATTCGGCCTGTTGATAGAAGCCCAAAGCAAGATCATTCCAAGGGCCAATCCATTCTGTCGCGTCTATTTGACCTGTTTGAAGCGCTTGATAAATTTCACCGCCAGCAAGTGTTTCAGCAGCTCCGCCCAATTCGCGAATAACTTGACCGCCAAGGCCGGGAATACGCATTTTAAGGCCTTTAAAGTCCTCAAGCGTGTTGACTTCCTTGCGAAACCATCCGCCCATTTGCTGTCCAGTATTTGCGCCTTGAAATGCAATAACGCCGTATTGGCCGGACAATTCTTCCCATAATTCTTGACCGCCACCAAAATCAATCCAACCCATAATTTCATTTGCGGTCATGCCCATTGGGACAGCTGTGAAAAAGTTGAATGCTTTGGATTTAGATTGCCAATAATATTCAGCACCGTGATACATGTCGGCTGCGCCGGAAGCGACATCGTCAAAAGCTTGAAGTGCGGGAGACAATTCGCCTGCTCCATACACTTTAATATCTAATTCGCCCTCAGTGAGTTCTTTTGTCCGTGCGGCGAGACGTTGAGCCGCAGTAAACAAGCCGGGTAATCCTTTGGGCCATGTTGTGACCATTGTAAGTGTGCGTTTTTTTCTAACAACTGCCGGTGCTTGCACATCATCTTTAGCGGCGGCGTTATTGCTTTCTCCACATGCGGCGAGTGCAGTGGCAGCAAGGCCGAATCCAACTCCGCCAAGAATGCCGCGCCGTGTTGACGCCATTGCTGAGCTATTTGCATTTGCTACATTATTGTTTTCTGTAGTCTTTGTTGAATCAGTCATGCGATTCCTCCCGTTTTATATCAATGAATACGTGCTAGCATTCATCGTCAAGCAGTGGACGCCAAACATCGCCTTCACAGACCTCTAAAGGTTTGTAATTGCTTTTATATCCCATTTTTTCGGAGTTTTTGACCCAATACCCCAGATAGACATATGGTAAATCCAGTTCTTGGGCGAGGCGAATATGGTCGAGCACCATAAATGTACCAAGTCCACGTGCTTTTTCATCTGGGGAATAAAAAGAGTAAACCATGGAAAGGCCGTCTCTAAGAACATCAGAAAGGGATGTCCCTGTTAGAATGCCATCATCGGAAGCATACATAGCGGGCTGTCTGTATTCAAAAACAACAGTTCTGACAGGGCTGGCATCGACCATTCCGATATAGTCACGCATGCTCATATCATTCATGCCGCCATTGTCATGACGCGAATTTAGATATCTTTTCATCAACCTAAATTGCTCATTACTTGCTGTTTTGGGACATGGCGTTCTGGCAAGGTCATCATTTTTTGATAAGACACGCCGCCAGCGTTTGGACCATTTAAATTGACGCACATCAATACGTACAGATTTACACTGCTGACAGGCCACACAAGCTGGTCGATAGGCGATAATCTGAGATCGACGAAAACCAACACGCGTTAGAGAGTCATTCAATTCAACTGAATTTGTCCCAGTTAAATTAGCAAAAATCTTCCGTTCTTTTCTGTCAGGCAGATACGGGCAAGGCTGCGAAGTCGTAATATGAAATCGCACGCTGCGCGCCACGTCTGGCGGAATAAAAAAGGTGTTATCGTGTTCTTTCATTTGGAGCCCATTATGCTCCGCTTAAGTCAAATTGCCAGCCCGCAATAAAGGTAAATACAATCCAAATTAATAAAACAAGCGGCGTTCCGAACTTGACATAATCTCCAAAGCGATAATGGCCCGGTCCCATCACCAATAAATTTGTCTGATAGGCAATCGGAGTCGCAAATGCACAATTGGATGCATAAATAACGGTGAGCACAAAAGGTGTCGGATCGAGATTGAGCTGGCGTGCTGTTGCAATGGCTATCGGCGTAAAGATAATCGCGGTCGCTGAATTTGAGAGTAGGTTCGTGACGAGCGCGATAGTAATGAACAAAATCGATAATATGGCGAGGGGGCCGTACGGCGCTGCAATGTCTACTGCTTTTTGAGCAACGAAATCGGCTGCTCCAGTGGCCTCTAGAGAGGCACCCATAGCGAGAGCTGCTCCAATAAGTAGGAATATGCGTAAATCTAAAGCCCGCGCAGCTTGGCGAACATTTAAACAACCAAAACTTATCATTGCGACAGCTCCCAATAATGAGGCGTGCAATATGTTGAGAAGACCTGTTGCTGCAAAGATAACGACGGCAAGAGCGATTAAACGCGCATAAATAGCTTTTGTCAGGTCTGGAAGGTCTGTGCGAGACCAATCCAAAAGGAGTAGATCGCGGTCCGTACGCATTTCGTCAAAGGCTTGTCGCGTGCCACATAGTAATAATGTGTCACCCGACTCCAGTCTAATTTCACCAAGGCGTGCGCGAATCATTCTTGAACGACGTTGAACACCCATAACCACAGCATCGCTGCGATTAGCATATCCCATTTGATCAATTGTTCTGGATATCAGACGAGACCCTGGTGATACGACAGCTTCTGACAATGAAAGCGGCGGTGGATTACCTGAGGCTTCATCATATTTCTCAAAACCACTGCGCCATATAGACCGTAGAAGTTTGGGTCTTCTTGATAAAACCTCTGTTAGAGATTTGCGAGTCGCTGCGACAATGATCAAATCCCCTGGCTTTAACGTAAGGTCCTCAAAAGGGGGTAGAATAGTGTCTTGACCGCGTTGGACCATGCGCACTGTCATATTGGGCAGATCTGGGAACATGCCGGCGACAGATTGTTTGCCTTCCATCGGGTGATCATGAGTAACTTCTATCTGCGCGATAAATTGCTTACCCGTACCTTTGTTGGAGCTTTCTCCCTCTGCTTCTCTACTCGGGAGCAAAATAGGGGCGAAAATTATTATGTAGGTAAGACCAACAGCCGCCAACATTAGCCCGACAGGGGTGAGTTCAAAAAAGCCTAATTCGCGTCCTTCCAGACGTAATAGGCTCTCGGCTGCAAGGAGGTTGGTCGAAGATCCAATAAGTGTGGTCATACCTGCAAGAACGGAGACAAAGCTTAATGGAATGAGAAGTTTGGAAGGGGCTGCTCCAGTGCGTCCAGCAATGGCGCTCATAATCGGCAGAAACATCACAACGACGGGCGTGTTGTTGACGAAAGCGGATGTAACAAAAACAGCCATAAATGCCGCGACCAGCGTTAATCTGGGGGCAACGGCATATGATTTTAACAATCGTTGCGAGGGGCCATCTAAGGCCCCGGTCTGAAACATACCTTGCCCGACAACTAGCAAAGCCATGATTGTTACAAGAGCAGCA
Organism: Hirschia baltica ATCC 49814; assembly: GCF_000023785.1. Lineage (NCBI taxonomy): Bacteria > Pseudomonadati > Pseudomonadota > Alphaproteobacteria > Hyphomonadales > Hyphomonadaceae > Hirschia > Hirschia baltica. The sequence continues at coordinate 1,422,768 of NC_012982.1, forward strand.
TTTCCAAATCCATTTAGGAGCAATTCAGGTGGGATTGGTTTCCCATCTGCTCCAACGGCAAATGGCATTGCAAACAAAAAGAGCAAACCCGTGACGATTCCAACAGAGACAAGCTCCATCGAAATGCGTTCATACATATAGAAACCTATGGCTAGAACCACGACACCAAGGCTTATCCACATGGTTAAGGCAGATGTAATCTGAGTTAGGAGCATATTTATCCCAATTGCCTCTCGAGCAGATCAATAGCTCGCAGGACACTAAAAGCCTCTACAAAATAAATGTCTAGTAAGTCGTGAGGCTTATTATAGAGAATGGTTGCTTGGAAGCACAGGAGATTCTCTCAATAGGACGATTGAAATTCGACGATTTCCTGGCAAGTCAGGGTCGTCTGGATAAAGAGGCTCTGAGCCAGCCTTTCCCGAGACTTGATAAATGCGATCAGCATCTAGACCTGAACTTTCTAGAATACTGCGGGCTGAATTGGCGCGATCAGAAGATAATTGCCAATTAGAATAACCCTCTACGCCTGTGGGAAGGTCGCCTGTGTGACCAGAAATTGATACACGATTTGGCAATTTCATAATCACTTGAGACACGGCTGCCAGAATTTTTTCTGCGCGGGGCAGTGGTTTTGCTGATGCAGCAGCAAACATGGCGCGGCCTTCTTGATCGACGATCTGAATGCGCATGCCTTCAGGTGTTTGGTCAATCACGAGGTGTTTGGAAAGCGCAGCAAGGTCAGGCATGTCTTGCATAGCTTGTCTTAAGCTCTGTTCGGCGCGCTCAAATTCTGCTTGTTCACGCATGGCAATGGCTTTGCTCATCGCACTTTGAGAAACTTCTTTGCTTTTATTTGTTTCGTTTGACGGTGTTCCAGCATTTTTTGTCGAGGTTCGGCGTTTGGAAGCTGTTTGCTTGCTCTCTGGCATTGGACGATTGGTTCCACCCGAACGCGCTCCATCATCCTGAAAGCTTGTCCCGCCCAGCATACCGTCAGATCCTTGCCGTGATTTTGAAACGCTTGCAGGCGCGAAATAGTCAGCAATACCGCGTTTCTGGTCCGGTGATGTGGTGTTGATCAGCCACATGAGCAGGAAAAACGCCATCATCGCTGTCACGAAGTCAGCATAGGCCACTTTCCAGGCACCACCATGATGGCCGCCACCTGAAACTTTTTTGACCTTCTTGATAACGATGGGTCTGTTGTCAGCCATGCGTTTTGTCTCTCACCTCGTCAAAATGCGTGTATTTAGGGAAATTAGGCAATTATGGTTAAGGCGAAGTGCATGAATTAGGTGGAATAGACAAAAAATAGTGAGAAATAGTATCAAAATACTATCGACTCCATTGAGCCTAGCTCTGGTAAAAATGCTGAACTTGTCATGATATACTGTCGAAATAGTGCTGATTTATTGGAGGTTATGTGATGACAAAGTGTGCATTTTTGGGGTTAGGCGTCATGGGTGGACCTATGGCGGGATGGCTCGCCACAAAAGGTCATTCTGTGACCGTCTGGAATAGATCCATCACCAAAGCAGATGCGTGGGCGTTAAAATATAAAGGCCTTGCTTGTGCAACACCGCTAGATGCAATTCAGGATGCAGAGTTTGTCATGATGTGTCTGGGAGATGACCCTGATGTGGACGCGGTGTTTGAGCAAATCGAAACCGGCATCAAGCCGGGCATGATTGTGATTGATCACACAACAACATCCGCAGACCTTGCAAAGAGGATATCCGATAAATGTTCAGCTAAAGGCGCTCATTTTATTGATGGTCCAGTTTCTGGCGGTGAAGCAGGCGCGGTGAATGGAAAGCTGACGGTTATGGCAGGCGCTGATCAAGCTGTGTTTGAAAAAGTCGTTCCAGTGATGCAAGCCTATGCCGCTACGATTACGCGCATTGGCGAGGTTGGCACTGGTCAGCTAGCAAAATCAGTCAATCAGATTTGTATTGCAGGTGTGCTGCAAGGCTTGGCCGAAGGGCTGCACTTTGCCATGAAGCATGACCTTGATACAGATCAAGTTCTTAAAGCGGTTTCAGGTGGATCAGCTCAGTCTTGGCAGATGGAAAATCGCGGCAAGACAATGGTTGCCGGCGAATATGAATTTGGATTCGCCGTGGATTGGTTGCGCAAAGATCTTCGTATTGCGTTGGATGCTGCTCGTAAATCGGGTGCGAGCTTGCCTGTCACGGCTGTGATTGATCAATTTTATTCTGATGTGCAGAAAAAGGGTGGTGGACGTTGGGATAGCTCCAGTCTATTGACGCGTCTCAATACTGATAGCGATATCATAAAGGACAAATAATGAGCTTCGAAATTTTTGAAAACAAAATAGACCTTGTCGAACGTGCTTATGAAATCGTTTATGAAGCACTTGATGTCGGTCTCGCTCAGAATGGAAGCGCAAGTTTGATGTGTTCGGGCGGATCTACACCCGGTCCATTGTATGAGCAGCTTTCAAGCTCAGACTTGGATTGGTCAAACATCAATGTTGGTCTCGTGGATGATCGATGGGTTGCGCCAGATCATGATCGTTCCAATGAGAAATTGCTTCGCAATACGCTATTGAAGAATGCAGGGGCTGCGGCGCGTTTTTTTCCTATGTATGTTGAAGGTAAAAGCGCAAAAGAGGCCGTAGACCAGCGCGGTGAAGAATTTGCGACAATCTCGCTGCCATTGGATGTGGTTATCTTGGGGATGGGGCCAGATGGTCATTCATTGTCTTGGTTTCCCAATGCAGACGGTCTTGCTGAGGCGACAGATCCAGATAATGAATCGCTTATTGCTGCTGTTATGGCCAATCGCTCAAAAGTGACGGGTGATGAGCTAGAACGCATGACACTGACCTATAAAGCCATCGCGCAATCCAGCACCGTTATTTTGATGATGACAGGCGCTGATAAACGCGAAGTCTTTGAAAGTGATGATCAATCCCTTCCGATAAAAACCCTACAAAAAGCTGCTGGTGACCGCCTCATCGTGCTTTGGGCTGCTTAGTTCCAATGACCAAATAGCGAGCAGATGCGTGTCATTTATCACGCATTTGCCGCAAATTTGGCATCAAAACTGCATTAATTTATTCCATATTTAACGAAACTATCCCACACTTTCATACAGTGTGGTGGAAGTTTTGTCTTAAAATCTGGCTCTAGTGTCCGGACGATTTCGCACGTCTATCGCGACCTATCCCCCTGATCACAACCTTGTAACATATGCTTTTTTCGCTTTGGAAATTTGCATTTTGCCCTCATGATTCAGACGTAACGAGTTTTGTCTGAACAGGAGGCGTCATGCCGAAAGTGCTTCAGGTTGGAACTTCCGGGCCTTTTGGGTCTGGTCGAAACATTACCCGCCTTAGAGGGCGACGGTCTCGTTACCATACAACCCAAATTCAAAATCTAACTCTAATGACGGAGCGAACAGCATGAGCGAACTTTTTGACTCTTACACACGCGCCTTTGAAGCCCGTCGCGAAACAGTTATGAGCCTCCAAGACTATCTGGAGGGCTGCAAAAGCGACCCATTAATGTATGCCGGACCACATGAGAGATTACTGGCGGCCATTGGTGAGCCAGAAATGGTGGATACTTCCAAAGACCCGCGTTTGGGTCGAATATTTATGAATAGAACTATCCGCGTTTACCCAGCCTTTAAAGAATTTTACGGCATGGAAGAAACCATTGAACGCATTGTGGCGTTTTTCCGCCAAGGTGCGCAGGGTTTAGAAGAACGCAAACAGATCCTTTATCTCCTTGGCCCTGTGGGGGGTGGTAAATCCTCATTGGCTGAACGCGTAAAATCATTGATGGAAGAAAATCCAGTTTACGTGTTGAAAGCAGGCGATGATGTGTCACCGATTTTTGAAAGTCCGCTTGGACTTTTCGAAGCCGATACCTATGGCGAACAGCTTGAAAAAGAATACAATATTCCCAAACGTCGTTTAAATGGCTTGATGAGCCCTTGGGCTTTAAAACGCCTCGATGAATTTGGCGGTGATATCACCAAATTTAAAGTCGCTAAGCTAATGCCATCGCGTTTGCGTCAGGTGGCGATCGCTAAAACTGAGCCGGGTGATGAAAACAACCAAGATGTGTCTTCCTTGGTCGGAAAGGTGGATATTCGCCAGCTGGAGTTCCACTCACAAGATGACCCAGATGCATATTCATATTCAGGTGGTTTGAACCGCGCCAATCAAGGTGTGCTTGAATTTGTTGAGATGTTTAAAGCACCCATCAAAATGCTGCACCCTTTGCTGACTGCCACCCAAGAAAGCAATTATGTGGGGTCTGAAAATATCGGCGCGATACCCTATACCGGTATTGTGATGGCGCACTCCAATGAAAGCGAGTGGAAATCCTTTAAAAACAACAAAACCAATGAAGCCTTTATCGACCGTATCTATGTGATCAAAGTGCCTTATTGTTTGCGCGTTGAAGAAGAGGTGAAAATCTACGAAAAACTTGTGGCCAGTTCCGAACTTTCCGAAGCGCCATGTGCACCCGGAACGCTTGAAATGCTGGCGCAGTGTTCCGTGCTTTCGCGTTTGAAATCTCACGAAAATTCAACGCCATATGCAAAAATGCGCGTTTATGACGGCGATAGCTTAAAAGATGTCGACCCTAAAGCGCGCACCATGCAAGAATATAAGGATGTTGCCGGTGTTGACGAGGGGATGAATGGCATCTCCACACGGTTTGCTTTCAAGGCTCTATCAGCGACCTTCAACCATGACACAGAAGAAGTGGCGGCTGATCCCGTCCACCTTATGTATGTGCTGGAACAATCCATAAAACGAGAGCAATTTCCCGAAGAAGTCGAGAGCGCATATCTAAGCTATATCAAAGGTGAGCTAGCGCCGCGTTATGCCGAATTTATCGGCCATGAAATCCAAAAAGCCTATCTTGAAAGCTATCATGATTATGGGCAAAACCTGTTTGATCGCTATGTCGATTACGCAGATGCATGGATTGAAGATCAGGACTTTAAAGACCCTGATACCGGTCAATTATTAGATCGCGAATCACTCAACCAAGAGCTTTCTAAAATTGAGAAACCAGCCGGAATTGCCAACCCGAAAGACTTCAGAAATGAAGTGGTGAAATTCTCATTGCGGACACGTGCGAATAATTCAGGCGAGAACCCAAGCTGGACCTCCTATGAGAAAATCCGAGAAGTGATCGAGCGGCGTATGTTTGCGCAGGTTGAAGAATTGCTTCCGGTTATTTCTTTTGGTTCCAAAAAAGACTCTGACAGCGAGAAAAAGCACGACGAGTTTGTCGATCGCATGATCGAGCGCGGATATACAGGACGTCAGGTTAGACGACTTGTCGAATGGTATATGCGCGTCAGACAGGCGGGGTAGTCGCACATGCACATTATTGACCGACGACGTGAAGGGGGCAAAAGCCTTACCAACCGACAACGGTTTTTAAAGCGTTCAAAAGCGCTTGTAAAAAAAGCAGTAAAAGATGCCTCCAGTGGGCGCTCTATCAAAGATGCAGGCAAGGGCGGGGATATTATTATCCCCGCTGACGGCGTCCACGAACCGTCTTTGCGCAAAGGACGAGAAGGCGGTCGGCGCGAACGTGTCATGCCGGGAAATAAGGAATTTCTCGAAGGTGACCGCATTGAACGCCCTGAAGATGGGCAAGGACGGGGCAATAAAGCATCTGATTCAGGTGAGGGCGAGGATGACTACACATTCAACCTGTCCAGCGAAGAATTTATGGAGCTTTTCCTAGAAGACCTTGAATTGCCAGATTTGGCAAAGCGTCAGGTAATGGGTGTTGAAGATGTGATCCCTGAACGCGCTGGATTTCAATCTGCTGGCTCACCTTCAGCCATTGCGATTGGCCGGACAATGCGCAATTCCATGTCGCGGCGGGTGGCGTTGCGCCGCCCACGTGATGAGGAGATCGAGGCTGCCCAATCAGCAATTGCAAAACTGATCACTGATGAAGCGCCCGCCGCTAAAATCAAAACAGCTGAGGAAAAACTCGCCACGCTAAATCGGCGCCGTAAATTTATTCCCTTCATTGATCCTTTGGATGTGAAATATCGCAGGTTTGAAGGGGTTCCTCAGCCTGTCGCGCGCGCTGTGATGTTCTGTTTGATGGATGTGTCTGGGTCTATGGATGACCACATGAAAGATTTAGCCAAGCGTTTTTACAGCCTGCTCTATCTATTCCTGAAAACACGCTATAGCCGCGTGGAAGTGGTGTTTATCCGTCATACGCATGAAGCAAAAGAAGTCGACGAGCAGACATTCTTCTATAGCCGAGAAAGCGGCGGCACGATCGTCTCTACAGCTTTAGATCAGATGTTTGACATCATCCGTGAGCGCTATCCTGCCGATCAATGGAATATCTATGCAGCACAGGCATCTGATGGTGATAATCTGCCGTCGGATAACCTGAAAACAATCACCATGTTGCAAGATACAATTCTGCCGCTCTGCCAATATTACGCCTATCTGGAAGTTGGCAATGAGGATCAACAACGCTTTCGTATGTCGGGTGATGATGAGACGGGCTTATGGCGCGCATATCATCATCTCGTTGAATCGGGCGGCGCGGTCGAGATGCGAAAAGTAAAGCATAGGCGGGAGATTTTCCCTGTATTCGCCGAGCTATTTAAAAAACGTGAAACGGCCAAAGCATCCGCGTAAATTAATGAAAACCAGAAAGTGTGAGGCATGACATGACCACACAAACAAAGACAAAAAAGAAGAAACAAAAACCCCAACCTATCGCGGGTGAAAACCTGCTGTTTACGGGTGCAGACTGGGATGCCCCGCTGATCGATAAAGTTTATAATGCCATCGAAGACATCGCGATTGGCGAGATGAAGCTTGATCCCTATCCCAGCCAGATCGAAGTCATCACATCTGAGCAAATGCTCGATGCCTATGCCTCCACAGGCATGCCGTTATTTTATCATCATTGGAGCTTTGGCAAGCAATACGCCTATAATGAGAGCATGTATCGCAAAGGTTTTCAGGGCTTAGCTTATGAAATCGTGATCAATTCCGATCCGTGTGTGTGCTATATTATGGAAGAAAACTCCGCCACCATGCAGACATTGGTGATCGCGCACGCAGCCTTTGGGCATTCGCATTTCTTCAAGAATAATTATGTCTTCCAGCAATGGACGGATGCAAGCGGCATTATTGATTATCTGGCCTTTGCCAAAGCCTATATTGCCAAATGCGAAGATAAATACGGACCTGATGCCGTCGAGCGGATGATTGATGCCGCCCATGCCCTGCAATCACATGGCATTCATCGCTATCCCAAAAAACGCCAAGCTAGCCTGGCCGAAGAAGCCGACCGTGAGCGCGTGCGCCGCGAGCATGGCGAAGCCCTGTTCAATGATTTATGGCGCACAGTCCCCGAAGGCGAAGAAAAGAAGGTCAGCCCCGATGAGGCAATGCTCGCCAAACAGCGTGAAATCCTTGGCTTACCCGAAGAAAACATATTGTATTTCTTGGAAAAAACAGCGCCCAAACTTGCCCCTTGGCAGCGCGAAATCATCCGCATTGTTCGCCTCATCGCGCAGTATTTCTATCCCCAACGCCAGACCAAAATGATGAATGAGGGCTGCGCCACCTATACCCATCATCGCATCATGACGCGCCTTCACGAAAAAGGGCAAATCTCAGACGGTCAGTTTATGGAATTTCTGCATTCGCATTCCGGCGTGGTGATGCAGCCCGACTTTGACGATCGCCGCTTTAACGGCATCAATCCTTATGCGCTGGGCTTTGCCATGTGTGAGGATATTGAGCGCATATGTAATGAACCAAGCCAAGAAGATTTGGAATGGTTTCCCGATATTGCCGGCAAGGGCAATCATATGGATGTGCTCAAAGATATCTGGGCCAATTTCCGCGATGAAAGCTTTGTGCTGCAATTTTTATCGCCCCACCTTATCCGAAAAATGGGCCTATTTCATATCGTCGATGATAGTGATGAAGAGGAAATTGAAGTTGCGGCCATCCATGATGAGCGCGGCTATCTAAAAGTGCGCAGGGCGCTCTCGCGTGATTATGATGTCTCGCGATCAGACGCCAATATCCAAGTCTCAGACGTAGACCTCGCCGGCGATCGCTGTCTAAACCTCACCCATTATGTCTCTGAAGGCGTCCTCTTGGATGAGAATGACACATGGCGCGTCTTGCGACACCTCGCCAACCTCTGGGGCTATCCCGTCTCCCTCAAAGAAGTCGACCCCGACGGCAAAATCATGGAAATGTATGAGTTAGAACCAGAAGATGCGATGGGGTAGAGAGTGGCGCTCCTCTGCTAAGGGAGTATGCATAGGGGGGAAGTATGACATACGCGCTGTATATTATGGCATCTAAGCCATATGGAACGCTCTATATTGGTGTTACCAATTCTTTGCAGCGGCGTATTTGGGAACATAAACAAGGCATTGGCTGCACGTTCACGGCCAAACACAATATCAAAACTTTCGTGTGGTTTGAAATGTTCGATAACATCGAAACAGCCATCGCACAGGAAAAACGCATGAAAAAGTGGAAGCGTGATTGGAAAATTAATTTGATCGAACGCAATAATCCCCATTGGCAGGATTTGTTTGACTCTATTGGGCATTCCTGAGCGGACCTTCCACGGATATGGTTTTGCTTTTTGTTCCTGCCAGTATAGTGCTTGTTTAGCTTGCAAGCTTCTCCACTGTCATTCCGGTTTCGAGACTTGTCGAGAAGACCGGAACCCATGTTTCAGCAATAGGAATGTTGATGGATAGGCCCCGCAATAAATGCGGGGTGACAACTCCAGATCACACGGAAAAGGCAAGAGTAAACCGAACTGTTTAAAAGCGGTTTCTTTTCAATCTTATCCCATCCCACACAAAGCCCTTCATAATCCTTGCTATCCATCTCATGAGGGCGGCGCGCGACCTAGTGTCGGGGTGGAGGAGTGAACTTGCCAAACCAGTCTTTGCAGGGGTGTAAAGATATAGGTGGCGGGGCCGGAGAGAGGACCATGAAGTCCACGAGGCTATGCCTGCCTCTCCTAGCAGTCTTGGAATAGACGAAAATCACTCTACGAGGCGTGCTTTCGGGCCGCATTATCAGCTGACCAGCTTGGGTCAGCACACTTTAGCTGCCAGAATGTGCGCCTCGCGCCGTTATCGGCAAAGCAATCCTTTATACCTTCGCATGCAGCGCATGGCGGGGATATTTTTGTAGCCAAAGAAAAGGCCGCAACACATATGTGCAGCGGCCTTAAATTGTTACGCTTTAGCGCTGAAGCTAGATTGGCATTTGCGGGCAAACGAGGAATTTCTCGCCTGTTTTTTTGGCGTCATAGCGGCGCACAGTGTCGGCATCTAGCATATCTGTCAGCGAGAGTTCATCCGTATATGAACTTGCAAATGTAGTTGTCAGTTCTTTGGCCACGCGAGAACGTAAACGTACAGCAACCTCCATGCCGGCTTTAGCAAGGAAGTTTGGCAATAACCAGCCGCCCACGCCCCATGCCATGCCGTATCCGCGTGATAATGTGGTTTGGGATGTGTCTAGGCCGCCATAAAGGTAAACTTGCTTATGCTTTACTGACCCGTAAATGCTGTAAGCGCCCGGTGTGCGGGCGGCGGCAGCTTCCATTGCTGATAGGATGTTGGAGGCAAGATGTCCGCCGCCTGTCGCATCAAAAGCCAGTGTTGCGCCCGTTTCGTGAATCGCATCCACAAGATCTTTCATGAAAGTATCTTTGCTGGAATTGATGATGTATTTTGCGCCTAGATCACGCAGGATTTGCTCTTGCTCATCCTTGCGCACAATATTGACGAGTTCGACACCATCCGCCTGACAGATGCGGTTTAGCATTTGCCCAAGGTTTGATGCGGCGGCTGTGTGAACCAAAGCTGTGTGGCCTTCCATACGCATGGTCTCAACCATGGACAGGGCGGTGAGCGGATTTACAAAGCTTGATGCGCCTTCTTTGGCTGTATTGCCTTCAAGAAGGGGTAAGCAGTTCATGGCGTCAACGATTTGATATTGCGCATACATGCCGCCGCCCATTGCGGCGACTGTCTTGCCCATCAGGCTTTGCGCATAATCGCTTGCTCCCGCAGCGACGACAACGCCCGCGCCTTCATTTCCGATTGGCAGCGCCTGATCAATACGGGCTTTGAGAGCTGGCATGATTTGCGGCGCGATTGGTGCTGTTAGCACGCGGTCTGCTCCATCGCCCGTTGAACTTGCTTTTGAACTATCAGACAGGCCAAGCATCACTGCTATATCAGAAGGGTTGATCGGTGTGGCTTCAATGCGAATAACGACCTGATTATCTTTTGGGGTCGGCATTTCTTTTTCAACGAGGTTCATCTTAAGCTCGCCGTCAGCTGTAACTGTTGAACGCATTTGAAGATAGTTAGATGGTAGTGACATGATTACTCCCCATGTTTGGCTTGATTGCTGCACCTCATCGGGTGCTATTATATTTATTGTGCTTTTGCGTAGGCGTACTCGCCGCCTTTTTTGAGTGCGGCTTGGTAGGCAGGGCGCGCGTGAATTTTCGCGACGAAGTCTTGTATAACTTGTGGAATAGCTTGCGGTGAGCGTGAAGTCAGCGCTTCGAGTGGGAAACTCATCATGATGTCGGCAGCTGTAAACTCAGAGCCAGCAAACCATTGGTTTTTGGTCAGGGCCTGCGACCAGTATCCGACATGATTTGCAATTTGCGGTGTCACATAGCTTTTTATGGCTTTATTGCTGACCATGCGCACAAGCGGTCTCATAAGTGGATTTACGTTTAAGGGTAGGCGGTCAAATACAAGCTTCATCAGCAAAGGCGGCATGGCAGAGCCTTCGGCATAATGAATCCAATGATTCATCGAACGCCCTTCGGATGTGTCCATGCTCGGGTTTAATGGGCCTTTGCCATATATGTGTAATAGATAGTCAAAAATCGCGCCTGTTTCTGCGATTTTGCGACCTTCATGTTCAAGAATGGGTGATTTGCCGAGAGGGTGGACCGATTTTAGGTCTGCCGGTGCCAGCATAGTTATTTCATCGCGCTGATAGAATTTGATCTGATATGTAAATTGAAGTTCTTCCATCAGCCACAAGACGCGCTGTGATCTGGAATTATTTAGATGGTGGATGGTAAACACAGGCAGTCCTCATAGGTTTTAGGTATAAAACAGAGTTAGGTGCCTAATAGCATGTCTGCAAGCATTAAACAGCGTGTCGCGAGGTTAGGTTTTGAGGTGAAAAATCCAATTTTGGCCGCCAAGACAGTATGATTTTTGAAAGCAATCTGCTGTTTTGATTTTGTGTATATGTATGTAATGTATTGATTAGTATGAATAAAAATTATCTGCGGTAAGTGTAAAAATGACCGATCAGAAACCTCTGATCAGTCGTTGAAATATTTTTACAAATGTACCAATTATCTGGGTGTCGCTTTTGGGGATGAAAGCTTATTTAAGCATTTGTGCTAGTTTATCAGCGTTGTATGTGATTATTCCAGATGCACCTGCACGTTTGAATGCTGACGTAATTTCAACAATTGCGCGATCTTCATCTATCCAACCGCGCTGCGCCGATGCTTGAATGGCTGCGTATTCTCCAGACACATGGAAAACAAGCGTAGGTACATGTAGTTCTTTGGAAATACGCTGAACGATATCAAGATAAGGTAGGCCGGGTTTGACCATGACCATATCAGCGCCTTCCTCAATATCCATCGCGACTTCACGAATGGCTTCATCGGAATTACCAAAATCCATCTGATATGTTTTTTTATCGCTCTTTAAAACAGTCGCTGAACCCACAGCTTCTCGATAGGGACCATAAAAAGCAGATGCATATTTGGCAGCATAAGATAGAATAAGTGTGTTTGTGTGCCCTGCAGCTTCCAGACCTTTGCGGATAGCACCAATGCGCCCATCCATCATGTCAGACGGGGCAACCACATCTGCACCTGCTTCGGCCTGAACGATGGCTTGTTTGACCAGAAGTTCTGTTGTTTCGTCATTTAAGACATAGCCAGTTTCATCTATCAGGCCGTCATGACCGTGCGATGTAAAAGGATCCAGCGCGACATCACAGATAATACCAACGTCTGGCGCAGCTGCTTTCATCGCGCGTATTGCTTCAGGTATTAAGCCTTTTGGGTTTAGCGCTTCGCTGCCTGTTTCGTCTTTTTTGCTAGGATCAATATTGGGGAACATAGCAATTGCAGGAATACCAAGATCTTGTGCACGTCGTGCAGCCTTTGCGGCTTCCTCAATATTTAGTCTCTCTACGCCGGGCATTGCAGTGATAGGAATGCGAGGTGTATCTCCGTCATGAACAATCATCGACCAGACAAGATCATCCACTGTTGGGCGGGTTTCTCTGGTGAGGCGGCGTACCCAATCAGCTTGGCGGGTGCGGCGAAGACGTGTAGCTGGGAAGGCCATGAATGGGACCTTTTCTTTTCAGGTATGAGACAGATTTTACGGCATGAAACTTAGAAAAATAGTCGTTTCACAGACTTATGCATGAAGCAACGTTTGGAAATGTCCATTGTGGCAGTTTGTAGCTGTTCAAGTTCCAATTGCCATGGGGTTAGTTTTTTGCGTGGAATTTCTTTAAAGCCCAGGCCTCTGTAGAATTTTCCATTCCACGCAACGTCCCTAAATGTTGAGAGGGAGAGTGATTTATAATTGTGCTCTCTGGCTGCCTGAATTGTCTTGTTTACAAGTTCCCGACCAATGCCTCGCTGCCCGTATTGAGGAAGAACTGATACTTGATCCAAATATAAGGAACCAGGTTTGTGTGAACACAACGCAAATCCAATAGGTGTGTCTTTGATGTCAGTTGCTACCCAAAGCAGTCTGTCTCCAAGCCCTCTTCTCAAGTTTTCCTCCGGGATAAGTGGGGCGCGCTTGATATTAGGTCCAAAGTCTATCAGGCCGGTTCCTTCAAATAATTCACATGATTTCAAGTCTATCTGTTGAAGGTCTGTGACTTCGTCAGATCGTGCATATCGAATGCGGTAAATGCTTTGTGAAGGAAGTGAGGAGTTTTTCATGTACGAAAGAAGGATATAAAATTATTATCAAGCTATGAATTTTAGTGTTTGAGTAGGCATTATCAACATTAAGGTTTGGCTGTAAGAGTTGAAAAGTATTTGCTTTTCTGTATGAGAAATGTAGGCGAGATGACATGATATTAGGCATCCGGTCTAAAAAGTATAGTAAATTGGCTTTTGCGTAATGACTTGAGACTCCCATCCCTTGAAAAGCTGTGTATGTGAGTGGTTGAAGTCGCGTGATTGGAAAGTTGAGTAGTCAGGTGCTTATTGAATTTAAAATAGGTTTTGATAACACTGATTCACTTATGATTTTCGGTGGTTTGATTGGTGTATTGGTCGCAATGGTAATTTCGGCCTTGATGTTGTTATTGTCCCGTCAACTTCGTGGCTTTCTTTTATACGGCATACTTCTCGCCTTTTCGGGGGGCGCGGTCTTCGTTTCTACTGCACTAGGTTCTGGTGTTCTTCCGGGTGATACAGGACAAACGCAAATTGTATTTGATGCTATTCGCTTGGTGTCATTTTTATTCTGCGTGATTGCAGGTGGCTTTATGCTCACCAAAAGATCTCAATGGATTGTTGGTCTCTATTTGCTTCAGTTTATAACCGAGATGTATTCATTGTCAGTTTCTGAGTATGTTGTGCCGGTTTGGATAAGTGCATTTGACGCGATGTTTTTCATTTTTGTGGGCTGTTCCGCATTCATCTTGCTTCGGCCTGCACGTCGATCCATATTTGACGATTAGAGCAAATTAATCTTTACAACAGCTGGAAACATAATTTGTACAGGCTGTTCAAGATGCTTGAACTGACCAGTTAGCGAGAGAATATGAACAATCAAGATGTCATTATTCGTCAGAGCGGACCTGTTGGCCACATTACCCTGAACCGTCCTCAAGCATTGCATGCTTTAAATACGATGATGTGCGCTCAGATTTCAAACGCGCTTTCAGATTGGAAAATAAACAATGAGGTTAAGCTCATTGTTATTGATCATGCAGAAGGTACGCGTGGCTTTTGTGCTGGCGGCGATATTAAGCCGATGGCCGAGTCTGGCCAAGGGGACGGCGTGGATGTTCGGGTGTTCTTCGAAACGGAATATCGGATGAATGTGCAGTTATTTGAATATCCAAAACCCATTGTCACCTTTATCGACGGCATAACAATGGGTGGCGGTGTTGGCTTAAGCGTTCATGGCAGTCATTCTATTGCAACTGAAAACACAGTTTTTGCTATGCCAGAAACAGGTATTGGTTTGTTTCCAGACGTGGGCGGCGGCTGGTTCTTGCCGCGTTTAGGGGGCGGATTAGGTCAGTGGCTCGGATTGACGGGAGCACGTTTAAAAGGTGCTGATGTTGCCGCTGCAGGCATTGCCACACACTATGTTGAAGAAAAAGTGCTTGCAGCAGTCAAAGACATGGTGATGTTGGGTGATATTGAAACACTCGAGGCGATGGAGTGGGAAGCTTATGGATCTTTTGTCAAACAGCTAGAAACCATCACAAAGTGTTTTGACAAAGAAACTGTTGAAGACGTGTTTGCAGCGTTGGAAGAAGATGGCAGCGAATGGGCACTCAAACAATTATCCATTATGAAGACAAAATGCCCTTTCTCATTGAAGGTGACTTTACGCCAGATGATCGAAGGTGAAAAACTGGCTAGTTTCCGCGAAACTATGCTGATGGAATTCCGGTTAGCAAATCGTGCTGTGCGCCGGGCTGATTTTGCAGAAGGTGTAAGGGCGGTCGTTATTGATAAAGACAATGCGCCTCAATGGAATCCTGCAACACTTGCTGATGTTGATGAGATTGAACTTGATGAAATGTTTGCGCCTTTGAAAAGTGGGGATCTAACCTTCATATAAGGTTTTAAGAATGTGATGGTTTTCAATAAATCACATGTTTCTATAAAATATTCTGCGATTTTTATGGAATTAATTTGACAAAAATTGCTAGAAAGTTTCGATTCGTTCTTTAGCATTAGCATTTTGTTAGAATCATTCGTTTAGCTTCAAAACCAGCCAATAATAACAAAATGTATAGTGGTGATGGTGATGATGATTGAAGCTAGCGCATCTAAAATGGATGCGAATGATACGATTGAATATTCTTTCTTGAGTTCTTTGTCTCTTTTAGAGCAAGCGCACAGACGTTTACATGATGTCGTGAAAGACAATTTAGAGCGTTCTGGTGAGCGCTATTTGACAGGCGTGCAAGCGCTTCTTCTTTATGAAATTGGTGAAGGTGAAACACCTGCAAGCACATTGCGTGCTCGTGGTGCATTCGCAGGTACATCAATGTCCTATAATGTGAAGAAATTGCAAGAAGGTGGATATCTTGTTCAGACACGTTCTGACGATGACCGTCGCACAGTCTTGTTGAAATTGACCGAAAGTGGTCTGGATGTTCGCAGTAAAGTTGCTTCATTGTTTGATCGTCAAGCACAAGCACTTGAGCCAACAGCATCTGTTCGCAACGATGATTTGCAGCACATGAACAAAACAATTTCACGTCTAGAGCGTTTCTGGTCTGATCAGATCCGCTACCGTCTCTAATATTTAGACAAAATTAAAGTTAAAACGGGCGTTAAATCAGTTGTTTAACTGGTTTTGAGGGGCACCTGTAAAGAAGAGCGCAATATCATTAGGTATTGCGCTTTTCTTATATGGTATGCTGGTGATTGTCTTTGACACGTCGCCGTATCTATTTGTTAATCCTTGCGAAGAGATATTGGCATATCTATATGGATATATTGTTGGGCTGCGACGATTGCGCAGTTTCCTTTTTTTATAAATCGGATTAATCCTTCACTATAACAACGCACCCGGATGAATTCGCTCTGGATGAAAGTGCGTCCTTTGAATATGCTGCACCAAGCTGGGAGCGCAGAAAAATGAGACACCTGCAAGCCTTTGAGGATGCGCTAAATTCAATCAGATCTGAAGGCCGCTACCGGGTCTTTATCGATTTGAAACGTCACCGTGGTGAATTTCCCCGCGCATCTGCACGTTATGAAGATGGCCGCGAGCAGGATGTCATTGTTTGGTGTTCAAATGACTATCTAGGCATGGGACAAGATTCCGATGTTCTAGATGGGATGCATGAAGCGATTGATAGCTTTGGTGCAGGTTCTGGTGGAACACGCAATATATCTGGAACAACGCGTTATCATGTTGATCTTGAAAAAGAGCTAGCCGATTTGCACGGTAAAGAAGGCGCTTTACTCTTTACATCTGGTTATGTGTCCAATGAAGCGACATTATCAACCATCGCCAAGATTTTACCGGACGTTATTATTTATTCAGATGCACTAAACCATGCTTCCATGATTGAAGGTATTCGTCGCTCATCCTGTGCGCGTCGTGTTTTTCGTCATAATGACATGGATCATTTGCGTGCATTGATGGCGAATGACCCCGCAGATGCACCAAAGCTTATTGCTTTTGAGAGCGTCTATTCAATGGATGGTGATATCGCACCGATAGAAGAAATTTGTGATATTGCCGATGAGTTCGAAGCTCTGACATATATCGATGAAGTTCACGCAGTTGGCTTATATGGCGAGCAGGGCGGCGGTGTTTCTGAACGTGATGACCTAGCCAGCCGTATTGATATTATTGAAGGTACGCTAGCCAAAGGGTTTGGCGTGATGGGTGGCTATATCACCGGCAAAACTGCGGTGATTGATGCTATTCGTTCAATGGCTCCAGGGTTCATTTTTACAACATCTACATGTCCAGTGCTTGCTGCTGGTGCGCTTACTTCAATTCGTAAACTACGTTCTGAAGAAGGTCGTAATTTACGCAATCGTCACCAAGCGGCTGCGGCCATGCTCAAGCAAAAATTTAAAGATGCAAAACTGCCATTGATGGAATCAGAAACACATATCGTTCCTTTGTTGGTGGCAGATCCTGAGCGTTGTAAGGCTTTATCCGATACTTTGCTTCATGATTTTGGCATTTATGTTCAGCCAATCAATTATCCAACTGTGCCTAAGGGTACAGAGCGCCTAAGATTTACACCGTCTCCAAATCACACTGAAGAGATGATGGATGAACTTGTTGCTGCATTGTTGGCAATTTGGGCGCAATTGGGATTAGAGCGCGTCGCGTAAACGGTTCGGAATCTATATTTCTACCTATCTCAGAGCAGAAATAATCTTGTTTGTATTTGTCCCATTTGGCCAATAGCGTTATTGTGACGGGTATGAGCAAAACGGGCCAAATATATTTAGAGTTTGCACGTGTCGGCAACGCTATGGAAGTTCGAGCAATAGATGCATTGGACGGCCTTGAAGTGTCTTTTATGGCACCGGTAAACACGCCTGAAGCTGAAATTACACTGATTTCCCGTCAAAAACTTGCATATGTACGGAAAAGGCAAGCAGAAAATCGCGCAAAACAAGAAGCTCAGGAAGCAGCTAAAAAGCCAGATAATCGTCGCGGAATTATTGTTTAGTGCGAAATGAAAATGCCGACCCAATGAATAATCGGATCGGCATTTGACGGTTATGCATATTTGATTCGGATTTTAGGACTTTCGACCACCTTTTCCGAGACCGATTTTTTTCGCAAATTCAGAACGTCTTGCGGTGTAGCTTGGGGCCACCATGGGATAATCGGATGGTAATCCCCAGCGCCGGCGGTATTCATCGGGTGACATATCGTAGCGGGATCTTAGATAACGTTTCAGCATTTTCAGCTTTTTGCCATCTTCGAGACAAACAATATATTCTTCAGTAATAGATTTGCTGGCGGGAACAGCTGGTTTAGGGCGTTCGTCAGACTTTGATTCTTGCGGCTGAGCCAGATTGGTTACGGTTTTGTGGACTGACCTGATAACATCCGGCAAGTTATCCGTAGGAACTGGATTGTTTGAAACGAATGAAGACACGATAGCAGATGTCATACGCATGATTTCGTTTTGGGAGAGGAGTTTATTTTCTATTTCGTCTGTCATGTATTCTTTCCAGAAAGACATTTTTATAATGTTGATTGCCATGCAATGCCAAATTTATTGGCTCTATACAAGTATTAGTGTTCGTTTTGATCAATAACTTATAAGTAAATCGTTGTTGTTTTCTATAAAATGAGTTGAGGCAAATTCAAAGTCGGGAAACTTGCCAATTGGTGCGCAAAGGCTTACCTGATTTGGCAAAGATTGTTAGTCCCAAGTTTGGAGAATCCGATGACTGTGTCTGCTAAAGACTTGTTCACAAAATCACTTAAAGAGTCTGACCCAGACGTATTTGCAAGTATTGGTGATGAATTTGGGCGTCAAACCCAGCAAATTGAGTTAATTGCATCTGAAAACATTACGTCCAGAGCTGTTCTTGAAGCTCAAGGCTCAGTCCTAACAAACAAATACGCTGAAGGTTACCCTGGCCGTCGTTATTATGGTGGTTGTGAGTTTGTGGACGTTGCAGAGAATTTAGCACGGGACCGTGCAAAAAAATTGTTCAATGCAGAATATGTAAATGTACAGCCGTCTTCTGGTTCACAAGCGAATCAGGGTGTTTTTCAAGCTTTGATCAAACCCGGTGACACCATACTTGGGATGAGCTTGGCAGCTGGTGGACACCTAACGCATGGTGCAAAACCAAACCAGTCAGGTAAATGGTTCAATGCTGTTCAATATGGTGTGCGTGAAGACAATCATTTGATTGATTTTGATGAAGTGGAAGCGCTAGCATTAGAGCACAAACCACAACTCATTATTGCCGGTGGTTCGGCATATCCGCGTCAGATTGATTTTGCAAAATTCCGCGCAATTGCTGATAAAGTCGGCGCTTTCTTTATGGTAGACATGGCCCACTTTGCCGGTCTAGTCGCTGCGGGTGAACACCCAAACCCACTTGATTATGCTGATGTCGCAACAACAACAACACACAAAACATTGCGCGGCCCGCGTGGTGGAATGATTTTGACGAATAACGCAGATATTGCAAAGAAAGTGAATTCAGCCATCTTCCCTGGTATTCAAGGTGGTCCTTTGATGCATGCTATTGCGGGTAAAGCAGTTGCTTTTGGAGAAGCATTGACACCAGAATTTAAAGAGTATGCAAAACAAGTCATCGCGAATGCGCAAGCCATGGCTGCTGCTCTAAAAGAAGGTGGGCTTGATATTGTTTCTGGTGGAACTGACACGCATGTGGTGCTGGTTGATTTACGTCCGAAAGGCGTAAACGGTAAGGACACTGAAGAAGCGCTAGAGCGTGCTTTCATCACATGTAACAAAAATGGTGTTCCATTTGACCCTGCGCCGCCAATGGTAACATCGGGTATTCGCGTTGGTTCACCAGCTGCTACATCGCGTGGATTTGGCGTTGACGAATTTACACAAGTTGGACGTTGGATCGTCGAAATTGTTGATGCAGTTGCGTCTGGTGAAGACTCATCAGCGATTGAAGATCGTGTGAAAAGTGAGGTCATCGCAATGACAGCACGCTTCCCAATCTATGATGGTGCAATTGCTGGCCAAGCCCTTTAGGCGTTAGACTACCCAATAATAAAATGCCCATTTCAGCGAATCAGTTGAAATGGGCATATAATAGGAAGTGAGAGCATATGCGTTGTCCTTTTTGTCAGTCGAGCGATACAGTGGTTCGCGATAGTCGGTCTGCCGAAGAAAACACAGCTGTGCGCCGTCGCCGTGGGTGCCAAACTTGCGGTGGACGCTTCACAACTTTTGAACGTGTGCAATTGCGTGACCTCATGGTCTTAAAACGCGATGGCAAAAAGGCTCTTTTTGATCGCGAAAAATTGTCCAGATCCGTAAAAATTGCCCTGCAAAAACGTCCTGTTGATGAAGAACAAATCGAGCAAATGATTTCTGGAATTGTTCGCCGGTTAGAAAGCTCTGCAGAAGAAGAAGTCACATCTGTTGAAATTGGTGGCTTGGTGATGGAAGCCTTATCAACGCTCGATCCTGTAGGATATGTTCGCTATGCTTCAGTATATCGAGACTTCAAAAATCCATCAGATTTTGCGCGCTTTATCGAAAAACACATGGCAGAATTGGGCGCGGAATTGGACACCGAATTAGGTGAATCCGATCAAGAATGAGTGACATAGTCTTTCCTAAAGTCACGCTAAAACTTGCGACATCTATGGACGGTCGCATAGCGACCCGGTCAGGTCATAGTCAGTGGATTACGGGTGCTGAATCGCGAACGCGTGTCCATGAATTAAGAGCGCAACATGATGTTGTTTTGGTCGGCTCTGGAACAGCTCTGGCTGACGATCCGATGTTAACAGTAAGACTGGACCCAGAACCCACAAAACAACCAATACGTATGGTGGTCGACAGCAGTTTACGCACACCAATGACACATAAACTCGTCACTACCGCGAGAGAATATCGCACGATATTGGTGTCTGGTTTGCACATGGAAGAAGAAGACGAGATACCATTTGTTGCTGAAGGCGTAGAAGTTTGGAGCCTTGCAATTGCGCCAGCAGGTGGGGTTTCAATACGTGCTCTGCTTGCACGTTGCGCCGAAGAGGGCATCGAATCCATTTTCCTAGAAGGTGGCGGTAAACTCGCAGCATCTTTTCTAAAAGCAAATATGGTGGACCACATAGAATGGTTTCGAGCGCCAATAGTTATTGGGGGGGATGGAATCGCCTGTTTAGCGTCTCTGGAGATTGAAAGTCTCAATGAAGTTTCCGCGTGGGAACGTATTCGCCTAGAGGTTTTAGGTGAAGATGTGTGGGAAAGTTTTTCAAAAAAACTTTAGATACATCAATTGGACATTCTATTGCACTGCACCTAAATGAGACCTAGTAACGCTCCGGTCTTAACTCTGAACCCAAAAGAAAGTTTCCTTCATGTTTACTGGTCTTGTAACTGATTTGGGTCGTATTGCTGATGTCAAAGATGACAATGGTGTACGCAGATTTAGAGTTGAGAGCGCCTATCCTGTTGATTCTATTGAGATGGGTGCATCTATAATGCATTCTGGTGTGTGCCTGACCGTTGTTGGCTTTGACCAGAATGATGAAGGTTGCTGGTTTGATGTGGAAGCTGTGCAAGAAACACTCGACCGTACTGTGCTTGGTGAATGGCGCGGCGGAACGCGTGTAAACCTAGAGCAAAGTTTAGCGCTGGGTGACAAGCTGGGTGGCCATTTTGTATTTGGTCACGTAGATGGTGTCGGCGAGGTTATGTCTATCACGCCGGAAGGTGGTTCAAGGCGTATTCGTTTTTCTATTCCGGCTGTACTTTCTAAATATGTTGCTGAAAAAGGGTCCATCGCAATTGATGGTGTGTCTCTGACAATTGCAGCTGTTGGTATAGAAAATGGCATAGATTGGTTTGAAGTTGCTGTTATTCCTCACACTTGGGAAGTGACAACAATTGGTGAAATGAAACCGGGTCGAAAAGTGAACCTGGAAGCAGACATGCTCGCACGTTATGTCGCGCGTATGCTCGGTAAGGAATAAAAACTGAATGTCAGAAGATTTTTCAACTGCAATCTCGCCGATCGAAGAGATCATCGAAGATGCGCGTAATGGTAAAATGTACGTCCTTGTGGATGCAGAAGATCGCGAAAATGAAGGTGATCTAATAATACCTGCGCAATTTGCGACGCCCGATCAGGTGAATTTTATGGCCAAATTTGGTCGTGGTTTGATCTGTCTTTCGATGAATCGCGAACGTGCGCGTGGCTTAGATCTAGATATGATGGCACGAGAAAACCGTGAAAGTATGCAGACCGCTTTTACTGTTTCTATTGAAGCCAAAGAGGGGGTGACCACCGGTATTTCAGCGCATGACCGCTCCCATACAATCGCTGTGGCGATAGATCCGACAAAAGGGCCTGCTGATATTGTGTCTCCTGGCCATGTGTTTCCGCTTGTCGCACGAGACGGAGGTGTTCTTGTGCGTGCAGGGCACACAGAAGCTGCAGTCGATATTTCTAGATTAGCCGGCCTTTATCCTGCGGGTGTCATCTGTGAAATCATGAATGATGATGGCTCAATGGCACGTTTGCCGGAATTGGTTTCATTTGCGCAACTTCATGGTCTGAAAGTTGGTACGATTGCTGATTTGATTGCTTATCGTCGCCGTGAAGATCGTTTCCTTGAGCGTAAAATTGAAACTGATTTCCAATCTGCTTATGGCGGTGAGTTTAAGTTAATCGTGTTTAAAAACACGATTGATGATACAGAGCATGTCGCTTTGGTCAAAGGCCGAATATCAGGGGATGAACCGACACTTGTGCGTGTTCATCGTGTTGATTTTCTCACCGATGTTTTAGGACAAGCTGGTGGTCGAGAAGACATGGTCAAAAAAGCCATCAAAACCCTTGGTGATTCTGATGAAAGCGGCGTTGCGGTCTTTGTTCGTATGGGAACGAAAGCTGATCTCGTGACGCGGCTAGGGGGTGTAGATGATGGGAAGCCTGATCCATCTGCGCCATTGCGTGAATACGGTATCGGTGCTCAAATCTTAAAAGATCTTGGCGTGCGCAAAATGATTTTGATAAGCAATCATGGCCCTTCTTCACTTCCTGGTCTTGACGGGTACGGATTGTCGGTAGAGGGATGGCGAAAGTTTTCTGGAGACGAATAGACGATGAGCGATATTGCCCCTCACATCTTGATTGTAACTTCACGTTATTATGAGAAGATCGTGCTTGAGCTTGAAGCTGGTGTAGAAGAAGCACTTGATCGAGTTGGTGCGACCTATGAAACGATAGAAGTGCCTGGTGCTTTCGAAATTCCTGCAGCTATTCGCATGGCAATGGATGCAGCTGAATTTGACGGATTTATTGGTCTAGGCTGCGTTATTCGTGGTGAAACTTCTCACTATGATTATGTTTGTGGGGAAACTGCGCGTGCAATGATGGACATTTCATTATTGGGAACACCAATAGGCTTTGGTGTTTTAACTGTTGAAAATCAGGATCAAGCTTGGGTGCGTGCCGATAGAAAACAGAAAAACAAAGGCCAAGAAATTGTTGATGCCTGCGTTGCTATGGTGAATTTATCTCACCATTTTTCAGATGTGGATGTGTAGATGACAAATGAACCGGCAATAGATAAAGATGCAGCGCGTAAACTTCGTAAATTAAGCCGCTCAGGTGCGCGCTTGGCAGCTGTGCAGGCGCTTTATCAAATTGAGCAAACTGGACGCGCTGGTCGTGCTGTTATTGAAGATTATTGTGAAGACGGTATTGGTCTGGATGATGAGGGGCGGCCAATCGAGGCAGCAGATCCCGAAATTTTCCGAAATACAGTCGAAGGTGTCATTGAATCTTTAGACGACATCAATCTAGCGATTGTTAAACGTCTTGCTGATGGGTGGAAGATAGAACGTTTAGACGCGACTTCACGCGCAATTTTGCGTGCGGGTGTATATGAGTTGATGAAACGCGATGATTTGCCAGCTCAAATTATTCTCGATGAATATGTTTCTATCGCACATGCTTTCTTTGATGATGCGGAACCGCGTTTTATAAATGCCTTGCTTGAAAACGTACGTGAAGATGTGCGCGATAAGCCAGCGTAAAATCTGAGCGGTAAAGGTTTCAGTTATAATCTAGTTTAAGGATGGCGAGGCATGAATGAGTTTGATCTGATCAAGACTTATTTCGCGCCTTTAGCAATATCTCCAGATGCTTTCGGTTTGAAAGATGATGTTGCAGCCTTAAACCCACCTGCTGGGCGTCAACTTATTATCACGACCGATACTTTAGTTGAGAGCGTGCATTTTTTAAGTGAAGATCCGCTTGAAACAGTTGCGCAAAAACTCCTGCGCGTGAATATTTCTGATGTCCTCGCCAAAGGCGGAACGCCCTGGGCGGCGGTGTTATCTTTAACTTGGCCTAGTGGGCGTGATGTCCGTCAACTCAGTTCATTTGCGGACGGACTGAAAGCGGATTTAGAGCATTGGGGTATCTCGCTCATGGGCGGTGATACAACATCCACTTCAGGCCCATTGACGCTTGGACTCACTTTACTCGCACACTGCCCTCAAACTGGCCCTATATTGCGGTCAGGCGGCAAACAGGGCGATGATATATGGGTGACAGGCTCTATAGGTGATGGCTATTTAGGGCTGAAAGCAGCTATGGGTGAATTATCTCTGAGCCGCCCTGAAGATGTGGCTTTGTTGGCGTGGCGCTATCGCGTGCCAGAGATTCCAGACAGTGCCATTGCCGAGTTGATATCGGAAGTTGCTCATGCCAGTGCGGATGTGTCTGATGGGCTTGTGGCGGATATTAATCACATTGCAAAAGCCTCGAATCTTCAAGCAATTATCAACTTGGATGAAGTCCCTTTTAGTAGTGCAGCTAAATTATGTTTAGCTGAAAAAAAGGTCTCAAGGTTGGAGCTCGTAACGAAAGGCGATGACTATCAGTCTGTGTTTACAGCTCCACCTGAAGCCAAGGCAGTCATTTTGCGGGCTAGTTTGCAATATGGTTTGGAAATAACCAAGATTGGAACAATGCAAACTGGCCAAGGCGTGTCGTTACAACGACCAAATGGAACAATGATTCCCATAAAAAGTGACGGTTGGAAGCATTTTTAAGGGTAAACTCAAATCCTGATAGAGTTTTAAATCACTAAAATAATACGAAGTCCTAACGGAGTTGAAACCTCTTTGGGTTAGGCTTGTCATAGTAATTCAGGAGAATTCTATGTCTTTTTCAATGCGCGCCATTTCAAAAACATTCGCATTTTGTGCAATTGGGTTAGCCATTTCCACGACCGGATTTAGTGGTGCAGCTTATGCTGCTGGCGATAGTGCCAATAAAAAAGAAGAGAAAGAAATCAATCGCTCAGTTGAACTGAATGCGATGGTTTTTCCTGTGTTTGATAAAGATCGTGTGTTGGTAAATTACTTATACGTGAATGCACGTATGCTCGTTGCGGATGGCAAGGGAATATGGGATTTTCGTGAAAAGGCGCATATCGTACGCGACGTTGTTCTGCGCGCGGCGCATCGTCAAAGTGTCCACCTTGAAGGAAATTACACGCGCATTGATGAAGAAAAAGCTGAAAAGCTCTTTGTCGAAACCGTAAATCGTGAATTGGGCGAAGAGGCTTTCTCTTCGATTACATTCCTTCAAGTTGCTAGCCAAGAATTAGGCTAGCAGCTTTGATATAAATTGGGTTTGCGTATGGTCCGGGTTTTATTATTGCCCGGGGCCGCGATTAAGGTCATCACCAATACCTGATGGTAGACCTGCGCCAATCGTGCCAAATAATTGCTCAAGAATTCCAAGCTGGCGCCCACGTGTAGGGGTTTCGCGAGAGACATAGTCTATCACTTCGCCTGCCTCTAGGTCGTATGTGAGAACATCAACGACCTGATCTGAATCATCAAATTGAATAGCCACAATGTTACGCTTCACAACCTTTGGGCGGTGGTAAGTTAGCTGCTCTCGTGTTGCAGACATGTAGACCCAAAGGTTATCGTCGAATATACTTGTTGTTGACGGCGAGCCCAAACGGGCAATAACAGTCGAACGTGTATCAACTGAAGGTTCAATTTCAGCAGGGCGGACTTGATCGGGCAAATAGCCGTGGAAATTACGTGATGCCTGACAAGCATTTAACGCAAGAACTGCGACACAGGCTGTAAAAATCTTAAACTTGACCATATGAGGACTCCAACTCGTCAAAGCGTTGGTAGCTGTTGTAGGTATTGTTTGGCAAGCGGAGTAAAGCAAATGGGACTGCTGAAAAGTATATTTCTTAGAAAAAAAAGCTCAAAACACATTCCAGAAGCCCTTCATATGGCGATTATGGAACATTCCCTCCAACCAAGTTTCTTTGGTGAGGGTAAAGTGGATGACACGTTTTCGGGACGGTTTGAGGTCGTTTGTCTTCATTCGGCCTTGGTTTTACGCCGGCTTAGGGAATTTGGTGATGCTGGAAATGATCTGGCTCAAGATACTTTCAACGAATTGTTTTCTGGTTTTGACGATGCCCTGCGCGAGATTGGAACTGGGGATTTGAAGGTCGGCAAAAAGGTCCGCGTTATCGGCGAATCATTTTACGGACGCGCAAAAGCTTATGATGATGCTTTGAACGCTGGTTCATCGGATGCTTTAAAGGACGCAATCACTAGAAATATCAATTTAGATGCAGGGTTTGCTCAAGTGCTCACCAGATATATTGGAGAGGCGGCAGCAAGTTTTGATAATCAAAAAGAGGAAAGCTTGTTGAGCGGTAAAATCGAGTGGCCGAAGGTTGAAGAAGTCGCCGAATGGCATTCAAAGACTAGCTAACTTGATTATACGTGATAATAGGGCTGGTATAAAGTTAGTAAAACGGACGAAATGAATGACTGAAACTCAAGTCATTTCTATCGATGGAATGGGCGGCGATGACGGCGCGCAAATGGTCATCGCTGGAATTGAGCGCTTCGCGAAATCTAATCTGGATACACGCTTTTTAGTTTTCGGAGATGAGTCAGTTCTGAAGCCTCTTCTGGATGCTACGCAACACGCGAAATCCAGATCGGAAATCAGGCATACAGATAAAAGTGTTTCCATGGAAGCTAAACCCGCGCAAGCTGTGCGTCAGGGTAAAGGTACATCTATGTGGGGCGCGATTGAAGCCGTTAAAAAGGGAGAGGCTTCGGCTGTTGTTTCAGCTGGAAATACAGGCGCATTAATGGCGATGGCAAAGCTGATCCTGCGTACGATGGAAGGTATTCATCGTCCGGCGTTATGTGCTAGCTGGCCAACTGAACGTGGCTTAATCGCCGTGTTGGATCTTGGGGCTGATATCACCGCAGACGCAGAACAATTGGCTGAGTTTGCTATTATGGGAGATGCTTTCGCAAAAGCAGTTCATCATAAAAAAGAACCAAGTGTTGCGCTGCTAAATATTGGGTCTGAAGACATGAAGGGCAATGACACATTGCGTTATGCCGCTTCGATGCTGAACGAACCTGAAATGACACTAAATTATATTGGTTTTGTTGAAGGCAATGACATTTCTTTTGGTAAAGCCGACGTCATTGTGACTGATGGGTTTACGGGCAATGTTGCTTTGAAAACGGCTGAAGGTGCAGTGAAGTTGATTGGGCAATTCCTAAGGGAATCGCTAACGTCTAGCCTATTTGGAAAAATAGGCGCTTTAATTGCCAAGCCAGCGCTAAACAGGTTGAAAGAAAAAATTGATCCAAGACAAGCCAATGGTGCTGTGTTTCTTGGGTTAAAAGGTATTGTTGTTAAAAGTCATGGCGGTACCGATGCATTCGGGTTTGAAAAAGCAATCAGTGTTGCTGCAGATATGGGTAGTTGCCATTTTGCTGAATTTATCGAACCAAGTCTTGCACGATTGAAGATGGTCGTGGAAGAGAATGAAAAGAAAAATTTGAGTGAGACTGAGGCGGCAGAGTAGACATTGACCACATTCCAATCTGAGTATCGTTCTGTTGTTACAGGTATAGGCGGTTATTTGCCGGAACGCGTTTTGACAAATGAAGATTTGTCAAAAATGGTAGATACTGATGATCAGTGGATCACCGAACGTACAGGTATAAAATCGCGCCACATCGCTGCGGATGATCAACTTACGTCTGATCTGGGTGTACATGCTGCACATGCTGCTATGAAAGATGCTGGCGTAAGTGTTGATGATATTGATCTAATCATTTGTGCGACAGCGACACCTGATAAAACTTTCCCAGCGACTGCAGCAATTATCCAAGCAAAACTTGGGGTTACAAACGGCGCCGCATTTGATGTTCAGGCAGTGTGCTCTGGTTTTGTGTTCGCGATGGCAACTGCAGACAATTATCTGGCGCGTGGTCAATTTAAACGCGCTCTTGTTATCGGTGCAGAAACTTTTTCCCGCATTATTGATTGGTCTGATCGCGGAACATGCGTTTTGTTTGGCGATGGCGCAGGTGCGGTTGTGCTGGAGCGACAAGACCCTGATGAAGCTGGAGAAAGTGGTGTGTTAGGCGCTCATTTGCGTACTGATGGTCGCTATGTTGATTTGCTTCATGTTGATGGTGGGCCATCTTCAACGCAGACAGTTGGGCATTTGCGGATGGTCGGAAACCAAGTGTTCAAACATGCGGTGAATAAGATTTCCGAATCGGTGCGTCAGGTCGTAGAAGATACTGATATCGGACTGGAAAACATTGATTGGATTGTGCCCCATCAAGCAAACCAGAGAATTCTTTCTGCCGTTGCGAGAAATCTAGGGATTGAAGAAAATCGAATCGTATCTACTGTAGACAGACACGGAAATACTTCTGCTGCATCTGTGCCGCTTGCGTTGAGTGAGTTGAACAGATCTGGCAAGCTTAACAAGGGAGATTTAGTGCTGATCGAGGCGATCGGTGGTGGACTCTCATGGGGCGCTGCACTGTTTCGACTTT
This sequence comes from Hirschia baltica ATCC 49814, assembly GCF_000023785.1. Lineage (NCBI taxonomy): Bacteria > Pseudomonadati > Pseudomonadota > Alphaproteobacteria > Hyphomonadales > Hyphomonadaceae > Hirschia > Hirschia baltica. Next base: position 1,451,179 of record NC_012982.1, read on the forward strand.
AATTAATGAATAGTAAATAAATGTAATCATTCATTTTTTATTATGAACACTCTTAACAAAGTCAGCAATCCGCGTTATGCTTAGTTATTAAATGGGAGCTGCTGGCGTGACTGAAAAAACTATTACTCGCGCGGATATCGTTGACAAGCTGGTGTCGGAGGTTGGCCTCACCAGACAAGATTCTAGTGATTATCTCGAGAGAGTGCTCGAGATGGTTTGTGAAGAATTAGTCGCGGATAACTCCGTAAAACTAGCACGTTTCGGAAATTTTGTCGTAAGGCGCAAAAATGCGCGTGTCGGGCGTAATCCTAAAACAGGAAAAGAAGCCCCCATCACCGCGCGCCGCGTTGTCACATTTAAACCGTCGCCTCTGATGCGTCGTCGTGTGGAAGCTGCGCTTGCTTCTAAGGAAAAATAATGAACGCCACTGCAGCTAAGATTGTCCATGACGATCTAGAAATCGCATACGCATCTCAAGAAACCAAAGCGAAATTATCTAACGAAGTTACATCTGGCCGCCGCAAAGTACGCGGCTATAAATCAGCCGAGGCTTTCCGCTCAATTGGTGAAGCAGCTAAAGAGCTCGGGTTGAAAACGCATGTACTACGTTTCTGGGAGACAAAATTTCCACAGATAACACCGATGAAGCGAGCTGATAAACGACGTTTCTATCGCCCAGAGGATATGCTGACTATTCGTGCTATTCAGATTCTGTTGCACGAGCGTGGTATGACAATTAAAGGCGCGCAGCGTTATCTTGCCTCTACACCGGTTGAAACACTTCTAAGTGAAGAGAGCCTTAACATGACTCCTGTGACTGCCGGAAAATCTGTTCGTGACCTTCAAGATGTTGTGCGGAACGCAGTTGAGGGCGGTGCATTTAAAGCTGCTATTAAAGAACATAGCAATGTTCCCCGTGAGAGACTTGATCGTCTGCTTGAAGATCTAACAGGGCTTAAATCGCGTTTGGATGAAGTGCGTAAAACGTCCTAGATATTTGGATATTCATTTATTGAAAGCCTTGTGTTCTGTAATGAGAAATCAAGGCTTTTTTTATTGGAATAGTCCAAATTTGATCCATTATAAAACACGAAAACACGACTATTGCTAATTGCCAGTTAGGCCTCTCTGACTTATAAGACCCATCTTGATTTGTCGGGGCGTGGCGCAGTCCGGTAGCGCACTCGCCTGGGGGGCGAGGGGTCGCAGGTTCAAGTCCTGCCGTCCCGACCAATCAATTTGCAACCGTGCATACATGATAAGCATTCTTGAAATATGATGCTTTTATATCCCAGCTTACATCTCATTTATATCGCATGTGTAATCACTTCGACCTAGCACTGGTTTTGGTCTGAAGTTTGCTTCAGTCAATTCAGTGGAAAGCTAGTCATACTGATCTGTTTTCGAGCAGACATTGGTTTTCAAATGAAATAACGGTTTTGTAATTTGGAATTCCTTCTCTTTTGGGTGAAGGGTTTTTCTTGCGAAAAAATCTTTATTTTCTATTTGTTACAGCTGATTGTTAATGTAATGAGTTAGCTTTGTGGTGAAGGTCTTGAGGGCTAAATACTAAATGATGAAGTCCCCTAACGGCCTCATAGAGCTTGAAAAGCCAGGTTATGAACCGTCGCTTGATGGTTTGCGAGCAATTGCGGTCATGGCTGTGCTTTTATATCATCTCGGTGCAACTGGCCTGCATGGTGGGTTTATTGGGGTCGATGTCTTTTATATTATCAGTGGTTTTCTGATAACCAGAATATTATTGTCTCAATTTGAACAAGCCAAATTTGATTATACAGAATTTTTGGTTCGCAGATGCCGTAGATTACTGCCTGCGCTTTTCCTGACGATTGTGTTGACGCTCATTGGGGCTTTTCTTGTGATGAGCCCCAAGCATTTTTCTGAAACCGCTGAATCCGCTGTGTATTCGTCAGTGTCTTTGGCGAACTGGTATTTTTGGATCGACAGTAGTTATTTTTCTGCTGGAAAACACGTTAGGCCATTATTGCATACATGGTCACTAGGCGTTGAAGTTCAGTTCTATTTGGCTTGGCCATTGGTGATGGCTCTGGTCTCGTGGATTTTCTATTATAGTCGATGGACTGCGTTCTTTGTAATGGTGTTTATCGGAGCTGTTAGTTTTTTCGCTTCTGTCTATGTTCAGGACGGCTATCCAAGTGCAGCTTTCTATTTGAGTATTTTTAGGGTTTGGCAGTTCGCGGCCGGAGGGTGCATTGCCATATTGCTTTTATTGCCCGGAAAAAATGGCGACATTTTCATTTCGGAGAAGCTGCATTGGCTATTTTTTGTTGGTGGTATTGTGCTGCTGGGCATGTCAATGTTCCTGCTGTCCTCGGATAATTACAATGCTATTCGGGCCGTTTTACCAACGATAGCAACATGTGCTCTGCTTATCGGTATTCGCACGTCTGCATCACGTGTATTATTGGGAAGTCGACCTTTGGTAAGACTTGGTCAGACATCGTATTCTTTGTATTTGATACATTGGCCGCTCATAATTCTATACAGATATTGGGCATTTCGTCCCTTAAATGCGTGGGAAATGATTATTCTCGCAGGTGTCTCCATGCTGCTGGCTGAGTTAATGTATCGACTGGTCGAAGAACGTTTTCGTTTACCTTGGGCGGGGAATCAGAAAGGCGAGGTGCGCTTAGTTGGTTTTGTCGTCTCAAGTATTGTCATGGCAATCGGGTTTTCTGGAAGCTTGATAGCATATCAGAATGGTTGGAATTGGCGCTTGTCCGAAGCGAGGCAAGAAGCGAATCTTGAAACTCATCTATCAATACATTGTGGTGCAAATTTTAAATCTCTGGCCGAGACTGCATGTGCTTTTGGTCAACCTAAAAAAGATCCAGACATTGTTGTTATTGGTGATAGCCATGCGTTGGAGTTTGCAAAAGGGTTTGAGGCTTTGGTTCAAGCCGATGATCTGAGCGCAGTTTTAGTCAGACAATATGGTGTTTTGCCTTTCAAAGGGGTGACAACTTATGGAGGCGAATGGAAGGTTGGTGATTTTGAAGAAAACCTTACCAGAGTTGCTGACGTGCCTTCTCAGATTGTCGTAATTCATGCTCGGTTTGCGCAATATTGGTGGGGGATTGATGCTGAGGGTGAGCCTCCAACACGTATTGGTTTTCAAGATGGCTCACCTGACGGTATTGAGCCTTCTCAGCATGCATTTAGAGTGGGGCTAGATAATACTTTGGCGCACTTTAAAAATGCTGGCAGTAAGCTTGTCGTTATTGGTGCTATTCCCTATCCAGGGTTGGATTCTAGTCAATGTATTGTGCGTCCTAGTTACCTAATTAGTGAAGACCATTCGGAAAAATCCTGTGAGGGTTTGACGCGAATGGAATCTAAAGAGCGTGCAAGCGCTGTAAATCGTGTTTTGAAAAAACGTGTTGAACAAGAAGGCCACTTGTTTATTGACCCGACATCTGTGTTCTGTCCAGAAACTCAATCAACCTGTTTGCGCATGTTTGATGGCAAAGTGATTTATCATGATAGCAATCACCTAAATGGCGTTGGTGCTAGTATTTTAGCTGATTATGTGTGGGCAATGATCAAGCAGAATTTTGGCGAACCTTTCATGGCGAGCATGTAAATATTCAAATAAACGGAATAATCTTTAACTAAATTGAGCAGTCTTTATAAAAAGAGCCATTCGTTGAAATGAGATTTTCTGTTGCTCCACTGCGCTTCAGATGCAATCAGTCTCATCAATTGTTATAGTGGCTGGTGTGATGTTAGATTCTTTACTTTCATTTTTCGAAGCTTATCCTTGGGGCATTTATGCTTGCTTCTTGATATTGCCATTTATTCAAGAGGATGCAGCTGTTATTGGCTCTGCTGCAGCTGCTGTTACAGGACTGGGGGAACCGTGGTTTCTTGGTGCAGCGATAATCACTGGTCTAACTTTTAGTGATTTATGGAAATATTGGGCAGGTCGGGCTGCGGTTTCGCATAAATGGGCAAAAAAATATGCTGATAAACCGACGGTAAAAAAGGCGCGAGATGGTGTGGTAAACCATTTGGCATCCAGTCTTATGATTGTGCGGTTCATACCTGGAACACGTATTCCTTTTTATGTTGCTTCAGGTTTTTTTCACGCACCATTTCCAAAATTTGCCTTTTTCATCATTTTTTCTGGCGCGATGTATATCAGTATAACATTCGTATTTTTTTACATTTTTGGCGAGTTGGCAGGTGAAGATCAAGCTCATAAATGGTTGCCAGTCATTGCTATAGCATTGGTGTCAGTATTAGTGATTATTCAGGTCGTGAGACGCAAACTGGCTCGGGAAAAGGCGATGGATGTGCAACCTTTTAACAAGAGTGAAGGCGATGAACCAGCCGAATAAATTCCAATTTGACCCTGTTCAAGAAGGATTTGTTGGTGTCGCGATGGGCGCCCTTCTAGGTTTTATGCTGTTTCTATTTAATATAATCAGCCCGCCAGCCATACTAGGGGTCGCAGCTGGCGTTGGGATTGGAAGTTGGTTGAACGCACGACGACGTAAAAATCAGGATAAGTAGTGATGTTATTGAAACGGTCAGCCTTAGACTGAAAAACTGGTGCCGCACCCACAAGATGCCGTTGCATTGGGGTTGTTTATTTTAAATGACGAACCGATAAGTTCATTTACGAAATCTATTTCACATCCTTCAAGGAATGGGATGCTCGTTTCATCAATAACGACTTTGGCATCATCGCGTTCGAATACGATATCATCTTCATTTGTTTCATTTGCAAAATCGAAAGTGTATGAAAAACCTGAACATCCACCGCCAAGTACGCCTATACGGAGCATGGACGCATTTCCATTATCCTTTAGGATAAATTTAATGCGATCGGCAGCTGAAGCAGTAATGGTGACTTTATCTTGCATAATTGTAACTAAACCCAATCAATAAACTTGGCGTTATTAATCTTATGATTATAAACCGCCACTTATGAGATATGTAATATCAGCGGGTCGAAATTAAAAGCTTTTCTGGAAATCAAACTTAATGGTTGAAACATTTGTACCCCCCCAGCGTTCCATATATGCAAGTGATCCGCTGCAAACGCGTGGGCGTGCACATGAAGAAGCGCCTTCGGCGACGCGCACTTGTTTTCAGCGTGACAGAGATCGCATCATTCATTCGTCTGCATTTAGACGCTTAAAACAGAAGACGCAGGTTTTCGTGGCGCATGAAGGTGATTTTTACCGCACGCGTTTGACGCATTCGTTGGAGGTCGCGCAAATTGCACGTTCTGTCGCGCGAACTTTGGGCCTAGATGAGGATCTTGCTGAAGCTTTGGCCCTTTCCCATGATATTGGTCATCCACCTTTTGGGCATGCGGGAGAGGATGAACTTGATGCGTGTATGCAAGAATATAATGGCTTTGATCACAATGCCCAGACACTGCGTGTTGTGACGAAACTAGAAAAACGATATCCGACATTTGATGGCTTAAATCTGAGTTGGGAAACGCTTGAAGGTCTGGTTAAACACAATGGTCCTGTTCTAACTGATGGCAAATCTATAGACACGCTTCCTCAGGCTTTTTTGGATTATCCTCAACTAGAAAATCTCGAGCTTCACACTTTTGCAGGACCAGAAGCACAAGTCGCAGCGCTTGCAGACGATATTGCCTATAATAATCACGATATAGATGATGGAATTGCTGCTGGCCTATTTACAGTAGATGAGATTTGCGAAGTTCCCCTTGTTGGCGATGTGTTTAAAGGTGTTCGCAAAGAATATGCTTTTCTCGATGAGAAGCTGATAGTCGCTGAAGCTGTGCGGCGTTTAATCGGTATTTGGGTTGATGATCTTGTCAAAGAATCACGCCGGCGTTTGAAAAAGCACAACCCTCAAAGCGCGGAAGATATCAGAAATCTGGACGAGCCAGTTATTGCTTTCTCCAAACGTCTTGATGATAAGCAGCGTGTTTTGCGCGCATTCCTATATGAGCGGATGTATAAACACTTCAAAGTCAATCGTATGCGCTCACAGGCAAGGCGCATTTTGAAGGAATTGTTTGAGTTGTTTAATCGCGAACCAAACACATTGCCGCCCCCATGGAGGCAGGATGCAGAGCAGACGTCAGGCGATCGCCGTGCGAGAATAGTTTGTGATTATATTGCAGGCATGACCGATAATTATGCGATTGAAGAACACAGGCGGTTGTTTAACCTAGATTCAATGATCTGATCTTTGCCAAGTCGGAGAAGAATTTATTTGATCTGGTTTAGGTCGCATAAACCATATTTGCTTAAACTGGATATTAAAGATTGAAATTTTGACCGATTGGAAAAGCGACGCGTCAAAAAAACGTATCCTTGCAGGCATTTGAAATGACAGACCGTAGACCCAACCAAACAAAGAATGATAATATGGCATTTGCCGTTTTGCCTGACGAAAACGGTGGCTATGAGATGCCGAACGAGAATAATCGTGGCCCACTGATATTGGCCATGACGTTAGGGGTGATAGCTGTTTTTGGTGTCGTGGTTTGGAACGCCTATAAACAGGGTGTACGCCATTCCGATAGCACAGCATTGCCGCAGATTGCATCTGAAGGTGCTTTTAAAATGCGTCCTTTAGATCCTGGCGGAAATGCAGATAGAAATACAGATATTAGGGTGCTTGATCAGGTCGGTGGAGATGCCCGTGCCGAAACAGATATTGCAGAAATGTCTGTGCGTGAAGAACCTGTTCCTGTTCTTGAGAATGTCGCCATTGATGCTAATCAGGCAAATGGGTTGGCTTCAAAATCTATTTCTCCAAGCATGCCCGAGGTAAGACGTGCGCAGCCTCAGACGCGTCAACTTGGTGAAAGCGGAAAACCTGTTGATTTGCGTCCTGGTTCAAAACCAGCTGGTTCAACCGTCATAACGGAAGAAATTAAACCTGCACCTGTCGTCAAGAAACCAGCTGAACCATCATCAGCCGATATAAATATCACGCCTATTCAGCAACCAAAACCACGTGTTGTTCCGCCTAAACCGGCAAGTGTCTCACATCAATTTGCGGTAGATGGCGGCTTTGTTGTGCAGCTGGCAGCGGTTAAAACCGTCGATGCAGTCGACGATGTTTGGAAAAATGCAGGAAAAAAAGCCCCAAATCTCTTTGAAAACGCACAGAGACACGTTCAGACCGTTGACCTTGGGCCCAAGGGGGTGTGGCATCGTGTACAAGCCGGCAGCTTTGATTCTCGTGCAGATGCGAATGTCTTCTGTAAAGCCTTCAAAGCGAGCGGGGGAGATTGTATTGTTGCAGAGAAAAAATGAGCGCACCCAAAGCATGCATTCTGAGTGTTTCCGGACCTGAACTTCTGGATGAAGAAGCTATCTTTTTAGCACAGCATAACCCGTGGGGAATTATTCTCATGGGTCGCTCTGTTAAATCAAGAAAGCAAGTACGTGCGCTTGTGGATGCAATTTGGTCTGCTCTGGGGCGGCCTTGTCTTGTTTTTATAGATCAGGAAGGCGGCAGAGTTCGCCGTATGCGCCCACCTGAGTGGCCGGAATTTCCTGCCGGTGAAGCATATGCAAGACTGTACCAAAAATCGCCTGAGCTGGGTAAAGAAGCTGCTTGGCTTGGTCACAGATTGATGGCCGCTGAACTTCAGCCTCTAGGTATATTTGCCGATTGTGCGCCAATTTTAGATTTATTGCATCATGATGCGCATGATATTGTTGGAGATCGTGCTTTTGGATCTTCGCCGCAACAAGTGGCTGAAATTGGCTCTGCTGCTATTAAAGGACTCATGGATGGCGGTGTTGCGAGCGTTATAAAACACATACCCGGACATGGCCGCGCGAAACAAGATAGTCATGAAGCACTTCCTGTTGTTGATGCCAGTGCCGAAGAATTAGAGAAAGATTTTGCGCCCTTCGCTGCATTAAGTGATGCCCCCATGGCAATGACTGCTCACATTGCGTATCAGGCATTTGACCCAGATGTTGCTGCAACAATCTCAACAAAAGTTATTCGAGATGTCATTCGTGGACGTATAGGTTTTGATGGTCTTTTAATGGGTGATGATCTTGGCATGAAAGCGCTTGGTGGCACTTTAGAAAGCCGTGCAAGAGCAAGTTTTGATGCTGGGTGCGATATCGCGCTTCATTGTGCTGGTTTTGAAAAAGACCCTGATGCTATTTTGATGCAGATGAGGCAAGTGGCTTCTGCCTGTCCGCGCTTAGTCGGGCGGTCAGAAGAAAGAGCGAAAATCGCCGAAGATGCAACATTGCACCGTCAGCCATTTGATATTGATGCAGGACGGCGACGCTTTGATGATTTGCTTGGGCAAATATCGCTTCACGAGGTCGGAGAAGATCCAACTGGTCGGGCGATGGCTTAATGCAGCTCGCTCAGGATCAACACTTGAGAGATGCTTCGCGCAAAGTAGAAGATGCAGCGCCAGAAGATGTTTTTACGGTCGATATTCATGGCTATGAAGGTCCACTGCATTTATTGTTAGAATTGTCCCGCCGTCAGAAAGTTGATTTGCTTCAAGTTTCTATTTTGCAATTGGCAGAACAATTTCTCGAATTTATCTTAGAAGCGAAGAGCCATCGCATAGAACTGGCTGCCGATTATCTACTTATGGCTTCGTGGTTAGCCTATCTGAAATCCAAACTTCTATTGCCCAAATTGGATGAAAAATCCGAATTAGAACCTGAAGCAGGTGCGATGGCGCGCCGATTATCATTTCGGATCGCTAGGCTAGAGGCTATGCGCAATGCATCCACTGAATTAAATGCGCTTAATATCACAGGGCGGGATGTTTTTGTGAGAGGTATGCCTGAGCGCGTTCGGATCAATAAAAAAGTCACTTACGATGCCAGCATTTATGATTTGATGAAGGCGTTTGGAAATATTCAATCTCGAAAAACCCGGGTGCGCTCACATATTGTTCGCCGACAACCCGTGCTCGCTTTGGAAAGCGCACGCAAATCGTTGAAAAAAATTGTGCCCCAACTAGACGACTGGGCAAGAATTCAAGGTCTGAGCGCGCCTAGTGGCGAACCCGATGAAACGCCTAGAAAATCTATAACAGCGAGCTATTTTGCTGCAGCCCTTGAGCTAACCCGTGACCGCGCAGTTGATATGAGGCAGGATGCCGCCTTGTCTGATGTGTATGTCAGGCGGGCACAAGCCGAGAATAAAGCTTCTTAAATTGCGGAACAGATATGACAGATAAATCAGATCCCGAAGAAATCCGCAAAGTTGTAGCGGCTCTGTCGCGTCAGCAAAAACAAAAGCCTCCAAAACAAAAAATGCCCATCGCTGAAAATACCGATGGCGATCAGGATGCCGATATTCCGATGGAAGTGGCTCATGCAATACTGGGAAATGATATCTACAAAGTGATCGAAAGGGATGGTGATGCCGAAAGTGATCATTCTGATCCAGTAGAAATCGGCATTGATGCGCTTCGACGTGCAGAGGCGATATTGTTTGCCACAACCATTCCTATTGCAGCAGGTGAATTAGTCGAAATGCTGCCTCCAGGAGTTGATGTCGCTGATATTCTCATGCAATTACAAAAAACCTATGCAGGGCGAGGCATCCAATTGATGGAGATTGCGGGGGGGTGGCGTTTTCAAACTGCGCCTGATCTCGCATTTTTGTTTGAAGAAACACGAGAAGAAGAAAAAAAGCTCTCAAAAGCTGCTATGGAGACCTTGTCTATCATCGCTTATTGTCAGCCGTGCACACGCGCTGAAATTGAGGATGTTCGCGGCGTGGCGGTGTCCAAAGGCACGCTGGATGTATTGCTGGAAATGGATTGGATCAAGCTACGCGGACGACGAAAAACGCCCGGGCGACCAGTCGTATATGGCACAACTAATGCCTTCCTTGAACATTTTGGAATTGATGGATTGGATTCTCTTCCCGGACGCGAGGAGATGAAAGCTGCTGGGTTATTATCTGCCAATATCCCCGATGATTTTGATATGCCGCGCCCTAGCGAGTCTGAAGCCGATGAAGATTTGCTTGAAATCATCGACTCAATTGAAGATGGTTTGACTGAACCAGCGGAATTTCATACAGATTTTTCCAAAGAAGATGATCAATAATCAACTCATTTGCTCAATAAAACAGAAATGTGTTCTGTGATTGTTTGCGGCGGGGGCTGATTTAAATTAGGTATTGGTCTAGGGAATACGACGAAGTTGCAGAATGTAGGAGTTTGAGCAATGTTTGGTCTTGGTGGAGCTGGTCCTTTCCAGTTGATAATTGTACTCGTAATAGCTCTGCTAGTGTTTGGTGGTCGAGGTAAAATCTCCTCAATCATGGGCGATCTTGCCAACGGCATGAAGAGTTTCCGTCAAGGTTTGAAGGATGATGAAGAGAGTAAGGAGCCTGCTCCAAAATCTCCCAAAGCGCTTGAAGACGGCGAAACAATAAACATCACGCCCAAAAAAGATAAAACAGAAGTTTAATATTGAGTGGCGATATCATTTGGCCGTAGTGCCGATGATCAGGGCAGGTGCTTTTTCTTGCTCGCCTATGGAGTAGTTGCGTAAATGATTCCGCAAATCGGCTTTTCGGAAATGTTGTTATTAGGCATTCTAGCGCTCGTAGTTGTCGGGCCGAAAGATTTGCCGTTGATGATGCGCAAGTTCGGACGCTTTACCGGTAAGCTTCGTATGATGGCATTTGAATTCAGACAGAGCTTTGATGAATTGGGACGTCAGGCCGAGCTAGATGAACTTCGTAAAGAAGTTGAGGCGCTCAAAAAAGAGTCCGGCCTTGATGACATGCAAAAAGAGTTTGAACAGACTGACGCTGACATTGCAAAAGATGCCGGTGAAGCTGTCAATAAAATGAAATCCGACTTTGAAAAGACCAATGCTGAAGCAGAAATAGCCCCACCAGAAAAAACCAAAACTGAGGCTATAGAATCTGAGGTCTCCGAAACTGATGCTTTAAAAGCTAAAAAAATCCTCGAAGATCAGTCGATTCAAACTGATTCAAAAAAGATCGGTGATAAAGCCACATCATGACCGATATTCAAACGAAAACTAGCAATTCAGGTCCAGAAGGGCATGAAGATGTGGAGGCGAGTAGAGCGCCTTTAATGGATCATCTTAAAGAGCTGCGTACCCGTTTGGTACGTGTTCTTATAGCAGTGGGTGTTTGTTCACTGATCGCATTTATTTTTGCACAGCACATGTTTGATTTCCTCATGTTGCCGTTTGACAAAGCAAAAGCCGAGTTTGGTGCCGCAAATGCCATTGACGGTGTTATCTTTACTGATGCTTTTGAGATTTTGTTCATCAAATTGCGATTGGCAATTCTTGCAGGGCTTGCTGTGGCGTTTCCATTTGTTGCTTGGCAAATTTACAGCTTTGTTGCTCCCGGATTATACAAATCCGAACGCCAAGCCATGTTGCCTTACATCACGATCACACCATTCCTATTCGTTGCAGGTGCAGCGCTTGTGTATTTCATGATCCTGCCATTTGTGATGCATTTTGCGTTTAATCAGGAATTTGAAGGCGTCACATTCTTGCCCAAAGCAAAACCCTATGTGGATTTGTCTATATCTTTGATCACAGCTTTTGGTTTGGCATTCCAAACACCGGTCATCATGTCATTGCTCGCACGTGCTGGTGTGGTGCAAGTGTCGACTTTGCGTGCAAGCCGTAAATACGCGATCTTTGGTATATTCCTCATCGCAATGTTCATGACACCGCCAGACCCATTCTCACAAATCGCATTGGCATTGCCTGTCTATCTCTTGTTTGAGCTGGGCATTATCGCAGCTGCTTTTGTCGAGAAGAAAAAAGACGAAGCTGAAGAAGAGCGCCTCAATATTTAGTGTGATTGACGCTCTTGTTCAGCAGGCTAGCTTGATCATTTGCTCAACACTGAACCAACGACCCCGCAGCCCAATTTCAGCAATTCCTTGCGGCGCATAAATGCAATCGCGATGGATCCCAACCACACACCAATAGCTGCAAAAAACAATCCGCCACCATCATTGTTTGGATCAATACCTAAAGGCGTGAACAGATGGAAACTGATCGCACCGGTCATCACCGCCACACCAATCAGCGCGCCCAAACCATGCATTGTTTTATAGCCAAGAAATAATCCTGCCAGAATCAATACGGATGCAACAAGTTCCGCGCTACCAATGACATATTGGCTAAACAGCCCCGTTTGCGAAAATATCCCGCCCCCACCAAATGTGTCAGCCCATGCATCCAGCTTACCAAAAATCACCTGCGTTTCAGGCGCATTCGTAAATTTGAAACGTAGTGAATCCAGAAAAATTACAGCGATATAGATAGATATCACCCAATGTCCATATTTCCTGATATAGTTCATCTGCCAGCCCCTTGATTGCTCATTTATGGCTATAAGACCCCATCTATCGCTCACTCACAATTCAATAGCGTGTGATTTGTATGTGAGCGTCTATTCCGATAAACAGATTGCTTCGCGAGTTTCGCCAATATGGCTGTTATTTCTTGCGAATAATGCTATTGCCTTCCCCATATAGAATATCCAGACGAGTTTACGCCTTTTAGGAGCCTTCCCATGCACGATATCCGCGCCATTCGCGACAATCCAGATGCCTATATAAATGGCTGGAACCGCCGCAAGTCGGGATTGGGCGATGTGGTCTCAGATATACTGGCATTAGACGAGCAATTGCGTGCAGCCGTTCAGCAAATCCAAGATGCCGAGCAAATTCGCAACAAATCATCTAAACTAATCGGTAAAGCCAAAGCCACAGGCAATGAAGATGAAGCCCAGCGCCTAATGGCTGAAGTCGCAGATGCCAAAGCCACAATGGAAAAAATCGGTGAAACCGAATCAGACGTGCGCGCCAAGCTAGATGCCATTCTGCTTGGCCTGCCAAATATCGTCTATGATGACGTGCCCGATGGCGAAGATGAAGACGACAATACTGAAGTGCGCGTCTGGGGCGAGCCAAATAAATTGGCTTTTACAGCGCAGGAACATGCCGATCTTGGTGAAAAGCTAAAAGACGAGAAGGGCTTTGCCCTGATGGATTTTGAAGCCGCCGCTAAAATCTCTGGTGCGCGCTTTGTGGCGCTGCGCGGCAAAATGGCTAAGCTTGAGCGCGCTTTAACGCAATTCATGCTTGATGTGCAGACAGATGAACATGGTTATCAAGAAGTGTCACCGCCATTTTTAGTACGTGATGACGCGCTTGTGGGTACAGGGCAATTGCCTAAGTTTGAAGAAGATTTGTTCAAAACGACAAATGACTTTTATACTATCCCAACAGCCGAAGTCCCAGTCACAAATCTCGTGCGCGAACAAATCTTAGCTGAAGATCAATTGCCAATCCGAATGACGGCGGCAACCCCATGTTTCCGCTCTGAAGCTGGTTCTGCTGGACGTGATACAAAAGGCATGATCCGGCTTCACCAATTCACGAAAGTGGAAATGGTATCCATCACCAAGCCAGAAGAATCTGACGCTGAATTAGAACGCATGACAGGCTGCGCAGAAGCGATTTTGCAAAAACTTGAATTGCCATACCGCGTGGTAAACCTATGTACAGGTGATATCGGCTTCGGTGCAAAGCGCACTTACGACATCGAAGTGTGGTTGCCGTCTCAAGATACTTACCGCGAGATTTCTTCTTGTTCGACATGTGGTGATTTCCAAGCGCGCCGTATGAATACACGCTTTAAGCCGGCACCAACTGAAGACAACAAAAAACCAAAAACACAATTTGTGCACACATTAAACGGCTCTGGCCTTGCTGTTGGTCGCACACTCGTGGCGGTCCTTGAAAACTATCAGCAAGAAGATGGCTCTATCAAAGTGCCAGCAGCACTTGTGCCTTATATGGGCGGTGTAGAGGTGATTAAATAATGCGTATTCTTGTTACAAATGACGATGGAATAGATGCACCGGGTCTTGTAGTCATGGAAGAGATTGCAAGGTCTATCTCTGATGATGTGTGGATGGTCGCCCCGCTGGTTGAGCAATCAGGGCAGGGCCGTGCTATCACTGTCTCTGAAGCTGTTCGCATTGATCAACGCGGAGAAAAGCGTTTCCGCATTGAAGGCACACCAACAGATTGTGTGGTTTTAGGCATAGAGCACATCCTAACTGATAAAAAACCAGATTTGATTCTATCAGGCGTCAATAACGGTCAAAATGTCGGTGAAGATACAACGCAATCTGGCACGATTGGTGCGGTTGTGCAGGGCATGCTCATGGGTGTTCCGGGCATTGCATTTTCCCAAACGAAGGGCTTTCGAAAAGGCAAATCTATGGCATGGGACACAGGGCGACATTTTGGCCCTAAAGTGGTCAAGCGCCTATTGGAAACTGGCTGGCCAAAATCCGTCGTGATGAATGTCAATTTTCCTGATTGTGAAATTGAAGATGTCAAAGGCACGGAAATCACATCACAAGGCTTGCGTGATTTTTCGATTGTGAATTCAGAAAAACGAACAGACCCGCGTGGCCGTGATTATTACTGGCTCTCACATGGTGGTCCCAAATCTGATCCTCCGGGTGGAACTGACCTGCGTTGCATCTATGAAGACAAGATCAGTATCTCTCCATTACATGTCGATTTAACGCATTATGCTTATCGTGATACGCTAATTGAGTCTTTTGGCGAATTATAAAAGGTCTTTGACCGTTGAGTGTAGTGGATCCATTTAGAGCTGCGCGGCTTGTTTTATTGCTGCGTCAAGCCGGTGTGCGGGACAATCGTGTGATGAGCGCGATTGAAAAAACGCCGCGCGCTGTTTTTGTGCCTCCCGAATATCGCGACATGGCTTATGACAATTTAAAAGTCCCAATTGCGTGCGGACAGGAACTTTCCCTCCCTGTTGTCGTCGGCCAAATGCTGCAAGCGCTGAATGTTCAGCCTGATCACGATGTTTTAGAAGTGGGAACCGGAGTTGGGTATCAAGCCGCGATTTTATCTTTGCTTGCAAAACGGGTTTACACCGTAGAGCGTTTTAGAACCCTGCATGAAAAAGCAGCCGAAACACTGTTATCTTTGGAGCTAGACAATATTCGCTTATTCCATGGCGATGGCATGGAAGGGCTGCAAGAACGTGCGCCATTTGATCGTATCATACTTACGGGTGCAATTAGTCGCCCGCCTTACACTTTGGCGCAACAGTTGAAATCCGAGGGCATATTGGTTGCGCCGGTAGAAAAAGACGGCTCACAACAGATAAATGTTTATAAAAGAGTCGGAAATCAAGTCGAAAAACTAACCACGTTAGGGGCTTCTAAGTTTTTACCCCTCATTATTGGCACTGCAAGAGAACTTTAATGCGGTGAGGGACGAACATTTTGTCTGTTTGTCAGTTAATAAATGAGTGAACAAAAACGGCTTTCTACCAGATCAGTCTTAACCATAAAGCTGGTTCTGGCATGTGTTCTAAGTATGTGTTGGTGCGCGCCGGCAATTGCACAGGCGCGGGAAACTGCACCCGTCGAATTTCGTTCAGCGGCTCGATATAGCGAATATAGAATTCCTGAAGGTGCAGATTATGCACCAGTGACACAAGGCTCCCCGCTTGGTCAGCCCGATACGCAATATTACGAAAAAGTTGCTCAGGCGCGTGAGCAAGCAGAGAGACAACGATTGGCCGCTGAGCAAGTAGCTCAACAACAAGCTCGGGCCAATGCGATAAACAATTCTCAGCCAGAAATTTATTCCCAAGCCGGATCAGCCCAACAAAAATATGTCACTCATCAAAGTACAGGTGTGTATCAACAGGGAATCGCACAGACTCGCTACCCACCCGTCACTTATGGCCAAGCGGGAACACAAATAGTCGACACAAACTCGTCATTAAACCAACAACAATTCGGCACCTCGGCAAATTACGCAAATTCTGGAATGCCGCAAACTATCCCCCATCTAGCCGTTGGTTCTCTTCCGGCAGCTGCTCCTATAGCAAATATTTATGCGACACCAATGGCTCCGCTTTCAGGAGGAGTTGCAGGTGGCGGAGCACTAATCGGCGCTGGTGTTGTTGATCATTCTTTCAAACAGCGTGAACTTTCTGGCGCAGGAGAAATGAGTTTCTCCAATGAAGATTTAATGGGAATGGATGAAGGTCGATATGATAATGCGGCGTCCATGCAATCATTATCGCATTCACAGCATCAACAAACTTTAGTAAGCAACACTTCTACGGCATCAGTTTATTCTCAGCCTTCAAATATATCAGCATATACAAATGCTTCCGTATCTGAATTGCCGGTTGGAGATAAGGTGGAAGTGCTAGCAGGAGATACATTATACAGTCTTTCGACGCGTTATCGGGTGGCTTTGCGGGCATTGGTTGAAACAAATGACCTGCAACCGCCATTTCGTCTGGAAGTTGGAAGTTTCGTGCATTTGCCGCCTCCAAATATACATGTCGTGGAAACAGGGGAGACTTTATACGCCATTTCACGACGTTATAATGTCGATACCCGCTCGCTCGCAAATATGAATGGATTGCCAAAGCCGTGGACCATTTATCCCGGCGATCAGATGATTTTACCAAGTTTAGCCAGAGATTCTTTTGCATCAGAATCAACAGCCATCGCATCAGCTAAAGCCCGCGATAAAATCTTGCGTGAATCAAAGGGAATTGCAGCTCCAATTGTAGGACAAACTGCAACAGCGTCTTCTCCTACCGCTGTTCAATTGGGGGGAGACCAACAAGCAGGTCCCGGCCTTGCTGTCGATTCGGCTAAATTAGCTGTGAAAAATGAAGCACTGGGCCGTTTTGACGAGTCGGCTCCAGTTTCTGCAATAAAAACAAGTGAAAAAATTGATTTACCCGGAGATGCAAAAGGTTTTGTATGGCCGGTGAATGGGAATATCATAAAAACTTACGGGCAAATGCCAAATGGTAAAATAAATGACGGCGTCAATATCGCCGCCCGTGCCGGATCAACAATAAAAGCGGCCTCTGATGGATATGTCGTCTATGCCGGCAGCGAATTACCAGGTTTCGGCCTCCTAATCCTCATAAACCACGGTAACGGCTGGGTCAGCGCCTACGCTCACGCTGAAGAATTGCTGGTGGAAGAAAATCAACCGATTCGACAAGGGCAGGCGATTGCAAAGGTTGGAGAAACTGGATCAGTTGATCGTCCCCAATTGCATTTTCAGTTGCGTCGAGGGAAGTCTCCGATAGATCCTGCGTCACATTTATTACCCAAACGGTCAATTTAACGCATCAACATGATAAACCAATGCGTATCAGCACATTGCATTGTTGTGACCTGACGATATAGTCCGCGGCTTGAATGCGTCTATCCACACTGGTGTCAGTTGGGTTGGCGCACGTTCGTTTCCAAACGGAAATGGCTAAGGAATAATTTAAGAGGCGTTTATGTCTATCGCACCGCTAATTTTTCAGGTGACCAGCGCTGATGGCGCAGCCGGTCAACCTTCTCCATTGCTTCAAATGCTACCATTCGCTGGTATTCTTGTGATTTTGTATTTCACAATGATTCGTCCTCAGCAAAAGCGCCAAAAAGAACATCAGGCGATGGTGAATGCTGTCGTAAAGGGCGATACAATTGTCACGACTGGCGGACTTATTGGTAAAATCACACGTGTCGAAGATACTGAAGTTGTGATTGATGCGGGCGAGGGTGTAAAACTTCGCGTGCTTCGCGCTATGATTGTTGAGGTCCGTGGTAAAAACACACCTCAGCCAGCTAACGATACTTCTAAAAGCTAGAGTCGCTAAATTATGTTGCAATTTGCTCTTTGGAAACGCCTTCTTGTGATTGGCGTTGTTTTGCTAGGAGCTTGGTTGTGCCTGCCGAATCTGCTGAATGCAGGTCAACGCGCTGGGCTTCCAGGATTTATGCCATCTGAAACTGTAAAATTAGGTTTGGACCTTAAAGGCGGTTCCTATCTACTGCTGGAGGTGGATCCAGAGGAATTGCAACAAAATAGGTTGCTGGAACTTTCTCGGGATATTCAGCGAACGCTTATTAAAAAGCCCAATAATGTGAAATTCCGTGGCCGAGAAGTTGTTGATGGTGGTGTTCGGTTTCGTGTAATGGAACCAACCCAAATTGATGAAGCAAAAAGGCGGGTGCGTGAGTTATCTTCTCCTGTTGGCGGAATCGGCGGACAGCAAAGTTTAAATATCTCTGAGCAAAACGGCGTGATGAATGTTACGTTTTCATCGGCTCGTTTGGAAGAGCTTGAAGTTGAAGCCCTGAACGATTCTATTGAAGTCGTTCGTAGACGTGTTGATGGCTCAGGGACAACCGACCCCAATATTCAAAGACAGGGATCAAACCGAATTGTACTTGAAGTTCCAGGGTTGGACGATCCGACTGAATTGATAGAGCTGATTCAACGTGCGGGTGTTATGACCGTTAATCTTGTTGATGAAACTGCTGATGCATCCCAGTATCGGTTAGATGAGCCACGTTTGGGGAAGGTAAAGCGCCAAGATGCTTATTCTGCGCGCGAATATGTCGTTCACGAAGACCCCATTCTGACGGGTGCTGATTTTGCAACTGCGTCACAAGGTTTTGATGAAAACAACCGTCCACAAATTAACTTTACTCTAAAAGGGCGCGGACCAAAGGTTTTTGGAGATTTTACCTCTGAGCACATCAATGATAGTTTTGCTATTGTGCTTGATGGGCAAGTGATTTCTGCAGCAAGTGTACGTTCCCCTATTTTGAGTGGATCTGGTCGAATTACAGGTTCGTTTGAAATTCAGGAAGCGAACGCAATTGCTATCGTGCTTAGGGCGGGTGAGTTACCAGCTAAGCTCCAAGTCGTCGAGCAGCGAGTGGTAGGCGCGGGGTTGGGTGAAGACTCTATTCGCGCAGGGACGACAGCATCCGCTATTGGTCTGGCGCTCGTCGCAATCTTTATGATTCTTGCCTATGGTTTGTGGGGTGTGTTTGCGGTTATATCTCTTGCAGCAAATATTATGCTCATCATTGGGTCTTTGTCAGGATTGGGTGCAACCCTAACATTGCCTGGTATTGCTGGTATTATCCTAACGATCGGTATGGCCGTTGATGCAAACGTTCTTGTATTTGAACGCATCCGTGAAGAACATAAAAATGGTCGTTCTCCCATTACATCCATAGAAATAGGATATAAGCAGGCAAGTTCAACAATATTGGATGCCAACTTAACGACCCTAATTGCGGCGGCCGTTTTATTCTGGCTTGGGTCAGGTCCTGTAAAAGGGTTTGCGGTGACTTTGGGAATAGGTGTTTTTACCTCTGTATTCACTGCGTTCGTTTTGACACGTATGTTTATGGCTGATTGGGTGCGAACTGTTCGTCCCAAAAAGCTACCAGTATAGGAAGAGAGATTATGTTATTGAAATACCTTCCTACTGAGCCAAAAATTGGTTTTATGAAACTTAGGTTTGGTGCTTTTGCTTTGTCGTTAGTTCTTATTATTGCATCTATTGCAATGGTCGCAACACGAGGGCTTAACTTTGGTATCGATTTCGTTGGTGGTGTTGTGATTGAGATCGAGACATCAACAAAAGTCGACATTGGCGAAATCAGAGATGCTCTGTCTGAACTTGATTTGGATGGGGTCGAGGTTACTGAGATTAAAGATAATCTAGTAGCGGAAGAGACAGGCACGACGATCGCATTGATCAAAACCAAAGCTCCAGATGCTGAAGGCGAGGCTGTAGAGGCTGCTGTACAAGCAACAGCAAGCGGAATACTTTCTGCACTGAAAGACAAATTCGGTGACATTGAAGAGCGTCGTAAAGAGGCTGTAGGTCCGAAAGTATCGGGTGAACTTTTGCAGGACGGTATCATGGCGCTAGTTGTTGCGCTTGGATTGATGCTTCTTTACATCTGGTTCAGGTTCCAATGGCAATTCTCTATTGGAGCGGTACTTGCGCTTATACATGATGTAATTCTGACAATTGGTATGTTTGCGGTGACGCAATTTGAGTTCAATCTATCTACAATTGCGGCACTGCTAACAATTGTGGGGTATTCTATGAATGATACCGTAGTTGTGTATGACCGTGTGCGTGAGGAAATGCGCAGGTATAAAAAAATGTCTGATACTGATGTAATTGATATGTCTATAAATCGGACGCTATCTCGTACATTGCTAACATCAGGAACAACTTTGCTTGCTCTATTCTCCATTTTCCTACTGGGTGGTGAGGTTTTGCGGGGCTTCTCTTTTGCC
Source organism: Hirschia baltica ATCC 49814 (assembly GCF_000023785.1). Classification (NCBI taxonomy): domain Bacteria; kingdom Pseudomonadati; phylum Pseudomonadota; class Alphaproteobacteria; order Hyphomonadales; family Hyphomonadaceae; genus Hirschia; species Hirschia baltica. The sequence continues at coordinate 1,471,376 of NC_012982.1, forward strand.
ATGATTTGGGGTGTGTTTATTGGGACTTATTCGTCCATCTTTATCGCATCGGCAATATTGCTTCACACAGGCCTTCGTCGTGGAAGTATAGGTGGTGGTGAAAATGAAAACGCACCTCATGGCGCACAAGTATAGCGGTATAAATCAGCGGTTTGTACTATAAAAAATATTATGAAGGGCATCTATTGTTGAATGGATGCCCTTTTTATTGAATTCATTTGTTAACATGAATTTGAATATTCTCAGCTTTTGAAGCTATGGAGCCAGAATTTAACGTCCTATACGTGCTTTTTAGGCACATTACATTTTAGGGTTGATGTGTGTTTTAAATTTCTTGCGAAATTTATTTGCTGGATAAAATTGTTTTATATCAATTGTTTACATTGTTTCGACTAGTAAAAACGATCTAAAAATTCGTTTGGATGAGTACATATTTGTAATTTTGGTAGTTAAATTAACCTAACATTTGCAACTCAGAGGTCAATATTTGCCCGTGTAAGCGTATGTCTGGCTGATTCATTATATGTTTCAGTCATTCAAAAAAAACGTATCACTATATCTGTTTTAAGGGTGAAACCATGAAGTTGAAATTTGCATTGTCAGCAGCTGCTCTATCAGTTGCATCTGTATTTGGTGGTGCTGCTCCAGCACTTGCTGAAGCTAAAGTAGTAAAACAAGTTGCTCCTGAATATCCACGTGGAGCTGAACGCCGTGAATTGGAAGGCTCTGTTTCATTGTCTTTCGATGTAAATGACGCTGGAAAAGTTGAAAATGTAGCTGTTACTGACGCTAGTATTCCTGGTGTATTTGATGCAGCAGCAATTAAAGCGCTGAGCCAATGGAAATTTGAATCAGGTTCTCCAGATGCTGGCATTAACGTAACGATTAACTTTCAGCTTTAAAATATAATAATCAAACGGACTGCGCTTTAGTGGTCCGTTTGATTAAAAATCAAAAATTTAGAAGCTCTGGGGGCTGAAAAAGATAATGTCTAAGTTAAATCACAATTTGATTAGGGTGCGGCTACCTGCAGCGTTTGCAGCAGCCGGAGTGACGTTGGCAGGAGCCTCAGGGATTTCAATCTCCGCTCTGAATTCGTCCAGTGCTGGTTTAACAGATGTTGTCGAAGAAAAATTGCCGCTTCTAGAAGCTGCCGATGATATGGGAACTTCATCTAGTGTTCTTAAGGCTGCGACAGAAGGTTTTGCCGGAGTTGTCAGTGAAACTGAGCGATCTCGTTCTCTTGATGAGCTGGTGAGTTACCTTGCTGACATTGATGCGAATATCGCAGAATTAGCGGCTGCTGAAGACGTAGGAAATTTAACGCAAGTTGGTGCAGCAATTGATGAAATGCAAAATGCTGTAAACTCGCTAAACAGCGTTGTGACGCAAAGAATTGCTGTAGATGGTAGATTGCGCTCTGCAATGAACGATGTGCGTGATTTTAGAAGCGACGTGGTGGCCGCTGTTGAAGGCCAATTAGATACTGCAGAAGAAGGTGATATCGAAACCCTTTTGCGTATTAGCCTCTCCGCAAATACTATGAACTCACTTTACGGTGAAATTGAGCTTGCGGAAACTGTTGATAGCATCACTTCTATCGAAGAAGAATTACTTTATCAGGTCGATGAAATTACAGTGAATGTTGCGATTCTCGGTGGCGTGGCCTCAGGAGAGTTGAAAAACGCTGTGCAAAGTCTTGTCACTTTTGCTGAAGGTGACAGTACGATTGCGTCAATGAAGACGCAGGTGCTTGAATCTGTATTGCAAGCTGAAGCGATAGCTGAGCAAGCAAATTCCGCTGCTGAAACATTACAAGCATCTACCATCTCGTTCGCAGAGACAATTAGAGCAGATGCTGAAGCTACAGCAAAATCAGCGTTGGGTACAAATACAACAGCGATTACCTTGCTTATTTTGATGACACTAGCATCATTAGCAGGTGCTGGATTGATTGGTTTCTTCTACGTGGATCGCCGTATTTCCAAACGTTTGACAGCACTCAACAATGCCATGGCACGTTTGGCTGATGGTGAGTTTGATATTGATATGTCAGGCACTGACGGAAAAGACGAAATCGGCCAAATGTCTCAAACTCTACGCGTGTTTGAGGAAAATGGTCGCGAGCGTTTGCGTCTTGAAGAACAAACAAAAGTTGAAGCTGCTGAGCGTGAGACACGTACACGTCAGATTGATAGCTTTATCGAAGATTTCGACGGCAAAATGCGCGATACATTTGAAGTTATGTCTCGAGCAACTTCAGAATTACAAAATACTGCCGCGGTCATGCGTGGTTCAGCTGAGAACGCAACACATGAAACTGGAGCAGCTGCCGGTGCTGCAGATCAAGCATCTCACAATGTGAACACTGTGGCGTCTGCCGCTGAAGAAATGTCAGCTTCTATCGCAGAAATTGCAAACCAGATCGTGCATTCAACGAAGATAGCAAAAGAAGCTGTTGATGAAATGCATGTTTCAAGTGAAAGCGTAAAAGGCCTGGATCGCGAAGCAGAAGCGATTGGGGAAGTTGTTGATCTTATTAACAATATTGCAGGCCAAACAAACTTGCTTGCACTCAATGCGACTATCGAGGCAGCGCGTGCTGGTGAAGCCGGTAAGGGGTTTGCGGTTGTTGCGAATGAAGTGAAACAACTTTCAAGCCAAACAAGTAAAGCAACTGAACAAATAGCAAGTCAGATAGCAAGCATACAGCAAGCTTCTGGTGGTGCTGTTTCTGTTATGAACAAGATTTCTACACTGATTAGTGATATTGATACGATTTCTTCATCGATTGCTTCTGCAATGGATCAGCAGCGTGCAGCAATAATGGAAATCTCCCGGTCAGCTCAAGAAGCAGCGAGCGGCGCTCAAACAGTTAATGATTCAGTGCAGTCTCTGAGTGCAACAACATCTGAAACCGGCCAATGTGCACAACAGGTAGAGAGTGCATCTACTGGTTTGGCCGGCGAAGCTGATGGGCTTCAAACGTCCGTTGTAGATTTCTTACAGAAAGTTCGTTCAGCTTAAGGCGGTTGATTTATCCAGTCTCTATGAGCGCATTGTTGGGAAAGCCCGTCAAATTTGGCGGGCTTTTTTATATTCAAAACATGGATAGTTAAAAAAAGGCCGCCCTGCATATAGCAGAGCGGCCTTTTAAAATTTGGCTTTTAACTGTGATCCTAGCTAGCGTCTGCCAAGTTCTGGTTTACGAAGTCCCAATTCACGAGTTCGCTAAGAAAGGTTTCAATGTAAACTGGACGTGCGTTCTGGTAATCTAGGTAATATGCGTGCTCCCAAACATCCATGGTTAGAAGCGGTGTTACACCGTCTTCTGTAAGAGGTGTTTCAGCATTTGGAGTTTTGCGCACTTCTAGTTTGCCGTTTGCAAGGACAAGCCAAGCCCAACCAGAACCAAATTGAGTCGCACCAGCTGTAGCGAAAGCTTCTTTAAATGCAGCATAAGACCCAAAATCTGCATTGATCTTGTCGGCGATCGCACCAGTTGGCTCGCCGCCACCTTGTGGTTTCATTGAGTGCCAGAAGAATGTGTGGTTCCACACTTGAGCCGCATTGTTAAATACACCGCCATCAGAAGACTTGATGATTTCTTCAAGTGATTTGCCTGCGAAGTCAGTGCCTTCAATCATCTTATTCAAATTTGTCACATATGCGTTGTGATGCTTTGCGTGGTGAAAGCTAAAAGTGTTCGCAGACATGTGAGGTTCTAGTGCATCTGTTGCGTATGGGAGTGCAGGAAGTTCGAAAGCCATTGGTATGTCCTCTTTTTTTAAATGAACAGCTAGATATATAACGTTACTGTCCATATATGGTTTCATGACCAATACGACTAGCCCCCAAATCCGCGCACCTAACGAAGAGCTGGAAAATAAACTAAAATCTTCGGATGAAGATCGATGGTTGGCCAGTAGATACGCTCCAAAGAGCAAAAGAGCCATACTTGTGGCTTTTTATTCTTTGGTACATGAGTTGGAGCGTGCCTTAGGTGTATCAGAACCGATGCTCGGTAGAATCCGCGTACAATGGTGGCGTGAGGTTTTAGATCAAATATTTTCAGGCAGTGTTGTGCGCTCCCATGATTTGGCTTTGGCGCTGAAAGATGAGTTTTGCGACATGCCGGATATGCAGCCAATGGTAGATGGGTTGCTGAATGCATATGATGATGTGTTGGATGGTATAGAGAATGCCGACAAGCCACCGCGTATGGAGACAGGCGCTTGGATTGCTCTATGTGCTGCTAAAATTTTGAGACTAGAGATTGAGCCTTATCAGGATGCGATCGCTGCTTGTGGGCGTGGATATGTTTCTGCCCGTATAGGTAGTCCATGTGCTGCGCCTCGCCTTGAAGCTGTTCAGCAAGCTTTCCCGACTATACCACCGGAATTTGGCGGGGCTGTTTTGTATGTGGCGACAATGCCTGCCTATATGACAGGCAAAGGCATTTCCCCTTTAGGGCGCCGGTGGAGTATCTTTAAAGCGATGGCCAGCGGGAAGATAAGCAAAGTCTAGGTAGCAAACCTTCCTAGGCTACTTTTTATTTGATGAGCTTGTCAGCCAATTCATCGATACCATTTACGATGAAGTCTGGTTCTTTGGCGAGTGGGTAGAGAGCTTTGCCCGGACGGGCTACGAATACGGCTTGCATGTTGGCTGCTTTGGCTCCGGCAATATCCCAACCATGCGCTGCAACAAGCATAGCGTCATGTGGCTCGACATTCATTTTTTTCAACGCCCAGTCATATGCGGCTAGATTGGGTTTGTAGATTTCAATGTCTTCAATGCTTAAGCGTTGGTCGAAATAGGGGGTAAGACCTGCAAATTCAAATTGAGCTTTTACACCAGCATTAGACGAATTTGTGAGACTTACAATTGTGTAGCCAGCTGCTTTTAGGCGTTGGAGCCCGCCAATCACATCAGGGTGGGGTGGCAAGGAAGTCAACGGTGTAGCTATGGCGGATTTGGCGGCCTCTGGCGTGATCTCGATGTTGTTATTTTCGGCAACCATCATTAGGGCGGCTACGCCAATGTCTCCAAAGCTGTGATATTGGCCTGTGCTGGTATCAACGAGGGAGTGATGCAACATGGTAGAAAACCATAACGCCATTAGATCTTCGCGGCCTTCCAGAGCTTCGCTCACGGATGACTTCATGGCGTCTAGATCGAGAAGCGTTTCATTTACATCGAAGAATATTATTTTAGGTCGTGTTTCTGGCTGATCCGCTACGGCTAATGGGGCAAAAGAGACAAGACCAAATGAAAAGGAAACAGCAATCAATAATTTCAATCGTCTAAGTAATTTCATAGGAGGAGCTTTCATTTGAACGTATGATTTAGCACTGAACTATCATAGTAGAATGATAGATTCCTATGTGTTGCGAGGTCAAAATTTATGAAACTTGATCACTTCCCTGCGAGCGCTCAAGCAATTGAGAGAGAAAAGGACAAATGCTGTTATTGCTAATTTGAGGTTATGAAAGTTGGTTTTTATATTCAGTTTTGGAACGCACATGCATTTAGGGTAGAAATTCACTGATTTTTCCCACTCAGAAAAATTAAATATTTTTCATATTTGATCAAGTGTCTGAAATAGAGAGAATTTAGTCTGTTTGCTGAATTGTTGTTTTCACGCGCAGCGTCTGTTATCTATCCGCTCAAGGAAACATAAGATTTTCCACGTTTTTAATAGTTAACTTAAGTTCTGGTGCTTGAGAAGGGGCAGCGGCAGATCTTTTATGCGTGTTTGTAGGAAATAGTAGTGAGATCTGATTTCAAAATTTTGCTGGTTGATGATGACCCAATCGATCAGTTGTTTATAAAAAAAGCGCTTTTAAAGGTGATTCCGAACGTGGATTTAGTTTGTTCCCTTAGAAGTGAAAAAGCTATTCAATTGCTAGAAGAGCGTGAATATCTCCCCGACCTGATTATTACTGACCTCAATATGCCAGGCGAAAGCGGTATTGAGTTTTTGAAGCGAATTCGCGACAATGTTAAGTTGCATAATATTCCGGTGATAATGATGTCGACTTCGGCAGCGCAATCAGATGTAAATGCAGCTTATCTTTCTCGCGTTAGTACGTATATCCAAAAACCCTTTGACATCAAAAGTTATGATCACATTGCGAAAGTGATTGTAGACTACTGGTGTAATATTGCGCTTTTGCCAAGCTAAATTGAAATCCAAGGAAATGCACTGAGGTGCAAATTCCCTAGATTTGGAGCTCGTTGCATAAGTGTTTTCTAACTCTGTGTTCCTAGCCATTCTTGAATGTCTTTGAGTGCTCGTGCGGATTGTGCTCTCTTTTTGGCGCGGCTTTTATCTTTGCCGCGATATCTTTTCCCTGTTTCTGGATCTGCTTTGGCAAAATCTATGTCTGGAAATAAGCCGAAATTTACATTCATAGGTTGGAATGTTGCTTTACCTATAAGGTGTCCACCTGTGACATGGGATATTAGTGAGCCTAGGGCTGTCGTTTCTGGTGGAGGGCTTATTTCTCTGCCTAGGCGTTCAAATGCAGCAAAACGTCCTGCTAATAATCCCATCGCTGCACTTTCAACATAACCTTCAACGCCGGAAACCTGTCCAGCGAAGCGAATGCGCAATTGGTTTTTAAGTTGTAGCTTGTTGTTTAGCACTTTAGGGCTGTTGATAAATGTGTTGCGGTGGATACCACCAAGTCTCGCAAACTCGGCATTTTCAAGACCTGGAATCATACGCAATACGTCTTTTTGAGCGCCATAAGTCATTTTTGTTTGGAAGCCGACAATATTCCAAAGTGTGCCAAGCTTGTTATCTTGGCGCAGCTGAACAATCGCATGTGCTTTGACATCAGGCTGGTGTGCGTTTGTTAAACCCACGGGTTTCAATGGGCCGTATCGCAGTGTTTCAGGGCCTCGAGAAGCCATAACTTCTACAGGCAAGCAGCCTTCAAAATAGGGTGTGTCTTTTTCCCATTCTTTGAACTCAGTTTTTGGTGCATTATTCAATGCCTCAAGGAAGGCCAGATATTGTTCTTCATTCATCGGGCAGTTGACATAAGCATCAGTCTCACCCGACGGACCAGGTTTATCATAGCGAGATTGTCGCCACGCTTTGCTCATATCAATGCTATCATAATAAACGATCGGAGCTATGGCGTCGAAGAAGGATAACTCGTCTTCCCCGGTTAATTCCTTTATGGCCTCTCCCATAGAAGGAGACGTCAAAGGGCCGGTTGCTATAATAACACTGTCCCATTCTGCTGGAGGGATGCCGGGGACTTCCTCGCGTTCAATCGTAATAAGAGGGTGGGCTTGTATTTTAGCTGTAACGGCTTGGGAGAAACCATCCCGGTCAACAGCGAGAGCGGAGCCAGCGGGTATTTGGTGATCATGCGCTGTGGAGATGATAAGGCCGTTAGCGCGGCGCATCTCTTCATGAAGAAGCCCAACAGCATTATTTTCAAAATCGTCGGAACGAAAGGAGTTTGAGCACACAAGCTCAGCTAATCCATCTGTTTGATGTGCCTCAGTTTTTTTAGTAGGACGCATTTCATGTAGAATTACAGGCACACCCAGATTAGCCGCTTGCCAAGCAGCTTCACATCCCGCCATACCGCCGCCAATAACGTGGATAGGTGCTAGGGTTGATTTCTGATTGGCGTCATTGTCTAGTTGCGTCATTAGCTGGTATTATCTCACTGGGGTAGGGATATGAAAGTTGCCTTTAAAAACACAGCTTTTAAAGTAGGGGTAGTGGTTATTACACTTTTGATCCTTTTATCAGGTGTTTTTGTTAAATTACACGATAAATCGGTTCATTTTGGGTGAGTCTTTGTAGACAATTTAGAACGCGGCAGATGTTGGAAATCCTTGGGGCAACATATGAGTAGTGAAATAGAAGCTGGGGGCCTTTGGGGGTTGGCGCGCTCTTTACGGGCCGGTAAAAAAAACAAGCCAAAGTTTACCAATTGTCAAAACTGTAAGACCGCTCTTACCGGTCGATATTGCCATGAATGTGGGCAATTAGCTGATGATTTTCAAAGACCTATCTGGTCGCTTGTAGCTGAGGGGGTATCTGATTTTTTATCATTAGATGGCCGTTTGTGGCGAACTTTGCCGCAGCTTTTGCTTCGTCCGGGTAGGATTACGCGTCATTATATTGATGGAAAACGCGCCTCACATGTGCCCCCATTTCGGCTTTACTTAGTTGCTAGTCTGCTGTTTTTTACAACTTTTTTTGTTGTTGGGGCATCTGGTGATGATGTGGAAAACCTCTTTAATCTAGCTCCAAATGCTGCCAAAGCCTGTGAAGAGGCGCGTGCAGAGATTAAGGAAGATCCTGAAGCCGCTGCTAAATGGGAAGAGATATGCGAGAATCCAGAGGCTATTGAAAGTAAAGAACTTTCAGTCGACGATTTGAACTTTGGAGAAGGGATGGAAGCTTATTCTCAACTAGTGACAGAGAATATAAACATCCTCCTGAAGGAGCCTCAACGTTTCTGGTTATTGGTCCAAAATTGGGCTCCACGTATCGCTTTTCTGTTGCTTCCCTTCATGGTTATTGGGCTTGGCGTGTTGTATCCGTTTAAGCGTGGTGTGTATTTATATGACCATGTCGTGCTTTCGCTGCATTTTCTGACAATGTTGTTTATTTTAATGACGGTAAGTTTTGTATTACCAAAGTTTTTGTCAGAAATTTTTGTGTTCGTGCTGATATTCTATCCATTTATATATTTGTACAGAACATTACGCGTCGTGTTTGATAGCGGCCGAATAACATCTTTTTTGAGGGCTTTTATAATGTGGTGCGGGAGTTTCATTGTAACCATTTTTTTAGTAGTCGTTACGATAGCCACGGTCACAATTACAGCTTAAGCAATGTATGAAGAAGCTACAGCGAAATTAAGCAAAATAAGGTTTTGAAATGTCAGAAGTACCAGCGGGCAAAGTGCCAATTTTGGAAAGTATTGGTGTTGCCTACAAATACTTGGCTGCTAATTGGCAGCGTTGGATCCCTGCGTGTATTTTGTTGGGTGGCGTGTCTGCTTGGTATCAAATGCAATCCGTGCGTACCGCAATAGATGCTAGCAATGGCGTGAATTCTGGTTTTACAGCGTTTGGCGTTTTTTGTATCTTTATGCTGACTAGCATTGTTGTTGGTGTTGGGATTTATCGACACGTTATTCGTGATGAATATAATCCGCCTATTGGGATTGGTTTCGGTATTGATGAAATTCGCGTTCTTGGCGTTACATTATCGTTGGTTTTGATTTTTGGTATTGTGGGTGGTTTTCTGGCTATCTTGCTTGTTGCCGCAGCATCCATCCTTGTCGCAAGTAGCGGGCTAGATCCTGAGCTTGCATCAACCAATCCAGATCTGTTTATGGAGCAGTTTGCTGCTGCATTGGGAACAGGTAATGGACCTATCTTGCTGGTTATAGCTCTGCTGTTTTTGTGTGGACTGATTTTTGTGAGCGTACGCCTGACATTTGTTACTGCAGCAACGATTTCCGAAAAACGAATGATGGTGTTTCAAACATGGAGTTTTGCAAAAGGAAACTTTTGGAGAATTGTCGCCTCCTTGCTTTTAGCGATATTTCCAATGGTACTAGTGGGTGGAATTATCATTGGTGTGACGAATTTATTGATTTTAGGTGGCGCAGCGAAAGACAAACTGCATGAGGCTAGTTTGGCGCAATTGTTTGCGGTTGGTTCTATCGAAGGTTTTATAAACGCGGTGATATCAATCGTCAGCATCTCGTTGATTGCGTATCTCTATAAAGGTTTGCGTCCGTCAGATGAAGAGCTTGAAGCTCTTAGTAAAAAAGCTTCTGAAAGCTAACCTATCTGGTTTGAAGACATAAGATTGCTTTAAAGCTCCAACCTTATTTGGTTGGAGCTTTTTTCTTGCGCGTTGTTTTAGCTTTGGATGTTTTTGCAGCCAATTGCGCTTTGGTTTTTGCAGGTGCGCGTGGTTTGCGTTTAAGCTTTTCGTCTGCTTCATAGTCTGCGACTTCAGAAGCAGTGATTTCTGCACGCGCTGCTGCTTTGAGAATTTCTTTCTGGCGCGCACTGCGTTCTGCTTGGCGTTCCAGTGTTTCTTTAAGGAAACGGCCAGTGTGGCTCGCATCAATTTTGATAATATCTTCGGGTGTACCAACAGCCACGATTTCACCGCCGCCATCGCCACCATCTGGGCCAAGGTCAATGACCCAATCGGCTGTTTTGATGACATCAAGATTATGCTCAATCACAACAACTGTATTGCCATTGTCTACCAGCTCTTGAAGAACTTCCAAAAGTTTACGGACATCATCAAAGTGTAGACCGGTTGTTGGTTCATCAAGGATATACATGGTGCGGCCAGTGGCGCGGCGCGATAATTCCTTCGCGAGTTTCACGCGTTGTGCTTCACCACCAGACAATGTGTTAGCTTGCTGACCAACTTTCACATAACCGAGGCCAACGCGGTAGAGTGTTTCCATTTTGTTGCGAATGCCCGGTACAGCCGCAAAAAAGCCTTTGGCTTCTTCCACCGTCATATCCAGTACATCGGCGATAGATTTGCCCTTGTAGAGAATTTCGAGTGTTTCGCGATTATAGCGCTTTCCGTTACATTCCTCACAGGTGACGTAGACATCGGGCAGGAAGTGCATTTCGATTTTGATGACACCATCACCCTGACATGCTTCACAGCGCCCGCCCTTCACATTGAAAGAGAAACGGCCTGCTTTATATCCGCGTGCTTTGGCTTCAGGTAGACCTGTGAACCAATCGCGGATTGGACCAAAGGCACCGGTGTATGTGGCTGGGTTTGAGCGGGGCGTACGTCCGATTGGTGATTGATCAATATCGATAATTTTATCGAGATGTTCCAATCCCTCTAAGCTTTCAAAAGGCGCGGGTGCAGCCGAGGTGTTTTGAAGTTTGCGTGCGAGCGCTTTGTACAGTGTTTCAATAATGAGTGTTGACTTACCGCCACCTGATACACCGGAAACACATGTAAAAGTTGCCAACGGAATTTCAACATCAACATTTTTCAAATTATTGCCGGTTGCGCCTTTTAGAGAAACCTTCTTTGTACGGGTTCCCCAGCGACGACGTTTGGGGATTGCGATTTCTTCAACCCCGTTTAGATATTTTCCGGTAAGGCTGTTTGGGTTTGCTTGAACTTCGGCCGGCGTTCCAGCAGCAACCACTTCCCCGCCATGCACACCGGCGCGCGGCCCCATATCAATCACAAAATCTGCTGTCAAAATTGCATCTTCATCATGTTCAACGACGAGAACAGAATTTCCAAGGTCACGCAAATGACGCAGGGTTTCAAGAAGGCGTTCATTATCTCGCTGGTGAAGACCAATAGAGGGTTCATCTAGAACATAGAGGACACCAGTTAGGCCTGACCCGATTTGGCTGGCCAATCGGATGCGTTGGCTTTCACCACCTGATAACGTGCCTGATGATCGCGATAATCCCAAATAGTCTAAGCCAACATCATTGAGGAATTTAAGGCGATCCCTGATCTCTTTGAGAATACGTGTCGCAATCTCGATTTGTTGAGATGAAAGCTTGCTTTCAACGTTATCAAACCAAGTTTTGGCATTTTTGATGGAAAGCTGTGTGATGTGCCCAATATGTTCATCGCCAATTTTTACACACAGTGCTTCTGGTTTAAGACGGAAGCCATCACAGGCGCGACAGGGTGCTGAGCCTTGATATTTTGCAATATCTTCACGCACCCAAGTTGAATCGGTTTCACGCCATCTGCGTTCTAGGTTTGGGATAACGCCTTCAAATGTTTTTGTGACTTCATAACGGCGTGCACCATCATCATAAACAAAATCAACTTCATCTGTGCCTGTTCCAAACAGGATAATGTCTTGGATCTTTTTTGAAAGTTTGTTCCACGGTGTTTCCAATTTGAAATCATACTTACGAGATATGGCGCGTAAAGTTTGAATTTGGTAGGGCGATGAAGACTTGGCCCAAGGTGCAATTGCGCCGCCTTCAAGCGTTTTACTGTGATCGGGCACGATCAAGGCCGGAGACATTTTTAGCTGTTCACCCAATCCATCACATGACGGACATGCACCAAATGGGTTGTTGAAAGAAAATAGCCGAGGTTCAATTTCAGGTAGGGTGAAACCAGATTCGGGGCATGAAAATTTGGATGAATAAATGATCCGTTTTGGCGTGGTTTCGCCTTCTTCTAAGGTTGCAAGTTCAGCGACAGCTAAACCCTCTGCGAGTTCAAGCGCTGTTTCAAAACTTTCGGCAAGACGTTGTTTCATATTGTCTCGAACGACTATGCGATCAACGACCACATCGATGTCGTGTTTGAATTTTTTATCGAGTGTTGGTGGATCTTCTAGTTCATAGAATTCACCATCAACTTTTACACGCGCAAATCCACGTTTTAAAAGGTCGGCAAATTCTTTGCGGTATTCGCCTTTGCGGCCGCGCACGATTGGGGCCAGAAGATAAAGGCGTGTGCCTTCTTCCATCTGCATTGTGCGATCAACCATTTGTGTGACGGTTTGGCTTTGGATGGGTAAACCTGTTGCTGGCGAATAAGGAATACCAACACGCGCCCAGAGTAGGCGCATATAGTCATAAATCTCAGTAACTGTGGCAACTGTAGAGCGGGGATTGCGGGATGTCGTCTTCTGTTCGATGGAAATGGCTGGCGACAAGCCTTCAATCGATTCAACATCTGGCTTTTGCATTAATTCCAGAAATTGGCGGGCATAGGCCGATAGGCTTTCTACATAGCGGCGCTGGCCTTCTGCGTAGATTGTGTCGAAAGCTAATGAGGATTTTCCAGATCCAGATAATCCTGTCATGACCACAAGTTCATTGCGGGGAATGTCTATGTCTACATTTTTCAGATTATGTTCTTTTGCACCGCGAACGCGGATAGATTTTAGTTCTGTAGACATGATTTCGCTCTGAAGTTTTGGATCTTTAGATTGGTCTATCTAATGCAAACGACTCTGTAATTGCCGCAGCTTATGTACAAGACATAGAATAGGAGAACGAAAAGGGAAACTCGTGTGAGTTAATTTTTCTTATCGTTTGCTGGAATGGAAGGTGTTTGATGACACGTTTTTGTCAGTAGTGATTTGCTCTCTTTACAATTGAATTCTCGGGTTATAGAACATAAAGAGAACATTAATCAAAATTATTGTTAACAAATGGTTTCAAGTGAATAACAGTGCTAGAATAGTATGTGGGAGGCGTATATTGTCTGCCGATTAAATGAATAGCCGAGTGGAAAGACGATTACATGGCCGGATCAGTAAATAAAGTTATCCTAGTGGGCAATCTGGGGCGAGACCCAGAAATACGCCAATTCCCAAATGGTGGCTCTGTGGCCAGTTTTACTGTGGCGACGTCTGAAAGCTGGAAAGACCGCAATTCCGGTGAACGAAAAGAAAAAACAGAGTGGCACCGCGTGGCTGTTTTCTCTGAAGGTTTGGTGAAAATCGTCGAGCGCTATGTTAAAAAGGGCTCTAAGGTTTATATTGAAGGCCAGCTTGAAACCCGCAAATGGACTGATAACCAAGGTCAAGAAAAATACACAACTGAAGTTGTTTTGCGTAATTTTGGTTCAACGCTGACAATGCTGGATGGTCGCGATGGGCCAAGCGGTGGTCGCGGCGTGAGTGAAGACGGTGGAAGTTATGGTGATAGTTCACCGCGTCAAGTTGATGGCCCACGCGAAGATTTCTCAGCTGACCTGAACGACGAAATTCCATTCTAGTATCTAGGCTGTAAGTCCTTTATATTTAAAATGCATGACGCCGATCTTTTGTTTTAGATGAAAGGTCGGCGTTTTTTTATGCTCTTTATGTAGAAAAATCCAAATAAAGGGAGCCTGATACCTGTTTTGTATTTTCCTTGGTAACCAGCGAATTGTGATGAAAATGTCTCTAAGGCGCCTCAGAATACGAAAAAATACATTTTAGCTACCGAAAAGTGCGTGTTTCACCTCAGAACAGCACAACAGTGTTTGGTAATATGACAGAAAGCGTCGTAAACTAATCTACGAATCTATAGAATCGGAGCGCACTTTATGCGCTCGTCTTAGTAGGTAGGAATTGCGCGTGTCTGACGAAACTGAAAATCCAGAAAACGAAAACCCTGAAAATGGCTTAGACGCTGCCAATGGGGAAGCTGGTGGTCCGGACGATCCTCAGCTACCTGTTCGTTTCGACGCGGGCGAAGATGGTGTATCACCTATAAATATTTCAGATGAGATGAAAAAATCTTATCTGGACTATGCGATGAGCGTGATCGTTAGTCGTGCACTACCAGATGTGCGTGATGGTTTGAAACCTGTGCATCGCCGTATTCTGTTCTCGATGAGTGAGCAGGGTTATACATTCGACAAAGCGTATAAAAAGTCTGCTCGTGTGGTTGGTGATGTAATTGGTAAATATCACCCACACGGTGACCAATCTGTTTATGACGCGCTAGTGCGGATGGCGCAAAATTTCTCAATGGGGCTTCCTTTGTTGGATGGCCAGGGAAATTTTGGATCAATGGATGGCGACCCTGCGGCTGCCATGCGTTACACAGAGGTCAAACTTAAAAAGGTAGCAAACCACCTTCTCGCTGATATTGACAAAGACACGGTCAATTTTCAGGAAAACTATGACGGCTCTGAGAAAGAGCCAATCGTCCTACCCGCGCGGTTTCCAAACCTACTTGTCAATGGTGGTGGTGGTATTGCTGTGGGGATGGCGACCAACATTCCGCCTCACAATCTTGGAGAGGTCATCGACGCAACAATTGCGATGATTGAAGATCCAAATATTGATGATGAAGCGCTTCTGGAAATCGTGCCTGGACCTGACTTTCCAACAGGTGCATTGATCATTGGTCGGGCAGGTTCTCGGTCCGGACTAATGACTGGTCGTGGATCAGTTATTATGCGATCAAAAAGTTCAATTGAAGAATTAAAAAATGGTCGTGAAGCTCTTGTTTTTACTGAAATTCCTTATCAGGTAAACAAGGCGTCTATGATTGAGAAGATCGCGGAATTAGTGCGTGATAAACGCATTGAAGGCATTGCGGACATGCGCGATGAAAGTGACCGTGATGGTGTTCGTGTGGTTGTTGAAGTCAAGCGCGATGCGTCGCCCGAAGTGGTCCTCAATCAGCTCTTCAGATACACACAATTGCAGACATCTTTTGGAATGAACATGCTTGCGCTCAATAGCGGGCGTCCAGAGTTGTTGTCTCTTAAAGCTATTCTGCAGGCCTTTATCATCTTCCGTGAGGAAGTGGTTGCTCGCCGGACAAAATTCGAACTCAATAAAGCACGTGCTAGAGCGCATTTGTTGGTTGGTTTGGCATTGGCCGTGGCCAACATTGATGAGGTCATCAAAATTATTCGCCATTCTCCAGATCCATCAACAGCACGTGAGAAATTGATGGATAGAGCCTGGCCAGCTCAGGATATGCTGTCGCTTATCAATTTGATTGCAGATCGTCGAACTGTTGCAAATGAAGTAGGTGAAATTAGACTTTCTGAAGAGCAGGCTCGCGCTATTCTTGACTTGCGTCTACAGCGCCTAACAGGGCTTGGACGTGATGAAATTGGCGATGAAGCACGTGGTCTAGCCGATAGGATTGCAGACTATCTAGACATATTGTCTTCACGTCCTCGCGTGATGGAAATAATCACCGAAGAATTGCGGGTTGTACGCGAAGAATTTGCTATCCCACGGCGGTCTCAGTTCATTGAAGCTGAATTGGACATGGACGACGAAGCCTTCATTGAGAAAGAAGACATGGTCGTTATGTTTACTCATGGCGGATATGCTAAACGGACAGCTCTTTCTATCTACCGGACGCAGCATCGTGGTGGTCGTGGACGTTCTGGTATGGGGACAAAAGAAGAAGATGCCGTTACGCGCTTTTTCGTCGCCAACACACATACGGAAGTTCTTTTCTTCTCCTCTACTGGTATGGTTTACAAAACCAAGGTCTGGCGTATGCCTCTTGGTACACCGCAATCACGCGGTAAAGCTCTGGTAAATCTGCTTCCTCTGGATAAAGGTGAAACGATTACATCCGTGATGCCGCTTCCTGAAGATGAGGAAGAACGCGCAAACATGAACATATTGTTTGCGACGCGTTCGGGTGGTGTGCGCCGAAACAAACTCTCAGATTTCACGCAAGTAAACCGTAATGGTAAAATCGCGATGAAGTTAGATGAAGCGCAAGTTGCTGGTAGTGATGACGGTATTGTTGGCGTCCAGATTTGTTCTCCAGATGATGATGTCATGCTAACGACGGCTTTGGGCCAATGTATCCGTTTCAAAGTCGAAGACGTACGTGTGTTTACTGGACGGACATCTACTGGAGTGCGTGGAATTCGCTTGGCGAATGGAGATGAAGTCATCTCAATGCTTGTTTTGCGTCACATGGATATCACATCGCCTGAGGCTCGCGCATACCTTAAACATGCATCAGCGATGCGTCGTGCATTGGGTGAAGAAGAGGGTGATACCGAAATAGATGTTGTTTCGGAACCTGATGCAGATGATGAGGGTGATGAAGCAGCGCTTTCTCCTGAACGCATTGCTGAATTGGGTGCCGCAGAAGAATTCCTACTGACGATAACTGAAGATGGTATGGGAAAACGTGCCTCAGCTTATGATTATCGTGTGACTGGACGCGGTGGAAAAGGGTTGATTGCGCACAAACTCAATGCTGGGCGCCGTCTTGCTGCCGCATTCCCGATTGAAGATGGGGATGAGATCATGTTGGTGACTGATGCAGGGCAACTTATTCGGACACCAGCCAAGCAGATACGGATTGCGGGACGTGCAACTCAAGGTGTGAAAGTATTGCGCACGAGTGGTGAAGAACGTGTTGTGTCTGTGGAGCGTCTCGCTGAGCAAGAAAGCGATGTAGACGAAAATGAAACCGAGGAGAATGTTGACGGCAGCGCTGAAATTGTTGATGTAGCCATTGATGGTGCACCAGAAGGTGAGCCAAATTCAGAAACCAATGACTCATCTAACGACCAGCAAGAGTAACGATCGGTCATAATTTTGCGGGTGCCGCAAAGTGGTTTCCAATCGGGAGAGGCGACGCTCAAATGAAAATAGGTTTATATCCCGGGACATTTGACCCGATAACTTATGGCCATATGGATATCATCAGTAGAGCTGTAAAGCTTGTTGATAAATTGGTGATTGGCGTCGCAGTGAACGAGTCAAAAGGGCCATTATTCAGCGTTGAAGAACGTGTAGAAATGGTTTTGCAGGAAACAGCCGAGTTTGCAAAAGATGCGGTTATTGAGGCGAAGCCTTTTAACAACCTTCTTATTCATTTTGCGGACCAATGTAATGCTCATGCTATTGTGCGCGGTTTGCGTGCTGTATCTGATTTTGAATATGAATTTCAGATGGTTGCAATGAATCAGAAAATGGATAGCAGCATTGAAACTGTTTTTCTAATGGCTGACCCAGAGCATCAAGCTGTTTCTTCCAGACTGGTAAAAGAGATTGCTAGACTGGATGGGGACATAGACCTTTTCGTTCCAGATGGTGTAAGCCAACGTCTATACGCTAAGTATGGTAAAACGAAGTAGAGCAGGAATTGCTGTGATTAAAAAAATTGCCTTATCATTGGCCACTATTGGTGTGTGCGCATTCGCCCCTATGGCAATGGCACAAGTTGAATACACAAAAGAGTCTGTTCAAGCAGATCCTGAAAACTGGCGGTCAGTTGATCCAGATAATCTTGTGATTTTCGAAACCACAAAAGGTGTCGTGTATATTGAGCTTGCGCCGGAAATTGCACCAAACCACGTAGCGCAAATTCGTAAAGTTGTGCGAACAGGCTTGTATAGTGGAACTAAGTTTCACCGCGTTATTTCCGGATTTATGGCGCAAGGTGGTGATATTGCTGCTACTTTAGGGCGCGAACCTGATTTAGAGGCTGTAGATGGTGAATTTGTATTTCGCCGTGATCCAAAATCAATTGTGCTTACCGTGATCAATGAAGAAGATCAGACTAAGAGTCAGTATACTGGGTTTTATAATGGGTTTCCGATTGAAACGAGACAAGATGAACTTGCTAATTACTCTGAAGACAAGCGGGTAGAGAGCTGGATGCCGCATTGTGCAGGTGTTGTTTCAATGGCGCGTACAAATGATCCAAATAGTGGGAAAGATCAATTTTTTCTTATGCGCGATGAGTCGCGATTTCTCGACCGTAAATATTCATCATGGGGACGTATGTTAGAAGGGTTGGATGTTGCTAAATCTCTAACGATTGGTGAGCCACCAGAGCGCCCAGACATTTTGGTTTCTGCTGTGATGGTTTCGGATCTTGCCCCCAAAGATCGCCCTGAAGCGTGGGTTATGCGCAATGATGGTCCAATGTTCAGCCTGTTTCTAGATAGAATGGGGCGCGATAAAGATGTGTGTAGTCTGCCGCAGACACCATCTGTCGTTTTTGTTTCTGAAGATAAAGAAGGATAAATATTATGAGCGATTCTCAAAACACGCTCGTTTTTACACTTGCTGAAGGTGATGTGAAAATCAATCTTCGCTCTGATTTAGCGCCAAACCATGTTGCGCGGATCAAAGAGCTTGTAAGTGAAGGTTTTTATGATGGTCTAACATTTCACCGTGTTATTGACGGGTTTGTTGCGCAGGGTGGTTGTCCTCAAGGCAATGGCATGGGCGGAAGCGGTAAGAAGATTAAGGCTGAGTTCAATTCTGGTAAGCATGTTCGCGGTGCATGTTCTATGGCTAGAGCGCAAGATCCCAACTCAGCTGATAGTCAGTTTTACATCTGTTTAGACGATGTATCTTACCTTGATGGTCAATACACTGTTTGGGGTGAAGTGACTGAAGGCATGGAAAACGTAGATGCGCTTCCTAAAGGTGAGCCGCCGCGCGAGCCGGGTAAAATCATCAAAGCTGTACTTGCATAGAAAATAAATTGCATTTTTGAATTTTGAGGCCACTTTGCAAATTATGCGAAGTGGCCTTTTTATATTCGAAGGCAGGTGATCAATCTGGCTCTGCTTTTCTGTATTCTATAGGTGATTTGTCTATTTGTTTTTCGTATAAATAGGGGGCCGCTGGTGGGAGACAATGCCGCTCGTGACCAATGCCTTTCAAATAAGCGCGTCTTTTTAATCCCATTTCATAAGCCCTTCTGACTTTCTTATCGTATTTTTTTGCTCCAGTTGCGCGACGAACAAGGCTTCGAAATGGTATCGCGTCAGTCGTAAAACCTCTTACTGTGTCTAGGGCGAAATCAGCGACTTCTTCTCCAGCTTCTTCGCTAAGAGTTTCTTCCTCTACCTCTAATGTGCTGTCAGTATCTGGGCCGAGAATGTTATCTAGTTGGATGACTTCATACATAATTGTATCGCACCCTATCCCAACCGCTTCATAGGGTGTGGATAAGTCTTGTAGAATTTGAGGAATCGTTTCGCGACGTAGGTTTAAATCTGTTAAGGGTTGAAAAGTGGCATCGCCAATTCCGTCTCCCGTTTGTGTCACTGCGACGTTTACAGCGCTTTTTTCTTCTTCAGTCTGATCGGTAGATTTGGAGGAAGAAGCGCAAGAGGAAATATATAACAGTGGAATTAGTGATATGAATAGAAACGTTTTTTTCATAATATGCTACTCAATTTCTCTGGTGGTCTATAGAGATATTATCGTTGCAAATTACACCAAAAAAGTGGCGTAAAAAAAATATTTAAAAAGCGCAATTATATTGTTGACGTCATCAGCTTAGATACATATGTTGCGGCCTCTCACTTGAGAGCCCGTAGCTCAGTCGGTAGAGCGGTTGACTTTTAATCAATAGGTCACAGGTTCGATCCCTGTCGGGCTCACCAATCTCTTCAGGGGGTTAGTTTAATACTTTCCCCCTGAAAGAGACACAATCATCTAAGAGATATCCAAACATTATTGTATCACTCAGTTACAAAGCAGACAAGAATTTCTATATCTGCGGTCATTGATGTGTGTTCTGAAAGTGTATTGAGTTTTTAGCTTGAATTGGTGATTTGAATATTGATTGTTCAATGAAGCTATTTGAATGTAAACTTGGCAGGACGTTTTTCTAAAAATGCTTTGTGACCGTCTTGATAGTCTTCATTTGCAAATCCTTCCAAGAAAAGCGCTTCAGCCTCTTCTGAATTAGAATCCCATCCTTCGTTCATTATCCCATTGATCATTTTCTTAGTTGCTCTCAGCGACCACTGAGAAACATTGGAGATCTCATGGCTCAGAGCTCTGGCGGATTGTAATGCAGTCTGGTCGGTCGCAAGTCTGTCGATTAGCTTTTTGTCGAGAGCCTCCTGTGCAGGAATTAGCCTTGCCGTGAATAGAAGGTCTTTTGCTGTTGCAGCGCCTACAGCACGCAGGAGACGCTTTGTGTCTCCAACCGGATACACAATTCCCAGCTTGCTAGGCGTTATGCCAAATTTGGAATCTTCACTTGCAATGCGTATATCTGTTGCCATTGCAAGGCTTACACCCCCTCCTACACAAATGCCATCTATCGCCGAAATAGTAGGCTTGCTGCAATTTTCTATGGCGTGGAGTGCTTTTGCAATTGTTTCGCCCGATGCCTTGGTTGTTTCTGGAGTATTGTAGATCTTAGCAAATTCAGAAATATCCGCTCCAGCTGCAAAATTGCCAGCATCGCCGCCGTGAAGAATAACAACTTTAATTTCTTTATTGTTTTCGGCCTGATCAATTAAGGGTGGTATGGCGGCCCACATATCAATAGATAAAGCATTTCGTTTTTGGGGTCTGTTGAGCACTATTTCGGCTATGGGGCCGTTGAAGTCCTGGTATACTGATTGGGTCAATTTAATCTCACATCAATAGGGGATTAGGGAAAAGGTATCGATTTCTGACCATTGTCTCAAGTGAGTGACTTTTGAAGATACCTAAAACGGGAATAATTTGAGCCCGTCACAATGACTAAATTCTATATTGAGGTATGGTTTCGCGAGTGCGAATCTCATTTTGGGTAGATGTTTACTGTAGTTTCGGCGTGGGAATGCTTAGCAAGCAAGTGCGTTTAGGTGTGAAATAGTGGAAAAAAGGGGTGTGTTTGTATGATTATTCAATGAAAACACGAATTCATCTCATTCTTTTGTCGTTTTAGGCTTGCTATTTTTTATAGAAGATACATATCTAGGGCTCGAATTTTGGCCGGAAATTCAGGCATAAACGGCGTTTGTGTGTCGTAAGTTTAGAAACCTCCAAAGAAACTCGAACTACCGAGGCGTGACATGTTGTCGTACCTCACTACAAAATACAGGAGCGTTTCATGGAAACTGGAACAGTAAAATTTTACAACGACACTAAAGGCTTCGGCTTTATTGCACCTGACAATGGCGGCAACGACGTGTTTGTTCACGCTACTGCACTTGAACGTGCTGGCATGAACGGCCTTTCAGAAGGTCAAAAAGTATCTTTTGATACTGCACAAGACAAACGCAGCGGAAAAATGGCTGTGGACAACATCCAACCTGCATAAGGTTTTGTTGTTTTAAATTAAAAGAAACCGTCTCTCAAATTTGGGAGGCGGTTTTTTTATGCCGTTTTATGATCTATGGGGAAAGTTATCAAAATTCTGCAACCATCAACGTATTCAGAATCCAAATTGATAGTTCCACCGTGCAATTCTATTATACGTCTGCATTTTGCAAGTCCGACACCGTGGCCTGTATATTGCGGGGCGGTATGAAATCTTCGCATGAGATCAAACGCTTGGTTTTGAAATTTTAGAGGAATTCCAGAGCCATTGTCTTTTATGCTAATGGTCAGAAATTCTTCTGAGTGATCGCTAGAAATATGTATCTCTGGCAACCGATTTGGATGCTTATATATGATCGCATTTTCTAATATGTGCACAAAAACCTGAGTCATAAGTGCTGTATCGATGCGTAGCTCACCTGATACATCGATGTGAATAGTGCTCGACGTTTGAGCTATTGTGGGGGCTAATTTATCTATGGCTGCATGTAAGCACGATTTTAGGTTCGTACGTGTTTCGTGTTTTACCAACTTGTGCAAGTTGGCGTAGGCAACGAGTTCTGAGATTATTTGAGATAATTTGTCAGCGCTTTGATCAATAATTGATAGGTAAGATTGAGCAACTTCTATATTGCCAGCATCTAGTTCTTTTCTGATGAGGTCGGTAAAGCAAGTTATGTGATGAAAACTGCCTTTAACGTCATGAGATAAGATGCTCGCAATTTGCTCGAGTTCATTAAACGCGTTTGGCTTGTTATTTAAGTTTTGATTGGGCGCTTGTGTCATTGTTTTTTTGAATGCGCTCAGTGACTAATTTAGGTATTGGTTCATTTTGTTGAGATCATGTTCTGTATCTATGTCCAACGCAAGATCAGAATGTAATGGAATGCGTTTGGTTTGTGTATTTGCTGGCAATATTGATTTAGCCCCAGTGTCGCCGGTGAGCAGTTGTAGAGTTGGCAATAGATGTGCTCTAAATAATGCTGGGGGGCCAATATAATCGTCTGTTTGGGTGTAAATGATTTCGGCTTGTTCATCTCGCGCATCTTTAAGTTTCTTGAAATGATGAGCGGGAATGAGAGGCATATCTGCTAGGCATATAAGTACATCTGTTGGTTTCTTTGAAGTAACAATGTGTATTGCCGCCAATGCTATAGAATGCCCTTGGCCCAATTCAGGATTTGGATTTTCGACTATATTCCATCCTTTTTGCTTGAGCAGATTGCTACGCTGATATTGTTGAGAGCCCACGACGGCTAATTTCTTTACTGCAGACAGCTCGGAAAAGCTTTCTATTGTGTGTTCAAGTATGGTTTTGGCATTGATTTCCGCAAGCAATTTGTCGCCCTTTAAAAATCGGGTTGATAACCCGCTGGCGAGTAAAACAATTGTTAGCTCAGGAGGTGTCATTTTATTGATGGCACTTTTGGAATTCAGAAATTATCTCAGCTAGTGAAGATATTGCTAGCATTGACGCGTCTCTCAAAGAAGGAACTAAGCCAATTGGCGCATGAATGCGATCTATGTCAGCTTTGGGTGTGTCGCATTCAAGGAGTTTTTCAACACGTTTAGCGTGTGTTTTTTTACTTCCAACAGCTCCGATATAGAAGGCGTTACCCGATAGGGCATTTTGTAATATTGGGGTTTCCCATTGAGAGTCGTGAAACATCAATACAAAAGCCGTCCATTGGTCATCTGTATTTTTGGGTAAGCTATGAGGCGTTTTCAAATGAGTACAATTTTCCTCACCTTTGGAACAAATAGCTGACAATGTCTCTTCATCAGGGGACCAGAGTGTAACTGGAATGCCGGCAGAGCGTGATATTTGATACAAAGCTAGAGGGTCAGCGCCGCGACCTGCTATGCGTAATTTGAGTTTGGGTTGATAGCGCACGGAAAAAGATTCGTTATTCCAGCTTGGATTGGGAGGTTGAATCAAATTCGTATCGTTGTTTATGAGCACCTGACCAAGTGTTCCCAGTTTTATGTCTACTGGTTTTCTGTTTTCAAGTGTTTGAACGATTGCGTTTAAAACGGCTGGTGCGAGGTTTGGACAAATCGAGACTTCTATAGCGCCACCGCAAGGAAGCTTTAAATCATAAAAAGGGGATCCCTCTCCATAACGTAGCTTTTTGAAGCTAGAGTCTTTGATCGCGTTCTGAGCCTGTAATTTGACATCAGCATCAATGCAGCCGCCCGATAAATAGCCTGCATGATTGCCATTTTCGCATACAACCATCACTGCTCCGCGTGCGCGCACGGCTCCGCCTAGAATATCCGTTACGAAAACAAGGGCGCATTTATACCCATCAGACAACATAGATAACGCAGCTGTGATCACGTCAGAAGGATGTTCTGTTGACGAAACAAATCCGATGTGTGACATCTGTAACATATTCTGTTTACTCTAATATAGGCCGGTTTATCGGTGATTTATAGGTAGCAGGATCAAGTGATAGTGGCTCTTTAATAAGCAATACTGCACACAAAGTGTGTAGTTCATCTCGATCTTGGTCGCAATTGGTGATGACATAACACATGCGTGAGATTTTGGTGTTAGTTCAAAGCTGTAGTTTTGGTTGTAGAGCGATTTTGGTGAAATAAAACCAATTTTGTATGGGTAATGAGCTACTCTAATTTAGGGTCAAAAATACCAAATGGCGAAAGTGTCAAATGGGTGTGTATGAAAGGATAACGAAGCATGTTTTCTGATTTAATGAATGAGATGGCAATAAAGTCCAACATATCCGATGAGCCTGACACTTCCAAAAATGTCGTGCCTGTGAATTTAAGCCGTCGCGGTTTTATTTCAGGAACCAGCTTGTTCGTTATTGGTGTTTCTCTAGTTGGATGTTCCAAAGCTGAAGAAATTTTGATCGATCCAGTCCCACCAACGCCTGCTGGTCCAAGCCCTTTGAAGGAAGTTAGGGGTGGAGATGCCACACCGTCCTTGTGGATTGAAATAGAAGCAGATGGCAAAGTCAAAATCACATGTCACCGCGCTGAAATGGGACAACAATCATGGACTTCCATGGCCCAAATTACCGTGGAAGAATTAGAAGCGG
Organism: Hirschia baltica ATCC 49814; assembly: GCF_000023785.1. NCBI lineage: Bacteria > Pseudomonadati > Pseudomonadota > Alphaproteobacteria > Hyphomonadales > Hyphomonadaceae > Hirschia > Hirschia baltica. The sequence goes on from NC_012982.1 coordinate 1,495,974, forward strand.
AATGGGACAAGGTTGAGATTGTTCAAGCTCTCGGGAATCCCAAATATGGTGACCAAAACACAGATGGCTCACGCTCTGTTCGGTTCAACTTCCATCGTTTAAGGGTTGCAGGTGCCGCAATGCGCCAAATGCTGTGTCAAGCAGCTGCAAATCATTGGGGTGTTGAATTAAGTGAGTGTTATGCCGAGCAAGGCATTGTGACGCATACACCGAGTAAGAAGACATTGACTTATGGCCAATTGGCGGAAGCGGCCGGTAATTTACAAGTTCCTTCTGAGGATCAAATTAAGCTAAAATCAAGAGATGAGTGGCGGCTTATCGGTAAAGAGATTTCATCTCTTACTGTTGAAAAAATTGTAAAAGGTGAAGGCATTTTCGGCCAAGATGTTCAGCGGCCTGGAATGGTATATGCGGTGATCTCACGCCCACCTCAAGTCCTTGGCAAAGTGCTATCGTATAATGATTCTGACACTCTAGCGGTTCAAGGTGTTTTGAAAACGGTCGAATTGCCAGCTGCTACCGTGCCTGTCATGTTTAAAGCGCTTGGCGGCGTAGCCGTGATTGCGACAGATACATGGGCGGCCATTCAGGGTAGACAGGCATTGTCGATTGAATGGGATAAGGGACCAAATGCTGGATTTGATTCTGAAGCTTTTACGAAGGTATTAAGTGAGAGAACAAATACGTCTGGTACTATTCACAGAAAACGTGGAGATGTATCTCAAGCATTTGCTGCGGCTGAAACAAAGGTAACAGCGGAATATCAAACGGCGTTTTTTGTTCATTCTCCGATTGAGCCACCTAGCGCGACAGCAGAGTGGATCGGCGGTGAATTGGAGGTGTGGGCGTGTGTTCAGGACGCTCAGACAACGCGAAAAACCATCTCCGATTTGTTGAGCGTCGATATTGAAAAAATCAAAGTTCATCCAACTTGGTTGGGCGGTGCTTTTGGACGAAAATCCAAATGTGATTTCGCAGTGGAAGCTGCCTTGCTGTCTCGTGAGTTGGGCAAACCGGTTAAGGTTGTTTGGACACGTGAAGATGAAATTCAACATGGATATTATCATGCTTCAAGTGTGCATCGTTTTGAAGGTGGTTTGGATGCGGATGGTAAGTGTATTTCTTATCTTAATCGCGCCGCATTCCCGTCTCTCACATCTATTTTTAATCCCAGTGCAGATGAAGCAACCGGATTTGAGATGGGACTAGGGGCTGTGGATGTCGCATTTGATGTACCTAATCTACAGGTTGAAAGTGTTAAAGCAGAAGCAAATGTGCGCGTTGGTTGGTTACGCTCTGTTGCAAATATTCACACTGTTTTTGCCAATCAAAGTTTCGTCGCTGAAATGGCTGTAGCAGCAGGGCGAGATCAGAAGGATTTTTTAATTGAGCTGATTGGTGCGCCACGTATCATGGACCCAAACAAGGATGAGCAAACGCAATACCCAAACTATGGTGCGGATGCTACAGAATACCCTCTTGATACAGCTCGACTGACGAATGTTGCCAATCGTGTGTCTGAGATGGCGAAATGGGGACGTGAACTTCCTAAGGGGCATGGTTTAGGAATAGCCGTTCATCGTTCTTTCCTAACTTATGTTGCAACTGTTGTCGAAGTGGCAGTTGATGATGAAGGTAATCTTAGCATTCCGGGTGTTTGGGTGGCGATGGATGCTGGAACTGTAGTCAATCCACTTCACGTAAAAGCCCAAATTGAAGGTGGAACGATTTTCGGTTTCTCCAATGCGCTCTATGGTAAAATTTCTATGAAAAACGGTGCTGTAGAGCAAGCGAACTTCCCAGATTGGAGATTGCTACGCATGGAAGAAGCGCCGCGTACGTTTGAAGTTGAAATCATTGAATCTAATGCGCCGCCTGCAGGTGTGGGTGAGCCGCCTACTCCACCAGCTGCACCTGCACTTGCTAATGCTATTTATGCTGCAACGGGGAAAAGATTTAGAAATTTACCGATTATCGGCGCTGATGATTATGTGCTGCCGCTAAATAGAACAGAAGACGCTTAAGGGAGGATGTAACCATGGCTATTACGATCAATATTAACGGCAAAAACGAAACAGTTGATGCAGCAGCAGGTACACCTCTATTGTGGGTGTTGCGTGATCATTTGAAAATGACAGGCACAAAATTTGGATGTGGTGTGGCACAATGTGGTGCGTGCACTGTACACTTGGATGGAGAGCCAACGCGCTCTTGCTCAATTCCGCACGATGCGCTGGATGGCGCGAAAGTGACGACGATTGAAGGCAAAGAGGGGAAAGCTGCTCAAGCTATCCGCGATGCTTGGGTTGATTTGAACGTGCCTCAGTGCGGATATTGTCAATCTGGACAAATTATGTCGGCGGTCGCGCTGCTGGAGTCAAACCCAACTCCAACAGATCAGGATATTTATGATGCCATGAGTGGAAACTTGTGCCGTTGTGCAACCTATATGACAATACGTCGTGCGATTAAGCAGGCATCTACACGTCTGTAGTGGATAAATGACGGATTAAACACTGAATGGTATATAGGCTGATAGAAACCAAAGCGGCTGTGCAAACACCGACAATAGATGTTCGCTCGAAGGACACAATTGCACCTGTTGATCAGACCATTCTTCAAGATCGGTTTAATCGAACAATTAGCTATTTGCGCCTATCCATAACGGATAGGTGTGATTTGCGTTGTACGTATTGCATGCCTGAACGTATGCAATTTTTACCTAAATCGGATGTTCTTTCTTTTGAAGAATTAACGAGGCTTGTTGATGCTTTTATTGCGCGTGGAATTACAAAGCTTCGCGTGACCGGCGGTGAACCATTGGTGCGAAAAGACGCTATACGCTTGTTATCAAAATTTGCAGAGAGATTGGGCAGTGGTTTAGAAGAGCTTACACTCACAACCAATGCAACACAATTAGAAGCAAATGCACAAGCCTTGGCGGATATGGGCATTAAGAGGATTAACATATCGCTAGATAGTCTTGATCGAAATGTTTATGAGCGCCTGTCGCGAAGAGATGCGCTCCCGCAAGTGCTTAGAGGCATAGATGCTGCTGCTAAGTCTGGACTTAAAGTTAAAATCAATACTGTTGCGTTGGCAGATGCGAATGCTGACGAAATTCCAAGCATGATTAGCTGGGCTCATAAAAATGGATTTGATCTCAGCTTGATTGAGGTCATGCCTTTGGGTGAGGAAATGACGCACAGATCTTCATCATTTTTGTCACTTCAGGAAGTGAAATCGCAGCTTAATAAACATTGGACGCTCACTGAGCTAGAAGACAGCACGGGTGGGCCAGCTAGGTATATGCGCGTTGAAGAAACGGGCGGGCGAGTCGGATTTATTTCTCCTTTATCTCATAATTTCTGCGCGACTTGCAACCGTATCCGTATGACATGTACTGGGCGTTTGTATACATGTTTGGGGCACGAAGAGGGCGAGGATTTACGCGCGGCTTTGAGAGATGACCAAACTGATGAAACGATGAATAGATTGCTGAACAGGGCATTGAGAAATAAGCCTGAACGTCATGATTTCGACGAAGCAAAAATTGATACACCATCTTCACCGCGTACTATGTCTGTTACGGGCGGATAACTAATTTCACTGAATGCCGCAGGAGGCTTGTACACAAAGCTATTCAGTAGAGCGCTCGGAATTTGCACCTTATTGCTGATTAAGCTATACGCCTCTGCTGCTGTGTCTAAATGCTATGACGCAATAAGAGATAGCTAGTTCACGCTCTAATTTTCTGAATGAATTGAATGAATGATTTACAATCACTCTTATAGATTTTCTGTCGCGCCGATGATGGATTGGACAGATCGGCATTGCCGGATGTTCCATCGTGCGTTTACCAAGCGTGCGTTGCTGTACACTGAAATGGTCACTGCAGATGCATTATTGCACGGAGATTTAGAGTATTTGATCGGCTTTAATCCTGACGAGCAACCTTTAGCTCTGCAGTTAGGTGGATCAGACCCTATCAAGCTGGCTCAAGCCTCTAAAGTGGGTGAAGATTATGGCTATAGTGAAATCAATTTAAACTGCGGTTGCCCATCAGATCGCGTGCAGTCAGGAGCTTTTGGTGCGTGTTTAATGGCCCAACCAGAGCGCGTCGCTGAATGTATTTCTGCGATGCAAAATGCTGTCGATATTCCTGTGACTGTAAAGTGCCGTATCGGTATTGATGACGATGACCCAAATGAGCGGTTGTTTTCTTTTGTGAACACAGTTGCCGATGCCGGGTGTCAGGTGTTTATCGTGCATGCACGAAAAGCATGGCTTAAAGGGCTAAGCCCAAAAGAAAACAGAGATATTCCACCTTTAGATTATGATTTGGTGGTTAGATTAAAAAAGGCTCGTCCAGATCTAACAATTTCGCTCAATGGCGGGTTAGTTGATATGGAAGCTAGTTTAGATCAGTTGTCTTGTCTTGATGGCGTCATGTTAGGACGTGCTGCATACCACACACCTCACATTTTGGGACAAGTAGATAGATTGGTGTTTGGTGAAACGACTCCAGATGTTTCAGAGCATCAAGCGTTGGCTACGTATCGTCCATATATCAAAGCTCAACTAGAAAAAGGTACGCATCTTCATGCGATCACTCGCCATATGATGGGGCTTTTTAATGGGAAGCGCGGCGCAAAAAAATGGCGTCGCTATTTGTCTGAAAATGCTCCAGGAGCAAAAGGTGTAGAGGCGATTTCAATTGTCGATGAGGCTGCTGGCTTTGTGGCTGAAGAGTAAAACTTGTGTGTTGAAGTCACCATTATTGATGAATGATAATCGCAGATTTAGATACTTCCCATTTTGTTAGTCTCTCAAGAAATGACATGCCTAAAAGGGATTGCTCCAGATTATCATCCAGAACAACTGCATCAATATTTTTGAGCATTACACGTCCGATTTCTAGGCGGTCAAGCGTGACGGATGCACCATAAGTTGTTCCCGAAGCTGTTGTGATCTTGATGTCTTTTTCCATTGTTGAGTAGTCATACCCAAGGCGCCTTGCATCGGCGGGTGTGAGAACGCAAATGCTAGCGCCTGTATCCACCATGAAGTCTAATTGATATCTATTATTGACCTTAGCCTTTGCCCAATAGTGACCGTCTGGTTGTTTGCGTAATGATGCAGCGAGTTCGCCAGGATATTGTATTTCAAACTGGTTCATTGCTTTGGGTGATTTTACAGCTGTTTGCACTTGTTCATTGCGTGCAGAAAAAGCTTCCTCACGTTCAATACGTTCTCTAAGCCCTATTGCAATCGCAAAGGCTGCTATGAAAACGATGAGAATAGATCCAAATTTATTATTCAATGCATCACCTGATAAATGAGTGCTATTAAGCCTGCTATTCCTGCCCACACAATCGCGTATTTAAACATTTGAGCAGCATTTGTTTTAAATGCGCCATACACTCCTCCTGATATCAAAAGGAGGTAACCACAAAGCAAAGAAATTCTGACAATTGAGACGTCTTTTCCGTCTTGGCTTTGAAAACTACCATTGGTCAGAAAAGCAATTAAGATTAGCGTTGCTAGGATGAGTGCGGCTGCAGTGAGTATTCTTGATATCATTTTAACTCTTGCCCATTTGCATTTTCACTTTTGCTTTGCAAAAATATTTCGGCACGATCAGGTAATTTAACCAAAATATCTCGTCGTTCCTGCTGAGTCATCAGGGACCAATTTTCGATTTCGATCAGAGTGCGGTGGCAGCTGATGCATTTCGTGTGAGAACTATCAAGTTCGCATATATTTTTGCACGGAGACTGGATCACAGTAATGCTTTCAAGCGCAGATAGAGAATAGTGAATAAGTTGACCAAAACAAAGATGAAGTCGACCCCAAAATCAATAATACTCTACCTAAAAGGAGTTGATCGAACGCATCGAAACGGGCATAGATGAGTCTCGCTTACAATTTTTGGTCTAGAACTGGACGGAATCATGTCGCCTCTAGATGATATACGTGCTCTTGTTGAAAGTGCACCAAACGGTGATTTGGCAGCAAAACAAGCGGCTGAAGATCGACAAAAACGATTGATGCAGGCACCAGGTGGTTTGGGCCGTATGAGTGAAATAGTAGCATGGATGGCGCAATGGCAAGGGACCCCGATTCCCAAAGTCGAACGCCCAATGGTTGCTATTTATGCTTCCTCTCATGGGGTTGCAAAGCATGGTATTGTTTCACATGACAAAGCAAGCACCCAAAAAATGGTTGAAATGTTGCGCACAGGGGCTGCTGCGACCAATCATATAGCTGCAGCTGGTGGTGCAGGATTGCGTGTTTTTGAAATGGCGGTCGAAAAACCGACAGCCGATTTTACCGAAGGTCCGGCTATGTCGGAAAAAGAAACAGCTGCGACAATTGCCTTTGGTATGGAAGCAATTGCTGAAAAACCGGACTTGCTGGTATTAGGAGAAACGGGCGTTGGTGGCGGTACGGCTGCTGCTGCTGTGGCGTGTGCCATGTTTGGCGGGAATGCTACATATTGGGTGCGTGCTGGGGCGTGGGTCTCGTCTGAGGTTATTGATGCGCGTGTTGAAGTGGTTCGCAAGGCGATGGCGACTCATCGTGGAAACTTAAGCAATCCTCTTGAGATATTACGTCGGGTCGGCGGTAGGGAAATTGCGGCGCTAGTTGGAGCAATTATCGCCGCCCGTATGCAGGGTATTCCAGTTATATTGGATGTTTTCTCAACCTGTGTCGCAGCTGCACTTGTGCATGCAATGAAGCCCGGAGCTGCTGATCATTGTCTAGCAGGTCATTTGTCGTCTGAGCCTGCACATCAAGCGCTTTTAGATCGTTTGGGACAAAAACCATTGTTAGATCTGGGGCTTAGGTGTTCTGAAGGGGCGGGTGCATCTGCCACAATAGGGTTGTTGAAAGCTGCTTGTGCAGCAAACGAGCATGCCGCTATCGGTCATTAGGGTTAGTAATTCAGATATATCGTCATTGGAGAATTCTATTGACTATATTCTGAGGAAAATGTTTTCCCTAGTGTTAAAGAATATTGGTAAGAAAAACTTGCGAAAGCGAAATATCATGACGCGTATCTTTGCAGCATCGACATTGAGTTTGGTTTTGTTGGCTGGTTGTGCGACCGGAACAGCGAATAAAGTTTCACCTTATTCAGTATATACCCCTCCTAAAGTTGGGACTGTTTTAGAATATACCGCTTATGCAGCTGGCGAACCTGATTTGAATCTTAAGCAGGTGGTCGTTGAATCTGGAAGTGATTACGCGCTTTATGCAAATGTTTCAGAGATGGGAAAACAACCAGCTGAAGAAGATTTTTTCCTAGAGTTTTCAGGGGTTTATTGGCAAGTATGTGGTGATGTAATGCCGAGCGCATCCGAACGGCAGTCCCTACAGACATTGTGGCCTATTCAACAGGGAAATAGCACAATATTAAGCGGTACGGATTTAGCCGGAAAGCCCATTCCTGTGGATGTTTCTGTTGTTTCGACAAAAATATCTGAGGATATCGGATTCGGAGCGTTGCCAGCATTTGACGTTAAAACAACTTTTGATGTACCTGAAACAACAACGTTTATTCCTGAATTGTCTGTTGCTTCGCGAATTGAATGGGGTGTACCCGGAACAGAAAATTACGCTGGATATGATCAGCTTGTGAGCGTTACTCAGGCTACAGCAGGGCAATATGAAGACTATGTCTCATTTGGTAAGTCGCGTTGTTTACCTGCGGCTCTTAGATAGTTTTAGTATCGTTTTAAGTGATTGAAATGCCCACAATCTATCGAGGTTGTGGGCAATTTTTGTTAGTTCGCTGTTAAACGAGCGTGTCTTTTCTTACCAATTGATAAGCGAGCAGTGTTGTCGCTCTCAAGATCGGCTGTGCCTATTGTCGCAAGCTCGTCAGTGATGGTTTCACCATTTAATTTTGCAGCACCAGCTTTAATGTGACGTCTAACTTCACCTTTCGATTTGGCGAGTCCTGACGCGACAAAACCGTCAATCACGCTATAGCCAGATTCAATTTCCGACATTGCAACATCAAAGGAAGGCATACCGTCTGCTGTCGCGCCTTCGGCAAATACCTTCGCAGCTGCGGCATTAGCTTCTTTGGCGGCTTCTTCTCCGTGGAGCATACTTGTCGCCGCATCAGCTAGCGCAATTTTAGCATCATTGATTTGTGCACCTTTAAGCGATTCAAGTTCTGCTATCTTATCCAATGGAAGGTCGGTGAACAGTTTCAGGAATTTTCCAACATCTGCGTCTTCTGTGTTGCGCCAGAATTGCCAATAGTCATATGGACTTTTCAAGTCAGCATTGAGCCATACAGCTCCGCCAACTGTTTTACCCATTTTAACACCGGAAGCGGTTGTCAATAAGGGCGTTGTGAACCCAAAGGCTTGAACATTCTCTACGCGGCGACACAATTCTGTACCATTGGTGATATTACCCCATTGGTCGGAACCACCAAGTTGAAGGCGTACTTTAAGGCGGCGGTTTAGTTCGACAAAATCATATGCTTGCAGAAGTGCATAATTGAACTCAAGGAAAGTGTAAGGTTGTTCGTTTTCGAGGCGGCGTTTTACAGTGTCCTGCATAATCATTTTGTTGATGGTGAACAGTTTCCCGTAATCGCGCAGAAATTCGAGATAGTTGATCTTACCTAGCCAGTCATCATTATTGACCATGACAGCATCTGTTGGTCCATCCCCGAAAGTCAGGAATTTTTCAAATACGGATTTAATGCCATTAATGTTTTTCTGAATTTCTTCTTCGGTCAGAATCGGGCGAGATTTTTCTTTATCAGTCGGATCACCGATTTTTGTCGTGCCGCCGCCCATAAGGACGATAGGTTTACCACCAGCTTGTTGAAGGCGTCTCAGCATCATAATAGATACAAGATGACCTACATGTAGACTTGAAGCAGTTGCATCATAGCCGGCATATGCAATGGGCATTTCAGATTTAGCATATTCATCCAAACCTGCTTCATCTGTTATCTGATAGACATATCCGCGCTCAAAAAGAGTGCGTAATAATTCAGATTGAGGCATGAAGGCATCGTCGGCCATAAGATTCGTCTCCTTAGATTGAGTTGGGCGATTAACACAAGAGATGCAAGCTTTGAAAGAGGGAAGAGGCGTAATGTCTAGCCAATTAGCTCAATTGTTTAAAACCGGTCCTCAATGGGTGCTTGGGTTTATGAGTGGAACTTCTCTTGACGGCGTCGATGTTGCGCTTGTTAAAACAGATGGTGAGCGTATCGAAGAGCTTGGGTCGTGGATTACGATTAGCTATACGAATGCTCAAAGGAAAGTGCTGGCAGAAGCAACACAAGATGCCCTAAAATGGAATTGGGAAGGCGTTCGTCCAAAGAGTTTTGATAAGGCTGAGCGCTTGATGACGCTGGCTCATGCTGAGGCTGCACAAAAACTCATGCAGTTTGGGGGAGGTGAGACACCTGTTCTTGCTGGCTTTCATGGGCAGACGGTTTTGCATTCGCCTCCTCTTGATGGTCAGAAGGGAAAGACGCTCCAATTAGGAGATGGTCAATTGCTGGCTAAAGAGCTTGGCATTCCTGTTGTTTATGATTTTCGTACAGCTGATATGGAAGCTGGAGGGCATGGTGCGCCATTGGCGCCAATCTATCACACCGCGCTTTTGGATATGGAAGCTGCTAAACGCAATCAAAATGAATTTACAGGCGTAGTGCTAAATCTTGGTGGAGTCGCCAATTTCACTTGGCAAACAAGTGATCAGCCGCCAATTGCCTTTGATACTGGACCGGGAAATGGGCCGATAGATGAGTGGATTGAAAAGCATGGAAAAGGCGCATTCGATGCTGATGCCAAATTTGCTTTAGCTGGCAAAGTGCACGAAGAGAAAATTAAAGACTGGCTAAAACACCCCTATTTTTCGACCAAGCCACCAAAGTCACTCGACAGATATGATTTTTCTGCTGAAAAATTGGTATCTGATATGTCCTTCGAGGATGGTGCAGCGACACTCACAGCCTTCTCCGCGCGAACCGTATTACAAGCTTTGTCGAGTATGCCGAAAAAGCCGGAAATGGTGGTGGCAACCGGAGGTGGGCGTCACAATCCTCTCATTATGCAATATCTTCGAGATGAATTAGGCGATGCCCTAATTGATGCATCAAGTATTGGCTGGCGAGGAGATGCGATAGAAGCAGAAGCATTCGCTTTTCTGGCGGCACGCTCGGCGTTGGAGCTACCAATAAGTTTTCCTGAAACGACAGGTGCTCCAGAACCAATTACGGGTGGCCGCCATATAGCAACCACCCGTAAGAGATAAATCTATATCTTAAAGCTGTGCTTTATTCTTCTTCATCAAAATCGTCGATCTCGTCTTCGAGTTCTTCGATTGATGGGAGTGTACTTGGGTTTGCAGCGGCGAGACGGCGGTCGAGGTATTCAGCCGCTGTCGCTTCAAGCTCTTCAAGTTTGTCTTGATAAAAATGGTTTGCGCCGGGAACGATGGCGCGTTCAATCTCTTCACCTTTTTGGACACGCACTTTTGTGAGTGAGCGCTCAATATCAGAAGGGGCTGCGACACCGTCTTTATCGCCAGCTATGATTATTCCTGATGCCGGACAAGGCGCAAGGAATGCGAGATCATAATGGTTTGCTGGTGGTGATACGGCGATGAAACCATCGATTTCAGGGCGGCGCATCAAAAGTTGAAGACAAATATACGCACCAAATGAATAACCCGAAACCCAACAAGCGCGGGCGCTGTCATTTATTGATTCGAGATAGTCAAGAATGTATGCCGCATCAGACAGCTCTGCTGGACCTGCATCAAATGACCCCTGAGAGCGACCAACACCACGGAAATTGAAACGTAATGTAGAAAATCCACGCTTAGCGAACATTTCATAAAGCGTAATAACAACAGGGTCTTGCATAGTTCCTCCCGCTTTTGGGTGAGGGTGCAAGATAAGGGCAATAGGAGCGCCGGGGATCTCGGATTCTTCGTAACGGGCTTCAATGCGACCGGCAGGACCAGGGATAATGACTTCTGGCATAAACGGAATCCTTCTAAAACCAATAAAATGTAGAAAACAGGCGATACCCTATTCTGTGGGTAAATTACAAGTTTTTCTGACTCTAGTTTGTAATTGGTCTATTACTTGACTAATTTCATCGGGTATATATTTAAGCCTGAAATAGTCTGCAGGAGAGTTTAATGAAATTGGGTTCTAGAGGTCGGTACGCTGTTATGGCGTTGGTGGATCTTGCGTCAAACGATATGGACGGTCCGGTTTCTCTTTCCGATATCGCTGAACGACAGAAGATTTCACTCTCATATCTGGAACAATTGTTTGCCAAACTGAGAAAAGCAAACATCGTGAAAAGTGTACGTGGGCCGGGCGGTGGTTATTTGTTGTTAAATGACGCCTCAAAAACCATGGTAAGTCAGATTATCGTCGCCGTTGATGAACCAATTCAGACGACACGTTGCGGTGAAATGGGAGGGAAACCATGTACCGGGCGGTTGGAAAGATGTGCCACACATGACCTTTGGCGTGAGCTGCGTCTTCACATAATTCAATTTCTGTCTGGTGTGTCTATCAGTGATGTTTTGTCGGGTAATGTTAAAGGCATGTCCGGCGTTTTGGAAAGATTATAGGAATTCAAGTTTTGGCGAAGTTTGACGCCATATATTGCGATTATAACGCAACCGCACCTTTAAGGCCGCAGGCTAAAGACGCGATGATTGCAGCTATGGACATAGGGGCAAATCCTTCATCCGTGCATGGCCAAGGCCGTGCTGCACGCGCATGTCTTGAGAATGCACGGGAAGTGGTTGCGGGCGCTATTGGGGCTTGCCGCGAAGACCTGACCTTTACGAGTGGCGGCACAGAAGCCAATGCTGCGATACTCAATGGTATTCGTCTTCAAGAACCGTTATTAATGCCGATTGTTTGCGGGTTTGAGCATGATGCTGTGTTGGCACAATTGCCAGACGCAATAAAAGCGCAAGTGACGCCAGATGGATTGATAGATCTTGAGTGGCTAAAGGAATTACTAGAAAATTGGCCCCATGAAGGGCGACAGCCTTTGCTCTCTTTGATGCTAGCAAATAACGAAACAGGCGCGATTCAGCCCGTGGAAGCTGCTGCAAATCTAATTCATGAAGCTGATGGTTTAATCCATTGTGATGCGGTTCAAGGTGTCGGCAAGATGTCTGTTTCTGTGCTGGATGGTGAAATAGATTACATGACCTTGTCGGGGCATAAGGTTGGCGGACCATCGGGTATAGGCGCTTTTTATGTGCGTGCAGGTGCACCGTTTAAAGCGACATTACTTGGTGGCGGTCAGGAATTAGGGCGTCGTTCAGGAACGCAGAATCTTGTTGGTGCAGCGGGATTTGCGGCGGCGGTAGACGTATCACTTCAAGACTTAGAGAAATTTCAGGAATTTGCCGTAAAACGTGATACACTGGAAAAACGCTTGAAAACTGTGGCAAATGTGACGGTATTTGCTGAAAATGTTCCACGATTGGCAAATACATCTTGCCTCAGTGTTGAAGGTTTGCGAGCTGAGACCCAAGTGATGGCTATGGACCTTGCTGGCGTTGCTGTGTCATCGGGTTCAGCATGTTCATCTGGCAAGGTGAAGCAATCACATGTTTTAGCATCAATGGGAGTTGCGCAGGAACTCTCACAAGGTGCAATCAGGCTCAGCTTTGGTTGGGCCTCACAAGATACAGATTTTGATAAAGCTGGCGACGCATGGTTACAAGCGGCGCAGCGAAAAGGGATAAACATGAATATCCCGAATAAGGAGACTGCCTGATGGCCGACGACACACGTGCACAAGATATCGTAAAAGATGGCGTTGATCAGGCGACAGTTGATGCAGCGCGTGCGTTGGAATCGGATAATTACAATGCTGGTTTTACCACTGATATTGAACAAGAATTTGCACCTAAAGGTCTAAGTGAAGAAACTGTCCGCTTCATTTCTGCGAAGAAGAATGAACCTGAATGGATGCTTGAATGGCGTTTGCAAGCATATGAGCGCTGGCTCACCATGGAAGAGCCTGACTGGGCGATGGTGAATTATCCAAAGATTGATTATCAGGATGCCTATTATTACGCAGCGCCCAAAGGGCAAACAAAATACGAGTCTATTGATGACGTGCCCGAAGAGATTCTGGAAACCTATAAAAAACTAGGTATTCCATTACGTGAAGCAGAAGTTTTGCTGGGTGTGGAAGGTGCTGCTGAATCTGCGGCTGAAGCACGCGAGAAACCACGTATTGCTGTGGATGCTGTGTTTGATTCTGTGTCGGTGGTGACGACATTTCAAAAAGAGCTGAAAAAAGCCGGCGTGATCTTCATGTCGATTTCTGAAGCGATTGTTGAATATCCTGAGTTGGTGAAAAAATACCTTGGGACGGTTGTGCCTCAGTCTGACAATTTTTTCGCGACGCTAAATTGTGCGGTCTTTTCCGATGGGACATTTGTCTACATTCCCAAGGGTGTACGTTGCCCGATGGAATTATCGACCTATTTCCGTATGAATGCACAAGGAACTGGGCAGTTTGAGCGGACTTTGATCATTGCAGATGAAGGTGCTTACGTTTCCTACCTAGAGGGCTGTACGGCACCTATGCGTGATGAGAACCAGCTTCATGCGGCTGTTGTTGAACTTGTTGCGCTTGATGATGCTGAAATTAAATACTCAACCGTTCAAAACTGGTGGCCTGGTGATGCTGATGGCAAGGGCGGCGTTTATAACTTTGTGACCAAGCGCGGTGATTGTCGCGGAAAACGATCTAAGATCTCTTGGACACAAGTTGAAACTGGTTCTGCGGTGACTTGGAAATATCCAAGCTGTATTTTGCGCGGTGATGATAGTGTTGGTGAGTTTTATTCTATCGCTGTCACGAATGGTCATCAACAAGCCGATACAGGGACGAAGATGATCCACCTTGGTGAACGTACCAAGTCGCGTATAATTTCCAAAGGTGTATCAGCCGGTAAATCAAACTCGACCTATCGTGGTTTGGTGTCTGTAGGCGGTAAGGCCAAAGGGTCTCGCAACTTTACGCAATGTGATAGTTTGCTGATCGGTCAGACATGTGGTGCGCACACCGTGCCCTATATCGAAAACAAACGTGCAGATGCTCAGCTTGAGCATGAAGCCACGACAACGCGCCTATCTGAAGATCAGTTATTCTACTGTCGCCAGCGTGGCTTGGGTGAAGAAGAAGCTGTGGCGCTTCTCGTCAATGGGTTCGTGCGTGACGTTATTCAGAAATTGCCCATGGAATTTGCTGTTGAAGCGCAGAAGCTTCTCGAAGTCAGCCTCGAAGGTAGCGTTGGTTAAACCTAAAGGCTGTTTCCGGTTGACCCTGTGACGAAATAACATACTAACCCTGTCGGGTATTGTGAAATAGAAACCAGTTCCCATCTAAATGGAACACTAAAAGACTGTTGGAGTAACATCTCGTGCTAGCCCTAAATGAACTCGTCGCTCGCGTTGAAAAAGAAGACGGCGAAGGCAAGGAAATTATTAAAGGCCTAAGCCTTAATGTGCCTGCAGGTGAAGTACACGCCATTATGGGGCCCAATGGTGCGGGAAAATCGACTCTGTCTTATGTGCTGACTGGCCGTGATGGTTATGAAGCAACGTCTGGAACAGCTGAGCTGAACGGCGAAAACCTTTTGGAGATGGACCCGGAGGAGCGCGCAGCTAAAGGCTTATATCTGTCTTTCCAATACCCGCTTGAAATCCCAGGTGTGCCAGTGATGACATTTGTGCGTACGGCTATGAATGCACAACGTAAAATGCGCGGCGAAGAGGAAATCTCAGCGCCTGATTTTCTACGCAAAGCCCGCGAGATCGCCAAAGTATTGAAGATTGATGCTGATATGCTCAAGCGCCCGCTCAATGTTGGTTTTTCTGGTGGTGAGAAAAAGCGTTTGGAAATTTTCCAAGCAATGATGCTTGAGCCTAAATTCTTGATTCTAGATGAAACAGATTCTGGTTTGGACATTGATGCGCTGCGTGTTGTGTCTGAAGGTGTAAACGCATTGCGTGCGCCAGATCGTGGTATGCTTGTGATTACGCACTATCAGCGCCTCCTTGATCACATCAAACCAGATAAAGTACATGTTCTTGCAGATGGGAAGATCATCAAAACAGGCGGTCCTGAATTGGCGCTTCGTCTTGAAGATGAAGGCTATGATGGCGTACTAGCGGAGGCGAGTGCGTGAGCGAACAAGCTGTTTCCACATTGATTGAAAATCCAAGCCCAGCTGAAGGTCGATTTATTGAAACTTTTCAGGGGTTAAAGTCTGATGCACGTCGCACAAGAGCTTTTGAGGCGTTTGCTGAAAAAGGTCTTCCGCATCGGCGTGTAGAAGGTTGGCGCTGGTCTGATCTGCGGGCTGCACTAAAGCCAGTTGAGGCGGCGGTTGATCTGTCGATCAAAGATGTATTTGCGGATGTAGATGCGCCTGTATTTAGATTTACTCGTAATGGGTTGGAAGCGCCTGCAAAACGGCCCGCTGGTGTGCGTTGGACTGAGAATATTGATGCACCTGCATTTGCGGCCGCTGAAGAATTGCCGATGGGAGCGCTTGCATCCGCTTTGGCGACTGGTCCGAGCGTTTTGACGATCGAAATTGGCGCAAAATTGTCGAGTCCGTTGCGAATAATTGTCGATGCAGATGCAAAAGATTGTTACGCGCATGTCGAGGTTTTGTTGCGTGAGGGTGCTTCTGCTACCATTGTTGAAACGCATTTAAACCAAGGCGGTTTTTCATCTGTTGTTTTGGAATACAATCTTGAAAAAGGTGCCAAGGTCGATCGCGTTATCTATCAGTCTGCTGGCGTCGATGCTGTTCAAATTGTTTCGGCGAATGTGCATTTGTATGAAGGTACGAAATTCAATCAGACAGCTTATGCAACAGGTAGCAAACTTTGCCGGATAGAGACGCGCCTCATTCATCGTGAGCCTGATGCTGAAGCAATTTTGAATGCAGCTTATTTGCTTGATGATAAACGCCATGCAGACTTTACAAGTTTTGTGAGACATTCAGCTGGTCATTGTGTGACAAGTCAGGTGACCAAAGGTGCTGTAAAAAAAGGCGGAAAAGGTGCCTATCAAGGCAAATTTTACGTTGCACGCGACGCTCAGAAAACTGACGCATCTATGGCGCACAATACTTTGCTGCTTGAAGATGGCGCGGAAGTGAATGCCAAGCCTGAATTAGAGATTTATGCAGATGATGTGCAGTGTGCGCATGGAAATACTGCTGGCGCGTTGGATGCAGAAGCGCTCTTCTATATGCGTCAGCGCGGTATTCCATTAATCACAGCAAAAGCCATGTTGACGCAAAGTTTCATCGCGGAAGCATTTGCAGACATAAACGATGATGGTTTGCGTGATACTTTGGAAGAGGAGGCGCGCCAATGGCTGATGAAGTCTCTTTAAAATCAGAATTTGATATTCAAAACATTCGAGAGCAATTTCCTATTCTTGAACGCAAGATAGGAAATAAGCCGCTAATTTATCTTGATAGTGCAGCTTCAGCTCAGAAATCTGATTACGTACTTGATGCAATGTTTAATCAAGCGCGCACCGCTTATTCAAATGTTCACCGCGGATTGCATACCCTTGCGAATGAAACGACGGATGCATTTGAAAAATCACGTGAGCTTGTGCGTTCACATTTGAATGCAAAATCTGTCGATGAGATCATCTTTACCAAAGGTGCCACCGAAGCGATTAATCTTGTTGCGTCTGGATTAGGTGCGACGATCAAAGCGGGTGACGAGATTATGGTTTCGGTTATGGAGCATCACTCCAACATCGTGCCATGGCATTTTTTGCGGGAACGCTTTGGTGCAGTCATCAAATGGATTGAAATTGAAGAAGATGGCTCTCTAGATATGGAGAGTTTTCGGTCTCAATTGTCTGAAAAAACGCGCCTTGTTGCTGTGACACATATGTCGAATGTGCTGGGTACGGTACCTGACGTCAAAACAATTATCAAAGAAGCGCACTCAGCTGGTGCATTAGTCTTGTTGGATGGCTGTCAGGCGGCGGTGCATTTGGACGTTGATGTTCAGGTAATGGATGTTGATTTCTATGTGTGTTCTGCGCACAAAATGTATGGCCCGACGGGTATTGGTGCGCTTTACGGTAAGTTGGACATATTAGCCAATATGCAGCCTTATCAAGGCGGCGGCGAGATGATTGATTTGGTCACGCGCGAAAGTGTGACCTACAATACACCTCCTCATCGCTTTGAAGCTGGGACACCTGCTATTTTAGAAGCTGTTGGGTTTGGGGCGGCTGTTGCTTGGATGCAAAAGTTTGTAACGCCTGAAGCTAGAGCTTATAAAAAAGCTGTTTACGAACGCTTGGCTGAAGGCGTGCGCGGTATAAATGGTCTGACGATATATGGGATGTCCAAAGATAAAGGGCCGGTGCTGACTTTCTCAATTGAGGGAACACATCCGCACGATTTGGCACAGATTTTGGACCGGTATGGTGTGGCAATTCGTGCCGGTCACCATTGCGCTCAGCCTTTAATGTCCCATTTAAAGGTAAGTGCAACGGCGCGTGCAAGCGTTGGGGTCTATAATACACTAGAAGAAGCTGATATGTTTGTGGAAGCGCTGGATAAAGCGCGAGCCATGTTATTGGCATAGATAGAGATGAATATGGCAGACGATGTAAAACGCGATGTAATTGAACCAGATGCGCCAGAAGTGCCAGCATCTAAGGGACCTATTCCTCAGGATGAATTAAACCGTATCACTGATGGCATTATTGCGCGCATTAAAGAAGTGTATGACCCTGAAATCCCTGTTGATGTGTATGAGCTTGGGCTTATCTACAAAGTGGATTTGAATGATGATCGTCATGCTGATGTGGAAATGACATTGACTGCGCCTGGATGCCCTGTGGCCGGAGAGATGCCTGGCTGGGTTGAAGAGGCTGTTCTTAAGGTTGATGGTGTTCACACTTGTAAGGTTAGTCTTGTGTTTGATCCGCCATGGGATGCATCGCGCATGTCAGATGAAGCACGCCTTCAATTGAACATGTTGTAATTGATAATCACAAAGCACATATAAGTATCATGGCTAGAAGACCCAGACCCAAAATAGTGACACTCTCAGACGCTGCTGCTAAGCGCGTCAAAGAGATTATGTCAGAACGTGGTGCAGGATTTTTGCGCGTTGGCGTCAAAAATGGCGGATGTGCTGGCATGGAATATGTCATGGATTATGCACAAGCGCCTGAGCCTCTTGATGAGCGGGTTGCTGACAATGATGTTGAGATCGTTGTGGATGCAAAAGCTGTGTTGTTTTTGCTGGGCTCGCAGATTGATTATGAAGTGTCGCCACTTCATTCCAAATTTGTCTTTAGAAACCCAAACCAGACCGATGCATGTGGGTGTGGTGAAAGTGTAACTATCGCACCATTTGAAGATGTGGCTGAATAGCAAATCTTAAAACTTGTCCGTTAAAGGATATCTTTATGGATGAGCGGCTGAAGTTAAAATCTAATATTCGATATATATTGTGTGCTAGCGTGGCATTGTTTGCGATGCTGACAGCGCTGGTTTGTCTGCCGCTTGAGTTTTTTTATCCAAGTATATTTATCGCTATCTTTCTGTCTTGGATGTCTTTTGTAGATATCGAACGCCATATCTTACCCAATTTATTGACATACACACTTTTGATTGCGGGGCTGGTTTGGGCAAGCGTCTTTAAATTGGAGGATTTGCATCACCATGTCATTGGGTGCGCGGTTGGATATGGTCTTATTGTTGGCGTGTCCTATTTGCATAAAGTGCGTAAAGGCGTGGCCGGAATGGGGATGGGTGACGCCAAATTGCTTGCCGCAGCAGGTGCATGGTCAGGCTGGGTCGCATTGCCATATATCTTATTAATAGCGGCTGTTTCAGGATTAGTTTTGGTGGGATTGAAAAGTTTGAAGCAAAGGCAAATTCGCGGTGATGTTCGAATCGCATTCGGTCCGCATTTGGCATTTGGTTTCTGGGTAGTGTGGCTTTTGGGTCCTTCAATAAAAATGTGATTATCAGGCATTTTTACATGATGATATAAAATTAAATTAAAAATCAATGAGTTACTATATTGTATATGCCGTTTTTTGTGAAATGGCTATCTAAGAGCAATTATAGGTGAGGAGAAGAAATTAGAAGATTGAGTGGTTTAATCTGGGTGCAGTCGGCCCAGAAACGCAGAGCTGTAACATGACTGTCATATAGGTGTGCGATATCGCAGAGGCCTTTTTAGTGACGTTTAAGCCGTAGGGGCGGTTTGTCACTTTAAAGCAAAAGTTTTGCTTCACGCCACTCTGTTAGGGGGTTTACCCATATGACTTCGGTTAAGAATTTTCGCCACGCATTGCTAATCGGTGCTGCTAGTCTAGCAGTTTTCGCTTGTACACAAGGTTCAAATATTACTTCGCCAGGAGCGACTGACGCTGGAACACCTGCGACAGGTGGTGGGTCTGATGGTGGAAGCGGTGGAGGTGACGGTGCAACTGCTTCCTGTCCAACAGGCTTTAACACGCTAGACCCAATTGATTCTACGACTGTTTGTGAAGTTTCTGGTACAATCAATGGTACACTTACTTTGGCGGCAGTTGACGGTATTGCGTATCGGTTGAACGGTCGTGTTAACGTTGGAACAGATGCTGGTGTGACAACTGGTGCGACACCAACAGCAAACTATGGTCGCTTAATCATTGAGCCGGGTGTAACTGTTTTTGGTGCTTCTGGTGCAGACTATCTGGTTGTAAACCGTGGATCTGAGATCGAAGCAATCGGTTCAGAAACTCAACCAATCGTGTTTACTTCAGAGGCTGACCTTGAAGGTTCACAAACCGACACTGTAAATGCCACTGGTGAGTGGGGTGGTGTGGTTATTTTAGGTGATGCACCTATCAATAACTGTACTGGTAGTGTGGCTCCAGGGACAGCTGGTTGTGTAAACGCTGTTGAAGGTGTGACTGCGCCTGACGCGATTTACGGTGGTAACGACACAACTGATAGTTCTGGTACTCTAAAATATGTTCAAGTGCGTTTCGCTGGTAACGAGCTTGCTTCAGGTAACGAGCTAAACGGTATTACTTTTGCCGGTGTGGGTTCAGGTACAACTGTTGACTACATTCAAGTTCACAACAACTCTGATGATGGTGTTGAGTTCTTCGGTGGTAATGTGAATGTTACTCACCTTGTGCTGACAGGTAACGATGATGACTCCATCGATACAGATAATGGTTATGCTGGTTCAATTCAGTTTGCGGCGGTTGTTCAACGTGATGAGGGTGGTGACAACATCGTAGAAGCTTCAAGTGCTGGTGGATATGTTTCACCATTCTCTGATGCTACCATTGCTAACTTTACATTTGTATCTGGTTCGACTGGTGATAATGGAAACGCTTTCCGTTTGAACACTGGAACAATTGGTACATACATTAACGGTGTTGTTGACCACAACGAAGAGTGTTTCCGCTTTGAAGCAAGTGCTGGTCAAGACGCAACTTCTGCATACTCCGTTGCAAATGACCCAAGCTTTCAATCAGTTCTTTTTGATTGTGCTGTTTCACTTGATACAGCCAATTCAGAATCTGGCACTGCCGCCGCAGCGGTAGCAGCTGATGCAAACAACACGATCACAACAAGCACGCTTTCATCTGTTTTCTTCCCAGGAACAGCAGAGGCTGGTGTAACAGCTGCTGATCCTAACGCTGTGAACTCTAACCTTATCACAACAGATTATGTTGGTGCATTTAGTGCGACTGAATCAGCGACTGACAACTGGGCAACTGGTTGGACGTTTGGACTATTTGGTGATGTGTCTTGTCCGACAGGTACAACAGACAGTGGCCAAGATTTTGATGGCAAGAATATCTGTCGTGTTTCTGGTACTGTGAATGAAGACACACGCCTTACACGTGGTAACATCTATGAGTTGGATGGACGTGTTGATGTCGGTGTCGATGTCGGTGCTGATGGCACTGCAACTGATGGTGATGCTGTTGTTCTGACAATTGAATCTGGAGTGACAATTTTTGGTAACTCTGGTGCAGATTATCTAGTCGTAAACCGTGGTTCTAAATTGAACTCAAACGGAACTCAAGCAAACCCAGTTATATTCACATCAGAAGCAGACCTAAGAGACACTCAAATCGATGCTGAAAATGCAATCGGTGAATGGGGTGGATTGGTTATTCTTGGACGTGCACCAATCAACAATTGTCCAGGTGTAACAACACCAGGAACAGCAAGTTGTGTGAATGCTGTAGAGGGTGTGACAGCTCCAGACGGTATTTATGGTGGAGCGCTTTCAACAGATAGTAGTGGTTCTATTATGTACACTGTTGTAAAGCACGCGGGTAACGAGATATCCTCTGGTAACGAGTTGAACGGTATTACATTCGGTGGTGTTGGTTCAGGTACTGTTGTTGATTACATCCAAGTTCACAACAACTCAGATGATGGTGTTGAATTCTTCGGTGGTGAAGTAAACGTTAAACACCTTGTTCTGACTGGTAATGATGACGACTCAATCGACACTGACAATGGTTATAACGGTACAATTCAATACGCTATCGTTGTGCAGCGCGATGATGGTGGTGACAACATTGTAGAAGCTTCAAGTGCTGGTGGATATGTTGCACCATTCTCTGATGCTAAAATTGCTAACTTCACATTCGTATCTGGTTCAACTGGTGACAATGGAAACGCTTTCCGTTTGAACACTGGAACAATCGGTAAATACATGAATGGTGTGGTAAACCACAATGAAGAGTGTTTCCGCTTTGAAGCAAGTGCCGGTGACGGCAACGGATCTTACTCAGCAAGTGCTGACCCAAGTTTCCAATCAGTATTGTTTAACTGTACGGCTTCACTAGACACCGCAAACTCTGAAGCTGGTATTGCAGCTGCTGCTGTTGCAGCTGATGCAAACAACTCAGAAGCATCAACAACATTGTCCAACATCTTTGTGAATGGTGCTGCTGAGAATGCAGTAATTGCGATGGACCCATCGACTGTTGATGCTGACCTAGAAGCCACAACTTACATTGGTGCTGTTAAAGACGCTGATGATAACTGGTGGAAAGGCTGGTCATGCGGTTTGGAAGCTAGCGACCCTTGTTAGTAGCCTAATTGAAAACTGTTCCGGAGAGAGGTGTTTTTCTTTCTCCGGAATTTTTCGTTTCTTAAATTAGCCTGCGACTGTCGCTCATACTGCGAATAATCGGATCGGGCTCGAAATTTTAAAAGGTTTCACCTCCAATGTTATCAAAATATACATGTCGACTTTTATTGACGACTTCCTTGGCTGTGCTAGCTGTTCCAGCTGTTTCAGCCCAAGAAGCAAACGACGTAGATACCGCGCGTCAGGATACGATTGTAATCCGTGGTGAATTTATACCTGATCCACAGCGTGAAACATCTCAAGTTGCAACTTTTCTTTCTGCCGATGATCTTGCTCGGACTGGTGATTCAAACGCGGCTCTAGCTCTTACACGCTTGAGTGGTTTGAGTATTGTTTCTGATAAGTTTGCTTTTGTTCGTGGTCTTGGTGACCGGTACTCTGCTTCGATGTTGAACGGTTCTCAATTGCCAAGTCCTGAGCCTTTGAGAAGAACTGTTCCTTTGGACTTGTTTCCATCAAACATTCTTGAAGGTGCTTCTGTAGAGAAGACATTCTCTGTTTCTGCGCCGGGTGAATTTGGTGGTGGTCTAATCAATCTAAAGACGATTTCTCGTCCTTCTGAAAACTTCACCACACTAAAATTTGGTGTGAGTGGTGATACTGTTACGACTGCCGAAAAAGGTTATTTCGTAAGTGGTAGTGACTCTGATTGGACGGGATATGATGATGGATTGCGTGAAATCCCTTCTGCTCTTCAGACAGTATTGAGCTCTGATCAACGTCTTGAAGAATTTAGCGATTCTGAAATAGAAACGGTTGGTGAGAGCCTTGTAAACTCTCCTTTAAGCGTTATTCAAAACGGAAAGCTTGGACCAAATTATGAAGGTTCAATCTCTCTTGGACGTAATTATGAGTTAGGTTCAGTAGGTATTGGTTTCGTTGGTGTTGCAGGCTATGATCAGGAATGGACAACGAAAGATATTACGCGCCAATTCGTGCAAGGTGGTGTGCTAGGTTCAGAGATCAACACGCTTGAAACAGCCATGGATGTCACGACAAATGCGCTTGGATCTTTGACGTTTGATTGGGATATGAGCCAGGTTGCTGCAACTTTGTTCTATGTTCACTCGACAACTAAAGAAGCGCAAATAGATACTGGAAGTGACTTTAACGCGCCGGGTACTGGTATTGTTTTTGATGAATCTACGGGTTGGTATGAGCGCGAGCTTACTTTCTTCCAATTGCGTGGAGAGCACGAAATAGACAATTTCCAATTCAATTGGAGAGGGGCTCTTTCTGAATCATCTCGTGATGCACCATATGAAAGATCAGTTCGTCGTCTTTATGGTGATGATGGTGTGCCAAGATATTCATTGGCAAATGCAAATTCCATCAATTTTTCATACCTTCAAGATGAACTAGGAAGCTTTGGAAGTGACCTAATTTACACTGTTGATTTTGACGGCGATCGTCAAATGCAATTGTCTGGTGGTTTTGATTACTCTTCCACTGAACGTGATTATGAATTTTACGGTTTCCGCTTTGCCGGTGGTAACTCTTTGCCAGACGATGTTGAAGAAGCAAGAACTGACTATTTGTTCTCACCTGACAATATCAATAACGCACGCTTTGTTCTGCAAGAACTTCCGTCAACAACTGACTCATACAAAGCTTCTTTAGATGTTTCGGCTGCTTATGTTGAAGCTGAAGTTGATTTGACTAACTTCATCCAAACAACACTGGGTGTACGTTACGAAGAAGCCGAGCAAACTGTTGGTACATTCGACCGTTTTGGCAACCCGGGTACGGGTGATGTGAACTTGGAAAATGAATACTTGCTTCCAAGTGCATTGATCAACTGGAACTTCGCGGATGATTTGCAGCTACGTTTGGGATACTCTCAAACAATTGCGCGTCCTCAATTCCGTGAATTGGCACGTGCAAGTTATACTGATCCAGATACAGATCGCGTATATCGTGGTAGTGATGGTTTGATCGACAGTGAGTTGACCAACTATGATGCGAGATTGGAATATTATTTCGGTCGCAACCAATTTGTGTCGATTGCTGGTTTCTATAAAGAGATCTTGAATCCGATTGAAGAAGTTCAATTCTCAACTTCAACATTTGTGTTTGAAACGACATTTATTAACTCACCAAAGGCTGAGTTATTGGGTGGTGAATTAGAATATCGCACGCAGTTTGACATGCCAATTCCTGGTCAGTGGTTTGCTGATCGCAATTGGATGTTCTCATCGAACTATACATACACACAATCAGAGGTTCAGGCTGAAGCTGGCGAAACATTGTATGACCCGATTTCTCGTACAGTTGTTTCAGCTTCAAACTTTGCTTTGGATGGTGCCAAACTACAGGGTACACCAGAGCACATCTTGAACTTGCAATTTGGTTGGGAAGGTCCAAATGACCAACTTACATTGCTTGCTGGTTGGGTAGACGAACGTATTCTGCAACGTGGTCTAAGCAACGCAGGAAACACAGTTCCTGATATCGTTGAAGACCCGGGCATTCAGTTGGATCTTGTTTACAAACATGATGTAGAAATCGTGGGACGTGACTTTACATTCAGCTTGAGCGCTAGAAACCTTCTTGATGAGGAACATAAAGAGTTTCAAGTCAGTGAAGGTGATGTAGGTGAAACTGATTTCTACACTTACGATCGTGGAACAAGTATTTCCGCAAGCGTAACTGCTAAGTTCTAGTGGTATTCTAAGTTTATTAGAGACTTAACTTTGAGTAGCTACAGGATATTAGTGTCTTGTAGCTACTTTTTTAGATAGACTATTAAGTAGAAGAGTGTTTCTTCACGAATAGATTTCATTTATTGGAGAATTGATTGTCCAATATTCAAGTTCGGTCTTTGCTTTAGACATAGCAGAGGTCAAAAGGTTACAGTGTATGTCATTGAGCGTTTCCAATCTCGAAATGGTGTCTCCGCTGATACAGCGTGTGGTTCGCTTTTTGTTGGTTGCTTTTTCGATCATTGCAATAGCCTTTGTTTGTGCGCGTTTTTTCTGGCTCATTTTGGCGGGTATTCATGGAGGGGTAGCAATGCCAAGCCTCTCACCTGCGCAACTTGGTCGCAATAATATAAGTGCTATTGATGTGAGCATGTTGTCGCGTGTGACTCCCTTTAAAACTGTGCAAGGTGAAGAAAATATTGACTTGATATTGGAAGATCACCCGGATGCGCCAGAAACTGAGTTAGATATAACGCTTAACGGTGTGCGTGCAGATGGGCAGGGTAGCGGCGTCGCTTTTATTTCTACCGGAAAAGATATTCAGAAACGCTATTTCGTAGGTGATGCGGTATCGGGTCTTCAGGACGTAACAGTCAAAAGCATATATCTGGATGGCGTTTTATTATCGCGTGCCGGCCGCGTAGAGCGCTTATCAAACTTTCATGATGAGAATATCGGCATAAAATCTCTGGCTGCGGAAAATAAAAGCGTTGTGAGGTCTACACCTGATCGAGCAGAGATTTTAAAAACGAACTCAGACGAACGGACTGAAACGTCTATACCAATTGTCGTTGATACGCAGTTCTTAGACGCCAGTATGGCGCGATCAGATATAGAAAATCTTATGAACTGGGCTCGGTTTGAGCCGGTCGTGTTTGATGGTGTGAATGGTGTATCTGTTTCTCCTTTGAATAGTCAGATTTTTTCTCAATCTGGCTTACAGGCGAGAGATATTGTTAAAGCAATAGATGATTTCAGTTTGAACGAAACGACCGATTATGAGGATTTATTGGATTCCTTAGGGAAGTCTTCTCAAGTGGTCATACATATTATTCGAAATGGGCAACCAGTGAGGCTGACAATCAACGTGCTAGATTAACGTTGAAGCGGGTGAGTAGGGATTATGGTTTCAAAAAGAAATAAGGTTCTACATGGCGCAGCTTTGGCCATGCTTGGGGGATTTATTGCGCCAATGGGTCAGCAAGCGATCGCCGATGAATTAGGTGAAACCAGCGTGCGCGCGGATGGAACCAGCGTTCACGTCATGAATCTCAAAGATGTCGATATATCTGTATTGATAGATGATGTATCAGCGATCACTGGTCATACATTTGTTGTGCATCCAAGTGTGAGAGGGCGCGTAAGTGTTTCCTCTCAGACACCATTGACGAATAGAGAAGTGTTTCAGGTTTTTCTCTCTACTTTGAGAGTACATGGATTTACAGCCATTCCCTCACGTGGCGGTGTTTATAAAATTGTGCCCGAACAATCAGCGTCTGCGGAGGCTGGTTTAGCGCGTCCATCTGTAGGTGGTGATCAATTTGAAACGGCAGTTATTCGTTTGCGTAATTTTGACGCGACTGAAGCAGCTAAAATGATTAAACCGATCACTAACCCGCAGGGGCAACTGACTGCAAGTGGTGAGTCAAATACGCTGATTGTCGTTGATTATGCAGCCAATATCTCAAGGGTTCGCAAAGTCGTTGCGCAGATAGATGAAGATCAATCTGAAACCTTGACGATAGCGCTGACAAATATGTCGGCCACAGAAATGGCAAATACTGTCAATAGTATGAAGAGTACGGGACGTGGTTCAGCTGGCTTTAAGGTCACGGCAACTGCGGTAGAGAGCAATAACTCTTTGATCGTCAAAGGTGACATAAAAGACGTCGCTGAAGTCCATGAGATTGTGCGAAACCTTGATGTCGCCAACAGGGAAGATGATGCATCTTTAAAAGTTCTATCTTTGAAGCATTCCGAAGCGAAAGATATAGCACCTATTCTTGAAATGATGGGGCAGAGATTAGCAGAACAAGCCAGACCTGGTGCCAACGCGTCGAGCGTTCCAAAAATTGCCATTTATGAACCCACAAATTCTCTTGTTGTGAGTGCGTCCCCAATGGTGCTGCGCCAATTAGAGAGAGTGGTTGAAGAGCTGGATCAACGCCGTTCACAAGTACTTGTTGAGGCGATTATTGTTGAGTTATCTGACAATGCAGCGCGTGAATTAGGTCTTGAGTTTGTGCTGTCAGGTTCAGGTAGTTCTGCAACTCCATTTGCGGCAACGAATTTCACAAGATCAACAACGAATGTCTTATCTCTGGCCGGGGCACTTGCTCTGGATTCAGACACTGTTGGTGAGGAAACTGTTTCATCACTTCGTAGCGCTGCAATCAGCTCATTATTAGGCAGTGCAGGTGGTTTGCTTGGAATTGGTGGGCAATCATCAGATGGAACAATATTTGGAGCGATTATAAATGCGGTCGACTCTGACATTACATCTAATGTTCTTTCTACGCCTCACCTTTTGACGATGGATAATGAAAAAGCTTCAATCACAGTTGGTCAGGAAGTCCCGATCACAACGGGTGAAGCCTTGGGAACGAACAATTCCAATCCATTCAGGACGGTTGAACGTAAACCGCTTGGGGTGACGTTGGAGGTTGAACCTCAAATTGGTGAAGGCGACAGTATTAAACTGAACTTACGCCAAGAAGTTTCATCTATATTTGACTCAATAGACGGCACAGATTTCATTACCAATAATCGCGAGATTAACACCACGATTTTGGCTGATGATGGTGAGATTGTCGTGCTTGGTGGTTTGATCCAAGAAGAAGAAACACTAAACATTTCCAAAGTACCTTTGTTGGGTGACATTCCAGGGGTTGGGCGGTTGTTTTCTTCGGAAGGAACGACAAAAAAACGTACCAATTTGATGGTGTTTTTGAAACCAACTATTGTACGTGATGCTGAAACCATGCAGCGCGCCACGGATCAAAAATATAGATATATTCGCCAAGAACAAATGTCAGCGTCTCGCAGTGAACGCGCGGGTTTAGATGTGTTTATGAAAGAGGTATTAGGGGTCGATACCGAAGAATAGTGTTTTGTTGAGTAGAGGTTAGCGTGTGAGTGTTTTCGCCGAAAAGCGGTTGAATTATAGTTTTGCAAAAGAAAAAGGATTAGTCCTTTATCTTGATGGTGAAACTGCGTGCATGGGCATGCGTAAAGATGCTGACCCCTTAGCGATTCTTGAAGCCCGCCGCATCGCTGATCAGCCTCTCACAATCGTAGAATTAGACCGTAGAAAATTTGATCGCTATTTATCTGAAATCTACTCAAGTGATGGTATTAATTCATCCGACATAGATGATGCATTGGATGAAAGAGGTGATTTAGATAGTCTTGCCGCTGGTTTGATTGAAAACGCCGATTTGCTGGACACTTCTGATGACGCCCCTGTTATCAGGCTCATCAATGGACTAATCGCCGAAGCGGTACGTACCAAAGCGTCTGATATACATATTGAACCCTTTGAAGATCGATTGTCTGTGCGTTTGCGCGTCGATGGGGTGATGAGAGAAGTTCTCACACCATCACGCCGCGTTGCGCCTCTGCTGGTGTCTCGTATCAAAGTTATGGCGCGTCTTGATATTGCAGAAAAAAGAGTTCCTCAGGATGGGCGCGTTTCTCTGTCTTTGGGCGGACGTCCCATTGATGTTCGGGTTTCTACATTGCCTGCAAGATATGGCGAACGCGTGGTTATGCGGTTGCTGGATAAAGAGTCTGCGCGTCTGGATGTGGAAGACTTGGGCATGCCTGAGGCAATGCTCCAGACCTTAAAGAAAGCTCTAAAACAGCCAAATGGAATTGTGCTGGTTACCGGTCCGACTGGATCTGGTAAAACGACCACATTGTATGCAGCTTTAACGCTGTTAAATGATCAGTCCCGCAATATTTTGACGGTTGAAGACCCTATTGAATACGGATTGGACGGTGTTGGCCAGACGCAAGTCAACACAAAGGTCGGGATGACGTTTGCTGCGGGTTTACGCGCGATACTTAGACAAGACCCAGACATTGTGATGATTGGTGAGATCCGCGACGGCGAGACGGCCCAAATTGCGGTGCAAGCAAGTTTGACGGGGCATTTGGTGTTGTCCACAGTGCACACAAATTCTGCTGCAGCTGCCGTGACACGATTGCGGGATATGGGGGTTGAACCATTTTTGCTGTCTTCAACCTTAACAGCCGTTGTCGCTCAGCGTTTGGTGCGACGGCTCTGTTCTCATTGCCGTGTTCCATACAAGCCTGAAGATGCCGAACTAGAATTGCTTGGTTTATCGCGCAATCAAGTTGATGTTTTGTATCACCCCAAAGGCTGTGAGCATTGTAATGATCAGGGGTATGAAGGGCGCCTAGGAATTTATGAAATAATCGAGATGGACGCCAAGTTGAGGAGTATGGTCCACGACAATGCGCGAGAACAAGATATTGAAAATTATGCTTTTTCAAATTCCACGACGTTGCAAGCATGCGGAGTTGAGCATGTTCGTAATGGCCTGACTTCATCTGAAGAAGTCCTGCGTGTGGTAAGACAAGCGAGAGACTCTGATGGCAGCGTTTGAATATCAGGCGCTTGACGCTCATGGAAAAAAGCAAAAAGGCGTTATTTCAGCAGATACATTGAAATCAGCTCGAAGAGAGTTGCGCCGGCAAGGTTTAACGCCTGTCAATGTGGAAACGAGCAAAGCTAAAGCCCAAAAAGAAACGCGCGGCCAAAAATTATCTATTAAAGACAATGTATTACTAACAAGACAATTAGCTATGCTGATCTCCTCTGGGACGCCAGTTGAAGAAGCGTTGGCGGCTGTGGGTGATACATCCAGAAAAAATGCGGTGCGTTCAGTTTTAGCGGATGTCAGGTCCAATGTGGTTGAAGGTCAGCCTTTATCTGATGCTATGTCGAGTCAAAGCAGCGCCTTTCCGCCGCTATATACCTCGATAGTCGCGGCAGGTGAAAGTGCGGGTGCATTAGACGCTGTTATGGCAAGGTTGGCTGATTATCAGGAAAAAAGCGAGGAGATGCGCGGTAAAGTCGTGTCTGCGCTCATTTATCCGATGGTTGTTGCGGTCGTCGCATTGATGGTTGTGGTTGCGCTTCTTGTTTTTGTGGTTCCTCGTGTTGTTGAGCAATTTGATACTATGGGCCAAAAGCTTCCGCTTTTGACGCAAATCATGGTGAATATTTCAGAATTTTTGCAAGCTTATGGGTTGGTTCTGTTTGGTGCCTGTGCAGTTGGTGTGTTTGTTCTGGGTCATATGAGTAAAGTTGATGCTGTTAAACGGCGCTTGGATAGTCTCGTGCTTGGGCTTCCGATTATTGGCGAAGTTGTCAGAAGTGTTGCCGCAGCAAGGTTTGCTAGAACTTTTGCGACACTTGCATCATCGGGGGCACCTGTTCTTGATTGTCTTAGAGCGTCCCGAGAAACCACACCTAATCTGATTTTGCGCGATGCAGTCGAGAAAGTTATTGAAGATGTTCGTGAAGGTGGTTCGCTGAGCCAGTCAATGGCCCGGACTGGTGCTTTCCCACCGCTTGTGACGCATATGGCGGCTGGTGGTGAAGCAAGTGGTGATCTTGGTGCTATGTTTGATAAGGGCGCCGAATATCTTGAGCGGGATTTTGAAAAAACATCCGGTGTTGCGCTGGGACTATTAGAGCCACTGATTACCGTCGTGATGGGTGGTTTGGTGATGTTAATAATATTGGCGATTATGCTGCCGATATTACAATTGAATTCCGGCGCATTGATATAGCTGGCATGGAGAAGGTGATGGTGATGATAAAACAAGATGCAAACAAGCGTATCGATGAGGATTACAAGTCTCCAGTAGAGACAGGTGAGGAAGGGTTTACACTTGTTGAGTTGATGGTTGTTGTTTTCATCATGGGATTGCTCGCAACAGTCGTGCTTGTAAACGTGATGGGTAATGTAGATACATCTCGCGTTAAAAAGGCTCAAGTAGATATAGCCGCTCTTGAAAGCAGTTTAGACCGCTACCGGCTGCAATTAATCGATTATCCAACGACAGAGCAGGGGCTTGAGGCGTTGGTTACTGCACCGGATGATTTATCCAATCCGGCGCTATATCCCAAAGGTGGTTTTATCAAACGTCTACCATTGGATCCTTGGAATAATGCTTATCAGTATGTTTACCCCGGCGAACATGGCGAAATCGACATCTATTCACTAGGAGCTGATGGGCAACTGGGCGGTGAAGAACTTGATGCGGATATTGGAAATTGGACCAACTAAATCCTCTTCACAAAAACGAAGGTGAGTTTGGGTTTACGCTTGTCGAATTGCTTGTCGTTATTTTTATCATCGGGCTGATGTCGGGTGTCGTCGTCATGTCTATGCCTGAGCGCCAGACCGATAGCCGAGCAGAGGCTGAGCAGTTGACCTTGGCAATTGCTTCATTGTCGCGTGAAGCGATAGCAAGCGGGGAAGCTGTAAGCTGGACCCATGTTGAGGGCATGAATTTATTTGAACGCTATCATGGCGGCGATTGGGTTGCTTTGAATGGTACATCACGCGCTTTGGAAAAGAGCAAAGAGACCAAAGATCTGACCGTGCGCGTAACTCTATTAGGTATGGAGACCGAGAGAAAATTCACTGAAGATCAAGATGTTCAAGCTCAACCGCCTTTAGTGTTTTTTCCTACTGGGGAAGCAACACCTGCGGAAATAGAAATAACCGCCGCTGATTTTGATTCAGTGCACAAGTTGAATGCAAGCGGGCAATTGATCTTTATACCTGTGGCAGAACGGGTGATTAGATGACGTTGCCTGTATCGCTTTCTAAACAAGGTTTGCTGAACAAGCAAAACGATGATGGTTTCACTTTAATTGAAGTGTTGGCCGCTCTAAGCATTTTTGCGATTGCTGCTATTGGTTTAATTCACGTGTCTTCAGAAAATAGTCGCGGTGCTGCAGCTATTGAACGCCGAATGCTGGCCTCCATTATTGCTGACAATGAAATGACTATGACCTTAATTCAAAGAGAGCCTTTGGAAAATGGAGAGTCCAGCGGACGAATAGCACTTGGTGGGCGCGAATGGACTTGGCGCAAAACAATATCGACAACGCCCAATCCTTTGCTGCAGCAGATAAAAATCGAAACAAGAGTGTATGAGCCAGATGAGCTTGATTCCGAAAATATAGAGACTGTCTTATTTGCCTTTAAACGGAAGTCTTTGTGATGACGGATGAGGCAGGTTTTACACTTATTGAGGTGATGGTAGCGACCTTTATCATGGGTGTTTTATCTGTGATGGGGCTTGTTATGCTTGATGATACGCTTTCATCAAAAGAAACGCTCGAATATGTTCTTGAAGAAGTTCAAGATATTGAGCAAGCAAGAGCAATTATCAAAAATGACCTTGCGCAAATCGTTTCAAGAACTGCAAGAGACGAATTTGGCTTTAAAGCTGAAAGTGTTTTTGTCGGTGGAGCAGACCTTGATAATGTCTCCCTGATGAGTTTTGTGCGAAACGGAAATGAAATGCCTGGTTTGACCGCCGCTTCCTCATCATTGCAGCATGTTGAATATCGCTTTGAAAATGGTGTTCTTAGCAGAAGAACAAGGTCTAGAGTGGATGCTGCAACCGATACGCCGATTTTAGAAAGAGAATTATTGACCAATCTCGCTTCTGCGCAGATTGAGTTTTATGATGGCTTATTGTGGACAGATAAATGGATTGGGCAAATGTCTGCATCCAATGCAATACCGGCTCCCGCTGCTGTCGGCTTGATCTTGCATTCAGCCCGATACGGTCCTGTCCGTATGCTGTTTTATACTCCGGCGGGGTATTAACATGCTTAAGAAGTGTATTCAGAACACGATCAAGGACGTGCATTTAGATCAGAGTGGGGCTGCATTAATAACGGCTCTTCTCATTGTATCGGTTATGTCTATTACAGCGCTTGCCGTCATAGAAAATCTACGTTTTTCAATGAAACTCACCAGTAATCTCAGCCAGAGAGAGCAAGCTAGACTGTATGCGCTGGGAGCAGAACAGCTGGCCATGTCCACAATTGAAGCTGCTCGAAAAGTAAATTCAGGACAAGATAATGCTCGCTATCCAGAACTGGACGGATGGACACAAAAACCGTTGTTTTTCCCAATTGATGGGGGAACAATAAAAGGTCAGGTCAAAGACGGAGCAAATTGCTTCAATTTGAATGCGCTTGTGAAGACTGAAGACAATGAGACCTTGATTGCTGATGAGGTATCAATTGAGAAGTTCGCCAATCTTCTTGAATACACAGGCATATCAAATGCAGAATCTATTGCTTTGGCAAACAGTGTGGTCGATTGGATAGATACTGACTCCACCCCCAGATATGGGGGCGCTGAAGATGCTGATTATGCGATATCCGCAATTCCTTATAGAACGGGTTCAACCTTATTGGCAGATGTTAGCGAACTGAAGGTGATTAAAGGGTTTGAGCCAGATATGGTTGAAAAATTACGGCCATGGTTGTGTGTGCGGCCTAGCTTGAATTTGACCAAGTTGAATGTGAACACACTGACAATACAGGATTTACCGCTTATTCTAGGCTATTTGGGAAAGCAGTTTGATGAGGTGGCAGTTAATAACATTCTCGCTGAAAGGCCTGTCAGTGGTTTTTCCAGTTTAGATGAATTTTTTTCTTTGTCTGTATTTGGAGAAGATGCCATGCCAATAGAACAAAGACAGTATTATGCGCTTGCATCTGATTTTTTTGAATTGAATGCGCAAATTAGCTATTATCAAACCATGATTAGTTTGCATTCTATCTTGCAAATATCCCAGGGCGGGGACATCACGGTCATTTCACGTAGATATGGAAGTTTCTGATGGGTAATTGTCTTGTCGCATTTGCAAAAAAAGACCCTGGTCAGAGCTGTGATTGGCGTGTTGTGTCTGAAACAGGAACAATACATGCGCGTGGAGAATCTGCGTTTGAGGATTTATCTAGTGTCAAACATGATAAATTTATCCTTGTCTTAAAGGGACAGGAAATTGCGTCATTCAGGACACCACTTTCGGCTAAAAGTAACGCGCAATTACGCTCTATTGCTCCCTTTGCTATCGAAGATGATGTGAGCGCAGAAATAGAGGATCAGCATGTTAGTATTGCATATGGGGATACGGGTACGAAACGCTACACACTAAGTGTGATTACCAATGAGAAAATGGTGTATTGGTCTGATACCGTGAAGCGGGCAGGGCTTGTTGCTACGAAAATTGTTCCTGATTATTTTTGTCTACCAATTGAAGACGCGAGAATAAGTTGCGCAAATTTGGTGGATAGAAGCGTTTTTCGATACGGGCACTGGGGTGCTTGTTTTGATACTGGTTTTGACTCAAAATTGTTGGATAAAATAATTGCTTCGGGCGTTAGTCAGAATGATAATATCGCGGAATTGGATCAATTATCCTATCGTGATTTTTCAGAAGGCGGCGTGGACCCGTTAGATGTTTTGGCAGTGCAGGCTGTCAAAGAAAAATTCTCACTTCAGCAAGGACAGTTTGAAGCGCGCAATTTAGGTGGGAAACTCGATTTAAAAGAGTGGCGTTTGCCGGTTGGTTTGGCCGCCGCTGCGATACTGGCGATGGCAGCGTTTAATTTCGTTGAAGGTATTGCATTTAATCGGGAAGCAAAAGCCCTGCAAGCGACCATAGAAGCAGATGTCAAACGTGTTTTTCCTGATGTGAAGCGAATCGTAAACCCCAAGGCACAGCTAAAGACGCTGACCTCTGGCAATGGTGAAGCATCAGCCTTTTTGCAATTATCAGGGCTGATCTCAACGGGCATTAATGATGTCGATGGTATTAGCTTAGATGCATTGAGATATGATGCGCGGCGCAGAGAAATTCAGGCAAGTATTGTCTATGAAGATTATGAACAGCTCACGCAATTTAGAGAAATAATTGAGAATTTGGGTGGCACGTTCCGTGAAGGTGGTTCTAGGCAAATAGGAAACCGGCGCGCCGGAGAAATTACGGTGACATTGTAATGATAAAGAACTGGTGGGCTGCGAGAGAGCCGAGGGAAAAATTATTACTGAGCATTTGTCTTGTTTTGACCCTGACTATCGTATTGTTTCAATTTATTTTTGGGCCTTCGGTTGAATTTCGTGACCGTGCTTCAAAACGGTATTTGTCTCAAGCTTCTTCGCATTCAGAAGTGGTTCAAACATTACGTGTGTATGAAAATAGTCCTCGGCAGGTAAACGCGGTTTCAGCTGGACCTGTGCAAGGGGTCGTATCCGATAGTTCTGCTGTATTTGGTATTGATATCAGCCGAATTGAACCAACATCAAATGGTGATCTGACATTATGGATTGAAGAAATTGATCCTCAGTCACTTTATGCTTGGCTGACTGACCTTGAAATCAATCATGGCATTTCCGTCAATAAAGCATCCATCCGAATGAATAAGGATACAGTGACAGTGAATGCTAATGTACTCGTTAGTCGGGGGAATTAACAGGCATGCGCTTGCTTTCTGGTTTTTCTTTTTTTGTGGTGGCCTTAGTCATCGCTTTGCTGGCTTATCTGCCTTTGCGTGTTGTGACACAGGCGATTGGATTACAATCTAACGGGATTCAATTTGATCGGGCTGTCGGAACAATTTGGCGTGGTAGCCTGTCGGATGTCCATGTTGGCGGTGAGGCAATAGGGCAAGTAAATTTAAACCTGAACGCAATAAGCTTGCTGCAGTTGAAACCGGCAGCGTCTTTTGAGTTTGTCGGTGCCGCTGGTAATGGAAAAGGCCTGATTGTTACAGGGCTGAACCGAGAATTAGAAATAAAAGACGCGTTTGCGAGAATTCAACTCAATACATTCAAACATCTCGATGCGCAGTTGAGACGATCACCGTCGACTTTGAACCTATCCATCTCTAATTTGAAAATTGGTGCTGCAGGAAATTGCATAGAAGCTGCAGGCGGTTTGAAAACTGATCTTTTGACTGTCGTTGGGCGCTCTTGGGCGTGGGATGGACCTGCGATGGACGGCCGTATTGTTTGTGTCGGAGATGATTATGAACTCACTCTGCAAAACCAAACTGGACTAGATGAAATTTCAGCGAAAGCCGTTTTGCGAAGCGACAACACATATGATGTTGAAGCTAGCGTTAAAACTCAAAATCCGAGACTTTCAAATGCCCTGATTAGCTATGGGTTTAAAGGGCAGGCTGCTTCGGATGAATTTTACTATTCTTTGTCTTCTGTCGAAACACAAACACCATAAATACCACCTGTTTGGGAAGGAATTTCAATATGCGTAAATCAATAGCCAAAATAGGATTGATGAGTTTCTTGGTGTTGGTTGGGGGGTGTGCTTCCACGGCTTCAAAAAAAATAGAACCACCTGCTCAAACCCAAGTCGAAAATGATTTTGATGAGTTCTACGAATTAGGGGAATTGCCAAGGCAAACTTTGGATATCGGTGATTGTGGTTTGTTCCTTTTTGCTTCCAGACCGGAACCAAGGTTTGTGTTTTTCGCTGAAGCGGCCAAGGGGACTGCGAAAGTGATTTTAAATGGCGAAGAAACTATTTTGATCAGAACTAAAACAGAAGGTGATGTGGTGGATCTTCACTATACTGAACAAGTTTTTCAGTCGCCGCTTAACAATGTCGAGATGAAAGTGACGATTAACGAAGCATCTCCTAGTGAAGGAGGTTCACAAATTACAAAAGCTTCAATTCGTTTAAACAGCACAGATGGTTGGAAAATGGTAATTCCTGTCGGTGGAGCGACTTCTTGTGAGGGGCAATAAAATAATTTGAAAAAAAGCACTTTTCAGAAAAATAAGTGCTTGACGGTTAGGGGCGTTAAAGACTAAACACAGCGCTCCAAACAATGATATTTCAAAGTTTGGGCGATGCGCGGGAGTAGCTCAGCTGGTTAGAGTGCCGCCCTGTCACGGCGGAGGTCGCGGGTTCGAACCCCGTCTCTCGCGCCATTCTCCTCTCTAAGTTTGCGGACTTGGAGAGGAGAATGATTATCGCAAATAACATCCTAATAAATCAAAATAATAATTCTGACTTGTAATCGCTTATTGGTCTGAACTATTGGCTTTAATGCATCGCCAATGCCAATCTCGAAGATGGGCATCTTTATGCGAGTGTCTCAGTCCTTAGCAAACATTTAGTCTTCTTTATCGAAAACATGTCGAGTATCTTTAGCAGAAAGTCTTGCCGTGCGAGGGCTAACACCAAAGTGTTTTTGAAATGCACGTGAGAAATTTGCTGTGTGG
Source organism: Hirschia baltica ATCC 49814 (assembly GCF_000023785.1). Classification (NCBI taxonomy): domain Bacteria; kingdom Pseudomonadati; phylum Pseudomonadota; class Alphaproteobacteria; order Hyphomonadales; family Hyphomonadaceae; genus Hirschia; species Hirschia baltica. The sequence continues at coordinate 1,533,224 of NC_012982.1, forward strand.
CTGTAACCTGCCCAATAAGCTAATGCTGTTATTGAGATGTTTGACCTTAACAGGCGCCTATATACCATCTGGAATTTGATGACATTGCAATAATCTGGGAAGTTTAATCCATAAACATCTTCAAAATCCTTGTCTAATATCTGTTTCTCTAACCCTAGCGATTTTACAATTGCCGAGGATGAAGGGATTTGAAGGTGATCTTCTAAAAATAGATTCAACACTTTGCTAATTCTATTCAAACTGGAGATTTGGGACGGTGCTACCAGTGTTTCGCTGATGAGAGAATCAAATGCCGTTAGGATACAAAAAAGTTCGGAAATCTTACTCTTTAGAAAAACAGGCCACAATTTATCATAATCAGATGTCTCAGCCAAAGATTTTGCAAACCTCAGGAGGGCTGTGTTTGTGCCGACTATTGGCGTTTCTTTGCCCCATAATTTTAGCATTTCCGATGCTCTGATAACTTTCGGGACAGGTGTTTTTAATACTTGAGCAATCGATTCTAAACACTCAGGAGAAAAAGCGAGATAAACTAAAGACAGAGGCCTAGCTGGATCTATCTGGATGTCGCAGTGTGATTCTCTTGTTTGGCGATAAAGTAGGTAAGATCCTTTTTTAATCGTCGCAGCGGTTTTATCTGTGAGCAGGTTGAATTCACCTTCAAGAACGACATTTATATAGAGTTTGTCAGACGGATATAAAGTCAGCTTTATTGTCTCTTTGGGGTCTGTGACGACGATTGTTTGCATGGTGATGGTTACACCTTGCATTGGTTGAAAAACCTTAGAATTTCCATGCATGTAATCGCAATGAAACTCCCGTGTCGCTCCAATGTCGCCAAGAGAACGGCTTACCGTTTCATTGAAATTACCCCAATTTGTTCCGATTCCCTGTTTCGTCAGGGTTTGAAACAAATCTGCGGGATTTTTAGAAGTCGTATCAGGTGTATGAAACATTATTTTGCTGTCCAACCCAATCTAAAAACTGGCCTGTGTATAGTGATAAAACTGTCACAACTACGGGTAATTGCAAGAGGTGATAAATAATTCGCCTTACAATGATAAGACTGGTAATATTTTCCACGTTTATGCTTGATTCATAAAAATAATTACGAGACCGGCCAAGGCACGTGTTTCGAATAATGGAGGAAATAAAAATGCGTAAATCAATAATTGCGTCTGCTTCAGTTATGGCGATGGCATTGTCTTCACAGGCGGCAATCGCGCAAGAAACAACAAGTGCCCCTGAAGAAAATGTACAGGAAAGTAAGAATGTTTTGGGTACAGTTGTCGTAACGGCAACAAAGCGTGAACAGACATTGCAAGATGTACCTATTGCTGTATCTGTTGTTGATAGCGAAGAAATGCTAAAGGCGCAGATTGTCGATGTTATGGATCTTCAGTCTATCGTTCCTTCTTTACGCGTTGGTCAGCTGGAGCGTGCAGCAAACACAACATTTAGTATCCGTGGATTTGGAAACGGCGGTAACAATGTTGGAATCGAGCCGTCAGTTGCTGTCTTTATTGATGGTGTTTTCCGCACAAGGTCTGCAGGCAGTTTGGGTGACTTTCCAGATGTAGAACGAGTTGAAGTATTACGTGGACCTCAATCAACACTTTTTGGTAAAAATGCTTCCGCAGGTGTTGTTAGCCTTGTGACTAAAAAACCTGCCTTTGATTGGGAAGGTAAAATTGAAGGGACTTACGGAAATTATAACCAAGCAATCGCTAAAGCTTATGTATCAGGCCCTATAAGTGAAAGTCTGGCGTTCTCGCTTGCAGGATCTGTAAACACGCGCGATGGCTATGTGAATAATCTTGCCACTGGAGAAGACTTAAACAACCGCGACCGCAATATGGTGCGAGGGCAGTTATTGTTTGAACCAAGTGATGATTTGTCGATTCGTTTGATCGCAGATTACGACAAGATCGACGAAATTTGTTGTTACACACCAAATTATGTAAACGGTCCCACTAGCGCAGTTATAGAAGCTTTAGGCGGTGAAATCCCAACAAACCCATATGGTTATGAGACGTTTGTGGACATTACGCCTCGGAGTAAGGTTGAGAATTCAGGTGTCTCAGCTCAAGCTGATTGGGATTTGGGATGGGCAACTCTAACGTCTATTTCTTCTGTACGTAATCAGGAATCAGCAAGTGATGGTGATGTCGACTTTACAAGTGCACCTCTCATTGCAAGCAATATAAATGAATGGGAAATCGATACTTTTACGCAAGAACTTAGACTTGCTGGTGGATCTGAAAAAATAGATTGGCTTGTTGGTGGTTTTTACTATGACGAGTCGCTCGATAAAAATAGCAATGTAACTTATGGGCCCGGATTTGCTGCTTATGCTGATGCTCTTGCAGGTGGATTGATTTCTTCCATTGAACCATTGCTAGGTGGTGCTCAATTTCATGAGCCCGGAACGGGAACTTTTGAAACCTTCACACAAGAAAACCAGAGTTATAACATTTTTGGTCAAGTTGACTGGTATGCAACCAATAAACTGACTTTGACGGCAGGGCTGGGTTATGTGAATGATGAGAAAGAAGTGACTGCTTCTGCTGTCAATAACGACCTATTTTCATCAATTGATTTCAATGCTTTATTCACAAACCCTGCAGTCGTTACGCCGGATGTTTTCCGTGCACTAGATCTTCCTGAATTAACAGGCGGTTTAGTCCCTGCCCAATTTGATGATCTTGTGTTCGGAACCTTGTTTGGAGCAGTGGTTGGGCAAGATGCGACACCGGCAAATATAGGTGCATGGCAGGCTGCGTTAGTGGGAGGTGATCCTGTCGCGGCGGCTCAATTTGCAGCTATACAGGCAAATACACCTGCAACTGAACAGGGCGTTGCAGCGAATTTAAGAACATCACTTGCACCATCTATTGCTGGCGGTTTGGCTCCGTTACAATTCCTTCCGGGATTTGTTGCACTTCCAAACGCATTTGAAGATGGTACCTCTAGCGATAGCAAGCTTTCCTACACTGTGCGTGCAGCTTATGATGCGACGGATAATATCAATGTGTATGCAAGCTATGGAACAGGGTTTAAAGCGACATCATGGAACTTAACCCGCGATAGCTCATATACAGCTGCGAATGCAGCTGCTCTAGGCAATGCTGGCCTAATTCCGAACAATCGCGGAGCGGGTACACGGTTTGCGTCTCCTGAAGAAGTTGAAATTTTTGAAATCGGCGCAAAAGCAGTCTTTGACCGAGGTACAGTGAACATCGCGCTCTTTGACCAGACGATTGAAGGTTTCCAATCTACAATCTTCCAAGGAACTGGGTTTGTGTTGGCAAATGCGGGTGAACAAACCACACAAGGTATTGAAATTGATGCGACTTACATGCCGATTGATCAATTGACGCTTGGGTTTGCTGGATTAGTGCAAAATCCAGAATATGTAGACTTCCAGAATGCTCCGGGAATTGGTGGTCCGACAGATCTGTCTGGTGAACAGCCAGCTGGTATCCACACAACGTCTCTTTCATTCTCAGCATTGTTTGAAGAGGAGATTTCACAAGGCATAATGGGTTTCATCCGCGCAGACTATCAATATGAAGATGAAATCCAGATTGTAGATAATGTATCGGCTGACCTTATGAGCCGAGAAGTGAAATTGCTAAATGCATCACTGGGATTCAGTATGGATAATGGATTTGAAGCGAGTTTCTGGGGACGTAACATCACCAACCATGAATTCTCTCAATCTGCTTTCCCGACAACAGCGCAAGCTGGTTCAGTAAACGGATATCCAAATGCGCCAGCAACATACGGGATTACACTTCGCAAACGTTGGTAATGGTTTGAATAATTAGTCGTTAAATTGGTGGCAATCATCCTTTGCGGGGTGGTTGCCATTTTTCTGAAGAAGGTGACATTCTTTATGGGGTGCTTTTGTGTGTAATGAATGTCCGTTTTATTCGAATGAAACTTATTTAAAACAACGGCCTTACAGGAGGAATGACGCATGCTTTTCAAAGTGATTTATGGATTTATCATCACGCTTGTTTTGATTGTTGCCATAATGCTGATCCGAACCTTCTCCTACGGAACTAGTGAAGAGATGGCTCTCGTAGAACTTCCTGCGCCAGTGTCCTATAACGAGCCCGAAGCAATCAGGCGTTTACAAGAATCTGTGCGTTTTCAAACCATAACGATCAATCGAGGTGATCCGGCAACGCTAGAAGCGGCTCAGCCATGGTTGGAATTTCACACCTTTCTGGAAACTGAATACCCGTTAGTGCACCAAAACCTACAGCGTGAATACGTGGCTGATTATAGTCTATTGTACACGTGGCAAGGCCGAGATGAATCTCTTGATCCGCTTATGTTAATGGCACATCAGGATGTCGTTCCTGTTGACGACGCCACTTTAAGCGACTGGGATCGTCCACCTTTTTCTGGTGATATCGCAGATGGGTATATATACGGGCGAGGCACACAAGACGATAAAGCATCCATAATTGGAATTATGGAAACAGTTGAAGCGCTGATAAAGTCTAATTTTCAGCCTAATCGAACACTGATTTTATTATTTGGACATGATGAAGAAGTCGCAGGAACGGGTGCCGAGGCTGGTGTTGGCTTATTGAGCGAGCGCGGAATTAGTCCTGAAATGGTGGTTGATGAAGGCTTTTTTGTTCTTAATGATATGGCTGGATTTGATGCTCCACTAGGCCTGATCGGGATAGCTGAGAAAGGCTATATGACCATAGATCTGGCGTCTGAATCAGCTGGCGGGCACTCGTCTTTGCCACCCAAAAACTCAGCTAATATTCAGCTGGCTAAAGCGTTATTAGCACTAGAAAAAACGCAAATGCCATCACACTTAAATTCTAAGCAAGTGTCTGATTTTTTCCAAGCTGTAGCCCCTGAAATGTCCTTCATGAAGCGGTTTGTTTTAGCCAATACGTGGATCACAGGCGGATTAGTGAATGCACAATTTGGTGAAATAGCATCCATGAATGCAATGATCAGAACAACGACTGCTCCCACCATGCTTACTGGTTCGGTTAAAGAGAATGTGCTGCCACAAAAATCCACTGCAACAGTAAATTTTAGAATTCACCCTGAGGATTCTTCGGGTGATGTTATAGAGCATGTCGAGAATGTTATTGGTGGAATTGAAGGGGTGAGTATTCAAGCAAGAAATAAAGGGATTTTCCGCGAACCTTCACCTATTTCGCCCACGGATAATCGGCCGTTTGCATTATTAGCGGCATTGGCAAATAAAACGGGCGATAACGCACGTCCTGTGCCTGCGCTGGTCCTAGCCGGTACAGACGCAGCCTATGCCAGCCAAATCTCAAACAATGTGTATCGCTTCACGCCCGTTGATTATTCTGTGCATGACATTGATGGCATACATGGAACTAATGAAAGATTGTCTATAAAAAATTTCAACTTGATGATTGAAGGCTTTAGCCAGCTTATTCTTGCTATGGATAGCCCAGAATAGTTGTTGGTAATGGCAGCTATAGCGCGAAGAAAAAGTGAAGATAAATGTCTGATATTATTCAAATAATATTTTGTTTTGATGTCACGAGATTAAAACGTGTCTGAGCAATATTCGCGCAAAATCATACATATCGACATGGATGCATTCTTTGCATCCGTTGAGCAAAGGGATGACCCGACACTGCGAGGAAAGCCAGTCGCTGTCGGTGGTGGCGAAGCGCGCGGTGTGGTGGCTGCGGCTAGTTATGAAGCGCGTGAATATGGCGTGCGGTCTGCGATGGCTTCTGTTGCTGCTAAAAAACGATGTCCCGATCTGATTTTTGTGCCTCCAAGATTTGATGTCTACAAATCTGTATCCAACCAAATACGAAATATTTTTGCTCAATACACGCACTTGATCGAGCCTCTATCTTTAGATGAAGCTTATTTGGATGTGACGGATAATTTAAAGGGCATTGAGTCGGCCACGCAAATCGCAATGGAGATACGTGCCGAGATATTGAAAGAGACAGGGCTGACAGCCTCAGCTGGGGTTTCATACAATAAGTTTATTGCCAAACTTGCATCCGATGAAAACAAACCCAATGGACAATGTGTGATACCCCCAAAGAGCGGAGAGCAATTTGTGGCTGGTTTACCCATTCGTCGTTTTTACGGTGTGGGTCCAGTCACGGCAAAGAAAATGGAACGTCTTGGGATTCTAACAGGTGCTGATTTAAAAAAAGCAGATTTATCATGGCTAAGGCAGAATTTTGGGAATAGCGCGGATTACTATTATGCTGCGGCACGTGGGAAGGATGATAGAATTGTTCAGCCCAATAGAATACGAAAATCAGTGGGTGTAGAGCGCACTTATTCAAAAGATCTCTTTGAAAAAGAAGAAATTCTCACTGAAACAGAAAAACTGATCACCCTGTTATGGGAACGTATTGAGCGTGCCAATGCAGTTGGACATACAATTGTGTTGAAGGTGAAATTTTCTGATTTCAAACAGATTACACGATCTCATACTTTAGAGCATTCCATCACCGAAATCGAACATTTGGACGTGTCAGCCCAATTATTGTTGGGCCATCTTCCAAGGCCGATCAAACCGATCAGACTGTTAGGTTTAACGCTGACAGGATTGATTGAGAGTGGTTCTGATACTGTGAACAACCAACTTTCGTTTCCTTTTTAAATCACTGCATTTTACAGGGTTAAAATCTGCTTTGGCGTGTTGGTGGCAAGGTACGACCACCATTTATCAGTGCAAAAACTGGCGGTAGCAATTTGTTGAGAACGATTGCAACAGGCACAACAATTATTGCAACTAATATTGGTCCAAGTAGGAAAAACACAGGATAGGCGGGATCGTAATACCCTCCCAGCAACTTTTGCCACGCACCCCAGCATATTGTCAGGATTAAAACGTGGGAACAAAAGATGATAAAGATAAATTGTTCAAGTTTTAAGATATAATGAGAAATCTTTAGTTTGGATATGCGGATCGAAAGCCCCCAAAAAGCGATAGCGGCTGGAAACCTGATCAATAGGAAAGCAAGTTCAATTCTTTTTTCTAAGTCTATTGTTCTTTCGGAGATGTCGCGGGCTACATCTAGAGAATCTCCAAGTATAAAGAGACTAATAACGGCCAATAACGCCCAAGATAAAACCTCTAGATAAAGTGGAATTTTAGGAATTTGGCCACGTAAACACAAGAACATGCCTATCGCATAAAACAACAAAATATTGGGTGTGATCAAAAGAGCAGTGAAGCTACCTAAAACGTATAATACGGCAACAACACCGATGAATGCGGGTACGAATTTCTGGTATAGGATGACAAGTATTGGGGCGAAGAGCGCACATACAAAAATATCTCTCAGGAATGAAAGTGAAATATTTACAGGTGCTTGCGTTATTCCCATGAGATACTCGCCTAGCTTTAAAAGGCTAAAAGTCTCTCCGAGTGATTGCTCCAAATAACCAGCTTGCAGGTATTTATCGATTACAAAAACGATGAAGAGAAAGCAGGCATTCCAAAAAATGAGTGGAATTATCAGGGAAGAAAATTTTTGCGAGACAAATTTAAGTATCTCAGCTTTCCTGAGGCTGAAAACAACCAGAAACCCCGAAATGATTGAAAGAAGTGCAACCGAAGCTCTGCCAACTGAATTTACAAGAAAAAATCTGAATTCATCAAAAAAACGAACGGCTTCTGTAGATGAAGCGAACGCAGCTACGCCAGGGTTTACGTGCACGTAGATCATGAAAAATATGCATAAAACGCGGGCTATTTTTATAGATTGCGATGTCTCTTTTGTTAAACTTGGAACTGCAAATTTTTGATTGTTTTTTGAAGAGACAGCAGACATTGAACAAGTAACTTTTATCGAGTGTGAATTTTCGTTTCCTGTTCAATAGTGCAAATTCAATGCCCGTAAACCAAATATTGCGTAAAAGCCCAAACGCGACAGAAACCATTCGGCTCTGTCGCGTGGGAAAGGTTCATAATTGTTAGTTGAATGCCTTGGTGATTTCGGCTTTCAAACTTGACTATTGAAATCTAATTATGTCTGGCATCGAAGACGTTTTGTTTGAGTTGAGCCGGCCCATATACCGCTACTTCCTCAAGTTCATCGGCATGGACAAAGTCCTCATGTGTTTCTATGGCTATCACATTTGAATGAGTCATATTGTGTATGTAGGCAAGCCCATCAGCACTGACAAGCTCGGCGCGACCAGTGACCCAATGACGACAGTTTGAAGATCCACACATACAAGCAAACTGATTAAACAATACATCTTCTGTGGAGGCGTAATCCATGAATAATGGCTCACCGACTTCAATATCACGCACACAGAATACTTTCTGATCATGCATATCTAGCACAACATTTGGATCACAGCTGTGAAGCAACATCCCAATGAAATAGGGGTCGTGCAAATTGTCATTGGGTGCACGTTGTAATGAGTGTTGTAGCAATTGATCTGTTTCTTCAGCCACAAAGCTTCCAATCACTTCACCGCGTTTGAAAGCGCGAACAGCAAATATACCAACACCAAATTCCTGTGTTGTTTTCTTCACGATGTCTTTTGGAGTAGGAAGTTTGCTTTTGTCCAAATGAGTTGGGCAGTGCGCTTTGATAAAGGTCTCAGGATATATTGTATGCATCGAGTTTAATCCTTCAAATAGGATGCATTGAGCAATTATATGCATTGGGAAGTCAGGTTTGGAAAACCATTGAGCGTGGTTGAGTAAGTGGTGGTGTAAACACCGGTATGGGCGAGGATCACGCGGTCCCCGGGGGTAAGTGCTTTGGGCAAATGATAGCGAAATTCTTCAGCGTAGATCACATCATTAGAATCACATGTCTGACCTGCCATAATCACAGGACCAACTTCGCCTTCATGGTGTGTATAAACCGGGTAATCAATTTGCGTTTCTACCAATCCGCCATAGCGGCCAATATCAAGATAGACCCAACGAATATCAGGATTGGTATGGCTAGGGGCGACCAAAACCACTTCTGCCAAAATGAAGCCTGCATCAGCTGGCAAATAGCGACCTGGTTCTGTGTAAATAAGCGGCGCATTTGTTTTGAAATACTTGGCGACATAATGCGCAATAGCATCACAGAAAGTCGTGATTGGCGGCACAGTTTTTCGATAGTTTGTCGGGAAACCACCACCAACATCGAGCACTTTCATTGTGTCTACGCCTTGCTTGCGCAATGCCTCAAACACTTCAGCAGCCGCGCGTATTGGCGCATTCCAAGAAGCAGGGTTTAGCTGTTGAGAGCCTGTGTGAAATGAAATTCCGTGTGCAATCAAACCACTAGAATTAGCTTTTAAAAGCCAATCAAGGGCCTTTTCAGGAGGGCATCCAAACTTGATAGACAAAGGAGAAACTGCACCTGATCCATCGGTCGTGATCCGGCAAATCACTTTTGAACCCGGTGCATGCGTGATGATTTTGTCTAATTCTAATGCTGCATCAAAAACGTATTGTTCAACGCCGCGTTGATATGCAGCTTTGATTTCGCTCGCTTTTTTTAGCGGATTTCCGTAAAGAATATCTTTTGCTTGCGCGCCAGCGGCCAGACACATGTCGATTTCTTGAATGCTAGCACATTCAAAATAACATCCTAATTTGTTCAAACGTTTAAGCAGATCAGGGTGAGGATTCGCTTTGATCGCATAATGATGATTAGCCCGCGGCAATGCAGTTTTAAGCGCTTTATAATTGCGTTCAACCACGTCCAGCTCAACAACAAGATGAGGTGTCGGTCCATCATAAGCAGCAATGAAGTTTTGCAATGCGCGACTTGTCGATGTCTGGATAGTTCCATGACCTAGGGCAGGGTTAGTACCAGTTTGTTTAAACACAGTTTTTGCGTCAATAAATGACTTGTCAGGCGTGTCACTTGGTTTGCTAACGGTCTGGGGAACGGGCATAAGCGACCTCCGCAGAGAGAGCATCAAGTGATGCGAAGATGAAAATTGTAAGCACTAGCTAAATCCACAAAAAACGAGAAACTCGTAACTTTACGAACCGCTGATCTCCTTGCTTACTCATCGTCTCTGGGTCGATCTTTGGTAAATTTCCATATAGCGCAAAAAATCATCATGTAAAGTGTTTGATTTTGTAATGCAGCAATAAAAGTAAATGCTGACAAATTGGGTTTGGATACGACTAACGCCTTTATTAAGAATAATAATCAATTGCAATAGTTGACTAATCTTCATGAGAATGAGAATTGTTATCAAGTAAGTGGTGTTTCGATCGGGAAATCTCCTGTGTGAACATTGCGAAGTCAAATGTTTCAAGTTCAAAAGAAGAAAAAATGGCGTTTCGGTATTTTCCAAATTATTCACGCGTGATTGCAGCCGCTATGGTGGCATCTATTGTTCAGCCAGCCCTGGCGAATGAGTACAGTTTCCAAGCTGACCATGTTTTGGGAACTGAAGTGAAAATGACAGTTGAGGCGAGCTCTCAAGAAGTCGCGCAGTTTGCTTGGGAGCAAGCGCGATCAGAAATATCCAGATTGGAAAAGATATTTAGCTCTAGAGATAGTCATGCAGAACTGGCTGTCTTGAACGATCGAAAATCATTAGAAGTATCATCCGAGCTAAGTGAGCTGCTTACAGCTTGCAAAGCATGGCATGAGAAAACCAATGGTGCTTTGCATTGCGGAATGGGCAAGCTTGTAAAGGTTTGGAAAAATTCAGAAAAATCAGGGGTTCTTCCAAGTGATTCTGAAATCAAACCTCTCCTTGATGCAGTTGCTTTGAATAACTTCATCGACATTAAATCCAACAGTTTTGTACAATTGAGCGAAGGTGTTGAGCTCAATGTTGATGCGGTGGCTAAAGGGAAGATAATAGATAAAGCATCGCAAGCGGCACTTGCAATAGATGGAGTACAGGGCGTCGTCCTAAACATCGGGGGTGATATCCGCACTTTAGGAAAGTTATCTGAGAGCGCTGTAAAAGTAGGTGTGTCATCCGGAAATAGTGCTGATAATTCAACACCTGACGATTTGGTGCGGGTTGCAAATGCTGCGATAGCGACAAGCGGTGCAGGACAACGAGACTTTAACATATCTGGGCAGACATATTCGCATATTGTGTCGCCTTTTAATGGTCGCCCTCAGGAAATTGTTGATTATGTTTCAGTGATTGCACCATCTGCTGAGGAAGCCGATGCCTTAGCGACAGCTTTTTCTGTGATGGGTATTTCGCAGAGCCTCCTTTATGCAAATACTCACGAAGGTATTGAAACCTTTATTTTTTCTAAAGGAGGAACGCTTTTCAAAAGTAAAGGGTGGGAAGGATTAAGAGTACCAGTTGAGGTAATTACCGCGGCTGAGGCAGGTGTTGAAAATCCATGGGCTCCTGATTGGAAAATGCGTGTAAAATACAGCGTGCCTGAAATCGATATCAGTGATTATGAATATCCATATATCGTTGCTTGGGTGACAGATGCTGAAAACAAGCCAGTCAAGCATTTGCTTATGTTGGGCGATAGTCCCCGATGGATTGAAGAAAATTATGTTCATTGGCGCCGTGTTGGCAGAAAACAGCCAGCGGTGATTGATCATGTAGCCCGTCCAACCAAACCGCCGGGAGTGTATGATATTGAATGGGATGGTGTTGATGATCACGGGCGTCCAGTAGAGCAGGGTGAATACATACTACATATTGAAGCCTCAAGAGAGCATGGCGGACATCAATATGTAAAATTGCCAGTGAATCTCTCAAATACAGCAGATGTTTGGACGGTGGACCCAGGGTCTGAGCTTGGTAAAATATCTATAGATTTTTCAAAGACTAAAAGCTCATGACTGATAATGCGCTAACGCTGGTTCATAGGTTCAGGATACCTAAATTAAAGAAAGCGGTCATCTATAAATTTGCTAGAGCGGCTCATAACTATCTATCTGCTTTTGCATTTATGGCGCTCATGTTTTTTTCTGTTACTGGCTTGCTACTCAATCATCCGGAATGGCTGAAAACAAAAGCGACACCCATAAGTCAGGAAGTCTCTCTACCTATGGAGAGTATTGAGCATGTTTTGGCGCAAGACAATCCAGAAGAATTTTTGGAGAGTGCTTTGAGGAAAGCTTCAAATTTCTCTGGGGAATTTGCAAATGCTGAAATATTTGAAGATGAAGCCATGTTGCGTTTTAAAGGCGTAAAAGGGGATACGACCGCTCATATCGATCTAAATTCAGGTTTGGCTCGGCTTGAAACAAAGCGTTCAAACGTAAGTGGATTTATACGTGACCTCCATCGCGGCAAAGAGGCCGGGAAAGTTTGGAGATTTGTGATTGATGTAATTGCTGTCTTTATCATGACGCTTTCACTTATTGGCTTTTTCCTATTTTTCACGATGCGTTTTCGTTTGGTAACAAGCATGAAGCTGGTCGGGGCAAGTGTTGTTTTCTTTATCGGGATACTCACCTTTTTTGTGTCGTGAAATAGAAAAATTCAATGATTTTGCCTATGTAAATAATGATAATGACTTGCATTCTCAAAATATGTCTGACAAGAACGTTTAGGAGAAATTGGAGAGAATTCTATGTTTAAAAAAATGGCTTTGATTAGTGTCGGGATTTGGTGTTTGGGCAGCACATCTGCATATGCACATACGTCTTTTATGAGGCCTAATGCATTTGATTTTACTCAAGGTAAGAATATCACAATTGAGTCTTCATTCACTGAAGATTTTTCAAACCCTGAAGTCGGTGTGAAATCAGGTGATTGGCATTATATCGCGCCCAATGGTGTGCGCTATTCATATGACAATGTTGTAGAATTGAAACAAACGACAATTCTTGAAAATACCATAAGCCAATCAGGAACTTATAAATTTTCAACGGGAGAGCGTCTTGGCCGGAAAGGTAAGATGATTCAGACTGCAACGGGAGAGCTTAAAGCTGCTCGCGGTGAAAATGGTGCTGAGGTTGAGCTAGCCGAAGGTGAGACATTTGTAACCTCACAAACCGCGACTGTTGCCAATGTTTATGTTTCTAAAGGGGCACCAACAGATAGTGCTGTGAATGAAACTATTGGCCGCTTGGTATTTCATCCACTGAGCCACCCCAATGAATTGTATGTCGGTGAAAGCTTTCAATTAAAAGTGACTTTTGATGGCCAGCCAATGGCTGATCAGGACATGGAATTACTGCGTGAAGGTGGTCATTATTCCGATGATAAAGGTAAGAAACAAGTCACAACAAACTCAGATGGGATTCTAGATCTTAGCCTTGAGCAACCTGGCGTATATCTTTTGTATACGCGTCATCGTGCTGAGGCACCTGCAGGTTCGGAAACAGATATTCGAAGCTATTCAACCTCTCTGACCTTCGAAGTCACACGCTAATCAAATCATTCTTAATTATCGGGGTAATCCTATGAATATTCTAAAATCCGTCCTTTTAGGGGCAGTACCTGTTTTTGCTTTAGCAGCATGCGCGACAACAGATCTTGCAGCTTCTGCTCCTGAAGCTGTTGAAGTCACCGAAACTGTAACTGGTGCAAAAAGTGAAACAAAATCAAAAGATAAAGAAAATGCAAAACCAAAACGCGTGTCCAAAGGTGGTGGGCATTCAAAGGCTGATTTCTACAATGCATATGATGCAGATGGAGACGGAAATGTCAGTCAGGAAGAGTATAAAAAAGTACGTGACGCTGGTTTTGATGCACGAGACCCAAATAGTGACGAACAGGTTCTCGTTGATGAATATGTTGCTGAATATGAAGCCCGTTTAGCTCAGGACTTAGCTGAACAACGTGACAGGCAGTTAAAGCAAGCATATGTGCGCTTTGGTATTCTGGATGCGGATAAAGATGGCATTCTCACCCGAGAAGAATTCCAAGCTTCAGGTGTTCGTATGTTTAGTCGTTTAGATTCAAATGCTGATGGTGTCGTCAATGAAATTGACGAAAAAGACGCATACTAAAAGTTTGCGTTTGTAAATCGGTTTGAAATTGTGGCTGCGATTTTCATGAATATTTTCAGATAATTGCAGCGACAAAATGAGGGTTCTAGTCACTGTGGCCGTGATTAGAACCCTTTGTTTTGAGGCATAGAATAAGTTGGATACAAATGAGAGGTGCTGAGACCTCTATTTGCCTTTTATTTCCACAGTAAAGCTAGTTTTTGCTTTGTTGGGAGGAAGGGGAAATGGACTTGCTCTGCGTATTAATTTCAAAGCTTCTCTATCAAACCGGTTTGATCCTGAACTTTTTGAAATCGAAATTGCATCTATTTGACCGTCATGTGTGATGGTGAATGCAACGAATGCTGAGCCGGGGCTGGTTGCACGCGGTTTTTTGCGCCGTGTTAAGTGCTGCAATACCAGACCTTTATAATTGCTTTCTGCCGCGTTGCCGACTGCTGTGTTATTGTGTTTGCGGTGTGCTGATTGTGTGGCTGCACTAGAGAAGTTTTGTGCTTTTGATGCTGCCAATTTGGTTTCATCATTGGGATGTTTTTTATGTGTTGCTGCGGATGATGAGGTTTTACCTGCATCTTTTGCATTTTCGGGATCGTTCGTTTTTGTCGTGTCGGTTTGAGATGTTTGTTTGGATGTTGGGGGTGTCTCCACGCTCTCTTTAACTGCAGCTTTGGTTTTCGGTAGAGGCGTTGCAGGAAGCTTGGGAATTGCAATCTTATCCTGTGGAATTTCTGGCTTTAATTCTACAGGCTTAGGCGGCTTTGATTTGGCTGCCGGAGGTTTGATTGATGTTTTTGTGTCCTTGATCTGTTTGCGAGGTGGAGGTGGGCTTTTTTGTGTAGGCTCCTCTGTGTCGTCTGCTTTCGTAGATGGGGTTGCTTCAACTGAGTGAGGGATGTTGAAAGAACTATTCCAATTTACACTCATCGAACTGCCAGCGACTAACGCCGTTTCTGGTTCTGCTTGCGGGGTAATTATGAGCAGACTAGCATGTGCAGAGCAGGCAAATGTAAAACAAACGCTCGCTTTTAAAATTTTAGAACGGGTCATTGGGAAATATTCTCCGTCATTATGACTATCTGGAAAGCGCCCTGAGTCTTAATTTCTTTGATCCGATTTAATAGGTCATGCGCTGGTAGGTTTTTGTCGGGAAGGATTTTTATCACCGAGGTTTCAGGTGGCTGGCTCTGCAGGTATTGATGCAAGCTAACATTGTCCTGCCCTTCATGAGATAGCGAATTGTCTTGCAATATTATGAGCGCATCAGGAGGAACACAGCAGTCTAGATCTGATGTTTGAGTGAATTCCAAAGAGTCATGTTTGGGACCAGAAAGCGAGCCGGCGACCATGAAAAAAATCAAGATCAGAAAAACGATATTGATCAATGATATAATCGGTTCACGTTTGGAGGCGCGTTGAACTTTTCTCATTGCGGCTCCATTACATTTATCTGAAGTCCATCAATGCCATTTAGCTGAGTTAATACCGTTGTCAGTCTTTGGGTTGAAACATCTTCGTTTACCGATATTGCAATTAAAGTTCGGCCCTTCGCCTTTAAAGCTCGAATATGTTTGTAAGCTAAATCATCAGACTGCTCGCTCGTGTTTAACGTTACTTTTTGAGCGCCGATATTGAGCCGTATTATGTCTTCATTTTGAACAGATGATGTTGATTGAGAACCGCTGCTGATTTCGATTTCTGAGAACTTTGTGAATGTGGATGCCAGCATGAAAAAAAGCAGCAGAAGAAAAATTACATCTATGAGTGATGTAATTGATGTTCGCTTGCGGACATACGCACGTTTAAGCGCCATATTGCGAAACCTCTGCTGTATTGATTTGGGGTTCTGCAGCTTGAGGGGTGTCTAGTGTGGATATGGCGTGCTCAGCAAAGCGACGTTCATTGTCCATTTGAGCCTCAAACCAAGAGAGTGCAATTGATGTCGGCATTGCGACGGCCAATCCCGCAGCAGTCGTCATGAGAGCAACCCAAATACCACCCGCAAGAATGGCTGGGTCAACTTGGGAGCCTGCGCCTTGCAATGCTCTGAAAGCTTCGATCATCCCAAGAACGGTTCCAAAAAGGCCGAGTAGGGGCGCGAGTTGTGCAACCATATCCAACGTTCGAAACCCTCGTTCAAATGGTTGAAAAGCTTGTTCAGCCTCAGATTCTAATCGTTTGTTGATATTCTCACGGCCATGAAGCGACATACCCAATTGTATCATGGGCATTAGACAATGCTTGCTCGGCTCAAGCGCACTTTTTGCCGGATCTTTCAGCCCATTATCCCATTGAAATAAGGCTTGTTTTAGTAATTTGTGTCGACCAATCTCATTGGTATAAAATTGCCAAAGTTTATAAAGGATCAGCGTGAATGTAAGGACTGAGGTTAGAGCCAGAATAACGAGCACAGGCCCGCCCATTTCATAAATTTTACCAAAAGAGCTAAAGTAAGAACTACCTGAAGTCATTTTGCGAATTTCCGATTGGATGCATAAGAATTGCTCTAAGATATGAATGTTGAAAACAGGAGCAGACCCTGTGTTGGTCGCTCCTGTTTTCGTTTCTAAATTAGAACGCTTTTGAGATTGTCACTTTCAAATTGCGACCGATCGCAGGACGTGTCGCTATTGCTGGAGTGTATTTTTGGTCTAGAGCGTTCTCTAGTCCAATCCGCAATGAAGAGCCTTCCAAGAAACCGTTTTGAGGCGTAATGGTCGTGCGCAAATTCGCAGTTACATATCCAGTATCGATTGTGCCATTTGTATCGAGTTCATCAACGGCGACGATCTCACCACTTACATCTATGAGTCTGCCAAAGCGTTTCCCGAGGGTAAAGCGTACATTGTCTGCGATAGAATTTCGCCAATCAACCTGATTGCCAGAGCTTGTCGTTTCATCTGCATCAAAAATGGTTGCGTTCAAATCAGAATAGAAACCGCTCGAAAGAGCATAAGATGTTTCAAGTTCAAATCCTGTTAGACCAACTTCTGTGACACCTGAGTATGAGGTAACATCTTCAAGCGTTGTATCGAAATAGTTCAGCTTAAATGACAGATTGTCATTTTCAGTGAAAAGGTTGCTTCGATCATAAGATGTACCGATTTCATATGTATCAGCGACCTCTGGCTGCTCCATGTATACAGCGTTTTCTAGGTCATCAAGAATTGGGAGGTTTTCAGTGTGTGCATAGCTCCCAAATAGTGCAAATCCGGAAGAGAATTCATATCGTAATGATGCGCCGCCCATTAACGCATCATTTTCGTAGGAAATCTCGCTATCATCATTGAGTGTGCCATCAATAGTGGATGTTTCATAGCGAACAGCCGGAGAGAAGCTCCATCCATTTAGCAAGTCGATTGTATCAACAAGGAATAGTGCGACTCGATCATCCGTTCCGCCGGGTGCAGAAGATGCATCAAGCCGATCTTTCTGGATTATTTCTGCACCAATTCTTAAATCATGATCAATTGATTCAGTACCTAGATTAAAGGTGTTTTTGACCGTCAGTTTTGTTGTTTCATATTGGTGATCTGCATTGATAACTGCAAATCCGCCAGGGTTCACACTTTCCTGATCAATCTCTTGGTTTGCATAAGTAAGTATAACATCTAGATCAATTAGATCATTTTCTTCAGGCGCATAGTTGTATGTCAAAGAAGCTGATTGTGTTGAGATGTCTCTATCAACATTACCAAATCCGCCGCCTGATAAACCAAATGAGTCATATGGCACATCACGGTCAGTTGAATTAGATTGTGTATAGCTAGCAGCGAGACTGTGTGATCCGGCGCTGTATTTAGCTTTCAACAAATATGAAGGTAGTTCAAATTCTGTATTGGTAATATCATTGCCGCTACCGTCGGTTTGTATTTCTTGCTCTTTCCAAGAGAAATTCCCTAGAAGCTCAAACCCTTCAGTGGGCTGAAGTGCGAGTGTACTAGAAGAATTGAAACCATTACCATTGGAGGCGTAACCGAGGGTTTGACGGAAACCGAATGATTTGTTGTCCTTGATCATGTCAGAGGCATCAATCGTTGTTAGTTTGACGACACCACCGACAATACCTGACCCGTATTCGAAACTACCTACCGTTCCGCGAATGACATCTACACTCTTGAATAAAGCTGGATCAGTATAAAGCTGCGTTCCAATGCGATATAATTCTTCAGAACCGACGCTGGCACCATCAATTTGAATGGCTACTTTTTGATCCGTACCGTAGGTGCCGTTTGCACCGAAACCACGAATATTGATACCTGATCCAGACGGGGTCGAGCCGTTCACAAGTGAAACACCGGGCACAGAGTCAATTAATTCAGCAATTGTGCCTGCTTGGCGGTCTTCGATTTCCTCTTGATCAATTGTTGTGACGGGCGTCGCGGTGTCTGTTTGGACGTCACGCTTACTTTCCCCCAAAGTAAGTGTCCCTAGAAATTCCCCATCGGATACTTGCGCTGATGTGTTTTCAATCTCTTGTGCCGATGCAACTTGATGTGCTGCCAATGCTACGGCCATAGCGGTTGCGCTTTGAAATACCAGTTTCTTTATCATTTTATCCCTCTTGCCCAAAAGGCAATTAATAATCATTCTCATGTGGCCGTGGGGAGGGTCTACTCTTTTCGTAGCGCATATGCAACTGCGAATTATTCTCAAATATGCAGAAAAAGCTAGATATTTAAAATTTTAACGACCTAAAAACGAGAGGCTGATCGACTTTACTATTTTCAGTGGAAGGTAAGTTTTGGTACTGCCCTTCTAGAGTCGGAAATAGGATTGGTTAAAGCGCGGTTGAATTTGGCAGTATGAAATCGCGTCAAACTAAATGGATATTTAGAAGATCAAAAATCATCAAAGCAAAATTATATCACCTCAAGAATGTAAGACGGATGAAAACTGTCTCCTTGTGTGAAGGTTTTGTGAATTGTAGATTTAGCTGGTCATTTGCCATTTGAAACAGTTGCAAATTGTTAAAAAGCGAGTTCAGACGAAGCGGGTTGGATGGTCCAGTTAGTAGAGAAAGTACACAGGATGGAAACTCAAAGCGATCTTATGCGATCTTATTTGAGCTTGCGACCTGCTTTAAAGAGGTTTTTAAGGTCCAGATTGCCCTCTGACCAAGATGCTGAAGATTGCTTAAATGATTTAGCAGCTAGAATTCTGACTACCTCTTCTATCGAAGGCGAACGTAGAAACGTCCAAGGGTATTTGTTCGCAATGGCTTCAAATTTAGTGTCTGATTGGTTTAGGGCGTCGCACACTCGGAAGTCGGGAATGCATGTTCCCATCTATGATTTAGCGCTGACAAATGATGATACCTCTCTTGATGATAAGCTTGCTGGAAAAGAATCCTATCGTCGCTTTGAGGAAGGGTTGCAAAAATTGCCGCAAGATGAACGTGATGCTTTTGAATTACATCGTGTTCAATCAAGAACATTGCCTCAAGTTGCTGAGGAGCTAGATGTTTCGATTGCGCGAGTGAGGAAACTCATCAACAGGTCGCATACAAAACTAATGAATTATGTCTGGGCAAAATCATGACAATAAATAAGAATAAAGTGATTTCAGAACAAATTCTGGCTGAAGCTGTTGATTGGGCGAACCTGTTAGAAGTCGGTTTAGACGACAGTCAACAAATTCAGTTTGAGGCATGGTTGGCAAAAGATAAAATGGCAACAGAAGCGCTTGCTCAATATTATGCGCTTTTATCTCTCGCTGAACAAAAAGCCGAAAATACAGGTCAGGTCATTGCCTTTAATCGCAAGCCTAAACGGTCCACATCATATGCAAAATGGGGCGCTTTGATCGCTGCTGGATTAGCGATAGCTATCATTCTCGTGCCTCAAATTGGCAGAAACGATGACCAACAGGCTCCAATACATCTGGAGGCAATCCAAACCAGAGTTGATAATTATGAACTGGCGGATACGAGCCGTATCTGGTTGGACAGTATGTCCGAAGCTATTTTTGAACAGACATCATCCTCTCGTTTGATGGCGTTAAAGAGTGGTCGCGTGTTTTTGGATGTCGCTCATGATAAATCCAAACCATTCATCATTGATTCCGGTGACGTGCAGTTCGTCGTTAAAGGGACGTCTTTTGAAATTGATAAACAAGAGAACAAAGTAGACCTAAGCGTTGAAACTGGTTTGGTTGAGATACATTATGATGATGTGGTCACAGCGGTTGGCAGGGGGAATATTGCTTCATTTGATTTGAAAGACAGACGTTTGGAGTTGGCCCCAATCGATGAAAGCAAAATCGCGCTGTGGCGAGAAAATAAACTCTATTTCGACAATGTGTCGCTTTCTGAAGTCGTGGATGAATTTAATCGCTATTTTGAGGCCGGAATTATCCTGAATGACCCTGATTTAGGAGCAGAGAAAGTATCCGGCGTGTATGAAATTACTGGTCCAGACGCTTTCTCTGATACTTTAGCTGAGCTTTTCAGCCTCGACGTGCATAAAAATACACTAGGAGAGGTCGAAATTTCAAGAACCGAAGCGACTGATAAATAACTGACACAGTTCTGGAATAATAAGAGGCATGTAAGAGGGGCTTTGCATGTTTCGGAATTTATTTCTGGCGGCGAGTGTCGTTTGTATCAATGTTGTTTTGCCTGCTCATGCAGAAGACTCAGTTTGGTTAGATTTAAAGCCTGACTTATTGTCAGACCAACTCCTTGAAATTGCCAAGATCTATGATGTTGATGTGGTTTTTAGGAATAAGGACACCGCCCACAAAACAAATGGTTATGTTGTGGGGCAGTTCACGACGCAAGAAGCTTTAGAAGCTGCCCTGTCTGGCTCTCAATTACGCTTTCACCAAGATAAGCTTGGCTCTTACATAATTGAAGCTATTTCAATAGATTCTAAAGAGAATAGTGCCCCACGGCTTCCCTCAGAAATTTTAGCCAATAAGGGTAATGATCAGAGCTCAGCAATCGCTCTTACAGGGTTAGATCCACTTGTGCTGGATACAGTTCTCCTTAAGGGGAGTATGCTGTCAAATATTCGATCACTGAAAAACAAACGCTTAAGTGATACAATTACTGAAAGTGTCTTTAGCGATGAATTGGGACAGATTCCCTCCAACAATATCGGTGAAAGTATAAATCGGCTTCCTGGCGTATCTATGTTGGTTGAAAAGGGAGAGGGACGTTATTTCCAAATTCGCGGCATCAACCCAACACTTAATAATATAACCCTAAACGGGACGAATATAGGGTCGCCAGAGACAGAGAGCGGCGGTCGTCAGGCCCCTTTGGATATGATTGCCAGTGGTGTGGTTGACGGCGTTGTTATCCGAAAAGTTCGAACACCCGATATGGATGGGCAGGGTATCGGTGGAACGTTGGATGTCGAAACAAAATCACCTTTTGACCGCAGCAGTCATTTTGATGGGCAAGTATCTGCTAAATATGGGTTTGAAGAGATTTCAGCATTAGAGAATTCGTATGGAGGATCTGATCCATTCGCATTGGAAACGACATTGTCGGCAAAATCAAGGGATCAAAAGTGGGGGATGTTATTGTCGGGAGCCATGTCTGAAAGAGAATATGTTGCTTCAGGTATTTATCAGGATGATTGGTCTCAGATCACGTCTGAAACAGGAGATCAGACTGGGGCAATTCCGAATCTGATCAAAAATAATTATTATGTGATTGGCCGCAAAAGACGCAATTTGAACAGCGTTTTAGAATATCGACCAAATGACACAAACAGATTTTATGCCACAACATTTTGGGCGCGCTGGGAGGAGTTTCAGCATCGCAATCGCTATGAAGAAGTTTTGGGACAAGAGCTTAGCTTCACTACGCCTACTACTGGCGAAGTGGAGAATGTAGCCGCAAATCTAAACCTGAGGCTTGAAGAACCCAAAAAGACGATATTTTCCATTGCTGGCGGTGGTGAACATCATCTTGATAACCTCGTTTTGAGTTATAAATTGAACTCAAACCAGAACCAGATATCCGAACCAAATGTATTTTGGAAGTTTGCAACAGATCCTATTCTTGGTCCAGAAAGTTTCATTATAGATGCAAAAGGGATTGTGCATCTGACGCCGCAAGAAGAAGCGTTGGACCGACAATCACCGACTTATTTTAAATTAGAAACGCTTGATCGTTTGGAAAGTGAGATGAAGGAGACATCTTCATCTTTTCGTGGAGATTTAGAATGGTTCTCCAGCGCTAATACATCATTGAAAACGGGCATTAAATATCGCTCAACGCACCGTGAACGTGATTTCTCAGAGCCGGTTTACCTCTCTGGAATATCGCAATTGAATTTGGCAACTTCCTCAAATTTCACACATAGCGCTTTTGAAAACTGCAATAAGAGCCTTTGCGCCCCCAACATATTATTGGACATCAACGCCTTAGAAGCATTCTATGCTGACACTTCTAATTCACTCTATTTCCAACTTGATGAAGAGGGGGAGTTTCAGGCTGAGTTTTCATCTGATTACATGGTAGAGGAAGATGTTTTTGCGCTATATCTTATGGGGAAAAAGGCGATTTCATTTGTTGATATAATTGCAGGGCTTCGCATTGAATCAACGCAAGTAGAAACATCCGGCTATTTGCTTTCAGATGGTGCAGCTAAACTAATCAAACAGAATGACAATTATACAAATTGGTTGCCAAGTCTTATCGCGACTTGGAATTTGCACCATAATCTGCTTGTCCGCACCAGCGTATCTCGCGCAATAGGGCGTCCAGATTATACAGATATCGCACCTCGTTCTTACTTGTATGAGAATGAGGCAGGAGAAGTCTTACAGATAGGAAATCCTGATCTCAGTGCGCGTGTATCATGGAATTATGATGCATCTTTTGAATGGTATCCAAATGATTTGTCATTGCTGTATGTGAATGTGTTTCACAAAGATATTTCTGACGACATTGTAGAGGTTTCACAAACAATTGCCGGCGAAGATAATATTCGTTCAGAATTGAATGTGCGCGGATTAGACATTATTAGCGATGCCCAGATAAGTGGATTAGATAATTTACAAATACAATCATTTATCAATGCTGGAAGTAGCCGTTTGACCGGCATAGAATTAGGGCTAAATACAAGGTTGGATTCTGTCCTTCCATCCCTCTTTCGTGGTTTTAGCATAGCGGCAAATGCAACCATTTTAGATGGCGAAACAATAATTGATGGGCAATCATTTCCATTGCTAAATCAAGCTGATCACACATATGCATTGTCTTTCTTATATCAAAATAAAAAGACAGATGCCTCCATTTCCTATGCCTATAATGACAGCTATCTGACGCGTTTTGATCATGACAATCCAAACGATAATTTAAGCCAAGGCGAATTTGGGCGTTGGGATGCTAAGCTCTCATACACGTTTAACGATGGGGTCAAATTATTTCTTGAAGGCGTTAATCTCAACAATGAACCCACAACAGAGTTTCAGGGCAGTCGAGAAAGCTGGAACACTGAGCATGAATATGTAGGACGCACTGTTTATCTTGGGTTGAGCTACGGGTTTTAGAATTTTTCTGATCCGTGAGGTCGAAACTTCATTTCATAAAACTGTCAAACAGATCGCGAAATTCCTTCCGTCTTAAAGGTTGGAGCGCGATTGACCCGCTCTGATTTATACCTGAGGGGATACCATGTCTAAGAAAAACCTAGTCTTGAAGACGGCTCTGATTAAAACATCTATTTTAGCGCTTTCTACAGCTTTTACCTTGCCCGCTTTCGCGCAAGAGAGCGTTCAGTCCACAGAAGACGAAACATCAATGATGGACACGATTGTGATTGAAGGTTCTCTTCTTTCACGTAAGCAGGGCATCATGGACAAGCGCGACGCATCTCAAATCATTGAGGCTTTAAGTGCGGATGAACTTGGTCAATTGCCAGATAAGAATGTGGGTGAAAGCCTAAACAGGCTTGCGGGTGTATCCATGCTCGTTGAAAAAGGTGAGGGGCGTTATGTTCAAATTCGCGGTATCAACCCATCGCTTAATAATGTCACAATTAATGGTGCAAACCTAGGGTCTCCAGAAGTCGAAGGCGGTGGGCGTCAAGCGCCTCTAGATATCATTGCCGGCGGTGTGCTGGGCGCTGTTCAGGTGATCAAAGCCCCAACACCTGACATGGATGCACAAGGTATTGGTGGTACGGTTAATGTCGAGACAAAATCTCCGTTTGACCGTGAAGAAAACTTCTATGGTTATGCAAATGTTCGTTACGGGTTTGAAGAAATTGAACCACAAGATAACGCATATGGTGGAACAAACCCGTATGGTTTGGATGCCACTCTTGCTGGTAAGACTGATGATAAAAAATTTGGATGGTTGATTGCTGGCTCTCTTTCAGACCGTGAATATATTGCGCCTGGTTTTTATCAGGATGATTGGGCAAAATATGATGCTGATGCAGCGACAAATTCTGTGGGTGGATATGCGCCTGAAGCCGTTAAGAACAATTACTATGTTATTGGACGCAAGCGTTTAAACCTGAATGGGGTTCTTGAGTTTCGTCCGACAGATAACTCAAAATATTTCGCACGTGGGTTTTATGCAACTTGGGAAGAGTTTCAGCACCGCAATCGTTACGCCGAAGTTTTTGACAATGATATTGTGTTCACAAGTGCTGAATCAGGAACGTCTGGTGAAAACGCTATCCAAGCCAATATTCGCCTAGAAAAACCTGAAAAAGAAGTTTTCACTTTCGCTATTGGTGGTGAGAATATCGTAGATGCTTTGACTATAGATTATGAAGTAAACTCTGGTTCCAATAGCTTAGAAGAGCCTTATTCCTATTGGGAATGGGAAACTGGTGAGGATTTTGGTCCAAACACTTTCACAATCAATGGCGATGGTCTCGTCACCATCACACCTGATGCTGGTACACCGGACCGCCAAGATCCAAGCTTTATCAATTTTGACCGTGCGCGCTTTCAAAATAGTTCTATGGAAGAAGACACGCTTGCTGCGCAATTTAATGTCACTTGGGACATGAATGATCAAACCCAAATTAAAACGGGTATGAAGTATCGGAGCACTGAACGTGAATGGGATTACAGTCTCACACGTTATGATGGCGGCGCATCCGACCTGAATCTGGGATCATCAGATAGTTTCACAAATGGTGCATTCACAAACTGTATTGAAAGTGGTTGTCGTCCTAATATCCTTATGGATATCGATGCAATGAATGCATTTATTGCAGACCCAAACAATGCAGAATTTTTTGAACTAAACGAAGGCAATAATTTCTCATCTGAATTTGCATCTGATTATGGCATAACTGAAAACGTATTAGCTGGTTATGTGATGGGAAGTCATGATTTTGGCGGTGTTGAACTAATCGGTGGTGTTCGCGTAGAAGCCACAGACATTGATAGCTCAGGTTATCTCTTTGTTGATGGTAACGCTCAAGAAGTTGAGGATGGTGGTGATTACGTCAACATACTTCCAGCATTGTTAGCCAATTGGGATGTTACCGATAGCCTGAAAGTTCGCGGTTCTGTGACACGTGCGCTGGGGCGTCCTGAATTTGATCAAATTGCACCGCGTTCTTCCTTCTCAGATGAAGCAGGGCAAGGGTCTCTCAATATTGGTAATCCAAACCTAGAGGCTCGTGTTTCTTGGAATTATGATGCATCTATTGAGTGGTATCCAAACGAACTTACTTTGCTTTCAGCATCTGTATTTATCAAAGATATCTCCAATGACATTGTTGGTCTTTCCGAAAAATATAATGGTGTTTCTGAAATCAATGCAGCGCTTGCAGCTCGTGGGTTGACCGGTGCTATTGATGTAGATGGTCTTGGGCTTGAAGAGCTGAATGTGTCTACAACTCAAAATGCAGGTTCAAGTGAATTGAAAGGTCTTGAGCTTATTGCTCAAACCCAATTTGATGATTTCTTGCCTGCATCGCTAGCTGGTTTTGGTGCATCTGTTTCTGCAACATTCCTTGATGGTGAAACGGAAGTGAATGGTGAAACTTTGCCATTGCTAAATCAGGCGGAACGCTCCTACGCATTCTCTGCTTTTTATCAAAACCACGGTATCGATGCTTCAATCAGCTATGCTTACAATGATAGCTTTGCAACTGATATTAATTTATCAGATTCAGACTTTAATTTGGATCAAGGTGAGTTTGGTCGTTGGGATGCAAAAGCATCATATGAAGTCATGGAAAATTTCAAAGTCTTTGTTGAAGGTGTGAACCTGAATGACGAACCGACAACTGAATTCCAAGGCAGATCTGAGCTTCGCAATACTGAAGCTGAATATGTGGGTCGTACTGTGTATGTTGGATTGAGCTACGGCTTCTAAATCGAACGATTAAAATATCACCCCACCCCGGAATCGGGGTGGGTTACTTTTTTAGGAATTTGCAATGCATCGTTTAATTGTCTTGATAGCTGCGTTTGGGGTTGCTGCCTGCACAACCTCGACACCAATTCAACAAACATTTGATACCACAATCACAGAACTTGAAGACATCACCACCTATACTCCACCACCAGTTCAACAATTTGTCGCTACAACTTTGAGAGAATATGTTGCTCCGGAAGCTGATCAAGGGGTCGCAGTGGATGCTGATTTTTTCTATCCGATAGATAACACAGTGATTGGAAAATACCGCCGTGATACTGGGCAAATCGTTGCACGATTTACTGCACCTCATAAAGGGCTGATCCGGCATATGAATTCTTGTTATGCACGCTATCAAAAGATCTGGTGTGCGAACTCAAATTATTCTCAAACCCCTATGGGATCATCAATTGAAATTTTTGATGCGACAACCTTAAAGCACATCCAAACACATTCTTTGGGAATGCGGGATGAGGGGTCGTTGACATGGTTTGATGAAATTGAAGATGGCTATATTGCTGGTTTTGCTCACTATTCTAAAAATGGCGGGCTTGCTCATAAGGGGTATGAGTATTCCAGCGTTGTAACCTTTGATAAAAAATGGAGACGCACCGGTGGTTGGATGTTCCCAAAAAACGCCTCTGATTTAATGGCACCTTATGCGGCTTCTGGTGGTGCTCTAGGACCGGACGGATTATTATATATTCTTGGGCATGATAAACCGGAAATGTATGTATTGGCTATGCCGACTATGGGGCCAACCATGATACATGTGGCGACAATTCAGCTGAAATCTGAGGCGCAGGCTTTCTCATTCTCCCCCGATAAAAATACCCGTAAGATTTGGGCGATAGAACGTCATAAAGGAATGGTCCGAGAAATTGAAATTCCTCAAATTGGCGCATTACCTGAGCATGCTCGGAAGTTTTAGAAAACAGCTAAAATCACTTTATCAATTTGATATGGTGAGCTCATTTAGGATTTTATAATCGTATTTATTTCAAATAGATAATAGTAATTGGCTGGCCTTTATATAGGCCAGCCATTCTCTCAAAGCACCTCTTGGTACAGAGACAATGCTTGCTCATAGCTCATTTCTCTGGGGTTGTTTTGCATGAGGCGTGTATTTGCAATTACATCTTCCGCCATACGCGGTAAGTCATTGTGATTGACGCCAACATCTCGCAATTTGAGTGGCACACCGCTTTGTTTGCAAAGATCAATCATCTTTTCAACAAACGCATCCGCATCGGCTTTTACACCGACATAAGGGCCTAATTCTGCATATTGTTCGGCTGCTTTCTCACAGTTGAATTTTAGAACAGGAGAGAGCATGAGCGCGTTGGAAACGCCATGCGGCACATGAAATAAAGCACCCAGCGGGTATGCCATTGCGTGGACTGCGCCGACCGGTGCATTTGCAAATGCCTGCCCAGCTAAAGTTGCTCCAATACACATAGCCTCTCTGGCTTCAATATCATCTGGAGTGTCACATGCTTTGATTAAATTGGCTGACATCAATTGTAAGGCTTGTTTGGCCAATGTCGATGATAAAGGGTTACGCAATCTAACAGATGTATGCGCTTCGATGGCATGTACCATCGCATCTATACCTGTGGCTGCTGTGACCTTACGTGGAGCTGTCATTGTCAGCACTGGGTCGACGATAGCCACATCAGCATAGAGTTGATCTGACACAATGCCGACTTTACGGTCATCTTCTGTTGTAACAATTGAAATAGCAGTCACTTCACTGCCCGTTCCTGCTGTTGTCGGAAGAAGAATTAAGGGTAATCGGTCGCCTTCAACTTGATCAACACCAAAAATATCGTGAAGGGATTGTTTGCCTTTCAAAAGTACAGCGATGAGTTTGGCTGTATCCAATGATGAGCCACCTCCTAAACCAATCACGCCGTCCGTGTTGTGTGCTTTGGCAAATTCGACTGCTTCGTTTATCACAGCTTCAGGTGGATCAGCGACCACGCCATCAAAAACCTCAAATTCAACCCCAGCTTCTTTGAGGCTGGTGAAGGCTGTTTCAGCCAAACCAAATTTTAGAATGTCTTTATCTGTCACAAAAAGAGGGCGTGACATTCGGCTTTTCACAAGTGCACCTATATTTGCTGCACCATTTCGTTCAAATCGAATCTGAGGTGTTGTTTTGAATGTGAAGCCCATAATTGATCGTCCCGATTGTTTTTATTTGTTATTTTATAAATGAGCCTTCTTGTGTATTTGTAAAAAACTCATCCTTTTTAGGACATAGAAAGCGTATATGGAGTGAAAAATCAATCAATTGAAGGATACTGAGACAAAATTGCGCGGCGGCTTGGTAGATGTTTTTTCTACCTTTCAATTGTCGGTATTTGTTATTATCAAAGTCAAACTTTTCTAGTCTTAGTGGTAGTTTAAAATAGACGGTGTATGTTTTCATCGTATCAGTTTTTAGAAATCTTCATTTAAAAATATTCTGTTCATACGTTCCTGTCAGGCAACGCCCTATAATTCGTATGGCAATAGGTTTCTCTGATTAATATTGACGTTGAATTGATGTCTTGATGGAGGAATGGATCTTTGGTGGCATTTTTTGCGTTCGCAAGTCCTACATGAAATACCGATTGGATCGAAATTGTCTTCATTTTTTGCATCTAGGCCATCGCCATAGACGATTTGCTTAAGATAACTTACCTCACAGCCTAATGTGAGCGCGTGACGCCTTACGGGGTCCTTGAAGCCACCAGACCTTGATTGTACTTCAAATGCGAAACTGAGATATTGTTCTCCGTCACTTGTTTGGGCGAGTTGTCGAATGATTTCAGAGCCTGAGCTAAAGGCTTGGTGAGCATTCCATAGTGGGCAAGCAGAGCCAAATCGGGCAAATTGCAATTTGGTTGCGCTATGGCGTTTTGTTATATTTCCGGCTTGATCGATTCTAGCAAAGAAGAATGGAATTCCTAAATTTCCGGGTCTTTGTAATGTTGATAGTCGGTGACAAACTTGTTCTCTACTGGCACCAAAGTGATGACGAAGTAGGTCTATATCATATCGTTCGAGCCTAGCTCTTTCGAGAAAGCTTTCATAGGGAAGAAGAACGCTTCCCGCAAAGTAGTTTGCCAGTCCAATTCGGCAGATTTGATAGGATTCTTCATGCTTGAATTCTAGTTTTGATAATATTTGGTCTAGCAGTTGGTCTTGCTCAATCAGGGCAATGGTGAACGCGATTTGAAAGGTTTGACTAGAGCGAGGGAGGGAAGGGTTTAAGTGGAGTGTTTTTGTCGATGTGTCGAAATAACGAATAGAGTTTGGGTAATCAGCACTGCCGCCAAAGATGACCTTTATTTGATGGGTGTCTTGTAGATATTTTTGTAATCTATCAAATATTGGCAGTGTTGGATCATGTGTTATCTGAGAAAGTTTCTCACCCTCTTTGTCAATCTCATCAATGTAATTGTCTATTGAGTGATAATAATCCCTGACTTCTTCATATGGTGTGGGGAATAACCCCAAATCAGCTTTTGCTTGGTCAAATTCTATCAATGAGTGTTTTAGTTGGTTTGCTGTTTTGTAGAGTTGAGAATAAGCCGCCGCAAATTGGGGGGCATGTTTTACGGCGAGTGCTAACTCTCTCTCCGTTATTTCCGACAAATGAGAGAGTTCATCCTTTGAAGCTTCCTTAAGTTCATTGAAGAGGATGTCGCTTTCACGCCCGCCCAAAGTTTTAAGGTCTAGTCCAAACGTTTGAGCAAGTGCGAGTAATATCCCTGCGGTAACGTGCCTTTGGTTGTTTTCAAGTTGGTTTAGATAACTTGTTGAGACATTCAAAGCTTCCGCGAATGCTTTTTGCGTCATCTGGTTTTTTAACCGAGCTTCTCGGATTTTGTGACCAATGAATAATTTAGGTTTTTTCATAATACTCGCACACATCAACTTTTGTTAATTGAGTTAAATCAACAAAAATGCAATTACGCAAGAAAAAGCTCTTCCTTTGAGCCTGTGCGCATTAACGTCTCGGATTGTTGGATCTGGAGATTTGTATGCAATCTATACTTGAGCAATTATCGGTGCGTCGCGAAGAGGCTCGTCTCGGTGGAGGCAAAACGCGGATAGACAGCCAGCACTCCAGAGGGAAATTGACAGCACGCGAACGCCTTGAGCTATTGCTTGATATCGATAGCTTTGAAGAGTTTGATATGTTCATCAAACATCGTTCAACAGATTTTGGTATGGATAAAAGCCATATCCCCGGTGATGGCGTTGTTACGGGATGGGGAACGATCAACGGACGAAAAGTGTTTGTGTATGCGCAAGATTTTACCGTTTATGGAGGTTCTTTATCTGAAACGCACGCAAAAAAAATCTGCAAAATTCAAGAAATGGCTCTTAAAAATAACGCACCTATTATTGGTCTTAGCGATTCCGGTGGAGCGAGGATTCAAGAAGGGGTAGCAGCACTCGCTGGATATAGCGATGTCTTCCAGAACAATATACTTGCTTCGGGCGTTATCCCGCAAATAAGTGTAATTATGGGGCCATCAGCTGGAGGAGCGGTCTACTCGCCTGCGTTAACGGATTTCATTTTTATGGTTCGTGATAGCTCATATATGTTCTTAACCGGGCCTGATGTTCTCAAGACTGTCACCAATGAAGTCGTAACAGCTGAGGAATTGGGGGGCGCAAAAACGCATACGTCCAAATCGTCAGTTGCAGATGGAGCCTATGACAATGATATGGAGGCTATCGCCGAGATTCGGCGATTGTTTGACTTTCTACCTCTCAACAATAGAGAGGGCACGCCAAGTCGACCTTTCTTTGATTGTTCTGACCGGATTGAAGACAGTCTAGATACGCTTGTACCCGAAAATCCTAACCTTCCTTACGATATGCGTGAACTGATAGAGAAAGTGGCTGACGAAAGCGACTTTTTTGAAATTCAGGCAGACTTTGCGAAAAACATACTCTGTGGGTTTGTTCGCATTGAGGGGCAGACAATTGGAGTCGTTGCTAATCAGCCAACAGTATTGGCAGGATGCCTTGATAGTGATGCGTCACGTAAAGCTGCAAGGTTTGTTCGTTTTTGTGATTGTTTTGAAATTCCAGTTTTAACATTCGTAGACGTGCCTGGATTTTTACCTGGGCTTTCTCAAGAGTATGGCGGCGTCATCAAACATGGTGCCAAACTCCTATATGCATATGGTGAAGCGACTGTTCCGAAGGTGACAGTGATTACGCGTAAAGCGTTTGGGGGTGCTTATTGCGTTATGGCATCCAAGCATTTGCGTGGGGATATCAACTACGCTTGGCCGACAGCTCAAATCGCAGTTATGGGCGCTAAAGGGGCTGTTGAAGTTTTGCATCGTCAGGATCTAAAAAATGAAGACAAAACAGCCCAGCATATTGCTGACTATGAAGAGACGTTTTTGTCTCCATTTAGAGCAGCTGAGCGTGGTTACATTGATGACGTTATTCAACCACATAACACGAGACGGCGGATTAGTCGGGCATTTGCATTACTGAAAGATAAGAAAATCAGTAACCCATGGAAAAAACACGGAAATTTACCTCTATGATTAAGAAAATACTCATTGCAAATAGAGGTGAAATTGCTTGTCGGGTCATCAAAACAGCTAAGAAAATGGGAATTAAAACCGTTGCTGTTTATTCTGACGCAGACAAAAATGCACTACATGTTGAAATGGCCGATGAAGCTATTCATATTGGCCCGCCACCGGCTAATCAATCATATATTGTGATTGATAAGATTATAGAGGCGATTAAACAATCGGGTGCAGATGCTGTGCATCCTGGATATGGTTTCCTCTCTGAAAATTCTGAGTTCTCGAAAAAGCTTGCCAAATTGAAGGTCGCTTTTATTGGGCCAAACCCCAAAGCTATCGAAGCTATGGGGGATAAAATAACATCAAAAAAATTGGCTCAACAAGCTGGCGTTTCAACGGTACCGGGACATATGGGCTTGATCGAGAACTCAGATGCCGCTGTTAAGATATCTAATAAAATTGGATATCCGGTAATGATTAAAGCCTCCGCCGGTGGCGGGGGTAAGGGAATGCGCATTGCTTGGAATGATGAAGAAGCGAGAGAGGGCTTTCAGTCTTCTAAAAACGAAGCTAAGAGCAGCTTTGGCGATGACCGGATTTTTATCGAAAAATTTGTAACTCAGCCTCGACACATAGAGATTCAAGTATTGGGTGATAAGCATGGAAACATCATCTATTTAGGTGAACGTGAATGTTCTATCCAGCGCCGCAACCAAAAAGTAATTGAAGAAGCGCCATCTCCATTTTTGGACGAAGTTACACGTAAAGCTATGGGTGAAGAAGCTGTTTCTCTAGCGCGTGCAGTTAATTACGACAGTGCAGGTACTGTTGAGTTTATTGTTGATGGTGACAAAAATTTCTATTTTTTAGAAATGAATACAAGGCTTCAAGTTGAACACCCGGTGACAGAGTTGATTACTGGAGTGGACCTTGTGGAACAAATGATCCGCTCAGCTAATGGCGATGAATTGAACTTTAAACAAAGTGATGTGAAATTAAATGGTTGGGCGATGGAAAGCCGCATTTATGCTGAAGATCCATACCGTAATTTTTTACCATCTATTGGTCGTTTAAAAAGATACAGGCCGCCCCAAGAAGGTTTGTATATGGATGGTACGATTATTCGAAATGATACTGGCGTATATGAAGGCGGTGAAATTTCGATGTTCTATGATCCAATGATCGCAAAGCTATGTTCGTGGGGAAAAGGAAGAGCAGAGAGTATAAGTGCAATGAGGTCTGCACTTGATATATTTGAACTTGAAGGAATTGGTCACAATATTCCCTTCTTGCAGGCTGTGTATGACCACCCTCGCTTTGAAAGTGGAAATATAACGACAGCTTTTATCGCCGAAGAATACCCCGATGGTTTTGAAGGAGGGGTGCCTACTAAAGATAGTGAGAGAAAAATTGGCGCGATTTGCACATTGATGCAGATGCTCAAAGAACAGAGAGCAGCTCAAATATCTGGGAGCATAGCTAATCACCGTCGACAAGTTTCTCAATGTTGGAAAGTGGAGGTTGGTGATCAGGCCTTAAATATAGATATTGATCGTAAAGATGGCCGATATGTTTCCCAAATAAGAGATG
Organism: Hirschia baltica ATCC 49814; assembly: GCF_000023785.1. Lineage (NCBI taxonomy): Bacteria > Pseudomonadati > Pseudomonadota > Alphaproteobacteria > Hyphomonadales > Hyphomonadaceae > Hirschia > Hirschia baltica. The sequence continues at coordinate 1,566,637 of NC_012982.1, forward strand.
AAGGTGTTGAAAACTCTCAATATCATCAGATATCAACAGACTGGTCACCTGGTCAGCCTCTGATGCAAGCTGTCGTCGATGGGGAGAGCTTCAGCTTCCATGTTAAACCTCGCCCTGAAGGTTTTTTTATATGGCATCGTGGATGTGAATATGATGTCAAAGTAAGAACGGAACGTGGCGGTGAATTGGCAAAATTAATGCCTATAAAAATGCCGATGGATACTTCGGACTTGCTATTATGTCCAATGCCGGGAGTTGTTGTGTCTATCCTCGTCGATGAGGGGCAAGAAGTACAAGATGGTCAGGCACTTGCGGTTGTTGAAGCGATGAAAATGGAAAATACTCTGCGTGCGGAGAGGAAAGGCGTCATATCTAAAATAAGCGTCAAGGCTGGTGAAAATTTAGCGGTGGATGATGTTATTATGGAGTTCGTGAAATGAACGTCCCAACATTAGAAGATTGGTATGAGCTGGGTGCTAAAGAGTTGCGGGGACGCGAAATTGATGACTTGAATAAAACAACTCCTGAAGGGATTAAGATAAAACCAGTTTATACGAAACGAGATGTTCCAGATTCCATTGAAAAAGAACTGCCGGGATTTGAACCTTATACGCGTGGTGTACGCGCCACTATGTATGCGAATCAACCATGGACGATCCGCCAGTATGCTGGATTTTCTACTGCTGAAGAGAGCAATGCGTTTTATAGAAAAAATCTAAAAGCTGGTCAAAAAGGATTATCAGTTGCATTCGATCTAGCAACTCATCGAGGATATGATTCTGATCATCCTCGAGTTGCAGGTGATGTAGGGAAAGCCGGCGTTGCAATTGATACTGTAGAAGACATGAAAATATTGTTTGACGGTATTCCGTTGGATGAAATGTCTGTCTCAATGACTATGAATGGTGCAGTTATACCTGTGTTAGCAATGTTTATTGTTGCAGGGGAAGAGCAAGGTGTTGATCGCTCCAAGCTCTCGGGAACGATCCAGAATGACATTCTTAAAGAGTTTATGGTTAGGAATACGTTTATTTACCCGCCTGAGTTTAGCATGCGGATTATTGGGGACATCATCGAATACACTTCTCAAGACATGCCCAAATATAATTCCATTTCCATTTCTGGGTATCATATGCAGGAAGCAGGGGCGACATTGGCGCAAGAGTTGGCTTTTACACTTGCAGATGGAATGGAGTATGTAAGGGAAGCTAAGAAGAAAGGTTTGGATATTGATGCGTTTGCTGGGCGTTTATCTTTTTTCTTCTGTATAGGCATGAATGTGTTCATGGAGGCAGCCAAATTAAGGGCTGCACGTCAGATATGGTCAAAGATTATGACAAATCTAGGAGCAAAATCTGAAAGATCAAAAATGCTTAGGACGCATTGTCAAACCTCTGGGGTTTCTTTGACGGAACAAGATCCATACAATAATGTTGTGCGAACCGCTTACGAAGCAATGGCAGCAGTTTTAGGTGGCACTCAATCATTGCATACAAATAGTTTCGATGAAGCTATTGCGTTGCCAACTGAAACATCAGCTAGGATTGCTCGAAATACTCAATTGATTTTACAATATGAAACAGGTGTGACTGACGTGGTAGATCCGTTGGGAGGGTCATTTTATGTTGAGGCACTTACTCAAGGCTTAGTTGATCAGGCATGGGATATGATCAATGAGATTGAAGCTGAAGGTGGCATGACGAAAGCTATTGAAAAAGGTTTGCCGAAACTGAAGATTGAACAGGCCGCTGCGAAGAGACAAGCCCGTGTCGACAAAGGGGAAGATGTTGTTATCGGGGTGAATAAATATCGGTTGGAAGAAGAAGATCCGATTAATATTCTTGAAATAGATAATGCAGCTGTTCGTAAAAGCCAAATTAGTCGTATAAATAAAGTAAAGGTTGTTCGAGATTCACAAGCATGTAACTCAACGTTAGAAAAGTTGAAAGATATCGCTGAAAACGGGAATGGAAACATTTTAAGAGCGGCTGTTGAGTGCGCGAGAGCGAGGGCTACATTGGGTGAAATTTCTAACGCTTTGGAAGACGTGTTTGGGCGGCACCAACCGATTACACGTGTGATAAAGGGCGTGTATTCAGATGCATATAAAGAAGATCCCATTTATATAAATATTCAAGCTAATATACAAAAATATGAGCATGAAAAGGGCACAGCACCACGAATTTTGATCGCAAAAATGGGGCAAGATGGACATGACCGTGGCGCAAAAATTATTGCGACTGCTTTTGCTGATTTGGGATTTGGGGTGAACATGACGGATCTATTCTCAACCCCAGATGAAGTCGCTGAGCTTGCAATTATCAGTGAAGTTGATGCTATTGGTATTTCTTCGTTAGCCGCAGGGCACAAGACGTTGGTTCCAGAATTAATAGATGTTCTTAAGAAGTTAAGTCGAGACGATATAAAAATATTTGTTGGAGGAGTAATTCCAGAACAAGATTACAGTTTTTTAAAAGAGGCTGGTGTTATAGATATCTTTGGTCCTGGAACGAATGTACTAGATGCTGCGTATTCAGTTTTTGCTGCAATATCTGGTAAAAGTAGAAACACTTGAATTTCGAGTAACTGGATTATTTCAAGCTTTTTCTGTGGCCTTACAATCTGGATGGACCAATCTTCTGGGTAACATTGTTGTTTATTTATCTATATTATATGTAATATATGAATGACATCTCAATCGATATTTAGAATGAATGATTGATGGAAGTGGTTCGATTCCTTAATTAATATAATGGGGGACGAAATATTGATATAAGGAGTGGGAATTCGTGGTTAGGGATGAGAGACCTAAAGATCTAGGTGAACGCAAAACCGTCGTAGATCGAGATGCACCGATGCCGCTCTATCATCAGATATATTTGCAGATTCGTGACGAAATACTGAGTGGCCAGAGACCATATGGTAGTGTCCTTCCTACTGAGCAAGAAATGACAGAATTATTCAGCGTCTCGCGGATAACAGCGCGTCGGGTTCTTAATGAATTGGCTCAGAACAATTTTGTGGAACGTCGTAGAAGGCTTGGAACTAGAGTTATCTTTAGATCACCTGCTAAACCTATAGAAGGTGATATAAATCAGGCGCTCGACTCGCTTATGGCTCTGGGAGCAGGCACCACTGTTAATGTTGTTGAGGTTGTCAAGGAGATTCCTAGTCCTACCATTGCAAGCGCTTTACAGTTAAAAAAAGGCGAACCTGTCGTACGTGCTATTCGTATTCGGTGCATGGATGGGCAGCCGCTTGGGCATGTCGTGAGTTATGTTCCTGCTCGTCTAGCTGAGCATATCACCGCGATTAATTTGTCCAAAATGCCGATTCTTAAAGTCCTCGATTTTGCTGGCTATAAAGCTGAACGGGCAGAGCAGACTATTGGCGCTATTTTAGCTGATGCACGCCTGTCAGATGCTTTAGAGCTTGAGCCTCGCGATGCATTGTTGCGAATAGGTCGAACAGTTTATGATAAGGATGAGCAACCTTTTCTCGTTACTGTCGCCAATTATAGAGCTGATAAATTTAACATCAGAATTGAGTTGCATGGATCGGCTTTAGACGATTGAAGTTAATTTACAAAATAATACTTTCAAAGATGTCTCGATTAAATTCACACCACTAGTGACACAAAGCTTCAATTGGTATACTTATAATACAAATGATGCTAATTCTGGCGAATTTAGCCAGAAGCCGCAAAAATTGATATTAGTCTAGAATTGAGGAACGTCGTGAAAGCATATCACATTGGAGCGCAGGCTGGGATTTCGTCTTTAACTGCAGTTGAAGTGCCTGAGCCAAAAGTGACGCCAGGCAACGTAATTGTCCGAGTGAAGATGGTTTGTTTAAATCATCGCGATGTTAGGATTATTTGTGGTGAATATGGACCTAAACGTCCTGCAGACCGAATTCCTAACTCTGAAGGTGTTGGTTGCGTCGAAGAAGTTGGTTCGGATGTAACTGGATTTGTTAAAGGTGATCGCGTTATCGCACCTCACTTTGTGTCTTGGAGCCGAGGTCCTTTTTTTCAAGCTGTTTTTGCGCGTGATGTAGGTGTTACCGAAGATGGTTGGTTAGCTGAGTTTGTATCAATACCTGCAAGCGCTTTGGTTAAGGTTCCTGATTCACTTAGCGATCAACAAGTGGTGCCTTTATCTGCTGCTGGGCTGACAGCCTGGAATGCATTGGTAGAAATTGGTAAAATTAAAGCTGGTGACAAAGTTGTAACGCTTGGAACTGGTGGAGTTTCTATTGCTGCCATGCAAATCGCCAAGATGCACGGAGCAAAAGTGTGCGTTACATCCTCTAGTGATGAAAAACTGGATGCTGCGAAGAGGCTTGGTGCAGATGTAACTGTGAATTATCGCGAAACCCCTGAGTGGGGAGCTGCTGTTTTTGATGCTTTGAACGGTGGAGCAGACATTGTGGTCGATACAGCGGGGCAGGCGACTTTAGCTCAATCAATCAATGCAGCAGCTCCACTTGGCCGTATTGCTATTATTGGTGCTTTAGCGGGTGCCGCGACGACGGGGTTAGCAAACTATGGCTCAATTATAGGTAAAAACTTAGGCCTATATGGAGTAGCTGCTGGAAGTCGTGAGATGCTTTGTGCTTTGGTAAACGCCGCAGCGGAAAATCAGATTGAGCCTGTTATCGATCGAGTTTTTCCTTTTGAGCAAACGCCTGAAGCGTATTCTTACCTTGAAGCTGGCGGGCATATGGGAAAAGTGCTTGTTGAATTATGAGCGAAAATGCAACCCAAAGATTGATTGAGGGCGCTCTTGCTATTCATTGGGAGGCTATATCAAATGCCAGCCGTGTTGCTGCGAAGACATTTCTTCATGATACATTGGCGGTTGGTGTGGCGGGACGTAATGAACCTTTAGCCGACATTGTTAGTGCGCAAGCACAAAAATGGAGTTGCGGAGATGGTTCTTCTTTTCTTTTAGGTCGGTCCGGGGTGCGGTTGGCCGCACCTTATGCTGCGTTTGTAAATGCTTACCAGATTCATTGTCAGGAATTTGATTGTGTTCATGAACCAGCCGTAGCGCATCCCATGGCTTCTGTTGCTTCCGTTTTGTTAGCTGAAGCGGGTGAAGCCCCTGTTGATGGTCGACAATTTTTAGCGGCTCTCATTGCGGGGGTAGAAGTCGTTGCGTCTTTAGGTGTTGCAGTAAATGGCAGTTTGAAATTCTTTCGCCCCGCTACTGCAGGGATTTTCGGTGCGGTCATTGCGGTTTCTCACATGCGGCAATTGAAGTATAATGTTGTTCGGCAAGCATTCGGGCATGCCTTGTCCTTTTGTAGTGGTACCATGCAGGCTCATGTTGAAGGAAAACCAACTCTTGCCTTGCAGGTTGCTGGAGCAGCTCGCTCAGCAATAGAAGCTGTAGATTTGGCAGTTGCTGGGTTTCCAGCTCCATCCAATTCGTTAGAAGGACCGTTTGGCTATTTTTCGTTATTTGAGAATGATGCGGATTTAAATGCTACATTAAAGATTCAAGAAGGGTATCATCGAATTCAAGAAGTGAGTTGGAAGCCGTTTCCGACAGGAAGGGCTGCGCATGGAGCAATAGTAGCGCTCCAAAACATGGTTGAAAGCGAAAATTTAACAACAGAGTCACTGGATCGGTTTGTTTATAGAGCGCCGCCTTTAATTGAACGTTTGGTGGGTAGGCGACCCTTTTCCGGTATGAGTGTAAGCTATGCTCGACTTTGTTTTGCTTGGCTCGGTGCAAATGTTTTGCATAAGGGGGGGGTATCGTTATCCGACTTTACCCGCTCTAACTTGGACGATCCAAAGCTTTTGAATTTATCCGAGAAGATATTTGTTGAAAGTGACGGAACAACAGATTGGTCTGCATTTGCTCCGGCGGTTGGAATTGCGAAACTTACGAACGGTCGGAGGATTGAGGTTCGAGTTGACAAACAATTTGGGGCCCCTGAGTGGCCTCTCTCTAGGAAGCAGCACCTCGAAAAGGTGAGGTCATGTTTGTCATATGGTGGTATAGATGAAGCGGACTTAAAGCTTACTCACTTTATAGAAAAAATCGAACTCATCAGCGATGTTCATCAAGAGCTTGTTTCTGTTTTAGAAAATTGAAATTTTTTATAGGCAGCGGTGAAAAACCGCCGCCTATTCGTGGTTCTAGTGTGGTTCTTCACCGCCTGAAACATTCATGGATTCTGCAGTAATATATTCTGCTTCATTACTGCATAAAAATGCTACTGCATTGGCCGTATCGTTTGGGAGGCCCGGACGACCTAGAGGTATTCTGGAAGCCATGTCTTTCATATATTGTTCTAGTGTCTTGCCTTGTTTTTCAGCAAAATACTCATTTTGCCAAGCGCCCAGTCCTGTTGTAACATGGTTTGGGCAGACATTGTTTACAGTTATAGCATGTTCACCAAGCTCGATAGCTGCAGAACGGGCAAGACCGACTAAACCATGCTTAGATGAGGTGTAGGCTTGTGCGCTATGGAAGCCGCTTTTAGCTGCTTGACTGGCTATGTTGATGATGCGGCCACCTTTGCCTTGCTGAATCATTTGTGTCGCAGCTGCTTGGGTGCCAAAAAATGCACCAGTCAAATTTACGTCAATAACTGCGCGCCAGTCTTCAGACGTGACTTCTAACAGCGGTTTCATAATATAACCTATACCAGCGTTGTTGACCCAAATATCTAGGCTCCCATGGCTGCTGGCTGCGTGATCAGCAAGTGCAAAGACCTCATCTCGGTTTCGGACATCGCACACTTTTGAAGTGACTTTCGCGCCCAGATTTTGAAGTGTTTCAGTGATCTGCTCCATTTCAGACTGTTCACCAATCATATTCTTTGGGGTAGCCATATCACGAGAACTACCGATATCGGATAAGACTATGTTTGCGCCTTCGGATGCCAGCCTTATAGCAATAGCTTCACCAAGCCCATTTTTTCTGCCTGATCCTGTAATAACGGCTGTTTTACCTAGAAAACGTTTACTCATGATGCATCACTCAAGTCTTCGGTAATAATAAAGGTTGGAGTTGCCCATTCATTGAACTCAGCTGCAACTTTAGTCATCACATTTGTGCGTGTTTCCTCTGTGAAGAGTGGCATGTTTGCTATGTCTAGGATCTCAATATATTGGTAAGGTGGCTGGCCATCATTTCCAAGGAGTGAAATTGCTTTCAATATCTGGAAGTTTTTGACGGAAGCTAAGCTGTTTACAGTTGGAAGATCTGTTTCCTTTGCCCACTTTAAATAGTCAGCTTCATCTTTTCCAGGTTTGAGATTCAATAGAACGATAATTCTCATGAGTGTGCTCCCTCTTGTCATATTGAGTTTTGTCTGGCACATATTGTTATATCATTATACCAAAAAGGAAACCTGTCGTGGAACATAATTCTCAATCTTCGCCACATGTATATGAGGGGCCGCCAGATTATCGTGTTGTTGGTCGTCATGCGGTTTTTCCTGAGACAAGCCATGATGAAGTTGAAAGAATAAATTACCTAGCTCAAATGAATCGTTTTTTATCTACCAGCATCGTTCCTGGTGTGAGGGCGGCGTATGAAACAGAAGTTCAACCAAAGTTTCAAAAAAAACATGGGCACGGCATCTCAAACCGTCATGAGGCAAGAAAAGCTTTGCTCGAAAATTCGATTTTTTGCTTCTGGTCAGCGGTACGACGAGCAACTATGGAGCAGCGTCAACAGGCTGGTAGATGGACTGCGATACGCCAGCGTGAACGATTAGCTGAAATTGCTAAAGAGCTTACAAACGATGATGATAGGTTAGAGTTAGATTCCGAGATTGTTATTCCAAGATATGTTTCGGGCGTTGATCACCATTGTATGCCTGGAAGTTACCACAGTGAGTATTTTGCCGGAGATGTTACAAATGGTGCTAATTACGATCATGCTGGGTTTGTGACGACAGCAGGATTGCTCGGGAAGTATTCTGATGGCGGTGGGAAGGCTGTAGTTAATTGGGTAAAGAAGAATTTACCGGATTTTCACCCCAAAAATATATTAGAGATCGGTGGGACTGTCGGCCATAGTTCTTTGCCGATTGCAGAAGCATATCCTGATGCTCAAATGACTGTGGTGGATGTTGGGGCGCCGGTACTTAGATACGCGCTTGCTAGAGCTAAGTCTCTTAATGTTGAAAATATTCGTTTCGTTCAAGCAAGTGGTGAGGATCTTTCGCGTTTTCCAGATGCAAGTTTTGATTGGATTCAAACAACTATGTTTTTACATGAGCTTTCTTCTAGTGCTCTACGAAATATATTCAATGAAACGCGCCGCCTTCTCAAGCCTGGTGGAATTGTTCTTCATGTAGAACAACCTCAATATACTTCAAACATGCCGATCTTTGAGCAAACAATGCGTGATTGGGATGCATTTTATAACAATGAGCCTTTTTGGAGTCGTATGCATGAAATCGACTTAACTCAACAGATGGTCGATGCAGGGTTTGACGCTAAAAATATTATTCACGGCGGAGTGACAGGCGTGGTGGATAAAGAATTGTTTCCAGATGCAGCGGAAGATGAAAGCGAAGATTTTGGACGTAAAGCTGCTTGGCATGTTATCGGAGGAAAAGTGTAATGAGCATTGAAGCTGCACTTCGTGAAGCTGGCGCAAAACCAGCAGGTAAACGCCCTTGGTTTTTGGATGAGGATGTTGAAACAGTGTTGGCTATAACGCTTTCTGTTTCGCAAGAGCTCACAGTTGCACGGCAACGAATAGATACACTTGAACGACTGCTTGAGAGTAAGGGTATACTGACGCGAGCAGAAGTGGAGAATTACACTCCAGATAAGCAGGCTGCTGACGAGCGAGCTTTATGGGTTCAAGAATACATATCGCGTGTACTTCGTGTTCTTCAGCAGCGGGGTGAAGCATCAGCAACTAATACTGATGTTGCTTCTGAAGACCTTGGCGATGAGCTAGCTCGATAATGAAGCAAACATTTGAATTTTCAGTTCCTGTCCTTATTGTGGGGGGCGGGGCGTGCGGTGCTGCGGCAGCTTTGGCAGCAAGGGATGCTGGATTAGAGCCGTTGCTTATAGAGCAAGATGACAATCCTACTGGTTCGACAGGTATGTCACAGGGACTTTTTTGCGCTGCAGGAACGCATTTTCAACGAGAAGCGGGAATAGAAGATAGTCCCGAAATCTTTTTTCAAGATATTCAAAAAAAGACTAAGGGAATGGCGGATCCGGTCATAAGTCGGTTAATATCTGAAGGGTCTGCAAAAACTTTAGAGTGGTTGGTCCAGCGTCACAACTTCCCATGGACGCTTGATCTGCGATTTAAGCCTTCTTACGGCAATTCACGCGCTCGTATACACGGCTGGGCGGGGCATTCTGGTAAAGATATGGTGCAGTGGTTTCATCGCCGATTAAGTGATGTCGAGGTTGATGTTCTGCTTAATACGAAACTGGTAGATATAATCATTGGTGATGATGGCGAAATTATTGGGGCTGTCATTAAAGGTGGAGATGGTGAATCGCAAACTATTGGATGTGATGCGCTTATTCTTGCAAGTGGTGGGTTTGGCGCAAATCAAAGTATGACGCAAAAATTCATGCCGGAAACCAAAGCATTCCGATTTAATGGACATGAGGGTAGCGAAGGCGACGCTGTATTAATCGGTGAGCGTCTTGGTGCGGCTGTTGGAGATATGGGTAGTTATCAAGGATATGCAATGTTGGCGGATCCTGTTGGAATCTCTGTACCTCCAAATGTTCTTATAGAAGGGGGGGTAATTGTGAATTCCCTTGGAAGGCGTTTTACTGACGAGTCGGATGATATTGCTGGTATGGTTTTGCCTTTATCGGAACAGCCAGGCGGGACCGGATGGGTTGTTTTTGACGCCCGTATTTGTGGGGAATGTGAGCATATTCCTGAAATGCAGGAATTAAAAAAGCTGGGTGTTATTCAAACTGCTTCTAGTATCGAAATCATGGCTGATCGAATGGGTGTATCTGAACAGAGTCTGAGAGATACATTTCTGTCAATTCGTAATGCTGTAGAAAACGGTGGAGCGGATTCTTTGGGACGTAATTGGTCAAACTCAGTATCAGCACTCTCTGAAAGTTTTCACTATATACGTGTGACTGGTGCACTATATCACACTCAGGGCGGTTTACAGATAGATAGTGAGGCTAGGGTTGTACGCCGTGACGGCCGTTCGTTTTCTAACCTTTTCGCCGGTGGTGGTGCAGCAAGATCTGTATCTGGCCCGTCTTCTTGGGGGTATTTGCCTGCAATGGGATTGACCACTGCTGTTGTATTGGGTGGCATTGCTGGAAAAAATGCAGCCAAGATTGCACGAAAATTAGCCTGAAATAGATTCATCTCATTTTCGTGCTTGCGCGTAATATTAATATGTCATAACATTAGTACAAATGAGATTTGATTGTAGAATTGGTTGATTTTGAGATGTCTGACACCGTGCCGTTGATACATGGTTCCAAGCTTGCCTTGGACATTGCCTCTCTAATTGGAGGGGAGAATGTTAAAACTGATGCAGAAACGCGAAATTTGTATAGTCAAGACATATGGCTGCCAATTGAGCATACGGTCGATATGGTTGTGTCTCCAGGTTCTCTGGAGGAGCTACAAGAGGTTTTATCGTTAAGCCATAAAGCTGGTGCATTTATCGCGCCGCGAGGCAGCGGAATGAGCTATACGGGTGGTTATGTGCCAGCCGGTCCTCGAACAGTATCCTTAGATATGAGCCGTATGAACCGGATTTTATCTATTAGTCGTGATGATATGACCGTCACTGTGGAATCTGGAGTGACGTGGAAGCAATTGAATGATGCTTTAAATCCACTGGGTTTGAGGACGCCATTTTGGGGGCCCATGTCTGGGTTGAAGTCGACTATTGGTGGCGGTATTTCACAATTAAATGCGATGTTCGGAGCTGCTCATCACGGTACATCTAGTGAGAGTGTTGTTGCAATGACTGTAGTGGCGGCTGACGGTTCTGTTATCCGAACTGGTGCGCGCGGAGTTGGTGGTGATGAGCCGTTTTATCGTCACTTTGGTCCAGATTTAGCAGGATTGTTCTGTGGTGATTGTGGTGCTTTGGGGGTTAAGGCAGAAATTACACTTCGTCTAATGACAATGCCAAATCATGACCTGCAATCGTCATTTTCTTTTAAGACAGGTGAAGATCTTTTGCTTGCTATGGCTGAACTCAGTCGGGCCGGAGTTGCCTGTGAACTTTGTGCGTTTGATCCAGGTTTGACAAAAGTTAGATTAACGCGCGCCAGCTTAACGGCTGATGTGAAAACACTTGGGGCAGTTGTTGGCAAAGAAAAATCTTTACTCAAAGGACTTATGTCCGCTTCTAAGATCGCTGTAAGTGGACGAAACATTGTTGGAGTTGATGAATATCCTCTTCATGTCATTTGTGAAGGCCGCTCAAGTGCGGGCGTTGAATGGGACATGAGCGAGGCAGAACGAATTGTTCAGAAATTCAATGGAAAGAAGATCGAAAATTCAATTGCTAAAATAATTCGTTCAATGCCATTTCCTGCATTAAATAGTATGGTTGGCCCAACAGGTGAAGCGTGGGTTCCTATTCATTGTGTAGCTTCTCTTAAGAATGCACCGGCTATTTTTGATGAAGTACAAGCTGCATATGATGCTCATGCTGAAGAAATGAAAGCTTTGAGTGTGCAAACTGGCTTTTTGTTCACATCTATGTCGACCAATGCTTTGATAATAGAACCAGTTTATTTCTGGCCACAAGGATGGCGGGAGATACATGAAGACGGGATGGAGGCTTCACATATCCAGAAGCTTACCAAACGTCAGGAAAACCCTGCTGCAACTGATTTGGTTAAACTGTTGCGTTCAGAGCTTCTGGATATTTTTCAAAAATATGGTTGCGGACATTTTCAAATTGGCCGGACCTATCCCTACGTGAATTCACGCGATGAGACTTCTATTGAGATACTGAATGCGGTCAAACGAGTGATGGATCCAAATGGAACTCTTAATCCCGGAGTTCTTGGACTTCCAGCACGCGGAGACTTGTCATGAATACGAATTACACAGCAATTCAATTACAGAAATTTGCCAGTACCTTTAGAGAAGCAAGTAAAATAGTAAGCCAAGAATTACGTGATCCTGATTTAGGTGAGGTTAAAGTCCGTAACCTTTATTGCGGCATCAATGGAATTTTTGACACTCAGATTGCTCGTAACGCTGTTGATTATGTTTCTGTGCAATTACCTACTTTGACAGGTGTTGAAGCGCTAGGAGTCGTTGAAGCATGCGGTGAAGGTGTTGTCGGCTTATCTGAAGGTGATGCAGTTGTTACAACTCGATTTCCCTCAGGATACAGACAATGGAATACAGCACCTGCATCATATTTTGTGAAAGTGCCAGACACTCGTCCAGAATGGCTCGTCTTAGCTTCAACTGGGGTTTCTGCTTATGTAGCTCTTAAGCAGACAGGTGCTTTAGCGAATGGAGAAACAGTAGCAATATCCGCCGCCGCAGGTGGGCTAGGACATTTACTTGTTCAAATTGCAAAGCTGCATGATTGCAGAATAGTCGGAGTCTGTGGTGGGCAAACTAAAGGAGAGTTTGTTCGAGGGTTGGGAGCAGATCGTGTAATTGATTACAAGACCGAGTCGGTAGCAGACGTGCTCGGTACGGAATTCAAAGATGGCCTTGATGTCGCCGTAGATACAGTTAGCGGAAGCATATTCGATGCTTTTCTAGATAATATCGCTGTTCATGGGCGGTTAGTTGTTGGGGGAGCTGCTCAGGACCTTGAAGGAGAACCTGAAATTGTTACGGCCCCACGGATAGCCAATAAACTTTATTATAAAGGCGCATCAGTACGTGGTTTTATGAATGGATTACTAACTGATCACTGGCCGGATGCGCGTACCTGGTTGTTTGAAAGGTTTGCTGCAGGAGACATCAAAGTCACTTTTGATGAGCCGCAATTTAAGGGGTTGAATGGTGTGTATGACGCTGTTGATCGGCTCTTGTCAGGGCGATCAATGGGGAAAGTCGTCGTAGATCTCAGCTGACAGCAAGAGATACCCTGCAAAGTGAAAATTGGCGTGATTGAGTATCACGATAGAGTTTCGTCAGAAAAAAAGGATTGCAAATGGCCTATCGTCTAGGTGTTGATGTTGGAGGAACGTTTACGGATCTCCTTCTGTTTAGTGAGAAAGATGGAAAATTTTGGCGTCATAAAACCCCTTCAACCCCTGCGGACAGTTCTGTTGGTATATTAACTGGCGTAAATGCGATCTGCGATCAAGCTGGTATTAAGCCGTCGGATGTTGATGTTCTGTTGCATGGAACAACGGTTGCAACCAATGCTGTTCTGGAAGGAAAGGGAGCCCGAGTTGGATTAATCGTGACGGAGGGCTATCGGCAAATGATGCAGATCGCCCGCAGTTTTGTTCCAGGTGGGCTTGCTGGTTGGATTGTATGGCCAAAACCTGAACCTATGGCTGCACTGGAAGACACATTCGAAATAAAAGGCCGTATGAATGCCAAGGGTGAAGAATTCCGGCCTGTCGATGAGGCTGATATTCGAGCTCAACTTGAATTGTTGAAAAATCGTGATGTTGAAGCAGTAACGGTTTCCTTGATGAATGCTTATCTCAATGGCGAGCATGAGCGGCAGGTTGGGACGCTTATCAAAGAAATACTTCCAGACATCCCGTTTTCTCTTAGTCATCAGGTTTTGCCGGAAATGCAGGAATATGAACGTACTTTGACAACCGTTGCTAATGCAGCAGTTCGACCCGTTGTGGGACGTTATGTAAGAAATTTGAGGGAAAGTCTTGTTCAGTCCGGCATGAATGCTCGCCTATCTTTGTTGAGATCTGATGGCGGTTTAATGTCATCACAAAAATCTGAAGAGCATCCGGTGAATCTTCTCATGTCTGGACCGGCTGGTGGCGTCACAGGAGCCATTTGGGTAGGAAAAAATGCAGGAGTTCGAAATATTCTTACCTTAGATGTTGGCGGAACTTCTACAGATGTCGCATTGATTGAGAACCTGGAGGCTAGACGCGTTAGGACGACTGAGGTGGGACACTTGTCTGTGCGGGCGTCTGCACTTGATGTTAAAACAGTTGGTGCTGGTGGTGGTTCGATTGCCTATGTCCCAGAATTGACAGGAGCGCTTCGTGTCGGACCTGAGTCCGCAGGAGCAGTACCAGGACCTGTCGCGTATGGTAAAGGTGGTGTGCAACCCACCGTGACAGATGCAAATGTTGTCTTAGGCTATTTGCCTGAATCTTTGTTGGGTGGTTCATTTGAGCTTGATCGTGAAGGTGCGAAAGCCGCTGTTCAAACAATCGCTGATGCTCTGAAAATAGAATTATATGAAGCAGCTCGCGGCATAATAGATATCGTTAATGAGAATATGTTTGGCGCTCTTCGTATGGTATCTGTTCAACAAGGATATGACCCACGAGATTTCGCAGTAATGGGATTTGGGGGAGCTGGTCCTTTGCACGTTAATGCTGTGGCCAAACTAATGGGGAGTTGGCCCGCAATATCTCCTGTATCTCCTGGCGTTTTGTGTGCTCTGGGGGATGCAACCACTCGAATGCGTACCGAGGCTGCCAGATCGTTCTCTAAACTTGTGTCGAATACCTCTCAAACAGAGATTATAGCTATTTTGCAGGAAATGGCCGGTTCAACGAAAGCTGAGTTGTTACAAGAAGGTGTCGATGCTGACGATATTACAGTTACTTTTGAAGTTGATGTGCGATATTCTGGGCAGGCATTCGAAGTGCCGATGGATTTGTGTGCTGAAGACTTAAGAGAAAAAGGAGTGTCTTGGCTAACGGGTCGTTTCGACGAGGAGCACAATCGCCTTTTCACCTTTAATATGGATAGTGAGCATGAGATTGTTAACCTGCGTGCAGTTGCTCTCGGCCCTATTCCAGATCTTGAAGCAGCAAAATTACCTGAAGGTACAGGAGACCCGTCTGCAGCTAAGATACGTGATCATGAGCTTTGGATAAATGGCGGAATGGTGTCTGCAGCAATTTACGAGCGCTCGCGCCTTTGTGCTGGAGATCAAATTCTAGGTCCGGCTATTGTTGTGGAAATGGACTCTACAACCCTCGTTGAAGACGATTGTAAAGCGACGGTCGATTCAGTTGGAAATATTTTAATTACATTGAAGGAGTAACTCAGATGGCACAAATTATTCAAAGTAATGAAGCGCCCTTTGATCAGGTTGATATTGATCCCGTTACTCTCGACATTATCGAAAATGCTTTGCGTAACGCCCGTGTGGAAATGGATGCAACGTTGGTTCGCACAGCTATGTCACCGGGTATTAGAGAGCAGGGGGATGCATTTCCACTTATTGCTGACCACAAAGGTAGAATGATTGTCGGTCAATTTGGGAGTTATATAGGTGCTTTCCTTGACGGATATGACGGAACTGTTGAAGACGGTGACTTGATTATGTTGTCTGATCCATATTCAGTAAGTGGCGCAATTAGTCACTCAAATGATTGGCTAGTTCTATTACCTGTTTTCAAAGATGGTCGTCTTATTGCTTACACTTCTATGTTTGGTCATCAATCAGATATTGGGGGGAAGGTACCGGGCTCTATGCCAATTGACGCCACAAGTATTTTTCAGGAGGGAGTGCGTATACCTCCAGTCAAGTTATACAAACAAGGTCAATATAACGAAGATGTATTTAAACTAATTATGCATCAGGTCCGTACACCCGATTGGTGTTCTGCGGATCTAAATGCCTTGATTGCATCATGTAAAGTGGCTCGCAATCGAGTGATTGAAATGGCTGATCGGTTCGGCGATGATGTATTAGTATCGGCTTGTGAAGAACTTCTCGAGAGAAATTATAAAGCAATGAAGTCGCTTATAGCTTCATCTATTGGAAAAGAGCCTGTATCTTTCGAAGATTACATTTGTGATGATGGTATGGGGTTCGGACCATACAAAATCAAATGTACAATGTGGAGAGAAGGCGAGAAAGTTGTCCTTGACTTTGATGGTACTGACCCTCAGAGTCCAGCATCCATAAATTTCTTATTAAATGAAAATATGCTGAGAATGTTTTTCGGCATATATATGATTATGGTTTTTGACCCACAAATTTTGTTTAACGATGGGTTTTATGATCTGATAGATGTAAGAATTCCTGAAGGCTCGTTGCTTAAGCCAAAATTCCCTGCAGCCCTCTCCGGACGCACACATGCGTTAGGACGAATTTTTGATGTTCTAGGGGCTTTACTTGGACAGAAGACACCGGAATTCTTGAATGCTGCGGGGTTTTCGTCTTCACCACACCTATTTTATTCAGGTTATGACAAGCAAGGTGAATACTTCCAACTTTTCCAGATAGGCTTTGGAGGCATACCTGGTCGACCATTAGGGGATGGTCCTGACGGTCACTCTTTATGGCCAGGTTTTACCAATATACCGAATGAGTTTCTAGAACGGTATTTTCCGATGGTAATAGAAAACTATGAGACCGTGGCTGATAGTGGGGGTGCTGGACTGCATAGAGGCGGCAATGGTATTAAAATGTCATACCGTTTTCTTGAGCCAGGACAAATTGCAATACATGACGACCGCTGGTTTGTGCCTCCTTGGGGTGTGAACGGCGGTGAGCCAGGGGCGCGTGCGCGTAAAATATTAGAAAAATCAGACGGAACGCAGACGATTATATCTAATAAGATCGAAGACTTAGCTGTAGAAGCAAACGATGTGCTGCACTTTATCACTTGGGGGGGAGGAGGTTGGGGTGACCCCTTGGACCGTGAGTCGGCATTAGTGGGACAAGAAGTCATACAAGGTCTTGTGACAGTTGAAGGCGCTAAAAAATATGGTGTTGTTGTTGATTCTGAAGGGAATGTAGATCCTGATGGAACAGAGATGCTAAGAGCGAAGATAAAGGCTGAACGTCCTGCGTTAGGTGTCTTTAACTATGGACCAGATATTGAGACACTGCGAATGAATTGTGAATCAGAGACTGGGCTTCCAGCTCCGAAACGACCACAATGGAAATCTTCAGTTGATGTAGCGGCGGAATAGGAAGCATTCTGGAATTAAAAGTTATAAAATAAAAGCCCAGCCAGAAAATTCTGGCTGGGCTTTTATTTTACATAGGTACCGAATTAATCAGCCCATTTTTTTTCAAATTCCCAGACTTCTTTAAAGCCGATCATTTCGCAGAAAGTTTTGAAATCAAACATTTTCATGTCAGCCGGTTCACCATCCAAATTGTCACGTAATTTTATGAGTGATTGTTCGACAGCTGCTGCTGAGATCAAACTTGTCAAAGAAGGGTAAATAGCAAATGCATAGCCGATGTCTTTTAAGGTGTTTCCGTTGAGAACAGGTGTCAGCCCCCCATTTGCCATGTTGGCCATGACTGGCTTATCAAATGTTTTACATGCTTTGCGCATTTCTTCTTCATTGGTCAACGCTTCTGGGAAGAGAATATCAGCACCTGCTTGAGCGTACGCTTCCAGTCTTCTAAGTGTTCCGTCTAAGCCTTCAGATTGGCGTGCATCTGTTCGAGCAATAACAAGCATATTTTCACTTGTATCTGAAGCTACCTGAATCTTACGAACCATATCTTCAATGGGTATGAGGCGTTTGAATGGAGTATGCCCACACTTTTTGGGAAATTCTTGATCTTCTATTTGTATGGCAGATACTCCAGCTGCTTCGTATCCCTTCACAGTATGAGCAACATTTAGCAGGCCGCCAAATCCAGTATCAGCATCCGCAATCAAAGCTGCATTACTTGTCTTTTTTAGTGTCGACATGCGATCCAACATTTGCGTGTAGGTAGCGATTCCAGCGTCTGGCAAGCCTAAACTGGAGGCGGTTAACCAATACCCTGTGCCGTAAACGATATCAAAGCCAACACGGTCCGCTATGACAGCGGTAATCATGTCGTGAATTCCAGGAACGACAAAAAAGTCTTCTTTCTGGAGTTTATCTTTAAGTCTTGTGTCAGTCATAGGGTTCTCTATTTCCAGAGCCAGGGTTGGTCCGAGCGTTGCTTTTGCTCGAAGGCGATTATGTCATTGGTATAATTTTCAAGAATGCGTGTGGTTTCATTCCAGCCATTGAGCAATGATTCTCGGCCATCTGATGGCACTTCAAATTGAACAGATCGGTTTTCCACATTGAGTTTAATCTCGCAGTCAATAAGATTTATTTCAAATACAACCTGTTTTTTTGCAAACTGATGAAGCTCGTTAATAACGGATGATGGTAGGCGGATTGGAAGAAGACCGTTTCTAAAACAATTTCCGTAGAAAATGTCTCCAAAGCTTGGTGCGATAAGTACTCTCAAACCAAGGTCAGCTAAAGACCAGGGTGCCTGCTCTCGACTGGAGCCTGAGCCAAAATTTTCGCCAGTGATTAAAATCTCTTGTTTTATTCTTCGATGAATTGGAAAATTAGGATCATTTGCACAACGATCGTAAAAGGCATACTCACCAAGCCCAATTTTTCGAGTGTCAGTTAGAAAGCGAGCTGGGTATATAATATCCGTATCTATGTTAGGTTCCGGTAGTGATATAGCAGTGCTATTTATAACGGTAAGAGGTTGCATCAATTGGGGTTCTTTATTTGGACAATGTGACCGGCAATGGCGGCCTCTGCCGCCATTATTGGGCTTAGTAAATGCGTACGAGACATAGCGCCTTGACGGCCCTCAAAATTGCGATTGGAAGTCGATGCGCACCGACTACCTGGTGGAAGGCGATCATTATTCATGGCGACACAAAGCGAACAACCTGGAGAGCGCCATTCAAATCCAGCATCAATAAATACCTTGTCTAACCCTTCTTTTTCGGCCTGTTTTTTAACTAAGCCAGAGCCAGGAACAACCAGTGCTATTACACCCTCTGCTACGTGTCGATTTTGAATTTGAGACGCGGCTGCTCGAAGGTCTTCTATTCTGCCGTTGGTACAACTTCCAATAAAAGCATAATCAATTTTGAAATCTGAAAAAGCAGCGTTTGGTTCTAACCCCATGTAAGACAATGCATCTCTGATTTCATTGGTATTTCCAGAAGGTAGGTGGCCATCATCTGGAAGGCCTTGGTCAGGTCGCGTGCCGTAGGTTACTTGAGGAATTATTTCATCCACGGACAATTGTATTTCTTTGTCATAGTGTGCTTCAGTGTCTGTTTTAAGAGATTTCCAAAGCTTGAGTGCATGTTTCCAGTCTATTTCTTTCGGGGCATTTTGTCTGCCCTTTATGTATTCAAATGTGATGTCGTCTGGTGCTACTAGACCTGTACGTGATCCGGCTTCTATAGCCATGTTGCACAGCGTCATTCTACCTTCCATTGAAAGGTTTGTTATTGGTTGTCCGGTGAACTCTATTGCGTATCCTACAGCACCAGCAGTTCCTATTTTTTTTATCAGGGTTAAAGCAAGGTCTTTTGCTGAAACTCCGTTCTGCAATTGAC
The DNA here is from genome assembly GCF_000023785.1 of Hirschia baltica ATCC 49814. Classification (NCBI taxonomy): domain Bacteria; kingdom Pseudomonadati; phylum Pseudomonadota; class Alphaproteobacteria; order Hyphomonadales; family Hyphomonadaceae; genus Hirschia; species Hirschia baltica. The sequence continues at coordinate 1,586,108 of NC_012982.1, forward strand.
CGGTGAAGTGCACCCGCATTGTCTTTGATTTTTTCTGTAATAGGCATTGTGTTGCCATTACAGTTCCGCATTCGCTGGCACCAATCCCAAAGGCAAGCGCTCCAAAAGCACCGTGCGTTGATGTGTGACTATCACCGCAAACTATAGTCATTCCAGGCAAAGAGAGACCTAGTTCGGGTCCTATTACATGAACAATTCCTTGTTCATCACTATCTAGAGGAATATACGGGATTGAAAAATGTTCGCAATTGCTTTCGAGTAGGGCAATTTGAGCAGCAGCTTGTGGGTCTGCAATAGGGCGACCGTTACGAATGGTCGGAACAGAGTGATCTGCGACTGCAATATTTGTTTTTGGACGCCTGACGTTCAATTCGTCTGTTTTAAGTGCCTCAAAAGATTGCGGGGTGCTCACTTCATGAAGATAGTGCCGGTCAATATATAAAAGTGTAGCATCTGTGCTGATGTCGCAAACCACGTGCGAATCCCACAGCTTCTCATATAGAGTCTTGCTCATTGAAACATGCTTTCTATTCGGTGATGCTTTAGTTTACACTAATGGTCTCGAGTATTTCTGTACCCGTTGCAAAGTCATTTTGCTCCTGAGTCTTTAGCCAAGACAAAAGTTGTTCAAATGCTTCCATTCTATAGGGAAGCCCCATTATATATGGTGTTATGTTTAGTGGTAAAATGCGCCCGCCATATTGCTTCGATTCAGAGTTGAGCCATGTCCAAGCATCTTTGATTTGTTGCACATAGGAATCTACAGAATGTTGTTGGACATTCAGGATTTGTCGATCTGATAATTCATGATTCAGAGGGAAATTGAAAATTTCGCCAGCTTTGGTTTTCATCAGATAGGGCAGTTCATCGTTTACCCAATCACACATGTATGACAAGCCTGCATTAGCTAGTAATTCTGGGGTGTTGAATGATTGAGAGCGCGCGATGGAAAGCCAACCAATGGGGCGTTTGCCTGTGGCTTTTTCAATAACGGCTAGAGATCTAATTATGTGCGCTTCTTCCTGCTCTATCGCAACGCCAGATGCAATGGTTGCATTCATGTCGGTTGAATGTGCAATGATTTCATGTCCGTCAGCGGAAATATCCGCTACTAGTTGAGGGTAACGTTCAGCAATCGCGCTGTTAACGGCAACAGAAACCTTCGCGTCAATTTTTTTTAGTGCATCTAGTAAGCGGTAAATTCCTACGCGATTACCGTAGTCTCTAGATGTGTAATGCCTAAAATCAGGATAGGCTGTTTGCATATGTCCCGGCGCTTTGAATGGGGTGTCATTTGGCGTAATTGGAAACCATTCTAAATTAATGACAATCCAAGTAAGTACGTTTTTGTTATTTGGCCATTTTAAAGGAGGGCGAGAAAATATGTTCGACCATTTGTAAAGGTCGTGATCCATACCGCGTCGACGATTTCGGTATATCATATAGGAGTTATCAATAGTCATTTTTAGCTCCCGCCAAATGGGAATAATTAGCAAGATAATGGTCTGCTATGTCACCGCTTTGAGTTATCCAAGCTCGTCCATCCTCTTTGATGTAGCGAAGTACTTCGGCGAATGGTCCAATTCGGTGTGGTTGACCTATAAGATAACTGTGTAAGGGAATGCACATTACTGTGCCGGAATTTTCGCCTTCAGCCGCTAAACGTTCATACTGACGGATAAGAGTATCTGCATATTCTCGAGGGCTCATATTATAGATGAAGAAGCCATAATGATCATTTACTTCCAAGCTATAGGGCATGGATATTAGTTTACCGGATTTGACAGATACAGGCATAGGCTGATCATCATGATATAGATCGCATGTGTATGTAAGACCATATTCTGCAATGAGATCCAGTGTTCTTGGTGTATGCGTTAATGCTGGTGCTAACCAACCTTTGATGTCTTGTCCCGTGGCGTTTTTAACTGTTTTGATCGAGTCCTCAATTATGGTGCGTTCTTGTTCTTCACTCATGCCATATGAATATCGTGTGTTATATATACCGTGGCTAAAAAATTCCCAACCTAGCTCGTTGGCGTGTTCTACGACTTCTGGAATGTGCTGGCACAGGGCAACTGAAAGTGAAACTGACCCTTTAAAGCCATATTGCTCCATCACCTCGGCCATACGCCAATGTCCTACACGATTGGCATAGTCACGATGAGAATAGCCAGTTACGTCAGGAGCTGGAGTTTTCCAGCTTTTACGGATAGGATTTTCCGGTGGATCTAACTCATAGTATTCAAGGTTGGGAGATACCCATACAGCGACAGTTTTACCATCAGGCCATTCTATTTTAGGACGGTTCCTGTAAGCATTGTACTCATAGAGACCAGGGTCTGGTTGTCCATTATTCATTTTTGAGCCTCAAGCCAATTCACGACTGTTTCTACAGGCTCAACATCTGCATATTTCAGCGCTAGGTCAGTTAAATTCGCAAAGTGAAAACTCTCATGTTTATCTGCACACGTTTCGATAGGAACGATCGCGCGATAACCACGTGATAATGCATCAACAGCTGTTGCGCGAACACAGCCTGAAGTACTGCCACCGGTGATAACTAAAGTATCTACTTTTAACCAAACTAACAGGCTTTGTAGAGGTGTTTCAAAAAATGCCGATGGCATACGTTTTGTATAAATAGTATCATCTTTATGGATATCGCATCTGTCATCGAATTGATGTCGACGACTGTCATATTTGATATTTTGAAGGGAGTCGGGGGTATCTGTTCTTGTACCCCAAATGCCTGCGTCGGATGCATTGTCTGCAAATGCAACATGCGTCCAGATAACAGGCATTTCTTTTTGCCGCGCTAAATTCGAAATAGTGTTCACATATTCGATTTGCCGAGGGTCAGTTTCGTAAGCTGTACTGAATTCATTTATCCGAGTGTAGGCATTTTGAATGTCGACATTAACTATAGCAAGCTTATCACCAAAACCAAATTTGGCACGCGAGGGATTGCTTATGACTTCTTCAAAAATTTGCTTCGCGGTACGACCATCTGAAACCATCTTAGTGCCAATTATACTCATGAACGTGATCCTGCTAATTGATTATTAGGGAGAGAAGGTGTGGTAGGAGAGAAGCCTAATGGAAGCCCGGCTTCTGGTGCGAAACCATAGAATTCTTCGCTTGGTAGACTTTCTTGTACAAGGCGACGTACTGAGAAAAGACTTTCTAAGTCTATACCCGTAGAAATTCCCATAGCTTCAAACATATAGACTAAATCCTCAGTGACAAGGTTACCGCTTGCACCCGGCGCAAAGGGACAGCCTCCTAGTCCACCTAATGAACTATCGAAAGTTGTTAGACCAACTTCTAAGGCTGCATAAGCATTTGCTAAACCTAGCCCCCGAGTGTTATGAAGATGTATTCCAGTGAGTGCTTCCTGCCCCACAGCGCCCCATATTTTCTTGATAAGTTCTTTCACCGACGTTGGGTTGGCATAACCGGTTGTGTCCGCGAGACCAACTTCGTCGCAACCTGCTTCCATGAGTGCTTCAGCGAGTTCTATGACTTTGTCTTCTGGAACATTGCCTTCAATTGTACACCCAAAGGCCGTTGATAAACTTCCCTCGAAATGTGGTCGAGATTTTGCTGGTAGCTCCGCTATCATATTTGCAATACTGCGCGCTTCTGCCAACACCTGCTCGTGTGTGCGGCGCAGATTGGCAATGCTATGTGATTCACTGCAAGAAAGAGGCAAAGTTATTTTATGTGTGCCTGCATTAATAGCATTGCGCGCTCCATGACTGTTCGGAACTAGGGCAGCTACTGTTAATCCTTCAATTTGCCTTGCATAGGATACAATTTCATTTGTATCAGCTAATTGTGGAAGCAGCTTGGCGGGAACAAAGCTCCCGACCTCTATCTCCCGAATGCCAGCGGCGAAAGCTGCGTCAATCCAAGCTTTTTTGGCTGTTGTAGGCATAATTGACGATACATTTTGAAGTCCGTCTCTAGGGCCGACCTCACTGATCAAAATATTCATTTGCATTTTCCGGTTGATCCATTTGGTATTAAACTATAACAATTAAATGAATAGAGTCGAGAGAGAATTTTAAAATGCAGCTTGATAATGATCACGATGAACTTCCACTCTCAGGTGTTCGGGTCGTCGAATTCAGTCATATGGTCATGGGACCATCAACAGGTGTAATCTTAGCAGATCTTGGTGCTGAGGTTATAAAGGTAGAGCCAATTGGTGGCGATAGAACACGACAACTACTTGGTTCAGGGTCGGGCTATTTCTCGATGTTTAATCGTAATAAACGAAGTATTTCAATCGATCTTAAATCCAAGGAAGGGATCGAAATTGCAAAGGAATTGGTGAATAGGTCAGATGTACTTATTGAAAACTTCAGACCGGGTGCTCTGGTCAAATTAGGTCTTGGGCCAGAGGTTTTTTCAACAAGCAATCCTGGACTTGTGTATTACTCGGCTAAAGGTTTTCTCAATGGCCCTTATCAGAAACGGGCTGCCTTGGATGAGGTGGCGCAGATGATGGGGGGGCTTGCTTATATGACCGGGCCTCCTGGGCGACCACTGCGAGCAGGCGCATCAGTTATTGATATAACTGGTGGAATGTTTGGCGTTATAGGTATTTTGGCAGCATTACAACGTCGAGTTAAATCAGGTGTTGGTGGAAATGTATGCTCATCTTTATTTGAAACCACTTCTTTTATGGTTGGTCAGCACATTGCTCAGATGGCAGTAACAGGTGTGGCACCGAATCCTATGCCTGAGCGTTCGTCTGCGTGGGCTATTTATGATGTATTTGAGACATCTTCTCCTGGTGAACAAGTGTTTGTTGGTGTCGTCAGTGATTCTCAATGGGAAGCTTTTACATCGACATTTAAGTTGATGCATCTTGCCAGTAACTCTGCATACAAAACAAATAATGACAGAGTCCGCGCGAGGGAAGAGTTGCTTCCACAAATCCGAGAGTTGTTTCTAAGTTTCTCTCGAGACGCCCTGTTAGCGAAATTGAATGAGGCGGCTGTTGCGTTTGCTCCAATAGCCCGACCTGAAGATTTGCTAGAAGATGAGCATCTTAATGCAAACGGTTCTTTATTGGATCTAGTTTTACCAAATGGAAACGAAATAAGGTTGCCTGCAGTTCCAGTGGAAATGGATGGCAAGTTACCAGGCGTTCGATTGAACTTACGTAAGCCCGGGGAGGATACTGCAGATATCCTAGAGGAAATTGGGATTACGCAAGAACGCATTCATGAGCTGGGTGCTCAAAAAATTGTTCAGCTAGAAGGAAACGAAAATGAAGACAGATGATTGAGTGATCAGTTTTGTCTTTATGCGTTTACTAGGAATTTGAATTGTTAATTATATGAACCCGCAGAACAATCCATCAATACCCCGAACCCTTGCTCAAAAAATTTGGGATGAACACGTTGTGACATCGCTCGATAGTGATGTCGAACTTCTCGCAATCGATCGTCTTTTGCTGCACGAAAGAACTGGTGGTGTGGCTCTAAAAGGGCTTCGTGAAAAGGAGCGGGATGTGCTTGCTCCTTCGACCGTCTTCGCAACGATGGACCATATCGTCGATACGTTTCCTAACAGGACTGATGATACGATGATGCCGACGGGCAAAGAGTTTCTACAAGCTCTTCGCGAAGAAACTGAAATCGGCGGGATAACATTGTTTGATATGGATGATTCGCGCCAAGGAATTGTTCATGTCATTTCACCTGAGCAAGGAATTGTTTTGCCTGGCTGTACATTAGTTTGTCCAGACAGTCACACCTGTACCCAGGGAGCTTTTGGAGCATTAGCTTGGGGAATCGGCTCGACTGAAGCTGAGCATGTGTTGGCAACTGCAACTCTTCGGATGAAACGTCCTAAGGACATGAGGATTAATATAACTGGGACTTTGTCCGAAGGCGTTACGGCTAAAGACTTGGCTTTATATATAGTAAGTAAGCTTGGATCAGCTGGTGCGAAGGGACACATTATCGAGTTTGCTGGAGAAGCTGTTTCTGGGCTGAATATGGAAGCCCGCATGACGCTCTGCAATATGGCAACGGAACTGTCTGCTTTTACTGCAATTGTTTCCCCAGATGATAAAAGTCTGACCTATTTAAAAGACCGACCGTTTTCTCCAAAAGGTGAAGATTGGGATAGGGCCAGCGAATATTGGCTTTCTCTAAAAAGTGATGCAGAGGCCGAATTTGATACTTCATTTCAGTTCGATGCATCTCAAATAGGTCCTATGGTTACTTGGGGGAATAGTCCTCAACACGCCATTTCCATTAGTGAAGAAATTCCAGAATTTGAGAGTCTTAAATTAGGTGATGGTCGTGAAACGTATGATCGTGCCATTCAATATATGGGATTAACGGGTATAAAAAAACTCAAAGAGCTTTCGATTGATGGTGCTTTTATTGGTTCGTGTACGAATAGTCGTATTTCTGATCTGCGTAGGGCTGCTGCGGTCCTGAAAGGGCAGACAATAGCAGCCAATGTACGCGCAATATGTGTACCGGGATCTACTCAAGTTAAACGAGAAGCCGAAGCTGAAGGATTGGATGAAATTTTTAGAGAGTCTGGGTTTGAATGGCGTGAATCCGGTTGCTCGATGTGTTTTTTTGCTGGTGGAGAAAGTTTTGGTCCTCGGGAAAGGGTAATTAGCTCGACCAATAGGAATTTTGAGAGTCGACAAGGACTTAATACAAGAACACATATTGCGTCTCCTGAAATAGTCGCGGCGTCAGCTATTGCGGGTCGTATTGTAAGCTTAGAAGATTTGGAGGAATTTTATGAAACCTCTAATTAAGCTTGTATCACATGCAGTTCCCTTGGTGCGTGAGAATATAGATACAGATGCTATCATTCCTTCCAGAGAGATGCGGTCGGTTTCAAAGTCTGGCTTGGCTGAAGGGTTATTTGCTGGCTGGCGTTATCTCGAACAGGACACGAGAATACCAAATCCAGAATTCGAATTAAATCAGAAGCAGTATTCTTCTGCGAAATTTTTAATTTCTGGCAATAACTTTGGGTGCGGTTCAAGCCGAGAGCATGCTGTGTGGGCACTTGTTGAATATGGTTTCCGAGCGGTTATCGCCCCATCATTCGCACCGATTTTTAGAGCAAATTGCATTCAAAATGGAATTGCTCCTGTGGTACTCAATCAGGAAACGATCGATGAGTTAGCTATTCAAGCCAAAGCTGGAAAAGATTTCTTGTTAGATATGCGATCCATGCGTTTGTCAGTCGATGAGCAAGAGTATGAATTTAGCTTAGAATGTAGTGCTCAAACCATGCTTTTAGAAGCGCTAGATTTAATCGAACTTACTCGAAAAAATATGCCTGAGATTGAAGCCTTTCGTCGAGAACACAGGCGCAATCGACCTTGGCTCTACCTTTGAGTTGACCTGAACGCTCATCATTGAGGTGATGAAGAATAGATAACAGCTGCCTATTGCTGGCACAAATTGTGGACAATAAAAATGACCTTATTGAAATGCGCTACCTTAATCGCTCAAAATGTCAAAGATACAGCCAAACGATATGAAGTTTGGTTTGGGTATTCAATTGTTGAAACCGGCAATATTAATGCTGGTCTAGCTGCGAGTTGGGGAGCACCTAACAGTGCGGGAAAACCGTACGTAATTATGCAACCTGCTTCTGGGCAGAAGGTTTTTTTAAGACTGATTCAAGGCGATACAGTCGAGTCTTACGCTCCAATCCGAACGCTTGGTTGGGCGGCGACAGAAATTTGTGTACAGGATGTTGAAGAAGTCAATAAACGAATGGTGGAATCACCCTTTGAAATTATTGGTGCACCCAAGCCTTTAGATGGATTTCCAACCGTAAAACCTATGCAAGTGCGAGGTCCAGATAATGAAGTTATATATCTCACGGAAATAAAAGCTGATGGTCCCTCTACGGGCCTTCCTGTTCCACAATCCCTTGTCGATCGACCTTTTATAATGGTGTTGGCATGTCGCGATTTGCGAGAATCTATTGCTTGGATTGAGCGCGTGTTCGGTTTCGAAATGATTGATCCTGTTGCTATCCATTATTCAATGATTTCACTCGCATTCGACCTGCATGAAGATGAAAAAGTTGAGCTTGTAACCGTGAAATGGCGGGGAGAGGTGTTTCTTGAGTTGGATCAATATCCAAGCGAAGTGACTGAGAGAGAAAAGCATCAAGGGGAACTGCCTCCGGGAGTAGCAATTACAACTATTGAACATCCAGATTTTAGCCGGTTGGAAGGACATTGGGATTGTTCACCAGTCAGACGTCATGGAGCCTTGTATGAAGGCAGAATGACTGGGGTCATGAAGTCACCTGATGGGGCTTTGTTGGAAGTTATCGAACGTGCCCAATGATTTTGAAAGTTCAATGTAATTTAGGAGAGTAGGCTTGACGTATAAAGATAAAATTCGGCGACACTTCGTGGATGTGGAGCATGGACAGATACATTATCGTACTGCTGGAGAAGGAAAACCATTGCTCTTATTGCATGCGTCTCCTGGAAGTTCGCGTCAGCTGGAAAAATTGATTTCAGATTTTTCCGATTCACGGTTGGTCATAGCGCCAGATACACCTGGTAATGGTGATAGTGATGCATTGCCGCTTGATGAGCCGACGATAATTGACTTGGCACATTCCATTTTAAATTTCTGTGAGGTGATGGGCTTTGAAAAAGTCGACCTTTACGGATCACACACTGGCGGAACTATAGCTGCTGAACTTGCTATCCTTGCACCTCGAAAAATCAACCGCCTAATAATCGATGGGGTGATGGTACTAACTTCAGAAGAGTTAGACGATCTGATGGCAAATTACGCGTTTCCTTTTCCTGCTGACCTTGAAGGAGCATACTTATCCAAAATATTTCAGTTCTGTCGTGATCAATATCTCTTTTTTCCTTGGTATAAACGAACTCGTGCAGGACGGCGTGATAATGGGCTTGGGAGCGCTGAGGATATTAGGGCTTGGGTCCTTGAAGTCCTAAAAGCTAGCGAAACTTATCACCTTAATTACAGGGCTGCTTTTCGTTGGGGTGCTGGGGAACGGCTACCGCTTATCTCAGTTCCTTCTCTTATTTTGGCGGGAGAAAATGATCCACTTTTTGAGACATCTCAAAAGGTTGCAAAGGCCTTAAAGGGGGGACGCTTTGAAGCTTTGCCTCGATTTGATGCGGATGAATTTGGGACTACACGGAAAAAAGTCATGACGGATTTTTTTAGTTGTGAATTGCCTCAGCTTGTAAAGGAGCAAGTATAATGCAAATCGCGCTCCTTACACTTTTGCATATTTTGATACCTGTATATTGGTTAGGTGGTGACTTGGGGGCATTTTATGGTTCGCGTTTCCTTGTTGATCCAAAACGTTCTGTTTCTGAAAGAATGTTGGCTCTAAAAATATTAAATGATATTGATATGGCCCCTCGGACAGCACTGATTCTTGCTCTCCCTACAGGATTAACTCTTGCAGTAGTAAAATCCTGGTTATTTATTTCTCCGATACTTATGCTGTTGATGTGGATTCTTGCTTTTGCTTGGTTAGGTCTAGCTTGGTTGCTTCACGTACGTCACGGAGGGCCGAGCGAATCTCTTCGCAAGCTTGATCTAGCAGTCAGATACTTGATTTTTATTGGCTTATTGCTTGCGGGTGGGGCATGTCTCATCAAATTTATAGATGTTCCGATATTCATTGGTTTCAAAATGATTGCCTTGTCGCTCTGTGTTCTAATGGGGCTAATAGTTCGGCGAATGTTGAAGCCTTTAGGTCCAGCTATTGCTGAAATGAAAATGGACGGTCCATCTCCCGACTCAGACCAAGCTATTGCAAATGTTATTTCTCAGACGCAACCAGCGGTGTTGGTGATTTGGGGACTTGTTTTAGTGGCCAGCTATCTTGGTCTCGCGACACCTTTGTAACAATTGAATTTTAACATGAAAGGAGTGTTCTATGAAACACAGAACAATAGACGGAAAAATCCTCTATACGTCTCGCAAACCGGGAAGAGAAGGTGAAGAGCGGGGAAGAGAGTTTTTTACATTCACTGTGCATGAGGATGGAAAAAGAACACTACGCGCTCGTTGTGAATTGGAAGATCCCGATCCAACAGTTTTGAGAGATATTACATATAGTGTCGATGAAAACGACAATCCGATGGACTGCTTTGTGCGTCTGACGATTGGAGATGAATTTATGGGAGCAGGTTTATTCCGAATGCTCGACGACCATATCGAGTGTGAAAGCTTCGGACCATCTATCGGTCGTGTTTCTCAGAAAGTTCCAACAAATGGGTATTATGATGGCTTTGGAACCCACCCTATTGCCGGTGACGCTTATATTACCAAGAAAGTAGATAGATCTAAAGGCCCGCATACACATAAATTGAGAACATTCCTTCCATCATCAGATCATCGTGGTGCATCACCGCCGTTAATTGCTGAAGCGAATATGGAGCTGGTCTTTGAGGGACAAGAAGAAGTAACTGTGAAAGCTGGAACTTTTGATGCCTATCATTACCGCTTTACTGATGAAAGTGGTGGTATGATTTCGTTGAGTGGTGAGGCGCATCCAGATTATCACTGTTGGGTTACTGCGGATGAGGATGCTATTTTTCTAAAGGGTGGAGTAGATGGGTACATGATGACATGGTATGAACTTGTGGAACTTACGAGATCATAAGTTATACTTTGAAATTAATTATAAAGGGCCACGTGTCGGTGGCCCTTTAAAAAAGTTTTAGAATGAATGCTCTGGCTTTAAAATTTGGAGCCCATACTATATGGTCGTCCCCAATTTTTTGGAGAACCAATAGGTAAAGTGGGAGCGTATGGGGTTCCTATAGGCAGAGGCCGTTTGTCCTTTGACCAATGGGTTACAATTTTATTTGCTCCAGGTGAGCGCATAATTTGAAAAAATCCAAACTCCGATACATGTGGTCCGTGGACAATGTGAGGAGGCCTGAAAAAGTATGCACCTGGATGCATTAAGCCTTCTGGCGTCCACATCCCGCCATCTATCATAAACATTTCCTCACAATGGTCGTGTGTCTCACTTGGAAGTTTTGTATCATCTGGTACACCATGGGGCATACCCGCTAGCAAGAAAGTACGACAGCTGTCATTGGGACCAAGGCGCAACACTTTTCGTGCTAAGCGAAGGTGGCTTAGTTTCGGATCATATGTTGAGACATCCCATTGCATTTTGGGAGTGTCTATTTCGATCTGATCTGCAATATCTGATAGGCAATTAGGATCATTTTCAGCGTGACGGAAAATTAAGACTGTAGCGCCCTTTTCTGAAGAACGTGCAGGAGAACGATCATTTTGGGGTAGAAAACCATACGCATGAAGCTCACAAAATCTATTCCCTATAAAAAGGCTTCCTTCGAGTACAAAATACTCTTCAGCTGGCATATCTTTGATACTAGAGGGAGTGTTGTATCCGGGAGGATACCTGACCAATAACGTAGAATCAGTACTACCCGGTGCAGCATTTAGAAGTTTAATAGATGTTCCATCGACTGTTAACTGCCAATCGACATTTTGAGTTTGAATAAATTCAATATGGGGTCTACTCATTTTCTACTCTCTACTTTATGCCTAAGGCACCGGGGTTCATAATATTTTGGGGATCAACCGACCCTTTAATATCGAGTAGTAATTTGAGGGGTTCTGGATGAAGGACTTCCGCATAGGGGTAAGTTCGTCCAATTTGATTTGATGCAGCTCCAAAGTCTCTGAATATATCAATTATTTCTTGACGAACATTCATGACTAATTCTCTAGCTTTGGGGTTTGGTTTGGGCTCTGTCAGTTTCTTTTTGGCATCAGGGCTAAGTTTTTCATGGTGCATTGGTAGCCATGAATCTTGCCAATTGAAGACAGGTTCGTAACTAAAAGCGTGATTGCTTATCACTGTTAATAATCTTGACACAACAACACCGTGTTGGTTGAAGGCGTTCATATTCTTATCAATGCAAGCTTCTACAGCATCAACGAGGCTTGGCGCTTCGCTGTGAGCTATTTTTGCATTTAACGCTATCCAACGATCAGCATTTGGTCCCAAAACAGAGTCCAAAGGTGGAAACAGGTCGGCTCGACCAGCACGAGGTACAGAATCTGGCAATTCTTCACCGTTTAGGGTCGCTGCGATTTTTCTCGCTATTTCCATATCTTGTACAACTGCGTGGCGACTGCGACCTGACAGTACTAAGTGCATGGAAAAACATCCATCTTCAACGATGTTTCGTCCAGATATTGCGAGTTTCGTACCTGCTTTTATGCCACGGAAAATGTTCTTCTCTTGTTGCACAACTTTTGCCAGCATTTTTGCATCACGAACAAGGTCGGTATCGGCTGAAAGAGCTGCTTTGGTCTTGTCGGGATCCATTACATAAGCTTCTTCTGCAACTTCACTACGTCCAATTTCAGATAAAGCTTCTACAGCTGCTGCTCTATCTTTAAACCCAAAGGAAAGATATTCAGTTACGGCTGGTTCTCGTATCATACGAAGGGTGGCTTGCGCTTTTATTCCGAGTGCACCTGCATCATGTACAAAAACTCCAGTCATATCTGGCCCGAATGTTCTGAAGAAAGGCGATTTTGCATTTTTGACAGCTAGTTGTCCAGTTCGAAGTAGGCAGCCATCGCTCGTCACAATTTGCATACCGAGTACGATCTCTGCTGCTGAGCCATATCGTGCGGTGCCTAAAAAAAGAGCACCATTAGATAATCCGCCACCGACAGTAGCGCCCCGTCCTGAAAAAGTTCCAAAGAATGGCAAACGCAATCCTTTCGGCTTTAATGCGAGGTAGATTTGTCTCCAAGTTGCTCCAGGTTCAACGGTTATGTAGAGGTCGCGTTCGTTTATTTCGAGGATGCGATCCATTCTCGCAAGATCCACTGAAACAAAGCCGTTTTTAGGCATCGTATAACCATTAACATACGTCAGTCCACCGCCTCGGGGGGCCATAGCTATATTGGCTTTTGAGAGTATGCTGACGGCATTAGACAACTCTTCTTTATTTGCAGGTCTTATGACGGCAGAGCATTGTCCAGATTGGTTTAGCAAATCAGATGAGTTTAGTGTGCAACTAGCATCATCTGTTAGTAATCCGTTTTCGCCAAGCACTGCAATTAAGTCTTGCATCATTGTTTCGCTAAGGTGTGTTTGCTGGATAGTTTCTGTTTTGATATTAGTCATTGGATGTTACTTTTTCTTCGTTTGCAGCTACAGCTTTTGCGAAAGCATGACGTCCCAATGTGAGTAGAATAGCGGAGCCAGTTCCACACGTAAAAAAGACGATTGCAAGGGCGTATGAAATACCTTCAGGTGAAGTAAAAAACGTATCTGTCAGGAAACCGACAAAGAAGTTTCCTGCTGTCATGGCGATTAGGCTTGATGCAATTGTATGCAGAGCCATAACCTGTCCACGAAGCTGATTAGGAGATATTTGAGAGACGCCGGAATAGACAGCAGAGATATTCCAATTTACGAATAATGCGTTCAAGGCATATGCGATGATAGCAAGTAGGCCTGTCGGAGCCAAACTGGTTGCTGTACCGAAAATCAGCATGGAAATCCCGCATGCGGCGGCAGCAAGCATTGGGGCGTCTGTTCGACCTTTGCTATTTAACCATGAAATTACCCAGCCACTGTTAGCTGCTGCAAATAAGCTGATTGGTAATCCGACCAATCCAAGTATTTGGCCAGCGGTTGAGGCTTCCCAATTGTGAACTCTTATGAACATTGCCGGAAGCCAGCCAATAATAGCATATACACAAACAAGGTTTAGCACTGTACCGCCTATTAAAGTGGCAAATGCAACTGGTTGTTTTGAAAAGAGTTTGAAAATTGGCTTAAAACTAAATTCAGTTTTAGTCGTTTCTACACCTTGGCGTTTAGGTTCGCGCATGGTGAGCAGCATGATAAGAGATAGAGCTACCCCCGGCATACCACACATTATGAAGACAAGTTGCCAGCTTTGAAAATTGCTTGCTAGGTGAGGTATGTCATTGATTAATCCATGTGATAGATGAAGAAATAATCCACTGAAAAGAAAAGCTGCGGCTGTACCAAGAGAGCTCCCTGTTACGAAAACACCATATGCTTTAGGACGGGTTGAAGGTGGAAACAGATCTGCGATAAGAGAAGCCGCGGCAGGTACAAGGGCAGCTTCTCCGACACCCACAAGAATACGGGCGAAGAATAGTTCTTCGAAGGTTGTTGCAAGCGAGCACCCCATAGTAGCGAGGCTCCAAAGTGCAAGGGCTGCAGTAAGAATGGGAGTACGTTTTGTTCTGTCGCAGAGCAATCCAATAGGTAAACCTAGAACGCTGTAAAACAAACTAAAGGCTAACCCTTGCAACAAGCCAAATTGAGTATCTGTTATGTGTAATGAAGCTTCCAGTGGTTCAATCAAAAGTGCAATTGAAACCCTGTCCAAAATAGCAAGAGCATAAGCTAATGTAAGGAGTGCAACCACATACCAAGCATATCTGCGGTTTGGCCACGAAATATCCGAGGCACCAGCCCTTAACTTTGGAGGAGGGGCGGTTTCAGAAATGTGATCATCCGATTGGGACATAAATTTAGGCTCCATTTAGGGCAATATAGATTTTTTATTTTTCAAGGAAATTAGTCACGATAAGTGCTGCATCCTTCGTGCATGGAGGACGCTTTCGAAGAATTGCGTTGTGCATTGTGCTCGCAATTTTTTCGACTTCGATATAGGCTGGATCATTATCGAGATGTAAAAACAGCATCTTGGAATGGGGGAGCTTTGGCAGCGAATGCGCCAATTCTCTACAAGTATCGATCGCATCAGCATAGTGTTTTGGTTGTTTGAGTATCCCCAAGAAACTATCATACAGATTTTCGTGTTTAATTAGGGGGGTAAGTTTTCTTATGCTGGTATTTTGGCGATTGTTCCAAGGCCAATTTGTCTGGCTGTCTCTAAGCATGTGCCAAATCTCATGCAAGTGAGACCCAGAGTAGTTGAAATCGAAATGAGGTGTAAAATCTGTAGCATGAATTGGCTCAGGAAATGCTGCTACGGAAATGCCGCCGTCGACTATAATTGAAGAAACTTTATCTGAAGAACATTCTGCAAGCTTCATGGCAAGTGGAGCAGATAAACCAGTCGCCAAGATTGTAACATTATCCTTTGCAAGCACATCAAGAGTGTCAGTAAGAGAATCTATGAAAGCGTTTGCTGATGGAGAAGTAAAAGGGTCAGATTCTCCAAAACCGGGTAATTCAGGCAAAAGAATATGGAAGTCTTCCTTCAACTGCTCGGCCCAACTCTGCCCAAGCACTAAAGTCGGCGTGTCTAGTATAAGAATGGTATCAGTTGGATGTTCTCCAAGTTGATGTATATGCATTTGACCGGCTACTGAGTTGATATAGACACTTTTGCCGACTGTCTTTTTTACGCTGCTTGGCTGTTTTTTTTGTGTAACGGTGCCTTTTTTTAATTCGCTGATTATCCAATCTAACCAGCCTGAAGTATCAGCAGGTAATTTGGCAACTTCGAGGTTGGTGTTTTCTTCTCTCGGAATGCGCTGCAAACTTTCAAATAGTACATCATCGATGCGTGCGCCTATCGTTGTTGGGGATTCAATTTTTCTTAGCGCTTCTAGTGGGTTGTATCGCATCGCTGCAGCGTAAGCGTCGGAATAGTGTGGCCCTGCGGAAAATAGGTCTATTGTATATTCTTGTATCCAGTTTGCGTTAACTTCCAGCTGCATTCGGTTTTGTGTGGAGGGTGAAAACCAGGGGAACCAGCGAAGCATATCACGAATATGCGTCCATTCATTTGCAATAAAACCACCAGCGTCATCCTTTTGAAAGGGGCGCATATAAGCGTCTATAAATGCGGATGACGTTGGGCTTTTAGGAATCGACAGGCCATCTAGTATTAAATGAGTATGGCTTGCTAGATTGGCAGCATATTCTAGAGCAATTTTTGCGCTAGTGTGTGTGGCGTAAATTGGAGCACCATCTAGTCCCAAAGACTGTATGGTATCATGAAGAGCTATCGCGAAGTCTGAGATTGCAAGCTGCTTTTTGGGTAGTGGATCAGAATTACCATACCCGGGTGTATCTAATGCGAAGACAGTGAAGTGATTAGCTAATGCGCGCATAGTTTGCGTATGTAGTCGAGATGACCTTGGTGAATCGTGCAGCATCACGACGGCTGGCCCTGATCCCGTTGTTCGGTAATGCACATTTTGTGTCCCTGAACGGACGTAGGCACGCTGAATGCCTAGCGTTTGTGCGTTTGTGTTAGGGGATTGATCATTCATGTTTGCGTGCTCTCTATTTCATAAAGTCAACAAAAAAAGCTTTGCATGATGACCAAATGGTATAAGAATATAACTATTGGTGCGATAAATGAGGTCGTACGTCTAGTCTCAACGGTGATATTATTTTTGAAAAAGTTTCCCAAACCTCTGCGGATGGTTCAAATCAAATGCGAGCATGGCTCGTTGTAGTTGCTGCAATGATCGGCGTTTCGGTCGGGCTTAGTCCTATTCCTTTTTACACGATCGGTATGTTTGCTCCGGAGCTCTCATCTGAATTCGGTTGGAGTTTTTCCTCATTGATGGGCAGTATTGCTGTTCAATCAATTGTTGTGATGATTGTTAGTCCATTTGCTGGATATGCTGTCGATTTGTTTGGCGCTCGTAAGGTGGCTTCAGTTTCATTATTGTGCTTCGGTCTGTGCTTTATGAGCCTTTCGCTAAACAAGGGTTCTTTGACTATCTTCTATATTCAATGGGCTGTGATGGCGGTGCTAGGGGCGGGTACGCTCTCAGCGACTTGGACATATGTTGTGAATGGCTGGTTTGATAAGCACAAAGGGTTAGCTCTTGGGCTAGCGAGTGCTGGCACAGGGATTACAGGTTTTCTTATTAAGCCATTTGCTGCTTGGTTAATTGAAGGCTTTGGTTGGCGGGCAGCATTTATTGTAATTGGATTGTTGCCGATAGTGATTGGTGTGCCGGTTGTGCTTCTTTTTTTAAAAGAACGTAGGTCCTTTAAGAAACCAGATGAGATACAGTCGGTGGATTTTGGCAAAAATGGGAAGCGTGAAAATATCGAAGGATATACTTTAAAGCAGGCGTTAATGCAGCGGAATTTCTGGTTGCTTGCAGGTGCGTTTCTACTCATTGCATTCTCACTCACGGCACCAACCCCAAATTTAGAAAATATACTGCGAACTCATGGGTTTGCGTTGACTCAGATAGGGGCGATAACTGCAAGTTTTGGTTTAGCGGTTATTGCTGGGCGGCTAATGGGGGGGTGGATGCTTGATAGAGTGTGGGCTCCGCTCTGTGCTTTTTTAATTCTACTTATTCCTGCGGCAAGTTGTTGGGTGCTGTCTCTTTCTGAGGTCAGCCCAATGATGGCAACGTTAGCTGTGGCTGGAATAGGTTTTGGCGCTGGTTTCGAGTTTGATCTACTTGCCTATTTAATTAATAGGTATTTTGGTCAGCGTCAGTATGGTCTGATTTATGGTAGCTTTTACGCAATTATAGCGCTCGGTGGCGGGTTGGGACCGGTCGTATATGGTCATTTCTACGATACAATTGGAACTTACTCATTCTCACTTGTTGGAGGCGCAATGGCCGTCGTTTCAGGTGGTGCTTTGCTTTTGCTTCTTGGTAAATATCCAAAATTAAAAGCTGCTCATGCTGATGAAATAGTGTGAAGGTTTAACTCTAGAAAATTGGAGTGGTGCAAAATTAGTCAGCATAAGTTTCTTAGCAAAATATATGCAACAACGACTTGACAGATTCATATTGGTCATTTGTTATATTTCTATGACATTTAAATTGTTATAATGTTATATCAATATTTAAAGTCGGTGGGCGGGAGATTTGCTTGCCTAAGAGCAATTAAGCAAAGAAGGTAGCGGGAATGAAACTGAGCGTCAAAAATATAGCTATGAGCACTGTTGCTAGTATTACAATACTAGCTGCGGGCGGGGTTGCGTCAGCGCAAGACGTGGACGAAACGGAAGTTGTCGAGGACGGGAAAGCTCGACTAGGTACTATTGTTGTGACATCACAACGTAGAACTGAGAGTATTCAAGATGTGCCTATTCCAGTAACAGCGTTTGATGAAACGTTGATTGCGGATTTAAACTTGAATGACACTATGGAGTTGGCACAATATGTTCCATCCATGATTGCATCTCACAATGCTGGCCTTGCATCTGCTAATTCATATTGGATTCGAGGCTTGGGTAATACACAATCAGTTGCAACGTTCGATCCACCAGTGGGATCTTATGTTGATGATATTTATATCGCTCGTCAGAATGCAAATAATTATGCGTTTCTAGATACAGAGCGTGTGGAGGTTTTGCGTGGACCTCAAGGAACATTGTTTGGTCGTAATACAACAGGTGGTGCTGTTAACGTAATAATGGCTAAACCAGGCGAAGAGTTTGGAGGAAATTTTGAAGTTTCCGCAGGCTCATATGATCGTTATTTGGTGAAAGGTACAATAGATGCACCGGTCTCGGACACAGTCCTAACTAAAGTTTCTGGATATTACTTAACTGACGATGGTTTTTTAGACAACAAAGCCACCGGAGATACGTTAAATGGTGCAGAGAATTTCGGTTTGCGCGGTGATGTACGTCTTTTGCCTACAGACAAATTGACTGTCGATCTAGCGGTGGAATATTTTTCTGATACCGGAACATATCTTGGTGTTGTAGGTTTGCCTGAAGCATCATCCACGTATCAAACTACGACAACTCCAGTTTTTTACGATACTTACAATGGTTTACCGCAAACTGATTGTGATGGGGATGTTGTGGATATCCTTCTAATCGAAGAGGCCGGCAACTGTGCGTTGACTGAAACAATCGGTTTGAGTGGTAAAGTTTCATACGCTGCAACCGATACAGGTTCGCTCGATATAATCTTTGGGCGTCGTTCTTTTGATTCCGCTTACATCAATAATTACAGCGGAAGTTCTATGAATCCATACGCAGGCTATATTCTTGCGGACGATACACAAAACGAACAAGAATCACTTGAAATTAAATGGGATGATTCTCTGTTTGGTGGACGCTTTCGCTATGTTGCAGGTTTCTACTATCTAAATGAGTCCACAGATTATGATACCAACGGGTTTTCTGCTAACGCTAGCGTAGATCCTACAGGATATGTGACTCTGTCCTCCAATACATTTACACACGATGTGGAGACATCGGCGGTGTATTTGCAAGGTGACTATGACATTGTGGATCAGCTTACTCTTACATTGGGAGCTCGTTATACATATGAACGCAAGAACCTCGATTTCCATGGTTCAGCGCGGTTTGATGGTATGGGGTTCACAAGTGCGGATCTAGTTGCTGAGGGAATTCCTTTAGAACTTGAAGAGAATCGTGTAACTCCTCGTATCGCGTTGACTTATACAGCGACAGAAGATCTTATGTTCTATGCTTCTGCGACGAATGGATTCAAATCAGGTGGTTGGAATGGAAATGCACCATCTCCTAACCGTGTGTTGCCATTTGATCCAGAAATCACTTGGTCATATGAGCTAGGTACGAAGGGTGAATTTTTTGATAGCCGACTTCGTGTGAATGCAAACTTATATTCTATTGAAACAGAAGATCTTCAAATTACATCTGGTGTGATTCTTCCTGGAGAGAGTGCAATTGTTAGCTTGGCGCGTAATGCTGGAACACTTGAAGCGCAAGGACTTGAATTTGAGACAGCATATGTCTTCAACGATAACTTTTCAGGTTTCTTAAATGGCGCAATTATGGATGCGAAGTACAGTTCTGTTCTTACAACACCGGGTGTGCCAGATAGTTCACAGGTAACCTTAGATACCGAGCCTGTTCGTACGCCTGACTTCCAGCTTGCTGGTGGAATAACATACGATCAAGCTGTTCCGGCCTTGGGTGGTAATGTTCGGTCTACATTGGCGTATCGCCACAATGAGCCATATTACGTCTCCACATTGAACACCTCCCGTGCTCCAACAGAGGATTATGTCGATCTCTCGATCGGTTATGTCCATGAAACAGGGGAGTGGGGTATGGAATTACGCGGTACAAACCTAACCGAGCAGGAAACTATCACTGCAAATTTCCTATCATTGTTTCCTGGGCAACCACGTCGATTCAACTTGAAGCTTTGGGTTAACTTCTAAAGCTTTATAATTGAGAGTATCCGCCCTGTGTTTATCCCGCACGGGGCGGATCTTTTGGGCTGAATGATGATGGGGTGAGGGTCAGCGGGCTGCAGACTGGGGATTTCGGATATAAACTCGTTACATTTTTTATACACAAATTTCGATATCATTCATCCAATGTGACGTATCGATCAACGTCAATGGTTTTTTCACCTTTTAACAGCGCCAACCGAGTATGGTAGTTTTGGGTTGCCAGCTGCTTTCGCAGACACTGTATTTTCAATATACGGGCCTGCAGACCCTATTTTGCTGGGAACGGATACGACTGACCCTCGTGCTGCGACGAGTTCCGCACTTTTTGCTGATGGTCGCCATGGTGTGTCAGATCAGCTAACCGTTCACTTTGGTGTCCGTTATAATGTTGAAAAGATATCAAATGATTTTGCGAGTACCATTACTGTTGAAAGTGCTGAAAACCTTCCAGATGCCGCTTTTTATTCAACCGTCGACCCAACTCTGGGGTTTGTGGTGTCTCAATTAACCGCCTATCTGTTCAGTTTGGTAGACGCAGCTTCTGGTAACCCGCCTTTCGCATCTCAAGAGTTTGAAGCGTTCTTGCCTAAAGCTGGTGTCACATGGAACTGGAACTCGGACATTTCGACGAGTTTCATCGTGCAACGTGCTTATCGTTCTGGAGGGGGCAAACCTAGTGCGTGCTAGATCTTTCTCGTTTGATCAAGAATTCGCGATGAATTATGAGCTTGCATTTAGAAGTGAATGGCTGGATGGTCGCTTAACTGCCAACGCGAATGTGTTTTATATGGACTGGACTGATCAACAGATCTCGGTTCAACTTTCATCCGCTGATTTTGATTCAGAAGTTGCGAATGCTTCTGGTTCATTCCGATTGATGTTTCGTGAAATTTAAAGTTTCCTAGTATTAGAAAAAATGCACTGCTGGTTGCTGATAAAAGCAAACATTGCAGTGCATTGTCGAGTTGAGGAAAATTTCGTTAGTCGAGTTTTTGATTCAAGAGGCGCATACATTGTTGTCCAGAATGCAAATCTCTTTCTATCATTCCGCCTTGTGGGGTTGCACGAGGGTATGAAATTTTAACAAGATTGAAATCTGCGACCTCAATTTTTTTTACTGATTCTCTATCTGTATTATAGAGTTTTTCGAACACATCTGGGGCAATTCCCAAACTGTCTTTAAAGCGCTCAAAGTTTTCACGACTGTTAAACCATATGTCGATTGTTACCCAAAATGGGCCAGCTTGCTTTGATCGGATGTGTTCGCAAACGTCGCGTAAAAGGGTCATACTATTGTTCCTGTATTTTTATATCGTGTTTGCTGAAATAAGTTCTTTAGTCCAAATTGTTCTCACAAGTTGTAATGGGTCTTCTACTTCAATAACGTGATTGAGCTTAAATTCAAAAATTTGACCGCGAGGGATATCAGCTGGAGAAAATGCAAAACCATAGCTGGGCAATTCTTTATTCATATCAGCAGGAAAATGGAAAAAATATGGGTTACAGGCATGTGCAATAGAGTTGGCTAACTCTTGTGTCCTCGCTGTGGAGACGAACATAGCACCTATTTCCCGGGGTGGGGGAGTACCTTTCGGAACAGGGGCACCGTCGATTGCATTCCAACCATACATTCGAACGGAAATATGAAAATTATCGATCTCTTCCTTGGGAATAGATTGTTTTGCTCTGGCATTAAGTGCTTCTTCAAATCTTTCATGGAACCCAGAAACATCAATTAGAACATCCGGATCCTGAATACCCACAAACATTATTGTTTGAAACATTCCGCCTCCGGCCCCTTCAAGCTTCATTGTATAGGGGCGTTTGTGCCAATTTGCTCCTGTTACTTTTACACCATTTCCGTCAGGAATCTTTTCATATTTGGCATCACTGACATCAAGTTCCCCGCCAGGCTCAGTTAGTAAAAAAGGGTTTGTATTTTCATATAACATGTGAGCGGCAACACTTTGAGGTGTGCAATAATTATCGACTGAAAGTGGTTCAACTTCAAAGCTGTCGTGATCTATTGTTAGTAGAACGCCAGCAGCATCTCTTTTTTCAGTGCATTGTGCACCACATTCGCCAATTTTTCCTGCATGCCATGAGGGTGCCCATCCTGCACCTTTCCAAATAGGGAAACTTGCAAGGACGGCAGGATCAGTTGAACGGCCTCCCAATATGACATCAGCACCTGCTTCCAGCGCAGCAATATAGGGTTCAACTCCCATCAGAGCGACGATGTGGTCACATGAATCAATTGTTTTATTTTGTAATTCCCCGAGAGGAGAGAGGGGCTTGATGCGTCCGTCAGAATTGTAGGCTTTGATATCAAATTTAGATTGTTCACTATATAAGAGCGCGATTTTAGGAGAAATTTTTAGTTCTTCTACGATTTCAAGCAAAATGTCTCGAGTCCAATCGACATTTAGATCTCCTCCTGCTTGTCCTGAGGTTCCAATAATGACTGGAATTCCTGCTCTGGCATGCGCTCGCATCAAGATGGTAAGATCTCTTTTTACCGCTCCGCGGCTATTTTTTGATTTGCCTGTAGCAAGATAAGCAGCACCACTGTCAGTCGAGCCAGCATCTGAAGCGATTGCTTGTGCACCTCTAGCTAGTCCATATTCTATCTCTTCTTCGCGAACACCAGCACCTAGAGAGCCGCATGGAACAATGATTTTTATTGGCTTTGTGGAGGGAATACTCATAATTATGGACAATCTTTCGCAGTTATAAGGGCACAATTCATCAATTATTGGTTTGTGAAATCTGAAAGTTGCGCAGGGATAGAAGCTACAAGTTTCAAATTTTTGTTGTCATTATTTTCAACGCCAATTTTGAATTGAGTTTAAATTGGGTTGGTTGATGTATTCGCAAAATGACTTGCTAAGTGTTGTTTGAGGAAAGACGTTTGCAATGGTGGAGAACTTTACTTTTATAGCAAATTCTTCACTTCTGGAGCAATTGTATGTCATTGGGCAGCAAATCCATTTTGAAACTGTAGATGGACGCTGATTATGCTTTTGAAGGTGGCTTTGTTAAAGAATGAAATCATACAAAATGCGAAATATACATTTTGATTTATTAGAATCTGAAGTTCATTTACATGATATGGTCGAGGAGCATATTTGAGGTTTAAGTACTCAACAAAGATCTATGTAGTGGCTTGAATTCGAAATATTAACTAGAATATTTGTAAATTAGGCTCATCTGTTTTCATAGCTTTAGCAGCAAGCTTTGGAAAATCTACTATTTTCCAGAAACCTAGATTTTTTGATATTATGCCTTCTGATTTCAAGGTTGTAATTTCTTTTTGAACCGTTTGCCGGGTAACGCCTAGAAAGTTAGATATTTCTTCGATAGTTATAGGTATATCTATCTCTTGGGAGGTGCCTATTCGTTTTGTGCCGCTGCATTCAACCAAATTTTTGAGGACTAATGGTACTTGGGTGGAAATAGGGTAGAGAGCTTTTGCTTTTTTAAAATGTATAGCGTAGGATAATATGTACGCTAGTTTTTTGCAAAGAATTCTCGAAACTTCACCATATTGGTTAAAACAGCTTTCAAAATCAACTTTGGGAATATGGTTTAGCGTAACGTCAGTTGCGGCAATGGTCGTATGATTGAGTGGACGCCCACAAATTACAGGTGTCTCTCCAAAAATATTTCCTGGGACATATATTGCTAAAAGAGTATTTGTACCATCTTCAAGTTCAGCGAATAATTTAACATACCCAGACTGAACTTGATATATGTTTGGTGCCGTAGCGCCCGTATCAAAGATACGTTCTCCAGCTGCAAATGAAATGACTTTCATATGTTTCGTTAATTCGGCTTTTGCAGGTGGAGAGAGTTCTTCAAACCAATTATGTCTTGTAGATATGTGCATTTTAATTCACGCTTTTGTTTGAATCGTTAGATTTGAAAACCTCATCAAAATTGAGTGGTTTGGTGCAAAGCATCTGTTTTTCTATTCGATGTAAATTTAATAGAAATAGTGTTTTCAAAAGATCATTCTAAAAACATAAATACAAATTGTAGAATAGAATTTCAATTCTTTGATTGACCAAGCATAGGTTAATGTATTCGAGGCTGCAATGAGCGTCTGTACCTCCCTTTTATTTTTCTGAGATTTTGTAAAATTTCATACACCAGAACTCATTTGCTCTCTGATAGCGTGGAAAAAAACAAATAAAAAAATATCGGGAGGAAACATTATGTCCAACACAAAGGCAAAATTACTCGCAGGAATCTCATTTAGTAGTCTGTTTTTAGGTGGAGTTTTGCCTGGGAATGCTCAGGAAATAGAAGCTTCACAAAAGCAACAAATCCGAACACTACCAACAGTGACTGTTACGTCTCAGAAGCGCGAAGAAACATTGCAATCTGTGCCTGTAACTGTGACTGCTTATTCTGGGGAAATGATTGATCAAAAAGGCTTAGATAATATTCAGGCATTGTCTGATTCTACGCCAGGGTTGACGATTGATGCATTTCCTAAAACAACACCTCGGCCATTTATCAGGGGGATTGGTAGTTCGAACCAGTCAGCCGGCTCTGACCCATCTTCTGTTGTGTTTGTTGATGGGGTCTATATCGGCCGGGGGGCGATGCTTTCTGTAGATGCGTTTGATCTTGAACGATTGGAAGTGCTTAAAGGGCCGCAAGGCACGCTCTGGGGGAAGAATGTTGTTGGTGGAGCAATTCATTTTATTACTGCCAAGCCTAAAGATGAGTTCGAGTTGAAAGCCAGAGCGACCATTGCTGAGTTTGGTCAGCGTGATTTTGACTTTGTTGTAAATACCCCTGTAGGGAATCATGTCGCGACACGTCTTTCTTTAAGTTCCAAGAAGAATAATGGGTTCAGAAAAAACTTTCATACGGGTGCGCCCCTTGAAGATGAAGATCGTCTCAGTGGTCGTTTCCATGCTTTGTTTGATATAGGCGAAACGTCTGACTTGTTGTTTTCCATAGCCGGTACGAAAGATGATTCTGAAGGAGCAGCTAGATTTAATTTGCTTCCATTTAATTATGAAGATGTTGATAGTGATACGAACGCAAATCCGGATTCCAATAATTTTTTGAAGCGAGAAACTTGGGGTAGCAAGCTTGAGTTAAATACGGGTGTTTTAGGCTGGGCTGACCTTACAACGTATGTTTCATATTTGACATTGGATAATACCACGGAAGAAGATTTAGATGGGACCGACGTCGCTGGTAATGCCGCAACAGGATTTTCTGGTGCTTTAGGCATTCCTGGAGTTGGCCTCATAAAACAGGAGGACGCGTCTTCTTTATCGGCTGAGTTTCGATTGGCGTCTAATATTGATGGACCATTTAGCTGGGTAGGTGGTGTATTTGTGCTGAAGGATGAAATTGATCGGTTACGTGGAACAGACGTTTTAATCCCTGTCGCGCTCGAGACATATAGAGCAAAGAATGAAACAGACAGTCTGGCTATCTTCGGTCAAGGCACTTTTGCAATTAATGATCGATGGAATGTTTCTGCGGGATTGAGGTTCACTGATGAAACGAAAGAATACGAGATAGAGCGTTTCCAAGCTATTTCCCCGGGTGATAATTATACAACTTTTGGCGACCCTGGAATATCGGACGAGCAAAAATGGACATGGAAAATCGGGTCCGATTACCAATTAAGTGATAATTTGTTTTTGTTCGGGCATGTGTCAACTGGGTTCAAGTCTGGTGCTTTTCAGGAAGAACCTGACGCTGCGACTGCTCGAAATGCTGTCGCTCCTGAGGAAGTCTTGAATTATGAATTGGGTGTAAAATCAGATTTTTTTGATGGGCGTGCGCGTGCAAATGTATCGATGTTTTATTCAGACTACTCTGACTTGCAAACCATTCAATCTGTTGATGATGCAACTCCTAATTCAGGTGGTGCACGCGTTGTTGTAGATTCTGGAAATGCAACGATTCATGGTATTGAGACTGAGTTCCGGCTTTTAGCGACAGATAATATTGAACTCAGCTTATTGTATACTTATCTGGATGCTACGTTTGATCAGTTTATTGAAACGAGTGAATTTCTTGCTGATGGAACTGAAGTCTTCGACGATTTAGCAGGCAATAGACTAAGTCGTACGCCGGAGCATGCAACTTCATTTTCTGCCGCTTATAACTCAGACCAGTTTAGTTGGGGGGCTTTCAAAATCGGTTTGGATGCAAATTATCAGAGCAAAATTTTCGATGATAATAGCAATAATGACTTGGAAGTACGTAAAGCTCGAACTCTTTTAGATGCATTTTTTACATATGAGCCAAATACCAGTTTCTCCATTCAGGTTTGGGGACGAAACCTAACCGATGAAACATATCGAGTTCATCAAGTGGGCCTTGGTCCATCCCTGTTTGCTCAATATGGCGCACCTCGGCAAATAGGTCTCACAGCCAGCTATACATACTGATTGGTATATCTGAATTTCGTGAATGAAAATGTGATTTAATTTAATTGCGCTGGGCGATGTTCAATCGATTGAATAGCGCAGCGCAGTTAAAGAAATGAATTGCCAGATACATTCTTGCTACAGCTGCGTCTTGTGGCCATGGCCTATAGATTTTTGAAACTTGGGAATTACACTTTGACCGCTAGTATAAAGAAAATTGTAGAGTTTGAATTAGCTGGAATAGCTATCGTTCCTTTTGGAATAATGGCTATCTTAAGCGCTATTTTTCTAATCTCTGGACATATTCAGGAAGCAGGTCTGCCTGGGGCGTTTGCCCTTATGTGGTCTGTCGGATTTGTTCTATATTCGATTGGTGAAAAATTACCGATCTGGAAAGAGTATGCGGGAGGTGGACTCATTATGGCATTCCTTGGGAGTGCTGTGTTGGTACATTTTGGTGTTATACCGAAAGAAGAAAGCGAGTTTCTGACAGCATCGGTTATCGACAACCGCTTTTTGTATCTCCTGCTAGTTGGGTTGGTTGCGGGAACGATACTTTCAGTTGATCGCAAATCTTTGATGCGCTCTGTTGTCGGATTGGTGCCTGTAATATTTTTTGCAATTTCTGGTGCGGTTGTACTTGGCGTTCTTATCGGATGGTTTTTTCAAGTAGAGCCAGCACGAATAGTGACCCATTATGTGCTTCCAATTATGGGGGGAGGTAATGGAGCAGGGGCGATACCAATGTCAGAAATTTACGCTGACGCTACTGGAGAAAATGGTGCAAAATATTATGGTTTTGCAATTTCTGTTTTAACCATTGCAAACATGGTCGCTATATTGATGGCATCTGTACTGAACAAAATCGGACAAGCATTTCCAGCTTGGACAGGAAACGGCAAATTAAGTGACGATGAAAATTTTCAAGAGTTAGCTCCCGCAACAGAAAACTCCGAACCAACCAAAGAAATGAGTACACTCAGTGCATTGTTTTTTACAGTGGCAATGTTGTTACTTGCGATGTTGTTATATTCTTTGTTTCCACAAGTTCACCTTTTTGCTTGGGCAGTTTTGATTTTTGTTTTCTTGAATGTCTCGGATTTACTGCCTAAGTCTCTGGTTTCCGCGTTGGCGCTAGTGAATGAATGGGGGATGAGAACATTCATTGTCTTGGTATTGGTTGCAGTTGGTTTGATGACAGACCTAAATGATCTTATTACTGCCTTTAGTATTCAAAATGTCGTTATTTCAGCAGCAATAGTTATAGGTGCCAGCCTTGGCGCAGGGCTAAGTGCAAGATTATTTAAGTTCTTCCCCATCGAAGCCGCGATCGCTGCAGGGCTGTGTATGGCTAACAGAGGTGGGAGTGGAGATCTAGAAGTGTTGGGTGCATCTAAAAGAATGGCTTTGTATCCATTTGCGCAAATTTCATCACGCATTGGAGGCGGGATAGTTCTATTTTTGGCCGGATATCTTTTTAGTATTCTACTTTAGAACAGTTTTACGAGTTGGTACTCGTTTTAGGTAGGAAGTGTTCGGATAATCGGAAGTGCATCTAGTATGATTGGCTGCATTTCCTCTGACTAAATCGCAACTAGTTATAGATCTTTATAGAGCATCATGTTTTTAGCCCTAGCATGCCAAGGAGGTTGAATGAATTCAGAATGGTTGTTGGATTTTCTGGAGCTTACTGATGCAGGTAGCTTTTCTCGAGCGGCACAGCGCAGGTATATTACACAATCAGCCTTCAGTAGGCGTATTCGATCACTTGAAGAATGGGTCGGTACTTCTCTTGTAAATCGCGATACTCATACCATGAAATTGACGCCTTCTGGCGAGAGTTTCACAATTGTAGCTGAGCAGGTGATTAGGTCTCTTGAAGCAGGTCGCAATGAAGCATGTGCAATTGAACGTGCTTCAATTGAAACGGTTCACTTTGCTGCAACGCATGCTCTATCTTTGACGTTTTTTCCAACTTGGTTGCGGAAGTTAGAAAAGGATGAGCCAGCTTCGACTACTTTGAAACTTACTGCAGACCATATGTTAGCGTGTGAAAAACTTATGCAAGAAGGTAGGTCTCAATTTTTACTCTGCCATCATCATGAAAATTCTAATCTTCAATTGGGGCAAGGGTTTAAATCAGTAAAATTAGGTGAGGACATTTTATTGCCTGTCGTTTCTTTGAAATTGAAAGAAACTGTAGAACCCCGGAATTTGCCGCTGTTGAGCTTTTCTCCTGAATCTGGATTGGGAAAAATACTTTCGTGCGTCCTTGATGATAATATCGACACACCTAGCAAACAGCCTGTTTTTACATCTCATTTGGCGAGTGTGTTGACATCAATGGCCAGACAGGGGCGAGGAATTGCTTGGACTGTCCTAAGTATTGTGGCTGATGATCTTGAAACTGGTTCGTTGGTTCGCGCATCTGACCAACAAATACCTGTCGAAATACGATTGTGGAGAGCTGCAGCTAGGCAATCGCCAGCGGCCGAAAGGCTATGGAGCAAGGTTTTAAAATCTTTGCAATAGTAGAGACTATATTCAGTTTCTATTTTGAAACTGATAAATCCTTACAGTTTGCGTCCATCAACAATCACACATTGTTTGGGAGGTTTGCGATTTAATATGACATCAACTGCGCATTTAGCTGCGATCATATTGGTGCGTTGAAGGGCTTCTTCCGTCGACGCACCAGCATGTGGTGCTGCGATAACATTGTGAAGCGATAAAAGGGAGTTTGTTATAGCTTTTTTGGATGGGTCATTTTCACTTTCGTACACGTCCAAACCAGCACCTCTGATTTGATTATTTTCTAACGCGTGAAGCAATGCACTATCATCAACCAATCCACCTCGACCAGTATTTATTAATATTGCTGATGATTTCATTTTTCCCAATGCTTCTGCATCAATCAAATGATGAGTTTCGCGTGTTAATGGGGCATGAATCGATATGTAATCAGACTCGCGTAAGATGGTATCAAGATCAGATTGCAATAAATTGTAATCCTCGATGTCTTGTGTCGTTAGCCTTGGTGAAGATACTAATATTTGTGCCTCAAAACCTTTGAGCCTTTGGGCAAGACTGCGACCTGTTCGTCCAAAACCAATAATCCCCACTTTTTTTTGGAAAAGCTCCGTTCCTACAAGTATGCCCCATTCACCTTTGATCATTGATTTTTGCGCTTCCTGAAATCTACGTCCAACAGAAATCATCATGCCGATGACTTGGTCGGCGACAGAGGCATCATTTCCACCTGCTGCAATGGTGACTACTTTTCCCAATTCTTTTGCAGCTATAGTATCCACTTTTTCATAACCTACACCGCGTCGCGATATAATAGCTAAATCAGGGAGGCCCTCGAGCACGTCTCTCGTAATGTGAACGTGACCAACAATCCAACCTCCGGCACCTTCAAGTAAACTGTGCAGATCTATTTTATCAAGTTGTGCTTCTGTTTTACCCACTGGTAGCTTCGGCAAAACTACCTCTATCTTGTGTGTCTGCAGATATTCTATTGCTGCTTTGTCGAAAAACTTTTGCGTGATGACGACCTTTTTTTGGGGGGGGTCATATTAAATTCCTTCGAGTGTTTCAGGTCAGCCAGCTAAATTTAGTAAGGTATTTTGCTTGAAAGGCATCAATTTCATGTTTTCGCTCAAGCGTCATATCTATGGCGTCTAACCCATTCAAAAGCATGTGTTTGCGTTTGTTGCTGATATCGAACTTGATCGTCGTATCTGGTGTTTCGATTGTCTGACTTTTCAAGTCTATTGTGAGTTGCCGACCTGAGTTTGCGCAATGCATCAATGTTTTCACATTGGCTTCGCTTATTTCGATAGCAAGCAAACCATTTCTAGCGCAATTGTCGAAGAATATGCCAGCAAATGATGAGGCGAAAATGGCCTTTATTCCAAATTGTTGTAGTCCCCAGACAGCGTGCTCTCTGCTTGATCCGCAGCCGAAATTTGGACCTGCAGCTATGAATTTAGAATTCAACCATTGCTTTTTGTTCAATATAAAATCTGGATTAATTTTCCCGAATTTGTCATGGCGCAAGTTATAGAAAACACCTTCAGCTAAACCTTCTCTGTCTATTCCTTTGAGAAAGGTTTTAGGCATAATGGTATCTGTATCAATATTTTGGGCAGGCATAGGAGCCACTATGCCTGTATGCTGGAGGAATGATTCAAAAGGCATGTGTAGGCTGCATATTTCTTACATCACATAGGTGACCTGAGATGGCGGCGGCGGCGACCATTTCAGGACTCATTAAATGTGTTCGGCTATCTACACCTTGTCTTCCTTCAAAATTTCTATTTGTACTGGGGGCACACCGTTTCCCGGGGGCAATGATGTCGTCATTCATTGCTAGACACATTGAGCAGCCAGATTGTCGCCATTCAAATCCAGCATCAATAAAGATTTTATCTATGCCTTCTTGTTCGGCAATTTGTCGAACTTGGCTGGACCCAGGCACGACCATTGCGCGTATTTGTGGGGCAATTTTCCTGCCTTTTAGAACATTGGCAGCAGCACGAAGGTCTTCAATTCGTGCATTCGTACAGGACCCGATAAAAGCAAAATCAATAGTAAGATCAGTCAACTTCGTGCCTGGCTTAAGCCCCATATATTTTAA
Organism: Hirschia baltica ATCC 49814; assembly: GCF_000023785.1. Lineage (NCBI taxonomy): Bacteria > Pseudomonadati > Pseudomonadota > Alphaproteobacteria > Hyphomonadales > Hyphomonadaceae > Hirschia > Hirschia baltica. The sequence continues at coordinate 1,617,359 of NC_012982.1, forward strand.
GGCGCGTTCCATAGCTTTTTGGTTTGCCGGATCTTTACTTTTTTGCGGGTTAGGGATGAAACCCGTAATGGGGACAGCCTGATCTGGGCTAGTTCCCCAAGTAACCATTGGTTCGATGTTTCTAATGTTTATATCTATAGTTTTTTCGAATATCGCATCAGGTGAACTTTGAAGAGTTTGCCAATAAAGTATTGCCTCATCCATTTGCTCGTTTTGTGGCGCGCGAGTTTTACCTTTTAGGTATTCATATACTTTATGATCTGGTGCTATTAATGCGACTCTTGCTCCGCACTCAACTGCCATGTTGCAGACGGTCATACGGCCTTCTATGGACATTTTCGTGATAGCAGGGCCTGTGAATTCGACAGCATAACCCCGCGCTCCGTCCGCTCCTATATTGCGGACTATAGACATGATAATATCTTTGGCGGATATTCCTGCTGGTGGCTCCCCACTTATGTTTATTTTCATGTTCAAAAGTTTTTGGTACGGCAGAGTTTGAGTTGCCAATAAGTGCTCAATATCAGACGTACCTATACCAAACCCAATGGAACCGAAGGCTCCATATGTTGTCGTGTGGCTATCGCCTGCAGCAATAATTAGACCGGGTAAAACTAAACCAAGTTCTGGCATGACTACATGTTCAATACCCTGATTTTTATGATAAATATCAAATAACTCAATATTGAAGTCAGAGCAATTTTTTTCAAAATAAGACATTTGAATATTCTCTGATTGTAAAGAGGATGTCGTCGTTCTTTTAGGGTGGGTGGAGTTAACATGATCGATAACGGCGAGTGCTGCTTTAGGTCGATATACACTTCGGCTCGCGTTTCTTATTCCAGTGAAGGCCTGCGGGCTTGTGTATTCGTTCAGGACCGTACGATCAATATACAGTAAAATTTCCTGATCTGACGCTACTGGCTTACATACAGTGTGAATATCGATTAGTTTATCATATAATGTGCTTGGCAATGCCATTTCAATCTCATTGAAGATATAATGTTACTGAGATGTTAGCAGCTGATATAAAGTAGTGGTTGTGAAAATTTTGCATCAATTAATGTTAAAACAGCTGCCGCAATTCTTTTCAACCCGACATTGTATACTAATCAAAATCAGACAAGGGTGATGGGATAATGTTTCAAGCGTAATATCAACGCTACGTTCATCTAATTAGTTTTTCACATTTCTTAATCAGAGTGGAAATCAGACGTACAATATGTTCACGAGTATAATGATTTTTGGCGAGGTTCTAAAGCATCTATAGATGTAGGTTTTCATGTTTCCAACTTACCAAAACTGGTAAAGTCGAAAATGAGTGGTTTAATCTGACTATGTCTTGAAGATTTTATTGAGAGAGATCGAACTTGTCATATCTTTGGTGTGTGACTGGAGGAGAGGAAGGGATTCGAACCCTCGATACGATCTCTCGCATACTCCCTTAGCAGGGGAGCGCCTTCAGCCGCTCGGCCACCTCTCCTCGATCAAGAATACTCTCCTAGCGGGTTTTGCTAGGGGAGAGCAAGTAGGAATTCCAACAATTTTGGTGGGATTATAGTTTTTTTTGAAATACGCGTGTTCTGTTAATTGTCATAGACTTCTAAATCCGTGAGGGAAACGGTGTATGCAGCTTCTGCCAAATCGGTGTAGGTGCTATCAATATGGACATAGCCTTCAATCCAGACGGCTTGTTGCAGGTCTTTTAGTTTTATCGGCTTGTCTGTTTTGACGTATATTGTCTGATTAGGCGGAGGCGGTGGTGCGTGCAAACAAGCACCATAATAAGGGACAAGTAGAAATTCCTTGATCTTGGCATTTTTTCCAAATTCAAATGGAACTGTATAACCGGGAATGCGGATTTTGTGACCGTCCAAAATTTTCACTGTATTGTGAGTACCAAATTGCATTGCAACGTCGTTTTCGCCGCCTTCAGTCACATTAAACAACGATTGCATTTGATTTTGGATTTGTGCAGCAGTGCGCTCGGCTTCTCCGGGAGGTAAAAGATCATCCCAGCCGATTTCAAACGTTTCGTCTTTGTCTTTTGGTAAAACGTAAGCAAGCGGGTCTATTTCAGTTTGCTCTGCACTGGGTTCTGAATTTGAGGCCGATTGAGCAAAAGCTTGACCGCCAATTGATAAACAAGAAGCAAGTGCAGCAACGAATAAATGATTAAAACGCATTTGTGTACTTTCTACAATTAATGCTGATTAGGTAGCTGTTAAATATGTCATGATTCAGACCTTGATTGTAAGTCCGTCTGCAAGAGTGTTCTGTGTGGCACGTGCTGCCGGCCATAAAGACATAACTGCCGATAGCAATGTTACAATTATGATGGTTGCAAATTCCAACACACCGATCTGCATACCAATTAACGTCAATCCAAATTGAGCACCGATTATTGGGGCCACAAAGAATAAAATGGAATGAATGAGGGCTACGCCTAAAACAGCTCCACAAATAGCCAAGAGCATTGCTTCAGTTATTATCAATGCAAATATATGGACTGGACCAGCACCAAGAGCGCGCAGAATTGCCATTTCTCTGCGACGTTCTTTGAGGCTTGTAAATATTGTAATCAAGATAGTCGCTAGCCCTACAATGACAACGAAAAATGATATTGCGCTTAGCGCTTTTTCCGCTGAACCGACAATGCTCCAAAGAGAGGAGAGTGTCATTCCTGGAATAATGGAGAGAAGTGCTTCATTTGGGTATGTATTGACTTCGCGATTGAACCTGAGGACAGCAGCACGCGATTTTAACCCGATAAATGCTGCATTTATTGTATCTGGTTCAACATGTTTGTGTTCTACTTCATGCTCATGCTCATGCTCATGCTCATGCTCATGCTCATGCTCATGCTCATGCTCATGCTCATGCTCAGTGTGGTGCTCATCGCGGCTTTCTACGTCATCATCATGGGTAGCGTGAGCTGAAGCAGGCGTTGAGTGCATCGTCTCTATTGCTTCAAGGCTCACATGAATTGTTTTATCTACCGGTGTTCCTGTGGGCGCTAAAATCCCTACGACCGTGAAGGCGTGTTCATCATGATTATGGAATGAAACATCACCTATCCCATGCGAAAGAATGATTTTTTTACCCAGACCATAATCCAGACGACGTGCAATATCTGACCCTATGACAACATCAAGTTTGTGTGGGTTGAAAAGTTCACCAGTTTTGAGTGCTAGGTTCTGGCTGTTGCCATATTTGTAGTGCTCAAAATAATCTAAAGATGTGCCCAGCACACGGTAGCCGCGGTGACTATCGCCAAGAGATATGGGAATTGACCATGCGACATCAAGCCTATGGGCAATAGCTTCATATGAATCCCAAGACATTGGACTTGTGGCATCACCAATTCTGAAAACAGAAAACAGCAAGAGATTGATTGGCCCTGTTCTGCCGCCAACTATAGCGTCGACTCCAGATATTGTGTTTTCAAAACTAGCACGAGCTGAATGTCTCGATTTTTCGACCCCTACAAAAAGTGCAACGCTCAATGAGACCGCTATGATTGTGAGTAATGCCGTTGTTTTTCGGGCTAGAATGCTTTTCCAAGCGAGATTTAGAATGGTTGTGCGGTTCATTGTATCAACTCTCCCGAGAATTGATTGATTTGAGAGAGGTCGATAATGTGTTCAAACTGATTAGCTAAGCTTTCATCATGGCTCACAAATAACAATGTTGAATTATGAGTTGTGGTTATTTCCGATAACAGATTTATAAAGCTATCTCGGTTCTTTGTATCAAGTGCTGAAGTTGGCTCGTCCGCGATAACCAGATTGGGCCCACCAATAAGCGCACGGGCAGCTGCAACCCTTTGTTGTTGACCGACGGAGAGTTCTGAGACTGGCCGGCTCCAATATATATTAGGATCTAACCCAAGTTGATTGAGGAGGTCCTTGCCAGATTCTTCAATCGTGCCATTCGCTATTTTAGCAGTGCGGGCACGGGATTTAGAAAAACGACATGGGAGGCAGATATTTTCACATATCGAAAGATAAGGAAGTAAATTGAACATTTGAAAAATTATTCCCATCTGTTCTGCTCTAAACTTATCTCGTTTGGAGGAGGAATAATCCACGATATTCTCTTGGAAAACTTCAATTGAGCCAGATTGCGGTATTAAAATGCCCGCAATAATCCCGAGTAAAGTTGATTTTCCACTACCGCTATCGCCCTTAAGGAATGTACGACTTCCTTTTTCAATAACTAGACTAGGAATAGCGAGAGTAGTTTGATCGTTCTTCCAGCCAAATTTCAAGTCGGTGATTCGGATCGCCTCATCTAATGTCGTCATGCAAATAGCCTTTGGAATATAACAACTTTTCAACGTAATATTACGGTGCGAGGTATTTGTGGATTGCTCATTTTGTATAGTGTTACTATATAACGATTAAATGTGTTAAGGCCATAAATCTATGGTGGCACAAAACGACGCAATTCAGTTCAGTAAAAGAAAAAGGGCTCAGTTCAATACGTGGAAAATCTCGTGCATATCTTGGAGAACAAATTCGACATTCCCATAGCTTTATCATTTTCAATATTAGCTGGAATAATCTGTTTTCTCGGTATCATGCTGGCAGCATTCAACAGAACTATTGCTGAACGTTTTAGTCATATAGGGGCAATATTAGCAGGTTTTTTGTTAGGTCTAATTGCTATAACTCATCTTTTGCCTGAGTCTCTTTCATTTGGAATTTTGGCATCTTTATTTATATGCCTAGGGTTTTTGTTGGGCTTGTATTTGGATAAGGTCGGTCATGTTGATACTCAGCACATTGGGCATGTGACATTAACACCAATAATTGCGATTGCTCTTCATTCCTTTTTAGATGGAATGATTTACGTTGTGTCGTTTGGGCATAGTCATGAAGGCGGGATATTTGCTGGCATTGGATTGGTGCTGCATGAACTGCCAGAAGGACTGATTACATTTATCTTGTGCTTTTCATTATTGAAACGCCTTATACCTGCATTGACCCTTGCAATTTTCGCAGCAGCTCTCAGCACACCAATGGGTACAATTATTGGCAATATCTTGGGGCATCACTGGGGTGAAGCATTCTTGGCTTACGCCTATCCTATTTCTGCAGGACTGGTCAGTTGGGCAAGTATAAGTTTGCTAAAAGAGCATGCGGTCAAAATCCTTCCCAATCGAAATAGATAAAGCCCTTCAAAGTGCTTTTGTAAGAGCAGTTATAATTCCTGCAACTAGGGCGTCTTTTTGTCGTTCTATTAGCGGAAGTTCTTTATAAGGTATCAATAAAGGATGTGTTTTGGCTTTTTGGTCCTTTATCGGCCCATAAACCCATCCATTGTCTTTTTTTTCTTGCATCCATTGATCATGCTGGGCGGATTCTGACGCATCTGGATTCTCAATTCTAAATCGGGCCCCTTCAACAGAAGCTTTTTTCATCCAGTTGGGAGCTTTTTTCCAATGAGGGATTGCTTCTTGGTTGTGCGCAGCTTGGAAAGCTCTCACCGCTTCATGCATAACACGAGCAATGACTAATATTTCAGCTTCGGAATCTTGGACCATAAAAGCTCCTTGAGAATATTTTCGTCTTGACGATATATTGATTCAGCTAAACTCTGAAGATGAAGAGACGAGTGCTGACTATATGTATGATATACTGAATAAATTCGTTTTATTTTAGTCGATCTTAAATCCGCGTTGGGATAGTGATGCTTTTTGTTAGATTTATTCTGCGTCGATTTGAAAGTCTTGGACTTCACCGGTCTGCATTTCTTTACTGGATTTTGTTAGTAATTGTATCTTCAGTTTCCATTGTGTGTGGTTATTTGGGGTGGATGAATTGGCAGCTTGATCCGAGTAGTGGAGGCTTTGTGCCGCGAAGCCATGAAGACAGAAACTGGCAAACGATAATCGAAGCTGTGCAATTGAGCGTAAAGTCTATTTTTGCGTCAGATATTTATATTTCCACTTCTCTTCAAGATATGCCTCCCAAGCTTCAAATAGCACGCCTATTTGGTTCATTTGCTTTTGTATTGATGTTTGGAAGAATTTTTATTTTTGCGCTCGGCGGCAAAGCATCAAGATTGTTTATGTGGGCGAGAAAAAATCATGATGTCGTTTTAGGAGATGATGAACTAGCTGAAAAATATGCAACTCTTGCAGAAGTTAAAGTCACACATATTACAAATAGTAATGTTGGCCACAACACGCTTAAGCCAGATGGCCGGTTAAAAGTTGATCTTGTCAAAGCGGGAGTCAGTAGAGCAAGGCGTGTTATTGTAGCGATGTCCAGCGATGTCGAAACATGGTCAGAAGCGCAAAAGATTGCTCATATCTATCCTGACACGGAAATTCTTGCGCATATTACAGACCCATGGCTTTTGGAACGTATAGGCAAAGCTGATCCTGCAACGCATCTAAAGCCATTCTCTTTTGTCTCTGGTGCGGCGCGAGAGGTTATGCTTGCTCATCCACCATATCTTTTAGCGCGTCGAAAACAATCCGATGTGCAGCATATTATTATTGTTGGCTTTGGGTATCTTGGGCAAGCATTGGTGAGAGAGTTTTTGATAACGTCGATATCCAACGCGCCCGCCAGAATGGCTGTAACGATTATCGATCCAGACGCCAAAAAACAATCAGCGGCATTTAAGGCGCGTCATCCAGGGTTAAGTGATTATGTCGACTTTGCTTTCATGGCAGGTGAACTCACATTGAAGTCTCCGACGATAGAGGCGCATCTGATCCAAAGATGTAAAGACATGCCTGCATGTGCGGTTTATATCGCACTTGAGGAAGAAGAGCACCCATTGGTCAGCGCTGTTGCAATTAAAGATAGAGCAGAACGAGAAGGATGGTTTGATGCGCCGATTTTTGTGAATTCAGCTGAAGGTTCTGGATTGAAAAAAGTGCGGCAGGGTGCTGGCAAATTGGGTCAGAAAGCGAATGCCTCTGACACATGCAATTCTCACAATATTTTAAGCGAGTTATCGCTCATTCCTTTTGGATCATGGGAAAACGGGATGGATGGCACTGAGCTTTTAACCCCAGATTATGATGAGATACCTCGTAAATTTCATGAGACCTATATAGAGACGCTCAACAAAACCAATAAAGCCAAAGTTCTCTCAAATGACTGGGATTTATTAGAAGAAGAATTTCGCGTTGCAAATCGGAGAGTAGCTGGCCACATTAGAGCAACGTTGGATGCAGCTGGGTTTGATCTCAATGCTTGGTTGGAAAAAGGGAGTGAGGGAGGGCATTCCTATAAATGCACAGATTTGCCCGAAGCTGCTGCCAATTTTCTCGATTTGGACAATGTATATGAAATTGAAAAACTAGCGCAATTGCAGCACAAACGGTGGATGTTTGATCGGTTGTTGAATGGTTGGAAATATGACCCAGTTCGAAACAATCAAGCAAGACTGCATAACTGTCTTGTCGAGTATGATCAGTTAGATGAAAGTACGAAGGAACAAGATCGTGCTATGGTTCGTCAAATAGCAAGCATCATTCGTTCAGTTTAAAATGTAATCATCTATGATGAAATAGAGTGAAATCCATAAATACTAAGCCACTCGACGTAGTTTCGGACCATTTGGTCGAGGCACCGGTTTGTTTCCTGAGCCATCATTTGGAATCAGAATTTCGTGATCATTCATCGGTGATCTGGCTGACACACCGAAGGTCTCCAGAGCATTGATAGCTGCTTCCAGGTCTGCAAGCGCTATGCGCCATACTGGAAGACCTTCTATTTCTTCATCAGGGTTTTCACCCAGAAAAGCACAGTATCGCCGTGCTAAGACCTCGTATGATTTCATTTCAATCCCCCATATGATTGGATTTAGCCAAAACTATTTAGGGGTCAGAATGAACTCAGGTAGTTTTCGTAATCTTAATAAGACGGAATCAATTTTAAATTTTAATGATTAAATGCAGTAGAGGTCTGCAAAATCGTTTTCCATCAATATGTTGTGCGCGATTAATATGATGAAAACAAATTTCAATATTCCACTGAAACGCATAATTTCTACTGTTTGGGGATGGGACGCCCGTAATAATCGCGTTCAACGACTTCCCGTGATGCACTTGATTCTTCCGTTGAAATTGTTTCTGCATCAGTGCCTAAATCAGGTGTTGGAGCAGTCGTACCATTGGTCTTGTTAGGTGCCGTCATACGATTTGCACCACCGCGTTCTTCTTTGGCATCGCTTAGAACATCGTTCAGCCCTAGCTCTTTGGCTGTGAAGGCCACAAGACCACCAGATTTGCACAGCATTTCAACAACATTTTGGCGTGTTTGAAGTTCAATCATACGCATGACTGCTTTGCGGACTTCTGGGTCTCTATTCGCAAGTGTGTCTGCAAGTTTATCTATGTGTTGTTGGTCAATCCAAATCGGACCAATAGGGCGACCATCAGGCCCAGACTGCGCAGCTTGCGCCTCAGCCATTGTATCAACTTCAACAAAAGAGAAATTGGCTTCGTATATTTTTATACCAAGCGGCATGCCATTTAGCATGTTTCCATCTTTGGATTCTTCTTCAATTTCCCGTAAGGACTGTGTGACAGCTTGTTCAATACGAGTTTGTTGCGCGCGAATATCTTCGTCATTGCATCGTGTAATTTCGTTATCAAATAGATTTTCAATGCGGTTGGCAAAAGTAGCACCAAAATTATCTAATTGGCTGGAAATATGGATACGTTCAATGTCCAGACGAAAGACAACATTGGCTGTTATTTCCAATTGGTGACGGTCGAGCGTTAAACTTCTAAATGGCTTGGGTGTACAAGTGTTTACAGTCAATGAAATTCGACCCGTACGTCGATTTACAAGAGATTTTGTGAAAAACTCACCAGTCTGTGATTTGCGCGAAGGGTAAGTGATATCAGGAGCATCTTTGTCTCGTAAAACTGACATTTTCGGGTCCCACAGTGTCGCTGGTTCCCTGAGCGCGCCGACTATCTCGCCCTGAGATTGGACCACATAGGTGTGGTTTGGGTTTGCATCAAATGTGCGGGAGGCTCGGTAAATCAGGAGACCGATCAATACTAACAAAAGTACTGCGCAAACTAATACCAGAATTGTCATTACCATGTTGGTGATGTCCCATTTGCAACAATTATTAAAAACCCATTAATCGGCACGGTACAACTGCTAAAGCGGATGTTCAATCGCTTTCGTGTTTTAGCCGAGAATTAACACAGTTCTAATCTCCTAATTGGGGTTTTCTGCTTTGTATTTGTATAGCCAGTCTTGGCGGTTGTTTATAAAATTAGGAAATAATCGGGCAGCAATCTGTATTGGTTTGTAATGAATTAATCGGGATATTGGTTGGCCGTGATGGAATAAGTTCATATTCGCACGGGCTCCCGCTTGGACGCGGCTGGTTCGCGGCTTTCTTATTTTCTCAAAAGTTTTAAGGGCTTCAGACCAAGAATAATTTTCTAAACATGCGGCAAGAATTTCCGCATCTTCAATGCCCATAACTGCGCCTTGCGCCAAGAACGGAAGCATAGGGTGTGCAGCGTCTCCTAACACGACCAATCGACCGTTTGTCCAAGTTTTTAATGGCATTCGATCGTGCAATGCCCATTTAAAACATGAATCAATAGATTGGGTGAGTGTTCGTATTTCTGGAGCAAAGCTCGAGAAATCTTGAATTAAATCTTGCGGATTGCCGCGTTCTGTCCAGCTCTCTTTTTGCCAACTTTCTTGTTCAACAACTCCGACAAAATTTACAAGCTCACCTGATCTTAGGTAGTAAGTCACAGCATGTCGTTTATCACCAGTCCAAACGGTAGCCGACGGAGGAATTAAGTCCTTGGGCAAATCTTTGGTTGGAATGACGGCCCTCCAAGCGAGATTACCTGTGAAACGAGCGGTGTTTTTTCCTACAATGTGTTCGCGAACGATAGAATGAATACCGTCAGCACCAATTACAACATCTCCATTATACACGGCCCCGTTAGAACAGGTGACTGAAGCGCTTTCCCCATTCTCGACAAGCTTTACGACTTTGTGGTCAGTATAAATTTCGCATTTGGAAGAATTTTTGACTTCTTTTTCTAAGATTGAAAGAAGGTCAGCTCTATGGATATGAAGATAGGGTGAGCCGTACTTTGTCTCAGTGTCAGTTAGAGGAATTGAAAAAACGTTTTTACCTGAATGACCCAGCTTCATATCAAGCGATTTAGGTCTAAATGCTAAATCTTCTAACTGTGTTTGAAGCCCCAGCTTATATAGGACGCGGGTGCCGTTAGGGCTTAGCTGAAGGCCCGCTCCAACTTCTTTAAATTCTGAAGCCTGTTCGAATATGACAACATGCATACCGCGTTCAGCGCAGCATAATGCTGTCGTCAATCCGGCTATTCCGCCACCTATAACCAATACTTTCAAACACTCTCCTCCTGAAAAGGTGTGGAATTTGATGTGTTTGCATCAATCGCTTGTGTATTGGTCAATGTGGCGAAATGGCTTTCTGTTGAATTAAACGTTCACGACCTCAAGGCGCCAAGCAAGATTATCATCAAGCCCTTTGGTTTGGAATGCACATGCTATTTTGCCGGATACATCCGGTCCTAATTGCTCTTTTACCGTTGTGATCAAATCAATATCACTCATCGTACCGGCACTAGAAAGCGGCTCTACCCCCCAGAACAGGGACATGTGTCCAAGTTTGGTTTTGTCTTGCGTGTGCGCAATTAGGCGTTTTTTCAAGCGTGCGCGTGAGAACCTTGAGATGATAGAGAAGTGAGCTGTAGAAATGAAAACGGCTTCACAATTATTATGAGTAGCCATATCTTCAACAGCATTCGCCACAAAGTCAGCATCCATAGAGTCACTGTCACTGCTTGGGGCAAAACTACTTGACGATTTTTCGTATTCACGATCATTTTCAACAGTTTTTACGATGCGGTCCATAATCGCAACGGCTGTTGCAGGGTGGCGACCTACCGCAGTTTCAGATGACAACATAATCGCATCAGTACCTTGGTAGATAGCAGTGGCAACATCGGAGGCTTCTGCCCGTGTTGGTGAAGCTGATTCCACCATAGATTCCAGCATGTGCGTGGCGACGATAACTGGTTTTCCAGCTGCGCGAGATGCACGAACAATACGACGTTGAAGAATAGGCACCATTTCAGGCGGATATTCTACTCCCAAATCCCCACGGGCGACCATAATACCATCTGAACCATCAACAATGTCATGAAGGTTTTCAATAGCTGCAGGTTTCTCAACTTTTGCAACCAAACGACCGCGTCCCTTCATTAAAGCACGAGCTTCTTCAAGGTCTGAACGGGTTTGAACAAAAGAAAGCGCGATGAAGTCAGCACCCAAACTACAAGCAAACTCAAGGTCATCTTTATCTTTAGGGGTCAGTGCGGGAACAGGCAGAGCTTTGCCTAACAATGTAAACCCTTTTTTATCACCAATTTTACAAGGTATGTCAGATTTTACCCATGGTGTATCACCAGCTTTCGTGACGGTTAGAACAATTTTCCCATCATCAACTAGAACTTGGTCTCCCACTTCCATCACTTTGAGGATTTCAGGGTGAGGAACTGGGATCACATTCTCTTCATCAGACTTTTTGCCTGGAACAAGTTTGATTTCTTCATCCATGCTGAGACGGATATATCCTTCAGGAAAGCTCCCAACACGAATTTTGGGACCTTGCATATCTGCAAGTACGCCTAAAGGACGGCCAACTTTTTCCTGAGCCAGACGAACATAATCATAATTACGTTTATGTCCTTCATGGTCGCCGTGTGAAAAATTCAATCTGAAAATATCTACACCAGTTTCAGCCAATAGGCGGATTGTGTCGGGTGCGGAGCTTCCAGGACCTAGTGTCGCGACTATTTTTGCACGGCGGCTTGTCGGGGAGGCAAAACGGCTCATTGGGATGTCCTAGGAAAAGTTTAGTTGTTGGCTATTTTCATGGCTTCTTGGGCAGTGGCTTCAATTCCATCCCAATCATTGTTTGCTAAAGCAGCATCACTTACCAACCAGCCACCGCCGACGGCAACTACATTTGGTATTGCAAGATACGTCATCATATTGCTTGGGCTAACGCCGCCTGTTGGCATGACTTTCAAATTTTGAAGGGGTGCTACCAATGCTTTAAGTGCACTCGCTCCACCAATTTTTTCTGCTGGGAAGAATTTCACGACTTCAAAGCCTTCTTCCATTCTCTGAAGAGCTTCACTCGCAGTTGCTATACCTGGGAAAGCAGGAACGCCTGATTCAATAAGTGCAGCTGCGAGTTTAGGAGTACAACCTGGTGAAACAGAAAACTCAGAACCAGCTTTTAATGTGGCATCAAGATCGGCAGGCGTTAAAATAGTTCCAGCACCGACGATAAGTTCAGGCTGTGCAGCTTTCATTTCAGAAATGACTTCAAGCGCCGCGTCTGTTCTTAAAGTGACCTCAACAAATTTTACACCACCTTTATAAAGTGCTTGAGCAAGAGGAGCAGCATGTCTGACATCTGACACTGTTAACACTGGAACAACAGGGGCGGAGGTAAGAGCTTCCAAGACTGGTTTCATATCACATGTCATATCAAAATCCGTTTAGTATGCTGCTGCGCCCAACAATGGCGCTTCGGCGCTGGTGATTAAATATATTGGAACATCAGTCATATAAGATGACATAGGCCCACGATCGAAAAAGCGCGATAAGGCTTCTGGCGCGCTGATGTAGTCGATCAGAGCAGTCGTTACACCGCCCGCAGCAACAACACCACCTTTTGCACCATTAGCCAAAACGGCATTTCCGTATGCCGTCATTACGGTGTTTGCTCTCATCCTGCAAACGGCATCACATACTTTATCACCTAATTTCGCACGTTCATGTGCTGTCGCAGGGGAAAGTTTCTCAGGAGTCTGTCCAAAAACTTCGAACATGGTCTCTAAAAGTTGATTAAACCCGACACCGGCACTCACTGATTCGATAGAAACATAGGACGCCTTTTCTAAAAGCCTCTTATAGACATCTGCTTCTAGCGCTGTCGTCGGTGAGAAAGCTTGATGGCCTCCCTCACCACGTAGAACTTGCCATGTTTTATTTTCATTTGGAATAAGTGTCGCAAACCCAAACCCTGTTCCGGGCCCAGCGACGATAATGGGTCTTCCGGGTGCCGAAATGCCTTCGCAGATTGTTTTCAATCCTTGTCCATCAGAATTTAAACCTAATTCAGGGATGGAGCGAGCCATTGCTGCAAAATCATTGAGAAGGTCTACTTGATCCATTCCAAATTGCTTTGCGAGTTCTTCTCCGCAAACTTGCCAACTAGAATGATTAGTTAAAGTCACAGTGTTGTTACGGATTGGTCCAGCCAAGGCAAAAACAGCTCTTTTGGGCTTGATGTCTATTGTTGCAAGAAAAGCATCTAATGCGTCTGAAAACGTCTCATATTTTACATTGGGAGATTTCCAAAAGTGCTCAATTTTTGTTGGACCTCCGTAGCGACGAGGGTCTTTTGAAACAGCAAAACGCACATTTGTGCCACCTACATCGCCGACAACTACATACTCAGACACGACTTTTCCCATCTTGTTTAAGCGTCCATTATACCAAAAATGCCGCCACCTTTTTCCGCTTCTTCAGCAACGTTGCGGAAAACTGCAAACATTTCTCTACCGAGACCAATACCAGGGTCTTTTTCTCTAGTGGCCCGTGGACGAGAGAGAAAGTCGTCGGGTTGAACTGTTAATGTCCCAGCATTTGCATCAAGCGAAATGAGATCACCATCTTGGATGCTGGCTATTGGTCCCCCTGCAAGAGCTTCTGGTCCCATGTGGATTATTGCTGGGAATTTCCCAGAAGCTCCAGACATGCGACCGTCTGTAATAAGGGCAACTTTAAAGCCTTTATCTTGAAGAAGCCCCAGAATAGGTGAGAGGCCGTGTAATTCAGGCATACCATTCGCTTGCGGTCCCTGAAAACGCACCACAATAACAACATCACGGTGTAGTTCACCTTTTTCAAAAGCATTTTTAACGGCGTGCTGTGAATCGAACACAGCTGCTGGAGCTGAAACTTTCCGATTTTCTTCTTTTACTGCTGAAATTTTAATAATACCGCGGCCGATAGGGCAGTCTATGAGTTTTAAACCACCATCTTTCGCCATAGGGTTGTCTTTTGTACGAAGAACGTCCTCGTTTAAACTTTCTTCAGGCGCAGCTTTCCATGTGAGCGTTTCACCATTCATAGTTGGTTCTTCACAATAGCGCTCTAAGCCGCCATCACCTGCAACAGTTGTTACATCATTATGAACGAGGCCAGAAGCAAGAAGCTCACGAACAACAAAACCCATTCCTCCTGCAGCATGGAAATGGTTCACATCAGAAGGGCCATTGGGATATATTTTACATAAAAGTGGTGTGACATCAGCTATATCTTGGAAGTCAGACCAATTTATCAGGATACCTGCTGCCCGAGCGATAGCTGGAATGTGCAAAGCATTATTGGTAGAGCCACCTGTAGCCATCAAGCCAACGACCGCGTTCACAATTGAGCGTTCGTCGATGACTTTGCTAATTGGTGTGTATGCCGCTTCACCTTTCATATGAGATATAGCTGCAGCTTGTTGAGCCGCTGCTTCCGTCAGGGCAGTACGAAGATTTGTACCAGGAGGCACAAAAGCAGCACCAGGAATATGCAAGCCCATCATTTCCATCATCATTTGATTGGAATTTGCAGTTCCGTAGAATGTACATGTTCCGGCAGTGTGATAACTTTCGCTTTCCGCCTTTAGAAGTGCGTCTCGCCCGACTTCGCCTGCTGCATATAGCTGACGAATACGTTGTTTCTCGGGATTGGGCAGACCAGAAGGCATTGGCCCTGCAGGCACGAATATACCGGGTAGCCAGCCAAATCGTACAGCTGCAATAAGCAGACCCGGCACAATTTTATCACATATTCCAAGATATAATGCGGCATCGAAAGTGGAGTGGCTTAATGCCACTGCGGTGCTCAATGCTATGGTGTCACGAGAAAAAAGCGACAATTCCATGCCGTCTTGCCCCTGAGTGACACCATCACACATTGCTGGCACCCCACCAGCAACTTGAGCCGTCGCACCAACTTTTCTGGCTGCTGCCCGAATAATATCTGGATATTTTTCATAAGGCTGGTGAGCGGAGAGCATATCATTATAGGCTGTCACAATACCAATATTGGGCCATTCAGCGCCCAACATCGCGTTTTTATCATGTATGGGACAAGCAGCAGATGCGTGAGCGAGGTTTCCATCGGTTAAACGAGATCTCGCCGAGGCTGTCGGTCGCTGACTGTCCATCAATGATAGATAGGATGCTCGCGATTTTTCAGAGCGTTTGATAATCCGGTCTGTTACGTCGGCTATTGTTTTATTTATCGGTGAAACTGCCATGGGACTGTCTCCAAATCTGTGGCCTAGATTTTATGTTGAATGTCTATTCAGCGGAGTCTAAGCGCTTCCAATATCGATTGTCTTTTGCAAGCAACACGTCTGCAGTGGAGGGACCATCACTACCCGCAGGGTAAGTTTCCATAGGTCTATCATCGTCAGCCCAAGCTGCGAGTAGGGAATCTGCCCACACCCAAGCTTGTTCAACTTCTTCACGCCGCATAAATAGCGCAAGATTTCCACGCACGACATCCATCAATAGACGTTCATAAGCGTCTGGATAGCGTATCATGAAATTGTCAGCCCAAGATAGGTTGAGAGGTAGAGATTTTACGCGCAATCCACCCGGACCAGGTTCCTTGATCTGCAAGAATAGGTGAACACCTTCATCGGGCTGCAATCTGATAATTAGCTTATTTGGTGATGCACCGCTTTGCATTCCGAAAATTGAATGTGGAGCTGGTTTAAATCTTATCACGATTTCCGACTGACGAGATTGTAAGCGTTTTCCCGTACGCAGATAGAAAGGCACGCCTTGCCAGCGCCAATTTTGAATCTCAGTCTTTAGGGCGACATAAGTTTCGGTCCGGCTGCTTTTCTTTTCTTCGGGAAGTTCGTCCTTATACCCTTTAACAGTTGCGCCGTTTATCGTGCCCGCGCGGTATTGTGCGCGAACAGTGCATTCTCGCGCGGAAGCTGCATCAAATGATTTTAACGCACGCAACACTTTGATTTTTTCAGTCCGCACGTCATCAGCGTCAAGTGAGTTAGGTGGTTCCATTGCTGTTAAACACAATAGTTGCAATAGATGGTTTTGGACCATGTCTCTTAGCGCACCGGAGTTGTCATAGTAATCCGCACGGCTTTCTAACCCAACAGATTCGGCAACAGTGATTTGAACATTATCGACTGTGTTTCTATTCCATAACGGTTCAAACAGCATGTTCGCAAAACGTAATACCAAAAGGTTTTGAACTGTTTCTTTGCCGAGATAATGGTCAATACGGAAGATTTGATCTTCCTCAAAGACGCTTCCAACACCAGCATTGATTTCTTGCGCTGTTTCTAAATTGCGGCCAATGGGTTTCTCCAGCACCACACGTGATGTCGGGGTCACTAGACCTTTATCGCCGAGGTTTTTACATAATGGTGTGTAGAGACGGGGAGCCATCGCTAGATAGAAAACACGAGGGCGATCATCTTTTGCAACACATTTTTTCAGGTCTGCCCAGTTTGACTTAGGATCCGTCGCGTCGATTTGGACGTAATGAAGCAATTTCGCAAAATTGTTAAATTTTTCGTCGTTTAACTCGCCTTGTTGGGCTTCGAGGCAAGCTTCACGGGCAAACGCAATAAACTCATCTTGCGTCCATTCACTACGAGCGGTTCCCACGATATTACAAACATCGGGAATTTGATTGTCTTTGAAACGATGAAATAGTGCAGGAATTAGTTTTCGTTTGGATAGATCGCCGGTTCCACCGAAGATTACTATATCAAACGGATCTACAGGAATGAATTCAGCCATCAGGTTTCTCGCTCTTCAAATCAGTCTATGTCATGTTTCGACAAAGGTATTTTGGCGCAATCAGAATACTAATTCGGGTAGAATTCTATCTAAACAGACCAAAATGATCGCGCTATCATTTTTACCTTATAGATGAAGTTTTTAATTTGTATAGGCTCGATTACTAAGCATTTTTGCAAGTTCTAGTGTGCGTCTTATCCCTTTATACGGGAATAGTTTTGACCCTATAAGCTGAATCGGTCAAATTCAAAAAGAAATAGTTGGTTATTAGTTAGGTAAATGCCTATCTAGTAGGCTGTTTGTCGGAAATTCATCAAGGTAGGAAAACCAAATAGTGGTGGACATTGCCAAAAGCGCGCTACGCAACGCGTTCGATAATAGAAGTTGGAGACTGGGTAATGAATAAAAATCTAATAGGTATCTTGGCTTCGTTGGCATTGTTTATTCTTCCCGCAGGATGTTCAGCAGAAAAAGTTGAGCTAAATGATGGTGCGACTGAAGCTCAAGGCCCAGCGATTTGGCGCACTGGAGATGAAGACACGACTGTCTATCTTTTTGGAACAGTGCATGTTTTGCCGCCAAGTCTGGTTTGGCGTAATACCAAATTCAACGAAATTTTCGACCAAGCCGATATTGTGTATTTTGAAGCGGATGTCTCTGGGCAAGACCCCGCCTTAGTAAGAGCAATATCAAAATTGGGTTTTATGCCCATCGGTGAAGATCTATTTTCTATTTTGTCATCCTCAGAACGTGATGAAATCGTGGAAGCGATTAAAACCCTAAATTTGCCAAGCGCAGCTATTGCTAAAATGCGCCCATGGTTCGCTGCAATGGCGATCACATTACAAACAATCGAATCAATGGGGCAGGACCCTGAATCTGGTGTCGAGCAGGTTTTGCACCCAGAAGCAAAAGCTGCAGGAAAAGAGTTGCGGTATTTTGAAACCGCAGAAGAGCAGCTCTCTTTCATGGCAAACTTGGATCAAAGTGTTCAAGTGAATATGTTGATGGAGACGGTTCGCCAAATCGACGATATAGGCAAAACAATTATCGCAATGGACAATGCGTGGGTCGTTGGAGATGTTGCAGGGCTTCATGACATCGTAATGTCTGATCCTTCAATGGCTTCTGATGAAATGATGGAAGTCATGCTTGAAAAACGGAATCAAAACTGGGTCGTGGAGTTGAATAGAGTTGTTGAAAAAGAAGAAGGCGTCTTTTTCGTAGCGGTGGGAGCAGCTCACCTTGTTGGCGACAAATCAGTGGTTCAAATGTTGAAAGATGGTGGATTTGACGTCACGCGCCTTCAATAAAGCCGCATAACAAAAAGGACGTTGATTTTATCAACGTCCTTTTTGCGTATATGTCTTCAACTATTATTTAGTTGGATCTTGCTCGCTACCTTTAAGAACAAAGCGTCTGTCGCAATATTTGCATTCGACGATGTCGTCCTCGACCATGTCATACCAGACCAATGGATGACCAAGTGCTCCGCCACCACCATCACAAGAGGTCTTGTGGCCATCGATAACAATGATTTCGTGTTGAATATCTGTGTCTTGTGTTTGTGTCATGATAAAACTGATTTTTGGGTTGCTGACTTTTCTTCTTGGTAGAGTGCGTTTGTGCTTTGCGTCAATGCTAAACTCACTCTGTCAGTTATCCAATTGCTTGTTTGACCGCAGCAACGACATCTTCAACCGCCTTATTCATCATGGATTCCTCTTCGGCTTCAGCCATGACCCGAATGAGAGGTTCCGTTCCTGATTTGCGAACAACAAGACGACCTTTAGAGCCTAATTCTTCTTCAACATCTTTCATCACTTGTTTAACAGCTTTAGTTGTAAGCGGATCTTTGCCTGAGTAACGAATATTATCGAGGCGTTGTGGTGCTTTATCGAAAACATGAGCAACTTCAGATACTGGCTTTCCTGTTTTGCAAACAACTGCAAGAACTTGCAAAGCTGCGACGAGACCGTCACCAGTTGTTGCATAATCACTCATCACCACGTGACCAGATTGCTCACCTCCAAGGTTTACCCCGTTTTCACGCATATCCTGAACAACATAGCGGTCTCCCACTTTTGTACGACGAAGTTCAATGCCGATTGATTTTAGGAAGTTTTCTAGTCCAAGATTAGACATGACAGTTGCTGATATCGCAGGTTTGGACAGCTTGCCTTCTTCTTTCCAGCTTTGAGCAATCAAACCAAGAACTTGATCACCATCTATGATGATCCCTTTTTCATCGCATAAAACGACGCGATCAGCATCACCATCAAGTGCAATACCTATGTCAGCCCGGTATTTTAAGACCGCCTCAGAAAGCGCGCGCGTATCAGTTGAGCCGCATTCTTCATTGATGTTAAAACCATTTGGTGAAACACCCAAAGAAACGACTTCTGCGCCTAGCTCGTATAAAACTTTAGGCGCGACTTTATAAGCTGCCCCATGTGCGCAATCGACGACAATGCGCAATTTGTTCAAGCGCTGACGGCGCGGGAAGGTGGCTTTTACGATTTCCACATATCTAGATTGTGCATCATCTATTCGGCTCGCTTTACCCAGTTTGGCAGACGCAGCCAAATCTGCATCCATTGGGCGTTCCATAAGCGATTCGATTTCAAGTTCGGCTTCATCCGATAGCTTAAAACCGTCAGGTCCAAATAGTTTTATTCCATTGTCTTGATAAGCGTTGTGAGAAGCTGAAATCATAACGCCCAGATCTGCACGTAAAGATCGTGTAAGCATTGCAACACCAGGAGTTGGCAATGGTCCAAATAATACCACGTCCATTCCAGCGGCTGTAAATCCAGCGGTAAGTGCTGGTTCGATCATATAACCTGATAAGCGAGTATCTTTTCCTATAACAACGGTGTGGCGACGCTCATTATCTTGTTTAAAATAGCTTGCCGACGCCATTCCCAGCCGCATCACGACTTCAGGTGTCATAGTGCCTTTATTGGCAGGCCCACGAATTCCATCAGTTCCAAAATACTTGCGTGACATTTATGGTTGATTCCTCGTCGCTTGGGTCGATCTGAAAGATTCTGTCTTTCCACTACGATGCAATTAGCAAGCTATTTGTAGTTGGAAAAGGCATAACGGCTCTGAATTCTTTTAATAAAACTATTTGAGCATGATTATTCTGCAAGTTTTAGCTACATATTTCGTGTGAATGAATCTTATCATAACCGTCCCCCTTTTAACGAAGCATCTTCTCACCTACGTGTATGACAAACAATAGCAGGTATTATTTACAGCTGCGCCCTAAGTTAGTGGAGCCAAACATGAATTCTCAAAACACTTTTCCAGACTTCGCTATAGAATTGACAGGGCTTCAAAAAACATATGAAGCCAAAGGGAAGATGGAAGCAAAGCGTGCGCTCAAGGGGATTGACCTTAAAATTCCGCGCGGCTCTATTTTTGGATTGTTGGGGCCAAACGGCGCTGGAAAATCAACATTGATCAATATCATGTCAGGACTTGTCAATAAATCCGAAGGGCAAGTTAAAGTATGGGATTATGATCTGGATACGAACCCTCGTGAAGTCGCGTCTGCATTGGGTGTCGTCCCCCAAGAAGTCAACATGGATCCATTTTTTACACCCCGTGAAAGTATGGAGCTTATGGCTGGTTTTTACGGTGTGCCAGAAAAAGAGCGTAGATCAGATGAAATTCTTGAGGCGCTAGGGCTTGGCGACAAAAAAGATGCATATGTACGTCAACTTTCTGGCGGAATGAAGCGTCGTTTGATGGTTGCAAAAGCAATGGTGCACACGCCGCCAATACTAATTCTTGATGAACCTACAGCTGGGGTAGATGTAGAACTGCGTCGTCAATTATGGGAATATGTAAAAGAATTACACGCAAAAGGGACAACAATTGTCCTGACCACGCATTATCTTGAAGAAGCCCAAGAGATGTGCGACCAGATTGCGATCATCAATCATGGAGAAGTTATTGCGTGTGAGAGTACGGATACTTTGTTGTCTCGCATGGATCGAAAAAAATTAATTGTTCATCCAGAAACGGCAATTGATGAAATACCGGAAACGTTAAAAGACTTGGATATTGCTATGCGCCCAGACGGAGCACTGATTGTTTCCTATCGAGCAAACGAGACTCGTGTCATGGATCTATTAAATCGTATGCGTGAATCTGGAGTACGTATTAAAGATCTCGCCACAGAAGAGGCTGATCTAGAAGATGTCTTTGTTTCAATGACGCGCGAAGAGGCATAACAATCCCTTCAAAACTGAATTTCTATACTAAAACTCTCTGATCAGGATATTTATTATTCTGGTCTCTGTTTTATTTAAAATAAAACAATCGAAACAAAGGCCAATACTTTGACGGAATTGTATATTGCAATTAGAGATTAGTTGAGTTTTGGGTGGGGTGAACATCAGTTGAGTTTCGCTAATATAACACATAAGTGGAATAGAAGTAATTCTAGTTGTGTCACTTTGGACGACTGATTATCTCTTCATCAAATAGCTAGATTAAAGTTGCTCCTGTTTATTGATAGGCGTGGCAATCGAAGAAGATTGATGAATAAATGTCGAAGAACGAAATTTCCAAAGATCGTCTAACGCACCTTCAGCGTTTGGAAGCTGAAAGCATTCACATCATGCGTGAGGTTGCAGCTGAGGCTGAAAAGCCGGTGATGCTGTATTCAGTGGGTAAAGATTCCGCTGTGATGCTGCACCTTGCAAAAAAGGCCTTTTATCCATCCCCGCCACCATTTCCATTGATGCATGTAGACACAACATGGAAATTTAAAGCCATGTATGAGTTGCGAGAGAAAGCAGCAAAAGATGCAGGCATGGAGTTGATTGTCTATCAAAATCCTGAAGCTAAAGAAAAAGGGATTAATCCATTTGATCATGGCTCACTTCACACAGATATGTGGAAGACAGAAGGGCTAAAACAAGCGCTTACAAAATATGGCTTTGATGCAGCCTTTGGTGGCGCACGTCGTGATGAAGAAAAGTCTCGCGCAAAAGAGCGTATCTTTTCGTTTAGAACAGCTAATCACAGATGGGACCCGAAAAACCAACGTCCAGAGCTTTGGAAGCAGTATAATATGCGCAAAGCTAAAGATGAAAGCATTCGTGTTTTCCCAATATCCAACTGGACTGAATTAGATATCTGGCAGTACATCCACCTAGAAAACATCGACATTGTTCCCCTTTATAAAGCCGCTATGCGTCCAACAGTCGAACGCGATGGCATGCTTCTCATGGTTGATGATGAACGTTTCCCGCTTAAAGACGGTGAAGTGCCTGAGATGAAGTCTATTCGTTTTAGAACGCTTGGTTGTTACCCGCTTACAGGTGCGGTCGAGTCTGAAGCGGCAACCCTTCCAGAGATTATCCAAGAAATGCTCCTGACAACGACTTCCGAGAGACAAGGTCGTGCGATTGACCATGACCAATCAGCATCTATGGAGAAGAAAAAGCAGGAAGGGTATTTCTAAAATGACCACTGAAACAACAAATACTCATGCCGATAAAGCTTATGAAGCCGAAGCCCTTATAGGGCAGGATATTGATGCCTACCTTCTAAAGCATCAGCATAAATCCATGTTGCGCTTCATCACATGTGGATCTGTGGATGATGGAAAATCTACACTTATCGGTCGTCTGCTTTACGATTCAAAAATGATCTTTGAAGATCAGTTGGCAAGCCTAGAAAATGATTCAAAATCTGTCGGTACACAAGGACAAGAAATAGATTTTGCACTGCTTGTTGATGGATTAGCAGCAGAGCGCGAGCAAGGTATCACTATTGATGTGGCTTACCGCTTTTTCGCGACAGAAAAACGCAAATTTATCGTTGCTGACACACCAGGACATGAACAATACACCCGCAATATGGTGACAGGTGCGTCTACGGCTGATCTTGCTGTTATTTTGATTGATGCGCGTCAGGGTGTTCTCACACAAACAAAACGCCATTCCTACCTTGTGAACTTATTGGGCATTAAAAATGTCGTACTTGCCGTCAATAAGATGGACCTTGTTGATTATAAAGAAGAGCGATTCAACGAAATTGTTGCGGACTACAAAATATTTGCTGACTCAATTGGTATGTCTGCTTTTACCGCGATCCCGATATCGGGCCTTGCTGGTGACAACATTGTCGACAAAAGCGTAGCAACACCTTGGTATACTGGTCCGACACTTATCTCGCACCTCGAAGAAGCACCGCTCAATGATACACTGATGGCAGAACGCGACTTCCGCATGTCTGTGCAATGGGTAAACCGTCCAAACTTGGATTTTCGCGGTTTTTCAGGGCTGATAACATCTGGAACTGTTCGTCCCGGCGACGCTATTCGGGTACTCCCATCGGGTAAAACATCTACCATTAAGTCCATTGTAACGATGGATGGTGATCTTGAAGTGGCGACTGTCGGTCAATCTGTGACTTTGACATTCAATGACGAGATTGATTGTTCTAGGGGAGATATCATTGCTGCTTCTGATGCGCCGCCTGAAGTTGCTGATCAATTTGAAGCAACAATTGTCTGGATGGCAGAAGAAGAAATGCTGTCAGGACGTCCGTATCTTTTAAAGATAGGTTCAAACACCGTATCTGCCACAATCACTGAACCCAAATATGAAGTGAATGTGAATACCGCAGGTCAGTTGCCGTCAAAAACTTTGAAGTTAAATTCTATCGGTGTGTGTAACATATCAACGTCTAAACCTGTGACGTTTGAAAGTTATAGCGATAATCCTGATATGGGTGGGTTTATCCTTATAGACCGAATGACGAATGCGACAGTTGCCGCAGGTATGATCCATTTTGCGTTGCGTCGGTCTCAGAACATCCATTGGCAAGCTGTAGATGTTGATCGTGAGGCTCATGCGGCCCAGAAAAACCAAACCGCGCGATTATTGTGGTTCACAGGTTTGTCTGGCTCAGGAAAATCAACAATTGCAAACCTTGTCGAGAAAAAACTGTTTGCTGCTGGTAAGCACACATTCTTGCTTGATGGTGATAATGTGCGTCATGGGCTAAATAGAGACCTTGGCTTTACCGATGCTGATCGGGTTGAAAACATCCGCCGCGTGGGTGAGGTTGCAAAACTCATGACGGATGCTGGCTTGATCGTCATGACAGCCTTCATCTCGCCATTCCAAGCCGAACGACAAATGGTGCGTGACCTTTTCACTGAAGGTGAATTTATCGAAGTGTTTGTTGATACACCGCTTGAAGTGGCGGAGCAGCGTGATGTTAAAGGACTTTATAAGAAGGCGCGCGCTGGAAACCTGAAAAACTTCACGGGTATTGATAGTCCTTATGAGGCCCCTGCAAACGCAGAAATTCGGGTAAACACCGTTGAAATGTCTGCGGATGAAGCCGCTGATCTAATCGTTGAAAAGTTGATGGCATTATGAGTGAACTAAGTGATGCGCAATTAGCGGCAGAGCTTGCTGACGCTGCGGGAAAGATACTTTTAGAAGTTCGTGCGTCGGGGCTAGTCGACGGAAAAGCATTAGGAAAAACAGGGGATGAAACCTCAAATGCTTTCTTGATGCAGGCACTGGCGCACCAGCGGCCAGATGATGCGGTTCTGTCTGAAGAAAGTAAGGATGATAAATCACGCCTTGAAAAGTCACGCGTGTGGATTATCGACCCTGTTGATGGCACGCGCGAATATGGCGAAGGGCGTACTGATTGGGCGGTGCATGTCGCACTATCTATAGATGGAAAACCGTCCATCGGAGCTGTTGCTTTGCCGGGGATGGATTTAGTCTTGCGCTCTGATCAGCCACCTGCACTAAAACCGATGAATAACCCGCCCAAAATGTTGGTGTCACGCTCTCGCCCTGGTAAAGAGGCGACAGCTGTTGCCGAAGCTATGGGAGCTGAATTGCTTCCAATGGGCTCAGCTGGTGCTAAAGCAATGGCTGTTGTGCGCGGCGAGGCAGACATTTATCTGCATTCTGGCGGGCAATATGAGTGGGACAATTGTGCACCAATCGCCGTCGCAAATGCAGCAGGATTGCACACCTGCCGCATGGATGGATCAGAATTCAAATATAATTGCGATGATACTTATCTTCCTGATCTATTGATCTGCCGCCCCGAGCTTGCTGATGCAGCCCGCAAAGCAATAGACGCTCTTAATCTAGATTAAGCTACTATTTTAGCGTTTTAGCTTAGTAGATAGGATGACAGCTGTACTTGTGCGTTCGACTCCATCAATCTCGATAAGGCCGTCAATGGCTTTGTCGAGCATTTCGACGGTTGTAGATGACACAATAACGATGAGATCATAATCTCCACTTACTGAATGAATTTCTTCAACAGACGTATTGTCTTTGATCTTTGCAATGACGCTGTGAGTCTTCTTAGCGTCAAGCGTGACGGATATATGCGCGCGAACACGTGCTTTTTGGTAGGCTTCAGATAGCACGACTGTATAAGAAGATATTACGCCTGCTTCTTCAATTTTTTCTAATCGTTTCTGTGCAGTAGATCTCGATACACCTAGGGTGGAGGCTATATCTGTAACACTCATTCGTGCATTTTCTCGCAAGACATTTATAAGCTGGTCGTCTTTTTCAGTAATTGACATTCGAATCCTCGTATTTCGCAATGCGAATGTTAAAAGCATTAAATAGTATAAAAATCCACCCCAATATGCACAAAAGAATACTGTTTTTTGTTTCTTAAATTTGCTCTGCTTAGTCCAAACGGGAGAAGTTTATGCAACGTCGTAGTCACATATTTCCAACTTATGCACCGCCAGCAATTCAATTTGAACGTGGGGAGGGTGTCCGTCTCTGGGATACAGAAAGACGGGAGTATTTAGACTTTATTTCAGGTATTTCGGTCAACACTTTGGGACATGCACACCCCGATTTGATAAAATCGCTCGAAAATCAGGCACAAAAACTATGGCATTTGTCTAATATGTTCGATGTGCCTGGTCAATCTGAGCTTGCTGACCGTTATTGTGAACTTAGTTTTGCCGACCGAATCTTCTTTGCGAACTCAGGTGCAGAGGCTGTTGAATGCGCGTTGAAGGCGGCAAGACGCTATCATTTTGAAAAAGGTGAGCCGGATCGAATCGAAATTATCGGTTTTGATGGCGCGTTTCATGGACGCACATATGCGACGATAAACGCTGCTGGTAATCCAAATTATCTAAAAGGCTTTGGTCCTGCTTTGCCGGGATATACCAAATTGCCATTTGGAGACATGAATGCATTTCAAAATGCCTTAAGTGACAAAACAGCTGCTGTTATAATTGAACCTGTTCAAGGTGAGGGGGGCTTGCGTCCCGTTCCACTTGCTGACCTCACATTGATGCGAAAACTTTGTACGGAAGCTGGAGCATTATTAATCTATGATGAAGTGCAATGCGGCGCAGGGCGTACAGGTAAACTATTTGCCCATGAATGGGCCCAAGATGCGACACCAGATTTGATGGCTACCGCGAAAGGCGTAGGGGGAGGTTTTCCTCTAGGGATGACTTTCTCAACCGAAGAAGTGGCGCAATATATGGTGCCCGGTACACATGGCACAACATATGGCGGCAATGCTTTAGCCGTTGCTGTCGGCCATGCCGTTCTTGATCATATTTCCAAACCCAATTTTCTTCGCCATGTTGAAACTGTTTCCGAACAGATCCGTGATGGCTTTGAAGCTATTAAATCTGAGGTTTCAGATTCAATTGTAGACGTGCGCGGTAAGGGGCTTCTTATAGGAGCAAAACTTGCAGTTTCCAACATTGCTGTGCGCGATGCTACGCGTGATTTGGGGCTTTTAATCGGGGTTGCAGGTGACAATGTTGTGCGTCTCGCTCCCGCTCTGAATGTATCATCAGTAGATGTCGAAGAAGCGATCAACCGTTTGAGAAAAGCGCTGATATCCGTGAAATCACAGGAATCTGAGAAAGAGTTGGTTTAACATGTCATCTATCTCAGGATTATATGTCGTGCGTGCGATTGATCCATCAGATCTTGAAGGCTTTTTCGCGCTTGCTCAAATCTCTGGACCCGGTTTCACAAGTTTACAGCCCAATATGGAATATTTGAAGCGTTATATTGACGCTTCCATGGAGAGTTTCGCAAACCCAGATGTAAAGAAATCTCAGAAATTCCTACTGGTGATGGAAGAGCTAAATACGGGCAAAGTTGTTGGTTGCGCCGCTGTGAAAACAAAAATCGGTATTGAACGTCCATTTGTCGATTTTGTGATGAAAGATGGACGTGGAAACCCGACAAAAGATGTTCGCAATGCTCTGTATTTGGACCCAGATCACGCATTTGACGGTGCAACGGAAGTAGGGTCTCTCTTTATGCATCCTGAGCATCGTAAAGGCGGTTTGGGCAGATATCTGGCTAAATCACGTTATATGTTGATCGGGACAGCCCCAGAAGTATTTTCCAGTCCAATCATTGCCGAATTGCGCGGTAATCAGGATGCGAGCGGAAAATCACCATTTTATTCAAGCGTCCATAAAGCGCGTTTACAAAAGACTTTTGAAGAAGCAGATGAATTCATCACGCATGCCGATGATGAAGGCATGAAAGCAGTGATACCGACAGCTCCTATTGTCATAGAAAACCTTCCGCCTGAAGCGCATAAAGCTATAGGTCAACCACATGAAAGCGGTGTGGGCGCTTATCATCTCTTGATGAAAGAAGGCTTCTCACAAACTGCAATTGTCGACCTTTTTGACGCTGGACCAATCATGTCAGCCTCATTTGAAGACCTTGCAACCATCCGCGAAAGTCGGAATGTCAGATTGAACATCAAGAGCATACCAATTGACCCAAAATTGATGATGGTCAGCTCTACCAAATTGTCCAGCTTTAGGGCTGTGATTGGTGAGTTTGAATGCGATGAAACATCTGTCTCACTAAATGTTCAAGCAGCAACAGCCCTAACAGAGAATGACGGTGCAAATGTGCGATACTGGACACGCCCAGATGAACATAAGCATATCGGATTGCGAAGAGATGAGCGAGGCAGCATAAGCAAAACCGAAAAGGTTTATGAATAGCTATGGTTCAAACACATGTAAGTTCAGACCATATCCGTCAGCATTTTACTGCTGCAATGTCTAAAATGTATCGCGAAGAAGTCCCTGCCTATGCGGACCTTGTTGATATTGTTGATGACGTCAATTCTGAAACGATTGCTCAAAATTCTGAAGTAAGAAATAAAATAGAAGCAGAAGGCGGTATCTCCACCTTAAATGCTGAACGTCATGGTGCTATCCGGGTAGGAAAACCGGAAGAATTACACATATTACGCCGCGCTTTTGCGGTGATGGGAATGTTTCCAGTGGGGTATTATGACCTCTCTGTTGCGGGCCTACCTGTCCATTCAACAGCATTTCGTCCCATAAAAGCCGACGCGCTCGCCAAAAACCCGTTTCGTATTTTTACCTCACTATTGCGGTTAGACCACATTGCAGACGAGAAGCTAAGAAATATTGCTGGTGATATTCTGTCCAAACGTCAAATCGTGACGAATAGGGCTATCGAGCTTATTGAGCAGGCTGAAATAAAGTCAGGCCTATCTCACTCGCAAGCAGAGGAGTTTGTTTCTGAGTTGTTGGAAACTTTCCGTTGGCATTCAAAGGCATGTGTTGATGTCTCAACATACAAATCACTAAAAGATCAGCATCCGCTTATTGCTGATATTGTGAGCTTTGCCGGCCCGCATATCAATCATCTGACACCGCGTGTTCTTGATATCGATGAAGCGCAAAGACGTATGCCACTCAGAGGTTTGAACCCTAAAGATTCTATCGAAGGCCCGCCCTTAAGAAAGTGTCCAATCTTATTGCGTCAAACGGCATTCAAAGCTTTGAACGAAGCCGTTAAATTTGCTGACGAAAATGATGAAGACACTATGGGAAAACACACTGCACGATTTGGAGAGATAGAGCAGCGTGGAATAGCACTAACGCCCAAAGGCCGTGCGCTTTATGATGAACTCCTTGCAAACGCAAAAAACAAATCATCACAAACGGATACACCTGAATCCAAAAGCTATTTTGATATTCTAAAGGATGAGTTTCAGGCATTTCCAGATGATTGGGACGTCATGAGAAAAGAAGGTCTTGCTTATTTTTATTATCAACTCACGCAAGCAGGCAAAGTCGACGCAAATAGCGGTGGTCTGCGTCAATCATTGGAGGCGTTAATAAGTGACGGACTGGTTGAAGCTATACCCATTACCTATCAAGATTTTCTTCCTGTAAGTGCAGCCGGTATATTTAGATCAAATCTGTCTTCCAATGACGAAAAGCTTTATGCGTCGGATGCCAATCAAGCACAGTTCGAGGAAGATCTGGGCGCAACAGTGCAAGACCCTTTTGCACTGTATGAGATGCAGCAAAATCACTCGATAGAGAAGTGTTTGAAAATGCTAAATCCTGTTGGCTGCATAGATTAATTTACGGTTCCAATAGAGTGCCTTTTAAAGGGCATCAACGCGTTGTTGATGCCCTTCTTTTTGTTCTATTTAACCGATCTGGCGCGCTTGGGGCCAAGCACAATAATCTGCTGCATAATATGCACTTGGACGTGCGTTGCCTGATAGGCCGGGGCCACCAAATGGCATAGCACCAGAAGCACCTGTTGTTGGACGGTTGCGGTTCAAAATACCCACTCTGAGGCGCGCTTGTGCATATTCCCAAACACTATCATCAGACGTCACGACGCCCGCAGATAATCCAAAGCGCGTCGCATTTGCTAATTTGATTGCTTTATCTAAATCATCTTCACGGTAAACCTGCAGGAATGGTCCAAATAATTCCTCATCTGGCGGCGTTTCAGCATCCGTCATATCAATGATTCCTGGGCGCACAATCCCTGTGCCTTCAACCATATCTGAAAGAGGTTTTATGAGGTTTCCGCCGAGTTCAACGCGTTCATTCTGGAAAGCAATTGCTTGTTCTACTGCACGCGCAGACACCAGAGGGCCAAGATAGACATCTTTCCCATCCCACGGCCCAATTTTGACTGCATCAATTTTACCAATAACCGCGGCAAGGATTTCATCGCCTTGCTTTTCAGATGGCAAAATTAAGCGTCGTGTACAGGTGCAGCGCTGGCCAGTTGTTACGAAGGCTGATTGGAAGACAATTTCTGCGGCGGCTTCAATATCATCTGTTTTGTGAATGATAAGCGGGTTATTGCCGCCCATTTCAAGCGCGAGCATAATATCTGGTCGACCTGCAAAATGCTTGTGAAATGCCGTTCCAGTATGGTGTGAACCCGTGAAAAGCAAACCATTAATATCTGCGTTTAAAAGTGCCTGACCTGTGTCTCGTCCGCCTTGGACAACGTTTAAACATCCAGCTGGCAATTCTGCTTCATCAAAAGCGTCCACCATAATTTTAGCAACACCGGGCGCGAGTTCTGAAGGTTTGAAAACAATCGTATTCCCAGCGAGGAGTGCGGGAACGATGTGACCATTTGGTAGGTGGCCGGGGAAATTAAATGGACCAAAGACAGCCATAACGCCAAAGGGGCGGTGTGTCAGAGATATAGCTCCAAAATCAGCTTCTTTTGTCCAGCTTCCAGCTCTATCATTTTGAGCGGTCATGGACCCTGCAATTTTGGCAATCATTGCACCGGCTTCCGTGATGGCTTCCCACGCAGGTTTACCCATATCACGGCTAATTGCGTCCGCTATTTCCTGTTTACGGTTTCCAAGCGCGGTAGCGTAATTTTTTAAGATTGTGTCGCGCTCTTCTTGAGGTTTTAACGACCAAGTATCGAATGCGTTGCGAGCTGCTGCTGTAGCGTTGTTCACTTGGTCGGCATCCGCTGCCTGGTATTTACCGACAACCGAACCATCTGATGGTGATATGCTGTCGAAAGCAGATCCGTTACCTTGGCTCCAGACCCCATTTATATATGTATCTAATGTCATTGGTTTAGCCCTTAATCCATGAGCGATTTAATGTGTGCAGCGTCTATTCGACCATCTGCAAGCCGGTTCAGTATGAGCGTGGTCAGTCCTGCGCGTTCGGCAAAGCTATCGAGAACAACAAATTCATCAGACGAATGAATGTTGCCGCCGCGAACACCAAGTGTGTCAATATTGGGCGTGCCGGCCTGAAAGACGTTATTGCCTTCACAAACACCGCCGGTATCTTGGAATGTGAGTGACAGCCCGAGTGCGCCTGCTGTTGCATCTACAACTTCGAAAAGGCGTGATTGCGCAGCATTTCGTGGCTTAGGTGGGCGATAGAAACTGCCAATCATTTGTGCTGAAATACCGTCGCGTTTAAGAACTTTCTTCAATAGGGTTTGAAGGGAGCGTACTGCTAGATCAGCACGTGTTTGATCGGGTGCGCGTATTCCCAATCTTAGCACCGCATTGTCAGGCACAATATTTACGGCATTGCCGCCATCTATTGCGCCGACATTGAAGGTTACCGTATCCATTGCGGCATCAAGTTTTTCAACACCTAAAGCAAATTCTGCGGCTGCAAGTATAGCGCTGCGACCAGCCTCTGGTGCGCGTCCAGCATGGGAGGCTAGGCCTTTAAAGACTATGTCATAAATTGCAGAGCCTTTCCGGCCGCCAGACATAGCACCCGATTCCATAGCGGGTTCAAAGGTAAGGCCGATATGTGCAGTCTTAGCTGCTTTCGCAATAAAGGGCGCACTTGCAAAATTTCCAGTCTCTTCATCAGGGCTAAGCGTGATTGAATAGCCTAGTTTGTCCTTGTGTGGGCCTGCTTCAAAAGCCTTTAATGCTTCAAGCATCACAACAATTCCACCCTTCATATCGGCTAGACCGGGGCCATTTAACTTTCCATCACCAATATCTTTGATGTCTTCAAATGTGCCTTCGGGAAAAACAGTATCGTAATGTCCGGTCATAACCACTTGCACAGGTGCATCTGATCTAGACGTAACAGTGATAACTGGCCCGGATTGGAAATAGGTTTTGTCGCCTTGGTTGTTTATCTTTTCGATGGCAGGCGTTTTATGCGATTCTACTACGGCATCTAGTTCGCCAAAAGCTTCCACCAATAGGGGAGCGAAACTTTCTAATCCAACAGCGTTCCAACTGCCTGTATTAATCTTAGCCCATTCAACCGTTTTTGCGATCATTGCGTCATGTCGTGAATGAATTAAATCTAAAGCCGTGACATCTTCAGAAGTCTTCTTTGCCAACGCGAAAATATCTTCTTTTGTTAATGTCATGAATATGCTCCGGCCTTTTGGAATTCATAAATAGACCCAAGATCCATGATCTGAGTCAGTTCATCCAAAGCAGCGCGCGTTTCGTTCAGCAGTTTTGGGTCGCCAAGATCAGCAGGCGCAAGTGCTTCGCGATAATGGGTTTTTACCCAGGTCTCTAAGCGATCTATTTTTGAATGGGACATAATGGCTGGCTGGTGCATTTTAGCGAGCTCGTCATCGGTGAGCTGGACCCGAAGACGCAGACATGCAGGACCGCCGCCATTACGCATGCTTTGGCGTAAATCCATGTAGATAGCCTGCTCAATCGGGGTGTCGCCCGCCACACAAGCATCGGCAAAGCTTTTCGATGCTGCATTCTCCTGTGCATCAGCAGGTAAAATCAGCGCCATTTTGCCATTTGGCAGGGTAATTAATTGGCTATTGAAAAAATAAGATTGGATAGCATCTTCGATAGGAAAGTCTTTGTTCATTGCAGTCACAAAAACCGGATCAAAACCTAAAGGCTCCGCTTTGCGCCGAATAATGTCCTGCAAAGCAATTAAATCGTCAAAAGCAGCCTCATGGAACAGTAAAACCGGACCATTAGCGACACACACTACATCATTGTGAAATGCGCCTGCATCAATGGCGCGATTGCTTTGACGAACGAAAAGGGTGGTTGCATCATTAAGCCCGTGAAAACGAGCAACAGCCTGACTCGCTTCTAATGTTTGGCGTGCAGGGAATTTAGCGACATTCTCGCTATTGTTTAGCGCTTCGCGTCCGTAAACAAAGACTTCTAAGCCTTTATCGGCATGAGTTTTACATAGACGGTTATGATTGGCAGCACCTTCATCACCAAAGAGCGTGTTTGCGGGTAATGCTTCATGTACCGAAAACGCGCTTTCGTCAGCAAACAATTTGCGCAAAATGGTTTCGGCCTGCGGTCCTTCAATACTGCGATGTGGCATTGCTGAAAGGTTTGCTGGTGTGAAATGAACCTTTCCATCCGCAGTATCGCAACTTGGCGAAACCGTCGCAGCATTTGCTGTCCACATACAAGAAGCGGATGCGTAATTACTAACTAGGACTGGGCTTGCTTTATAAGCTGCCTGCAATACGTCAACATCTGAGCCTGTAAAGCCAAGCTTATGCAAACCTGCCATGAAGGGGCGTTCTTGCGGCGGCATAACTGCTTGAGTAAGTCCCAAATCAATCAGTTTTCGCATTTTTCCTAGCCCTTGTAGGGCTGCACCTTGCGGATTTGAAATTTGGCCTTTGTTGGATTTAGAAGCCAAATTTCCAACTGACATGCCGCCATAATTATGCGTTGGGCCAACAAGTCCGTCGATATTGATTTCATGAGTCATGGCAATTCCTTATTTGTTGGCACTAGCAAGGTCGGCAAGTCGGTCGCTATGGCGTGTTGCAGCGATCCAAAGTTTTGCCGTTTCAGATAGTTCAAAAGCATTGGCAACGCTTTGGGGAGCCACATTGTTTCGAAGGTCTGCTTTTGCAATTGTCGCTCTAAAGTCGGTTTTATGACCAGAGAACAGCATGGAATAATCGCCTTCTACATCGTCATCCAAAGTTTGGGTCCGAACTGCTGTTCTTGCGATAGATGTGTCCGAGATCTCGCATTCAATGGCAGGACCACCGTCAAACACGTCACATAGGTCTGTTTTTTTGAAACCTGCATTCATAAGCAAGTCCATAGCTTTGCCCGACAAACGATGAGGTCGTCCAATGAAGTCCTGTGTCTCAGGGGGCAGGAGGTTTAAGAGAATCGGCAAACTTGGAATCAATTCAGCTATAAAGCGTCCATCTTCAGAGCTAAGTTCATCTGCTTCCTTAAATGGAAGGTCTATGAATTTTGATGCGATAAAATTCCAAAATGGCGCTTCACCATTTTCGTCAAGCCATCCTCGAATATCGGCCATCAAAGTTTTGGAAAAAAAATCTCTGTGTTGATCTATGAATGCCAACCTACCTAATGAGAGCAATCTACCAACACCGCCGCCACGCACTTCTTTTGAGAGGAACAGAGTAGCGAGTGCTGTGTTACCATCGAATTCTGTTGAAAATTGTAGGCTATCATGTGCTGTTTTTAAGCTCGGGGTCGTAGAGCGCCGTGTGTGACGGCTCAATTTAAAGCTACAATAGGGGCGTTCACGACCAAGCCTGGGCAATATCGCTGACATACCGACGACTTTTCCGTCCATTTCGACAACGAAGAAAATCCGGTTTGCGGATTCGTCGCCAGATAGAAAGCGCTGAGTTTCATCAATATAAGCAGCTATTTTTTCAGGCGTACGAGGAACTGTTGTGAGGCCGGCCCCTAATGAGCTGGTAAGAGCAGCTAAGCCGTCAATATCGGCGGGCGTTGCTAGTCTGAAAATATTCACAGAAGAATTCCTTTTAAACAGTCTGGATGACACCCTATGATAGGCAAATGAATAACGTTTACTATGGCGTTTCTGATATCAATATGATGGTTTGGCTTTCCATTTGGTGTGAGAATGCATACATAGCGCCTAGAAATTTATAAGTTGAGGAGTCTGCTGTGAGCGACACATCGAGCGTTAAAGCTCTAAATTCTACCGTCGAAATTGCTTGCCCGCGTGGGAATATCAAAATTGGACCGGATGCTCCTCTGACATTTTTTCTTGGGCCTTGCGCTTTAGAAAGCCGCGAACATGCATTGTTTATGTCGAATGCAATTCTAGAAATAGCTGACAAATTGGGCGCACAAGTCGTTTATAAGACTTCATTTGATAAAGCGAACCGGACGAGCATGTCGGGTTATCGCGGCCTGGAGCTAGATGAAGCGTTAGATATCTTTGCTGAAGTTAAGGATAAAACTGGATTGCCAATGCTGACCGATGTTCACTTGCCGGATCAGTGTGAAAAAGTGGCCAAGGTTGTTGATGTTCTTCAGATACCAGCATTTCTTTGCCGTCAAACAGATATGCTACAAGCTGCAGCGGAGACTGGTGCTGTTGTAAAAGTGAAAAAAGGCCAATTCCTCGCACCTTGGGACATGAAAAATGTCGTAAACAAGCTGATCTCTATGGGGGCAAAGGATGTCTTGCTTACAGAACGTGGCTCCTCTTTTGGGTATAATGCATTAGTGACTGATATGCGCGGCCTACCTGAAATGGCAGCCATGGCACCAGTTGTTATTGATGCCACTCACTCCGTCCAACAACCGGGTGGAAAAGGTGGTTCCACTGGCGGTCAACGTGAATATGTTCCCGTTATTGCTAAGGCTGCTGTTGCTGTTGGTGTTTCAGGTGTTTTCCTTGAAACACACCAAGATCCGGACAATGCACCTTCAGATGGACCAAATATGGTTATTTTATCTGAACTTGAAAAACTGATGAGTGAGTTGATTCAGATCAATGCGCTCGTGAAAAGTTTCTAACTTAAGTCTGGTTTGAATTTGGTATAAAAGCCGCACTTTGAAAATCAAAGTGCGGCTTTTTGTTTTTGGATTTCGGATTGAATGCGTGAAAAAACGTTTTCAAACATTTCAGTGGTGAGGCGACCCGTATTCGTATTATAGCGAGAGCAATGGTAGCTATCTATCATTGTTAGTGCGCCATTGGGGCCGTTAAGCTTATGGATAGCGGCATGGGCGAATTTGTAATTCGATAA
This sequence comes from Hirschia baltica ATCC 49814, assembly GCF_000023785.1. Lineage (NCBI taxonomy): Bacteria > Pseudomonadati > Pseudomonadota > Alphaproteobacteria > Hyphomonadales > Hyphomonadaceae > Hirschia > Hirschia baltica. The sequence goes on from NC_012982.1 coordinate 1,653,116, forward strand.
TTTGCCACCAAGCGTTCTAACTGTTGAATCGTGAGCGATTTTTCCAAGCGCCAATATGACTTTCAGTTGTGGTAGGTGCTGCATTCTGGAAACAAGAAACGGTCTGCAATTATTGATTTCTGGGCCGGTAGGTTTGTTTTGAGGCGGGACGCAGCGCACCGCATTTGTAATCATAGCGTCTACGAGTTCTAGGCCATCATCTGAACGAGAATCGTATTTCCCTTTAGAAAACCCGAATTTTTCAATCGTTGCGTAGAGCAAGTCGCCAGCATAGTCACCCGTGAACGGACGCGCTGTCCGATTGGCTCCGGTAACACCCGGTGCTAGGCCTACGATAAGCAATTTTGCGTTTGATGGTCCAAAAGAGGGTACAGGCGCGTTAAACCAATTAGGTTCTTTTGCACGGTATTCTTCTAGATACTCCACGAGACGTGGACACCTGTCACAATCAGAAGGAGCTTCTGGTGGAAAATTTTCAGTCATGAAGCCTCTGTTGGTTGTCTCATTGCGGCCTACAAACAGATTTGTATACAAGAATTGTCTAGACTAAATTGTTAGCTAGTCTTCCTCATCCTCCAATTCGTCATTTTCACGACCAATTATTTTGACTAAGTCACTTAGATCAATAAAATTGTCTGCTGAGCGCCTTAAATCATCTGAGATCATGGGGGGCTGTGTTTTTACGGAAGAGACGACAGACACGCGTAGTCCTCGGTTTTGAAGAGCTTTTACGAGAACGGTCAGATCGCCATCTCCAGAAAACAAAATGGCATGATCAAGTTTGTCGGCCAATGTGAGCATATCAACTGCGATTTCAACATCCATATCACCTTTGACGCGGCGACGGCCGGCTGCGTCAGTAAATTCTTTGGCAGGTTTGGTGACGACATTATAGCCATTATATTGTAGCCAGTCGACGAGTGGCCTTATTGGCGAATATTCTTCATTTTCGATTAAAGCAGTATAGTAATAGGCTCGTAGTAGGCGGCCCTTTTTTCGAAATTCGCTCAAAAGTCGTCTGTAATCTAGTTCAACGTTTAGTGTTTTTGCGGCAGAGTATAGGTTTGCACCGTCAATAAACAGGGCTATCCGCTCATCTTTATAAAAGGCCATACAAATGTTGCTCCCTACAACACGGGTTAGTACAAATGACAACACTATAAATGGGCGCGGACAGGGAGGCGTATATGTCGCCTTGGGAAGCAATTCCGCATTTACTGATCATGAGGAACAGCAGCTTGAAGGTGCGGGCCTGTTTCAATCTGTCCTGCGCACTCTTGAGTGTGCCGGTATAAAAACATTGCATAAATCTAGTATTTGGGTGTCCCCCGCGTGGCCAGACCCTAATCTTGGTGAATTTTTCAATGCTGTGGTCGAGTTAGCCCTTATTTGCGATGACGCGCAAGCACTAATGCATTTGCTACTTAAAATAGAGGATGAGTATGGGAGGGTTCGAACAGAAAAAAATGGTGCTCGTACTTTAGATTTAGATTTGATTGATTTTCGATGTCAGGTCAAAATTTCAACTGATGAGAGTAATTTGATTTTGCCTCATCCACGTATGCATACTCGATCATTTGTCCTATCGCCGTTGATGGAAATTGCACCTGATTGGCATCATCCATTAAAAGAGGCATCAATTGAATATATGGTTCATAAAGCTCAAAAACATTGGCCGTGCAGAAAATTCGGACCGTTTTGATATCAAATAATTGAAATAGTCATGAATTGATCGCATTTATATGAAAATACCGATGATTAATGGGTTGAGTCTGGTTAAGAACTGGCTTATCCAGTTCGTTTGGCAGGAGAACATATATATGGCACGCGTCACCGTCGAAGATTGCATCGAAAAAGTACCTAACCGCTTTCAGCTTGTTTTGTTGGCTGGTCACCGCGCTCGCATGATCCGTGCTGGTTCGGAAATGACTGTAGATCGTGATGACGATAAAGATCCTGTTGTGTCTCTACGTGAGATTGCTGGTGACGGCGTGGATCTTGACCTGGTCAAAGAAAGCTATGTTTCTGAGCTTCAAGAAGTTCGGCCTAATGAAGAGGCTGAAAAAGAAGAAGATCGTTTGGCTCTCCAGGCAGCGCCTACACGTTCAGAAGAAGATGTTATCCGTGCGTATCAAGCAGAGCTAGAGAACGCACGCGAAGACCGTTACTAAATACTAAAGTGAGGCGAAATGGCTGACGATACGTCAGAACTCCATGCCGCCTTGCGCGAACCTGGCCTACCCACAGGCAAAGGGCGTCGTTTTTTACGTCAGTATGAATTAGTAGAGCGCGTTCTCGCATACCAGCCAGACGCGGATGAAGACGCGCTCAATCGTGCATATGTATTTGCGATGGTCCGTCACGGCGCGCAAACACGCCACTCAGGTGATCCGTATTATGCTCACCCTGTATCTGTCGCGGGAATTCTTACCGACCTTAAGCTAGATTATTCAACCATTATCGCGGGCTTACTCCATGATACCGTTGAAGATACTGATGTAACGCTTGAAGAGATCGAAGAATTATTCAGTAAAGACATCGCCGAAATAGTAGATGGTGTCACGAAACTCACGCAATTAGAATCGTCGAGCCGGGCTGCTAAACAAGCAGAGAATTTTCAAAAATTCATATTAGCGACGACGAAAGATATACGTGTTCTACTCGTCAAACTCGCCGATAGACTTCACAATATGCGCACTATTCAATTTATGCCAAAGCCTGAAAGCAGGATACGCATTGCGCAAGAAACGATAGATATTTATGCGCCTTTGGCACGCCGAACAGGGTTATCTATTTTCGCTGGAGAGCTTGAAGACATCGCCTTTGCGGTCATAAACCCAGAAGCACGCGAAACTATAGAAAGACGATTGGCTGAAATGGCAGCGGATGCTGTTGAAGATGTTGAGCGCATCCAATCTGACATTGAAGTTCTAATGAGCGTAAATGGGATAAGCGGCGATATTCGGGGACGATTAAAGCGCCCCTATAGCATTTGGCGTAAACTTGAAAATAAAGCGATTTCATTCAAAGATTTAGGTGACATATTCGCTTTTCGATTAATTGTGCCATCGGTTGCAGATTGCTATCGCGCTTTGGGTATTGCCCATCAGCATTGGGCTGCGCTGTCTGGGCGATTTAAAGATTATATTTCCGTTCCCAAGCCTAATGGCTACCAATCCATACACACAACTTTTCAAGGACCCGGAAACCGGCGTGTAGAGTTGCAGATTCGTACAAAACAAATGGACGAAATCGCAGAGCGAGGAATCGCTGCTCATTGGCGGTATAAAAACAAAAATTACGGGTTCGATAAGGATGGCGCTCGTGAGGCAGGACTAGATCCAGAAGATAGTCTATTAAGCTTTGCTGATATGCTTGGACATGGTGCGGATCCAGAAGAATTTCTTGAGCATGCCAAAATGGAAATGTTCCGAGATACTGTGTTTGCGTTTACCCCGCGAGGGCGTCTTGTGAAGTTGCCAGATGGCGCAATGCCCCTAGATTTTGCCTATACGGTGCATACCGCCGTTGGGGATGAATGTGTCGGTGTTCGCATCAATGGAATTGAGCGACCGCTGCGTACATTGATTCAAAATGGTGACACAATCGAGATTATACGTGGCCCGCGAGTCGAGCCACCGGCGAATTGGCGTAGTCTTGTTGTAACGGGAAGGGCTCGCTCAGCGATACGTCGTTTGACACGAGATAAAGAGCAAGAAGAGTTTACAAAACTTGGACGGCAAAAGCTGAATTTAGGATTGCGCCGTATTGGGCTTGATCCAATTGACATTAAGTTCAGGCAAATCGCTGTCCAAAGTGGTATGGCAACAACAGAGGAACTTCTTGAAGAGCTGGGACGTGGATTTATAGACCTCAAAGAGATATTATCAAAAACCTTTCCTGAACACATTGAAAGTGAGATGCTTGAAGGGCGTCATGCAATTGACGACGATGAAACGGAGTCATTGTTATCAGGTGAAAAATTGATACCTGGTGTTGCTTTGCATCTTTCTGAATGTTGTTCACCTTTGCCCGGAGACCGTATCGTTGGCGTACAAATAGCAGGTAAGGGTGTCGATGTTCATGTGATTGATTGTCAGAGACTGATGGATTTTGATAGTCAGCCAGAAGTTTGGATGGACCTAAGCTGGCGTCCAATCGCGTCCACAGATTTTTTCGCGGTTAGTCGGATACTTATTGCTCTATCAAATCAACGAGGGTCATTGGCGACCGTTTGTAAAACAATTTCAGAGGCTAATGGTAATATTATCAATATCGCCATAAAAAACCGGAATGAAGATTTCTTTGATTTTCAGTTTGATGTTGAAGTTGAAGATAAGCGAAGATTGACGCAAATTTTGGCAGCACTTCGGGCTTTGAGTGCTGTTGAAAGCGTTGATCGTATTCGTGGCTCACTAGAACATGATAGCAAAGTCAAAAATGATTCAGACAAGGAAAAAAGCAAGTGAACACAGAAGAAGTATTAAATGAATTTCGCAAGGTGGATGCGTTACTTGAAGGACATTTTATTTTGTCTTCAGGACGCAGAAGCCCTGTGTTCTTGCAAAAAGCTTTGGTGTTTTCTCATCCTAAAACATCTGAAACACTGTGCTCTGCATTAGCGAAAAAACTGACAGAAAAATTTGGCCAGATTGATGTCGTATGTGGTCCTGCCGTAGGCGGCTTAATTCCGGGGTATGAAACAGCGCGCGCACTTGGTTGTCGTGCCATTTTTACAGAACGACAAGATGGTAAAATGACATTGCGTCGTGGCTTCGATATTAAAAAGGGTGAACGCGTGGTTGTTGTCGAAGACATTGTAACAACTGGCCTTTCAATGCATGAAACCTTTGACGCTCTAAATTTATTCGATGGTGATGTTATCGGGGGCGCATGTGTCGTTGATCGCTCCAATGGGGAAGCCGATGTTGGCTTGCCACTCGTTTCCTTAGCTGCGGTAGATTTCCCAGACTATGATGAAAATGATTTACCACCTGAGCTAATGAAAATTCCTGCAATAAAGCCAGGCAGTCGAGGATTAAAATAGATGGCATTACCTTTTGCGCGCTTGGGGGTGAATATTGACCATGTTGCAACCATCCGAAATGCGCGTGGAGGGGCGTGGCCTGATCCTGCTCGGGCTGCAAAAGCTGCTCGGGATGCGGGCGCAGATGGCATAACTATACATTTAAGAGAAGATCGCAGGCATATTCGCGATGGTGATCTTGAAGCAGTAAGTGGCGCAATGTCACTTCCTATAAATCTGGAAATGGCCACAACTGAAGAGATGCTGAAAATTGCGTTAGATTTCAAGCCTCATGCCGTTTGTTTGGTACCAGAAAAACGTGAAGAGCGCACGACTGAAGGTGGTTTGGATGTTGCACGGCTTCATAACACCGTGGCACCCTTTGTGCGACGTCTCAATGATAATGGTTCTCGAGTATCTCTCTTTATAGAACCAGACCTAGTTCAGGTTGCGGTGTCCGAAGCAATTGGCGCGCCCGTCATTGAGTTACACACCGGAAAATATGTTGAACACGTGTTTGCGGGTGAAACACAAGAAGCAGAAATTGAGCTTGAGCGCCTGAAAATTGCTGCTTCTGAAGGTAAACGTCGGGGTATTGAAGTTCACGCTGGGCATGGCCTAACTTATGATACTATTGGCCCCGTCGCGAAAATTCCTGAGATTGCCGAATTTAATATCGGGCATTTCTTAATTGGAGAGGCGATATTTGTTGGGCTTGAAACAGCGGTACGCCACATGCGCGAGTTAATTGATGAGGCGCGTGCCTGAGCATGATATTGGGCATTGGGCAGGATATGACTGACATACGGCGAATTGAAAAATCGCTGTCTAAGTTTGGTGATCGCTTTACGCAGCGTGTGTTCACGAAACAAGAGAGAGAATTAGCTGATGGTCGCAAACGGCGTGCAGATACTTATGCAAAACGTTTTGCTGCTAAAGAGGCGTGCGCTAAGGCACTTGGTAGTGGTATTTGGCGCAATGGCGTTGGGTGGCAGGATATAGGTGTCACCCGTCAGGAAAATGGTGCACCGACCCTCGAACTTTCTGGCGGTGCAAAACTATACCTTGAAAAGCTGACACCAGACGGTATGAAGGCGAATATTCATCTGACAATAACAGACGATTATCCCTACGCTCAAGCTATGGTGATTATCGAAGCTATTGCTGTGCAAGGGGCGTAAATGCCGAGACCGAATTCAAGCCATACTGGCAAACGTCGTCGAAATAGAGATCGAGTACGTCGGTCAACGCCGCCTAGATTGAACAATGATGCTAGAGCGACGATACAGGAAATTGCCGGTATCAAGTTCAAAGATGTAAGTCTTTTAGATCGCGCTTTTACGCATACGAGTGCTGTGCCGGGCGAGGCTGCGGACTGGAGTAATGAACGGCTAGAGTTTTTAGGGGACCGAGTGCTTGGTCTCGTAGCGGCTAGTCAGCTTATTACGCGTTTTGAAAAAGAGCGGGAAGGTGGATTAGCCCCGCGTTTGAATGCTTTGGTTAGTCGTGATACATGTGCGAAAATCGCTGCTGAAATTAATTTGGGGCAGTATTTGATATTGGATGCCTCTGAGAGTTCTGCTGGTGGTACAACAAAACCGTCTTTGCTTGCGAATGTTACTGAAGCTTTGATCGGTGCTATCTATCTTGATGCTGGGTTAGCAGCATCTGAACGCTTTATTGTAAAATACTGGAAAGAGTATTTTAAGACGCTCACGGATGTACCTCGTGATCCTAAATCAGCCCTTCAAGAATGGGCGCAAGGTGATGGGCGGCCAGCGCCTAACTATGAGAATATTGATCGTACAGGTCCTGATCATGCACCTGTTTTTACTGTTGAAGTGCGTGTCGAAGGTGTCAGACCTGCAAAAGGTGAAGGCTCTTCTAAGCAGGAAGCTCAAAGAGCTGCTGCAAGTGCAATGTTAAATAATGTTGGAGAAACTTCTTGAGCGATAAGCCAGAAGAATACGAAAAAGAAGATATTGAAGCTAGCCTTCAGGAACCTCGTGAAACTAGAGCTGGCTTTGTAGCCGTTATCGGTTCGCCTAATGCCGGTAAGTCCACATTGGTAAACCGGTTGGTTGGGGCAAAGGTTTCAATTGTAACGCACAAAGTGCAAACAACGCGGTTTCAAGTGCGTGGTGTGATGATGCGCGGTGATGCTCAAGTTGTCCTCGTGGATACCCCCGGAATTTTCGCGCCAAAGCACCGTTTAGATCGTGCTATGGTGAAATCTGCTTGGGATGGAGCTGAAGGTGCAGATCAAATCATTCACCTTGTTGATGCAAGTTCTCGTTCTCATAAGATTGACGATAAGGTCACGGGTGCAGACAAAAAAACGATAATTGATGATCAGCGTATCATTGATGATCTGAAGGCGTCTGGACGAAAAGCAATTCTTGCACTGAACAAAATAGACCTATTTGATCGCGAAGATCTCATACCCATTTCAAAAGAATTATTCAACGAAGGTGTGTATTCAGATGTCTTCATGATTTCCGGCCTAAGAGGCGGCGGCGTCCGCCAACTGGCGGATCACATAGCAGGGAATATGCCCGTCGGTCCTTTTTTATTTCCGGAGGATCAGGCCGCAGATATGCCTTCCCGTTTGTTGGCTGCAGAAGTAACACGTGAAAAACTTATGCTTCGTTTGCATGAGGAATTACCATATCAAATGACCGTTGAAACAGAAAATTGGGAACGTTTCAAAGATGGTTCCATTCGCGTGGATCAGATTATCTATGTTGCACGCGAAGGACACAGAAAGATTGTGCTAGGAAAAGGTGGTCGTGCGATAAAGGACATTGGTCAGCAAGCGCGGAAGGATCTTCAAGAAATCTTTGAAACGCCGATCCATTTGTTTACACGCGTGAAAGTTTCAGAAAAATGGGCTGAAAGTCGTGAGAGGTTTTCAGCCATCGGACTGGATTTTGATGTTTAACAGCCTCTCATAATTTCCTAACATTATTTGAAACGAAAATTTACGAGCATGTGCTATATTCCTTGGATACCAAAGGAGAGTGCACATGCATACGCTCGAGAAGCAGTTGTTTAGGGCTTTATGGTCTGGTGCGATATTATTTATACTTATTGTTTTAGGTTGCGCTCTTTCTGTTGCTTTAATGGTTTATTTTAAACAATATGAGCTTGGGTTAATTTTTCCGACCATTGGTGTTTTGTGTATGGTGTTTGGTGAGAAAATCCTTCGAGCCATGGAAGCCGCGGGTGGAGAAGATCCGGGTGGAGCTGGTTCGACGCTCATTAGATCAGCAGTTGTTGCTGTTGTTGTCGTCATGATTCCAACTATGTGTTGGGGGTTAGTTCTTTCAGTTTCAGGCCTTATGGTGTCTGGTATGGAAGCAGGAAATTTTCCTAAAGATGCCGCAGCATTTTCATTACTTTTTAGAAGCTAATCGTGCATTCTTGGCGACTGATTGGCTTCATGTTGTTTCCATGCTTCACGTGCCTTTGCTAATCTAATGAACCGTGCAAACGCATAGATTACGCTTTCGGTGAAGCCATTCACCCCAAAAAGAACATATCGTCTAAGAAACATTGATTTAAGGAAGGCTGTCATAGGTTCAGTTAGAAGTCTAAGAACCGATGGTTTTCGGCCTTTTTTAATCATGTCTTCTGCCTGCATGCTACTGTAACGATTGATTTTTTCAATTGCATGGTGATGAGATCGGAAACAACGGTGATTAATATGATGTTTCAATTTTCCGCTGACTTCATTTGGTTTTAGAACAACTGAATCATGCACTAATTCAGATTTAAAGCCTGCTTTTTCTCGATTGTAGAGACGAATCGGATCGTTTGAAGGAGCAAATGGGCGCGGCCCCTTATCAAATGGAAAGCATATTAATATAGGAATTTGATAGGCAGCCAGAGGTGGTTCTTGTCCACCTTCAAACATTGAAGTGATTTCCCTGCGAAGGCTATCACTAACTTCTTCGTCAGCATCAATATTTAATAGCCACTTTTGAGAGCATAGTGTTTCCCCAAAAACTTTTTGAGGACCATACCCCGCCCATTCATTAAAAACGACGTCAGCACCTGCATTACGTGACACTTCTACAGTGTCATCTGTGCTACCACTGTCTATGACGAAAACCTCTTCAACCCAATCAATAACAGATCTTATGACAGGAAGAATACGGTCGGCTTCATCTCTTGCAATAATAAAGACTGAAAGAGGGAGCTTATTCATATTCTATTTCCAATGGTTTAGGATTCTGCACGATGTTAGGTATCCTAACAGTTTCGGAATTCGACAAAAGCTATCTTATTCTGTGCCAAGTATTTTCTCTATTTTATTAATAGGCGCAATTTCAATGCGTTCAATTGGCGGAAGAGGAGGTGCGGGTTTTGCTCCATACTTATCCAGCCAAGCACTGGTTATACGAGCGCGTTTAGCAGCGTCATGCGCCAGATCAGAATAGAATAAATTATAAGGTGGTGCCAACATGCGTGCCAGACTATTTGGCGGCGTATTTAAACTTTGATTTTTTGTATGACTTACAACTAGAAAACCATTTACACACTGGCTGGATATAGCATTTTCCACTATTTCCGCTTCGTCTAATTGTAAAAGCTCGCTGGCATTTACCGATCCTCTATGAAGTTTTTCTCCAATTAACTCAGTCGTTGTATTTCCCATACTTGGATTGAAACAAATAAGTTTTGCATCTCCTGTTGGTGCGATATTGTTTGCCTCATCCCAATAAACAGCGCGTGAAAGAATGTTCTTAGTACGCGCCACATCATTTTCATTAATAGTGTTCCATGATGCGATGCATCCTGTTTGTTCATCAGTAGAGCATATTTCAAAAGGGCTATTTTTGTTTGAGTACAATTTTTCAGAAGTCGGCGATTCTATTAAATAGGTTGCAACTAAACGGTTTTGCATTTGATCTGTTTGAAATTGCTTCTTTAATAATCGCCTTGCATATAGGCCACCTTGCCCGACACCAACAAGAATAACAGCTCTACCTTGGTTTCTCGTCTCCATATAGACTTGGAAAGCTGAGTCGATGTCATCAAACGCCAGTTTAAATGCTTTTTGAGAATTTTCATTGATATTGTACTCGCCGTGAAGCGTTACCTGACGATATAATGGGGCATACACTGGCGCAAATTTTTGAAAAGGCCCTGCAAAATTGGGAAGCATTTCAGATTGCAAACGCAATTTTGAGTCAACATTGTCAATATTGGTATTCCATCCATCTGATGAGGCTGATGTCGTTCCGTGAATAAAGAAAACATCTACGCCCCAAGGAGTTTCCCAAGCTCCATCGGGCTTTGTTTCAGGATATAGTGCCCATGATCTTGGAGCTAGATAATCAGGGCGTTCGCTTTTGGGGAGAGTGAAAGACGAAATAGGCTCTATTGATTTTAAAAAGCGAGCATTGGCTCCACTCATATAAATTATCAAATAGAGCAACGTACAGAAAATAAGAAAGCCTAACAGTGTTAGAATAATCAAAAATTTTGAATTTGACGATTTGAGAGCTGTGAATTTTAAACCAGTAAAATTTTTAACCAAAAGCTCAATCCTTCAAGTGGGATATTCTAATTCTTCAAATATATACAATATATTGTAATTTAAACCATGCTAGTTGTGTAGCTATCACAATCGACGGCACGTGAATTGAGATTAAAAAAATATAAAAATACGAAGAAATGTCCATTTAATTGAATATTGCTATATTTCGGCTGCAATTATGGTGTTTTAACCAATGCTTAGGGATCGCTTTTTGAAACTTGCACAAGCAGTTCTTATATAGGTTCATAGTTTGGTTTTCGTTTAAGTCACCTCTTTGAGATGGATAGGGTAAAGCGCGTAAAATGTTCAATAAGTCTAAAAAGAACACCACAAAACAAGAAGAACATTTGTTTCATCTAAATCCAAAAAAACGAGTTGGTCCATTGGCTTGGTTGCGCTCTCGCTTCTTTACTGGAATTGTCGTAACTGCCCCGATTGCGATTACTGTTGGTCTAATTTGGGGTGTCATTACTTTCATTGATGACAAAGTAAAACCATTGATTCCCAATCAGTGGAACCCTGAAACTTACACTCAGTTTGCATTGCCTGGACTGGGGGTAATCGTTGTTTTTGTTAGTGTGTTGTTTGTCGGGATAATAGCGGCGAATTTGATTGGCCGTTCCTTAGTTGGTGCAGGTGAAGGGCTTATTGGTCGTGTTCCGCTTGTTCGTAATATATATACTGCAATAAAACAGATATTTGAAACATTGGCAGCAAGTCAGACAGATAATTTCAAAGAAGTGGTGATGCTTGAATACCCACGAAAAGGTGCATGGGCTGTCGGTTTCATAACTGCATCGGTTCGAGGCGATATGGCAAAAAAAATGCCGGGTATGGTAGGTGTATTTGTACCAACGACGCCAAATCCGACGTCGGGATTCTTAATTTACATCCGGCGTGATGATCTTGTTGTTTTGGACATGTCTGTTGAAGAGGGTGCAAAGCTCATAATATCAGCAGGTTTAGTGGTTCCAGAAGTTGGTAATTCAAAAGCAAACAAACCGCCAGTGGCATCAATAGCAGGTGATGAGAAGCTAAAGTTGACTGAAGATGAGATAAACACAGAAGACCTTGGTGTGCCGTCTGAAAAGATTTAATTTTCAGTACTTTATAGCGATATCGGTTTTAAATAATTCATTTAAAAGACTTATTGCTTCTGTCCGAGGAGGATTTGAATTTGGGCCTTCAGAAAGTAGCTGTTTCACATCGTTGCGAACAAGTTGGAACATTTCAATGTGACGAGTTAGGTCTATAATTTTAAAGTTTGGCAGTCCTGATTGTTTTAACCCTAATAGGTCCCCAGGGCCTCGTTGTTTAAAATCAGCCTCAGCAATTAGAAAACCATCTTCAGTTTCTCGCAAAGTGTTCAAACGTTTTTGACCGCTTTCAGACAAGGGCGGTTTGTATAGAAGTAAACAAGAAGAGCTTTTATCTCCACGTCCGACACGACCTCTAAGCTGATGGAGTTGAGCAAGGCCAAAGCCTTCTGCATGCTCAATAACCATTATGGTTGCTTCAGGAACGTCGATACCAACTTCAACCACTGTCGTTGCGACTAAAACACTAGCTTCGCCCGTTCGAAAAGCATCTAAGGCTGCATCTTTTTCTGCTGGTGCCATTTTGCCATGAACAAGGGCAACGGGGTGTTTTACATATTTTTGAAGTATCTCCTTACGCGCAATCACGGACGCATCTTCTGCTGTTTCAGAATCAATTGCAGGACATACCCAGAAAGCGCGTTCGCCGCGGTCTGCTGCTTTTGCAACAGCAATCATGACATCTTCAATGCGTTCTTCAGAAGCAACGCGTGTTGTGATGGGTTTCCTTTGTTGAGGTTTTTCATCCAAAATACAAGTGTCTAGGTCACCATTGATTGCGGCGGCAAGGGAACGGGGAATGGGTGTTGCACTCATCATCAACATGTGAGGAGCATTGCCTTTGGAGGTTAGTTTTAGCCTGTCTGCTACACCAAAACGATGCTGTTCATCGATGATTACCAAGCCTAGATTTGGAAGTTGAACATCCGTTTGGAATAAAGCTTGAGTGCCTGAAAGACAGTGTATTTCCCCAGCGGCAACTGCATCTAATAGTTCTTTTCGGCGTTTTTTGCTATCTCTTCCGGTAAGGGCTTCGCAGCGATAACCGATTGGTTTTAAAAAGTTTTGTAAGGCAGTAGCCTGTTGACGGGCAAGGACTTCAGTAGGTGACATAAAAGCCGAAAATTGACCTGAAGCAGCTGCCTGAGCAATGGCAAGCGCGGCCACGAGTGTTTTCCCTGTTCCAACATCTCCTTGCAGCATACGGCGCATTGGAAGCTCACGTGCGAGGTCAGTTTGGATGTCTTTAAATGCACGCAATTGTGCGTGCGTTGGTGAGAATTTGAGGGCTTCGAGTAGGTTATTTGTTGCGTGAGTGTGTCGGGGGATGGGAGTTGCTGGTGTTTTTTGGCGATTGAGGCGAATTTCATTCAGTGCGAATTCACGAGCAAGGGCTTCATCATATGCCAGCCGTTCATGTGCAAGATTTAGAGCTGGTTGATCTAATGTTTCAGGTTGATGGAGTTGCTTGAGCGCATCTACAAAACTTGGCCATTTTTTTTGTTCAAGGAAAGCTTGATCAATCCACTCAGGTAATTGAGGAAGGTTTTCTAATGACGCCGAAATAGCTTTTTGGAGCAGACGGGAAGTTACACCTGCAGTCAGGCGATACACAGGCTCCACTTCAGGTGGTTCTTCTCCCTTTGCTGGATTGCAGACATGATCAGGGTGCACCATTTGTCTCTGGCCGTTAAAGTCTTCGATCAGCCCAGACACGATCATTTCCTGGTTCATTGGAAACTGTTTTTGCAACCAAGCAGGTTGTGCGCGAAAGAAAACCAGCGTCAAGAAACCAGTATCGTCTAACAAGCGAACACGGGTTGGTGCATTACCTTGTCCAGCAAAGACAGAATCAACAACACCGCGTACTGTTGCGATTTCACCAACAATTGTTTCAAAGAATGAATCGCGGACACTTCTGTCAATCCAATTAATCGGCAAATGCAGCAATAGATTCAATACCGTATCACCGCCAACCAGCCTTTGGAGGAGTGGAGCAGTTTTAGGACCAATGCCAGGAAGGCTTTTGAGGTCCTTAAAGAATGGAAAGAGGATTTCTGGTCTCATAAATAAATTCACGGTATTGCGACGCATACGACCTGACAATTACCTCAAACATGCCTATGTGTCTTTATTCGAATTTAGGAGATGATGAACATGGACGCCCGCAGACGTAAACTCCTCTTTAGAGCCAACCATCGTGGTTTCAAAGAAATGGACATGATGATGGGTGAATTTGCAGGTAAGCATCTCGATCAAATGGATGAAAAAGCGCTGGATGAATTCGAGCGACTTCTCGATACTGACGACCAAGATGTTTATGGCTGGATTATTGGTCGCGAGCAGGAACCTGAAATGCTGCAAGGTAAAGTCATGGATATGCTGAAAGCATTCGATTTACCCACTCATATGAAAGAGAAAGGACTGCTTTAGCAGTTCATAAAAAGAGACCACGAATATAATGAAAGTTTGGGATACGATTGCAGGGCTAAAAGCGCCCATCGACGCGTATGAATCTCCATTTGGAGCGGACGTGCGTGTGTTTGTTGAAGCTATCAATAAACGCAAAGGCGTTGGCGTGTATGTTGCGCGTGATGAACGCCAAGCTCTGCAAGTGTTATCAATAGCAAAATTCTTCCAGCCACATATGGCAATGATCAATTTTCCGGCTTGGGATTGTCTGCCTTATGATCGCGTTAGCCCAACGGCGCACATTTCGGCTATGCGCTGTTCTGCGCTTGCAAGATTATCTCACAGAGATCCTAAAGAGAAAATTCTTGTCGTCACGACCGCTCATGCGCTTGTTCAGCGAGTTGCACCTGTTACCAAAATGGCAGAAGCCAGTTTTGCTGCCGGGATAGGCGCTGATGTTGATCAGCAAGCACTACAGGATTATCTGACGATTAATGGTTATACGCGAACCGACATCGTTCGTGAGCCGGGTGAATATGCCATTCGCGGTGGTATTGTCGATATATATCCGCCGGATAGAATTGAGCCGGTGAGGTTGGATTTTTTTGGAGATAATCTTGAATCTATCCGCTCTTTTGATGCTGAAAGCCAACGGTCTACAAACGATCTTAAAGAAATAGCTTTCGCACCAGTCAGTGAAATCTTCTTCACAGATGAAGCGCTTACTTTATTTCGTCGAAATTATCTTGAGAGCTTTGGGCCACCAGGTGGTGACCCTAGTTATGAAGCTGCACGCGCTAAAATACGCAGGCAGGGTATAGACCAGTGGCTTCCTCTTTTTCACGAAAAGCTGGAAACGCTTTTAGAATATGCCGGTAATGATGCGCTGTTAGGGTTTGATAATCAGGCTGAAACAGTAGGGTTGGATAGGATTGCACAAGCTAAAGATTATTTTGAAACCCGCGTTCATGCTGCTGGCGGTGATGTCATGGATGCCAAAGTATTGGCTCCTGACAAGCTTTATCTTTCCAAAGACGAATTTGAATTAACGCGATCTTCAGGTGCGGTGGTTCGTTTTCATCCTTCTGAAAATCCAGGAAAGAAGGATGTTCTATTTGTCGGTGCTCGCGCAGGCAAAGATTTTGCGGTTGAACGGTCCAATCCAGAAGCCAATGTTTTTGATGCAGCAGTGAGTTTAGCAAAAGAACATTTAGCCAATAAACGAAAAGTGGTGTTTGCAGCTTGGTCAGCGGGATCAGCAGATCGTTTGAAAACTGTTCTGTCAGATCATGGATTGCCAGAGGTGCGGAGCGCTGAAGATTGGTCAGCAGCGAAAGCTGCAAATGCACCTGTCATCGTTGAAACGTCCATGGAATCTGGTTTTACGTTTTCTGACTTAGCTGTCATCGCCGAGCAAGATATGCTGGGTGATAAGCTGGCAAGACCACGCAAACGTAAGAGGAAAACGGCTAGTTATATTGCAGAAGCGGCCGCTTTGTCTCCCGGTGATATGATTGTTCATATTGATCATGGTGTGGGTCGGTATGAGGGTCTTCAGACTGTTGATGTTGGATCAGCCCCGCATGACTGTTTAGAGCTAGTTTATGCCGGTGGCGATAAGATTCTTTTACCCGTTGAAAACATAGAGTTGATCAGCCGTTACGGTGCAGATTCCGGTGAAGGATCGATGGATAAGCTGGGCGGCGCGGGATGGCAGTCTCGCAAAGCTAAAGCTAAGAAAAATATAATGGAAATGGCAGGCGACCTTATTCGCATTGCCGCAGAACGCGAAATGAGAAAAGCGGAGAAAACTGCTGATGCAGATGGTCTGTTTGATGAGTTTTGTGCACGTTTTCCATATGAAGAAACGGATGATCAACTTAATGCTATAGAAGATTGTCTGAGTGATTTAGCATCGGGTAAGCCGATGGATCGCTTAGTTTGTGGGGATGTCGGCTTTGGTAAAACTGAAGTCGCGCTTCGCACAGCTTTTGTTGCGGCAATGAGCGGGATGCAGGTCGCTATTATCGCGCCGACAACACTATTGGCACGTCAGCATTATAGAACGTTCAAAGAGCGGTTTGAGGGGTGGCCAATCAAGGTGCGGCAGCTCTCGCGGTTTGTATCGGCAAAAGAGCAAACCACGACACGCGAAATGCTTGCAAGCGGTGACGCAGATGTTGTTGTGGGCACACATGCAGTGATTTCAAAACAAGTAAAATTCAAGCGTCTTGGCTTGCTGGTTGTAGACGAAGAACAGCGTTTTGGGGTTAAGCATAAAGAGCGCATGAAGGAGATGAAAGCCGATATTCATGTGCTAACTCTTTCTGCAACGCCTATTCCTAGAACACTGCAATTGGCGCTTACGGGTATTCGTGATCTATCCATTATCGCCACGCCGCCAATCGATCGATTATCAGTGCGTACATATACGGTTGAGTTTGATCCGGTGACTGTGCGGGAAGCTTTACTGAGAGAACGTTATCGAGGTGGTCAATCGTATTTTATTGCGCCTCGTGTGTCTGATCTGCCATTCCTTGAGCGTTTTCTACGTGAGCAAGTTCCAGAAGTGTCGTTCTTGTCTGCGCATGGACAAATGGCATCGGGCCAACTTGAAGACATTATGAATGATTTTTATGATGGTAAAGCCGATGTTCTTCTTGCAACAACGATTGTGGAATCTGGCTTAGATATTCCGCGTGCCAACACTATCGTTATCCATAGAGCTGACAAATTTGGTTTGGCTCAGCTTTACCAACTTCGTGGTCGTGTAGGGCGCTCTAAACTTCGTGCGTATGCCTATATGACGACGAAAAAAGACATGGTGCTTTCAGAGACAGCTGAAAAACGCCTAAAAGTGTTGCAATCGCTTGATAGTCTTGGCGCTGGTTTCATGCTGGCTAGCCATGATCTAGATATGCGGGGCGGGGGTAACCTGCTGGGGGATGCACAATCGGGACATGTGCGCGAGGTGGGTGTTGAGCTGTATCAACAAATGCTGGAAGATGCTGTAAATGCGCTTAAAACAGGTGAAGTAGAACCATCTGATGATTGGTCACCAATGATTGATCTTGGCGCTGCTGTTCTTATCCCTGATTATTATGTGGCTGATCTGACTGAACGTCTATCATTGTATCGTCGTTTGTCTGATCTTGAAACTGAGGAAGAGCGTGAAAGCTTTGCAGCCGAATTGATTGACCGATTTGGTGAACTTCCAGATGAAACCAAGCAATTGCTTGAGGTCACTGCTGTTAAAAATATGTGTAAAGAGCTTGGCATTTCCAAGCTCACGTCTGGCCCTAAAGGTGCAGTCATTACATTCCGTGATAAACCGCCGATAGATCCTGCACAATTAATTGCTTGGGTTCATACACGGCCAAGCATGATGAAGCTACGGCCGGATATGAAGCTTGTTATCAACGGAACTTGGCCAAATGCCGAACATCGATTGAAGGCTGTGAAAGGTGTTTTAAGAGAATTAGACAGTGCGGCGAAAGATTCAGATTAGAAAATGAGAAGCGTTTAGGCAGCTGCGTGTCCTTTGTCATTTTGCGTATTTGATAGCGCATCGGATAATAGCTGGTTGGCTGATTGCTCTGGATTTAACTCTGTTACTTTCCAGCTAATGGTAACTTGTCTGGCCGGTTGGTTGAGTTCACTTTCAAATGCAGTTGCATCGAGAACACCTTCTATTCGCCGTGCCGCATAACTTGCAGTTTGTTTCGTTGAGCCGGGCATAGAGATGGCGAGTGTTGAGTCATTTAAGCGAGTTGGTGCATCTTGCACTCTCAATAATGTGCGCACAACGCTGGCAGTGTAGGCTAAATCTCTGATATCAGCTTTATCATCTGCTCCTAAGACATCTATAATTAGGACAGTAAGCGGTTGGTTGAAGTCAAGTGACCACTCTATTTGACGGTCAAGATGATCTTCAAAGAAGTTTCTGGTGAACAGGCCAGTTTCCGCATCAGTAATGCTTGATTGAGGTGCTAAGAATTCTTTTGCCGACGGTGCTTGGTTTGAAGTAAGTTCAAGCAATTGGTCTGAAATAGCCTCTAGCGAAGAGTTGTCATCAATAATATCTGCGGCACTTTCAATGATGTGCTCACTAGGAATATAGTCTGACTTACCAAGCGCGAGTATGGGCATTTCTGCAAGGTTAGAACTGCGCTGGACCATTGCACAGAAATTATCAGGCCGAATTGATGTAGCACTTACATCCAGCAAAACAGCAGCAAATTTATGGTCATGTAGATAGTCAAAAGCCGTGTATGCGCTGAAAGCTGCTATGATGTTGACCCCAAGTGTTTCCAGGTGATTTTTAAGGGACATGAAACGCGTGGAAGCTTCACCAACGTAGAGGACGTCATAGTTCTTATCTTCCGCTTGGGTAGTAAAGATACAACCATAACGTTTGTAACTCTCGCGTCTTAACTCTATTTCTGCGCGTCGAGCCGCAGTACGGTGAGCAAAATGGAAGCGGGATCTGGCTAATTTTAACGCGTTGTCTGAACTCAATCGAACATCTGCACGTTTAGGTGTTTCTGCTCCGCACGGAAATTTGCCAAGAGTTACAATTAGACTACTAGAAAAGCGGCTTTCACACGTGTATTGAATAACTTCTTCAACGAGAGCAGGGCGGCACGTTGTTAAGTCGATAAGGAATATATCGACCATATTTGAAAATTCCCCAGAATGTGCATCAAGCTGCAAATCTGCAAGGGTTTTACAAATGGTTTGTGAGCGGTCGTGGTCACCACATATGACTGAAATTTTGAGCTGATTTGAAAATTCACTTCGAGCCATAGATATTCATCCCGCTTCAGAGGTACTGAAGCTGTAAGATGACTTATTTACCTTTAGGGTTGTTTAGACAAAGTTGATTTATTTCAATAAAATTTGATGTAAATTTTACGCAATTTATGATGTAAGTAATTATTTTATAAGTATTTTTATTTTTTTGTGTGGTTTGATGAATAGAGTGTGAATTGTGAAGTCAAATAGAATTCATTCCAATAATATAAAATAGAAACACGACCAAAAAGGCTTTTAAGTCCCTCTAGAGCTGACGTGGTCAAATTATTCTTTACTGAACCGGCGTTTTCAAAACGTCGGTTTTTTTTTGAGGACTTTTTAGATTAATCAGGAAAGTAGCGACATATGCGCCTTGAGAGTATGCAAATCCCTCTTAGGATAAACTAGGATCACTTTCCAGTGTAATACGGTTTCTACCAGTTTGCTTTGAGTGGTAGAGGCAATGGTCGGCCCGTTCTATCAAGTTTGAAGCGCCTTCACCGGAACGATAATTTGCGATGCCAAAAGACACTGTTACCTGCCCAAGAGGTTCACCCGTGGATCTGCGGATTAATTTTTTAGATTCAATGGTTTTGCGAACACTTTCAGCAAATTCGAAAGCTGTATCGAGAATTGTTCTTGGCATAATGATAGCAAATTCTTCACCACCATAACGTGCCACCAATGATTCGTTTACTGCTTTTTGCGCCAATGAATTGGCGACAAACCTTATAACTTGGTCACCGGTTTGATGGCCCCACGTGTCATTGAAATTTTTGAAAAAATCGATATCGCATATGATGAGGCATAAATCTGAACCGCTTTCCAAGCTTTCATTGATGCGTCTTTGCAGAACTTCATCAAATTGCTTACGATTAGCAACACCTGTGAGACCGTCTGTTAGTGCTTCTGCGCGTGCTGCTTGAAGAGATGTCCGCAGCATTTCTATTTCACGAGTCGATCTCAAGAGTTGGCGGTTCAAATTGTGATTTATATCGGACATTTCAAGCGTTGATTCAGATAACACTGAAACAATTCGGTTAAGTGCATCCGTAGATAAATCTGATTTTGAAAGCGTTTTGGCAGCTTTATCTAGTGTAACGCCATACTCTTCAGTTGTGTTACCTGCGCTCTTTAAAGCTTCAACGGCATCTGCGATTTCTTTCGCAATTTTTGTGCCTGTCTCCATAACTTGAGATGAAAGCTGGGTGGCCCCAAAGAAACGGTTGTGTAGTTTTTCTAATTCAATGTCAGTTATGGGGAGTCCATTAGAGAGTTTTTTATCAATCTCTCGAGTTAAATCAGGAGCCCATCCTCGAATGTAGTTTAACCAGATTTCGTAGTTTTGAGGCGTTGCGCACAGTTTATATTCACCGATTTTATCAACGGCTGCATGACCAGTTTCTACACCATTGGGTCCTGTGAGTTGTTCATACATTGGATCGGATCCCTAGAATCAAGGCTTTTCTCTTATTGCCAGCCACAATGATTGATAAGTGTAAATATTGATTAACCGCCGAACAATAATTGTCTATGAATTTGCTAAATAAGTACAGACAGAATTAATTATACCTAGCTAGTCGATGTTGTATCCACGGGACGGAGCAAGAAAGCGGGAATGTGATCTCCCATGCCTTTGAATGAAGGGCCTAAATCGTCATGACCGCGACGGTTCGTTTTTTTCTTTTTGTCAGCTCGATCATTTGCGTTTTTAGAAGCCATATTTTCTGACTGTTCAACAGAAGTAGATTCAACTTTTTCTACATTCGGAGTGTCATCATGCTTTTTGGTGTGACGATTGCGGCGTTTCGAGTTTTTGTTTTCATTCTTATTGTTCTGTTTACGCTCAGGTCTTGAAGATACTTCTTCAATAGACTTTTTTATTGCGTCATTAGTAAACTCTTCGACGTCCTTGCTGATCCGTTTTACAACTGCATCCCAAAGCTTTTGATCACGTGGTGATACGATTGTGTAACTTTCACCTGTGCGACCTGCGCGCCCAGTACGTCCAATTCGGTGTACATAATCGTCTGAGTTTGGCGGAGGAGCATAGTTAAACACATGCCCTACATCAGGAATATCCAAACCACGTGCAGCAACATCAGAAGCGACCAACAACGTTAGGTCTCCATTTTTGAATTTTTCTAATGTTTCCATCCGATAAGATTGAGATAGGTCTCCATGGATTGGAGCTGCATCAAAACCGTGCGCATTCAAGGATTTTGCAACGATGTCGACTTCTCTCTTTCTGTTGCAAAAAACAATGCCGTTTTTAACTTCGCAGCTGGCGATTATCGCCCGTAAAATCCCGCGCTTGATTTCATCTTTGTCGCTCGGGGACTTTGTAACGTGTTGTGTAATAAGCTCAGCCGTCTGAGCAGGGCGAGCGACCTCAATCTGCTTTGGATCATTTTGAAATTGTTTGGTGAGCTTTGCTATTTCAGGAGGCATCGTAGCTGAAAACAAAAGAGTTTGCCGACGCGGAGGTAGCAGTTTACATATTTTTTCAATGTCTGGAATGAATCCCATATCGAGCATTCTGTCTGCTTCATCAATAACCAGCATTTGCACACCAGTCATAAGCAAGCGGCCACGTTCGAAATGGTCCATTAAGCGACCTGGCGTCGCTATCAGAACATCAACACCAGCAGTTAATTTTTTATCTTGATCCGCGAAGGATACGCCGCCAATCAGTAGGGCCATATTCAGCTTGTGATTGACGCCGTATTTTTCAAAATTATCCGCAACTTGCGCAGCAAGTTCTCTAGTGGGCTCTAGGATAAGGGTTCTTGGCATTCTAGCTTTCGCTCGACCTTGTCCTAGTTTATGGATCATCGGTAGGACAAATGCAGCGGTTTTCCCTGTTCCAGTTTGCGCGATTCCAGTTACATCACGACCTTGGATAATGGCCGGTATAGCTTGTGCTTGAATAGGAGTTGGTTCAGTGTAGCCTGTTTCCTTTACAGCACTAAGCACGCGAGGATCTAAGTCCAAATCATCAAATGTCATATGGTCTTCATGTTCGATCGTTTTTTTACGATCGGCCTTTTAATTGCGCATGCTTCATATTTTAAAACCGGATTGTTTTCTAAGAAGGAAGTCATGCTGGGTTGTCATAGCGGCGCTTGAATGCCGCAAGCGCTGCGTTGGCAGCCGTATCAATCGTCGCGCACCATAGGCATAACTGTATAAGAGTCAATCTTTTGCGTAAAGCAGCACTGACATCGTTCAATACTGTGAGTTTGATCCCTGGTGCTTATCAAATCGTCAGGAATGGACGTTATTGTTTTATATGCAGGAATTTAGGGAAGCAGATAGGCTATAAAGGCTTAACGTCTACGCTTTGATAGCTTGTTTGTGATCCTTCAGCTCGTAATACGCCCTTGATTGGAGAGATATCGGAATAATCTCGCCCATATCCTATTACAATATGGTCTTCATTCACGATGATATTGTTTGTTGGGTCAAATTCAAGCCAGCCCATATCTGGGCCTAACCAAGCGCGAACCCATGCATGCATGGCATCTGCACCTTCTAAACGTTCTTTTCCTTCTGGGGGAATAGTTCGTAGATAACCCGAAACGTATGCTGCTGGAATATTCAGACTTCGAAGGCAAGCTATCATGATATGAGAAAAATCCTGACAGACACCGTGTCTGTTGGCAAAGGATTGCTCATAAGGCGTGTCAACTTGCGTTGCTCTGGAATCGAAAGTCATATCTCGATTGATTGCCTGATTTATAGTTTTAACAATAGTGAATACACTCATATCAGCAGTAATTTGATCTAAAGTGTAATTTTGAACACACTCGGTCGATGTTATTCGTTGGGAGGGGCCAATAAAATGGTGAGGCGAATCTGGAGAAAGAGACCTTATTTCCTTAAGTATTGCCTTCATTTGATTGAGGAGAGGGCTGGTATCAGCGGGCACAACAATACTCTCCCTCGTAATTTGAGATTTTGCTTTGAAAACAAGTGATTTATGTGGTGCCTGAAATGCTATGTGAAGTGTGTGGTTTCCGAAAAAATCTGTGCTTTTAACCATTTCATCTGGAACTGGATCAATAATGATTTCGTTAAATTCAACGTTCTGGCAGCCTTCGATGGATTTAGGAACCATATGCAATAGGTGACGTCCGCCCGCAGCTGGATAGTCGTATTTGTATGCGATATTCAGCGAAATTTCATACTGCATTTTAGTCAGCCTAATTAAAATAAACGTGCGCTAGCAATGAAGATATTGAGCTTATTTTTGTTTTTAAATCGGCAAAATCTTCGTTCACAATCGTCTCAGGTTTCAGTGCTTTAACGTCGCTATATGATTGTTTTACAACTTTAGAAAGTTTGGAAGCTTTGGAGTCGAAAACTGAACTCGGAAGGTAGCTGATTTGATTTTTTATCTCTAACATCTGATAGGCGATGGAACGCGGGTTTAATTCATCCAATGCAACGAGGTTTAAGACAGAGTCTCGCTGAGTTTCAACCGTGAACAGGTGGCGATGGGACATTGAACTATCAGCTAACTCGAGCGCTAGATCAAGCGAGCCAGCTGGCATGTCAGGCTGAGAAAAATTCATTAGAAGAGATGATGTTTCCAACGCTCTTTCAAGAGAGCGTCCAATGCTTAAAAAACGCCATCCGGTAAAACGATACATGTTCTCATGGATCAAACCAGAAAAAGCGGTAATTTTTTGAATAAGAATATTCATTGATCGTGCCAGCTCGTCTCCGCTAGAAGGTGCTGACGTTTGCATACTCTTGGTTTCTTTTAGAAGGTTCTTTAGGGCCAACCAACCGTCATCAGAAAAACGGTCCCTAAGTTGAGCAGCAGAGTTTAACGCGCTATTGATTACCTCGATTATTTTAGTCAGAGGATCATAGTGTGCAGACACACCAATGGTTGTTAGGTTGTTTTCTAAAAGCTTTAGAAGAGGGCGTCCTGGGTCTGCATATTCTGCAAAACGGCTATGATATGCGCGTAGCATTCGCATCATAATTTCTGCACGTTCAGCATATCGGCCTAGCCAAAATAGATTATCAGCAGCCCGACTAGGTAGATTTCGAGTTCTTTCTTGATGTTTAGCAGAACCCGTTTTTCCGATTAGGCTTTCTTTTTCAACTTTTTGATCGGTAACGATCCAAACGTCTGAAACGGATCCACCTTGCTGTAAGGTGATGGCCGATGCGTTGTTGTCTCTTCCTATGCGGGCGTATCCCCCAGGCATAAATTGCCAACCATCAGCTGTCCGACATGCAAAAACACGCAATGTTACTGGGCGTGGGGTCAATTTACCGTCTTGCAGAACTGGAGTTGTGGATAGTGTTACGGCTTCTTGCCCAACTAAATGTTCACCTTCTGATTCTAACAGACTTTCAAGTGTTGAAGAAGATGTGTTTGTTGTTAATTCGCCAATAGCTTTTTTTAAGTCGAGGCTAAAAGGCAAATTTGTCGTCATTGCTGAGCCGATAAGCATATTCTTTGCATTGGCGCTTACGTGCTGCCGTTCAGCTTTCTGACCGCACCACCAGGTTGCGATATTGGGCATTTTTAACGGTTCATTGCGTAATTTTTTCGATATTCTCGGCATAAACGCAAGTAATGCACGGGTTTCTACAATTCCCGAGCCTAACGCATTCACCAGACTTACTTTTCCATTGCGAGCAGCAGCGGCTAAACCCGCGGTACCCAGTTGTGAGTTTTCGTCTAATTCCAACGGGTCGGCAAACAATGAATCGAGCCTACGCCATAACACGCTAATTGGTTTTAATCCACGAACGGTACGGACCATGACCTCGCCATTTTCAACTGTCATGTCCTCTCCCTCTAATAGGGTCAGACCTAAATACCGAGCAATATATGCGTGTTCAAAATATGTATCAGTCATTCTTCCGGGAGTAAGAATACCGAGAATGTGATCAGAATTATCACTAAGATTAATCAAAGCTTGTCGAAATTCCCGGAAAAAACCAGCAAGTCGTTCGACATTTTCAGTTTCAAAATAGTCTGAGAAAACACGAGAAGTAGCAACGCGGTTTTCAAGTGCGAAGCCTGCTCCGGATGGCGCTTGAGCTCTATCACCCAACACCCACCAATTCCCAGCGGGGCCTCGCCCAATTTCAAAAGCTAAAAAATGGAGATGATGTCCGCCGCGGGGTTTTGAACCAACCATAGGACGCAACCATTCGGGGTTAGATGCAATGAGATTGGGAGGTAAAATACCGTCTCGAACTAAAGTGTTGTCTCCATAAACATCATTTAGAACCTCCTCTAATAGATCTGCTCTTTGAGAAAGGCCTTCACAGATGTTTTTCCATTCTCCTTCGGCAACGAGAACTGGAATATGGCTTAGCGGCCAGTCGCGTTCCTGCGTACCAGATTCACCATATTGACGATAAAAAACCCCCGCATCATCCAGATATTGGTTGCCGCGTAGGGTTTTTCGTTTCATTTCTTCTGGTGAAATAGAGCACAAATGGTTTATGAAGTTACGCCATATCGGGCGAACCTCTCCATTCGTTGTCATCATTTCATCAAATACACCGCTAAGCGGTGTATAGTAATTTAATAAATCACAAGATGAAACATCTTGATTAGTCTGGCTATTGGGCAAATTTAGATTCCAGCAGGCCTTCTGAGGTCCAAAGTCATAGGAAACTCTGGGTGAGGAGACTCGCCTAACACGTGATAGCTATTTGGTGAATGACCAAATTCCTGAAAACGTGCTAATCTCCGTGCTTCAGCTTCATTGCCATTGACTGGAAAGGTGTCATAGCTTCTACCACCAGGGTGAGCGACATGGTACACGCACCCACCAATAGCACGGCCAGACCATTTGTCATAAATGTCAAATGTAAGTGGTGCATCAACGGGGCGTACTGGATGTAAAGCAAGCGGTGGTTGCCAAGCTTTGAAACGTACACCGGCAATTGCTGATTTGCCATCCGGAGATACGCTCAGAGGTACTTGGCGTTTGTTACATGTCACTTGATATCTGCTAAGATCAGCTCCGGTTAATTTTACTTGAACGCGTTCTACAGAGCTATCTGTATAACGTACAGTTCCGCCGATTGCGCCAGTTTCTCCCATAACATGCCACGGTTCCAGTGCCTGACGAATTTCTAGTTTCATACCTTCGACTTCAGTTTCACCACAAAAAGGGAAACGGAACTCAGCTTGCGCTTTGAACCATTCGGGGTCCATGTCGAACCCATGAATTCGAAGATCTTCTAGAACCTCAAGGAAATCAGCCCAGACATTTTCTGGAAGCATAAATTTATCATGGAGTGTTGTACCCCAACGTTTTAAATTGCCATCAATTGGGCTTCGCCAAAAACGAGCAATTAGAGCTCTAATGAGAAGTTGCTGAGCTAAACTCATGCGAGGTTCAGGAGGCATCTCGAAACCACGGAATTCAACTAACCCTAAGCGTCCGGTTGGACCGTCTGGCGAATAAAGTTTATCGATACAGATCTCTGCACGATGCGTGTTTCCTGTTACATCAATCAGAATATTTCGAAGGAGGCGGTCCACCAACCACGGCTGAGGCGCTTCTCCTTTGCCCGGATGTGGGATTTGAGATAGGGCAATTTCGAGTTCGTATAAGCTGTCGTGACGCGCCTCATCTATTCGAGGGGCTTGGCTGGTTGGTCCAATAAACAAGCCTGAAAAAAGATAAGAAAGGCTTGGGTGACGTTGCCAGTGTAAAATAAGACTTCTTAATAGGTCAGGGCGGCGCAGAAATGGGCTATCTAGAGGTGTTGCTCCTCCAACAACAACGTGGTTTCCACCACCTGTACCGGTGTGTTTCCCATCTGTCATGAACTTATCAGCGCCTAGACGGGTCTGCCGTGCTTCTTCATAGACTGCAGTTGTAATATCTACGCATTCATCCCAACTAGAAGCGGGGTGGATGTTGACTTCTATGACACCTGGATCTGGCGCAACTCGAATGACGTTTAATCGCGCGTCTGAAGGAGGAGCATACCCTTCTATGTGAATTGGAAGTTCCAAGTCCTCGGCTGCTTGTTCAGTTATAGAGATTAGCTCAAGATAATCAGCCGCAGTTTCAGTTGGCGGCATGAATACACATAAACGCCCATTTCTTGGTTCCACAGCCAGAGCAGTTCTAACGTGTGTCGCCTGAATAAGGGTCGCATCTTGGACTTGTTGTTGTTCGGTCCTAATTTCTTCTGTGTTTTGACGGAATGGTTGAGGGCGTGGATTTAACTCATTGTTATAAGGAGCTTGTCCAGAAAATTCTGGAAGCGGGCCGTTTACACCAGTAGGATCAGCTTCGAACGTATAGGGGTATTCTATTTTATTGAGGTAAGGTAACGCACTTAAAGGTAGGCGGTATCCAACTGGGCTGTCCCCCGGAGTTAGAAATATTTTACCTCGACGCGTCGTCCACTTTTCTGATCGCCATCTCCGACCAGCACTCTTTGCCTGCCAACGTTGCACAGGTAAAACATATCCAGCCGGTTTTGTAAGACCACGCTCAAATACGCGGGCAATTCGTTCGCGCTCTTCAGCGTCATCCAATTTTGAATTGTCTGGTGTCACGTTTTCTGGGAGAGAGTTTTCTCGTAAGATCCACTCTGCAGGATCTTCGTAGGCCGGTGCGACCATATCCTGACTGATCTCTAGCTTCGAAGCTATAACTTCCAATAAGTCTGCCGCATCTTTTGATGTTGCTTCTGTATCCTGATCTTCTGCTGCGATAAGGTCTACATTTTTCCAAATTGGTTTTGCGTCACCGCGCCAATATAGGGAATATGTCCAGCGCGGAAGGGTTTCACCTGGATACCATTTGCCTTGTCCGTAGTGGAGGAAACCGCCGGGAGCAAAACGATCACGTAATCGGCGGATCAAACGGTCTGCTAAGACTTTTTTGGTTGGACCTACAGCGTCTGTATTCCATTCATCTGATTCAAAATCATCTATAGATACAAAAGTTGGTTCTCCCCCCATGGTGAGGCGGACATCTTCGCTCTTTAAAATCTCATCGACGCGTTGTCCTAATGCGTCTAGTTTATCCCATGAAGCATCTGAAAATGGCTTTGTGATACGCGGGTGTTCTGCTGTTCGTGAAACTTGCATATCGAAGTCAAATTCGACTTCTGCATCACTCGCCATTCCGACGATTGGAGCCGCATTAGAATAGTGAGGTGTTGCAGCAAGTGGAATGTGGCTTTCACCTGCTAGCAGACCCGATGTTGGGTCAAGACCTACCCAGCCGGCACCAGGCAAATAAACTTCACACCAAGCATGCAGATCAGTAAAATCTTTGTCAGTTCCTGCAGGACCATCGAGAGACTTTAAGTCAGGTTTGAGCTGAATTAGATATCCAGAAACAAACCTTGCAGCAAATCCAAGGTTTCTAAACGCATGTACCAAAAGCCAAGATGAATCTCGGCAAGACCCTCTAGCTAAATTTAAAGTTTCTTCTGGTGTTTGAACACCAGGTTCCATGCGAATAACGTAATCAACAACTTTGTTTACAGCTAAATTTAATTCGACAATGAAGTCGATTGTCCGCAAACCCTTCTTCTTACCTTCTTCAAGGAAGTTGAATAAGAATGATTGTAATCGTTTTCCGGGTTTCTTTGTTTTTGTGTATATTTTTAAGTCATGCTTGAGTTCAGCTGGGTACTTAAAAGGCCATGTCTCAGCGAGTTCATCGACGAAAAAGTCGAAAGGATTATAGACGCTCATATCTGCGACTAAATCGACTTCAATTTTCAATTCACGGACAGGTTCTGGAAATACATATCTTGCAAGCCAGTTCCCGTACGGGTCTTGTTGATGGTTCACAAAATGCCCGCCGGGGCTCACTTTCAGTGAGTGTGAAATCACTGGAGTACGAGAATGTGGGGCGGGTCTCAATCTGATCACTTGAGGAGAAAGTGTTACTGGACGATCATATTTGTAATGAGTGAGGTGATAGATGCTGGCTTGGATAGACATGGTATCTTTCAGAAGCAGTGAACGAGATGTGGTATTTATTTTAATCCGAGCATGACTGCGAATAAAAGCGATAAACAGTAAATACAATCATACGTACTGCTATGCGCTTAAAAAGGTAAAACATTCCCTTTACTAGCCGCATATTTGTGCTGAAATCGCAATTCTTTTCACCTATTAGGAAATTGATACACCAAATGGGCGAGTTATTTGCCTTTCAGTTCGGTGAATAAGTCGTTTGGGCCTGAACATTCTTCTTGTGAGTAGGCGTTGCTTGTCTATAGTTAGTCAATTGAAGACTTTTCAACGTGCGTCTGAGGGGACAGATTATGAATTGGATTCTCGCTTTATTTGCCTTTGCTGGCATAATGGCAGTTATGTCCACGATTGCTTCTGTGGTCGTTGAAGCTATTCACAAAGTGTTTGCTCTTCGAAGTGGCGGAATGCAGGAAATGCTTCGGGCTTTGCATGATGGCGTTGTAATGCCGCTTGATCCTGAATACCCTGATGTAACACAAGGTTTACAAGGTGGTGCATCTAAGCGCGCGGATCAATTTGCTAAGCAAATGACACGTAGCCCGGCGTACGGCGGTAAAGGGCGTTGGTGGTGGATCGCAAATATACCATTTCTGAACATTTTTACGCGCCGATTTGAAAACCTCTCAAAACTGCAATTCGTTGAACAACTTACACAGACAGACTACGGACAGCGCTTATCAGGCATGAGTCGTCCACAGATAAAACAGTCACTTAATAGATTAGTGTATGAGTTTGATCGGTATGGTGCTGGGCAATCTGAATTTTTTGGTTCTCGTGCTAAAGTTTTTACAACTGCCGTCGCTTTGTTGATTGTGTCTCTTGGGAATGTGAATGCATTGGCAATCTACTCTCATCTCGCGACCAACCAAGGTGCACTAAGCGGTGTTTTAAATACGTTTAATTCTGAAGAGGCGTTGGATGGCTTTATCACTCAAAAGATCAATCAAGCGACTTTAGCTCAGTCTCAAAACGGCACCTCGACAGGGCTTGCTTCATCAATATCATCAGATTTTAGAATATTGTCTAATGCAGGCTTTCCTGTCGGCCGCAATTATTTTCCTTATTGTGATGTACCTGAAAACTCAAATTGTGATGTCAAAGGTTTCGCTGATTCAGTAAGTTTGTTTGGGCTATACGATAGTAAAGCAATACCCCGTATTTTGACACCAGAAGGCGCTCAGTGGTTGCTTGGTATGATTGCCACAGCAGGCTTGATCGGACTTGGTGCTAATTTCTGGTTTAATCTGTTTCGGGCGATGGCATCTTTTGCGCTTCGCAATGCGTCAGCAGCTAGCGGTACTTCACGAGCGCGAGCAACCGATCCAGTGCCGCCAATGGCCGAAGGTGAGGTTCGTCGACCGCGAGAAGTTAAAGGCTCTTTGGCTGCACCAGGTAGTGAGCCAGACCTCGATCTTCTTACCGATGCATTTCTCACAGTAGCAGGTAAAGAAGTAGGCGTACCTACCGCGACTGAGTCCGCAAATGTTGAGCCTGTAGTTTTGCCCCAATCATCCCCATTAGTGCCTAAAACTGGCGTATTTATTGGTGAGATGCCAACTCGGCCAGGACCAACAAAGCCGGTGACAATGAATAATGGTCTTCGAAAATATAGAGGGTAAGGAGTGATATTGTGATTTTATCGCCAGCTCTTTTTATGACGGCCGTTTCTGGTGTGATTCAACTTGGTAAAGCAGCAAGACATGCCAGAAGAGATCAATTGTTGTCACAAGATTTTTCTGTTCTTACGACTAGGTTTCCAGTTCATGACAGTCAGGAAATAGAATGGATGGCGGTTGATTATGTCTACCGCCGGCGAGATTTACATCATCATTGCCGTTTGGGCGGTGAATTAGATTCGTTGTTTACGGAGCAAAGCTTGGCATCAGGTGATGCGATGGAGCTGGCAAAGCCAACTGCGCGCCATAGGTCTCAGGTTGCATCTTGTGTGGATTTTTTATACGAGGCTCTGAGAAACGAAATACCCGATGCTGTTGATAGTAAAATACTTCGGAATACCGCGTTAGACCCTCGCATACAGTATATACACAAAGAATGGTTCACAAGTACGAAACCAAGCGGATGGGCTAGATTCGGGTTGGAGCTGGCTGATGTTGCATTGGACGTAATCGGGAGTCAGCCGCAAGTTCTTGGTTTCGATAAAAAAGCGGAAGGCATATTGGAAGGCTTAATACCAAGTCTGGATGTTTTAGTTGATAGAGTAAAATTGGATGGCGGCGGCGAACAAGGTTTTGGCGAACGTCTTGTTAAAACATTCGTTCATTCTGCACTAGTATCTGTGTCACAACATCCAGATTTAGTGACAAGCAAAGAGCGTTGGCAACCTGTCATTCATGGTATGATTGAGCCGCTTAAGGCTGAAGTAGAAACAAGCGAAGGATTAGAGTTCCTCGCACATGAAAAACTAACACGAGTTGTGTCAGGGTCAATGGTTCATGGTGCACTAGTGGCCATCAACAATAATGCCGACGCTTTTTTAAAGGGGGATGCTGGGACCAAGAAACTGATGGGTGAAATTACCCGCACAGTGCTAGGCGATGCTGTTTCAATACGCCCTGATGCATTTAATATTGTGGATGCATTGTCAGAGGTCGGTGCATTAAAGGTATATGAGGCGACTTTGAAAACAGCTTCAAAAAGACCAGAACTGTTTATGAGGGGTCGTTCTTTAGAAACAAATTCGGCCAGACAGTTTCTTCAAAACATGGTCACTGTCATGCAGGACATGGCACCGCCTCCTTTTGATGCTAATTCTGGTTTTGGTTCTGAAATAATGAGTGCCGCGCTTGATGTCGTTGGCGAGTACGGAACAACGCGAATCCAAGGTAAAGCCGGAAACAAAGATTGGGATACTGCTTGGGCGGATGTTTATAGCCATTTGTTTGCGGATCTAATGAGCGGTTTGAAACTTGGTATCTCTAAAGGAAATCGCGGTGAGGTGCTTCAGCAATTGTTTACGCGTGAGCAAGCTGTTGATCTGGTAAAAGTTATGGCCGGTCATATAGCTTCGCATCCGCACATGGCGGCAGGTAGGTCTGCAAATTCCGAAGTGAAGGAAATTGCACGTATTGCAGCTCAAGCTATTTCTAGTGACGAATTAGGATTGCTTAATGCACATGACTGGAGATCAGTTGTGTCCGTTATGACATTGACCGCCGCTCGTAATCCTGGCGTACTTTTTTCTGTGAATGCAGAAGACAGTATGGGGCATGAGGTCGGATTAGAGTTGATTCAGCAGGTCTTACGAAAAGCTGGAGATTTGATGCAAAGAGAAGGTCGTGTCACTGGCAGTGTTCTTTTCGGTGAAACACTCAGAGAAGCTCTTAAAGTAACTATTAAAGCGGCTAATGCGAATCTTGTGCGTGTTATTGAAAAAAAGACGACAGGTGACCAAAAGGCTCATATTCAAGAGGTTGGGTTGTTTATTGAGAAGTTGAACTCAATGTCGCTTTCTGACGATCCATCTACAACAATGAACGCTGATGAATGGCTATTCGTTTTTAAGTATTTTATCTCTCATATTCTTGAGAATGGTGTTGGAGCGGTGGATGAAATTCAAGCTGTCGATATCATCGAGGCTTTGAAGGCTGAAACCGGTGATGTGAATAGTTGGAGTAACTAGCTAAAGATTTTCGATTTTAGAAAACAGGGAGGCACATATGTCATTGAGCTATTTGAAGGGGTTTATTGCTGCATCGGTTGTGTGGGGTGCAGGGTGTGCAACTACTCAAACATCAGGCAATTCAAATACTAATTATACAGACGCTACAGTGAAGCAATCTCACTGTCAGTATGGCAAAGATTTGGTCTCTCTTGAAAATATCAAAGACGCTATTTCCAAATTTGATGATCAAAGTATAGCGGTCCTAAAAAATATTGATGACATCAATCAACTGATTGCCAAGACTGAAAATATATCTTCATCATCGCGCCCCGAAGATGCCCTTGGATGTCGTTTTCTTGAGATGGAAGCACGTGTGTTGTTGATTGAAATGCCACCACAAGAAGGGCAGAGTGATCCATATACCTCTGCTCAAGAGGCAATTGAGGATGTCAAAACACTATGTACGACGACGAGTGATAGAAGAATGTGTTCTGTTGCTGGGCTTCATGATGCAACTCTGTTTTCACGTCGTTCAGCAGCTGAGTTGAAGAGGATAGCTGATTCTGGGAGCAACGTACCAATTAACTGGGAAGCAACCCGAAGTGTCACGCAATCGTTTGCTAATCATGTGAATACAAAATGGCCTGTATTGTTGCGCAGTTCCCAAGAGCAAGAGAATGTAACGAACGCAGCTATTGAAAGAAGTTTGTTTGCATCAGCATGCACCGCCGATGATGCCATGACCAAAATCAATCGCCGGGTCTCATTAAACTTCAATAGAGATCAGAACGGGAATTTAGTGCCATACGGAAAGGATTCAGGAGAATTGTTGGCTTATATCGCTGTGGCAATGGATCTAAGTCCTGATGATTCGTGCTATCGCAACCCTGTCGAAGGCAATTGTCGAGGGCGTTTGGCCAATATTGTACATTTGGCTTGTTTGCGTGCCGGAGAAAATGCAGGTTGAAGGTGTGTTTTTGTCCAAATAATTTGTTAAATTAGAACGACAATTTGCAGGATGTGAGACGTAATATTTTCATACTTGCTGTTTAAAATATTGCTGGAAACAAGATCACTACTTGACTGATGCAATGAGGACATTAGACATTGGCTTCACGGTTCCATGAGGGAACCATCTGATAGTGTTTTCATGCGCGTTGGCAAAAACGACACTATTGGCGAATGGTTTAGAGTTATGGCCGCGGCCTGTAAGAGATAGAGACCGTATGACGACTGAAACAAAACAGCCGGCATGGCGGAAGATACTTTCAGCCTACCAAAAACCCGATCTGACACATTCTATTTTTGAGATTCTACTTACAATTACTCCTCTGGCGTTGTTGTGGGCAGGAGCTTTTTGGGCGTCTGTGTCAGGTATGATTTGGCTTGCTGTCCTTTTGTGTCTTCCTGCAAGTGTTTTCCTTGTTAGGATGTTCCTGATCCAACACGATTGTGGGCATCATGCTTTTTTTAAATCACCAACTATCAATAATTGGGTTGGTAGGTGTGTCGGTATTCTAACCTTAACACCTTATGATGTTTGGAGGCGCACGCACGCGATTCATCACGCAGCCTCTGGAAACCTTGATCGACGTGGGTTAGGTGCGATTGATACACTAACCGTTGAAGAATATCAGGAGCTTAGTTCTCTCCAGAAATTTGGATACCGCGCTTATCGTCATCCAATTACATTATTTATTATCGGTCCGGTTTATATGTTCTTTTTAGAGCACAGAATACCGTCCGGTATCATGAAAGAAGGCTGGCGTCCGTGGGTGAGTGCAATCGGAACGAATATAGCGGTTGCGGCGATTGCATGGTTGCTTGTATCCAATTTTGGGTGGGCTCCATTGCTTGCTGTGTTTGTACCATCAGTATTTTTTGCTGCAGTTCTAGGTGTTTGGTTGTTTTATGTTCAACACCAATTTGAAGATGTTCTCTGGTTTAGAAATAATAAGTGGAATCACACTGAAGGGGCCTTATTAGGTAGCTCTCACTATGATTTGCCACAGCCTTTAAGTTGGTTGACTGGATATATAGGTATTCACCATGTGCATCATGCGGCGAGCAAAATACCTTTTTATAAATTACCTAAAGTACTGAAAGACCATCCGGACTTAAAAGATTTAAACCGCCTTACATTATGGCAAAGTTTCAAATGCGTTCCACTAGCTCTATGGGATGAACAGAATGAACGTATGATTTCATTCCGACAGTTTAGAAAACAGTTTGCTTGATGTGATTTTTCATTAAAACCCTAAAAGCCGCTAAGTAATTAGCGGTTTTTTTTGTCTCTCCACTTCCAACATGTCAGAAGTAATTATGGATGAATTGATCCTTACGAACATTCCTCTTTTATTTGCTTTGATTTTCGCAGGTGCGGGAGCGGGTATAGCTGCTGGTATGTTTGGAGTAGGTGGAGGCATTATTATAGTGCCGGCTTTATATCTTACCTTTAGCTCTCTAGGTTTTGCTGAAACAGCAATGCATGTGTCGGTTGGAACATCGTTAGCTACAATTATTGCAACATCAATCAGATCTGTGCTGTCTCACAATGCCAAAGGGGCTGTTGACTGGAATATTCTGAAATTGTGGGGTCCATTCATAATATTAGGAGCGTTTGCAGGTAGTTTTTTAGCTGCAATCCTTTCTGGTCGCGCGCTAACTATATTTTTTGGTGCTGTTGCTTTTTTGCTTGCTGCACAACTTATCTTTGGGCGCCCGAGCTGGAAACTAGCAAGTGATATTCCGAGCGGACCAATAGCTTGGTTTATATCCATCACTATTGGTTTATGTTCCTCATTGATGGGAATTGGGGGAGGTGTATTTGGTGTGACCACAATGGTTCTTTATGGTCGTTCTATACATCAGGCAATTGGTACGAGTGCAGGGTTTGGAGCTTTAATTGGTATTCCAGCTGTTGTTGGATATGTCATCAATGGATGGTATGTTGAAAATCTGCCACCAATATCTATCGGTTATTTGAACCTTCCGGGGTTTCTACTTATTGCGCTGATGACAACATCATTCGCGCCTATAGGTGCTTGGATTGCTCATGGCTTGGATGCCGTGAGATTAAGAAAAATTTTTGGGCTTCTTTTGATTTGTACTGCGATCAATATGTTGAGAAAAGCACTTTGGGGATGACTTTTTCAACGTTTAAACAGTTTGAAACTACCTATTGCAGAGGCGCATACGCGATTTCTAGAATTAAGAGTAGCAGAGATTGTTGTCAGATTATCGCTAACCTTATTTAGTGTAACTTCTGCTTCCACCCATTTGCCAATCATTATGACGTGATGAAATTCTATTTTTAGAGTCAAGGTTACGAGTTTTTGGTCATAAATTTCGGATAAGGCTTGGGCCATAAAGACGTCTAGTAGAGTCGAGATCATACCGCCGTGCATAAAACCCAAATTGTTGGTATGTCGATTTTCCGGCATGAAGCCAAATGTTTTTGGGGATGTATTATCTTTCGACTGATAACGATAAAAGGGGCCTAGTAGATCAACTAAAGGCCCCCGGTCTACAATTGGAACAAATCCGTTAGGGATAGAGTGGCGGTTGTCCATTTTTGATGCTCAATATCTAATTCAAAACGATAATTGTATAGTGCACTACAGAGCCGTCCAGCCGCCTTCCATTTTTATATCGGCACCAGTGATGCTATTGGCAGCATCGGACATAAGGAAACACGTCATTCGGGCTATTTCTTCGATAGTTGTAAATTCTTTGGTTGGTTGTCGGTCAAGCATCACTGTTTTAATTACTTCATCGATTTCAAGATTTCTAGCTTTAGCTGTCGCTTGAATTTGGTTGTCGACTAACGGGGTGTGGACATAACCTGGGCAGATAGCATTTACTCGGATACCAAATTCAGCACCTTCCAATGCTGCTGTCTTTGTAAAGCCCATGACTCCGTGTTTGGCAGTTACATATGCCGATTTAAAAGGAGAGGCGGTCAAGCCATGCGCTGAAGATATGTTTATTATGCGGCCCCAATTACGCGCTTTCATCTCTGAAAAAGCTAATCGAGTAGTATGAAAAATGGAACTCAGATTGAGAGAAAGTATCTGGTCCCATTTTTCAGTTGGAAAGTCTTCTATTGGCGCAATGTGTTGTATTCCAGCATTGTTGATAACGCCGTGGATATCACCGAAAGCTTCTTTAAAAACGTCAAACATAGTATCAATCTCTGACGGATTTGTAAGATCAGCGTTTGAATAAATGATTTTTCTGCCTGACGTCTTTTCCAGTTCTAACCTAAATGTTTCAATTTCTTCGGGAAGCCCAAGTCCATTGATCATTACATTACACCCTGCATTGGCTAAACCGATGGCAATCCCTTTACCGATACCACTTGTCGATCCGGTAACGAGTACATTTCTCCCTGTAAGGTCCAAAAAGTCGCTAAGTGGGTGTTTTGACATGTTCATTCCACCAAATTAGCTAAAGTTTTTGATTTGATTTCGTCGAGCGTAACGTTAGCTGCCAACTCTACGATTTTTAGCCCATGTGGAACAACGTCAAATACCCCTAAATCAGTAATGATTCTATCAACGACGCCTTTTCCAGTTAGAGGGAGGGTACAGGAAGGGAGAAGTTTTGATTCTCCTCGCTTATTTGTGTGATCCATGACGACTATAATGCGCTGCACGCCTGCAACCAGATCCATTGCGCCACCCATTCCTTTGACAAGCTTGCCTGGAATCATCCAATTGGCGAGATCTCCATTTTCAGCAACCTCCATAGCACCGAGAATTGCAAGATTTATATGTCCGCCTCTAATCATGGCAAATGAAGTAGAAGAGGAAAAAAAGCTAGTGCGATCGAGTTCTGTAATGGTTTGCTTGCCAGCGTTTATCAGGTCGGCGTCTTCTTCTCCTTCAAAAGGAAATGGCCCCATTCCAAGCATGCCATTTTCCGATTGGAGCGTAACATCCACGCCTTCTGGAATGTAGTTTGAAACAAGTGTTGGAATACCAATACCAAGGTTTACATAAAAGCCGTCTTCAAGTTCTTGAGCTGCACGGGCAGCCATCTGGTTGCGGTCCCAAGGCATAATTATGACTCCTCTCTGGTGCGTGTGGTTACTTTTTCGATTCGTTTTTCATGATGTCCTTGGATCACGCGTTGAACGAACACGCCCGGAGTATGAATGTGGGCAGGATCAAGGGAGCCGACGGGTACAATTTCTTCTACTTCTGCGATGGTCATTTTACTCGCCATAGCCATATCTGGATTGAAATTCATAGCAGTTTTTCGGTAGACAAGGTTTCCCTGAGCATCGCCTTTCCAAGCTTTTACAATGGCTATATCGCCCGTTAGCCCTGTTTCTAAAATGTAGGTCTGACCATTAAAATCTCGGTGTTCTTTCCCCTCAGCAATCACTGTTCCCACACCCGTTTTGGTATAAAATCCTGCAATTCCAGCTCCACCAGCTCTGCATCTCTCAGCTAGGGTGCCTTGTGGATTAAATTCCAATTCCAGTTCACCATTTAAATATTGGCGTTCAAATTCTTTATTTTCACCAACATAAGAAGAAATCATTTTCTTGATTTGACGGTTTTCTAGGAGAAGCCCTAATCCAAAACCATCGACACCAGCATTATTTGAAATGACTGTGAGATTTTTAGATCCATTCTTTTGGATCGCATTGATCAGTAGTTCGGGAATTCCACAAAGCCCAAAACCTCCCGATACAATGGTCATGTTATCCTTTAGGAGGCCATCCAGTGCTGAATTAGCATCTGAATAAATTTTATTAGCCATTCTTCTTCCCCTTGTTGTGCTTTTAAACCCGAACATCTGGCGGTTCGTTAGATTATACTGAACCCAATTGACAGGTCATAAACCTATCTATACTTTCAACGCGTGTTGAAATCAACATTTGTTGAAAAATTGTTGGTTTAGAAGAAGTCAAAATGGCTCGCATTGGGAGGAATAGGTATGAACAGATCAAAAAAATCATTCGCGTTAGCAATGTTATTGGGTGCAAGCACAACTGCTTTGTCTGGCGTTGCGTTAGCTCAGACTGATAATGAAGTAACAGAGAGTGCAAAAACTTATGATACTATAGTCGTCACAGCTCAGAGACGTGAACAAAACTTACAAGATGTTCCTGTATCCGTCACAGCGATCAGTGGGGATGCGTTGGCAAATCTCGGTGTTGCAGACATGACGGAAGTTTCGAAACTTTCTCCAAATGTCACATTAGAAGTATCACGTGGTACGAACTCAACTTTAACGGCATTTATCCGCGGTGTGGGGCAGCAAGATCCTGTTTCTGGTTTTGAAAGCGGCGTAGGGGTATATTTGGATGATGTATATCTGAACAGACCTCAGGGAGCTGTTTTAGATGTGTTTGACGTTGAGCGTATTGAGGTGCTTCGTGGACCTCAAGGAACCCTATATGGTCGCAATACGATCGGTGGTGCCGTTAAATATGTGACAAAAGACCTTTCAGATGAACCAGAATTAGAAGTGAGTGGCGCTTACGGTACGTATGGACAAGCTGAAGCGTTAGTTAAAGGTTCAGTTCCGATATCTGATTCTTTCCGCGTCGGTGCAGCTGTCACAAAATTAAACCGTGACGGTTTTGGGAAAAATGTCATCACTGGCGCTGAAAATTATAACAAAGATGTACTTTCTGGTCGTTTGTCGATGGAATTAGATGCAACGGAAAGTTTGTCTTTCAAACTGTCAGGTGATTATACGAAAGATGATTCTGTTGCACGCCAAGGACATAGACTTATTCCTGGCCAGTTATCGGGTGCTCCAGTTTTGGGTGATGTGTTTGACACACGCGCTGGATTGAATGTTGTTCAGCAAGAAGTGGAAGCTTATGGTGGGTCTTTTGTCACGACATTGGATCTGAACGACAGCATCACTATCAAGAACATTTTAGCTTATCGAGAAGATGAAACGACATCTCCAATTGATTTTGATAGTCTGCAATCTGCTGATCTTGATGTACCAGCTATTTATGCAAATGATCAACTTTCAAATGAGTTGCAGTTGTCTTATACTGGTGACAAATTAAACGGAATTGCAGGGATTTATTATCTTGATGCAAATGCATCAACTGTTTTTGATGTGTTGCTAGCAAATACTGGTGCGTTGATTTCGTTGCCGGGATTAAATGCTCAGACATTTGGAGAAGTTGAAACAAAAACATGGGCTGCATACGCAGACTTTAGTTATGATTTCACCGAACAATTGTCTTTAACTGTAGGGGGGCGTTTTACACATGATGAACGTACTTCAACCGTTTTGAGACGAACATATATTGGTGGTTTTTCTGAATTCTTCAATGGTGATGGTATCGTCATCGCCACATCATCCGACTTTAATGGTTCAAATGAATGGGATGAATTTACTCCGCGTATAGCGCTTAGCTATAAGCCTACACCTGATCACAATATCTACGCGTCTGCATCTAAGGGCTTTAAAGGTGGAGGTTTTGATCCACGTGGTCAGACATCAACAGCGCCTGATTTAAACCAAGATTCAGTTGTGTCAGCAGAAGAAATTTATGAATTCATGTCATTCGACCCTGAATCTGTAAATAGTTTTGAAGTGGGGCTGAAATCGTCATTTGGAAACGGTAGGGTAACAACAAATATTGCCGCATTCCTTATGGATTATACTGATATTCAAATTCCTGGTTCAATCGGTGTCGATACTGATGATGATGGAATTAATGATACTTTCACAGGTGTGACGACGAATGCGGGTGCTGCTACTGTTTCAGGGATAGAATTTGAAGCTTTGGCGCATGTTGCTGATGATATCTTTACGACAGGTGACTTCTTAAACGCATCTGTTACCGCTGGGTATATAGACGCGCAATATGACGAATATATCCTCAATGAAGTTGATGTGTCTGATCAGCGTGTATTCCAGAATACTCCCGACTGGTCTGCGAGTGGTGTGTTTACATATAATACGCCTCTTGGGGGTGGTGATTTGAATGTTGCGACCACCATTTCATACAAAGGGGATTCAAGTCAGTTCGAAGCACCAAATCCTTTCTTGGATCAGGAAGCATTTACTTTGTATGATTTGAGTCTTGTGTGGACTGCACCTAATGATCAATGGACTTTAGGGCTGCATGGCAAGAACTTAACTGATGAGGAATACAAAGTGGCTGGATACAATTTTGTTTCAATCGGGCCAGACGGATCTTTCACGCCAACATTGGGATTAGAGGGGACTTTAACTGCATTTTACGGAAACCCTCGGACGTTTACTATGTCGGTAGGATATAAGTTCTAATATTCTAAAATCATTAAACTAAAAGAGCGGCGACGGAGAAATCAGTCGCCGTTTTTTATGTATCAATGTGCTAATTGTGACGTTTATTTTCTTCCGCAACTTGCTTCAAAACCGGCTATGCAAAATTCTAAAATGGTTTCATAGCCTTGTTGCAGGTCGGTAGAACGAAGTTTGTTGTTTGAAAGAGTATCCAAGCGTCCAGTTTGAGCGAAAGCTAAAGTTAGCGCGCCGGAAAGACAGTGGTAACTCCAAAGCATATCTGCTTCAGATGCTTCAGGGTAAGCCGCTCTTAGTTGCTCTAGGAATGTCCCAACCATTGGGTCAAAAAATTCTGACATGAGCTTACCACCCCATTCAGAAGAGTTATTCACGTATGCGACAAGCGCGTAATATTCTCTCCAGCCAGGTTTTTTAATATGGGAACCAGTGAGGACAGGCTTGAGATAAGCTTCCATGATTGAGCGGATAGAGGGCGGGTTGGGCGCTGCTTCTGCAACTGCTTTGTGAAGCGCATCTAAGCGCCAATCATTGAGAAGTTTCGCTCTACGTTTGAAAACGGCTTCAAATACTTTGGTTTTACGACCAAAGTAATAATTAGGTAAAGCAAGATCTACTTCTGCTAATTTAGCGATTTCTCGCAATGTAACGGCGTCAAACCCATTTTGAGAGAAAAGGATTTCACCAGCGTTGAGGATACGAGTACGGCGGCTAATTCCATCGCCGTCGGTAGTAGTATTTGATTGAGTCGTGCTTACCATCCGACAAGAATAGGGCGCGGATTATAAATGTCCAGATTTTCATATGTTTGATCTAACTATTGTGTCCTAAGTCATTTCATGTTCAACATCTGTTGAAATATAAAAAGACGGCGAGGAAACAATGAAGAATGGTGAAATCATCTACCAATCGCGAGATGGGTTAAATCTTTTTGCTAAAAGCTTTGGACCTGAAGATGCAGATTTAACTGTTCTATGTCTTCACGGGTTAACACGGAACCATAAAGATTTTGTACCTATGATTCAAAGTTTGGGGAATCATAGACGCTATATCGCGATAGACGTGAGAGGACGTGGCCGATCTGATAGAGATCAAGATCCCTCGAAATATCGTTTAGATGTCTATGTGCAAGATGTCTTGGATCTGCTTGCGATCGTAAAACCTTCTAAGTTGGTCTTAATCGGGACTTCAATGGGAGGATTGATGTCGCTCCTTTTAAGCCAAATGCTTTCACAAGAGTTGTTGGGAGTCGTTTTAAACGATGTGGGCCCAAAACTTGAGCAAGCTGGACTTGAGAGAATTGCTGGGTATGTGGGCAATTTCATTGAGCATGATTCATGGGAAGATGCTGCGTTAGCAGTTGAAAAATCTCAACATTCAGCTTTTCCAAATTTCAGGCATGATGATTGGATGAAGTTTGCCAAGCGAACTCACAAAGAAAATCAAGATGGTAAAATTGTTTTGGATTATGATCCGGCAATTGCAGAAAGCCTGAAAAATATAGAAGCTGACATTTCAGTAGAGATGCAAACTTGGGCTTTGTTTGCTTCTACATTTAAACGACCTTTATTGGTTGTACGTGGCGAAATTTCTGATCTTTTCTCAAGTGATACGGCTGTAAAAATGGTTCACCGTCACGGTCGAGCGAATGTAATCTCTGTCTCAAACGTTGGTCACGCCCCAATATTGGATGAGCCTATCTGTGTGAAAACAATTGAGAGTTTTCTTAAAAAGCTGGAGTTAGGTCAATGAATGATTCCTTAAACAAACCAAGTACTGAAACTCAAACCAATTTTAAGGGGCGTGCCTATGTTTTAGGGCTTCTCACGCTGGTTTACACCTTCAACCATGTCGACCGTCAGATTTTGGTAACGCTTCTTGAGCCGATCAAACAAGAGCTCCACCTGAAAGACAGTCAGCTTGGTTTGCTGACTGGTCTTGCGTTTGCTGCTTTTTACGCGACATTAGGAATTCCCGTGGCTATGTGGGCTGATAGAGGAAATCGCCGAAATATCATAGCATTAGCTCTAACCGTCTGGTCCGCGATGACTGCAGTATCAGGGTTTGCGCAGAACTTTATGCATTTACTCATTGCTCGCATGGGGGTTGGTGTTGGTGAGGCCGGTGGTACACCTCCGGCAACAAGTATTATCGCCGATCTGTACCCACCTAAACAGCGCGCAATGGCTTTGGGTATTTACACTTCAGGTATCGGACTTGGTATCATGATCGGGTATGTGCTGGCGGCTGAAGTCTACGCGCATTTTGGGTGGC
The DNA here is from genome assembly GCF_000023785.1 of Hirschia baltica ATCC 49814. NCBI lineage: Bacteria > Pseudomonadati > Pseudomonadota > Alphaproteobacteria > Hyphomonadales > Hyphomonadaceae > Hirschia > Hirschia baltica. The sequence goes on from NC_012982.1 coordinate 1,696,163, forward strand.
GAATAGCTTTCTTTGTAGCGGGTGTGCCGGGATTATTACTGGCTTTACTGGTTCGTTTTACAATGAAAGAGCCCAAACGCGGTCTTTCCGAGGCGCGGGAGCAGCATGAGCAAGCGCCAAGTTTGAAGGAAACATTAGCCTTTATAGGTACGCAAAAATCACTTATCTGGTTGTTGCTTGGATGTTTGATGATTTGTATTTCTGCGAATGCGTATGTGGCATTTATTTCAAGCCATTTGCAGCGTTCCTATAACTTGACTGTGATGGATGTGGCACTTCCCTTAGGACTTCTTATCGGGGTAGTGGGGAGTTTCGGTGCTATTGTTCTAGGAAATGTGTGTGATCGCTTGTCAGCTAAGGATCTTCGCTGGCGTCCATGGATGATTGGAATATGTTCGTTGGTTGCTCTGCCGTTTGCGTGGATGTTCCTCGGTGCAGAAACCGTAAATCACGCTTATATGTGGAATATCGTGCCGTGTTTCGTCGGATTAATTTATGCGAGCATCGCGTATACATCATCTCAAGAACTTGTGCCTTTGCAAATGCGATCATTTGCATCTGCTTTCACTCTGTTTTGTCTTACGTTGATTGGCATTGGGGGCGGACCACTTATCGCAGGAAGTTTAAGTGATTATTTTGCTGCGCAGGGAGTGGAGGCACCACTTACATTAGCTCTGCGGTGGATTCTCATTTTTAACGCGGCGAGCATTATCTGTTTTCTGTTCTCGGGTATTTTTTATCGGTCAGATGTAAAAAGAGCTTCTGAAGCTTAGATATTTTCCATTAGTAAATTTATGCCTTCTGGTTCTTTAGTGTCAAAACTGAGAAGAACCAGAAGGTATTTTTTTAGTTTTTTAGGCGCGCAAGTACTTTTTTAGCCTGAACCAGATGCGGTGCATCTACCATTTTGCCATTGATCTGAAGTGCTCCGGCGTCGGGGTCACTTTTGAAAGCGTCCACAATAGATTGTGCTTGTTTAATTTCGGTATCTGTTGGTGTAAATGCTTGATTGATAATGTCAGTTTGAGATGGGTGAATTGCCATCATTCCTGAAAAGCCATCACGTCGACTTCGCGCTGCATATGCTGCCAAGCCGTCTTGGTTTTTAATATCAACATATACTGTGTCTATTGCTGCAACATCTGCAGCATGCGCAGAAAATAGTGACATACTGCGAAGCATTTCATAGGGGGGAGTATAGCTGCCGTCTTCATTTCTAGAGGTTGATGCACCAATGGAGGCTGGCAAGTCTTCCGCTCCCCATGTTAAGCCTAGTAAATATTCCGACACTTCACGATAGGTGCCTAATTCAAAGACGGCAGTTGGGGTCTCTGTCGTAATCGGAATGATAGGAATAACAACTCCATTTAGAAGCTTGATTAGGGTAAGAATGGATTGCGCTCCCTCAGCCTTGGGCAGAATTATTCCAGCAGGCGGGAAGGGAAGCAAACAAGACAGATCCTGCGCCGCCCATTGCGTCGTTAAGGGATTAATACGGACGAATATAGGCTTAGGTTTCGGTGTCTTTAAAAATTCTGAAACAGCAATGCGTGCCTCTTGCTTGTGAGATGGAACAACGGAATCTTCCATATCTAAAATAATGGCATCTGCAGATGAATTTATCGCTTTTTCAAAGCGGTCAGGGCGGTCTGCCGGCACAAACAAAAGGGATCGTAGTTTCATGCTTCTCTCTTTTTCAATAGAGCCGTTCGTAAGCACTGACAAACCAATTCATCTCGCTGATTATACATACGGTGGGTGAATGTAACGATACCAGCATTGGGGCGAGATTTGCTAACTCTCATCTCCCTGATTTCTGTTTCTGCCCGCAAAGTATCACCGATAAAAACAGGGTTTGGCATAACGACTTTATCATAACCTAGATTGGCGATGAGTGTTCCAAGAGTTGTGTCACCTACAGAAATACCAACCATTAGGCCAAATGTGAAAATGCCATTTACGACGATTTGTCCAAATTCTGTGCTCTCAGCGTATTCTTTGTCTAAATGCAATGGCTGAGGATTGTGTGTCAGCGTAGTCATCATGATGTTGTCAGTGTCAGTTACAGTACGGCGTAAATCATGCTTGATAATGTCACCAATAGTCCACTCATCAAAATATTTGCCAGCCATAAAAATTAAACCTCTTCATCTTGATGAGATACGATTTCTAACAATATCATGCCTTGCATAACATTTTGGTCAGCTTCCACATTTACAGAAATAACTTTTCCATCAAATGGCGCGGTCATGCTGTGCTCCATTTTCATTGCTTCAAGCGTGATAAGGGGTTGGCCTTTCGTGACCTCATCACCTAGTGCTACTGAAAGTGAAAGTATTTTCCCAGGCATGGGGGATGTAATCTGACCATCTGATAAATCACCAGCACCGGATTTAGCTTTACCGCGCGGCAAAGACACAAGGTAGGGCCACCCTTGATCAATACAAAGTAGACCATCTGAGACTTGCTCCCAATAAGGGCAGTCATCACAATATGGGTCTACACTTATAGTATGGGTCTCGCCATCAACGCTTATACGCATTGAAAGATCAGCTTGTGATCCATTTCTGAAACCAAATAATCCATTCCATGGGCCGGCTTTATCTTCGTCACTTAGAAGAAGTGATATGGCTTTTAGTTTATCAACCTTTAAGGGAGGCTTTGCTGTAAGAGCTTCTAAATTTGAATCAATGAATCCGGTGGTATAGCTGCCCGCTTCAAATGCTTTGTGGTTCAATAGATTACAAAGAAATCCAGCATTGTTGATCACAGGGTAGGTCGAAACGTTTTCACATGCTTCAGCCAGGCTATGCATAGCTAATTTGCGGTTTTCTTCATGTACAATCAGCTTAGCGACCATTGGATCATAGAAAGGAGTGATTTCAGCTCCATCTTGAATCCCAGTATCGACACGCACACCATACGGCATGTTTAGCAGGTTTATTTTACCTATGGATGGTAAGAATCCGTTCGTAGGGTTCTCGGAATAAAGTCTCGCCTCCATAGCCCAACCATTAATACTGATATCTTCCTGTTTAACGGGGATTGGTTCACCTGAAGCGATACGTATTTGCCATTCGACCAGATCAATACCTGTAATGGCTTCTGTAACAGGGTGCTCAACCTGTAACCGCGTATTCATCTCCATAAACCAGATGCTATCCGGGTTTAGTTCACCAGAAGCATCTGCTATGAATTCAATTGTGCCTGCACCTTCATAGTCTACAGCTTGGGCCGCTAGAATTGCAGTTTCACATATCCGTGCACGCGTTTCTTGGTTCATGCCAAAAGCAGGTGCTTCTTCAATTACCTTTTGATGGCGGCGTTGAAGCGTGCAATCTCTCTCGAACAAATGGACAATATTCCCATGTTTGTCGCCAAAGATTTGTACTTCAATGTGACGCGGTGCTGTAATCCATTTTTCTAAAAGTACGCGATCGTCGCCAAAAGAAGAGGCAGCTTCCCTTTGGCAGGACTTTAGCGCATTCGCAAAATTAGAAGCATTGTCAACTTTACGCATTCCTTTACCGCCGCCGCCAGCAACAGCTTTGATAAGAACAGGGTAACCAATGATTTTAGCTTCTTTTTCAAGACGCTTTAGTGATTGGTCTTCGCCTAGATAACCGGGCGTACAAGGAATTCCTGCTTTCTCCATGAGTGTTTTGGCTGCATCCTTTAGTCCCATAGCCTGTATGGAAGATGATTTTGGGCCAATCCATATTAAACCAGCATCTATGACGGCATCAGCGAAAGTCGCATTCTCTGACAAGAAGCCATAGCCTGGATGGATGGCATCAGCGCCAGTTTTTTTTGCTGCTGCAATAATCTTTTCGCCAACAAGATAGCTTTCAATTGCTGGTGAAGGACCAATGTGAATAGCTTCATCCGCCATTTGTGTGTGAAGCGCTTTTGCATCTGCATCAGAATATACTGCAACTGTTGCAATATTCATTTCTTTAGCTGTGCGCATAATCCGGCATGCAATTTCACCGCGATTGGCTATCAGTATCTTTTTGATCATGAGATTACATCCTGAACATGCCAAAGTGGGCATGATCGGCTATTGGCGCATTTAGAGTTGACGCAAAGGCTAGACCGAGTACATCACGTGTCTGAGCTGGATCTATAATTCCATCATCCCATAACCGCGCCGTGGCAAAGAATGGGTTTCCTTCTTCATCATATTTGTCTCGAATAGGCTGCTTAAAAGCTTCTGTTTGTTCAGGTGTCCAGTTTGTTGCGTCACGGTTTACAGTTGCGAGGACACTTGCAGCTTGTTCACCTGCCATCACGCTGATGCGGCTATTGGGCCAAGTGAAAAGATAACGGGGGGAATAGGCGCGGCCACACATGCCGTAATTGCCTGCACCAAAGCTTCCGCCGATTAGCACTGTAATCTTGGGGACTTGGGCAGTTGCAACAGCGGTTACCATTTTTGCGCCGTGTTTTGCGATGCCTTCAGCTTCATACTTTCCACCAACCATGAAACCGGAGATGTTTTGTAGGAAGAGGAGCGGGATTTTACGCTGACAGGCTAGTTCAATAAAGTGCGCACCTTTTTGAGCACTTTCTGAAAATAGCACGCCATTATTTGCTAGGATAGCAACAGGCATTCCCCATATATGGGCAAAGCCTGTGACAAGCGTTTCCCCAAAGTTGGCTTTAAATTCGTTAAACTTACTTCCATCAACGATGCGGGCTATTATTTCTCGGACGTCATAGGGCGTTTTAAGATCTTGTGGAATGACACCATAGAGTTCATCTGCATCATATAGTGGAGATTCCGGTTCTATTAAGTTTAGCTCGGGAAGCTTTTGTGGGGGAAGGGTTGAGATAATGTCACGTACGATTGTGAGTGCGTGTTCATCATCATCAGCGATATGGTCAACAAGTCCTGATTGGCGTCCGTGAGTATCGGCACCGCCCAATTCTTCAGCGGAGATTTCTTCTCCAGTTGCAGCTTTGACCAGCGGCGGACCGGCTAAAAAGATGGTGCCCTGATCGCGGACAATGATAGATTCATCACACATAGCAGGCACATATGCACCGCCGGCTGTGCAACTTCCCATGACACACGCTATTTGCGGAATGCCTTTTGCTGACATGTTTGCTTGATTGAAGAAGACACGTCCAAAATGGTCTCGGTCTGGAAATACTTCACTTTGGTGAGGCAAGTTAGCGCCGCCTGAATCCACAAGATAGATACAAGGAAGGTGGTTTTCTTCGGCAATCTCTTGAGCGCGGAGGTGTTTCTTGGCCGTTAAGGGGTAATATGTGCCACCTTTTACGGTAGCATCATTGATAACGATCATGACTTGTCGGCCACTCACACGGCCTATACCGCAAATAATGCCGCCACCCGGAACTTCATTGCCGTAAAGATTATAGGCGGCAAGCTGACTGACTTCTAAAAAGGGTGAGCCGGGGTCTAATAAAACCTTTAGCCTTTCTCGAGGTAATAGCTTTCCGCGTGCAACATGTTTGTCTCTGGATTTTTTTGGGCCACCAAGCCCAATTTCAGCAATGCGTTCTCTCAATTCTTCATTGAGAGCTTTATTTGATGCATGTCTTTGTCGGAAAGTTTCCGAACTGGTGTCTAGTTTGGTTTCAAGCGTTGGAGCACTCATTAAGCCAGCAACTCCCGAGCTATGAGGAAGCGCCGAATTTCGTTCGTTCCAGCACCAATGTCATAAAGTTTTGCATCTCTTAAAAAGCGTTCAACGGGCCATTCTTTTAGATATCCTGCACCGCCCAATGTCTGAATGGCTTCTAGAGAAGATTTAACGGCGTTTTCACTGGCGAGAAGAATAGCACCTGCTGCGTCAAAACGTGTTGTTTGCCCCGCGTCGCAAGCACGTGCAACAGCATAAGTGTAGGCCCGTGCTGAATTTAGAGCGACATACATGTCTGCTATTTTTGCTTGTACGAGCTGGAAGCTACCAATGGGTTTGCCAAATTGTTTTCGGTCTTTCACGTAAGGAATGCACACATCCAGACAGGCTTGGATTATGCCTAAAGGGCCCGCAGAAAGGACTACCCGCTCATAGTCCAACCCGCTCATTAAGACTTTTGCGCCGCCATGAACTTCGCCCATTATATTGCTCTCGGGTACGAAGCAGTCCTCAAATACTAACTCGGCGGTGTCTGATCCACGCATTCCCAGTTTGTCCAGCTTTTTTGATACTGAGAAACCTTCAAATTCTTTCTCTATAAGAAAAGTTGTTACACCCTGATTTTTATTGTTTGGGTCTGTGCGGGCGTAGACGACGAGCGTGTCGGCTTCGGGGGCGTTTGTTATCCAGAACTTTGTTCCGTTGAGAAGATAGCCACCATCAACTTTTTCAGCTTTTGTGACCATGCCTAATACATCAGACCCGGCACCAGCTTCTGACATGGCAAGTGATCCGACATGTTCTCCAGAAATGAGTTTAGGAAGATACTTCTTTTTTTGTTGATCTGTACCCCAGCGCCGGATTTGATTGACGCATAAATTGGAGTGCGCACCGTATGAAAGACCAACAGATGCTGATGCCCGAGAAATTTCTTCCATCGCCACAACGTGTTCAAGATAGCCAAGCCCCAAACCGCCATCTTCTTCAGAAACAGTAATTCCATGAAGCCCAAGATCTCCCATAAGAGGCCATAGGTGTCGCGGGAATTTATTTGACGCATCTATTTCTGCAGCGATCGGGGATATTTTGTCATGAGCAAAGCGTCGACATGTTTCTCGGATCATGTTTGCTGTCTCGCCCAAAGCGAAATCAAGGTTCATCATTTAAATACCTCCCAAGTTCAATTTATGGGCGCTGCGCCTCTTATGGCACATTGTAACATTTTTGGTTTAATAGATAAAATTGAAATTAAACTAATCATGGTATAGATTTTATCTATGATAGATCGCTACCTTCTTCGCTATTTCCTTGCCGTTGTAGATCATGGAAATTTTTCTCGAGCTGCAGTTCATTTGAATGTGGCCCAGCCAACCTTGTCTGTGGGAATTGCTAAGCTTGAAAAAATATTAGAATCTAAGCTGTTCCATCGCGCAAATCGACGAATACATCTTACAGATTCTGGTACTAGATTGCTTGAATATGCTCGACGAATAGAAAGTGATTTTAACCAAGCAGAAAGGGCGGTGCGGGGACAGGAAGCGCAGCCAGTTCTTAAGTTAGGAATATTGACGAGCATTCCAGCAAAGATTTTGTCTGATGCTATCGTTCAAGCTAGACATGTTGATGACAATGCCAAGGTTGAGCTTGTCGAGGGTAGTGAACGCGAACTCACAAATCATCTTGCGCGTGGTCGTGTAGATGCTGCTATGACGCTTGTCGAGCGAGGCGGGGAACGTTTCCTGGAAGAGACACTCTTTAGAGAGGGATATTCCATTGCTATGCCTGAAAATCATGCTTTAGCAGACCAAGAAATTATTCCCGGTGAAGCTTTGGCTGACAATACTATGATTGTTCGTAGGCATTGTGAGGTGTTGTCTGAAACCAGTAAGCATTTTACAAAAAGGGGCGTTCGCCCTTTTTTTGCGTACAAATCATCAAATGACGAGCGTGTACTGGAAATGATCAAAGCAGGATTAGGCGTGACGGTAATGCCTGACAGTTATGATTGTAGTCACATCATAATGCGAAAAATGGCGGGGTTTGACCTAGTGAGGTCCGTTGGTTTGCTGTGGGCACCGCATGCAGAAAAATTGTACCATTCACCGCCTGTGATTGTTGATGTTTTACGAGCAAAAATGACAAATCCATAGAAATTTATGTGAATTCAAATTGGTAGAGGAAATAAGAGGTTTTCTCTCGCTCGGTGAATTTTGTGTGCTGGTTTCATAAAAAAAGCTGGTCGCTTTATTTGGTATTGAAATGATGATGTAAAAAACAGTTTATTTTTAATGTATTCGGCATATTAGTTGCAAAGAAATTGGAATACAGAAAATAAATCAGACGAACTGCTTATTCAATTGGTTGGTCTAGTGTTTTCCGTTTTAGAGTTTTTGTTTTCAAGCAGTTGGTGTTGATATGCTTTTCAAATGGCCAGAGGATACGTCTGTATGCTTTTCCAAAGAAGTTATTGCTGGTGAGCATGACGAGCATTTGAGTGAGAAATACTCAGACGATGGCTTGGCTGATTTGCTAGACCGTTACCCTCGTGAAAATATGGGAATTTACACATTTCCTGCCCACTCAGAAGGACGGGTTAAAGCAATCCATGGAAGAGCTGATAATTTATCTGGGGCTGAACTCCTTGAGGCGGTAAAGCGAGGGCAGATTTGGTTAAATTTGAGAGCAGTCAGTAAATATCTTCCCGAATATGCAGATGTTCGAAATAAACTTTTTTCTCAACTAGATTCAGCAGCAGGTATCAAAACATTAAAGCAAGATATCGGTGTCCTAATTTCTTCTCCAGATATTCATGTCCATTACCATTTGGACATACCATTTGTTTGTCTGGTTCAGGTGAGGGGAGAAAAATATGTTTCTCTTTATCCACCGCATGAACCCTTTGCGACCGCCAACCAGATTGAGGCAGTTGTTTTGCGTGAACAAGAAGAAGAAATGGATTTTAAATATAGCTTTGATGAGCATGTATCAAAGGTGCACATGAAGCCAGGAGTAGCAATTACTTGGCCTCAAAATGCTCCGCACAGAGTGCAGAATGGCAATATGATGAATGTTTCATTGTCATGTGAATATATGACAGCTTCAGGATTATTAAAAGCCAATGCAATGTATACAAATGGAAAATTGAGACGTCGTTTTGGTATGAATCCGTCCATTCCCCAAAATACTGGAGCAGCTGTCATGCTAAAAGCTGTTGTTGCAAGGGCTCTAAAAATTCAGAAAAAACCAACGGTTAAGAAAGTCACGCCCATTACTTTCGAAATTGATAAAAATACTCTTGAAGTGCGACGGATTGATGAGAGTTCCAACGTGTAACCCAAATGGAAAAAAATACTGAGGTTTCACGGGTGGTTTTATTTGTTGCAAAAGATATTTCTGAAGTAACTCATGCTGAGTGGAAACAATGGAAATTCTTAAATTCTTCTCAAAATTGCTATAGGTCTCCTTTGTTGGAGCCTGAATTTGCAAAACTGATTGCTTCCAATAATGATCATGTCCGAGTTATATTTGGACAAGTCGGTGAGAAGATTGTCAGCGTTTTTTGTGGTTCTGGTCGTGTTGCAGGAATGGTACGCCCCCTTGGTGCACCATTTGATGATTATTCAGGGCCTTTGATCGCAGAAGGCTACCAGATAAGCATGAATGACATGCTACGGGCGGGTGGTTGGCATAGTTATAGAGGTGAAGGTTGTGCGACTCCTGAAGGTGTGTTGATGGACGCCAAGTTTGAGAGTCGAGGCTATTCTTTTGTTGCGCAAATTGAAGACGGAAGTGCAGCAGAATATCTTGCGGAGCGATGGAAAGACAATCCAAAAAGAATGAAAAACTTTCGGCGGCTTAGTCGGAAACTGGATAAAGATTTTGATACCGTAGAACTCAGATATGGTGTGAATAATCCTTCAGATATTCAACAACTTTTTAATTGGAAAAGTAACCAATTTAGCAAATCGGGTCTGGTAGATGTGATTGAAGCTGAGAAAAGTTCTACAGTTCTGCAGGCGGTATCTTCTGTAAAATACAATGAAGAAAATAATTTTGGTGGATACCTTATTGAGCTTAGGGTGAACGGTGCCCTTGTGGCAGGTCATTTTGGTTTAAGGTCAGGTGAAAATTTTCATCCATGGATATCAGCGTATGATCCAGATCACAGTGAGTTGGGGCCGGGAATTATACTTCTCTATCGAGCTATTGAAGCGATGGATGAGATGGGGCTGAAATCTTATGATCTCTCAGGTGGTCACGATCACTACAAGAAATATTTTGCAAAGCCATCTCGTGAGGTTGGAAAACTTGTTTATTTCCGTCCAACAATTTTGGGGACTATTCAAGGCGTTGGGTTTAAAAGTTGGAACCTATTTGGAACGAAAAATGAAAACTCCATAGCTTCAAGAATGCGGAGGCGGTTTGATCATTTAGCTATTTGTGAGACACGATTAATGCCTCGTTTAAAAGGTTTTTTTGAAGCTTTCTTAAAAAGACATAATACGCAAAACAGTTGATTTTGTATCTCTCACCTCGGTTCAATAGAAATAGGCGAACAAGAGGGGATGGCATTAAATATCTTATAATGGCATAGAGATTCACATGTCGAATATTCTCCTTTTTAATAAACCATTCAATGTGCTTTCACAGTTTACTGACGCTGGAAATGAAGCATCTTCTCGCCGGACCTTATCTCACTTTATTGACGTACCCAATGTGTATGCGGCGGGGCGATTAGATAAGGACAGTGAGGGTTTATTGGTCCTCACAGATGACGGTAAATTGCAACACCGTATAAGCGATCCAAGTAATAAAATGGAAAAAAGTTATTGGGTTCAAGTTGAGGGGATTCCCGACGAAACAGCGTTGGACCTGTTGCGGGCTGGAGTATTATTGAAAGACGGGATGACCAAGCCGGCTAAAGTCAAACTGATGGACCAACCTGTTGACCTTTGGGTGAGGGAGCCTCCTGTTAGATATCGAAAAAGCGTACCAGATAGTTGGATTGAGATCACAATCTCAGAAGGACGAAATCGGCAAGTCAGGCGGATGACCGCTTGTGTTGGATTTCCTACTTTGCGTTTAATTCGATATCGAGTGGGGAATTGGACAATAGATGGCATTGAATCTGGAGATTGGATTATGCACTCCAAGAAATAATGTTTTTCATATCGGCGTGTCTCTTTAAGTTGCGCTATACTCATATATTATCTGGTTATGATTTATTCATATGAAGAGAGATATAAATCTGGGGGGCAGTTGGCTGGAATGTAAAAAATGTTGAGGCAATGTCTAAATGGTTGATGACAAAAATGAGCAAACACGGTTAGCAACGTTAGCGGCATTGAAAATACTGGATACAAAACCAGAAGCACAATATGACAATGTGACTGCGCTTGCTGCTGAAATGTTTGACGTTCCTATTGCTCTCGTTTCGCTAGTGGACGAAAATCGCCAATGGTTTAAATCCAATTGCGGATTAGATGGTGTCACTGAAACTGCTCGTGACATCTCTTTTTGCCAACATGCGATAAAGTCTACAAATGTTATGGTTGTTGAAAACGCCATTGAAGACGAAAAATACGACCAAAATCCCCTAGTTTTAGGCGAACCCAGTATTCGTTTTTACGCTGGCGCACCGTTGATTACAGAAGAAGGGCACGCCCTTGGAACGCTTTGTCTTATCGACAGAAAACCTCGAAAATTCTCGGCACAGGAACAAGCACTCCTTGTGAGATTGGCGACAACAATCAGGGATATGATTGTTAAAAATACACTTGAGCATGAAATTATTGAACTCGCTAAAGCAGCTCGAAAAGAAAGTGAAATTTCACGTTCAATCTACGACGCTAGTGAGGCTGTGATTTTAAGGCTGGAAGCTGTTTTCAATGAGCAGGGTATTGTTTCTGACTTTACGCTACTTGGTGCAAATGCCGCATTGGAATTAAATACGGGGCAAAAATTAGAGAGCCTCATCGGAAACAAAATGTTGGATCTATTTCCCAACATTAAAGAGGTGGGGCTATTCGCACTATATTCAAAAGTTGTTAAGACGGGGAAATCAGAAACTGTAGAAATAGAATATACTGATGATACCATTAGTGCATGGTTTAGGGTCAAGGCAGAACCTTGCGGCGTAAACGGGCTGACAGTTGCATCTACACCTATTTCTCAAAGGAAGAATTTTGAAGCGACTGTTAAGGCGCTCAAAGCTATATCTCCACTTGCGCATTCAGACCCTACTAAATATTTAGAAGAATTGCTTGAGTTGGGTCGACGAACTTTTCATGCGACAGATGGGTTTGTATCAAATATTCAGGACAAAAAATATTTGGTGAAAGCATATGTTGGTGAAATGGAAGGACTAGCTGCAGGTGTTGAGCTTGCCTTGCCTGATACTATATGCGCTGCTGTTGTCGAAGAGCAAACAGCCCTGTCATTTGACGACCTTCAGTCTAACGAGACTAAATGTCATCCGGCTGTTCCTCAAAATGAATTTGCTAGTTACTTAGGCGCTCCAATTTTTGTGGATGAAGAATTCTACGGAACAATTAGCTTCGTAAGTGACGTAAAACGGAGTTCGCCTTTTCCAACGACGGACCTTGAGTTGTTGAGCATTATTGCTGCAAGTATTGGGCATGCAATTGAATCACAAAAAGCGTTTGAAAAATATGCACGTTTGAACGATGAGTTGAGAATGGTGCTGGATAACGTACCGGCGCGGATTTGGTATAAAGATAATAACAACAAAATTCTAAGAGCTAATAAAGCAGCTGTTCTCTCAGTAGGTTTGAATGACCCATTAGAGGTTGAGGGCGTTGCTACTGAAGATTTGTTTCCAGAGATTGCCGAGAAATACCTTCAAGACGATTTAAGTGTCATAGAAAGTGGTAAACCACGCAGAAATATCGTGGAATCTTACGCGCCTACGAACGGTATAGAGGGATGGATATCTACAGATAAGATTCCAATGATTGGTGAGGATGGGAATACAACTATTCTGGCAGTAGCAACTGATATAACGGAATTAAAGCTGAAAGAAGAACAATTATCTAGGCTTAATGAAAGTCTGTCAGATTTCGCGTTTGTGGCTTCACATGATTTGCAAGCACCCCTTCGTCAATCTGCAATGTTCTCTGAACTATTTGCCGATGAATTGAAAGAGCATGAAATCGTTTTACCGACTTTGGCGGCAGAGTATTTCGATGAAATGGAAGATGGATTACGGCGAATGAGAGTTATGGTTCGCAGTTTGTATGACATGTTTAAGTTGGACAGTGAAAAAATAAAAAAGAAGATCACTGATTTCGAACAAATCGTTGTTCAAGCTCGAAAGCAAGTAAATTCGGAAGTTGAAGCCGTTGGTGCAAATATTGAAATCGGTGATTTTTTCCAACACAATGTAAATGAAGAATTACTCGTTCAAGTTATTCAAAACCTTGTTGTCAATGCCTGTAAATATTCTATGGCTGACCAATTGAACATTAAAATTCATTCTCAAATAGATGTTATAAATCGACAAAAATGCATAATCGTTGAAGACAATGGTGTAGGAATAGCTGAGCAATTTCAGAAAAAAATATTTGAACCTTTTAAACGCCTTCATCATGGTAAAACTATTGAAGGTGCAGGAATTGGTTTAGCGTTGTGTAAAAAGATTATGGCTTTGCATGATGGTGATTTGTACGTAGACTCTAGCTTTAAAGATGGTGCCAAATTTGTGATGGCATTTGGTTATTAGATATTAGGAATTTATTATGCCAAAACAAATTGGGATACTAATAGTTGAAGATGATCTTAAAGACCAAAAATTCATCCTGCGAGCATTGAACAAAGCAGATGAAAATCTGCAAATTGAAATCGCTAAAGATGCTGAATGTGCTTTGGAAGTCCTAAAAAATGGAAGCAATCCGAGAATAATTGTTACAGATTTAAATATGCCAGGAATGGGCGGGCGCGGGTTGTTGGACGTTTTGAAGTCGGACGATCGCTTTAAAAATATACCGACGATTGTTCTTTCCACATCTGAAAATGAGACAGATGTTGATGACTCATACAGTCGTAAAGCTAACGCATATATGGTGAAACCGGATAGTGTGGCGGGATATCAAAAAGTAGCATCTCTATTAAATGAATTTTGGCTAAAAGAAGTTAAGCTACCAAGAGCTTCAACGAATTAAATTATAACATAAAAATGGTTGACCAAATATGGTGATTGATAATGCTCAAAAGAGCCGAGCAAGAAATCCCAGCATTCTCGTCGTTGACGATCATGCCAACATCTCAAAATTGGTAGAAGCTTATATTATAAAAGCAGGTCTTAGTCATATCAGAATCCAGCATGCTGACTGCTTGGAAATTGCATGTCTGAAAATAGAATCAGATACACCTGACTTAATTTTACTAGATAATTTACTTCCACCGCATTTTGACTTTCGTCAATCAATCAAGGAATTAGATGGGGCTTTTTCAGGGCCTATCATACTGTTTTCTAGTGAAATTCCTATAAATATAGGCGAAGAGGATGCTGACCAACGCTTGGCAGCAATAATATCTAAAGATGATATTTCTAGCAAAAATTTCATAGAAACAATACAGCAACAAATTTCTATTTGAAGAAGAAGGTCGCAATTTCAAATTTCGTCATTTTGCGACTTTCATTTTCGTAACAGATGCAATCGTCGTACAATGTAGCTGTTGTGTGCGTGTTCGACGATCTTAGGATCGCCGATTATTAGATTGCAGTTCCGGTTCTGATTTCATGCTGAGACCAATCCGTTTTCTTTGAACATCTACCTCCATAACCGTCACATTTACGATATCACCTGCTTTGACGATATCGTGAGGGTCGCTCACAAATTTGTCGGCTAATTGTGAAATATGAACAAGTCCATCCTGATGTACACCTATATCCACAAAGGCTCCGAAAGCTGTTACATTTGTGACGGTACCTTCCAATTTCATTCCTGAGTTTAAATCTGATATTTCTTCTACCCCATCTTGTAGCGTGGCAGTCTTAAAAAGTGGTCGCGGGTCACGACCGGGTTTTTCAAGTTCAGCGATAATATCTACTACAGTGGGAATACCGAAAGTTTCAGTCGCGAAATCTTTTGGGTTTAACCTGGAAAGAAATTCTTTGTCCCCAATCAGGCTGCTTATTGTTCGGCCCGTCTTTTCAGCAATTTGTTTTACCAGAGGATATGCTTCAGGGTGAACTGCTGAAGCATCAAGGGGATTCGTGCCATCAACAATTTTCAGGAAACCAGCTGCTTGTTCATAGGCTTTAGGCCCCATACGGGCCACTTTTTTGAGAGTTGATCGGTTCTTAAAAGGACCATTTTCATTTCTAAAAGCAACTATATTATTAGCTAAGGTTTCAGATAAACCAGAAACGCGAGAAAGTAACGGGGCCGACGCCATATTAACATCAACACCGACAGAGTTCACACAATCTTCCACGACGGCGTCTAGTGATCGAATTAAAGCTGATTGATCCACATCATGTTGATATTGACCAACACCGATCGCCTTGGGGTCTATTTTTACTAATTCAGCCAAGGGATCTTGTAGGCGTCTAGCAATTGAGACAGCGCCGCGAATGCTTACATCCATATTTGGGAACTCTTTAGCCGCTAACTCAGAAGCAGAATACACAGAGGCACCTGCTTCAGATACAATGACTCTAGTCAACTTCAATTCTGGCATTTTGCTTGATAACTCTGCGACAAGTTTATCAGTTTCGCGACTTGCTGTTCCATTGCCTACGCTCACAAGTTCTACTTTGTGCTTCTTACAAAGTGTAGCCATGGTGGTAAGCGAGCCCTGCCAATCTTTACGCGGCTCGTGTGGGTAGATAGTTGCTGTATCAATTACTTTTCCAGTTGCATCAACAATAGCAATTTTACATCCTGTTCGTATTCCCGGATCCACCCCCATAACCACTCGAGCGCCCGCTGGTGCTGCGAGTAATAGGTCTCGCGCATTTCGAGAAAATATTCTGATAGCTTCTGTATCTGCTTTTTCTTTTAGGCGTGAAATTGAATCATTTGCACTTGATGATGCTAGTTTGGATTTCCACGCTTTTTCAGCTGTTTCAGACATCCAGCTATCACCTGGACGCCCCTTATTGGATATTCCAAATTCTCGCATGACCACACCAACGGCAGGATGTTTTTGACTTGGCAAATGTGGCACATCAAGATTGATTTTCAGCACACCTTCTTTTTGACCCCGAAGCAGGGCTAACGCACGGTGTGATGGCATATCGCGAATGGGTTCATCAAAATCAAAATAATCGGAAAACTTAGCTCCTTCTTTTTCTTTCCCTTTTACTAATTTTGAACCTAACTCCCCATTATTCCATACTTTTTCTCTTACCGGACCAACAACCTTAGGTGTTTCAGCTATACGTTCAATAATGATATTTCTGGCACCTTCTAATGCTGCATTCAGGTCTGTGATCCCATTATCGTTAGAGACAAAAGCGAGAGCTTCTTTGTCTGGAGCTAGAGATGGATTGAGCAATAGTTTCTCTGCCAGAGGTCCTAAACCCGCCTCTATTGCTATTGATGCTTTCGTGCGCCTCTTGGGCTTAAACGGTGCATATACGTCTTCTAACTCAACTTTTGTTTCAATCTTCAATATTTGACGCTCTAAATCTGGTGTGAGTTTTTCTTGATCACGGATAGATTTTAAAATCGTTGATTTTCGATCGTTAAGCTCGGTGAGATAGGTTAATCTTTCAGATAGTTTTCTAAGTTGAGTATCATCCAAACCGCCTGTGACTTCTTTTCTATATCGGGCAATAAACGGCACAGTGGAACCTTCTTCTATTAGTGTAATTGCCGCTAATACTTTGGCGTCGGGAACTTTAAGTTCACGAGCAATGATTTGCGCTGTTTGATTTTTTACTGAAGAAGAATTTTTCATTTATGCACCTTGGTGGCCGATGGTTCGACTGATCGGATAAGTAACAAGTTTGTGAAATGCTTTAGGTAATGAAGTGCTCCTGAACTCATTTATAGAAGGTTTACAAGCAAGAGTATGGTTAAAATATTTTTGTAAGTTTCCATTGCAATGGAGGCTTACAAAAAAGGCTCCAGAAAAATTTCCGGAGCCTAGAATTTTTTAAGCGGTAAAATGCTATTTTGCTTTTACAGAAGTAATCCAGTCATTTACACGTCTTTCCAGAATTGTAAGTGGTAGGGCACCACCACTGAGAACTGTATCGTGAAAACTGCGAATGTCGAATTTGTCGCCAAGTTCTTCTTCTGCTTTCTTTCTTAATTCTTGAAACTTTATCATTCCGATTTTGTAGCTAGTCGCTTGTCCCGGTAGAACCATGTAACGACGCACTTCAGAACGCGCTTGGTCAGTTGTTATTGCGGAGTTTGCTTGGAAATATTCGATAGCTTGTTGTTCTGTCCAGCCCTTAGAGTGTAGTCCAGTGTCTAAAACTAGACGTATAGCGCGCCAGATCTCTGAACCTAAACGACCAAACTCTGACAGAGAGTCTTCATAAGTGCCTGGCATTTCCTTGGCTAGCCATTCTGTGTACAGAGCCCAGCCTTCAACATAGGCTGTAAAACCAGCTTGCGTTCTAAATATTGGAATACCTTCTAGCTCTTGTGCTATTGATATTTGCATGTGATGGCCGGGAAGGCCTTCATGATATGCAATCACCTCAAGCTCACGTTTTGGCATTGCTTCCATATCTAGTAAGTGGGCGTAATATATTCCTGGGCGTGACCCATCTGGCGTACCGGGGAAATAATGTTGAGCAGCGCCTGCTTGTTCACGGAAGGGTTCAACTCGACGTACTTCTAGATCTGCTTTAGGTAGAATGCCGAAATAGTTTGGTAGTTGCGCTTTGATTTTATCAATTGCAGCTGTCGCGTCGTCTATATATCCTTGGCGCCCCTCATCAGTATTGGGGTAGTAGAGGCGTTCATCGGATTTTTCATCACGCAAGAAAGCAAAGAAATCTTGTAAACTTCCTTCAAATCCAAATTCTGTTTGAATTGCTTCCATTTCGCCTCGTAAGCGATCAACTTCCTTTAAACCTATTTCGTGAATCTCATCTGCTGTGAGCGTTGTCGTAGTTTGGTTTGCCAGTCTTTCATTATAAAAATCACCACCAGAAGGTAGTGCGCTTACACCTTGAGCAATTTCGTTGGCGTTTACTTTGTCTTCAACCTGCCATTCGATGAGCGATTGGTAAGCTGGCTTCCATTTTTCCAAAAGGGTGGTTTTGATGTCTGCTCTTAGTTGCTCCGCTTTGCTCTCATCTATTGCTTCAGATTCAAGTAGAGCATCTATTTTTGTATTTGCATCAGCCCAAACAGCATTATCTTCACCACTTTCATCAAATGGTGCGCCTGATATGATTTTTTCGGCTTCTTCAATCACTTGTTCAAATGCAAAATATGGTGGCCGAACGCCTGTAGCAGCATTCTCTTTTGACCTGACAATGAGTTGGTCTATAGCACGAGCAGATTCGCCAATTCGTGATAGGTAATTGTCCATATCATCTGCATCTTCAACTTTATGAAATGCAATTAATAGCTGTGGAAAAAAGCCATGAACAGCATTCATCTGTTCAAATACATACCCATTTGTAGGAAAATTTGCTGCTGCATCAGATTGTGCAAATTGATAAGCCGCGATGTCGTAAGATGTTTTTGCTTCAGCTGAAAGTTTATCATAGTCAAATGAGGCTTTCATTTCCGAATCTTTGGAACGCTTCCAGCTAAGAATGCTCTCTTCGTGCTCTTTTGAGAAGTCGTCGATTTTATCTTGACCGCTATCTCTGCCAAGGAATGTTTTTTGGATTGGACTGAACGCTAGCTCTTCTTCAAATTTTTGATCCAACCATTCATTCAAACGCTTTGATTCAAGTTCAACTTCTTCAGCTGTGAATGTGGTTTCTGATTTTGGTTCAGATTTGGTGGGTGTGTTGGGCTCACATGCTGCTAGCATTAGTATGGTCGCTAGAGCTGTTAGTGTTGTTTTGCTCATGGAAATTCCTCATCCCGAATTTTGTTGATAAATGATTTTTGGCAGCTCTTTTGCGATACAGCAAGGTGGCTTGAGCGCTCTGCGCATGAAATACGCCTAATTATAAATTAACTTAGATGATATTGAGGGTTTTTGATCATTATTTAGTCAAGAAATCTTTATCTTATGAATTTTGAGAATTTCTTTTGTGATAGAAGCGAGAGCTAGTTGTTTTTGCTGTGAGTTCGCCTGCGTAATGTCAAATTTCCAAGGATATTGCGGAGGTTATATATTGCAAATATTCGTCGAATGTTGAAGCTTTGTACTGTAAATTTTAAATTACCCGCAAATTTTATAATAATTATCAGTATATACTGGTCTATTATTCTGTTATATTGGGTGGTACGGAAGCTTGTCTGCGGTATTGGGATGGCTTCTTGAACTATAGCAGATGAAAGCAGTTAGCTTACATAGATGGGCAATTGCTGGCGTTCTGTCCGGAGGAACTCAATGTAATGTCAGTTAAAATTAATTTTCCAACCCCCTCGGCGAGACCCGGAGATATCCCGGATTTTTCAAATTATAAGTTTCCCGACCCAGGAGTTTTGTCAGTACCACCATTGGAGATGACCGCAGAAGAATCTCGAGAGTACGCAAATAGTCTTATTCGTGTTCTTGATAAGGAGGGGAATGCCGTTGGCCCGTGGTCAGATTATCTAGGTGAAGAGGGTCTTGAAGACGCGTTGCTTCAAGGTCTCCGCGATATGCTTCAGATGCGCGCGATAGATGCGCGAATGTTAAACGCCCAAAGGCAAGGTAAAACGACCTTTTATCTGCAATGTACAGGCGAAGAAGCAATTGGTTGTGCATTCCAGAAGCAACTGCACCCAGGTGACATGAATTTTCCTACATACCGGCAACAGTCATTATTGGTTGCCAGTGGTTATCCTTTAAAAAGTCTTTTTGGTCAGTATTATCAAAATGAAAATGACCCATTGAGCGGGCGTCAATTACCTACGCTACATTCAGCTAAAGACTATGGCTTTTTTACTATATCCGGAAACTTAGGTACCCAATACGTTCAAGCTGTTGGGTGGGCTATGGCAGCGGCTCTAACTGGTACTGACAATATCTCTGCAGCTTGGATAGGAGATGGTGCAACTGCCTCAAATGATTATCATTCTGCGATGGTGACGGCTGCGGTCTACAAGCCGCCAGTGATATTGAATGTGGTCAATAACCAATGGGCGATATCTAGTTTTTCAGGAATAGCAGGTGGCTCAGCATCAACTTTTGCGAGCCGTGGGGTAGGTTATGGAATACCGTCTATTCGTGTAGACGGAAATGACTTTCTAGCTGTTATGGCTGCTACAAAATGGGCAACAAAGCGCACGCGTGGTGGGTTTGGGCCAGTTGTAATCGAATGGGTGACTTACCGTGTGGCGGCGCACTCAACCTCAGATGATGCGTCCGCTTACAGACCCAAAGAGGAAGCTGAAGCTTGGCCCTTAGGTGATCCAGTTGAACGCTTAAAACAACATCTCATAAATCGTGGAAAATGGTCCGAAGCGCGGCATAAGCAAGGGGTAGCTGAAATCATGGATGAAGTTATTACCGCTCAAAAAGAAAGTGAAGCATTGGGGACTTTCCTAAATCCCCAATACCTATCTCCGTCAGCGATTTTTGAAGGCGTATATGAAGAAATGCCCGAGCATTTGAAACGTCAGCGTCAAGATATGGGGGCGTAGTGAAAATGGCTCAAATGACTATGATTGAAGCGGTACGATCTGCCATGGATGTTATGCTTGAAAAGGACCCCAAAGTTATCGTTATGGGGGAGGATGTTGGGTATTTTGGTGGTGTTTTTCGTTGCACAGCCGGATTACAAAAAAAATACGGTATCGAACGCGTATTCGATACGCCTATAAATGAAAGCGCTATTGTTGGGATGGGAGTTGGCATGGCCACGCAAGGCATGCGTCCATGCGTCGAAGTCCAATTTGCCGATTATATGTTTCCTGCTTATGATCAGATCACTCAGGAGGCTGCACGTATTCGTCATCGCTCCGCTGGTCAATTTACTTGCCCAATGGTTATTCGTATGCCGACCGGAGGTGGTATTTTTGGTGGACAGACGCATAGTCAAAGTCCAGAAGCACTCTTTACTCATGTCGCGGGTTTGAAAGTTGTACAACCTTCATCACCTCTTGATGCCAAAGGGCTTCTGATTGCAGCTATAGAAGATCCAGATCCCGTTATATTTCTTGAACCCAAACGAATTTATAACGGTCCTTTTGATGGCCATCACGACACTAAATCTGTTGGTTGGGCGGGGCATCCTTTAGGTGAGGTTCCAGAAGGTTATTATAAAACCCCATTAGCCAAAGCTTCAGTTTACCGTGAAGGTGAAGCGATAACGATCCTAGCCTATGGCACAATGGTGTATGTCGCCGAAGCTGCGGTTAAAGAGGCTGAAGTTGATGCGGAAATTATTGATTTACGCACTTTGTTGCCACTTGATTTAGAAACAATCGTGGCATCTGTGCAGAAGACGCGGCACTGCATGATTCTTCATGAAGGAACCCGAACATCTGGTTTTGGTGCCGAGCTTATCGCTGAAGTTCAGGAAGCCTGTTTCTACCATCTTGAAGCACCTATCAAGCGCGTAACTGGTTGGGATGCGCCTTACCCGCATGCGCAAGAATGGGATTATTTCCCAGGTCCTAAACGCGTCATCCGAGCAATTAAAGAAACTTTGGAGGCTTAAAATGAAAAATATAGCAATTAAACTTCCAGATGTTGGTGAAGGTGTCACTGAAGTTGAAATCGTAGAATGGCATGTAAAAGTTGGTGACGAAGTACGCGAAGATGATGTGTTGGCCGCTGTGCTTACCGATAAAGCAACTGTTGAAATTCCATCATTGTGTAGCGGTAAGATTGTTTGGCTTGCGACGGATGTAGGCGATGTACTGGCGGTTGGATCTGAACTTGTACATATTGAAACAAGTGATGATGTTAAAATTGAAGAAGCAAAAGAAACAGTAGCCAAACTTCAACCGGACAACGCTTCAAAAGAAGTCGATGTTTCCGAACAAAAGTTAGCACCTTCAACATCTCATAAACCTACTTCCAACCTAAGTGCACCTAGAAAAGAAGGGGAGGCACCATTAGCCTCTCCAGCAGTCCGGCATCGAGCGCTTCAAGGCGGAATTGATTTGCGTCAAGTGGTTGGTTCAGGCCCTGCTGGACGTATTACACATGAAGACCTCAACCGAGTGTATGCGAACCCAGTTGCGCAATCTAACGCTGGTGTGGGAAATGCAATGGTTGAGCAAGCGGGGCAAACTGACATTAAGATCACAGGATTGCGCAAAAAAATCTCAGAAAAGATGGCGCTCGCCAATGCTCGTATCCCTCACATTACAATTGTAGAGGAGGTTGATGTCACTTCAATTGAAGACTTGCGAGCAAAATTAAATGA
Source organism: Hirschia baltica ATCC 49814 (assembly GCF_000023785.1). Classification (NCBI taxonomy): domain Bacteria; kingdom Pseudomonadati; phylum Pseudomonadota; class Alphaproteobacteria; order Hyphomonadales; family Hyphomonadaceae; genus Hirschia; species Hirschia baltica. Next base: position 1,718,252 of record NC_012982.1, read on the forward strand.
TGATCGAGGCGACAAACCAAAATTGACGGTTTTACCGTTCATAACGGCGGCTATTGTTAAAGCTATTCAAAAACAGCCAGAAATGAATGCTCATTATTATGACGATGAAGGCTTTGTGCGACGTTATGAGGGTGTTCATGCCGGTATTGCCACAATGACTGAGAATGGGCTGGTTGTGCCAGTCCTGCGCCATGCTGAAGCAAAATCTGTATGGGATATCGCCTCTGAATTAGTTCGGTTATCTGCTTCGGCAAGGGATGGTACGGCAAAGCGTGAAGAATTAATTGGTTCCACGATTACAATAACATCTCTTGGTCCATTAGGTGCGATTGCGACAACACCCATCATAAACCACCCCGAAGTTGCTATCGTTGGTGTAAACAAAATTGTTGTACGCCCACATTGGGATGGTGCTGAGTTTGTACCTCGTAAAATGATGAATATCTCATCCAGCTTTGATCACCGAATTATCGACGGCTGGGATGCGGCTGTTTTTGTACAACGCATTAAAACACTCTTGGAAACACCCGCACTAATTTTTATGGGGAACTAAGCCATGATTTCAAAAAAATGTAAGTTGCTAATCATTGGTGCAGGTCCTGGTGGTTATGTTTGTGCAATCCGAGCCGGACAGCTTGGGGTTGATACAATTATTGTCGAAGAATCTCATTTGGGCGGCACTTGTTTGAATGTTGGATGTATCCCTTCAAAAGCGATTATTCATGCTTCAAATGAATTTGAAAAAGCAAGGGAGAATGCCAAAGATAATCCTTTGGGCATTCGTGCTGATGCGCCAGAAATTGATTTTTCAAAAACAATTGATTGGAAAAATGGAATTGTAGATCGACTGACCCAAGGTGTTGCAGGACTTTTAAAAAAGGCGAAAGTCCAACACGTAAATGGGCGCGCAAATTTTATTGATGGAAAAACAGTAGATGTCACTACTGCGGGCGGCATTGTCCGCATATCTACTGAAAATGTTGTGATTGCTACAGGTTCTAAATCAATTGAATTACCCTCATTACCCTTTGGCGGTAAGATTTGCAGCTCCACTGAAGCATTAGAACTTCGCAAACCTCCCAAAAAGCTCATAATTATTGGAGGTGGATATATCGGCCTTGAGCTAGGAATGGCTTATGCAAAATTGGGGTCTAAAGTCACTATTGTCGAAGCCAGCGCAAATATACTGTCTATGTATGATGACGATCTTAGAAAACCTGTTGAGAAGCGTATGAAGGAGCTTGGTATAACGCTTCATTGTGAGGCCCAAGCACAAACTATGTCAGAAGATGGAAAAGCCTTGTTGGTATCCATAAAAGACAAAGAAGTTCGTATTCCGACAGATAAAGTATTCGTAACGGTAGGACGCAAACCCAATTTAACTGAGTTTGGCTTAGAAAAATTATCTCTTGTTATGAATGGTTCATTTTTAAAAATAAGCAATAAGTGCCTTACATCCATGCGAGATGTATACGCTATTGGCGATGTAACTGGTGAACCAATGTTAGCGCACCGCGCTATGGCGCAAGGTGAAATGGTTGCGGAAATAGTTTCAGGTAGCAAACGCGTTTGGGATAAGAGATGCATTCCTGCTGTTTGTTTTACTGATCCCGAAATCGTATCTGTTGGTATGAGTGCTACGGATGTAGTAAAAAATGGTATCGAAGTCGTAACGGGTAAATTTCCCTTCAGCGCATCAGGGCGGGCTATGTCTACTGAACGTGAAGATGGTTTTGTAACTGTGATTGCACGTAAGGATAATCATGAAGTTCTGGGTATTCAAGGGGTAGGTGCAGAGATTTCAGAGCTGTCAGGGGCTTTCACGCTCGCAATTGAGATGGCATCCACGTTGGAAGATTTGTCTATGGTTATACAGGCCCATCCGACACGTGCAGAAGCACTACAAGAATCTGCATTCAGTGCATTAGGGCGCTCATTGCACATGTAAGCCAATGAAAATCACTCTGTCATAACAAATTTCTGATATGGAAGAGTGATTGATTATTGTGAAAACTAGCGGCACTAATCTGAAACAAAAATAGTGCGAGGCTGGACATTATGAGAAGTGAACCCATTGGTGGTGGTGCAAAGAAGGTGCTCTACACTTTAGAGACTGTTCGGCGCATCGGTGTGGGTAAAGCGACCAAAGCACTTACCTCCAAAAACACATGTAAAGCATGCGCTTTTGGAATGGGTGGTCAATTGGGCGGAATGACCAATGAAGCGGGCGAATTTCCTTCTGTTTGCAATAAGAGTGTTCAAGCGCAGTCGACAGATATCCAACCAGCAATTCCAGATGAAATTTTTGAACACCCGATCTCTGAATTAAGAGAGCTACAGCCCAAAGATATTGAACGTTTAGGGCGCTTAAATACCCCCATATACAAAGCTAAAAGTGACCGGAAATACCGACCCATTGCATGGAATGAAGCAATCGCCCTTGCAGCTGACCGATTTAAAGCAACCGATCCCAAAAAGACTTTCTTTTATTCTTCTGGTCGATCATCCAATGAGGCGGCGTTTGTTTTTCAGCTATTAGCTCGGTTTTATGGGACAAATAATGTCAATAATTGCTCTTATTATTGCCATCAGGCAACAGGAGTTGGATTAGGGTCAACCATAGGAACTGGAACTGCTACTGTTGAGTTTGCAGACCTAAAACTTGCAGACACCATTTTTGTGATAGGTGCCAACCCTTCGTCTAACCATCCGCGTTTTATTCATCAATTAAAAGCTTGCCGAGAGCGCGGCGGGCAAGTCATCGTGATAAATCCAGCAAAAGAACCTGGACTCGTAAAATTTGCTGTTCCTAAGAGTCCAAAATCTTTGCTTTCTGGTGGTTCAGAAATCGCATCCGAGTATCTGCAACCAAATATTGGCCAAGACATCTGGCTATTCAAAGGAATAGCCAAAGGGGTGCTGGAAATTAATGCCCAGAATGAAAGTTTCATAGAGAAATACACTTCCGGATTTTCGAATTTCTATGAAGATATCGTATCGGTATCATGGAATGATATCGAGCTGAGAACAGGCGTTTCAAAATCAGATATAATCCGCATTTCGAAAACATACGCTTCCTCGGAGAATACGGTGTTTTCTTGGGGGATGGGGATGACCCATCATCTGCACGGGTCTGATAATGTTGAATATATCGCCAATCTTGCCTTACTAAGAGGAATGATCGGCAGAAGAGGCGCAGGCCTGCTGCCGCTTAGAGGGCATTCAAATGTTCAAGGAGTTGGCACTATCGGTGTTAAACCTGTTCTTGCTGAAGATGTCATTGCAAAAATAGAGGATTATTTTGGTATAATACTTCCAGACGAAACTGGCATGGATACTATGGCTTGTATGAAAGCCGCAGCATCAGGAGAGATTGATGCTGCCGTTCTAATGGGTGGAAATTTATATGCCGCAAACCCAAATTCTTCTTGGTCTGAAAGTTCCCTCAACTCAATTGGATTTAAATTATGTTTGACCACCACATTGAATCAAAGCCACTTAATTGGCGTTGAAGACAGCGAGATGCTCATACTGCCAGTAACGGCACGAGACGAGGAATGGGAACCAACTACACAGGAGTCCATGTTTAATTACGTCCGAATGAGCGATGGAGGTATAAATAGGCTAGATAATGTAAGACCTGAGACAGTTATTCTAGCTGATCTTGCTGAAAAATTACTACCGGATTTGCCGGTGAATTTCCAAATTTTCAAAAAACATAATTCTGTTCGTGCCGCTATCGCTGAAATTGTTCCGGGAATGGAGAACCTTAAGGATATTGATGAGGCGAAGCGAGAGTTTCATATTTCAAATCGTCTACTTCATGAACCCGTTTTTAACAAACCTGATGGATTGGCGCAATTTGTCGTTAATTCTCAAAATCCACCATTAAAGAAAACAGGGTGTTTCACTCTATCCACTATTCGTAGTGAGGGACAATTTAACTCTATTATCTATGAAGAAAAAGATTCATATCGAGGAACCGACTCTCGTTGGTCCGTACTGATGAATAAGGAAGATATTGTTGAACTCGGCGCGCAAAATGGTGCGAAGGTAAATCTAAGAAGCTCTGAAGGTGAGATGCTGTCAGTGAGTGTTGTTGAATTTAACATTCCTAGAGGCAATGTTATGGCCTATTATCCAGAAGCAAATATTTTAACGTCGACAAATGTTGACCCTAGAAGCAAGACACCAGCCTTTAAGTCCGTTTCAGTGGAAATCTATGTAAACTAATCTAGATCGGCGGAAAAGCGATTTAAAGCAGTAATATGTATCATAGGGATGTTGGGTAAATGACCATCATAAATTTCAGATTTTAGAAACTCGAGTTCTGCTTCTTTATCTTTGGCTGCAATGTCAGCGTACCATGATTTAGGTTTTCCATTCTCACCACTTTCCCAACGATATCCTCTGTTTTTTAGAATGTCTTTTTTAGCAAAATTGGTGTTAGTTGCCCAAATACGCCATCTTTCTTCACGAGCACTCGTTAGAAGGTGAGCCATAGCTCTGTCACCAGATGTTTTTAGCCGCTGTGCAAGCAATTTAATCGTCGCCCAACAGTCAATATCAGCCCGGTGAGCTTTATAATAGAAACCGTGCTCCATAGCTAGAAATGAGAGTTTTGGAGATTCGTAACCTTCCTCTTTCCAGTCAATATCGACCAGAGAACATGCCCAAGGTTTTGCTTTGAAAGCAGGTGTTAAACGTTCAGCAAAAGGGCGATCAAAAGCAGCATTGTGTGCGATTATAAGGTCAGATTCTTTGATCAATTGTTCGACAGCAGGAATATCTATTTTTTGACCTGCTACCATTTCATTTGTGATACCGGTAAGCTTGGTGATTTCTTCAGAAATAGGTGATTTTGGTTGTTGAAATTGATCTAGCGCCTTTCCAAAAGTCACCAGTTTTCCTTCGGTAGAATATTCGAAAGGAACGAGTGCAATTTCAATAAGTTCAGCCTCGCGATAATCTAGACCGGTAGTTTCTGTATCAATCAACAGGCCTCGCTTGAAAGGGGCACCAATAAAATTCATAGGAAGTGGTGGGACGAGTCTTTTCAATACGCGATAGTCACCTGATTGCTCAAGTTCATTCGCTAAATCACGCAAGTTTGCGTTGCCTGACATAAATTTGACCTCGAATTATAAAGTCCGAACAACAATAAGGACGTATACTAGAGGGATTCGGTCAACAGAAGAAAAGATAGTATCCGTGCGCGCCGTCTGTATCTATTAAAAAGATTTATCCAGCTTAAGAGATAATGCCTCGTTAGCCTGGTACAGAGAATTATTCTTAACGTCATAAAACTTATACAGAAGCACTTTATGCAGTGGCTTCATGAGCAATAATTCACCTAAATACCGTAGCATTTTTATCTCGGATATTCATCTGGGATCGGAAGGTTGTCAGGCTGAGGCGCTGTGTGAATTTCTAAAGTCAAACACATGTGAAAAATTATATCTGGTTGGAGATATTATTGACGGTTGGCGCCTACGAAAAAAATGGTTTTGGCCGCAGTCACACACCAATGTCATTCGGCGGATATTGACCGCGTCTAAGAGAGATACAGAAGTCGTCTACATCGTTGGAAACCATGATGAATTTCTTCGAGCCTTTCTTGGTTTTGGCATGAGCTTTGGTCACATCGATGTGAAAAATAGAATTACCCATCAAGGCGTTGACGGTAAAAAATACCTTGTGGTTCATGGTGATATGTTTGATGGGATGATGCGGTCTGATAGAAAATGGATAATGTTTCTAGGGGACAATGCTTATAACTTCATGCTGGCAATGAATACGAAACTCAATCAGGTGCGCCGCCACTTTGGTTTGCCATATTGGTCGCTGTCTAACGAATTGAAAAAGCGAACAAAAAAAGCTCTAAACTATATCCATAGCTTTGAAGGACATGTCGCAGATTATTGCAAACGCAAAGGGTTTGACGGCGCTATTTGCGGGCATATTCATGTCGCTGAAATGCGAGAAATTGACGGCATTGCATACATGAATGATGGCGATTGGGTGGAAAGCTGTACTGCGCTAGTTGAGCATTTTGACGGTCGCTGGGAGCTGGTAGAACAAAAACCGGAATTTATGCGAAATGATCTCAAGAAGACAGAAAGTCTTTCGCCGCAGCCCTTAAAAGAGGTGGCGGGCTAGGGTATTTTGGGATGATTTAGATACAAATTTGTTTCTATATATTGGTGTTTTTGTTCCACGTCTCTGCGCTTTTATTGTGGATTGACTGCCGAAACACTGTGCATATTTGGTGATTAAGGATTTCGACAAATCGAATCTAACTTTCAATGAGCCATCTCGTATCATTTTGTGAGCGTGATATTGGGAAAATCAAGCGTCAATGAAAACAAGCGGAGTGGGTCAGTCACTCCATCGAGCAAGATCTGTTGTATCTCTATTTGTCGGTTCTATCCAACGGCGACCAAAAGCACCTTCTTCTCGTTTCCAAAACACAGCTTCGGATTTAAGCCGGTCCATAATGTAATCCGCAGCCTGAAACGCTTCACGTCTGTGGTCGCTTGAAACAGCGACAAAAACAATTGTTTCATTGGGGGCTATGCTGCCGTGTCGGTGGACAACTTGGCAATGTTTGACATCAAATCGCTCGTTTGCACTGTGAGTGATCTTCTGCATAGATTTAAGTGTCATGCTTGGGTGGGCTTGTAAAACAAGAAAGTCGAGCGGTTCGCCTTGCTTTGTCGTCGGCCTGGCAATTCCTTTAAAGCTGACTACAGCTCCGCAGTCTTGAGTGCGCTCCCAAAGTTCAAGCTCTTCAGCTTGGCAATCAATAGAATTTGACGTCAACTTTACAACATTACTCATAGATTAGCCGCCTGAAAAAGGGCTAAGGAATGCAATTGTGTCGATCGGTTTCACCATATCCGTCTCCGCAACTAATTCATCATTCACTGATACACGTATAGTAAGGTCATTTAACTCAGGACATTCATGAATGGTGCTTAATTGTGAGCGTAATTGACCTACATTTAAAGAGCTATCTGAAAATTTGTATGTAATCTGACTGCCTATGACATCTGATATTTTTCCAAAAAATAATATAGTCGTCATTCGTCTTCCTATGCTCTGATTAAAGATATTAACATACGCTTGGGGTGCTATTGTCAGTGTCTGTCGATTTCGTCGAGATGTATATTTGCTACATTTCTCTGTAAAAAACAAAAATGTTTATCTGATCTCGCTAAATCACCAATTAGCTTGGTGTCTAATTGAAGTAATGTCTTGTAATACATCAAAAACAAGCGTTATAATATAACATCTAAATTCTGTTGATTGTAGGTTTATGGCATCTGTGTTCCGATTTTGGGTAATGCTGGTAACTGTGTTTGTCTTTGTGCAAACGGCAGGTGTCGCGCATGAGGCAAAATACGGGGACCACTCACACAGTCATGATGGCGTGCTCTGTGATATCGGGACTTATTCATCTCAAGAAATAGTGATCGATCCACCTGTCGCTGTAGTTCACAAGGTAAAAACAGTACTTCAAATAAACGCGCCGATAACAACAGAGAATTTGTCCTGGCTCTGGCCACCTGAACGCGCGCCGCCGGCGCGAGGGCCGCCCCAATCTATTCTGACCTAATTGCGTTTTGCCAATTGATGGCAAAGTTGTTTGTCAAAATAGAGAATATCACAAAATGAATTTAAGAATGAAAAGACCATTATGGGCTGCTATGCTCATGGTGTCGGTATGCCCGCACGCTTTGGCTCAAGAGGACACCTCAAGACAAGAAGTAATAATTGTATCCGGCCCTGGACCAAGCAGAGCAGCAAGTGAGCTGATTGGCAATGCAACATCGCTTGATCGTGCAGACTTGATTGAAAATCTGTCAGGAACTTTAGGCGACACACTTGATTCCCAGCCGGGTGTTTCAACATCGTTCTTTGGCGCTGGAGCGAGCAGACCAATACTACGTGGTCTAGGAGCAGAACGCGTTCTTGTTCTGACAAACGGGATAGGTACAATTGATGTATCAGCGTCCTCACCAGACCATCAGGTTGCATCTGACGGTATAGATGCGGAACGTATAGAAATTTTAAGAGGACCAGCGGCGCTCGCTTATGGTGGGCAGGCTATTGGTGGCGTCGTAAACGTTATTGATGGGTTGATTGCCGAAGAAATTCCAGAAAAGAAATTCAACGCAGAAGCCTTCTCTGCGTATAACAGCGCGAATAACGGATCTGAATTTGCTGCCAACACAAAATTCGTAGCTGGTAATTTTGTTTTTGCTCTTTCTGCATCTCAACGTGATTTTGAAGATTACGATATTCCGGGGTTTGCTGAATCTGAGCGTTTGCGTGCGAGTGAAACTGAAGAGGATCATGATCACGAGGACGAAGATCATGACGACCACGAAGAAGAAGGACATGATGCGCACGAGGAAGAAATATACGGCTCTTTAGAAAATTCCTTTCTCGAAACGAATACTATTTCGGGGGGCGTTAGTTGGGTTGGGTCCAATGCGTTTTTCGGAGTCGCTGTACGCAACCAAACTTCAACATACGGTATACCTGGCCACTCTCATGATCATGAAGAACATGACGATGAAGACCATGAAGACGAAGATCACGATGAACATGAAGAAGAGGGACATGACGAGCACGAAGAAGAGCTTCCATTCATCGATTTAGAACAAACACGCATAGACATCCGCACAGGCCTTAATTTGGGGACCACAGGTCTAACCAAAATTCTATTTACTGCCTCTCATTCTGATTATGAGCATACCGAGTTTGAAGCTCCAGGCGAAATAGGTTCAGTGTTTGAGAATGAAGGTACAGAAGCACGGTTAGAGATTGATCATTCAATCAACGGGATTGAAGGTGCTTTTGGACTTCAATTCTCAGAAAAAGATTTGGTGTCTCTTGGAGAAGAAGCATTTATCACGCCAACAAGTCACCAAAACATCGGTGCCTTTTTATATGAAACCAAAGACTGGGAAAACGGTTTTGGAATTGAGGGTGGTGCTCGGTATGAGAAGACCCAAATTGAAAACAATATTCAAGGCGAACGTGAATTCGATCTCTACAACTTTTCCGTTGGAACGCATAAGCATTGGGAAAACGGTTGGTTTGTAGGTGGGCAATTGGGCTATTCCGAGCGTGCACCAAATGAGAATGAGCTTTATGCCTACGGCCCACACGTCGCGACAAGTCAGTTTGAAATTGGTGATTCAAGCCTAGACAAAGAAAGCGCTATCAATATTGAAGGAGCGCTGCGTTGGGAAAATGATGCGACACGTATTGGTTTAAATGTCTTTGTAAACCAGTTCGATCAATTCATATATCTTGCGCCTCAAGAAACATTAGTTGATGGTGTATTCGTTGATGAAATTGACGAATTCCCTGTTTATAGTTTCACGCAAGAAGACGCTGAATTTACTGGTGGTGAAATCTATATCGAACATTTCCAAAATAGCGGCTTATTCAACGCAGACTGGGAATTAAAATCCAGCCTTGAATATGTGAACGCAGAATTGGATAGCGGTGAAAGCCTTCCATTTATGCCGCCACTCACTTTGAATGCTTCTGCAGATGCCAACTGGAATGCCTTTAATGTTGGTTTAGATGTTGTTGTGGCGGATAGCCAGACTGATTCAGGTGCGGGATATCTAGACACTGATGGATACACGTCGCTTAACTTTAAAAGCAGCATAGATCTCGCCCAATTGGGTGTTTCATTACAAAATGCTGAGATATTCTTGGATGTTCAGAACATAACTGACGAAGAAATCAGACATTCAACATCTGTTCTTAAAGACATTGTACCAGATATGGGTCGTAATTTCCGCTTTGGATTTAGAATGGTTCTCTAAATTATAACTTCAATCGGGATACCCATTTAAGCAGGGTATCCCGATTTTAGATTACTTTACATCGCAAGCAAGGATGCGTTTCCGCCTGCTGCTGTCGTATTGATTGTTGTCGTGCGCTCAACGACAAAACGATAAACATCGTCATGCGCAGATAGACATGGCAGGATTGGGCCCGCTTTTTTACAGAAGTAACTTGCGACTGAGTTTTGATTTTTACCATCAATAACAGCCCCTTGAATATCCTGTTTCAGATAATTAGGCAGAGAATTTATAGAGGCTAAAGTCATGAGATGCTCAGGTAGTCCTGAATATGTCATACTATCTAATAAAGCCGCCAATTGTGTTTTTTGTAGATCATCCACACAAACTATGACTGCATTTCCGCTTCCTAAAGCTTTTAGGATTTGCAGCTCTGTTATTTCCACATGATCAGAAGAACACACGAGCACCCCGCGTGGATGTAATGACAGCTCATTTGTTTCACCTGTGGGACCGGGAAGTCGAACTAATGGCAAATGAGACATTGATTCAACATCTAGATAGGTGTGCTGGTCTTCGGTGAATTGAGTCATAAACGCTTCGGCTTCAGAAATACTCCAATTTGATAGAGCAATCTGCGCATTGGTAAGCGCCAATTTATCAATATCGGCTCCATCTTCAGGCAATTCATGTGTGAAGGTTTCAGAGTTTGTATAGTCGTTGAACTGATTATGCTTTGAAAGCCTGTAGAGGTAGTGTGGGCCACCTGCTTTAGGGCCAGTTCCTGACAGTCCTTCTCCACCAAATGGTTGAACACCCACAACAGCACCGATCTGATTGCGATTGATGTATAGGTTTCCCACTTTAGCGGTGTTTCGAACTTCATCCACTCGCGCATCTATACGCGTATGCAAGCCCATTGTCAGACCATATCCCAGTGCATTTATCTGATTTACGGTCGCGGATAATTTATCTGACGCAAACCTAACAACATGAAGAATTGGTCCAAATTGTTCTTCCTCTAGTTCAGATAAGGCGTTTATCTCAAAAGCTATTGGTGGGACAAAATACCCATCAAGATCTTCGGGCACAGGTGTTTGCGCAATAACTTTCCAACGCTTTTTTCCCTCATTAGAATATGAGGTTAGTTTGTTTTTTGCGTTTTGATCTATGACTGGACCAACATCCGTTGATAGATATGCAGGCTCTCCGACATTTAGAAGAGCCATTGCTCCGGCCAACATTTTTATAAAGTCATCGGCAATGCTGTCCTGAACACATACGATTCTACAGGCGGAACAGCGCTGACCAGCGCTTTGGAAAGAAGATGCAACAACATCAGCCACACATTGTTCAAGTAGTGCTGTTGAATCAATAATCATCGCATTCAGACCACCAGTTTCGGCGATAAGCGGCGTGAGTGGACGGTTAGTAACTGCCAAAGTCTGAGAAATTCTTTTGGCAGTCTGGGTGGAGCCTGTAAAACAAATACCATGGATTTCTTCAGACGCGACGAGAGCAGATCCTATAGTTGACCCTTCACCAATGATAAGGTGTAGCGAGTCGTGAGGGATGCCAGCATCATAAAGTAGGTCTATTGCTTCACTTGCGATTATTGGCGTTGTTTCGGCCGGCTTGGCTATGACATTATTTCCAACCGATAAAGCCGCAGTAATTTGCCCCAAAAATATAGCAAGAGGGAAATTCCACGGAGAAATACAAAGCACATTTCCTAAAGGGGAACGTAAATGCATATTTGGTGTCAGTGCTTCACCGGCGTAATATCGGCAAAAGTCGACCGCTTCACGTACTTCGGCAATGGCATCTGGTAAAGTTTTACCAGCTTCCTGAACACATAAGGAAAAGAAAGCATCTGCACGTTGCTCAAGAAGTTTTGCGGCCTTTAATAGACATTGACTACGTTGTTCAGGTGTAAACTGCGTACTCCAAGTCGATTGGTGACATGCAGCAAAAGCTTGTTGCAAGGTCTCTTTATCGGCAAAGTGAGCATTAGATATTGGTTTGCTTGCATGTGTTGGAGAGATGACTGGTTTCAGTGTTCCTTCAACCTTTTTACCTGCAATAATAGAATAAACATCTTCTGGCACATAGCGTTTTGTTGTGGCCATAAGCTGTGATGCTGTTTGGTATTGCGTGAAGTCCCAACCTTTCGCTGCCAAGCGGTCGTAACCGAGATGATCCAAAGGCAAAGGGATTTTGGGGTTCATTTCTGGAATGTTTTTTGTCACTAAACTTTCCGGCGAAACAGCCAGTGAAGATGCAGGTGTTTTCGGGTCTAATACCTTGTATACAAATGAGCTGTTTGCTCCGTTTTCAAGCAATCGTCTCACAAGATAAGGTAGAAGATCTTTGTATTTTCCAACAGGTGCATATATGCGGCTTTTAACGCCAGCTTCTTTCATCAAAATAGCATGCAATTCTGGTCCCATACCGTAAAGGCGTTGGAATTCGTAGTTTCTACTCTTGCCGGCAAGTTCGATAATAGCTGCGGCTGTTTGAGCGTTGTGTGTGGCAAATTGAGGATAGATACAGTCATTTGCTTTGAATAATTGTTGTGCACACGCCAGATAGGAAAGATCCGTGTTTTCTTTGCGGGTAAACACAGGATAATCGGCAAGCCCTAGTTCTTGAGCGCGTTTAACTTCCATATCCCAATAAGCGCCTTTGACTAAGCGAATTGAAATACACCTGTTTGCTGCTCTAGCAGTATTTACCAGCCATTCTATCGTTTTTTGCGATCGTTTTTGATAAGCCTGAACAACCACAGCCAAACCGTCCCATCCATGCAGTGCCGGGTTGTTCAATAGGCCATGTACGACCTCTAAAGAGACTTCTAGACGTTCAGTTTCTTCCGCATCAATCGTCAAACCAAAACCGGCTTGCTTTGCAATGAGCGCTATTTCTCCAACGCTTTCAACTAGCTTGGGAACACACTCTTGGCGTTGCACTGACTCATAGCGTGGGTGTAAGGCAGACAGCTTTACTGACAATCCAGGCGCTTCTTTATAAGATGGGTATTTTTTTGCCGTTTTTGCGATAGTATTGGCGGCATTTAGATAGTTTTTGAAATAGTGATCAGCATCTGCCTGTGTGTGTGCAGCTTCTCCCAACATATCGTAGGAAAAACTAAAGCCTTTTTTCTCATACATGGCGGACTTTTTGAGCGCTAATCCAATTGTTTTACCAAGCACAAAATGATCACTCATCATGTTCATTGCATATTGGACAGCGCGCAATAAAACCCTGTCACCTAATTTTGAGACAAGGTTATTTGCATTTACACCACCAGACGCTTTGATCCATGCTGAAGACAAACGTAACCCTGAAGTCGCACTATTTACTAACCAAGAAGACGAATTGCCGGCGTGTGACTTCCAATCACCTGCTATTAATTTGTCTCTTAGAAGCGATGTTTTATTATCAAAGTCTGGTGTGCGAATAAGCGATTCCGCTAATCTCATTAGCGTTACACCTTCAGTAGAGGATAAACCAAACTCCTGAAGGAATTGATCAAATAGCGCGCCATCTCCAGCATCTTCGCGACTTGATTCTACAAGTTGTATCGTGCGTTGCTTGATGTTGCTCTTTTGATCAGCAGTAACATCAATCTGGGCTAAAAGAAATTGCACGACCTCAGTTTCTGAGGCCGCATAAAGGGAAGAAAATTCCCCAAGAAAACTATCGTCAAAAACATGAGTATTGGGTTTTGAACGAGAAACTTGTGTGTATGTGGTATCCATAGTCGACCTCTGAGAGATGCATTTTGCAACGAAAAATAATCTCATATTTTGAAAAGGAATAGGGACCTATATTTAGCAATATGCATTCCTTTTGTTTTGCTATTTATAAAAAAACATTACATATGGGCTTTGATATTGATAGGAGATAAAATGATTGACCGGAAAGACAGAGACATTTTGCGAGTTATACAGACAAAAGGTCGAATACCTATTGTTGAGCTTGCCGCAGCTGTTAATTTAACAAAGAGTCCTTGTCTTCAGCGACTTCGCCGGTTGGAAAAAAATGGCGTAATACGTGGATATCGCGCAGATATAGATCCTAAAAAAGTTCAAAAGGGATATTTGGTTTATGTGCAGGTAAAGCTAGAAAGCACGCGTAGAACCGCGCTGGAAGGTTTCAATCTTGCGGTGAAGAATATACCCGAAGTGCTGGCATGTCATATGCTGTCGGGTGGATATGACTATCTGATGAAAATTCGGACATCAGACATGGACGCATTTAGAGAATTGCTGGGCGGTGTCATCGCTGAGCTACCAAACGTAAACCAAACCGATAGTTATCCTGTCATGGAAGAAATTATTGATACATCTGTGATACAAATCCCTGAAAGTGATTTTCAATAGGGGTTGAATGTATTGACCCATAAGGGACTGTCCATCTTCGCATCCCGCAATTCACAGCATAATGCGTATGCAGATTTCATTGTATATGTTTGGTTCAGCTTGAGTGTTGTCTGAGCCTCAAAACGGGATGCAAAATTCAACAACTCAGGTTTTGCTTTCCCAAATCCACCAAAGTGATAATTGTAATCAATCGTCCAGTTTCCAGAATTTTCACAATTGGAGGCTCTTAGCAGGTTTTCAACTCGACTTTTTAGGCTGTAATCTGATTTTAACGCTGAAACACCTATAACTTTGGTTTCAGCACCTAAACCAGCAACAATTCCAGCCAATGTTCCGCCAAGGCCAACAGGTACAAAAGCGTGAGAAAATTGGCTCTTGAACGGCGCAAAAACATTGGCGATATGCCTCACGGCAAGTGGTGATGTTGCACCTTCAGATATCAGGTGAAATGGTCCATGCTTGGAGTGTAGGCTATCTAAAAATGCTTGATCTTCACGGTGTTTATATTCCTCTGGTGACAGAAGAATAAGCTTACAACCTCTTTGGATAATCGTCTCAGCTAGAGGCTTATGCATTCCATTTGGACTTTCCCGCATAAACACAATTGAATGTAGCCGTAGAAGTCTAGATGCAGCTGAAAAAGCTCTTAAATGATTTGAATGGCTGCCGCCAAAAGTCGCAACGGGAATGTGGGATTGGGTTGTGGTCAGGTATTCTTGTAGGTTTGGAGCTAATTTGAATATTTTGTTGCCTGATAGGTATCTACCTAAAAGGTCGCTGCGATATGCTGAAAAATAAACAGGGGAGGCATCATCCAAGTACTGGAACTTATGTTCAGTAACAATCGCTTGTCGCTCTAGCATAAGCTTGGTCAGGTGCAATTGCTTATCTAGAATAGTCGCATTCATTCAATTATGTCTCACAGAACATCTAAACACACCCAATGCATATCGATAAGTTATATCAAGAAACTTGCACCGTAGACTATCATATTCTAGCCACCACAACAAAACGCATAATCTACATTATGTGCAATTTTGAATAATAGACACAAGTAAAAACAGCGAGTTATCATTTGTTGACGCCCAGCTAAATTAGTATGAGGCTTCTAGCTCCATACCATCATAAGCCGGCATAACATTCTCAGGAAGTTCTTTTTGTAACGTTTTATAGTCCATATCAATATGCATATTCGTAAGCACAGCTATCCGAGGCTTTACCCTGTCTATCCATTCTAGCGCCAGATCTAAGTGCGCATGTGACGGGTGCTGATGATAACGCAAAGCATCAACGATGAGCGTATCAACACCGTCAAGTGCTTGGAAAGTATCTTCTGGCAAGCCCACAGTGTCATTACAATATGCAATTGGGCCCATTCGAAAACCTAAAGATCTGATACGTCCATGGTCTTGATCTAGTGGTAATAACTCAAGCTTCCCGCCTGGGCCATCAAGATTGAGAACTTCACCAACGCGGATAGAATCTTTGCCCTCTAATATAGATGGGTATCCGCCGCCTCCATGAAAGCAATAGCCAAAACGGGTCATCAGTGTGCTTGCTGTTGCCGTATCCATGTGGACGGGTAACCGCATTTTGTTGGAATAAGCTATAGCTCTTAAGTCATCAATACCATGGGATTGATCGGCGTGATCATGCGTGTACACAACGGCGTCTAGCCTTTTTACATTTGCCGCAAGGAGCTGTTCTCTCATATCCGGTGATGTATCTATCAACACCTGAGTGGGCTTTGAATGTTTGTCACTCCACTTTCGTATTAGGACGGAACATCTTGAACGTCGGTTCTTGACCTCTGTCGGGTCGCAATCGCCCCAATCACCATTTATACGCGGCACGCCGCCTGATGAACCGCATCCGAGAATTCGAAGCTGTATTTTACTTTTCTGGGACATTATTTAACCCGCCCAAATAATCGCAAACAATTCTCCGTCGTTATCTTAGCGACGTCTTCAAAGCTCAACCCTCGTAGATTAGCGAAGGCTTTGCAGACCTCAGTTAGATATGCAGGTTCATTGCGTCTACCACGATAAGGTGTTGGTGCTAGATACGGACAATCAGTTTCAAGAATTACACGGTCGAGTGGCATCTCCAAAGCTACTGCTCGTACATCCTCAGCTTTTTTAAAGGACAAAATACCAGACACCGAAAAATATGCATCAAGTGCAGTAGCGCATCGCGCTAGATTTGCACCTGATGTGTAACAATGCATAAGAGGTTGAAACCTACCTTTTTGCATCTCTTCTTCTAGAATATCGCCCATAAGGTCATCTGCTTCCCGACTATGAATAATCAATGGAAGCTGGGTCTCCCTTGCGGCTATAATGTGTTTGCGGAAGGCCTTTTCCTGCAATTGGATATCACTATAGCCATAATGCAGATCTAATCCTGTTTCTCCAATTCCACAAACTTTCTCATCATTGGCCAACTCAATCAGCTCTTGGCTCGTCAAAACTTCGTAATCTTTAGCGTAATGAGGATGCACACCTACTGAACACCACATATCATTATGCTGGTCTGTGAGCTTACGGATTGTTGGAAAATTCTCTAATTTATCACAAATGGAGATGAATCGAGAAACACCGGCTTCACGCGCCCGCAGAAGAACCTCTTCTCTATCTTCATCGTATTGTTCGCCGTGAAGGTTGATATGGCTATCAAATAAGGTGGGCTTCATCGACTTACCAAACGTCCTGTTCTTTGAATCTGAGTTATCGCATTAGCGACAGCCTGAGATTTATCTTGATTAAGTGCTTTTGTCTCAGCGGCTAAAGCAATTAGATTTTCATGCGTTTGGGCCCAAGCTCCCGCTGATAATGCGTCATCGGCATTTTTTGCAGATTTGTAAGCCACTGCACATAGAGAGCTAAACGCGGCATCAAAGGCTTCAGGAGATTTGGCCGCGCTTGTGAGAACTTCAGACAATTGCCTAAAATCTATACCAGAAGGCTTTGATGCAGCACTTCTCGCTGAACGCGCTGCAGTACGTGCGTCAGAAGACTTTAGCTTCATGGCAATGCCCGGCCGGCCTGGAGCATAGCTGAGTGTATCTTTCGCATCAGCCTCAAGCATGCCTGTGTTTACAAGAGCTGTCACGCCTTCTGCTTCTGATAATGGATTAAAACGCAAATTTCGACATCTGCTTTTTATCGTTGGAAGAACCTGCGCCTCTCCGTGAACTATAAGAATGATGAGGCATTGTGCAGGTGGTTCTTCAAGGGTTTTAAGAAGAGCATTTTCACCATTGCGGTTCATTTCATCCAACGCATCAATTATAGCGATACGCCAGCCTCCCATAGCGGGCCGCAATGAGAAAAATTTGATTAAATCCCTGATCGACGCAACAGGAATTTCTGCTTTTTGTTTTCCTTTATCATCAAAAGGACGTTGGACAATTCGAAGGTCTGGGTGTGAATTATTCAACATTAGATGTGCTGTATGGTTAGCTTCATCAATATCTAGTGTACCTGTTTCACCTGACAATAAAGCTGCAGCAAACTGCATTGCTGTACGAAACTTCCCAATGCCTCGTGGGCCAGTAAACATCCAGCCATGATGCATGCGTCCTGAACGTAGAGCTTCAAGAATTTCTGCTTGTGCATCGTCATGACCAATTACGGGCCCAAATGAAGCTATGTCTATTTCACTCATTGAACAGAAAACCGCTTACATATTAGCTCTAAAGCTTCAGCCGTCACCTGATCAACTGAATTTGATGCGTCTAAAACATAACATCGATCTTTATACCTATCTGCTATTTCTAAGAATGCTTGCCTAACATTTTCATGAAAAGATTGAGGTAGTTTCTCAAATGCATCTTGTGGCCCATTGCGTTCGATCCGTCGTTTCGCCGAGACTTCCAGCGGCATGTCTAATAAAAGCGTAAGGTCGGGTTGTTGCTCATTTACAACTAGCTGATCCAATGTGCTGACAACATGATCATCAACGCCACCGGCTACGGCTTGGTAGGCACGGGTTGAGTCTGTGAAACGATCGCAAATAACCCATTCACCTCGCAATAGAGCTGGCTTGATAACATTTTCCAAATGATCGCAACGCGCGGCAAAAAACAAAAGCGTTTGTGTCAACGGCGACCAATCCTGATGATGTGGCGGATTAAGGACTATGTTGCGAATAGCCTCACCACCAAGCGAACCACCTGGTTCCCGCGTAAGCAGGCACTTTATATCCAACTCTAATAGTTTTTTTTGTAGATTGGAGGCTAATGTTGATTTACCAACACCTTCACCACCCTCGAGCGTAACAAATCGTCCAAGGTTCATGTTCTAGCCACCAAGCCCCATTCCGACCAAAGCGCGCTCAAATAGACTTTTTCTAGCGATCGATTGTGCCAAAACAGCAGGTGCTCTTACATCCTGCATGCCTGGTGCTGACACGATTATTTCACCAACAACATCACCTTCGGATAGAGGCGCTTTAAGTGGACCGTTGTAAACCACTTCAACCTTTATATCGCGAATGGAATCGGCATGTAGAGCGGCCTTCATAAGTTCAATGGCCTTAAGTTCTACAGTTTTTTGTTTTCCGAGGAATACGTCTGCCTCACCCACGATCTGATCTGGCTGTACGACTTCAACCACTTTAAAATCTACAAAAGCCGACCGCATAACTCGACGAGCTTCGGATGCACGCTCTGCAATACTATCCAGGCCGTTGAGAACAATAATCCGGCGTTTTCCATCCCGAACAGCAGATCCAACAAGGCCATAGCCCGAAATTTCTAAATGTCCGGTTTTTAAGCCATCAGCACCTTGAACTTCGCCCAATAGAGGGTTTCGGTTTGGCTGACGGATTCCATTCCAAGTAAATTCCTTCTCGCTATACAAAGCGTAGAATTCAGGAAAATCCTTGATTGTAAGATAAGCAAGTTGTGCAAGGTCTGCAGCGCTTATGCGGTGATTGTCTGAGTAGAGCCCAGTAGGGTTTTCAAACGTAGCACTATCTAATCCCAACTCGCGGGCACGCCGCGTCATTTCTTCAGCGAAGGCTTCTTGAGAACCGCTGATCGCCTCAGCAATTACGATACATGCATCATTTCCAGATTGAATGATCACACCGCGCAAAAGGTCGCGAACCGATACTTTTGAGCCAAGCTCCAAAAACATCGTAGAACCACCAGAAGCGGCTCCACCTTCACGCCACGCTGTTTCAGATACAACAAACTCATCTTCGAGAGTAAGCCGGCCATCGCGAATACGTTCAAACACAATATACGCGGTCATAATCTTGGTCATGGACGCGGGGATAAATGGCGTATCGCCATCTTTTGAATACAAGGCCATGCCGGTATCAGCATCCATAATGTAAGCATAATCGGCTGACGTATTCAGAGCATCGGCATAGGCTGGCGTATAAACGCTTCCAAGCAGGAGGGATGTACTAACAATGAATGCAGAAAAAATGCGCATGTGAAACCTTTATACTCAATCTATACGATCGCATAGACAGGGACGGCTGACCAAAAGCAACCTTATAAGGCACACAAAATCAGTTCAGCTGGAAACGTCAATGTTTCCAGCTGAAAGAAGCGTATGTTTTGACAAAAATCTGTCTAGTTGGACACAATCAGTGTTTCAAAGCCGCTACCAGCCAGATTTGCTCTGGCCTTAACCGCTTGATCGCGTGTTTGCCATTCACCGACAAAGACTTTGAACATGTCGCGACCATTGATTCGCGTTTCTTTAACCGACACCTGTCCGTAAGTGTGAAGTTTCGCACGTAATTGGTGAGCATTGGCCAATTCACCAAACACACCTGCCTGAAGGACATATTTCTCTTGATTAGAAAAAGACAATGGAAGTGAAGCTTGTTGAAGTGGCATCATCTGGCGTTGTATTGGGCGAGGCGAATAACTTGCTTTCATCAACATGGGATTTGCTGGTGCCTCAGCTTTTCCTTTTGCAAGCGTTTGGCGTGCTTCCTCAACGTATTTCGCTGGAATGGAATTGTGAGCCTCTGGCGCGTATCCCATATATTGAACACGAACTTTGGCTGTGCCGTTGTCTTTATATCCTAAAACAGTCGCTGATTGTTTAGACAAATCAATAATACGGTCGTCAACAAACGGTCCACGATCATTTATGCGTACGACGACGCTACGGCCATTCTCTAGGTTTGTAACACGCGCCAAACTTGGAATAGGCAGCGTTGGGTGTGCGGCAGTCAGAGCGTTTTGATCGAAGACTTCACCGACAGCAGAATCTTTCCCGTGAAATTGCGGTCCATACCAAGACCCTACGCCGACTTCATCATAATTTGGCTCAGCAAACGGCACATACCATCGTCCTTGAATTTCATACGGAGCACCGATTTTCTGTTTTGCGAACCCTGCTGGAGGTGTGGAGGCCAATTTTACGGCTCTCAATCCACGATTCGGCGCTGCAGCAGAATTGTTTAGCACACCACTTGGAGCCACGTATGACGAGCCGCTAATCTTTTGCGCTTGGTTACGAGAAATAGCGCTTGTCGCAGAAGCAAAGGCAATCGGCTTGGCATTATTTCCCAATAAACGCGGCCCCTGTTTTCCATATGACATATTAGGTTGGTCAGGATACCTATATTCAATTCGCTTAGAGCCGCCCTGCACTTTTGCTGAACTTGTTGGCGCGGAGGCAATCTGCATATATTGGGGAGTTGAAGGAGAACTGCCAACAAAAGTAATTGGCACTCCATTATAGGTTTCAGCACTTGCTCCAGGCGCTATAACACCTGAAACAATTACTGCTGTGCTAAGCACAACTCTCTTTACTATACAAAAACGCATTGCGTTTCGTGTTTGGGCGGCTCTTGCCATCGGTCTGGTCTTCCTTTTGTTTTAAAAGGCGAGCTCGGGAATTTTTTCCTCAAACTCTCCGCTCTTTCGGCGGGTATGAAGTAAACATAACAAAGGAAATTGGATTAATAGTTAATTTTATGCCCAAATTTGATAACCTGTATGGTTACCAGTGCGTTTACCTTAATAAGACGGTCTTAAATTTTAACTATATAAGTTAACAGCTATTGGGCTTTGATAGCCTCGTTTCGACGTTTTTCCTCAAGAGTATGATTAACAGCGTTTTGTGGTTTTTATCTTTTTAGAAAAAAAAGTAAGATTTCCCTTTGCAAATAAAATTAGTTTATGTATGAACAGCGCCTCGGAGAAGTGGCAGAGTGGTCGAATGCGGCGGTCTTGAAAACCGTTGAGCCTTTGCGGGTTCCGGGGGTTCGAATCCCTCCTTCTCCGCCATAACTTGTATTTAAGTTGTTGATTATAAATTATTTTCTATACTTCATGATAGACAGGGTAAACCATAGGGTTAGCCATAGTTGTGGTGTGCTGAACGCTGTACTTTATCGATTTGTTCATTTTGTTGAGGTTAAGATCGCTTCGCCAAGGTACGATTGTCTTCGCAGACGGTTTTCTAACACCGCTCTAAGATCAAAAATTGTGATTAACTTATAGTATTCCTGACAATTTTTACTGAAGGCAGCTCAATTCAGAGAAGAAACCACATTCGCAACAAGCTAAATGGGTTCCTACACTCCTGCTATCTTATCAATCTCATCAAAGCGTCGTTCAGTAGGCATAACGAACAAACATTTGCCCTCACTTGCATTCGCCCAGACTTCACCGATAAAACGCTTAGACTTAGCATCATCATCATTGTAAAGGTAAGCACCTTTATACTCAACAACAAGAATGCGACCGTCTTTTAATAGGGCGACAAAATCTGGATAGAATTTGTACTTAGGCAATTGCAGCCAAAATGAATTTGGCTTTTGTTCAACATTACGTATCCAATATTGCACAGCATCCATTTGGTCTAAGTATTTTGCACAATCATACTCTTCACCAGAATCCTTTAGATCACCAATCAAAGTAGCGTAGTGCTTTTGGAAGCGATACCCACCTTTGTGTGGTTGATTGTAGGCGTAGGTTTGTTCGTCAAAAATAACGCCTTCTTCGGCACTAACAGCAAACTTTGAAGCATCGACGCTAAACAATGCACTATAGTTTTGCGTTTCTCGCACTTCACGCAAATCACCAATCAAATCTGAAACAGCACGACGAAGATCAAATTTATTGCGTACTAGTTCATCCAGCGTAAAACCACCTTGATAGATTAGCGCATCCAAAACCTTTTTCATAAACATGACAGAACTAGGCTTGGTCACGTCTTGTTTTTTGATACCCGTATCGATCCAATTAGCTAATCGCGGAATATTCCAAGACGGTTCATGCACCACAGCAAGCAAATCATCATGCATACGGTCAATGAAACGTATTTCCATTTTGCCTTTTTGCGTCACATCCAATTCACCACGTTTACTATCCAAACGTAGTGTAAATCTGTCTAAAATAGAGGTCGCGTCGCATTCATCTAATCGCCAAGGTAAGTCTAAGAAATGATCGCGTTTGAAGAGTTCTAGCTTACCTTGTTCACTAAAAACCAAGCCTGGGACGATAAACGGAGGCTTATCTATATCCGCCGCCTGTGAGCGCTGATAGCCATTAGTCTCTTGGTACAATCTATCAATAGCTTTATCAGCACCCGCAACATTCGCCATTTTCAATTGAACAAGGTTTCTGTCTTCTTTGCTCATTTGGCCTTTATAAACAAATGTATTTTTCTCTTCATTGAAAGAAAGACGTGCGCGCACCCGTACTGGAAGTTCACTAATCTTTTTCTGAACCTCTACAACTGGTGTATGATCAATTTCTACAGGCTCTGACTCAAAATCTGTTTCATTTCGAAAGCGGTCAAATCCTAAATCACTGTTATCAGTGACAAGCTCGTTTACTTCTTGTTTGTTGAAACCTGAACCTTCTACAAGGCCATCTTTTAGTGCTTCAGCGGTCGCATTAAAATTAGCGGAAGCCACAAAGGCATAAGCTCTATTGAGCACATCAATTGTTTTACGCTTTGCTTTTGGCATTCGCAAAATGCGGCCAAGGATTTGCTCTACTGCCGTTCCAGACCTTTGCTCTGCAACAGAACACAACACATAAGCAAACGGGCAATCCCATCCCTCTTTTAGTTTGGATTGCGTAATGATGTAACGCACGTCGCAATCTTCAGATAGCACATCAAGGCCGTCCAGATCTTTCTCAGGCCCTGTATGCACCGCTATTTGATCTTCAGGGATTAGCTTGTCTTCTAGCAAGTGCTTTTTGATGACATCGTACGTTATTCGTGCAGGATCATTCTTGCTTGCAGATTGTGCCTGAAACAAAATAATAGGACGGATATATTCCTTGGTTTCGGCGCGTTCGGCTTGCGCCGCTTCCTCAAGAGAATGACGGCAATCTAAAGCAGCCCCTATTGTTTTTTGCCAATCACTATTCGTGGTTAAACGGATAGGTAATTTGATCATTTGCTCCGCTTTTAATTCGGCGGCGGATACTGAATGCAAAATATTAGACGGATACTTCTCTTTTTTAGGCTCATATTCAGTTTGAGGCGTCGCGGTTAATTCTAATATCAAAGACGGGTGGAAATTTTCCAGCGTATCAAATGACAAAGCCGAGCGCGCATTGTGTGCTTCATCTACAATGACCATCGGGCGATGCAAGCGTAGCAAATTTACCAGCGAAGCTATCGGGCGATGCGTGCCTTCAACTTTCTCTAAATGTTCGGTTTGTTCATCCTTCAAGCCCGAAAAATGATCCATCAATGCGCCGGAATCCTGATAGGCTTTAAGGCCGTCTTTATCGTCGCGTTTGAAAGATTGGATGGTCGATACAATAATACACGCCCCGCCCTCAGCATCCGCGCGAGACATAGCTAACGCTTCATCTTTATCCATCACAGAAACGTTGCGGCCAAATTGTTCCATCAATGCCGCTCGGTATGGATGATCTACATTTTTAAGCGCTGCAAGCGTTTGATATTTAATCGGTGTAGACGGCACAAGCCAAAGCACCATTGGATTTGGCGTCTGCATGTGAGACTTTGCTGCAATCCCGACAGATACCGCAGCCATCAGTGTTTTACCGCCACCTGTTGGCACGCGCAGACACACATAAGGCGTACCATCTGCAATGTTCGGCGCATCTCTATAAGGCAAACTGGTAAGCTTATAAAAAGCTAAGTTTGCTCCCATTTCTTCAGTATCAACAAGATACTGCTCAAACTTACCAAGTGACTCTTTTTGATAGTTTTTTAGTTCAAAATTGACGGCGGCCATTATGCGCCCCCTTCAATCTGATAAGGGATTTGTTTGAAGCTGATATTGGCCTCTTTCAATGTGTCTTCAGAGACTGTGCAGCCTTCAGCATAGACTATACGTTTGCCGTCAAAGCCTTCGGGTGGCGCGGGTAAGTCTGCGAGCACTTGAGGCGTCAACACATTGCCATCGGCTTCGCGGGCAAAGCCCTGCATGGCTTGGGAGAATAACAGGTAAACTGCTTTATCCTGATGGGTGCCAAGGAAGGGTGAATTGGTATTGGCTTTTTGCGGGATAGGCGCACCCGTTTCGGCAAAGAAAACATGAGCAGCAAGGTCAGGGAAATTGACCTCTGCATCAATATCGCCAAATTCATTGAACAAGGGCACGCCAAGGCGGCAATAACGGAAACCACCGCCAAGGCCTTCTACGGGCTTGTCCGGGTCACCCCCCTTATCATAGCCATGAATCACACGTTTGAGGCGTTCTGCCGTCACATCAGGTGCAATCTTTTGATCCATTTCCACCAGAATGAATTTGCGATTGCCGCCATCCTGCTTGTTGAGGTCTAGCACAGCGTGGCCTGTTGTGCCTGAACCTGCAAAAGAGTCGAGGATTAGGTCATCGGGATTTGAACCGATTTCTAGCAGACGCTGAATCAAAGTTGATGGTTTCGGCGTGGCGAAAATTTCATCCTGACCATGAAAAATTTCGAGAATTTGACGCTTTGCAAATTGCGTATGCCCAACATCTCCATGCAACATTACGGTACGTGGCACTATCCCACCAACTTCACTGAGAAATCGCTTAAAAGCAGGCACGCGGTTGTTTCCTGTTACACCCCACCATATCCGATTCTCCGCAACATGGTTATCAAAAGTAGATTTTGGATACCTCCAAACAGCAGTAGAGGAAGGCCAAACCTCTTCACCCGAATTCGGGTTCAATACTGGATACCATCCATTGGGGCGCTCTGTGTTGTTTTTATTTGAAGCATAATTGTCCGCTTTCCAAGGGCCTCGCGGATCATTGTCTGGATTGGAATAACGGGCATTCTGTTCTTCGGTCCTCGCCAATTTGTTTGGAACCCAGCGCGATTTATGTTTTCCATAAACAAGTACATAATCGTGATCATCACTGAAGTACTTAGCATCTCCCGCAGGAGCATATTTTTTTTGCCAGATCAGTGAAGCAATGAAGTTCTGAGATCCAAAAATTTCGTCCAAAAGTACCCGTAGACGGTGATTTTCATCATCATCAATACTTACAAAAATAGCACCATCTTCCCGCAGAAATTCCCGCAGCAGGCGCAAGCGCGGATACATCATGCATAGCCATTTATCATGACGAGATAGGTCTTCACCTTCCTTGCCAACGGTCTTTTCTAGCCAAGCTTTAATCTCAGGCGAGTTCACATTGTCATTATAAACCCAGCCTTCATTCCCCGTATTATAGGGCGGGTCGATATAAATGCATTTCACCTTGCCTGCATAATAGGGAAGCAACGCTTTGAGCGCCCCCAGATTATCGCCCTGCACCAACAAATTGCCTGCATCTGGATCACCCGCTGACAACTCCCCATCACAATGCACAAGGCGATACGGCACCTCACGATGATGGTTCACAACAGCTTTCTTACCGATCCAATCCAATACAGGCATAAAATTCCCTTATAATATCTATGGTAAATGGTCTGAAACAAACCGATGATTCAGGCAAGTTCACTTTGATCTTAATCTGTGAGTTTGCTTTCAAGTTGCTGGATTTGCCAATCTTTCAAAGTCTGGTTGGTATCCATCAGCCGCCATTCCCAGCGACCATTTGAATTACGACCGCTGATAACCGACGCAGCCGCACTAGGGCTGTTGAATGAAACATCTTGTAGAAACACCAATAAACCATTGTCAGGCTCACTGCTGGCGAGTGTATTATTCTCAATTAGGCTTATGCGCAATTTTGCATAGCCATCAGAAGTATGTGGCGGATCAGCAAGCGCCGTTGAACCTTTCAATACAACGAATTCACCATCTTGTTCTATAGCTTGCGCTCGATAGCCATGCTTTTTTGATTCTAGGTATAAAGCTAGTATGTGAGGAGATTGCACATCTTTTTGTAGACTGGTCGTCGTGTCAGTAGACAAGCTTACCTTAGGGCGCTCACGCAATATATCTACCCCCAAAACAGGTAAAACGACCTCTATCTGAGATAGGAAAAACTCCATATCGGATTCATCGGATTCTGGAAGGAAGTTCACTATATCGGGGCTTGTTCCATTCGCTAGATCTGCACGCCCTGCCTGGATCGCTTTGTCGATCAAACGGCCTTCAAGGTAGCGAATGTGTGCTTTTGTAAGATTCTTATCTTTTGAGGAAATCAGGCAAGCTCGCGTCCAGAAATCTTTAGTTTCATCTTTTGCATGCGCCTTTATTCGATTGGCGATGTTATCCCCTTCACCAATATAGGCTTTCGTTCGTGTTGGATTTTCTGGATCTTCTCCAAGGAGAATGTAGACACCTGTTCGGCTTGCTTCTTCTCTTGCTAAAGCATCGACCAATCGTGAGCGTGGCGTCATGAGAACATGCCCTACCCAATTCATGACTTCCGCTGTGATTAAGCCTGTAGGTGTTCCATCAACAAGGAACAAACGTACTGAACGGCCCTTCATCAAATCCCCCTATTAAGTCCATCAGAAATTGATAAAGTGAATCTATGTGGTATGGCTACCCAAAAGCCATAAGATCATTCAAAAATGTGTTGAGGAATCAGGTAAAACGAATCACATTTCGAAATTAGCTTTTATGAAGATTTTTAGGCGATAACTGGAACTCTTCAGAAATTTTAAGCATATATGCCCCAAATTCGTCGCTGTACGGACGTATTCGCTAGATAAATAGTAATTCCAAGCTCTATTAGGCTTGGAGGAAAACATGTCTGAATCACTTGCTGCAATTGTCGGCAAATTAGGCCCAGAATTAATGGCTGATTACTGCCGAATAAAACTAAAACAAGAACCACCAGACATTCAGATCTCACACCCACAACGAGCCTTTGGGTTAGAACTCACAACAGCTTGGCAAGAGACGTTCCCGGCTAAAAAGCTCAATACCTTTTATTCAGATATGCAACGGATCAACCGAATGTCTGAAAGGAAGTGTATTGATGCTATTATCGGGGCGTCAAAAAATCCCTCCCAGCTTAAGACACAGTTGTACGATCTTTCAAGCGCTCCAAAACGGGCGCTTTTTTGTTATTTGCATTATAAGAGTGAGTTTCAAACGGGTGAGTTTCGGGTACTCAATGATACTTATAGGTATAGTGAACGCTATTCAGATCAGTTTGAATATTCCAAAGTGCCCGCTTATAGCCGCATACACGCAAATGAGGTGTTTGAGGCGCAAGTGAAATCTATTCTCGCGCGAGCGATCGGAATAAAAACGGATATCCGTATTGAGCGTAGAGTGGTGACGCCGCGATTTCCACAAAATGCTCAATCCCTACTAGAGTTTATGGTCTGCTATGGAAACCCGAACATCTGCATCCCTATATTTACGCGCAATGGTCCGGAATTTGGTTCGATTAATACTGAAGAAACATTCTCAATCTTAATTGATAGAGAGCACAAAACAGTCAGCATTTATGGGAAATATCTTAAACGGGATGGACGACAAGCGCTCGCTGACGCACTCAACGACCATCTGATAAGGGCTAATAAGCCCCCACAAAAGTTGGCCGGTCCGCGTTTCATGCCCCGGTTACTCGTTACAAGCACGCCACTGCCAATACCGCCTCGTTTCGGTATCGCCCGTATCGGTACAACAAACGTGGTTTATAAAGCCATCGATAGTATCAATACCGCTAGTCATCGTTTGACCCCAGAGAAGCCAGCACTGGTTTCATACTATGAGGACAATGGAAAAACCAATGATAGCCTTTCCAAGCTAAAATCAGCTGACATTCAATGTGTAGAACTAGAAATTCTGATGGAGCGTTGCGACGACTATCCGCATGGAAGAAAATTAAATGTCTCATTGAAGAAAAACTCATTGAACATCGCAAATGCAACAGAGGAAGACCGATTTATCGTTGCTTATGTGATCGAATCTCTAGGCGTCTGCATCACCGGCATGCCATTGTTTGATGCGGCATAGTCATGAACCAAATTAAAAATATAGGCCTCTGGTTTAATAGTGCGGGTGGCCCACTATCTCTTGCACGAATTGAAAGCCTGCTTGGACAAGACTGGACCATATGGGCATCTACTTTCTTGTCCAATATACAGCAGCTCCCTGAAGTAAGTTGTTATGAATGCGAACAGATAGGGCACCCGGTGGAAGTTGCATGGGATGAAAAGCACCATTCTTACTTGGCGCTCTGTTTTGCATTGGAAGAACCATATTTACTTGATGCGTCGGAATGTGAAGGGAGGCGTCTGGATGAGATTCTTTTCCTAAAAGCACTCGCAGATTGCCTGAAGGTGAAACACTTTAACGGTGCTAGTTTAGGGAAGTCTGGGCATTTTTGGAAGCTTGGTAAGACGCTTCTCGGATCGACAGAATACA
This sequence comes from Hirschia baltica ATCC 49814, assembly GCF_000023785.1. NCBI lineage: Bacteria > Pseudomonadati > Pseudomonadota > Alphaproteobacteria > Hyphomonadales > Hyphomonadaceae > Hirschia > Hirschia baltica. Next base: position 1,747,208 of record NC_012982.1, read on the forward strand.
CTGTTCTTGCGGCTAGACAGCTTCAAAACCCAGATATCGCAAACGAGATTTATAAGATTAACAAGCAAGGCATCGCTGGCGTCGATCAAGCACTCATTTTCTGTCATGACTTTGATGATTTATGTACGTCTGTAAAATTCAACTATAATTTTGTCAAGTTTGGCGATGTGCTCGAACTTGAACAGAACCGTCTCTGCTACAACGCAAAACATATCAGGCGGCACCTGAATACATCCGGAAAATCGGTGAAAGCTCAAAAGACTAGCCGGGAAATTGTGTTTGAAATCATAGAGAAAACAAAGCATTTACCTGAATTTTCGTGGACGGAAGATGTATTTATAGAAATCATAAAAGACTACTGGCCGGAAGATTTTGACCCTATTGAGCGCTCTGGAATCCTAGGGTACAGAAAAGAATATCAAGTTAAATATCCGGAATCCGGAAAAAGAGTATAGATCCGGACGGAAGAAACGGGATCGGTTCATATGTATCTTCTGATTTGCGTTCACTGGTGAATGCATGAAAACAGGAGAACGGAATGTCGAATATTTCTGCCGTGTTAAAGACAACTACACCTATCGCTGTTTCCCCAGCTGAAGGGGCTAAGATGGCCGGACTTGGCCGCACAAAATTATATGAAGCTATCTCTTCAGGTGAGTTACCTAGTTTTAGGATTGGTACACGCCGCCTGATACGCGTGTCAGCCATAGAAGCCTGGCTCGCATCACATGAAAGCGCTACTGCAAAAAAATAGAAAACCGCCGCCTGCGAGCATTGCAAGGCAGCGGTATGTTTGGCTTGGATACCCGACACATACCCCACTCTTTGTGATAGCTCAAGGCTGGCTCCAGCGGAGTTAATCCAATGACAACCTACCCTACTTGCCGTCGCTGCACTCGCAGCGCTGCACAAGACCGGCTTGCCTTTAAACAGAGTGTTCGAAGGTTTGATCGCTACTGGCGACGACCAAACAATCTAAGCGCCTGGACCGATCTTCCCCTACTCACAAATATTGGTCCAATATCACGTTGTAAAATCGAGCCACCAAGTTTGGCCGAACGTCATGTGCAACACCTTACAGGTCTGCCACCCTCAACATCTCGCTTGATTGCAGAATTAGCAGGCTTTCACGTGGAGAGACAATCATGACCACACCACGACAAATGGATGCCTTTCTAATAGGCTGGGAACGCGCATTGAGAGGTGTGCAAATGTGTCTTGCTGCTAGCTTTGCTACTCGTGAAATACGCTATGCCATCGAACAATCCTTAGGCTATTTATATGAAGCCTTGGAGCTTACAGAAGCGCAGTGTTTTTCGAATCTGGAGGATCACAATGTCTATGACCTTATACTACCAGAGACCACTACCACCCTGTCACCTTTGCTTCGCGAAGTCTTGGCAAAACGGATCGAACACGTCGCCAGCTCAGCCACACGAGACACATTAAAAGCGCGAATAAAGAATGCAGCGACTAGCTCCTGCGACTTGATAGAAGACGGCGCAATCAGTTCGCGCTTTCTTGCTCATATTCTGGCGCTTGCAGCGGGCAATTGTTCGCTTGAAGGTGAGCCCGCAAAAATTCGTGATCGACAGAAAGTCCATCCTCTGACTGCAAAACTCATTGTATTGAATGCACTGGAGCATGCTTTGGCAGATGATATTGAAGGTTGGGAGTGAACATTATGAACCAATCCCGCAAAATCCGCCCTGCTGACGAGATACTCAATCATGCCCTTCGCGTTCAGGCAGGCGACAAAACAGCAATTCAACAAACACAATGGAGCCATGGTGAATTCCCTCCCTCTCCGCTGTTACGTGAGAAGCCACCCGCCGCCCCATTTCCAATAGATGCACTCGGACCACTGAGTGATGCGGCACGCGCAATTGAAGATATGACACAAGCGCCCTCTGCGCTGGCCGCGCAATCAGTTTTAGGCGTCGCATCCCTTGCCGTTCAAGGATTTGCAGATGTGCAGCTTCATCATAGCGGCTCTGCACGCGGACCCTTGAATCTATTTCTGCTAACCATTTGTGAAAGCGGTGAACGAAAATCGGGTTGCGACAAGCTTGCGATGGGGCCTGTCCGGTCCTTTGAAGCCAAGCTACAAAGCGATCGACAATCAGAAATGCAAAGCTTTCAAAACCAGCAAGCTGTTTTTATGGAGCGGCGCAAAAATATCCTAAGAAATTTGAAATCAACCGACGCTGCTGTGCAAGCCAAACGTGATCTAGATGCGCTTGGTCCAGAGCCGGAACCGCCCTTATCTCCTTCTATCGTAGCATCTGATCCGACCATTGAAGGCGTAATCAAAAACCTACACTGCATGCACCCTTCTCTGGGTTTATTCTCTGATGAAGCTGGCGCTTTTATCGGCGGCTATGCCATGAACAAGGACAATGCGCTTAAAACCGCCGCCAAGCTTTCCAAGTTCTGGGACGGCGCAGCCATCGATCGATGGCGAGCGGAGGATGGAAGCTCGCTCTTTCTTGGTCGCCGCTTATGCTGTCACCTTATGGCGCAAGAAATTGCTTCTGCCAGCTTTCTTGCCGATCCTGTCATGAATGGCCAAGGCCTTTTAGCAAGGTTTCTTATTGTACAACCTGCCAGCACAATTGGTTTTAGATTGCGAGATAGTTTTTGCGCCTCAAGTGTAACTGCTTTGAGTCGCTTTCACTTGAGAATTAGCGATATTCTGCATGCTGACCTGCCCTTGGCGGAGAATACTCGCAACCAACTCGAGCCCCGTCTTCTAGAGTTATCAGGCGATGCCAAAGACCGCTTAAAGGCATTTGCGCAAGATATAGAAAAATCACAGCAACCTGATGGCACGCTGGAAGGATTGCGAGCTTTTGCAAGCAAATCTGCAGAACACACCGCACGACTGGCGGGCATCATGACGCTGTATGCGGATCTTAGATCAACTTCCGTTGAAGGTCCGACAATGGAGAACGCAATCACACTAGTCCGCTATTATATCAACGAAGCAGAACGTCTGACCGGCGGCGCAGGTCTAACTAGAGATATTATCAATGCAGAAAAGTTGAGGCTTTGGCTCATCAACAAGTGGCCGCACGATCATGTCTCGGCAACAGACGCGCTACAGCGCGGCCCGCTCAAACGCGGGTTTAGCGCAAGCGACATCCGCGCCTTGTTGGAAGTACTTCAAGCGCATGACTGGATCGTAAAGGAAAACCGTGGCGCGATCATTGACGGCCAGAAGCGGCGCGAAGCCTGGCGGATAAGACGCGCTAAAGATTGAGCATCACAAAAATGAAATCTGACGGTGTTATCGTCCTATAGTTCCTATTTGTCCTATTTTTCAGCCCAACTGTAGGAGAAATAGGAAATGTAGGATGGAGACGCCTGAGAGAATGAAATTTTGCAGCCGTTCTTATTGTCTGCAATCTGAGCAACAGCAGTCAGCAGGGAGTATAGCAATTGATGACTGGATTTGGCCCTGTATTGTCCGATATTGCTTTTAGCATGAATGACTGGATTAATTCACAAATCAGCTTGATTTCATGCGTTGGCGAGTTGCCATTAATGGCTCTAGTAGCCATTCCATCAATTTGCGTTCTTCAAGAATGATATCAGCTGATAATTCCATACCTGATTGAAGCGCCAGTTCTTTGCCAAAGGCAGGCATTGATTGTTCATTCAGGTTCACCTGTACACGATAGACGGCCTCTTCCGTTTGCATACCATTACGCAATTCATGCGGAGATAAAGTCGTCGCCGAGACACTTTCCACCAGGCCAAATGCTGCTCCAAATTTCTGATATGGTAGCGCGTCATATTGTAAGCGAACTTCTTGACCAGGCTCCACAAAAGCAATGGCGCGCGTCGGCACAAACAATTCGGCAATTAATTGTCCACCTTCTGGAAGGATTGTGAGCAGAGGCTGTTGTGGATCAGCACGCTCTCCTTCAGAGATTTGCAAGGCTGCCACGCGTCCTGATATTGGTGCTTTAATCACATAGCCGATTTGAGATTGAGCAGTCGCCAATTGGGACTGTATCTGCAAAAGTCGTTCATCAATGCTGGCACTCTCTCGCTTTAAATTCTCTTTGCTAGAAGCACGTTCCAATGCTAATTCAGATAATCTAGAAGATGCTCTGTTAATTGCGCCGTTAAGATCAATAACAGCTTGCTCGGTTTGAAGCTTTAATTCTTCACGCCGACGGAATTCTTCCTTAGGCAGTAATCCTTTTTCCATGAGCGGAAGAGCAGACTCGACGCGTTCTAAAGCTATCTCATAGCGGCGCTCAATAATTTGCAAATTTGCTCTAGCATCAAGTTGTTCGCGTTCTGCTTTTTCCTCTTCAAGGACGATTTGATCTGCTGAAATCTTTGCACTCCGCAACAAACCAGCTTGACGGTCTTTCAAGCTATCAGCTTCTTCTGCAAGAGCTTGCACCGCCTGTTCACCAAGGCTTTCACCTGATTCAATTTGACGGTCTGTGCTCACAAGTCCGATCGGCATCCCTTTTTCGATAGGTTCTCCGATCGTAACATCCAAAGACTTCAAAACACCGGGTTGAGAGACATACACACGCGCTTCAGCTTCAGTTGGACGCAATCGCCCACGCACTGTTTCTTTACGTGAGAAGTTGACTGTCGATAGAAAGACGATAATCACAACGATAAAGAGCAATAGTAGTAATGTGATGCGTGACCATGCCATAGGCAAAAGACCAACAGGCCGTCCCCAACGGTCCGTTGAATTTGCTTCTAGGGTTTCGGGGCGGAAAAGATCATGATTATTAGTCATACTCATTAAGCATCTATGTTTATATTTTGAGTTATTCTGCTTCCTTCTTAAAAGCTAACGGGGCAATATATGAATATACATCAATAACTTCCCTGAATATTAAAGGGGTTTTCCCGTTATTTGTTAGCTTTAACTATTGTCTTTATACGAAATTCACTTCAAAATTTTAGCAAAGTAGTATTCCCACAGGAAGTAGAAAAAATACAAGATAAGAAATTCAATTATCAGAAAGAACATTGCCCCTTCATGATTTCTTACTATATACCATGATGATATCATGGTAACCAAAATCATTGGTAAACCTCGTAAAATTACTTTGCCAATAGAACGATTTTCTTGCATTTGGATTTCCTTAAGCGCCAATAGAAAAAATGTAAATTCTTCTATTGGCTCTCGACCATTAGATCAATTATCTTTATTTACATACCATCCAGTGAGGACAGCTCCGAGCACGGCAACAACAAAGCCACTAGCTGACCCTGTCGCCGCCCCAGGCACTCCCCCCACTTTATATCCGTTATAAGCTCCTGAGGCTGTACCAGTAATTATACCTACGAGTATCGCAAAAGTAGCTTGATCCAAATCTTCTACATGCTCCCTATAAGCAGGATCATTGAGGGGGTAATCAGGGTTTTCTATCATAAATTGTTTAACATTCTCTGCGTCATCACCAAATTTGTTCCAAAAGGAATCACTATCATCTGGAGGCCCCCAGTCTTCTTGTGGTTCAGGTGAGTATTGTACTATAATCGGTGCCATCACCAATTCATCTTGGTCAAAAGATAAGTTATCTTCTGTAAATTGACTTGCTGCCCAAGCGTCGGCTGCATCAGCCAATGCTTTATGTGCCTGCAAATCTAGTCCTCCAACAGCACTTGCTGTTACAACAATAGTCGGTTGCCTGCTTCCACCACTCACGGCTTCCAGCTCATGCATTTTTAAATCACGCATAATTTTCTCCTAATAGTTTATGCACTCTACTCCCCCTTTTCAGTCTCGCGCGGGATTGCGTTTGATCCGAACAGGATTTCTTGAAGATCCGGATTGGCGGTTATTGCCGATGGGATCTGTTGCTCTTTTGGAGGTGGAGATGTCATGGATGGCGGCTTTCTCAATTCACCTGCCTGTCCATTCATCACACCAATCACACGGTCAGCTGCGCCAATTGTCTCTTTTCTATGAGCTGCTGCAATTCGTGTCATTTTGAGCTGATTGAGATTTTCATTGATTTTTTTCTCTGTCGCTTCGTCCAAATGCGCAGTACCTTCATCCATCACGAGAATTCTCGGCTGACGATAAAGCGCTCGCGCCAACATGATGCGTTGCTGCTGGCCACCCGAAAGGGTTGTGCCCATATCCCCGACAAGGGAACGATATGCCATTGGCATTTGTTCAATGTCATCATGGATACATGCTATTTGGGCTGCCCAGCGCACACGCTCCATATCTGTCTTCTCATCAAATAGAGCGATGTTTTCGGTAATAGAACCTGCCAGCAAAGTGTCATCCTGCATGACCACACCAATCTGGGCACGGATAGACGAAGGCCCCCAAGTCGACAGCGGCAATCCATCAAAATAAACTTGTCCACCTGTGGATGGATATAAACCCATCAACACGCGTAAGAGTGTTGATTTTCCAGAACCTGATGGCCCTGTCAAAGCAATAAATTCACCTGCCTGAATGTCCAAATTCACATTGGTCAGGATTAAAGGCTCATTTGGGGCATAGCGAAACGATACACCTTGAAGCTGGATATTGCCCCTCAATTCCCGTTCTACGCTAGGCGCATCAATTCCTTTTTCGCGATCTTGCAAAGCAATATCTGCCACGCGCTCTAAATGCACATCCAGGAGCTTAAAATTTATCCATTGTTCGACAAGCGCCATGAGACGTTGCTCAAGTTGGCCTTTATAAGCGATAAATGCTGTGATCATCCCAACGGTCATTTGCGTGGCGATAACGGATTTTGCCGCGATATAGACAATCAGGATTGTGGTAAGCCCCAATATAGCCTGACTGATCGCTCCATAGCCAATATTCACATTGCCAACACGAATAGTGGCATTAATGGAATTGGCCGCGAGGTTACGCCATAGGCTGGCTCTGTTATTTTCTGCACCTGCAATTTTGATTGTTTGCATAGCGCGTAGGTTTTCAAGGAATTTAGTATTCTCTTTAGCCTCGGCAACCAGCAAATCACCTGCCAAGCGCTTAGAAAGCTCCAAGAAGATCAATCGCAAGACGACATAGAGTAAAATGCCTGCAATCGTAATGAATGCGAGTTGCATATTATAAAGGAACAATATCGCGCCAACGAAGATGGCGAGCACACCATCAATCAAAACCATTATAGCGCCATTGACCACGAGATCGCGGATGGGCTGCAAGGATTGAAAACGTTGCTGTATATCACCCACATGCCGTCTGTGAAAATATGGCAATGGCAGACGCATCATGTGATGCAAAAGACTGGCCTCCATATCAAAAGAAACAACATTGGAGAGGAATTGAAACACCAAGCCGCGAAGGATGATGGTAGCTACTTCAAACACTTTGAGGAGTGCAAACCCTGCTGCCACCGCGCCCAGCAGACTTAAATCTCCTTTAAGCACGGCTTCATCAATCACGATTTGCATAAAATATGGGCTCATCAAGACAAAGACCTGCATGATGAGGGACAAAACCAACCCTTGGCCCAACGCTTTCCATGTAGAGCCGTCCAACTTGACCAGACTGGATAAACGTACTGGCTTCTTAACCTTGGCTTTTTGAAATTTAGGTGTGGGAGTAAGTTCTAAGGCAACGCCAGTGAAACTCTCATCTGCATCAACGAGCTTGACTACTTTCTGACCACTGGCTGGATCAAGTAAAACTAGTTTATCTTTTTGTACGTCTTTAAGGACAACAAAGTGATCCATATTCCAGTGCAAAATGGCTGGACGACGTAAATCTTTAAGTTCTTCCAGTTCACACCGAACAGCACGTGAGCCAAGACCTAACTGTGCTGCAATATCAATAACATCTTTGAGTGAAGACCCTTTAAGAGAAATGGGATGTTCGCGACGCAGAGTTGAAATGTCAGATTGATAGCCAAAATAAGAAGCAACCATCCCTACGCAAGCAAGACCGCATTCAGCAGCCTCCGCTTGGCGCAGCAGTTCGATTTTGCGAAAACCGCTTAAATTAAGAATGGATTGTCCAATATCCACTCGTCTCCCCCCCCGGAACGACTTCTAAACACGCAAGCTGAAAACATTGCGGTCAAGTTGCTGTTCAAAGTGAGAATAAGATGAGCAGTTCGTCAATTAGGGATTTCCCTAGTTGAGTTAGGAAATATTGATCTTAAAATTTAATCGGATGAGTTTCTGCAGCTCTACGTGCGGCAGTTAAATGCCACACACACCAATTGCCAGAAAAATGCACCCAATCTGTGGGTAAACAACTTAAAGAAAAGCTGGGAATAAAAAATTCATGAGATCGGAGTGATGAAAATGGATTTACAGCGATTGTTTGATTCGTATGAGGGAATGTCTGTTCTGGTTCTGATTGCAGCCCCATGAACAGAACCGCAATGAGTCAACTTTTGGCGATTTTTTGCCCCTGAAAGTTCGCGACCCAAATGACGCGGCACAATTCGTTTCCTGCCATTAAGCGCACGCACACGAACACCACCGGAACGACACTTGATTTAATCCTCATTTTGCCAACTGATTTGGGCAAAAGCGGGAGATTTCAAACATGGGCGGTTTCGGATCTGGCGGTCACAATCTACGCAAGAGATATCTGGAGCAATTCCGGAGTTTGAATGCAGCCTATTTTCAAAAACACAGCATTTTGACTGATGGCTGGCGTGGCATGATCCATTGGAAAAACGATAGCCAAGACAAGCCCTGCATATCGGTTGAAGGTGGTCGAAACCAAGTGACGCTCATCTATCGCGCAAGGCAAGACAACGCCGCAGACTGGAAAAATGTTAGAGACACGTTTCCCATCGTCTGGTCACCGCGACATTTAGGCGGCGCGCAGGCTTACTTTGGCTGCCTTCGATGCAATGCAAGGGCGAAGCTACTCTATCTCGCCAACTTACATTTTAGGTGTCGCAAATGTCACAACCTTGTCCATGCTTCCAGCCAGGAACAGCCTGGCAATCGTGCGACCAGAAAGAACCAGAAACTGCGTGCAAAGCTTGGTGCACCGCAAGGACTCGGTGATTATGTTCCACGACCTAAGGGCATGCACGAAACCACCTTCCAACATTACTTAGAACGTATTGAAGAAGCCGAGTGCGAAATCAATGATGACATGATCCGCATTCTACAACGTATTCAGAAAACAAGCGTTCGGCTCAGCATCAATCAAAAGGATTTCTGGTAATGACTGCCCCAATCAAAAAGAACATCCCTTCGGGTCATTTTACTAACGCGCTTCTGCCCTGGGAAAACGAAGCGGAATTCCTAGAATTACTGTACGAGTGGCGCACGGTCTATATGCCGAAAGGCCCCGCAGAAGATAGCCTCATTGACCAACTTGTCTGGATTGAATGGAGACGAAGAAGGCTCATTTCCGGTGAGCGCGCCTTACACATTAATCAGCTTCACAATTGCACGGGAACGGGTGAAACATACTCATCGTGCGATCTCCTTACCCGCCGCGCGCTCGTTTACCACTCAGAACGCAAGCGAACGTTTAACTCACGCTCTGCGATATCAACTACGGAAGGAGATGACAAAGAACTGGATATTTTTGTAAGAGAAAACCTCTCCCGTTTGAAGGAGGCACTGCTCATTCTGAAAGACCCAAACAAGAACGCTTACACTAACGCATTAGGTTATTTAGACGAAGGAAGTCTTGAATGGTGGGAAGAAGAGATCCAGGAAAATGAAAATGGTTTTGAAGCCAGCTCAGAAGGTTTAACAAAATTCATTGAAGAAAAACTCCTGCCCTGGCTCAAAAATTTAGAACACGAAACAGAAGAACGCCCAATTGTTCGAATGCAGGCCTACGGGGAAAGTCTAGACCCTCATCGTATGAGCACACTAATGGCGCTGGACGAACGCCTAGGACGCCAGTTTGAAAAGGCTATGAGCATGCTGATTCGATTACAGGAACTAAGAGAAAAGCCGTCCTGATGCTTGTGATGACTACGGACGATTGCCCACTTGCACATTGCACGCCCGACGGTCAGCTGGTTGTGCTTCTCACCTCGAGACATCCAATAACAGGTAAATCGGTTGAGTCAGCTGTCATAAAACTATCCGCGCATCAGGCATTGTGTTTGAGTCATTCTTTGATGGAAATGGCCGAGCAAGTGATAAAGGTTGAATCGAGCCAATCTGGAACCAAAGCGGATATCATCAACCTGAAATCTCAGTTTAAACCCTGAACCCAATCATGGTTCTAATGCATTTGACTTAGCCACACACATACAATGCCCATGCCTCCATTAAAGCGCGGCGGCGTTCTATGGCCTGCCCCCGCCTATAAGCTGCTTCGACTTTGCCAAGACTATGAGCTAGGCTTTCTTCTATGAGTTCACGCGGAAAGTCTGTTTCATTCCTCGCCCAATCGGAAAAGGTAGATCGGAAGCCATGTGCGGTGACAGCTTCCCCCTGTGAATTTGTCAGCTTCATATCTCTTAAAGCCTTGGTCATGGTCATGTCAGAAATCGGCTTTCCTGCGCGCATACCCATAAAGATTAGTTCGCCTTGTCTGGCTTTCGAAATATGATCAATGATTGCAAGCGCCGCTTGGCTAAGTGGCACCATATGCGGTTTTTCAGCCTTCATGCGTTCAGCCGGTATTGACCAAATGCCCGCCTCTATATCGATCTCATTCCAAGTGGCACCTCTGACTTCTCCTGACCTTGCAGCCGTTAGAATGGTAAACTGAAGCGCGAGTGCGCCTATTCCGCTTTTTTGCCGAAGAGTCTGCCAAAAAGCATGCATTTGGTCGTATTCCAACGCCGCCAAATGCTTTTGCTTTGGCCGCTTACGTCCAAGCACATGCTTTAGCTGACCATTCCAAGATGCAGGATTTGGATCCTCGCGCATGCCGCGCACTCGAGCACTTTCCAGCACAGCTTCAATCCGCCCTCGGACGCGGCGCGCGGTTTCATTCTTTGTAGCCCATATCGGTTCCAAACATTTCAGCACATGATCGACTTCAATCTCATTTAACGGCTTAGCCCAGATAGGCTCGGCATAGCGTTCCAATGTTGATCGCCATTGCGCAATATGTTTTGCATTTCGGAAGTCGCCTTTAATCGCATCTATATGACGAAGCGCAAACGGGCCGAAAGGCTCAATTCTTACTTCTGGCGCATTGAGAACCATCCATTCTTTTTTAGGATCTTTGCGTGGCGTTTGGTTGAGCCAGTCCCGACACATGGCGGCCTGTTTCCGTGCTTCAGAGAGTGAAACTGATGGATACCCGCCCAGCCCGATGGAAGGACGCTTATCGCCCCACCGGTATATAAACAACCAGTTACGCGCTCCGGTTTGCTTTACGTTCAAATACAAACCGCCGCCGTCTGAATGGCGGCCGGTTTTCGCGCGTTTGCATTTAAGGTCACTAAGCTTATTGGAAGTAAGGTCAGGCATAGGTTCGATTGCGTCTCAGGGTTAGCCGTAGGGTTAGCCAAAGAGTATGCCATAAACGATAGATTTGGACGACAGATAATGAACACGTACGAACAAAAATACTTTAAGTACCTGTATTTTATATTTAATAATGGACTCACACGAAAACACGCAAACTCTGGTTATGCGGACTCCTTCTCCGCCACTATGGCTGATTTAGCTTTTATCAAAACAGGTGTTGAAAGCTCGCCACTATTACGCTTCTGGCAATCCATACTTCTTATGAATTAGTGTAATTGGCGCTTACTCATGCTGTGATTGCGCTATTTAGCCTTTGCATCAGCCCAAACAGGCAATTGCAGTTTCACCGACAATGTTACATTCTTAGTTTTGTTTCAAAAAATGAGTTTTAAGCCAAATATGAGAATGTCGAAATTTTTCAATCAATTGTCCTTGAATGCCAAGAAACATTTCCTGAATTCTCTTTTACTTTGCCTGCTTTTGTTTACGCCAATATGTACAGCCGAAACAGCGAATATCGCAGTTGCGACTAATTTCATCCCAACGATGCGATTACTGGAAGCCAAATTTGAAGAAACAACTCAGCATGAACTGACTATTATTTCTGGCTCAACGGGAAAGCTTTATCTTCAAACTTTGAACGGCGCTCCATTTGATGCATATCTTTCAGCGGACCAGAAGCACGCCCAATTGTTAGAAGAATCCCCCAAGGCTGTAGCAGGTACACGGTTTACATACGCTATCGGCAAGCTTGTTCTTTGGGCTCCTAATCGCGACAAAGCGAGCTGGAAGAATATTTTACAGACTGATACTAAGATTGCCATAGCAAACCCAAAACTGGCACCCTATGGTGTTGCAGCGATGGAATTTTTAGAAAAGCATTACGGAACAAAGGGTTTCACACAAAAACTCGTATTGGGTGAAAATGTCGGACAGGCATACGCTATGGTAGCAAGTGGAAATGCGAGTATAGGCCTGTTGGCGGGTTCATTTTTCTCACCTGAAATTGATGATGATGTTTGGATTATTCCTGAGCAGGACTATTCTTCAATTAGACAAGATGCTTTGTTGCTTTCAACTGGGTCTTCTAATCAGGCTGCCATTGAATTTCTATCATTTTTAAAGTCGGACACAGCCAGAAAAATTATTAAGAATGGTGGGTATGACGTTGCACATTAATGCTTTTCCCCATGATAGATGATTTTGGACCTTTATGGCTTACGTTAAAGCTGGCTGTGACCGTTACGATAATCCTGTTGATACTAGGAACACCGTTTTCGTGGTGGCTTGCTCACACGAAGTCTCGGTTAAAACCAATATGTGAAACTGTCGTATCGCTTCCGCTTGTTCTACCGCCTACAGTTATTGGGTTTTACCTTCTGGTTGCCTTCAATCCAAATTCGCTTCTAGGAGCTTTCTGGATGACAATGACGGGCGAGACACTTACCTTTTCATTCAATGGGCTTGTCTTAGCTTCCCTCGTCTACTCTTTACCATTTATGGTCCAACCTCTTCAATCTGCTTTTGAAGTTGTCGGCAGAAAAGAATATGAAGCAGCTCAGTCATTGGGAGCGACACCCTTAGATGCGTTTGTGAGTGTTATCATTCCGATGTCATTGCGAGGGTTTATATCAGCTATGGTTCTAACATTTGCCCACACCATTGGTGAATTTGGCATTGTGCTTATGGTTGGCGGTAATATCCCCAACGAAACCAAAGTTATTTCAATTGCTATATATGAGCATGTTGAAACACTTGAGTATGCTCAAGCCCATTTGTGGTCTGCATTCCTTCTTCTCATGTCGTTCGCTATTCTTTTGGGCGTATACACTCTCAATAAAAGGTTTCGACTAAATGTCGGCTAATCGGCTTTATTTGGACATTGAAAAGAAATGGGAAAATTTCAATATAGAAATTTCTCAAGAATTTTCATTTGAGGCACCTGTCGCAATATTTGGTGCGAGTGGTTCGGGAAAAAGTTCCCTGCTTCGAATGATTTCAGGTTTGGAAACGCCTGATAACGGCTCAATACGATCCAGCGATGGCAGAGGAATAGAAACTGTTTGGTATGATCGCAAACAGAAAATCGATGAAGCAACGCATAAACGACAAATAGGGTATCTATTTCAAGATGGAAGGCTATTTCCTCACCTTTCACCTATAGAAAACCTGAAATATGCCGACAAACGAAGCAAACATCAGAATTCTCAACTCTCTCTAGATTCAGTCATCGAAAACCTCAATTTGTCATCATTGCTGGATAAGACCAGCAGAGAATTATCTGGAGGGGAAACGCAAAGAATTGTTTTGGGTAGAACATTGCTTTCACGCCCATCACTTTTACTATTGGATGAACCACTTACGGGACTTGATAGGGAGAGAAAAACTGAGATTCTTCCGTACTTAGAGAGCCTCCAGTCTAATTTTTCCATTCCTATAATATTAGTCAGTCACGATATAGAAGAAGTTTTGCGCCTTACAGGTTCTACTTTAATCATATCTGAAGGTAGGAAAATTGCTTTTGGTAAAACTCAAGAAGTTTTCGTTGAAAAACCTTTGGAACACCTACAAATTTTTACGCAATCAGATTCTTCTTTATTTGTAGGCGTTGTCAAAAACATCGACAAAGAGATGATGCTTGCTGAAATAGATGTATTAGGGCAGCAATTGTTTCTACCTCAACGTTTTCCTTTAAAGGTTGATCAGAAAATCGCTATCAAAATTCGTATGCAGGATGTTGGTATTGCTACAATTTATCCCCAAAATACGAGCTTTAAAAATATCATTCCATGCGTCGTTAGATCGTTCGAATTAGAAGAAACTAGTCCCTTTGGTGAAGTTGTGCTTGATGTAAATGGTCATTCTTTGAAATCTAGGATAACTCGTGCTTCTTTAATTAACCTTGGATTAAAAGCTGGAATGAATGTATTCGCATTGATTAAAAGCGCTAGCTTTCAGGATCATTCAATTTAAACCCGAGCTCATATCAAGCTTGCTTTCAAATATTAGTATCAGGTGAACATTCTCAATGGATCAGACCAAAGACCGCTCATTTATCTCTTCTGAAGATGCGATTTCCGATCTCATTAGACTAATGGAAAGACTTCGCGATAAAGAAACCGGCTGTCCGTGGGATTTGGAGCAAACTTTTGAATCTATCGTTCCTTATACAATTGAAGAAGCCTATGAAGTTGCTGAAGCTGTCAATAGAAATGACATGCAGGAACTTCGGGATGAGTTAGGCGATTTATTTCTTCAAGTGGTTTTCCAAAGTCAAATCGCAAAAGATCAGGGTGAATTTGATATTCAAGATGTTGCGCGTTCCATCGTCAATAAGATGGTTCACCGTCATCCACACGTTTTCGGGAGTGTCGAAATTGAAAACTCTGAAGCCCAAACAAGTCATTGGGAAGAGTTGAAAGCTAAAGAACGTGAAAACAAATCAGATGATAAAACTCCAGTTTCTGCACTTGATGGCGTAGCGTATGCGTTACCATCCCTGACAAGGGCTGAGAAACTTTTAAAACGGGCTGCTAGAGTAGGATTTGACTGGCCATCTGCAAAAGAAGTTACAGATAAACTTCAAGAAGAATTGAGGGAACTTGAAGAAGCTGCCACACAAAATGATCAAGCCCATGTAGAAGAGGAAATGGGTGATATACTCCTTGTTGTGGCCAATCTTGCCCGAAAGCATAATGTTGACCCAGAAAGCGCACTTCGCGCAGCAAATGCTAAATTTGTAAGCCGCTTTCAAGCAATGGAAGAACGTGCAAGAGAAATAGGCTCCGACTTTTCACAACTCAGTCTATCTGCTCAATCTGACCTCTGGCAGCAAGTAAAAGCTACTGAGACCAAATAAACATCACGACCTCATCACGTTTTAGGATTTAGATGATAATATAACTAAATTCATATCCAAGTCTGGATGCTCATGCGCAAATTCATTGAGTTCACGAACAGACAACTGCACACGGATAATGACATTTCCATTCTCATCAACCGTTTCATTGGAAATATCACAATTTTGATGAAGCCAAGAACGCGCACGCCCATATTTTGGTTCAATCTTCAGCTCAAATTCACGCGTTGAAGCAAATAGCTTGTCTTGCACCATTTGCATGAGATCATCTAAGCCCTCACCTGTCGTCGCCGAGGTCAAAGCGATATCATCTCGATTTTCCACGGTTGTCTTTAATGCGGTCAGCACATCATCACTCAAAGCGTCTGATTTATTCCACACTTCAATCACTGGAGGACGATCAGCATTCAAATCTTGTTCTAGTTTCGTAAGAACATCATTGACATCACTAGATTGCCTGTCAGTTTCAGGATGACTGATATCTCTTACGTGCAGTAATAAATCCGCTTCAATAGCTTCTTCAATTGTTGCTCTAAAGCTTTCGATCAGGTGAGTTGGGAGGTCCGTAATAAAACCAACCGTATCAATCATTGAAATCTTTTTGCCACTGCTCAACTCAACATCACGTGCAGTTGGATCAAGGGTTGCAAATGGCATATCAGCTGCAAATACACTCGAATGCGTTAGTGAGTTAAACAGAGTAGATTTTCCCGCATTCGTATAACCAGCAAGTGCAACTATTGGCGCGCCGCGACGTTTACGCCCAGCCCTTTGAAGTCGCCTCGTCCGACGAACAGCTTCAAGGTCAGATTTTAGTTTTGCGATTCTGCCGTCCAACATCCGTCGGTCAGCTTCCAATTGGCTTTCACCCGGACCCGCTAGGAATCCTGTTCCACCTCTTTGACGTTCTAAGTGTGTCCAGGTTCTTACTAGCCTAGAGCGTTCATATAATTGACGCGCCATTTCTACTTGCAATCGCCCTTCAGCAGAACGTGCTCTCACTCCGAATATTTCAAGTATAAGACCGGTTCGATCCATTACTTTAACATTCAAAGTGTTTTCGAGGTTTCGCTGTTGAATGGGGGAAAGCGAGCAATCGACGACGAGTAAATTGCCTTCGCAATCATCTAGCCTCTCACTGATGAGATCTAATTGACCGGCACCAAATAATTTAGCAGCATTGGGCTTTCTAATGCGGACAGCATCAGTAAAGCCCAATTCTACACCTAAGGCTTCAACAAGGCCTTGAGTTTCTTCGATCCGTGATTGATCATAGATTGGAGCATCAAACAATGCTGGAATGACTATTCCAGCTATTTGAGTTGGCACCGAGATATCTATTAAATTGGATGTATTCACGCTTCGTCGGAAGAGCCATCATCACCAGTAAATAATTTTACCGGACTATTTGGTGCAATTGTCGAAATAGCGTGTTTGTAAACAAGTTGTGGCGGTCTACCATCGCCTTTTAGTAACACACAAAAGTTATCAAACCATGTGACGACGCCCTGAAGCTTGACCCCATTCATAAGGAATATAGTCAATTGGACTTTGTCTTTACGTACAGCGTTTAGGAAGGTGTCTTGAAGGTTTTGTTTTTTATCGGATGACATTTTATTATGAGCCTCTTTTCGGGACTTTGTTATTAATTTTCCGTTTTGGGTCTTGGTTTAACGTTGCGACAAACTGAGTTTTGATTCGTAAAAAGTTTATCTAGTACTATTTGCGCCAAAAATCACTAGAAAACAATGGTGCCAGCGCTAAGACTTCAATACGCCCTAATATACACCCAATGGCAAGGACAAAGAGTGATGTAGAACTAGGGGATTGGTCCACGACAGCTGCATCCATAAGCGGACCAGCATTTGCGATCGCGCCAATGGCACCCCGAAAAGCATTTTCGACATTCAATCCAGTCAATGCCAGCAACATGCCTAGAATAATAGCGGCACCAAGATAGGCTATTAAATAAACCCATACGCCGACAACAATGGCATCTGCGCGAGTCCGCCCTTGGAACTTAAGTTTTGCTGTAGAATGTTCAAATGATAACCTTTTGAACTCAGTTAGCGCACGACTAAATAAAACCAATACGCGTGTCATCTTTAAACCGCCAGCTGTCGAAAGAGCTGCAGCACCTACAAAGACAAAAACATCAGGAATAGGTTGTGGTAGGATATCAAGAACTTTTTCACTTCCCGTTACATTCATTCCCGAAGTAGACACAAAAGAAAGTGCCTCAGAGATCAAACGAAAATCAAACTTCTGTTTTGAGATAGCCATTAGCAATACAAAGGCCAGTACGCCAAGTATTAGAATCTGCGTTTCGGTATCTCTTAGGTAAACTCTCCAACTGCTTTGCCTTAAAATATCCGCGTGAAGAGCGATATTTGTTGCACCGATAAAAAGTAAAAGCGTTATGACAGCCGCCGCTGCGGGAGAATATGCGTAAGCACCAGCTGCTCCACTCAAAGTCGCGCTGGTTGATATCGCAGCTAGGCTACGTGTGAAAGCATCAATAAATTCAGCGCCTGCCAACACAATGGCGAATGTCCCAATAATAGCAGCTATCCCATAAACCAGTGCTACAGTCGCCGTAATTCTACCAATACGCCCGAATAGATCGTCTCTAGTTAGCGTTAAGAGATGCGACCTGTGCACGCCAGGACCAGACAAATTTAAGGCAGCTAGTACGATAACTGCCATAACCACCCCCAATACACCGCCGATAAACTGCAAAATAGCGCGCCAGTAGCGTATTGAATCAGGTTGAACAGCTTCTCCAGCGGTTGTTCCTGTGGTCGTTAGATTGGAGACGGCTTCAAAACTTGCTTCGATCCATGAATTCGAAACACCCGACGCCCAGAAAGGGGGAGCGGCTATAAGCGGCATCAAAAACCAAAAACCAAGTACGAATAGAAGACCTTCCCTTGCTCCGGTTTTGGCAGGAACATCCCACAATAATATTAGAAATGACCCGCCTAAAAAAGTACCGAGAACTCCAGAAAACAGAAAACCACGCGCTGATGAAGCATCACCTGAGATGGATGCGAACAATCCACATAGCAACGCACAGGCACCTATGACGATAGCTGTTAGCCCAAGATGCTTGAGAACACTTGAAAGGTTCAATATTGTCTTCCCTTCCTTAGAGCCTAGTAATATTCAAGCTTAACGCGGAAAAGTTGATCGACTTTTCGGGCCATTTCTTTTTCTGCAAAAAGAATAACCGTATCTTGAACCTTTACGCGGTTAGATAGGTCTATTGGCTTGCCGTCTCGAATAAGTGCACCAGCGGAAATGCCTTCGGGCAATTCCTCGGCAACTAAACTCATACCCACTAAAGGTGCCGTTTCTTTAACTATACCTTCAACAACTTCAGCAGCACCATTTTCAAGTGATTTGAGATTAGACAATCTTCCTTGTCTCAATTTCAAAAGAATTTTCGAAACAGTGATCGACCTTGGATCTATCAAGACATCGATACCGACATTAGATTTGATGTTTGCCAAGTCAGCTTCATTTACGAGAGAAACAACCTTCTTCGCACCGATATTTTTAGCAAGCGCACCTAAAAGAAGGTTGGTTTTATCATCATTGGTAAGGCCAACGACTAAATCAGCATTTGAGACACCAGCTTCTTCGAGTAATTCTGGATCCAAGCCATCTCCATGCAGCACAATTGTTCTTTCCAATGCTTCAGCAGCATGGTTTGCTCGCTCACTATCTTTTTCTATCAAACGCACTTTAACCGTGTGTTTTAGCCGACCATTCTTCGTGTCTCTCTTGTGCGTTTTTTCCAATTGTTTGGCTACATTTAGGCCGATATGACCACCACCAACAACGACAACATGTCGGCTTTGCCCTTCAGACAAGCCAAGAATATCAAACATATGTTCAATTTTGTCCGTTGGGATGATCCAATAGATACGATCACCTAGCTTTATTTTATGATTGTCTTTTGGTGCAAATAATCTTTTGTCTCGGCCAATTCCAACAATGTGCGCACCGCTGTCTGGACATAACTCATATACATCCTCCAGACGTACTTCATGCATTGGAGAGTTTTTATCGGTGATTTCAACACCGAGGAGCTTGACTACGCCGCCTTCGCTTGAGCTTAAAATTCCCATATCTGCGGAAAGAAAAGCACCAGGCGTCATAAGCCCCTGCAAAATGGACTCACTTACTTCTGATTCTGGCGATATATGCATATCAATTGGCAGGTTATCGCGAGTAAATAAGTCTGAATATGCGGGATGCGTATATGCCTGACTTCGAATTCTTGCAATTTTGGTCGTAACTTTAAAAAGCGAATGTGCCACTTGGCACGTTACCATATTGACTTCATCTGAATATGTTACCGCAATAATCATTTCTGCGTTGTCAGCGCCAGCTTCCGCCAAGATAGCTGGATATGCAGCATGCCCAATAGTTGTTCGAACATCAAAGCGCGTTCCAACCTGCTCTAGAAGCTTTGCATCGGCGTCGATCATTGTCACGTCATGATCCAAAGAGAGCCTTTCGGCTATACCTTGACCGACGCGCCCAGCTCCACAAATGATAATTCGCATGTTTTTCTATCCAACACTGAAGTGTTAAAGCTTCTCTGAAGATGTATCTACACCCAAAGCTTTTAGTTTGCGATGCAGAGCAGATCTCTCCATACCAATAAAAGCTGCTGTTCGAGAGATATTTCCGCCGAAACGCGTAATTTGTAGCGTAAGATATTCTCGTTCGAATTTTTCTCGAGCTTCCCGAAGAGGTAGAGAAATGGTATCCATGGAAGCTGTGTTGCTTCCATCACCACTTCTATCAATTGGAAGATGGTCAGGCATTATTTGCTGGGAAGAATCCCCACCTGCAAGTATCAAAATACGTTCAACCACATTTCTTAGTTGGCGTACATTTCCAGGCCATTCTGATGATTGAAGTACAGCTAAGGCTTCTTCAGAGAAACTTCTAGCAGGCAGTCCAGAAGATTCACCAATACGCTTAGCAAAGAAAACTGCTAAATCAGCAATATCCTCACGACGACTCTCAAGAGAAGGCACATTTATTGGCACCACACTAAGGCGATAATAAAGATCTTCCCTGAACCGTCCCACAGATATTTCATCTTGAAGATTACGGGCTGTCGAAGAAATCACTCGGACATCGACTTTTACGTCGGAATTCCCATTTTCTCGCTTAAAACGTTGATCTATTAAAACTCTAAGTATTTTTGATTGAGTTCCTGCCGGCATATCCGCAACTTCATCTAAAAGCAGAGTTCCGTTGTGTGCCTGTTCAAACAGACCTATTTTCCTTGGTCGTCCGGTTTGATCTTCTTCTCCAAACAACTCCATTTCCATGCGTTCAGGTGCGATAGTTGCTGCATTCACAACGACAAATGGACCATCATTTCTTGAAGAATTAGCATGTATCATCCTAGCCACGAGTTCTTTTCCTACACCGGGAGGACCTGAAATAAGGACTCGACTATTGGCAGGTGAAACTTTGGCTATCGCAGCTCTTAATTGTTGCGTTGCCTGACTGTCACCTATCAATTGATCGCTTATAGCTGTTTGTGATTTAAGTCGTGTATTTTCTCTGCGCAATTGAGCTGCTTCTAGGGCTCTTTGCACTAGCACTAATAATTTATCTGAGTTGAACGGCTTTTCTAGATAATCATATGCACCGTTTCGAATTGCTGTAACCGCAGTTTCTACAGTTCCATGCCCTGACATAATGATTATCGGCATATTGGGATCTAATTCTTTCAGCATTGAAAGAATTTCCAAACCATCAAATTCTGACCCTTTTAGCCAGACGTCTAACAGCACAAGATTTGGTGCACGTTCTCTAACTGCATCCATAGACTGCTTTGCATCAGCAGCAGTACGGACTTTGTAGCCTTCATCTTCTAGAATACCACCGACTAGCTCTCGAATATCCGTTTCGTCATCAACCACTAAGATTTCAAACGCCATCATGCTACTCCTTCACTTGAGGGGGTTAATTCCTCATCTTCATTAAGTACGGTAAGTGGCAAACTGATATTCACACGTGCGCCAGATTCCGCTAATTCATTATCCCCTAGGGTTATTTCGCCGCCATGATCTTCGACAATACGACTTACAATCGCCAAACCGAGACCAACCCCCGTCTCGCGTGTTGTTACATATGGCTCCAACAAGCGGCTTCTGTCTTCAACGGGAAACCCAACCCCAGTATCTCGAACAGTTAAAATTGCTTTTTCAGACATAACTTCCAGATTTATAGAAACAGAACCAACTTTAATCTCACCAGTGAGTATGTGCCGTTCGACAGATTCACGTGCATTTTTGATGATGTTTGTTAGCGCTTGACCAAGCAGACGTTCATCGCCTGTCATCATACTTTTTTGTTCTGGAACTGTAGCAACAATAGCAACTGTAGGTGATGCCAAACGTTGTGCAAATGCAATATTTTGAACAAGCTCATTCAAGTCAAACGGAGCTAAAGTCGGTTTTGGCATACGTGCAAAAGAAGAAAATTCTTCAACCATGCGACCAATATCTCCAACTTGACGCAAGATCGTGTCGGTACAGCTATCAAAAGTGTCCTTATCTATAGTAATTTGTTTGCCAAAACGCCTTTGTATCCGTTCGGCAGAAAGCTGTATTGGTGTTAGCGGATTTCTAATTTCATGCGCAATTCTGCGAGCTACATCTTTCCATGCGGCTTGCCTTTGCCCAGCGACCAATCTGGTCGTATCATGGAATGTAACGACAAAGCCACTCATTTCAGCTTCAGGAGAAATTCGAACGTGAATATCTCTAGTTCCTCGACCAGACGTAATCTGAATATTAGATCCTATTGCTTCACTAGATTCTACAGCTTTGCGGAGGGCAGATAAGAATTCCGGTGCGACTTCATGTAATAGAGCGCCCTGAAGCATTTCAGACGATAGCTCTAATAATCTACCGGCTGACGCATTAGCGAGTGTTATTTTAAAGAGCGGGTCTACGCGTATAACGCCTGCTTCAACACCCGATAACACCGTCTCAATAAATTCAGAACGCCCTTCTGCTTCTAGCCTAGCAGAGTCTAGATCTCTTCTTTGGCGTGATAAACGCATAGTCATCTGGTTGAACGCTTGAGAAAGGTCGTCTATTTCATCTCGACCTTTAGGACGATCCAATCGCACCGATAGATCACCGTCTCGTACTGACCTAGCCGCTGCTGCTAAATCTCCGATTGGCGTTGCAATTTGCCCAGCGGCATACATCCCCAACCAAGCTGTGCCTAAAAGGACGAGTAAAGCTGACTCGATGTAAGACAGCACAAAAACTGTTCTTAAACTGTCTTTTCGAAGTCCAGCAGCCCGATATTCTTCTAAACCTGCTTGTGTTGCTTTTAGTTGTTTACCGACCGAAATCGGACCTTGGCTCGCGCTATATAGGTATGCATTTGGATAAGCTGTAAGCCGTGTAAGCGTACTCACTACAAAGTCTTCTGAAACACTCACTGCGTCTTTGCCATTTTTTGCGGCAATCCAGTTTAGCTCGGACATCGGCCCTATTGTCAGAGGTGTGTCATTTTGCGTTGAAAATACTATTTCCTTCTGAGAATTGTAAATGGCAAGTACGGGAAGATTTCTCAATTGAGATTCCGCTGTCAAAAATTCTTTGAACTGCAAAGGAGCTTCCGTAAACGCAGCTACCACTGACGCATCATTTAAGTCTTTTGCCGCTTCAGTTACATTACTCCGCACATCACTTATGACCGCTGTAAAGGAAGCATTTGCAGCATCGGAAGCATTTTCGATTACGGCGTATACTCTTTCAGAGAACCAATTCTCGACACTTCTGTTTATTAGTGTCCCAAGTAACGCTGCGATTATCGTAGGAACCATTGCAGCTAGCCCGAATAATGCAATAATTCTTAGTCGAAGTCTGGCGCCACCTTGGGTGCTTCTATTCTCTCGAAAAAGTCGATAGATCCTCGCCATTAATGCAGCAGCAAGTATCAAGATAATGAACAGATTGGCCACAAGAAGCCATGTCATCATGGGGCTGCCGGCCGTAGATGTGTTCCCGACATCAGCAACAGATAGGTACGTCGCGAAAGTAGCTACGATTGCAGAAATCGCAAATAGAGCACGCAGCACAGCAGTCCCTACAGGACCATAATTTGTTGGAGATATGAGTTTTATTCTAGGGGTTCGCATTTATGCTTACTAAACTACGTGTCGCAACTGAGACACACTGATACATAAACGCAACACACGGGTTCGTAAACACTTATCTGCGTGAACACATTTAAGTGCACACGCAGAAAGTTTTAATTATCTTCGATTATTCTTCATCAGAAATCTCTAAGCTATTGATTTTAGATCTTAAAGTGTTCCTGTTTAACCCAAGTAATGAAGCAGCGCGAACCTTATTTCCATTCGTTGCAGCAAGCGCCAACTTCAAAAGAGGACGTTCAACTTGCTCAATTACATTTTGATAAATCGTACCTTCAGATTCATTTGCAATACTTAGCCTTGCCATGAAATGTCTAGACAATAACGCCTCTACCTCAGCCTCAAATGCATCCGTTTTTGTCTCTGGTTTTGTTCCAGAACGCATTTCTCGTTCAATTTCTCGGGCGGATATTACTGGTTCCGGACTCAAAGCAGCAAGGCGGCGGATCAGGTTTTCCAATTCTCGAACGTTACCAGGCCAATCATAGGCTGACAAAAGGTCATACGCAGATTTATCAAGTTGCTTTTCTGGTAAACCTTCTCTTTTTGCGCGTACTAAGAACGCAGCGGCAAGCTCTAAAATGTCTTCCTTTCTTTCACGAAGAGGTGGAAGAGATAGAGAGACAACATTTAGCCTGTAATACAGGTCTTCTCGAAATAACCCTTGTTCTACAAGATTGCGAAGATCGTGCTTTGTTGAAGCAATGATTCTTGCATCTGATTGTCGAACAGGACCACCGCCATGTGAGGAGTATTGTCCATCTTGTAAAAATCTGAGCAATCGGGTTTGAGCTTCCAATGGCATATCACCTACCTCGTCGAGATAAAGTGTTCCACCGTTTGCTTCGCCGACACGTCCGGGAGAAGATGCCTCACCATCAATATTTACCCCAAAAAGATCAGCTTCAACTTGTTCTTTTTGTAAAGCGGCGAGACTAACCGCAACGAAAGGACCAGACTTTCTTTTTCCAAGGTCATGAATGGCACTCGCACATAGATCTTTACCAGTACCACTTTCACCTTCAATCAACACCGTTAAATCTGTATTCATCACCCGCGCAATTACACGATACACGTTTTGCATAGGTGTAGAGCGCCCAATTAATGGAAGTGCTTCGTCTTTTTCTGCCTTCCGGCTAGCGGGTTCAATTCCTTTCAATGACCGCTTTTGAAGCGCGCGTTTTACAGAATCTGCCAATACATCAATATCAAATGGCTTTGGCATATAATCGTAAACGCCATGATCAGATGCCATTGTTGCTGTTAATACGGTGCTTTGTCCGCTTATAACGATAATAGGCAATTCAGGCCGCTCTTGGCGGATTTTCGGCATTATATCGAAGATTGATTCATCAGGCATATAGACATCTGTAATTAACAAATCTCCTTCTCCTGCCTCAATCCACTTCCACAGTGTTGACGCTGTGTTTGTCGATCTAACGTGATACCCTTCTTGAGCGAGGGTTTGGCTGACAACTAAACGTACGCTCGAGTCGTCATCTGCGACTAATACTGTAGGACCACTCACTATGATTTACCTTTATGTTTTTGATTTTGTTATAGGCAGCAACAGCTTAAAGCATGCTCCTGTAGAAGAATTGTCAAGTTCTACAAATCCGCCATGAGCTGATATAATTTCAGCAACAACTGTCAGGCCTATCCCTTCGCCTGATTGTTTAGTTGAGAAAAATGGGGTGAAAATTTTATCCGCAACAGATTTTGGTACACCGGGGCCATTGTCTTTGATCGAAACTTCTATAGCACCTGACCGGGTGATTTTTTCCCCTTTTCCATGACGCATACTCACGCCCGCACGATATCGAGTCTCTATGTGAATATGCCCATTGTCCCTAGTGTCTGTGATGGCTTCAGCAGCATTTTTGACGAGGTTCAAACAAGCTTCATGTATATGGTCTGGGTCAACGAAAATATCGGGCAATGACGGATCAAATCTGAAAGTTAGTTTTACGTTCTCCGCAAAACTTGCAGATGACATTTCCATAATTCTATCTAGAACTTGGTGAATATTCGTCATGGTAGGCCGAGGTCTGAAAAACGTTTCAAATGCAGCGAATCGATCAACAAGGCGCCCTATCCTAGCGCCCTCTTCCTTAATCAAAGTCAGCATAGACATTTGGTCATTGCGAGCCTGACGCGCGAGTAATTGCGCGGCACCCACTATACCAGCAAGAGGGTTTTTGACTTCGTGTCCCAGTATTCTAGCTACCTCAGCCATAGCGGCTGATTGACTTTTTGATTCATGATCCGCTTGATGGGCTGTTGGCGAAAGGCTTACCGCAATAATATCTTCGTTTTGAGACAGAGCGGCAGTCGCATCAATATGAATTGGTGAGATAAATGGGCCTGATAATACGATGTTTCTAGCAAATACAGTTCCTCCATCTTTCGCAGCTCTATGAATCAAATCAACTATCGGAGAATCTTTTGCAGTTAATTTTTCAAGAGGATTGCCTTTAAGAAGTGCAATGCTTTGGCAAAGCAGAGTTTCTGCCATGGGGTTGGCAAATTCAATGATGCCATCTAAATTTACACTGAGCGCAGCTACAGGAAGCGTATCAAGGATTTGTTCAGATAAGGTCATTTTAGTTGACATTAAACAAGCTCCTCAGTTCTACAAATGGCAGTTTTAGGAGCTTCCAAAGACGTAATTGCTGAAATGACATCATTTTCTGAGCTGATGCGGCAAAACCGTCCCCTAAGCTCATTTCTATCTTCAGTGTTTAGTCGAATTTCTTTGGAATAATCTATAAAAGCCGCGAGGTGCTTTCTAAAAACTCTAACACCTAACCGGTCTCCATAAAGCAAAACACTATCAGACACTTGTTCACATAAAGAACTCAATTTTTCAGACCAAGTTGGCTCAATGTAGGGACGGTTAGCCAAGTCGGAAGCTATTTTACCAAGCAACCAAGGCCGTCCCAAAGCTGCTCTTCCAATCATCACACCATCGGCTTGTGATAATAAAATAGCTTGTTTGGCTGTTTTAGATGAATCTATGTCACCATTCACGATAAGCGGCAAATTCGATGCTAATTTGACCTCTTTTACTTTATTCCAGTCAGCTTTCCCAGTATAAAACTGACATCGCGTACGACCATGCACTGTGATAAGTTTAACGTGTTCTTCTTCGCATATTTTGGCCAAGGCTGGAGCATTTAAGGTGTCATCGTCCCACCCCAGACGCATTTTCACACTCACGGGTAGTCCACCACCTTCACGTGCCGCAATGATTAGTTCACGCGCCAAATCAAGATCTCGCATCAAAGCCGCGCCAGACTGACCGCCTGTTACCTGCCGCGATGGACAACCCATATTGATATCGATTATGTCTGCACCTGCTGAAGCACTTATTCTTGCCGCTTCATACATCCATTTAGGGTCTCGACCTGCCAATTGCACAACGAAGGGAAAAGTGTTTTCAGGTTTCGTTATTCGCCAGACCATGTCTTGACGACCTGTGGCCAATTCTGAACCTGCTATCATTTCAGTTATAACGACAGGAGCACCAAACCTTGACGCTTGGCGACGAAACGGCGCATCGGTAGCACCTGACATCGGAGCTAAAAAAACCGCGTCATTAATTTCAACATCGCCAACAGATATCATTACAAATTCCAAAACGGCTTACATAGCCTAATTATTGTGCATTTTATATGCATATAGCAATCTATCAAGGCCATTTAGCGCAGCTTGATGATTAATATAGAGGCAGTCACCGAGATGTCACATAATACAGCAATTATCGTCGCAGCTGGCACTGGCTCCCGCTCCGGCCTTTCTACACCCAAACAGTTTGCGATGCTCAACGGACGCCCAGTCCTTGATTGGAGTCTTAGAACTTTTTCAGAATGCGGAAAATTTGACGAGATTGTTGTCGTTATTTCCGATGAATACCTGCAAACAGCTAAAGAAATCTGCCAACCATATAATAACATTTCTATTGTTCTAGGCGGTAAAGAGCGAGCGGATAGTGTCAGGAATGCGCTTAAGCACATTAAACCCAACTCTCCAGACATTGTTCTAATTCACGATGCTGCCAGACCAGGTGTGAGTTTAAAGATTATAGACTCACTGTTTGAGGCTTTGATTGATTATCTAGCTGCTGCTCCAGCACTTCAAATGATGGATTCTATAAAAAAAGTAGGTGCCGATGGAAAACTTGAAACATTGGACAGATCCCCTGTGCGTCGCATCCAGACTCCTCAAGCTTTTCGATTCAATACTATCTGGCAAGCGCAGAATGGAAAATCATCGCAATTTGTAGATGATTTGGAGGCAGTCGAATCATTAGGTGCCGATATCGCGCTTATTCAGGGTGAAAATAGCTTAGTAAAAATAACGCTGCCAGAGGACTTTGAGATGGCTGAAAAACTACTTCAAAACAGCTTAGAGATTAAGAATATTCTTCCTAGAATAGGAAACGGCTATGACGTTCATGCTTTTGAAGACGGTCAATCTGTCACTCTATGCGGTCTAGAAATCCCCCATTCAGCATCTCTTAAAGGGCACTCTGATGCCGATGTTGCGTGGCACGCATTAACAGATGCAATATATGGCGCGCTAGCCGAAGGAGATATCGGAACACATTTTCCACCAAGTGATGTGAAATGGAAAGGTGCTGCATCAAAAGTGTTTTTGAAGCATGCCGTTGAACTAGCAGACTCAAAAGGGTTTATGATTGCAAATGCTGATATAACAATTATTTGCGAAGCTCCCAAAATAAAACCACACAGCATGACAATGCGCGATATTACATCTAAAATATTGGGTATTCCATTAGATCGCGTAAGTGTTAAAGCTACGACCACGGAAAAATTAGGATTTACCGGACGAAAAGAAGGTATTGCTGCTCAAGCAAGCGTTTTACTTGTTTCAAGTGAATAACCTATAATTCAATAACATTAGGGTGTTTTTATGTTTGACAACCAATTGATTGAAGAAGCTCGTAAATTCTTAAGAGCAGCCCAAACTCAAAAATTAACTCTAGCTACTGCAGAGAGTTGTACAGGGGGACTACTTGCTGGACTAATAACTGAAATTCCCGGCTCATCTCAAACTCTCGAACGCGGTTTTGTGGTTTATACGAACCGCGCAAAACAAGATATGTTGGGCGTATCGGGTGATATTTTAGCTGACTTTGGAGCCGTATCTGAACCAACAGCAATAGCTATGGCAGAAGGTGCAATGGAACATTCTAGAGCTTCCTTAACAGTTGCAATCACAGGAATTGCTGGTCCTGGCGGCCAAACTCCAATGAAACCTGTCGGATTAGTACACATTGCCGCCAAACGCCGAGATAGAGAAACGTTGCATGAAGCATGTCATTTTGGTGATATCGGTCGTTCCAATGTCCGTCGCAAATCTATGGAAGTAGCGCTTGAGCTTTTGATGCGGCTTGCTCAGTAAAAGTCACTCGGAATAACGTTTTCTTGCTTCTTCTATGAAGACATCCATTAAAACGGTAACCGCCCTATTGAAATTAGCCTTCATTAATGCGTGTAGGAGAAAGTTGGAAAACTCAAATCTAATTTTAAAATCAACTTCGCAGCCTTTTTCATGGTCAGAAAATTGCCAGCTATTTTCAAGATATTTGAACGGCCCTTTGACGAGTTGAACATTGACTTTATTTTCCAATAGGCTCTTTTTAACGTCGGTTGTGAATGTTTCCGAAAACCCTTTAAACCCAACAGCGGCTGTTGCTCTGCCTTCCCATCCAGCTTCTGAATCGGCCTCTGACACAACTTTTAATGATCTTATCCAAGGTATGAATTCTGGATAACTTTTTACATCAGAAACCAATTCAAGCATTTGCTTGGCCCGATATGGTACGACGATAGATTTAGTAACAACCGTCATATCTTATTTTTTGGCGTTCATTTTTTCTCGAGCTTCTCTCAATTGCGCGAAATCTTCTCCGGCATGATACGAAGAACGCGTCAGAGGGCTTGCTGACACCATGAGAAAGCCTTTTGAGCGAGCAATTGTCTCGTATGTTTTGAATTCTTCTGGCGTTACAAACCTGTCGATCGCAGCATGTTTTCGTGTTGGCTGCAAATATTGACCAATTGTCAAAAAATCAATTCCTGCAGAACGCATATCATCCATCACCTGCATAACTTCTTCTTTGGTTTCACCCAAGCCAACCATTATACCAGATTTCGTAAACTGGTTTGGATCGCGTTGTTTCACCTGATCGAGCAATTTAAGAGAATGATAGTAGCGTGAACCGGGGCGAATGGATAAGTACAGCCGCGGAACAGTTTCTAGATTATGGTTAAAAACATCTGGTTTTGCATCAATGACGATATTGGCAACGTCACCTTTTCGTAAAAAATCAGGCGTCAGTATCTCAATGGTGGCATTGGGGGCTTGTTCACGAATCGAACGAATCGTTTCAGCAAAATGAGCAGCTCCACCATCTTCTAAATCATCACGATCAACTGATGTAATAACGACGTGCTCAAGTCCCATTTCTGCAACGGCCAGACCCACTCTACGAGGTTCATCTGCATCTAATGGATTTGGTTTACCCGTACGAACATTACAAAAGGCACACGCGCGTGTACATGTGTCCCCCATAATCATCATTGTTGCGTGTTTTTTAGTCCAACATTCCCCTATATTGGGGCATCCCGCTTCTTCACAAACAGTTGTGAGGTTACCTTCAGTCATGATCTTCTGAGTTTTTGCAAACTCAGCACCCATAGGTGCCTTCACCCTGATCCAGTCGGGTTTTTTTAGAACCGGCGTATCGGGACGCTTTTGTTTTTCAGGATGGCGCACGTCTGGTTTGGATGCGCGGCGATCTTTTAGCGTGTTGAAGAGTTCTGTCATGTTCGGAAAATGGGCCTGATTTATATTAGGATCAAGTATAGTGATGAATTAGAGCTTGTCGACATGTTAAAATATTTCGTATCCATACCTTAAAAGTATCACAACAAGTGATCAACACGTCGGATGGGAGTAGGAAATGTCAAATCTAGATGTGTCTTTCGACATTAGAAAAGCACAGAAAAATATATTTGGTGCATTACTCGATGCTCGTTCAAAAGTCGGCGGAAAGAAAATTATCATTGAAGACTCTGATGGTAGACAACTCAGTTATACAGAAATTGTCAGAGCAAGCTTTGCCCTTGGAAGTGCACTAACTAAAGGAAGAATGAAAGAAGAAACTATGGGAATCATGCTCCCTACCGGAGCTGGTTCTATCATCTCTTTCTTTTCTCTCAATGCTTATGGCCGCATACCGGCTATGCTTAACTTCACCGCCGGAAGTGCAAATATCAAAGCAGCTTGCAAAGCTGCAAATATAACAAACATCATTACCGCACATCAGTTTGTAGAAAAAGCAAACCTAAAAAACCTTGTTGATGAACTCAAGAATGAACTCAATTTCATCTACTTAGAAGACGTCAGAGAGTCGCTTACATTTATGGACAAAATCAAAGGTGGTTTGGGTCCATTCATACCTTGGCTATTTCGTTCACAAGCGCATTGGGATTCTCCTGCTGTAACTCTTTTCACATCAGGCACTGAAGGTAGTCCCAAAGGAGTTGTTCTTTCACATGCCAATCTAGTGTCTAATGTTTTTCAAATTATTCAACATGTTGAAGGCATGCTCACGCCTAAAGATATCATGTATAATCCACTTCCAACTTTTCACTGTTTTGGACTAACAGCTGGGGTCATGATAGGATTACTTACAGGAATGAAGGTCGTCCTTCACCCCTCTCCTTTGCAAGTGAAAGAAATCCCTAAGCGAATAGCTGACACTAAAGCTACGATTCTTTTTGCAACAGACACTTTTCTCAACCAATACGCCAGAGCCTCCGGCAATGAGGAATTAAGTTGTTTACGATATGTCGTCTGTGGTGCTGAAAGCGTCAAAAAAGAAACTAGAGATTTCGTCAAAAAGAAATTTAATGTCGATATTCTCGAAGGCTATGGAGCGACAGAAGCAGCTCCTGTTCTTGCCGTGAACCAACCAGATTTTAATAGACCAGGCACTGTAGGAAGGCCCCTTCCTGGTATTGTGGTCGAATTTGAGCCTGTTGACGGCATCGTTGGTGCGGGACGAATGAAAGCGAAGGGGCCCAATGTTATGCTTGGGTATCTATCTGAAGATGATCCCATGGTTCTAAAACCAATCGAAGATGGATGGCACGATACCGGCGACGTTGTTAGTCAAGACGAAGACGGCGCTCTGACAATACGCGGACGCATCAAGAGATTTGCAAAAATTGGTGGAGAAATGGTGTCGTTGGCAGTTGTGGAAAATTGCGCTCAAAGTGTATGGCCAGAACACAACCATGCTGCGGCGGTTTTACCAGATCCCCGCAAAGGCGAGCAAATTATACTTCTTACGACGAATGATAACGCAGATAGAATGGATTTACTTCATTGGTTTCAAAATCACGGGGTCAGCGAACTTTCCCTACCTCGGAAAGTATTCAAAGTAGATGAAATTCCACTGTTAGGGTCAGGAAAAATGGATATTGGGTCCGTACAAAAACTGGCAGCTGACAGAATCAAGACCGCATAATCTCAATATTGTGAAATTACGATGCTAAGAGAAAGCTGAAATTATCTTTGAGTATTTGTTCGAATTCAAAACCGCTAATAAAAGTTGAAAAACTGATACTCCGGCAATGACTAAACCCAACGCGGCAATGTAACAACCGCCGCAGTGTAATGCACCGTTTACAGAAAATGTACTTTGGGTAACTGCATTCAAATCCTGTGTACACCATGTTGCGCCAAATACGTTATCCACTTTATTTGTAGCGCAAGAACGCATAGCCAACCCAATGCTGGTAAGTGCTGTGGCAGCGCCTAAACTTATAAAAGACCACTTATTCAACATCTTACATACCTTTTCGGCAAGACAATAATTCTGAACGCTCAAAAACCCTATAATAAATCTGGATTTCTGTCATTGCGGCAAAATGTGCCGTTGTAAAATTAAAAGAACCAGCGCATTCACAATAATAGACGGATTTATTGTGTGGTTTTTTAGCCTCATTTTAAATATGGTGAAAGCAACTCCAGATGGCTACAATGCGAGGGGGCAAACAGTGACGAATATGCAATTGCGAGGGGCAAATGGACCCGATATTAGTGTTGTGAGTGTAGGGATTTTTACGACCCTACTTGCTTTCATCACATTGTATGTAGCTTCCCGGTCGGTCGATCCAGGAATGGGTTTTCACGCTGGACTTCTATCAGCAGGATTTGTGCTCGGCACGTTAGCGCTAGTCTTTTGGTACGCTGGGCGCGACGACGAGCAAGTATTTGATCCCACAAAATATGAAGACGGTATCGTAAAAGCCGGTGTCTTTGCTTCAATGTTTTGGGGAATTGCAGGATTACTCGTCGGAGTCATTATTGCCCTGCAATTGACCTACCCCAATCTCTTTTACTTCGACCAATGGGGTTTCACGAACTTTGGTCGTCTACGCCCTTTGCACACATCTGCCGTGATCTTCGCTTTTGGAGGAAATGTCCTCATATCAAGTTCATTCTATGTTGTTCAACGAACCTGCCGCACTCGACTTGCTGGCGGTGCGTGGCCTTGGTTTGTTTTTTGGGGATATCAACTTTTCATCGTAATAGCCGCAACCGGTTATTTGATGGGGATCACACAATCAAAGGAATATGCAGAACCTGAATGGTATGCAGACCTATGGCTGACAATCGTATGGGTTGGGTATCTTTTTGTATTTCTTGGTACAATTTGGAAACGTAAAGAGCCACACATCTACGTTGCCAACTGGTTTTACCTTTCTTTTATAGTCACAATTGCAATGCTTCACATTGTAAACAATTTAACTCTGCCCGTAAGCTTATTTGGCTCAAAAAGCTATATAGCTATGGCTGGAGTTCAAGATGCCCTGACGCAGTGGTGGTATGGACACAATGCTGTTGGTTTCTTTCTGACGACTGGCTTCCTTGCCATAATGTACTACTTCATCCCCAAACGCGTAAATCGTCCGGTATATTCCTATCGCCTTTCAATCGTTCACTTTTGGTCTTTGATTTTCATATACATTTGGGCCGGTCCACACCATCTCCATTACACGGCATTGCCTCAATGGGCACAAACCTTGGGTATGACATTCTCACTTATGTTGTGGATGCCGTCATGGGGCGGAATGATCAATGGTTTGATGACGCTATCAGGTGCATGGGACAAGCTGAGAACTGATCCTGTAGTTCGAATGATGGTTCTTTCATTAGCATTCTACGGAATGTCGACTTTTGAAGGTCCATTAATGTCTGTGCGTGCTGTTAATTCATTATCCCACTATACCGAATGGGGTATTGGACACGTGCATTCAGGTGCTCTTGGATGGGTAGGTTTCATATCATTTGGCGCTCTCTATTGTATGACTCAATATCTATGGAAACGACCACGTATGTATTCCATAGCGATGGTTGAATGGCATTTCTGGGCTGCAACTTTAGGAATAGTTCTCTACATAACCTCAATGTGGGTCGCAGGAATTATGGAAGGCCTAATGTGGCGTTCATACAATGAATTCGGATTCTTGGAATACTCATTCGTTGAAACTGTAGAAGCCAAACATATTGCATACATTATCCGCTCACTTGGTGGTGTTCTTTACCTCGGCGGAGCCATTGTGATGGCATATAATTTATGGCGAACAGCACGCGGCGACACCCGCCTCTCCGAACTCAGCGATGCGGAGCGTGCAGAACTCTTAAGCAATGAACCTGTTACAACACGCGCTCCAGCGCAACCAGCAGAATAGGAGCTTTGGAACATGTCTTTGTTTAACAAACACTCATTTCTCGAAAAGCATTCATCAATACTGACAATTGGTATTTTGTTTGTTGTTGCTATCGGTGGATTAATCGAAATTGCTCCGCTCTTCTATTTGAAGAACACAATCGAAAAAGTGGAAGGAATGCGCCCCTACACACCTTTAGAACTCGCAGGCCGCAATATTTACATCAGAGAAGGTTGTTATGTCTGCCACTCACAAATGGTGCGACCTTTGCGAGATGAAGTTGAACGCTATGGTCATTACTCATTAGCTGCAGAAAGCATGTATGATCACCCGTTCCAATGGGGGTCTAAACGCACAGGGCCAGACCTCGCAAGATTGGGCGGAAAATATGCTGACACATGGCATATGGACCACATGAAAGACCCGCGATCTGTCGTTCCAGAATCTGTAATGCCTCCCTATGCATTCATGATTGGTCGACCATTGAAATTTGAAAATATTGAAGCGGACATCAAAGCCATGAAAGCGTTGGGTGTCCCCTATACAGATGAAATGGTCGAGTTTGCAAAATCTGATTTGATTGTCCAAACCGACCCTAACTCTGATTGGGAAGAAATGGTCGAGCGTTACGAAAACTTGGCTGGCCGGGAAGGTTCCGTTGCTGTTCGCGCGTTTGATGGCGATCCTGAAAACGTCACTGAAATGGACGCTTTAATCGCATATATGCAAATGCTGGGTTCACTAGTCGATTTCGATAAATACGAAGCCGACGACCTACACAATAGGAGATAGGGTTTATGACTTATCACGCTCTATCAAGCTTTGCCCAAACTTGGGGACTTCTCTACTTCGTTCTCATGTTTGCCGCTGCGCTAGCATACGCGCTTTGGCCGTCAAATAGATCTACTTTTGATGCCGCAGCAAATGTTCCTTTAGAAGATCGGGAGATTTCCGATGACAGATAATAAAAATAAAGATGTCGATGCCTTTTCCGGTGTAGAAACAACCGGCCATGAATGGGACGGTATCAAAGAGCTAAACAATCCACTGCCTCGTTGGTGGCTCTATGTCTGGTATGCCACAATAGCATTTTCTATTCTTTGGTGGATTTTGATGCCGGCTTGGCCTGCACTACCAGGGTTTCAGGGAAATACAGTCGGGGTTTGGAATCAATCTGACCGCGCTCAAGTTGGTGAAGCAGTTGGAGAACTACGCTCTGCGCGAATTGAAAATGCCCAAAAACTCATGAGTGCTTCTCTTGAAGAAATTGAGAAAACACCAGAACTACAACAATTTGCACTGGCTATGGGTGAAAGTTCATTTGGTGATAATTGTGCGACTTGTCATGGAGCTGGCGGACGAGGTGCTATTGGCTACCCAATGCTTGCTGATGATGTTTGGTTGTGGGGTGGTTCGCTAGACGATATTCAACAAACAATCACGTACGGAATTCGTTCAACCCACGATGAAACACGCTATTCTGAAATGCCAGCTTTTGGTCGAGATGGATTTATTTCCGAATCAGAAATTGATGACCTTGTTCAAAAAGTTCTTTCGCTTTCAGGGCAGGAAGCAAATACCGATGCAGTTGCACGAGCTGAAGAAAATTTTGAATATCAGTGTGCTTCTTGTCATGGTGTTGATGGTACTGGGGACCGAACATTTGGTGCGCCGAATCTAACCGATCAAGAATGGTTATATGGCGGAGATGCCAGTGCAATTCGTGAGACTATTTATAGCGCACGAAACTCCATTATGCCGCATTGGAATGAACGCTTGGATGAGGCCACCATCAAAGCGTTAGCGGTTTATGTTCACACACTTGGCGGCGGCGAATAACAATCAAAAAGTGATTCACAGCGATGTATAACAACGTCACACCTCCTCCTCCAGGACAAAGTGCCTTATACAAGGCAAGGGAACCAATATACCCTCAACTAGTCTCAGGAAAATTTCGGACCATTAAATGGGTGGTGTTGGTATTTGCACTTGCTGTTTATTACATCCTCCCTTGGTTGCGTTGGGACCGTGGTCTTGACGCACCAAATCAAGCAGTATTGGCAGACTTCGCTGGCGGACGTTTTTATTTTTTCTTTTTGGAAATTTGGCCACAAGAAATCTACTATATTACAGGTTTATTGATATTAGCATCGCTTGGATTATTTCTGGTTACATCGCTCTTTGGGCGGGTATGGTGCGGTTATGCGTGTCCACAAACGGTTTGGACTGATCTATTCATCGCCGTAGAACGAATTTTTGAAGGTGATAGAAATGCGCGCATTAAATTAGATAGAGCCCCGCTAAGCGTAAACAAAGCACTGCGCAAAGTTGGCAAGCATATTGTGTGGCTATTTATTTCATTCGCAACGGGCGGCGCACTAATTTTATACTATCATGATGCACCTACGCTTTTTGCAAACTTCTTCACAGGAGATGCTGAAGTCAGTGCTTATGTATTTGCAGGAATATTGACTTTCACGACATACGCTCTCGCCGGCACTATGCGCGAGCAGGTCTGCACTTACTTATGCCCTTGGCCTCGCATACAGGCAGCTTTAACTGATGAGCACGCTTTAAATGTAACCTATAGATGGGATAGAGGTGAACCTCGAGGTGCTCATAAAAAAAATACGAGCTGGGATGGTCGCGGTGATTGCATAGACTGTAATGCCTGTGTCGTCGCCTGCCCTGTTGGAATAGACATCCGTCATGGAGCTCAGCTTGAATGTATCCATTGTGCGCTATGCATTGACGCTTGCGATACAATAATGAAACG
This sequence comes from Hirschia baltica ATCC 49814, assembly GCF_000023785.1. Lineage (NCBI taxonomy): Bacteria > Pseudomonadati > Pseudomonadota > Alphaproteobacteria > Hyphomonadales > Hyphomonadaceae > Hirschia > Hirschia baltica. The sequence continues at coordinate 1,784,203 of NC_012982.1, forward strand.
CGTTGATCGGCCAACTGGGCTAATTGCGTATGATACAGATAAAAATGTTCAAGCTAGATCAGAAGGTAAGCCTGCAGTTTATAATATGCTGCGCCCACGCGTTATTTTGTACGCATTTTTGATTGCTGCAATTTCTTGTATAATGGTCTATGGGCTTTCAACTCGCTCAACCTTTGAGCTCAATGTCATCAAAGATCGTTCACCACCATTTGTGAAATTATCCAATGGAGATATTCGCAATGGATATTCAATTAAACTTGTAAACAAAAAAAGCGAAGACCGAGAAGTTCTAATCACTGCATCCGGAATAAACGGTCTCGACCTTAAAATAATTGGAAATGACGATACAGACAAAACAATCATTATGTCTGGAGAGCATGTCGATAGATTCAGAATTTTAATTACTGTTCCAGAAGCAGACAAGCATAAGTCAGGCAAACACCTCATCATTGAAGCAAAGGATGTTGCGACAGGTGATATTCAAAGCAACAGAGTATTTTTTGCTATACCCAAAAGAGATGATTAATGGAAAAGACAAACTCATCAAAAACCAAACTTACTGGTAAACATGTTCTATTCATGTTTCTTGCATTTTTTGGCGTAATCTTCATTGTGAACGGAATATTTCTGTCTCAAGCAATAAAGTCCTTTCCTGGCGAAATTTCCAAAAAATCATATGTTCAAGGTATTAATTACAACGATACGATACACGAAATGCATCAACAGGTACTTTTAGGTTGGAGATCTGAAATAGGTGTGATGCACTCTGAAGACACACAAAAAAATTCAGTCCTAGTCGCTCGTTTTTTTGATAGAGACGACCAACCTCTAAATGAGTTGCAAGTAAATGCTGTTTTAAATCAGCACTCTAGTAAACATCAAAACGTGTCTTTTCCTATGCAATTTTCTACCAATGGAGAATATGCCCACCCGATAGATAGCTTAGAAACAGGCAGATGGACCGTGCAGATTGAAGTAAAAAAATCTTCTGAAATATTCTTTAAAGCACAAAAGGAGATATTCATCCCATGACTCTCTCTGGCCGTTCGATTGATTTAAATGCTTCAGAGATTGCTGGTTGTCCATCAGGCTTGGCACCCAAAGAGAGTGACGAGACTGCTCTTCTGGTTGATCCGACTGCTTTTGTGAAGAGGTCCGCTGACGAATACAGTTTGGATATTCTCGTTCGAGGCGCTAAATGTGGTGGTTGTCTTTCAAAAATAGAAAATGGCATCAGTGAATTAGCAGGCATTGATGCAGTTAGAATGAATCTGACCACCGGTCGTCTTCATGTTTCTTGGAAAACTAAAAGCCTGCAATCCGCTGATATCATATCAAAAATTTCTTCATTAGGTTACGGTGCAACCCCTTTTGACCCTGAAGAGGCAGATAACGAACACTCAAAGAGAGAACGTCAATTACTTATGGCAATGGCTGTAGCTGGTTTTGCAGCAGCTAATGTTATGCTTTTGTCAGTATCCGTATGGGCTGGTGTTGATGAAATGAACGCTGAGACCAAAGAATTTCTGCATTGGATCTCTGCGTGTATTGCCCTGCCTGTTGTTGCATTTTCGGGACGCCCGTTCTTTTCATCCGCAATATCTGCAATCCGTGCTGGTCACGTAAATATGGATGTTCCCATTTCCTTAGCTGTTTTACTAGCAGTCTGCATGAGCCTTTATGAAACTATTCACCACGGCAATCACACATATTTTGATGCAGCAGTAATGTTGTTATTCTTCCTTCTTATAGGGCGATTTTTGGATGCTAAGCTGCAAAGAGAAGCCCAATCAGCAGCACGAGATCTTGCCTTGATGCAAACAGGCTCAGTAACTCGCATAAATGCTGACGGTGGTGCTGAATCTGTCAAAGCTTCTACATTGATACCGGATGATATCATACAGGTTGCCGCAGGAGAGCGATTCGCTGTTGATGCTGTGCTTATATCAGGTTGCAGTGAGCTGGATAATCATATGGTATCTGGCGAAAGTACACCTATAATATCGCAAATTGGTCAAACCATATACGCAGGAACGATAAATTTAACCTCAAGTATCGTAGCACGCGTAAAATCTTCAGCTGAAAATTCGATGTTAGCTGAGGTATCCAAATTACTGGAAATCGGTGAACAACAACGTTCAACATACCGCCAAATTGCGGATAAGGCAGCGAAACTATATGTACCAGTCGTTCATACTGTTTCTGCTGCTGCGTTTCTTGGTTGGATGCTTTACAACGGTGACTTTAAAACAGCAATTTTCATAGCTATTTCTGTACTAATTATCACCTGCCCTTGCGCGCTAGCACTCGCGGCCCCCGTCGTACAAGTCGTTGCTGTTGGAAAGCTTTTCAAAAAAAATGTGTACTTAAAATCAGGTGACGCTTTAGAAAGAATTGCTGCTTGTGATTATGTCATTTTCGACAAGACAGGTACATTAACAAAACCCGATGCATCCCTAAAAGATAATAATATCGATCTCAATCACTTGGAATTGGCAGCCAGACTAGCAAGAGGAAGCAGACATCCATATTCTAGGGCATTGGCCTGTTTAGCAGGCCCAGGAGAGATTGCTTCCAATATTGAAGAAATTTCAGGCTGTGGAATTCAAGGTGTTATTGATGGAAAGAACGCGAAATTAGGGTCTTTAAAATGGGTGACTGGAGTTGCCTCCTCTTCTAAGGATATTCCTTCCTTGTATTTTCAGTACGACGACGATGAGCCTGTCGCGTTTGAATTTGATGAGACATCAGTGTTGGGAGCAGACTGCATTGCAACTGAATTAGATGAACGCGGATTTAAAGTTGAATTACTGTCTGGTGATGTCCACAACAAAGTTGCCGCTTTTGCTCGAAAATCAAATATTGAATTGTATAGTGGATCAATTTCGCCTTTAGAGAAAGCAGAACGAATTGCAACATTACAATCAGAAGGCAGAAAAGTTCTAATGATTGGCGATGGATTAAATGATGCAGGTGCTTTAGCTAATGCGCATGCCTCTTTAACACCAGGCGGTGCCGCAGATGTTAGCCGCGCCGCAAGCGATGGCGTATTTTCTGGTGATGACGTTCTAGTTATAGCGGACATAATTGACATCGCACGTAGATCGCGCTCTCGCATGCTTGAGAATTTCGGGTTCGCTGCATTATATAATTTGGTTGCAATTCCTATAGCTGTATTTGGCTTTGTTACACCTTTGGTCGCTGCCATTGCTATGTCAGGGTCATCTTTAATTGTTACCTTAAATGCACTGCGTCTAAATCTAACACAAGCAAAGCGAGTAAAATAAGACCCATGAGTATGTTGATTTATTTGATACCCGCAGCTCTATTTATGGGATTTTTAGGATTAATCGCTTTTGCGTGGTCTCTTCGCTCAGGGCAATATGAAGACCCAGATGGTGCTGCAGAACGTATTCTAAATTCTGAAGACAAGCCTCTGTGACAATTCGATTTTTGGATAAATCAATGACGTTTGGAGCATTTTTACTATGCTCTCAAACGTCATTGATCTTGCTCGTGCTTTTGTGATGCCAAGAAAACAGGGTAGAAAAATCTTATTTCTTGTTCTGTCTGTTCTCAATTAGATCATCCACAACCTCAGGGTCGGCCAAAGTAGAGGTGTCTCCTAAGTTTGAGAATTCATCTTCTGCAATTTTACGAAGAATACGCCTCATGATTTTTCCCGATCTCGTCTTTGGAAGTCCTGGAGCAAATTGGATTTTATCTGGAGAAGCAATTGGACCGATCTCCGCTCTGACCCAATTGACTAAATCTTTTGCTAATTCCGGCGTGCCATCGTTTCCTGCGCTCAACGTGACATAAGCGTATATTCCTTGGCCTTTAACATCATGAGGGTAACCTACAACGGCTGCTTCTGACACTAAGTCGTGTGCAACAAGTGCACTCTCCACTTCCGCCGTTCCCATACGGTGACCTGAAACGTTGATTACATCATCAACGCGGCCTGTAATCCAGTAATAGCCATCCTCATCTCTTCGACATCCGTCACCAGTGAAATATTTCCCCGGGTATGCCGAAAAGTATGTATCTTTAAACCTTTGATGATCGCCGTAAACTGTTCTCATCTGTCCCGGCCAAGAATCGGAAATCACAAGATTTCCTTCCGTTGCACCCTCCAGAACAACACCCTCGGAATCAACGAGTTCAGGTTTAATTCCAAAAAATGGGCGAGTGGCAGATCCTGGTTTTAGTGGAGTTGCACCTGGCAATGGAGAAATCATAATTCCGCCCGTTTCTGTTTGCCACCACGTGTCAACAATCGGACAACGGCTGTCACCGACTACTTTGTAATACCACTCCCAAGCTTCAGGATTAATCGGTTCCCCTACTGAGCCCAAGAGGCGCAAGGATTTGCGGGATGTCTTTTTAACGAAATCTTCGCCTTGCCCCATCAACGCTCGTATAGCCGTTGGTGCGGTATAGAAAATATTGACTTTGTGTTTATCAACAACGTTCCAGAACCGTGAAGCATCTGGATAAGTCGGCACACCTTCGAACATGAGAGTTGTTGCTGCATTAGCAAGAGGACCGTAAACGATATAACTATGGCCAGTTACCCAACCAACGTCTGCCGTACACCAGTAAATGTCTCCGGGTTTGTAGTCAAAAACGTATTCATGAGTCATTGAAGCCCAAACAAGATACCCTCCTGTTGTGTGCAAAACTCCTTTTGGTTGGCCAGTAGAACCTGAAGTATAAAGAATAAATAATGGGTCTTCAGCTTTCATCGCTACAGGTTCACAGAATTCATCAACACCAGTTGCTGCTTCATGCCACCAAATATCACGTCCTCCTTTCATAGAGACCGGATTACCTGTGTTCTCAACGACGAGTATTTTGTCTACCCCGAGTGCATGCTTTACAGCTTCATCTACATTCTTCTTTAGCGGAACAGACTTCGAGCCTCGAAGCCCTTCATCGGCAGTGATGATAACAGAACTTCGACAGTCGTTAATTCTTCCAGCAAGCGCTTCAGCAGAAAAACCCGCAAAAACGATTGAATGTATGGCACCAATTCGAGCACAAGCTAGCATGGCGTATGCAGCTTCGGGAATCATAGGAAGGTAAATAGTTACTCGATCACCCTTCTGAACGCCCATACTTTTTAGAACATTTGCAAACCGGCATACGCGCCGATGCAATTGTGCAAAAGTGATATTTTCGGATTTATTCGGGTCATCTCCTTCCCAAATAATAGCGATTTGGTCGGCTTTATCTTTGAGATGACGGTCAATACAGTTATAAGATACGTTCAATTCACCATCAGAAAACCAATTCACATGAAGGTTTTCTTTGCTCCAAGATACATCTTTGACTTTTGTGTATTGTTTGGACCATGATAGGCGCTTGCCATGTTCACCCCAAAAAGCATCAGGATCATCGATGGAAGCCTGATACATTTTTTGATATAGCGTATCATCAATCAATGCATTCTTAGCAAAGTCATCAGGTACAGGAAATATTTTATCTTGGTTTGACATAACGCCTATCCGTCCATTTTCTTCGTATTCTTATTTATATATCAAAAGGCGTACTTTGTTGAAAAAGTAAAACGGTTCATATCACCTTCATCACCGCCCTCATTTTCTCTAACAGCGTGCATAAATTCAGCTCCAAGCGTAACTTTAGGAGCTATATCCCACATATAGGCTATGTATCCGCTAAGGGCTTGTTTGGTCATAGCATCTGAGGCTGAATCAAGGTTTTCAATAGTAATTCCACCGGCACCAATATTCAGCCTGTTATTATCGCCTAAAACGTGGCGATAAGCTAGATATCCGCCGTAAGATGGAATTGCTTCAAAGCTTCCATCTAAAGTAAGGTCCGCACTCTTTGCTATAGCTAAGCCCATGTAACGACCAATGCCTTCACCGCCACTAATAGAAAAGCGAATATCGTTCTTTTCACCTACATTGACTTTTCCGGCTATTGAAAGACCATATCCAGTTGTCTCTTCATTTAGAGCTCCAAGTTCAGCTTTCAATTGTCGACCGATCCCTGAGATTGAAACGTTTCCAAAATCACCGGTTAGATTATAGCGAGCGATTAGGTCTGGAATTAAACTATCATCTGCAAGCCCAGCTAAGTTTGTATTCGTGTTAGGATTTTCCACGGCAAACTGAAAATTGCCTTTGGTATATCGGATTTGTGGCTGACGTATAAATATCATACCGTCGCCAAGAACTAAGAAACTCGCAGACTCTGGAATAGCAGATGTGTTTTGAAATGTAGACCACTCCTGTCCCAACAACCAATTGTCATAGGAGACAAATGCGCGACGAAGTCTCGGTGAATAAGAGTTAGACACGGCCTCATTTCCCTGAGCTGAACCTAGGAAATCCATTTCTAACCGACCACCAATTTTATGGCCATTAACCTGTTTGTTTGCTGTTACATAAAAGCGGGACGACTTGGCTGTAAAGTCTGTGGAAGGATCTTCTCCTATCCCACCAACTGGAGTTGCAGAAGGGATGTAGAAATCACGCGCAATAGACGATCCTGCAATGTCACCATCTGAAAAGTCCGTAACGTGTGCATCAACATCTATGATTCCACCCCACGTTATTGAAGGCTGACTTGGGTCTAATTCGGGCGCACTGTTTGATTGTTCACGCACTTTTAATCGAACAATTTCTTCATCGGTTGATGCCTTTTGATTGGTAAGTTCTGCTTTAAGTTCATTTACCATAGCCTCAAGTTCTGCAATTCGTGATTCTATATCACCAGGTGCATCTGCAATTGCTGATGGTGCAAACGCCAATATCGACGCTGAAAGCATTAAGTTTTTGAGTACTGTTTTCTTCATCTTGTTTCTCCCCAGTATAGTTTTTATCTCGGCAGTATCTAAAGGCGGCGTCCAATCCGCTAGATATCCATTGGTCGTGTCCGACTAAGGTCTGACCTGCTAGAATAATCTAAAAACTCTGTCATAATGAAAGAAAGATAATAAATACAAAACGCGCCGCGACGAAGATTCTCCGTATTTTAAAAGGGGTATTTTGGGAGGTAGACGTTATTGCATTGTGGAGGAAAAAATGGGCGACGATGAACATGAGTTGGAAATCAAAAGATCATCGAGTCTACTTATTGTAGATGATCATCCGCTCTTTCGAGATGCCTTAGCTGCTGCTGCAAGTTTAAACCCTAACATCCGTTCAACATATTTTGCAGGATCAGTTTTAGAAGCTTGTGAATGCTTAAAAAGCAGTTTGCCAGACCTTGTCTTGTTGGACCTCAATTTAAAAGATACAACAGGTTTGGAGAGTCTGATTACCCTTCAGGCTCAGGTGCCTTCACAGCGCGTAGCAATTGTTACTGCGACTGAAGATCGAGAAATTATTGAAAGAGCCATGGCTCTCGGAGCTGTTGGGTACATCCCTAAAAGTCTCGACATGAATTCTCTTAAGGGAGCTATCTCCGATTTGCTATCAGGTGAAAATTGGACACCACCGGAATTTCAACAAGCAATCGAACCTTCTCCAGCAAGCGAAATAGCAAGTAGGTTAGCTAGTTTGACACCAGCGCAACGTCGTGTCTTGTCTGGTCTAAAGAGTGGACTTTTGAATAAGCAAATAGCTTATGAAATGGGAATTTCGGAAGCTACAGTAAAAGCACATATGACAGCTATATTTAGAAAATTAGGTGTAGCTAGCCGGACACAAGCATTACTGTCTTTACAAGCTGTTGTGGCAATCTAAATAGTCGTTATTCAGCAGCAATGGGGATCCCCGCTAAATATGCTTGTAAATCCCTGGGAGAAACGGGCTTAGTAAAAACAGCCAACCCCTCCTTCTTCGCCCGACTTAATGCATACTCAGATTTATCGGCAGTCAGCAATGCCGCTGGTAATGAGTAATTGCATACGGATAGTATTTTTTCTCTCACGTCGAAACCGGTTTCACCACCTAATAGATGATAGTCTAAAAAAGCAAAATCCAAATGTTCGGAAGATGCAATTCTAACAGCCTCATCTCCAGATTTCGCTCGAAATGGAATACAGCCCCAAGATAACAGAAGTGCTTCCATACCATCCAATATTGTCGGTTCATCGTCTACGCAAAGCACTTTCACACCTTTTAGGCTGTAAAGGCTTTTATGCTCTTTTTGAACTTGTTTAATCTTTTTGCTAACTGATTGAGATTCCAGCAAATCAACAAAAAACACCGATCCTTTATTTTCCCATGAACGTAATCCAACGCTCGCTCCCATAAGTCCAGCCATTCTATTTGCAATGGCCAACCCTAATCCAGCGCCTCGAATTCCATTTCGATCAGCTTCTTCTAATCTTTGAAATTCTTCAAAAATAAGATGCTGTTTGCTTGTTGGGATGCCAACACCAGTATCCCATACTTCAATTCTGATCTTTCCTCCTCGCCTGCGTGCACCGACGAGTACACCACCGGATCGAGTATATCGTAGAGCATTGGAAACGAAGTTCCGAACTATTGATTTTAAGAAATCTTCATCAGCAAATGCTCCCAACGTGGTGGGAACCAACTTAAACCGTAGACCCGCTGCTTTCGCGATAGGGTCTGCTTCGTCACCAATATCAGAGAAAAGAGCCCCGAGCGAAAGAGACGTATAATTAGCGTCTCTTACTCCATGGTCGAGTTTTGAGATATCAAGTAGACCTCGCAACAATTGATCAGAAGATTGGATTGCTTGGTCTATCTTACCGACAAGTCTTAGTGCATCAGGGTTCGTTCCTTGTAGATTGCTTTGCAATGCCCCTGTAAATAGACGAGCCGCATTTAAAGGTTGAAGTAAATCATGACTTGCGGCGGCCAAGAACCTAGTTTTAGACGCATTAGCACCTTCTGCTTCTCTTCTTGCTCCATCTAATTCTTGCGTAAGATTTTCTAATTCCGAAGTTCTTTCCACAACTCTGATTTCAAGATTTTCTTTTGCTTCTCTCAATCGTCTTTCTATTGCTTTGTCTTCGCTAACATCTGTAAAGGTGCTAACATATCCACCTCCAGGCATGGGATTACCTATCGTTTTAATTATGGTCCCGTCAGGCCGTTGCCTTTCAAAAGTGTGGGGGCGTCCCTCTTTAATATGCGCTAATCTTATGGAGACTAGTGCATCTTTTTCATCCGTTGCTGCTGTTCCATTTTTAGTTGTCCATTTGATAATATCTGCAATTGGCCTTCCCACACGAACCAACTCTTCAGGCAGATCGAACATTTTTATATAGGCTGAATTCCAAGCAACCAGCTTTTGTTCACCGTCAACCACGGAAACGCCTAGAGATATGTTCTCAAGTGTCGCTTGCAAAAGATGGCGGTCAAAACGCTTAGCGTGACTTTTCTCATCCAAAATAGACAATAAATCATCTAAAGTTACGTCTGACCGTGTTATGGCAGAACCCAACACAACTCTCGCCGAAGATGAACCTAACGCGCTTGAAAGCAACCTTTCAGTGCGCTGCACGAGCCGCCAATCTGCTTCTACTGATGGATTAGTATCGACCCCTATTTCTTCAGCGTAGGAAGCAAAAGCAGATGAAACTGCAGATGGTTTCAGGAACCTAGACGCTAACGCCTGCAAATCACCAACACTTACGCCTTTTACTGTGTACGAGACAGGCTTGCCGTGACCAGATTCTAAGCCTTTTTCTCGAAATACATTTGCTTGCACTCTATCTCGCAGCCGTTCTTTGGCCCTCAACGATAGAATGACAAATAGCAATGTATTGATTGATAAGCTCCAAAGAACACCGTGACTAAGACTATCTACAGTACCAATCCCGAAGAAATTAGAGGGTGGCAAAATACTCCCCATCATCCATTCAGGCCCAAATACAGCAGGTAGAACCAATGTATAGGCCCACAACACACAGCCAGCTAAAATTCCTGCCATGGCTCCATTTCTGTGGGCTTTACGCCAATAGACAGCTCCGATTAAAGCTGGAAATAATTGTGCTGCTCCTGCAAAAGAAAGTAACCCTATCTCCATCAAAGCATTGCGGTCTCCAAATGCCTGATAAAACAAATAACCAAACAACAGTAAGCCTAAAATAGTAGTCCGTCTTATGTTGAGAAGTTTTGATCCAATGTTCTGGTCAGCAGGGTCAAATGTTTTTAGTCTCAACATAACTGGAACGATCAAATCGTTTGTTATCATTGTAGATAATGCGATAGCGGCTACAACAACCATACCAGTAGCTGCGGAAAAACCTCCAATAAAAACCAGTATAGTCAACCATGGGAGTTGCGCTGCCTGAGGGAGAAGAACAACAAATAAGTCTGTTGGAGTATTAGACGGCAGCAAGTGCAAACCAGCTATGGTTATCGGAATAACGACAAGACTTGTCAGCAAAAGATAAAGTGGAAGCACGATCCGAGATAATTTCATCTCATTGTTAGAACGTCGCTCAATGATTGCCACATGAAACTGTCTTGGCAAGCAAACCATTGCTGCCATTGATAGCAATGTTGTAGACAAAAAATTGAACTGTATATTTTGTGTGTCAAACTTTGTCGCATAGTCGGAGAGCTCAAAATCAGACAATCCGGATAGAGTAACGATCCCTAATATTGCTACCGCAATAAGTGCAACTAATTTCACGATTGCTTCAAAAGCTAATACATTCATTAAGCCGTAATTGGGCTTCGTCGCATCTTCATACCGTGCGCCAAAAAGTACCGCAAAAACAGCTAAGCCTAAAGCTGCAACTAATACAGTCTGATCCGCCGGTGTTGCTGAATGATCCGTGTGACCAATTGTAATCGCTTGAAAGCTCATGCCTACAGATTTTAATTGCAGCGCAATATATGGCAAAGAAACCACTGTCAGAGTTGCTGTAGCTATGGCTGCCAATAATCGGCTTCTACCATATCTTGATGCTAAAAAATCAGAAAGAGAGTTGATACTTTCTCGTTTAGAAACATCTGCAATGCGCTGTAAGATACTTGGCCAAAACAGATATAGTAAAATCGGTCCGATATATATCGGAAGAAAATACCATCCATTAATGGCGGCAGAACCTACAGCGCCAAAGAAGGTCCAAGACGTGCAGTAAACCCCTAAAGCTAATGAATAAATAAGTGGATGCCGTCGCCACCCTGCGCCTGCCTGTTTCGCATATTGCTCTCCCTTCCAAGCCATAAAAAATAGACCTGAAATATATAATGTCATTACAAAGAAGATTAACCAAACAGGCATAAAGGCTCCATTCTCCAGAACCTATCTGAACTGTCATGCTCAACAATGGCAAGATCTTCTAAGGTCTAATCAAAAAAACTTCAGTAAAAAGGGCAACCTAATTAAAGATTGCCCTTCTGTGTTTTTCTACACTTTAGCTTGTCTATTCAGCTGGAGCCATCCCAGCGTCTGCAATACCATGAGAAGATCGCATTCCAGGAACACGTATGTCCTCAACAAGGTCTTGAATATCTTGAGGTGGTTCAGGTGTAGCTAAACTAACCACGACTCCAAGTACCATCGCTATCCACATTATGAAAAAACCAATACCTTCTGGGGAAATACCTAAAAAGTACAGTTCAGGAGAAAGCCCGCCAAATTTGAATGCGTAAATGTATCCAAATGTTGAGACTAACCCGAAGACCATCGTGGTGATAGCACCTTCTTTATTGAAACGTTTCCAGAATATCCCAAGGAATATAATTGGAAATAAGGATGCAGCGGCGAGCCCGAAAGCAAAAGCCACAACTTGAGCAACAAAGCCCAATTGCGCGGAGAACACACCTAGTAAACCAGCAGCAACCACTGCACCAGAAGCAGCAGCTCGAGCAACAAATAACTCTGTTTTGTCATCCATATCTGGTTTTAAAGTTCGTTTCATAAGGTCGTGGCTGACTGATGAAGAAATAACCATCAACAATCCAGCTGCAGTTGAAAGAGCAGCAGCAAGCCCCCCAGCAACAACAAGACCGATTACCCAACCTGGTAGTTGTGCAATCTCAGGGTTTGCAAGAACAAATATGTCCCTATTCAACGGTTCAACTTCATTTGCATCACCAGCTCGGTATTGAATAACACCGTCACCATTTTTATCTTGGAAACCGAGTAGTCCAGTTTTCTCCCAAGAGTTAAACCATTTTGGTGTTGGTGTAGCACCTGTTGCAGCAATCTCTGCTGCCCCTGTTTCATAGTCTTCAGCAGATACATACGTGCTTTCGTTCACTTGATCTATGAAATTCATACGACCGAGTGCGCCAACAGCGGGCGCTGTTGTATATAATAATGCGATAAAGAATAACGCCCAACCAGCAGAGAGACGCGCATCTGAAGCTTTGGGCACCGTAAAGAAACGAATGATCACATGTGGTAGCCCTGCGGTACCAAACATCAGTGCACCTGTAATACAGAACACATCAATCATACTTTTATTAGTTGTTGTATATTCTGCAAAACCCAAATCCACGAGAACTGCATTGAGTTTTGCTAGCATCGCAATGTCTTCACCTTTGATGTTAGAGATAAAACCTAACTGAGGTATTGGATTGCCGGTCACAATCATAGACATAAACACTGCTGGCACCGTGTAGGCGAAAATAAGTACACAATATTGAGCAACTTGAGTGTATGTTATTCCCTTCATACCGCCTAAAACAGCATAGAAGAAGACTATCACCATACCAATCACAATTCCCCATTCAAAGGGAACGCCCAGAAATCCAGAGAAAGCGACTCCAACGCCTTTCATTTGACCTGCAATATAAGTGAATGAAACGAAAATCGCACAAACGACCGCTATTACCCTAGCAACTGGTGAATAGAAACGGTCTCCGACAAAGTCGGGAACGGTAAATTTCCCAAACTCCCTTAGGTAAGGTGCTAGCAATAACGCCAGCAATACATATCCGCCTGTCCATCCCATTAGATAAACTGAGCCGCCATAGCCAAGAAATGCGATTAGTCCAGCCATAGAAAGAAATGACGCTGCTGACATCCAATCAGCTGCTGTAGCCATACCGTTTACAACCGGATGCACGCCATGGTCTGCAATGTAAAATTCGTCAGTTGAACCGGCACGAGACCATACCGCAATCGCGATATACAGTCCGAAAGTTGTGACAACGAAGAAGTAGGTCCACATCTGTTGATCCATAATCTACCCCTTTATGTTGAATTTTCGCTCAAGCGCAGCCATTTGACGCGCATAAATGATGATCAACGCTAAAAATACATAGATTGATCCATTTTGAGCAAACCAGAAACCAAGTGGCGCACCACCTAAACTTACTGTGTCCAGAGCGTCTCTGAAAAGTATTCCACAGCCATAGGAAACCAAAAACCAAACAGCCAACAGCACACTCATTAAACGAACATTTGCCGCCCAATATGCTTTCGCCTGTTCTGGTGTCGGTCCAGATGAAGAAGATTGATTTGTCATATGCCTCCCCTAAAGGTCTTTTCTTAGTCGGCTATATTGCCGCATTAAAAATGATCCACTTAAGAGAGGGAGAACATAAGAGCGACTTTAGTCGACATTCACGTATTTGTTATGAATAACAGTAGTTTAAATAACATTCGAAGAGCTCATATTAATGCCAAAATGAAAGTCAATGACATTTAAAACAAGTATTCAGCTGGATTTTATCGTGAAATCCATAGGTTTCGCTCATTGTATTCAAATATACTGTTTAATTAAAACCGCATAAAAAAGGCGGCCAAATTATTGACCGCCTTTTTGAGAAAAATTCTAGAGTACCTTAGATATGAAGAGCTCGATCATAAGCATCCAATGTACTTTCGTGCATCATCTCTGAAAGTGTTGGATGTGGAAAAATCGTTTCCATAATCTCTGCTTCAGTCAACTCTCCTTGGCGCGCAATTACAAATCCTTGAATGAGCTCAGTCACTTCAGCACCTGCCATATGTGCACCGAGCAGTTCACCTGTTTTTTCATCAAACACTGTTTTGATAATGCCTTCAGGCTCTCCAAGTGCGACTGCTTTACCATTACCAATAAACGGGAAACGGCCAACTTTGACTTTGTGCCCTTTTTCTTTAGCAGCAGCCTCAGTCAGTCCCACAGAAGCAACTTGCGGGTGGCAGTAGGTACAACCAGCTATATTGTCTGTTTTGAATTCATGCGGATTTTTACCAGCAATTTTTTCTACACAAACAACACCTTCATGAGTTGCTTTGTGTGCAAGCCAAGGTGGACCTGTCAGGTCACCAATTGCATATAGACCTGGCACACCTGTTCTGCCAAATCCGTCTACTGTGACGTGTGTGCGGTCAATTTTTGCACCAACTTCCTCAAGCCCAGTATTTTCAACGTTTCCAACTATACCAACGGCAACGATAACAACATCTGCTGTTATCTTTTCAATTTTACCATCTTTAAGTTTCACAGATGCCGTAACGCTATTTTTGCCTTTTTCCAGCCCTTGAACTTGAGCTGATTTCACAAGCTTCATTCCCTGCTTTGTGAGCTGTTTATCTACAAAGTTAGAAATGTCAGCATCCTCGACGGGAAGAATACGATCTAGCGCTTCTATGACAGTCGTTTCAGACCCTAAAGTGTTATAAAAGCTAGCGAATTCTATACCGATTGCTCCTGAACCAATCACAAGAAGTTTCTTTGGAATTTCTTTTGGTACAAGCGCTTCACGATATGACCAAATCCGGTCTCCATCAGGGACCAGCCCAGCCTGAGGTATCGCTCGTGCACGTGCACCTGTCGCCATAATAACATGTTTAGAAGTATAGGTTCCCGCACCCTTACCATCTTTCACGATAACATGTGGAGCAGGCTTTCCAGCCTTCAAACTGGCTGTTCCTTCAATAACTGTAATCTTGTTTTTCTTCATGAGAAAAGCAACACCACCAGCCATTTGTTTGGAAACGCCACGAGAACGTTCCACAATTTTTTCAATATGTGCAACAGGCTTAACTTTACCTAGTCCGTATGCTTCAGCATTTTCCATCATATGGAAAACTTCTGATGTTCTAAGCAAGGCTTTCGTCGGGATACATCCCCAGTTTAGACAAATACCACCTAACTCAGCACGCTCAATAATGGCAGTTTTCATACCTAATTGAGATGCACGGATAGCTGTGGCATATCCTCCAGGGCCGGAACCAACTACTATAAGGTCAAACTGGTTTTTTGCGTCCGCCACGGGCTCGCTCCTTTATGTTTAATAGTACCACTAAATCTACACTACGTTACAGCAGCATAGATTCTGGGCTTTCTACATAACGTTTGAAGGCTTGCAGCCATTTGGCACCCTCTGCTCCGCCAACAACACGGTGATCACAAGTCAATGTTACTGTCATCACAGTTGCTGTTGTTAATTGACCGTCTTTGCCAACCACTGGACGTTTTTCTCCAGATCCTACAGACATAATCATGCCTTCAGGTGGATTGATGATTGAAGAAAATGACTTAATTCCAAACATACCCAAGTTTGAAATAGAGAACGTACCACCCATATATTCTTGAGGGGCTAATTTTCTCTCACGCGCACGTTTTGCCAAATCTTTCATTTCAGCAGAAATCGTTGCCAATCCTTTAGATTGCGCATCCTTGATAACCGGTGTTATCAAGCCGCCATCAATAGCTACAGCCACAGAAATATTCGCTGATTTGTGATACGCAAACCCGTTATCTGTATAACTTGCGTTACAATCAGGTTCGTCCATCAAAGCTAAAGCTGATGCTTTGATTAAAAAGTCATTGACTGAAATTTTAACGCCCTCAGGCGCTGAATCATTGATCGATTTTCGTGCTGACAGCAATTTGTCCAACTGAATATCAACATTCAACGGGAAGTGCGGGATCTGCATAAAGCTTTCTGTCAAACGCTTGGCGACGACTTTTGCCATTCCATCTAACGGTTTTAATTCATAGCTTTCAGGTGCATATACGCGATCATCTAAAATTTGCGGCAAGATTAAGCCATCAGGTGAAACTGCACTAGCTACCGCTTTCCCTGCGCTAGGTTTAGCATTTTCAACATCAGAGCGAATGATACGTCCACGAGGCCCTGATCCTGAAACTGTAGAAAGATCTATGCCTTTCTCAGCAGCGATTCTTTTTGCCAATGGTGATGCGAAAATACGATCTCCATTTTTTGATGGAGCTGCCGAAGAAGTCGTAGGAGCTGGCGATGATTGCGGAGGCGTTTTTTCCGGCGCTGAAGTCTTTTCGACAGGTGCCTCTTTGGAGGCTACTGCAGATGTTGGAGGTGAAGTTTCAGCTGGCCCTTTGATTGACTCTGCATCTTCCCCCTCTTCAGCCAACACAGCAATAACTGAGTTAACTTTGACGCCTTCAGAGCCTTCATCGACAAGAATGACTGCTACACGCCCCTCGTCAACAGCTTCTACTTCCATTGTTGCTTTATCAGTTTCAATTTCGGCGATAACATCGCCCGGCCCAACAGCATCGCCCGGTTTGACAAGCCATTTTGCAAGAGTACCTTCTTCCATCGTCGGCGATAGAGCTGGCATTGTGATGTTTATTGGCATCTAGGCAGTTCCCTTATGGTCAGGCAGCGCAGCTAAACTGCTGCGCGAACCTTTTCATTTTTATTACCGTGCATCCTCTAAAGTTATTTAGAGTAGCAGACCTTTTTAGCTGCTTCCACGATGTCATTCGTGTTCGGCAAGGATAATTTTTCCAAGTTACCAGCATATGGTAATGGAACATCTTTTTGGTGAACCCGTGCCGGCGGAGCATCAAGGTAATCAAATGCTTCATCGACACAAATCGCAGAAATCTCTGCACCAATACCGTATGTTCCCCAGCCCTCTTCACAGGCAACAACTCGATTTGTTTTCTTCACACTTTCAATAACAGTAGCTTTATCGAGAGGACGCACAGTACGCAGGTCAACAACTTCCGCACTAATACCTTCTTGGGCTAGAATTTCAGCCGCTTCTAACGCGTAGCCAACCATTCTAGACAAAGCGACTAGTGTTACATCTGTTCCCTCTCGACGGACTTTAGCTTTACCGATTGGTAGAACAAAATCCTCCATGTCAGGAACTTCAAAGCTTTCACCATAGAGAAGTTCATGCTCCAAAAATACAACAGGGTTTGGATCACGTATAGCTGCTTTAAGTAGACCTTTTGCATCAGCAGCGTCATAAGGCGCTATAACTTTTAGACCCGGCACATTTCCATACCACGTCGCATAATCGTGAGAGTGCTGTGCACCCACGCGAGAAGCTGCTCCATTTGGACCGCGAAACACGATCGAACAACCCATTTGACCACCTGACATGTACAATGTCTTAGCAGCAGAGTTGATAATGTGGTCGATGGCCTGCATCGCAAAGTTAAACGTCATGAATTCCACAATCGGTTTAAGGTCAGCATATGCAGCCCCCACACCTAATCCAGCGAAACCATGTTCTGTGATTGGTGTATCTACGACACGACGATCACCAAACTCTTGAAGAAGTTCACGCGTAACTTTGTAAGCACCTTGATATTGAGCAACTTCTTCACCCATTACAAAAACAGTTTCGTCACGGCGCATTTCTTCTGCCATCGCATCGCGAAGCGCATCACGTACTGTTGTTGTTTTGAATTCCGTTCCGTCTGGAATATCTGGATCTGACAACATGTCATCTGCTGGTGGCATGTTGTGTCCAACATTAACTTCTGCAGGCTCAGGATTCTCAGTTACTTCTTTAGAGGCTGATGAAGCAGAAGGACCGGCTGAAGCAACTGCGGCAAGGTCTTCACCATCTTCGGCAAGCATTGCAATCACAGCGTTGACCTTAACGCCTTCAGAACCTTCAGCTACGAGGATTTTAGCAATTGTGCCTTCGTCCACAGCTTCAACTTCCATAGTTGCTTTGTCTGTTTCTATTTCTGCTAGGATATCACCGGGAGCGACTTTATCGCCTTCAGATTTTAGCCATTTTGATAATGTGCCCTCTTCCATAGTCGGTGAAAGAGCTGGCATAAGAATTTCTACTGACATGTAACTTACACCTCCCGCAATACATCTGTCCAAAGTTCGGACGGGTCCGGCTCTGGGCTAGTTTGTGCAAAGTCAGCACTTTTGTTCACGATGACACGAACTTCTTTGTCTATAACTTTAAGATCTTCTTCAGAGGCGATCTTAGATTCGATAAGCTGCTTCTTAAGCCCTTCAATAGGGTCATGATGCGACCGAATATCGTCAACTTCTTCACGTTTACGGTATTTGGCGGGGTCAGACATAGAGTGACCGCGATAGCGGTAAGTCTTCATCTCAAGAATGTAAGGCCCTTTACCAGAACGAATGTGTTCGATTGCCTTCAGAGCAGCTTCGCGAACTTTTAAAACATCCATTCCATCAACAGCTTCACCCGGAATATCAAACGAAATACCGCGTTTGTACAATTCCTGTTCTGCTGATGCTCTGGAAACCGCAGTTCCCATAGCATATTGGTTATTCTCAATCACATATAGCGCTGGAAGCTTCCAAAGTGAGGCCATGTTGAATGACTCATACACTTGGCCTTGGTTCGCAGCACCGTCACCGAAATAAGAAACAGAAACATTGCCATTCTTTTTGTACTGATTGGCAAAAGCCAATCCTGTACCAAGAGAGACCTGAGCCCCCACAATACCATGACCACCATAGAAATTTTTCTCTTTGGAGAACATGTGCATGGAACCACCTTTACCGCGAGAGTATCCACCCTCACGACCGGTAAGTTCGGCCATTACACCGTCCGCTTCCATATCACATGCCAGCATATGACCGTGGTCTCGGTATCCAGTTATAACCTGATCGCCTTCGATCAAAGCACTTTGGACACCGACTACAACGGCTTCTTGACCGATATAGAGATGGCAGAAACCAGCAATAAGACCCATACCATATAATTGGCCAGCTTTCTCTTCAAAGCGACGAATTAATAGCATATCCCGATAGTATTTTAGCATCTCTTCGTTTGAAGGAGCTGACTTCGGATTCGTTTTACCCTTTTTGGGTGATGTAGCGTTAGCGGCGACCAAGCGAACCTCCATGACATTTTGTTCAGACTACTGACTTGAATAGCACCCCGTCCAGTCAGAGCTGCTATGCATTATTGGTGCTGCATCGCACCATATTGTGATTTTCGATCAATTTAGATCAATTGAATTGACCAATGCACCTATTCTTTGACGTTTAAAATAACTTCATCTTCTCTAGCATAGGCGAGTTTTTTACGCGCTATTTCTTCAATATAGTCTAAGTCTAAAGTTTCAGGTCTAAGTCGATGGATTTTTTCATATACCACATCTTTTTCGCCCTGAATCACCTCTAGCTCAAGGATTAATTCTTTTTCTCGTTTCTGCAAGTTCGTCCATTTCGCCAACCCTTGATCACCAGCGAGGGCATTATAAGCCAAGTAGAAAAGAACGAGGCTTAAGACAAAAGTTGCTAGTAAACTACGCATTCAAAGATCAATTTCCTCTAACCAATTCTTATTTTGATAGTCAAACCAGCTTAATGTCAGGTTTATCAATTTTTATTGCAGCGCAGAATAAAAAACGCTCAAACCAATTAAGTTTTGAGCGTTCTTTTTTTCAACTTAGCAATTCTTCCTAGATCCGAATCGACGAACGACCAAGGTAAACGCCTTGTTCATCTAGCTCTTCTTCAATGCGGAGAAGTTGGTTGTATTTAGCCAAACGGTCAGATCGCGCCAAAGAACCAGTTTTAATCTGCCCACAATTCATGGCCACAGCCAGATCAGCAATCGTTGCATCCTCTGTCTCACCTGAACGGTGAGACATGACTGAGGTAAAGCCACGACTTGTTGCCAAATTAACCGCTTCCATTGTTTCTGTAAGCGTACCAATTTGGTTTACTTTAACTAGAATAGAGTTTGCAGCACCTAATTCGATACCTTTAGCCAAGCGTTTGGAGTTGGTTACAAACAAATCGTCTCCAACGAGCTGACATTTCGCGCCAACAAGGTCTGTAAGTGTTTTCCATCCATCCCAATCATCTTCAGCCATACCATCTTCAATAGATATAATAGGGTATTTATTGACGAGATCTGTGAGGTATTGCGCCATTTCATCCGAAGAAAGAGACTTGCCTTCTCCAGCAAGAACATATTTTCCGTCTTTGTAGAATTCGGTAGACGCTGCATCTAACGCTAGTGCACAATCTTCGCCTGGGCGGTATCCAGCATTCTCGATAGACTTCATGATAAAAGAAATAGCTTCTTCAGTCGAAGCTATGTTGGGTGCAAAACCACCTTCATCACCAACAGAAGTACTTAGTCCTGCATCTGACAAAGATTTTTTCAAGCTGTGAAAGACCTCAGTCCCCATACGAAGCGCTTCGGAGAAAGAAGGCGCACCAACAGGCATGATCATAAATTCTTGAACATCAATGGCGTTATCTGCGTGTTCACCACCATTGATAATATTCATCATAGGGGTTGGAAGCACGTGTGCATTTGCACCACCAATGTAACGGTATAGTGGCAAAGCTGAAGCATTTGCAGCAGCTTTCGCTGCAGCCATAGACACACCAAGAATAGCATTAGCACCCAAACGAGACTTTGTTTCGGTTCCATCTAAATCTATCATGGCTTGGTCTAAGCGACGCTGATCTTCAGCATCCAAACCGATAAGTTCTTCGTAGATTTCAGTATTAACGGCCTCAACAGCCTTAAGCACACCCTTGCCGCCATAACGGGACTTATCACCGTCACGTAGCTCATGCGCTTCATATGCCCCTGTAGATGCACCTGATGGTACGGCTGCGCGACCTAGCGAGCCATCGTCAAGTGTTACATCAACTTCAATAGTCGGATTTCCCCGGCTATCCAAAATTTCACGTGCAAAAATATCTACGATTTCAGTCATGGCAGTCCCCTCGACTCATTTGAGAAAAAGCTTGGGACCGCCTGACTAAGAACTAGCGCTGCCGGAGCGCTAAAGAGCGACCCCTAAAACGGCATTAGTCTTCTTTAGGTTCCAGAACCTGCTTACCACGATACATGCCTGATTTAAGGTCAATGTGGTGTGGACGACGAAGTTCACCTGAATCTTTGTCTTCAATGTAAGTTGCACCATCTAAACGGTCGTGTGCACGACGCATACCGCGTTTAGAAGGCGTGGTTTTCCGCTTAGGAACAGCCATATTTCTAGCCTCAAAAAATAGGAAAAGGTAGCACAAGGCTACCCAAATCAGCGGGCTTATTACGATGATAAACTTCGTAATGCAAGCCCTAGTTACGGGTTAAACAAGTCGACTTTGAACTTTTGCCGCTCCAATGAAAGAAGAAAACAGTGGATGAGGCTCAAAAGGTCGAGATTTTAGCTCAGGATGATACTGAACACCAATATACCAAGGGTGGTTCGGTATCTCGACTATTTCAGGAAGCTTTCCGTCTGGCGACATGCCTGAAAACAACATTCCTGATTCTTCAAGTTTCTCTTTGTATTTGACGTTAACTTCATAACGATGGCGATGGCGTTCTTCGATATGCTCAGCACCATAAATTTCTGCAACGCGTGAACCTTTTTTCAAAACAGCTGGGTATGTACCCAACCGTAATGTTCCACCGAGGTCTGTAGTCTCAGTACGTGTCTCTTTTTGGTTTCCGCGTGTCCATTCTTCCATCAAACCAACGATTTTTTCAGAAGGCGCACCAAATTCCGAAGTCCCTGCCCCTTCGATATTCGCAAGATTTCTGGCTGCTTCCACAACTGCCATTTGCATTCCATAACAAATACCAAAACAAGGAATCCGTTTTTCTCGTGCGTATTTAGCAGCGCGCATCTTGCCCATAGCGCCGCGTTCACCAAAGCCACCGGGCAACATAATGGCGTGTGCACCATCCAACTCAGATTCGATATCTGAATCTTCACTATCAAACAGCTCAGATGATACCCATTTGATCTTAACGCGCACTTGGTTTGCTAGACCACCATGGTGCAAAGCTTCGATAAGAGATTTATATGCGTCTGGAAGAGAGACATATTTTCCAACAACCGCAACTTCAACACCGCCGTCAGGCGCTCGAAGTGCGGCAGATATATTTTTCCATCGCGTCAAATCAGGATCTGGCGCATTGGTAATTCCAAAATGACGCAAGACTTCTTTATCAAGTCCACGTTGATGATAATCTAAAGGTACTTCATATATGTGCTGAGAGTCCAAAGCTTCGATAACACTATCTTGTTTCACATTACAAAATAGGCCGATTTTGCGACGCTCACCTTCTGGAATCGCTCGTTCAGACCGACACAAAAGGATATGAGGTTGAATACCTATGGAGCGAAGTTCTTTAACAGAGTGCTGCGTCGGCTTCGTTTTCATCTCACCTGCAGTAGAGATATAAGGCAACAATGTTAGGTGAACGAAGACAGCTTGAAGCGGCTCTAATTCTTGGTTTAATTGGCGAATAGCTTCAAAGAATGGAAGCCCTTCAATATCACCAACCGTTCCCCCTATTTCACAGAGAACGAAATCAACGTCACCAGCATCAGAAAGAACAAAATCTTTAATTGCATTGGTCACATGTGGAATAACTTGGACCGTCGCACCCAGATAATCACCGCGACGTTCTTTGTCGATAATTGTCTGGTAAATCCTTCCCGTCGTAATGTTATCGCTTTGCCGTGCTGAGACGCCGGTAAAACGCTCATAATGACCAAGGTCAAGATCCGTTTCAGCACCATCGTCAGTGACGAACACTTCTCCATGCTGATAGGGAGACATCGTACCTGGGTCGACATTTAAATAAGGGTCTAATTTACGGAGTCGAACTTTATAGCCACGCGCTTGCAGCAACGCACCTAAAGCGGCCGAAGCGATGCCTTTCCCTAGAGAAGAAACAACGCCGCCGGTAATGAAAATATATCTTGTCATGACGGGAAACTATAGACGCGCCGAATCGCGGCGCGCGTCAAGGTTTGACTATTGGTTTTCAGAAGAGGTCGAAGGGTTTGCAGTATTATCTGTACCATCTGATACATCTTCCGAGGAATCAGACAATTCGCTTTCTGTAGGAACTGTGTCTGATTCTTCTGAAAGCGCTTCAGATATCAAATCGGTTGGATTTGTCGTTGTTCCTTCTGTTGAAGATGTTTCACCAAGAACATCATCAAGAAGAGAGCCACCTGTTTCTTCCAAAGTACGTGTAACATCCGAATTATCTTTGGAGTGCTCATAATTAATTCGGGTGAGTGCTAAACTCGTGATGAAAAATATAGCTGCTAGTATCATGGTCGCACGAACAAGCGTATCAGCAGCTCCGCGCCCAGATACTAGACCGCCACCTCCGCCGCCGCCCATACCAAGCGCTCCACCTTCAGAACGCTGCAGCAACACAGTTACAATTAAAGCTATGCAAGAAAGCAAGCTGAGGGCGAGTAAAGCATTTTCCATAATGGTCGGAGAACCTAATCTATGAATCCAAACGCACTGAAAAGCATTTTCAGAGCGCTACGCCAAGCCCTAGTAAGTCGAATTTAACAAAAAAGATGTGCGATTGATGAAATAATCAAGCCGCACACCTCTAATTCACCTCAAATTTACTGGTCGCAGGCTCGAATTATCTCAAGGAAATCTACTGCTTTTAAACTCGCGCCTCCTACCAGACCACCGTCTACTCCTAGGATAGCCAGTATTTCCTTAGCGTTAGAAGGCTTTAATGAGCCCCCATAAACGATAGGGGTTAGGTCTGCTTTGTCACCAATTTTCTTATGTAATGCTTCGCGAATCACTTTGTGAGCTTCGGAAATTTCTTCAAGTGTAGGTGTTAGGCCACTGCCAATCGCCCATACTGGTTCATATCCTACAGCAATAGGAGCACTTTGAGCTTCGTCAGGTATGCAACCATCTATTTGGGCGGAAATAATCTCAAGTGTTTTACCCGCTTTTCGTTCTTCCAGACTTTCGCCAATGCAGATAATTGGAACAAGCCCCGCTCTTAGAACAGCTTTAGATTTAGCTTTTACAGCTTTATTATCTTCCTGATAATAAGCGCGCCTTTCGGAGTGACCAACGATAACATAGCCGGCCCCAAGGTCTTTCCATTTTTCTGCACTAATATCACCGGTAAAGGCACCCGCTTCTTCTGCGTGGCAATCCTGACCTCCGATTTGAATGACACTTTTCTTTAAAGCGTCCACCGCTAACGCTGCTAGAGTTGCGGGAGGACAGATGACCACATCCCCATGAAAAGGTGTTTTTGCTATACTTTCCTCTACATTCAAAATTTCTGTAAGGTTCGCCCTAAAACCGTTCATTTTCCAATTCCCTACAAAGAGGGGTTTTGCATTGCTCATTCTAGTTGTCCCATTGTATGACAGTGCTCTTTTTGGCACTTAGTCAAACGCCACTTTTGTGGCTTTATCATTTCGTATCTTGCGTTAGACGCATAGCTCGCCTAGCAAGCAGATTGAACTGCTGCAAGACTCATGCACGATTGAATTTATTTGTGCGCACTATTTTGGGAGATCATCCTTATGCTGTCTATCGTCCGCCGTATGGTACGGTCAAAACTAATGTTGGTCGTGATCGGTTTACTTATCGTTGGACTAGCCGGAATGGGGTTGCCCGACATGTTTTCCTCTTCTGAACCTAGAGGAATGATCAGCGCAGGTGATCGATTCATCGTTAAAAGAGATATAGACAATCGTATTGATACCTATCTGCGTAGCGTTAGAGAATCTGAAGGACGAACTATTTCTCGTCAAGAAGCCGCCAAAGCTGGAGTAATCCAACAGATTCTTCAATCCGTCGCTAGTGAAACAGCTTTATTGGCCTTTGCTGATAAAGAAAAAATATCTGCAAGTCGGTATGCTGTAACAGACATGGTTGTGAATGCTCCTCGTTTTAAAAATGCTGTGACCGGTGAATTTGATGATGCTTCATTTAAAGATTTCGCTAGATTGCAAGGGTTAAGCGTTCGTCAGTTGGAGACAAACTTAAAAGAAAGCTTCACGAGAGAGTATATCGCCGATGCAGTTTCAACTGGTGTAAACACACCCGATGCTCTTGGTAAGGTATGGATAACGTCGCAATCTGAACAACGAGAATTTTCTTATGTGAAAATTCCCAATGACGTTTCAGATGAAGGAATACTTCCTACTGATGAAGAAGTCGCTGCATTTTATGAAGAAAACAAAACTGCTTTCACTCAACCAAAGCGAAAAGCACTATCTATTCTTTCTATTTCGCCAATTGATTTTATAGGCAGCGTAGAAATTCCGGAAACAGTATTAAAAGATGAATACGATCTGAGAATTAAAGAATTTTCGTCACCTGAGTCTAGGGAGATAAAAGAATTTAGTTCCAGTGACCGACGTCTCGTTCAGCAAGCTGTTGATGAAATAGGTGCTGGTGGTGATGTTGAAACCGTTCTTTCTAGCCTGCCAGATTTAGTAGTCACGACGAAAATTGTAACAAGAGATCAAATTTCCGACGAAGAATATGCTAAAACAGCCTTCATTGTTCCAGAAGATACACATTTTGGCGTATTCGAACTTGGAGAAGGAAATTGGACTGGAGCATATGTCGACACCATCTATCCAGGGACTCCTAAACCATTCGAAACAGTTTCTGACCAGATTTTTACCGAGCTAGCTACAGTAGCAGCAGAGCAGATATTTGAACGCAAACAAGAAGAAATGTTTGATTTCGTCGGCGGAGGTTTTAACCTAGAAGAAGCAGCTGACGCATTAGGTGTTCCTCTCATGAAATATAGTGCCATTGATGCACAAGGACGTACAGAAGAGGGTCATTTATTGGGCGGTATTGTGTTTCGTCCAGATGCTATGGAAACTATACAAAGCCTAGATTTTGAAGACGAAATGAGTGAAATCTTAGATGATGCAAACAACGGCATTTATGTCATTCGCCTAGATACCGTTGAGGAAGGTTTCATACCTGAACTTGCTGATGTTAAATCATTGGCCACAGAAAGCTATAAAATATACCAAGCGTCTCAAGCTTCTGAAAAACTAGCAAACGACCTTCTAGATCGTGCTAAGGCACTTGATGATCTTTCAGAAGCAGCATCTGAATTAGGCCTAGACTATGTAAAGCCTGAACAGAATCTCAATCGTCGGGAAGCTCCAGAAGGCGTCACGCGCTCTATGGCCTATCAACTGCTTGGTGCGAAAGCGGGTGATTATGTAGTTGCGTCAGAACAGGATGGCTCGAAAACAGTCCTTCATCTTGAAAATGTCTCTAATTTAGAGCCTGAAATGTTGGAAACGCTCGCCTCTTCAGGCAAAAGAGCTGTGTCAGAGAGCCTAGAAGCTGACATTCAAAGAGCATTTGTAGAAGCGGTCATGGAAGACGCCAAAATTGAAGTTAATAATAATGCAGTGTCAGAATATATCCAATCCATGGCCAGTCCCCAATGACCCGAACAGCCAATAAGCCTTCTTCACTAGTGAAGCTGAAAATTCGTCGACGTTTGGACGATATTGAAACGCCAGTATCTGCCATGCTCAAGCTGGACCCAAACAATGCCGGAACGTTTTTGTTTGAATCAGTTCTAGGCGGTGAACAAAGAGGTCGCTATTCTTTTATCGGAACGAGACCAAATTTGTGGTGGAAAGTTGAGGACGGAGTCGCTCTCACATCAGACACCAACACTTTTGAGAATGTCCTGCATAGATCAACAGATCCAATGCAGGATGTGAGGCGCTTCATAAATTTATGTGAAGTCGATATTGATGAAAGTGAAGATTTACCACCAATGATCGCCGGTGCTTTTGGCTATTTGGGGTATGATATGATCCGGTATGTCGAAACTCTTCCAACAGCTCCAGAAGATTCCTTACAGGTGCCTGAAGCAGTCTTAATGCGCCCCGCTGTCATCCTTATCTTTGATTCGGTTAAACAAGAAATTATTCTCGCGACCCCAATTACCGAGGACGAAAAAACTGCTGACGCTTTATTAGATGAGATAGAAACACTTCTAGATGCGCCATTGGGCGTGCACAGACCGGTAGACCGTGAGATCGAACCGATTGAGTTCTCTTCAAACACTACACCATCTCGTTATTCAGAAATCGTTAAAAAGGCACAAGACTATATCCGAGCTGGAGACATCTTCCAGGTCGTTCCAAGTCAGCGTTTCTCAACCGATTTTGATGTCTCACCTTTTGCATTGTATAGAGCTCTTAGACGGTTAAACCCTTCCCCTTTCCTGTTTTTCGTCAATCTAGGCGATTTTCAAGTCATTGGATCTAGCCCTGAAATTTTGGTTCGACTTCGCAATGATACAGTCTCGATAAGACCGATTGCCGGCACACTTCCTCGTGGGAAAACGCCAGAAGAAGACATTTCAAACGAAAAGACATTACTCGCGGACCCAAAAGAACTTGCAGAGCATTTGATGCTTCTTGATCTTGGGCGTAATGATGTTGGCAGAGTTGCTCAATACGGTAGTGTCGAGGTAACAGAACAATTCATTATTGAGCGTTATTCTCATGTGATGCACATTGTTTCAAATGTTGAAGGTAAATTACGTGATGGCGAAGATGCAGTGTCTGCTTTAATGGCGGGATTTCCTGCTGGCACCGTATCTGGGGCCCCAAAAATACGGGCTATGGAAATCATCAATGAGCTGGAGTCCAACAAGCGCGGCGTTTATGGCGGCGGTATTGGATATTTTGGGTCTGATGGCAATATGGATATGTGTATTGCATTGAGAACTGCAGTCATCAAAGATAAAAAACTACACGTGCAAGCGGGGGGTGGTGTCGTTCTCGACAGTGATCCAGACAAAGAATTCCAAGAAACAGTTCACAAGGCAAGTGCACTTTTTAGAGCTGCTGAAGATGCTGCCCGTTATGAAGGAGGCAACAAATGATCAGAGGTTCTCTTTCACGGTCTAAACCCAATATTTTAGTGATAGATAATTACGATAGTTTTACGTGGAATCTAGTGCACTATCTTGAAGAATTAGGTGGGAAGACAGACGTCGTCCGCAATGATAAATTTTCAGTACAAGAACTTTTAGACAAACGTCCAGATGGCGTAATTCTGTCTCCAGGCCCCAAAACACCTCAAGATGCTGGTGTTTGTATAGAGCTCCTTCAAACAGCTCCTGACGATCTCCCGATTTTTGGTGTTTGCCTTGGCCACCAAGCAATTGGAGAGGCCTTTGGCGGAAAAGTTATTTCAGCTAAAACTATTCTCCACGGTAAGACATCGGCGGTCACACATGCTGGTGGAAGTATGTTTAAAGGCATCCCGAAGATGTTTGGAGCCGTTAGATACCACTCACTCGCCGTAAAACGTGAAGCCTTGCCAAATGTTTTGAAAATCGAAGCAGAGACGGACGATGGAGAAATCATGGCACTTTCCCATGCCACACGTCCTTTGTATGGTGTTCAATTCCACCCTGAATCCATAGGCTCAGAACACGGCCACACTCTTTTGAGTAATTTTTTAAATCTCACGCGATAGGCACGAAGCAAAATGAGCGAAGTCGTCAAACTGACTGTCTCCCAACTTGTGGATCGTCAGGCTCCATCACAGGATTTGATAAAACAGTCCTTTGATGAAATCCTAAGCGGTAATGTCGACCCAATTCTAATTTCAGCTTTCCTTGTTGGGCTTAGAATAAAAGGTGAAAGTGTTGATGACATTCATGCAGCAGCATCAGTTATGCGCGAGCATTCAACCAAAGTCCGCGCACCAGATGATGTTGTTGATACATGCGGAACTGGCGGCCTACCATTTAAAACCCTAAACACATCTACTGCTTCAGCTATAGTGACTGCAGGCGCTGGTGGCCGTGTTGCTAAACATGGTAATAGATCCACACCACCCAAAACAGGCTCTGCCGATGTTTTAGAGACCTTGGGCGTACGTCTAGATATTTCCCCAGAGCAGTTCGATGAATGTTTAAAGCATGCGCGTGTTGGTTTTATGTTTGCGCGGCAACACCATACTGCCATGCGTCATGTCGCGCCTGTTCGCCAAGCACTTTCAACCAGAACTATTTTTAATGTTTTGGGCCCCTTAACAAATCCGGCAAATGCAAAATATCAAGTGCTTGGTGTGTTCAGTAAAGAGTGGCTTAATCCCCTCGCCCAAGTGCTACAACGCTTAGGCACAAAGAAAGCATGGATTGTACATGGTGAGGATGGACTTGACGAAATTTCTATAACTGGAACCACCCACGCTATCGAAATTACCCCAACAACAATCACACCCTTTTCAATTCATCCAGATGATGTTGGTTTGAAAATTTCATCATTTGAAGAATTAAAAGGCGGTAATAGCCTAGAAAATGCTGATGCTATTAGAAGACTATTAGAGGGCGAAAAATTTGCTTTTAGAAATGTCGTCGCGATGAATGCGGGAGCTGCATTGTACGTTTCTCAAAAAGCGAATACTCATAAAGAAGGTGTAGAAATGGCACTGGAATCTATAGATTCAGGTCGAGCTTTAGACACTCTAAAAGCGCTTATTAAATACTCGAATAAAGATAGTTAGATGAAGACCGCACTCGATAAAATTATTGACTACAAACGAGAAGAAGTAGCATCTTTAAAGATCAAACTATCAGCAAGTACTCTTCACTCAGATGCCCTGCGACGGACGCCTCCTAGAGGTTTTGCACAACAGATGTTGTCCATTGCCAAAACTGACGAAAATGCTCTGATATGCGAGATAAAGCGAAAGAGCCCATCTGCAGGCAATATAAACACGCTAAAAAACCCAATTTTAGCGGCTCAATCATATGTTGATGGCGGCGCTGCTTGCATTTCCGTACTCACGGATGGCCCAAGTTTTGGCGGTTCCCTCGAAGATATGATTGCTGTTAGAGATGCTGTATCAATCCCAGTCCTTCGCAAAGATTTTATGATTGATGAAATTCAAATATTAGAAGCCCGTGCAGCAGGTGCTGACGCTATTCTTCTGATCATGTCTGTTTTAGATAAAGAGCACGCTTTGAGTCTGCATCAATGTGCTGAAGACCTAGGTATGTCTATATTATTAGAGGCACATAATGAGGCTGAATTAGAACAAGCCCTGTCACTTCCCTCTCCACTCGTTGGGGTCAATAACCGTGACCTTAAGAGAATGGTGACTGAATTAGAGACGACGGAACGTTTATCTTCCATGGTGCCAACAGACAAATTACTGATTTCAGAAAGTGGAATTAAAACCACGGAAGATATACATCGTCTCCGTAAAACAGGAGCACGTGGTTTTTTGATTGGAGAAAGTCTCATGAAATCAGAAGACATAGTTAAAAGTGTTCGAGAACTTCGCGATATAAAGTAAAGAGTTTTGTTCCAGCATTGACCCAAACAGAGAACACATGTAGAACTTATCGTGACTCGAAAATTTGGATCGGTGGTATCACATGCTTACGAACAAACAACGCGAACTTCTTTTGTTCATTCATCAACGTATAAAAGAAACGGGGGTATCGCCCTCATTTGATGAAATGAAATCAGCGTTGGACCTTGCCTCCAAATCAGGCATTCATAGGCTAATTACTGCTCTGGAAGAGCGTGGTTTTTTAAGACGTCTTCCCCACCGTGCACGCGCAATAGAAGTCTTAAAACTTCCCGAAAGTGCTACACCTTCCGCGCCCCCTCTGGGACGTTCCAGTTTCAAACCAGCTATCGTCAGCAGAGATGGTGTATCGTCTAAAAACGTAGCTAATGATACAATTCCAGTTCTTGGTCGTATCGCTGCTGGTGTTCCGATCGCTGCGATTCAGAATGAAACTGATAGAATTACAGCACCTACTCTTGGGATGAATTCTGATCAGCATTTCGCGTTGGAAGTCCAAGGGGATTCCATGATCGAAGCAGGTATTCTTGATGGTGACATCGTCATTTTGAAAAAAGGTGACACTGCTATTTCTGGAGAAATCGTTGTCGCTCTCGTTAACGAGGAAGAAGCGACTTTAAAAAGAATTCGAAAACGCAATGGCTCAATTGCCTTGGAAGCTGCTAATCCAGCATACGAGACAAGGATTTTCGGACCGGACAAAGTTCGCGTACAAGGAAAGCTAGTCGCACTCGTGCGTCAGTACCATTAAGATCATTGCTGCAATAACTTTTAGTTCCAAGGGCGATTTTGACTAGGGAAATATTTTATATAAAAATTTTCCCTACGCTTGGTCACGCTTATCCCTTTTTGAATATATGAAGTTGAAATGGGTAAGCATATTTCCTCTTTGCTTGCATGAACTCGAAGAAAGAACGGTGCTTCCTCTTCTGGATATACGCCGCACTTATGCTCGGTCACTTCGATACGATAGTCATCATTGCTAACATTTACTGGCACATTATTTTTTAAAAATATTGGTTCTTCGAGCATTTCGTCTTTGAGTTTTAACGGAACTAAACCTGATTTTTTCATGTTTTCAGGCAGTATTCTAATCCAATGTGAGGCCTCTTTCGCATATATAATTAAGTCTTTATCCACATAAATTATCGGGTTTCTCTGCCAATAAACAGAAGCGAGAGCTAATATGAGGCAAAATGCTCCAATAATTTTGTAATACTTTTTCAAAAGAATGATGAGCAATCCGCTTGCTATCAACAGAATAAATGTTGGAACCTGAAATGAAGCTAGGTTTCCATCTGGTGAATGCTCTTGAAAAAAGCGCGATATCTTTAAAACAACCTCTAGGGACACGCCAAAACTGTGAAGCATTGGCTCTTGCCAGCCAAATGGAGTTAAAATCATCGCAAACGCTGCTGATGGAGCTGCCCAAAGCGAGATGATGGGCATGACGACTAGGTTCGATAATATACTTAGCGGTGCGATGCGCCCGAAATGAAAAGCAGCAAATGGAGCTGTCGCGATGGAAGCGGTGACTGATGTACCAAAAACGGCGATTAACCACCCCCAAAACCGTCCAACTAAATTATTAGATTTTTGAATTGGCCAATTTTCATACAACGCGATTAGCGCTGCTGTCGCGGCAAATGACATTTGAAACCCGGGGCTAACGACGGTTTCAGGCTGAATGCATATCACAACCACCATTGCCACTGCCAAACTCCTCACCGAGAATGCTGGACGATCAATAAGGACCGCAATGAGGGCCACCATCGCCATGATATAAGCCCGCTGAGTGGCTACCGAAGCCCCTGAAAGAAACAAATAGGTCGATGAACCAATGATCGCGGCTAAAGCTGATAATTTCTGAGCAGGTATTCGCAATGCTGCAAATTCAAACCATGGTATAATAAACCGAAACAATGCGAAAAACACACCGGCAGCTAACCCCATGTGCAAGCCTGATATAGCTAATAGGTGCGCGAGCCCAACTGAGCGCAAAGTATCTTGGTCTTCAAGGCTAAGAAAACTACGCTCGCCCGTAATCATAGCAGTTGCCATTCCACCAGACACATGGCCCAATAAATCGTGAATATATACAGATATTGATCGTCTAATCGCATCCACGCGGATCGCTATACGTGCGATTAAGTCCCGCTCTTCGACACTTGACGTATTTATCGGTTTACAACGTCCAAGAACAAAACCAACACCTCCCAATTTTTCAAAAAATGCCTGTCGATTGAAATTATAATCACCGGCGATCAAAGGTTTTGGTGGTGGAGACAAAAACACATAACAGCTGACAGATCGTCCAGGCCACAAATTTGTCTCAAATTTCTGTGTGACGCGAACAAATTCGGGCGTATCTCTTTTGGGCAAATTAGAAATCGCACCAACTCGTATTCTTAATCGATTTCCCTTTGCCCCATTTTCAATTTGAACCAGCTCTCCCTCGACCGTTACCGGACCGATATTGTATTCAATTTTAGGCGCGCTAACGATTGATGTTCGCGCTTTAATAACAGTAACACCAGCTAGAAACCACAATGCAAAAAATAGCAAAAGATTGATAAAATGCTTACCAAATAAAACTGAAACTTTGAGGACAAAAACCACACCAATTGAGCAAAAAATGACGAACCGCCATGAAGGTTCGTGATCTAGCTCTAAATAAACAGCGATTCCTGACATGAGACAGAGTGGATATAAAAGTGATATTCTTAACGCATGCTGCTCACTAAAATGCTCAAAGAACTTCATTTTTAATCCTCTAAATAACAAAATTTAGAAGTTTTGGAGCCACAAGACTTGCCCAAATAGGTTCTGATGTGTTCTTCAAGAGCGTAAATACCTGAGGCGATATCAAGCCAATAGGTTTGCTACATATAAACGTTTTTTTGAAAGTTCTTATGACGGTAATCACCCGCTTTGCCCCCTCGCCGACCGGATATCTACACATTGGTGGTGCTCGCACAGCATTGTTCAATTGGCTCTATGCCAAAGCCAACAACGGCAAATTCCTACTGCGTATTGAAGATACAGACAGGGAGAGGTCAACCCAAAACGCCGTTCAGGCGATTTTTGAGGGTTTAGATTGGTTAGGCATTACACCCGACGAAGAACCAACCTTTCAATTTCAGCGCGCTGATCGTCACCGCGAAGTTGTTGAAGAGATGATTTCCAAAGGCACTGCTTTTAAGTGTTATACGAGCCAAGAGGAACTTGCCGAGCGTCGCGAACAAGGTGAAGCCAAACGCGCAGATGCTAAAATAGCAGCAAAGGAAGGCAATGAAGACCTCGCTTCGAACCTTCGTGCAGAAGCTGATAAGCTTCTCGCGCCTTATCGCTCCCCTTATAGAGATGGCAAAACACCTACAGACCCTAACGCGTCCTATGTTGTCCGCTTGCGTGCACCAGATGAAGGTCGCATCGAATTTACTGATGATGTCCAAGGTCATGTCGGTGTATCAGCAGGTCAAATAGATGATCTTATTTTGCTTCGCACAGATGGGACACCAACCTACATGATCGCCGTCGTTGTGGATGATCACGATATGGGAGTCACCCAAGTTATTCGCGGTGATGATCATCTTGGTAATACTTACCGACAAATTCCTATTTATCAGGCTATGGGCTGGGATTTGCCCAAATACGCGCATGTTCCTCTTATTCACGGTCCCGATGGAAAAAAACTATCCAAAAGGCACGGTGCGTTAGGCGTCGAAGCTTATCGAGATATGGGATACCTACCAGAGGGTATGAATAACTATCTTCTTCGTCTTGGTTGGTCACATGGAGATGATGAGATCATCCCTCAAGATAAAGCCATAGAATGGTTTAATACAGCAGGTCTAGGAAAAGCTCCGGGGCGCTTAGATTTCGAAAAAATGAAGTCTGTAAATGCTCATTACATGGCCCAAGCTGATGATAATCGCTTGTGCGATCTGCTATTTAGCCGCGACGGTTTCGATCAATTGTCCCAAGTAGTGAAATCGCGTATTAAGACTTCAATGTCAGAAATTAAAAATCGCGCTGCGACTATTGAAGAGTTAGAAATGCAAACTAACTTTCTATTAGACCTTAGACCGATAGAAATAACTGGCAAATTGAAGAAAAAGATGTCTCTAGATGCTATGGAGCGCTTATCAAAGCTAACTATTCGGTTTAAAGACTTATCAGAATGGAACAACTTGGCTTTAACAGCTGCAATTACAGATTTCTGTGCTGACGAAGAGGTCGGCATGGGAATGATTGGACCGACATTACGAGCAGCTTTAACCGGCGGCTCACCAGCACCAGATCTTGGTTTAGTGTTGGAATGGCTTGGGCGGGATGAATCGCTTAGTCGAATTGATGATCAACTTAATAAGGTTAGTGCATGACTCCTCCCGTCACTGACCACAAAACTTAAAACATAAGGGGCTGATATAATATGGAAAATAAAGTAAAACCAAATGGTACCGCGACTCTAAACGTTGCTGGAAAAACTGCGGAATTGCCTATATACTCAGGTACTCTCGGCCCGGATGTAATAGACATCTCAACGTTGAACAAACAAACAGGGCGTTTCACACTCGATCCTGGATTTACCTCAACAGGTAGCTGTGAAAGCCAAATCACTTTTATTGATGGTGAAAAAGGTATTCTTCTGCACAGAGGTTACCCTATTGATCAACTCGCTGAGAAATCAGATTTCCTTGAAGTGTGTTATCTTCTATTAAATGGTGAACTTCCGACAGAAGCAGAACTAACAGAATACAAGCACACAATTACAAACCACACGATGATCCACACACAGTTTGATCGCTTCTTTGAAGGGTTCCGCAGAGATGCTCACCCGATGGCGATTGTAACTGGAGCGATTGGTGCGCTTTCTGCTTTCTATCACGATTCACTAGACATCAATGATCCAAAACACCGTTTGATTTCTGCTCACCGTTTGATCGCAAAAATGCCGACGATTGCAGCCCGTGCTCACAAATACTCAATCGGTCAACCATTCATCTCTCCTAGAAATGACCTTGGTTATGCAGCAAACTTCCTACGCATGTGTTTTGCAGTCCCTGCAGAAGACTATCAAGTTCAGGATGTAATGGCGCGTGCTATGGACCGCATATTCATCCTACACGCCGACCACGAACAAAACGCTTCAACATCTACAGTTCGTCTAGCTGGTTCTTCTGGTGCTAATCCATTCGCTTGTATGGCTGCAGGTGTTGCTTGTCTTTGGGGCCCATCACACGGTGGAGCAAACGAAGCAGCATTGAACATGCTACAAGAAATTGGTTCTGTAGATCGTATTCCTGAATACATTGCGCGCGCTAAAGACAAATCAGACCCATTCCGTTTGATGGGCTTTGGGCACCGAGTTTACAAAAACTACGACCCTCGCGCTAAAATGATGCAGAAAACATGTCACGAGGTTCTAGAGGCCGTTGGTGCTCACAACGACCCTCTTCTACAAGTGGCTATCGAACTTGAGCGTATCGCACTCGAAGACCCATATTTCGTAGAGAAAAAACTATACCCGAACATCGACTTCTATTCAGGTATCACTTTGAAAGCGATGGGCTTCCCAACAGAAATGTTCACAGTGCTATTTGCATTGGCCCGTACAGTTGGTTGGGTCGCTCAATGGCAAGAAATGATCGAAGACCCGACTCAACGCATTGGACGTCCTCGCCAAATCTATACTGGTGCTCCAGTCCGCGATTACGTGCCGGTAAACAAACGCTAAATCGTTTAATCTAAGCAAAACAAAAAAAGGCCTGACAATTACATGTCAGGCCTTTTTTATTTATATGTCTAAAACAATTTAGAAGTCTATTTCGCTAATTCTAAAATTTTCTTCGCCGAAATTTTAGAGGCACCTTCTCCACCTCGACCCATTTTCTCCAAAGCTAAGTTTTGTTCAAGAATCTGTTTTTGTCTTAAATCCGTGTTGCTCAATAATCGTTCAACAGCATTCTTCAAATTGCGGACGGTAAAACGTGTTTGAATAAACTCTGGAGCAACTTCTCGGTCTGCTGCGACATTTAAAAGTGTAATGAATTTTGATTTCATCAAAAATAATCTAGCGATGAGCCAAGTTACCCATCCAATTTTATAACCAATGACGAGTGGCACACCTTGAAGCGCCACTTCTGTCGTAACTGTGCCTGAACAAGCTAAAGCAATGTCAGCTGATGCAAATGCATCAGATTTTTCAGCCTCATCGGATGAAATAAAAAATGGAAACGTCCAATCTTTACTCCACGCTTCTACTTTCTCTCTTACACTATCGGCTACGACACATATGACCATTCGGTTCGCATCGTTTTCACAAATCTCTTCAGCGGCCCTCTGCAGAATAGGCGCGACTGTCACGATTTCTGAGTTACGGCTTCCTAACAAAAGGAGAATGACTTGCTTATCTTCTGAAATCTTCTTTGCAGCTCGAAACTCTTCACCAAAACCATTTTGATCCCGTTCAAGAGCTGGATTGCCTATTACCGTCGTATCCAGTCCAAATGGTTGGTAAAATGGCACTTCAAAATCATGAATACAAAGCAAATGATCGACGTTTTTAGCGAGCGTTTTCGCTCTTCCAGGCCGAGTTGCCCAAACTTGAGGACCAATTAATTTAATTCGCTTACCTTCATAACCTAATTCTTTTGCACGCTGAGCGACACGCCACATAAACCCCCAGGAATCCACAAGAATGATCGCATCTGGATTATGTTTGACAATATCTAACGCCGTATCTTCAACCCTTGCTTTAACAGTTTTAAAAGCTTTTATACCTTCGAGTAGACCAAACACTGCTAACTCTTGAGGGTCAAACAAGCTTTCAATTCCTAAAGCCCGCATATGTGAACCACCTACACCGAGGAACTCAACATCTTTATTTAGCAACAGAATTTCCCGCATCACTTCAGCCGCTAACACGTCTCCAGAAGGTTCAGCAGCAACGAAGTAAAGGCGCATTTTATTTATCTTTCAGTCTCGAGATTCGTGTCTTCGAATCCATAAATCCAAAGGCCATTATTATCAGCATACGCTATCAGTTCATCCATATTCAGCAGTAATGCTGAATTGGCTTCATAAGCAATTCCTGAAAGGCACGCACGTTTAGCACCTTCTAGCGTTCGTATACCTATTGTTGGAAGATCTACACGGCGTTCTTGAACAGGTTTAGGGCGCTTAACAAGCACACCCCGAGGAACTTTAGTCGACCCTCTAAGGTTATCTGGTAACGCTGCACAGCGTTGGAGCATTAAATCTGTGCCCTCCTGCGCCTCTACTGCTAGAACAAGTCCGTCGCAAACGATAGCGCCCTGTCCAATATCCAAACGCCCTATTTCAGCAGCTATCTGAGCAGCTTTTTTTATATCAGCAAAATCAGCAGAACTAGGAGAGTGCTTACCCAAAGAACCAATCGGTGCAACAAGTGAAGTTAGAACATCATCAGCACCAACAACTTTGAAACCTTCACGTTCAATGGTTTTTACCAATACTCTTAACAGGGCATCATCACCCTGTGATGCCGCTTTTAATACCTTAGGCAGAATCATCATGCCTTTGGCATCTAGTTTTAGATTTTTGAAATTAGGACGTTTTACAATTCCAGCGAAACAGACTTCGTTTACATTTTCCGATTTTAAAGCAGAAAGTTGTTTTCCAACTTCACCAACAGAGATCACCTTATGCGCAAATTGCTCTAGAAGTTCAGGTTCAACAAAACCCGCAATGCCTACAATAAAAACACTCCGACCTTCTTTTTGGGCATGCTTAGCCAAAGTTTCAGGTAAATCCCCGCTACCCGCAATGATACCTAATTTAGATTTGGACATTATGGTTTCTTACTTGGGAAGACATAAATGGCGATCAGCACCGTCTCTTATAAAACTGACCATCTCCATCACAAGTTCTTGCTGTTCATACATCCGAGCAGCATCATCGATACGCTCTTGAAATGTACCTTCAGAAGCAAAAAACAACCTGTACGCCGTACGAAGATCATTAATTTGTTTCCGATCAAAACCACGACGCTTTAAACCAACAAGGTTCAGCCCTGCAAGTTTTCCGTGATTATCGACCATTCCGTATGGAATAACATCTCCGGTAACCGGTGCGCCTCCACCAATGAATGCATGTTTTCCGACACGGCAAAATTGGTGAACTGCTGAGAGACCACCCATGATCACATGATCACCAACTGTCACCTGACCGCCCAGAGTTGCATTGTTTGCAAATGTAACATTATTGCCGACAATACAATCATGGCCAATGTGTGAACCAACCATGAAATATCCGTTATTGCCAACACGAGTTTCTCCGCGCCCGACAACCGTACCTAGGTGCATAGTTACATGTTCCCTGACAGTAACATCATTTCCAATGATCAGCTTGGTGTCTTCTCCGCGATATTTAAAGTCTTGAGGTGGGTGCCCCAAAGCAGCGAAGGGGTATATCTTTGCATTTGCACCTAAAATCGTATGTCCTGCTATGACGACCTGACTATATAACTCACTGTTATCACCAATCTGTACATTCG
This sequence comes from Hirschia baltica ATCC 49814, assembly GCF_000023785.1. Classification (NCBI taxonomy): domain Bacteria; kingdom Pseudomonadati; phylum Pseudomonadota; class Alphaproteobacteria; order Hyphomonadales; family Hyphomonadaceae; genus Hirschia; species Hirschia baltica. The sequence continues at coordinate 1,822,975 of NC_012982.1, forward strand.
GACCGATGACACATCCTGGTCCGATTTTGACATTTTCACCGAGCTCAGCACCATCTTCAATAAATGCGTTAGGGTGTATGGAAACAGCCATTACCGATAATCCTAGTTTTATAGTTTGGAAATGCGTATTACGTCTATTTTTCAATCTTGCGGCTTGTCACTTGTTTAGAAAGCCAAACAGTTTCTCTAAACCAAGATTTAATTGGTTTAGCAGGATATCCACCCCATGTTTCTCCATCAGGAATATCTGACATTAAGCCCGAATTTCCAGCCAATTTAACCTGTCGGCCAATTTTCAAATGATCAGCAATGCTACAAGCACCGCCCATTTGCGTACCACTACCAACAATTGTCGACCCAGCTATACCGCAAAACGCAGCTAAAACAGAATGGGCTTCGATCACGACATTATGGGAGATGTGACACAAATTGTCTATTTTCGCACGTTCACCAATAATTGTGTCACCAAAAACACCACAATCAACACACGAATTGCACCCAATAGATGCCCAGTCTTGCACAATAACGCGTCCGAAATGAGGGCTGTCATCTGCACCATTAGCGCCTATAGAGAGGCCAAAACCCGATTCCCCCAAAACAACACCTGAGGACAAGGTGACATTATTCCCGATCAACGAAGTTTTTATAGTGACATTTGATCCAATTGAACAGTTTTTTCCAATTTTCACACCAGGCCATATAACTGTACCAGGAGCAATAACCGTACCAGCTCCAATAGAGACATCATCCCCGATCACAACATTTGGACCGAGAATTACCCCCTCCTCGACAGTAGAACTATCTGAAATAGATGGTGTATTTGATTGAAATTGCCTTGGTGATGCAATTAATTTGGAAGCCTGTCCAAAACTCCACCGAGGTCTATCACTTACAATTATTGAAATATTTTCAGGTAATTGTTCTGCAATTTCCCGAGAAGTAATACACACAGAAGCTTTGACATCCGTTAAATCAGCACCCTTAATATTTTCAATAAAGGTAAGATCACCATTACTTGCGTTTTCAAACGAATTTACAGAAACTGCACTGGAAACTTGCGTGTATATTTCTGCTTTCCCTGCAACCGCAAGCTGACTTAAGCTAGGTTTAGGCTGCAGGAAATAAAATCGCTCATCAATCACTTCAAATATTCCTAGTAATTAGTTCTTTGGAACTGGAAGAGATTGTTTAGTTACTGAAATAGTAGGTGTTGATGCATCAAGCTTTGAGATAATCAAGTCTGTTTGATCCACACCTTCTCCAGTGTGTATTGTAGAAGATCTGTCGATTACAATATCTGCGCTCGTTTCAGTGATAGCGGCCTGCAGAGCAGGTTCAAGCGCAACAAAAAACTTTTGCCAAGCATCACGTCTCGTTAGTTCTAGCTCAGCTGCACGTTTTTGTTGTGTTTTTTGAAGTTCTACTCTGCGTTTTTCAAAATTTTGAATGCGCGTAACTAGAGCTTTATCTTGCGCAATCGCATTTTGATTCAATGGTGCCAGAGTCGTTTGAAGGGATTGTCCTTCAGCTTGCAGAGAATCGGCACTTGGCTTCAGCTCTTTATTGATTTGCTCAGCAATGTTGTTGAGCTTTTTAGTGACATCCTTACCAGCTTTAGATTGTGTCATAATCTTTGCTTGATCAATCACAATAACGTTTGTTTGAGCTGTAGCTTGCATAACTGCAGGAGAAAGCAAAAACAAAGTTGAAAACGCTACAATTAGTTTTTTTAGGGACATGTTCTGTTTTTCCTAGAATTGGGTCCGTGTACTAAACCGGAAGCTTTCCGTCCGGTCATATTCTTCACTCGCAAGTATTTCTGAGAAGTCAAATCTTATGGGACCAAATGGTGAATCCCAAAACACGCTCAGACCCGCACTTGCACGCAGACCAAAGGTGTCATCTATACTAGTTTCGCTTAAAGCAAAACCGGTTGAACCAAATGTTTCAACAGTCGGATTGGAGCCAGTTTTAGCTATATCATCCAATAATCCAACGCTTCCAAATTCAGTAAATAGTGCTGCACCAATTCCCATTTCTTCCGGAGCAAAAGGAATAGGAATAGATAGCTCTACAGTTCCAATAGCATACGCTTTACCACCTAGAGCCGTACCAAGCGCACGAATCTGAGGCTCAACAGTAACGCCATTTCCATCTGTAGATAACGACCCGTATGCACGCTCTCCTCCATCACCTTCTACGGCTGCAACCAGAACGCCATTTTCGTTCAAGACCGCTTCTGAGAGATTACCTGTATTTACGAAAGTTCCAACCGGCAGCCCAGTTGAGCTACTGATACCTGAATAGTAAATCAATTGACCATCAGAATCTGCTGGAGCGCCAGCATAATTTTCTACGACGAGATCAGAAACGACATTGGTCTGGCGTGGGCCCAATCCTGCAGTATCAAATCCACGGAATGTATTTCCACCCTTGTAAAACCTATTATTTACGCGAATGGAATCATCATTCCAACCATCAATATATCCTGCCTTGACGCCTGCAGTAAGTGTAAACCCGGGCGCAATGCCCTTATACGTCGATGCATTCAACTCTTGCTTAACGTAATTAACATCTCCACCAAGACCAGCAAAATCTTGTTGCCAAGTTATTCTATATCCACCTGTCGGGTCGATAGGGTCATTCCGGTGGTCTCGAACCAATGAATATCCAACAGAAGACGTTAACTGCTCTCCTAATTGGTCACATATACTAATGCTGTTGGTGAGTAGACATTGCTCACGACTTTCGATGGTTGATCTTGTGCCATCACTATTGGTCTGAGCTAATTGGAGGTCATCTTGTCTTAAATTATATCTGAGTCCCAATTGCGTTCTATTTCCCAAAGGAAAGCCAACGCGAAGCCCTGCTCCAATCACGCTATTTGAGTAATTCGCAATATTTAAATAGTTGGTTTTGTTCGCATAAAGGTCAAAACCTGCAGCCATATTTCTGTCCTGAAACCTTGGCTCTGTGAAACGGAATTCGTAATTTTCTTGATATTGTGACGATTGAATATTCGCAGTAACAGACTGTCCACGGCCGCGGAAGTTCCGCTGTGTTGCAGATACAGAGACTAGAAAAGCATCTGCTGAAGAATACCCAACTGAGAACGCTAATTCTCCAGTGGGCTGTTCTTGGACTGCGACTTTCACAATCGTTTTATCAGGAGCTGAACCTGGCTCTTCAGTGATCTCTACGTCTTTAAAGAAACCCAGACTTCTGATGCGGTTTCGAGATTGATCTAAAAGAATCCGGTTGAAAGCATCACCTTCTGCCAATAGAAGTTCTCTTCTAACAACATGGTCTAGTGTTTGCGTGTTCCCAACAATATCCAAGCGTTCAACATAAACACGCGGCCCTTCATCGACGACAAAAGTAACATTTACCTTTTGAGTTTCAGGATCTCTGTCTATTTGAGGTTTAACATCCACAGATGCATATCCTGCACTACCAGCTGCAAAAGTAATTGCTTCAACCGCATCCTCGATAAGGTCTGCTTTATAAAGATTACCTTCTCTTGTCGGGACAATAGCCTTCAATCTTACTGTTGATAATTTTTCAAGCGTTGTTTCAACACTAATTTCACCGAAATTATACAGGGGACCTTCATCTATGGTGAAGGTCATATAAAAATCTTTTTGATCCGGCGTTAACTCCGCAATAGAAGATGTTACGCGGAAATCAGCATACCCTTCATTTGTATAAAACTGACGTAGAAGCTCTCTGTCATATTCCATACGATCTGGATCAAAGTTATCGTTTGATTCAAAGACCCGCCACCATCTAGACTGACGTGTCACAACTTCCGAACGCAGCTTACTATCTTTAAAAACTTCATTACCGATAAAGTTAATTGATTTCACACCCGTTTTGGGACCTTCGGTTATCTCAAATATAAGATCCACACGGTTCTGCGCTAAAGGCTTATATGTTGGAGTAACCGATGCTGCAAAACGACCTGCTCGCCGGTAAGCTTCTAGAATTTTTTGTACATCTTGCTGAACTCTCGCTTGTGTAAACACTTCACGCGGCGCAGCTTCTGTTTCTTCAGTCAGTTTATCATCGCGAATGGAGCTATTGCCCTCAAATATCACCTGATTGATGATTGGATTTTCACTGACGCGAACAACAAGTTCGCTACCATTCTTTTCAAAAAGCACATCTGCAAACAATTGCGTTGCAAAAAGCGTTTTCAGTGACAAATCCAGACGTTCGGAGTCAAAATTATCTCCAGGCTCTACAAGTAAGTATGAGAGAATAGTTCTGGTTTCAATTCTTTGATTGCCTTCGACAACTATATGCGAAATTGCTTCTTGGTTAACAGATTGAGCGTGCACTAAGGCCGATCCACTCAGTTCTGCAACTGCAAAATAAGCACCAGCTGAAGTCGTCAGTGCCAGTGCACTCGCGAACAAAGATCGCATGTTAGTATCCTCTACACGTCTCAAAACGCCCTGCCTTGCCTTAATCATACTCTTATGACAACAGGCCGCTAAAAACATCAAGCAGCCCAAGCCGCCTAATATCATTCCAAGTAACAGCGATAAAGAAAACCCCGACTACCGCAAGCCCCCCACGCAGAAGATATTCCTGAAACTTCAGAGAAACTTCTGATCCAACAACTGTTTCGTAAAGACCCAACAACGCAGAATAGCCATCCAACATTGGAATCGGCAACAGGTTGAAAAAACCAATACTTACTGAGAACATCGCAATCAATTCAAGCATTTGCCAGAATGTACCGCTCAGCCTTTCTTTAAATCCAATATCTGTTCGTTTCATATTGCTGTCGACAACGCGATCAGCAATATCTCCCATTCCCAATGGGCCTCTCATCTTGTCAAAGTTATCTTTGCCGAAAATAAGGCGGTTTAAGACTTTTAATGTTTTCCTGATGACATTCGCCGTTTGGTCAGCACCTAAGCTAACTGCTTCGAATGTAGACACGTCTTCAATAGCGATCAACTTAGACGACATACTTACACCGATACGGCCGATTTCATCTTCTATTCCTAGGCGTTCATTAATGAACATCTCTCGACGTGGAATGACGATTAAATCAATTTCTTCACCATTACGAAGAAGCGAGAGTTTTACAGGTTCGTCAGCACTATACGCGACCGCTTCAATGACATCTCCCGCACTAGAAACTGCTCTGTCGTCAGCTGCAACGATAATATCTCCATCCAATACACCAGCCTCATACGCTGCACTATTTTCCAGAACATTCTCGACAGTAACATCGCCATACAAAGGCTTACCTTGGCTAAAAATAACCGCATAAATTAAGATAGCCAATATAAAATTCGCTACTGGTCCAGCCATGGAGACAATGACTCTTTGCCAAGCAGCCAAGTCTTTGTAATATCGTCCTTTGGGCTTTTTTGGATTGTCAGAAATAGAATTATCGCCTTCTTGTTCACCAACGAATTTGACAAACCCTCCAAGCGGCAACCAATTTAATCGCCAACGCGTATTTCTCTTGTCTGAAACTTCAAAAATAGATTTTCCAAAACCAAATGCAAAAGATTCAACAGCCGCCCCAAAAGCGCGGCCGGCATAATAATGTCCAAGCTCGTGTATAGTTACAACGACGCCAATCATAATGATGAACGGAACGACAGAGGAAACAATTGAAAACAGATTAAGGAACTGGCTTACTAGAACGTCCATATTTAAAAATGGTCCTCTAAAATTCTACTTAGGTTAGCCCGTAACATGCAGGTGCTATGCCTTAATCGCTTCAAGCGCAAGTTTTCTTGCCAGACCATCTAACTCGAACACATCATCAAAACTGTTAGGGTCAGTCATAGCTCCGAATTCATCAGATGCAAACCGATCTAGCAATTTTTCAGTTGTACGCGTTATATCCATAAAACCAATAACATTATTCAAAAAAGCATCTACTGCGATTTCGTTGACAGCGTTAATTACATTTGGTGCCCAAGCTCCTAGGGTTAAAGCTTTACGAGCCAATGAGACCGCTGGAAACCTTGCATCATCTGGTGTTTCGAAACTCAAGCTACCGATTCTACCTAAATCCAGTCTTTCTAATCCTGGCACCGGCATTCGATTAGGCCATGCCAAAGCATAAGAAATAGGCGTTCGCATATCCGGCATACCAAGTTGTGCCAGAACGGAACCATCATCATATGAAACCAAACTATGTACTATGGACTGGGGGTGGATTAATACATCAATCTTTTCTTCAGGTGTATTAAAAAGATAAGATGCCTCTATCAACTCCAGAGACTTATTCATCATCGTTGCACTATCTACTGAAATTTTAGCACCCATTGACCAGTTCGGATGGGAAATAGCCTGTTCAGGAGTAGCTTCTCGCATTTCATCAATAGTAGATGTTCTAAACGGGCCTCCGGATGCGGTTAAAATCAGTTTTTCTACTCTTTTGTGATTATCAAGAACTTGAAATATAGCATTATGTTCCGAATCAACGGGCAGCAATGTTGCATTATATTTTTTAGCTTCACTCAAGAATAACACTCCTGCGCAAACAATACTTTCTTTGTTTGCAAGAGCTATTTTTGCACCTTGTTTGATCCCCTCAAGAGTTGGCCTTAAAGCGGCCGCCCCCGTTATGGCAGAAACCAATGTATCACATTGTCTAGCGGCAGCGTCGACCAATCCAGTTTCACCTGAGGCACATTCAATACCAGTACCGGCCAACAAATCTTTCAATTCTTGATATTTATTTTCATTTCCAATTGCAGCAAATTCTGCATTAGTTTCAATGGCTAATTTTGCTAATTCTTGAACACTATTCTGAGCTGTTAGAGAAACAACTTTAAACTCAGGCATGTCCGCACAATTTTGCTTTAAAATCGAAATAGTAGAACTACCAATGGAACCAGTGGCACCCAGCAATGAAACTTTGACCTGTTCTGACACCCTCAATCCCCCAATAAACTAAGCATAATATCGGGAAAAAACAGATTCATTATCGCAGCAATCGATACAGCAGCCATCAGGCCGTCCAATCGGTCTAATAAGCCACCATGTCCAGGAATGATGTTTGACATATCTTTGATCCCAAACTTCCGTTTAAACATCGATTCGATGAGATCACCTTGTTGCGCGGCAATAGATAAGAAAATTGCCCAAAACAGCCACATTATCATAGAAGATTGAGTGAGGTTGGCTGCAGCTGCACCCGCAAGAGCCGCATAAATCACTCCACCTATCGCTCCGGTCCATGTTTTATTCGGACTATTTTTAGGAGCTAATAATGGACCTCCATACGCTTTTCCAGCCAAATATCCGGCGGTATCTGTTCCCCAAACTATTGCGAAAATAGCAAACATCATAAATTGCGTGTTGGTCGACAATTCACGTAAATAAACAAATGCACCAAAGGGAAAAGTAACGTAAACCGCCCCAAACATGAGAGATAAGGGATGTAATTTATACAATCTTCCAAGTAAATAAATTACAATTGCGGACACAATAGAAACCATCGAAACGACGGCCAGCCCGATACCTCCAGCATATATCGCCGTCAAACCCGCAAAACTAAACATACCACAGAGACTATATGTTTTCCATTTTACTTGTCCCTTGCCCACCATAAATGCCCACTCGCAAGCTGCGATAATTGCACAAATGGCGGTGAGCACTTTAAATACGACTCCGCCTTGAACTACAGCTAGGACACAAACGGGAGCAAGAACGAGCGTAGCAACTATACGCTTGATAAAGTTAGCACTTACAGACGTATTTGGGTGAGAAACACCCTCAGCAGCTGGAGAAGATGTTGGATTTAATTCATTCTCTAAATTAGCTTTCGATGACTTTGGAAGGCTCGACTCCGCCAAATCGTCGGTTACGATTTTTGAAGACATCTATTGCCCGCTCCATATCAACTTTGCCAAAATCTGGCCACAATATATCTAAGAACATCAACTCTGAATAGGCGATTCCCCACAATAGGAAATTACTAATTCTTAGTTCACCGCTCGTTCTGATGAGTAAATCCACATCAGGAAGGTCAGACGACCACATATGCTGCTGCATAATGGACTCATCTATACTTTCTGGGGAAAGTCGCCCAGCTTGAACATCTGCAGCTATCTTTTGGGCCGCTTCCACTATTTCAGCTCTACCGCCATAATTAAAAGCGATATTGACGTTAAACACTTTATTTTGTGCTGTTTTAGATTCACATTCGTCAATTAACTTTAGAATATCTGCAGGTAAGCCGTCTAACGATCCAAATATCCGAACTCTAACACCTTCTTTATGAAGGCGATTTAGATCTTTTTTTACAAACAATTTTAAAAGCGCAAACAAAGCATCAACCTCAGCTTTGGGCCTGCGCCAGTTTTCTGTTGAAAATGAAAAAACCGTCAGATGTTCAATTGCAAGCGCCTTACAGGCATCCACAGTCTTTCTAAGCGCTTCAACGCCCTCTTTATGGCCAGCTATACGAGGCAACCCCCTAGCTTGCGCCCATCGCCCATTACCATCCATAATTACGGCAACATGTTTAGGCGCATGTCCTTCGTCACCAACTTTAGAATGCTGGGCAATAGGTGTTGTTGAAGCGATAGATGACAACAGTTTATACCTGCATAATCTCTTCTTCTTTTGATTTCACACTAGCATCAACGGAAGAAATTATTTTATCAGTCAATTTCTGCACGTCATCCTCAAGTGATTTTTGCTCATCTTTGGAGATTTCGCCATCCTTCTCCATTTTTTTCAAAATATCCATTCCATCACGGCGCACATTCCGAATGGCAACACGTGCTGATTCTGCATATTTTCCAGCTAATTTAGCTAACTCTGCACGACGCTCTTCATTTAATGGCGGAATAGGAATGCGAAGGTTTTGACCATCCATGACAGGGTTTAATCCTAAACCTGCTTCGCGAATTGCTTTGTCAGCTGCTCCGACAACTGTTTTGTCCCATACGTTCACAGCAAGCATACGCGGCTCAGGAACAGAGATAGAAGCCACTTGAGCCAAAGGAGTTGATGCGCCATACGCTTGAACCATTACAGTATCCAAAAGGTTCACTGATGCGCGTCCTGTGCGCAAACCTGAAAATTCAGTTTTCAGTGATGCAACAGCACCTTCCATACGGCGTTCTAAGTCTTTCATATCAATAGACATAATCTTTTCCTTTTATCCTGCAGTTGGCCCTACTCAATTTTCGATAACAGTACAAATACCATTTCCAGCCAGAACCTCAGCAAGCGATCCTTTATTGTGAATAGAAAACACAACAATCGGTATGTGATTCTCTTTCATTAAACTTACAGCCGTTGCATCCATAACACGAAGGTCTTTATTCAACACCTCCATATAACCTAAGTGATCAAAACGAGTTGCTTCAGGGTCTAGTTTTGGATCAGCGGTATAAACTCCATCAACCTGAGTTCCCTTCAGCATAGCGTCACACCCCATTTCAGCAGCACGCAATGCAGCTCCGGTATCTGTCGTAAAGAATGGATTTCCGGTGCCAGCAGCAAAAATTACCACGCGACCTTTTTCCATATGACGGATAGCTCTACGGCGAATAAAGGGCTCACAAATTTTTGGCATTTCAACGGCGCTTTGCACCCTCGCAGGCACACCAATCTCTTCAAGTGCTCCTTGCATAGCAAGCGCATTCATCACCGTCGCCAGCATCCCCATAGAATCAGCTTGTGCACGTTCCATGCCCTGCCCAACACCTTTAAGTCCTCTAAAAATGTTTCCACCACCGATAACAAGACAAACTTCAGTCCCAGCAGCGATGGCTTCCTTAATTTCCTCGGCTATAGGAAAACAGGCAGCCATATCTATCCCGAACTTTTCTTTGTCAGGTTCAATTTTTCCGGCCAGAACCTCACCTGAAATCTTGAGAAGTACTCGTTTGTATTTTGGTGATTGAAGTTGAGATGCCATAATGTTTTGCCTGCCCTTAGCTAATAAGACCCATCAAAAAAAACGGAGATAGACACTTATCGCCTACCTCCGCTTCTATTCAAGTTCGAAAATGAACTTTATTGTCCAGTTGCAGCGGCAACTTCAGCAGCAAAGTCTTCTTCTTTTTTCTCGATACCTTCACCAAGACGCAACATTGCAAAGCCTTTTAGAGCAACAGGTGCTCCAGCTTCTTTTCCAGCGTTCTCGATGAATTGACCAACAGTCAAGTCTGGGTCCATCACGAAAGTCTGCTCCACCAATACAACTTCTTGGTAAAATTTACGGATACGACCTTCGATCATTTTTTCGATCACTGCTTCAGGTTTGCCTGATTCGCGAGCTTGTTCAGTTAGAACTTGACGCTCACGCTCAACAGCGACAGGATCCAACTCTTCTTTTACAGCAGCTAGCGGGTTTGTTGCAGCAATGTGCATTGCTACTTTACGGCCAACTTCAAGCAACACATCAGTGTTGCCTTCAGATTCGAGACCGACAACAACACCGATTTTTCCAAGTCCGTCAGCTGTAGCCGAGTGAATGTAAGATGCTACCGCACCTTTATCGACAGTCACACTCGCTGAACGACGAAGGCTCATATTTTCACCAATCTTTGCGACCATCCGCTTCAATTGATCTGCAATAGAACCTTCTCCACCGTCAACAGCAGCTGAAGCAGCAAGTGCTTCAACATCGCCATTCACAGCTATTGCGGCTTTTGCAATACCCGCAACTGCTTCTTGGAAAGTTTCGTTGCGAGCAACGAAATCTGTTTCGGCGTTAACCTCAACAACAGCACCTACAGTGCCTTCAACTGCCACACCAACGAGACCATCAGCCGCTACACGACCTTCTTTCTTCGCTGCTTTAGAAAGACCTTTGGCACGAAGCCAATCGATCGCAGCATCAACATCACCGTCATTTTCGGTAAGTGCTTTTTTACAGTCCATCATTCCTGCGCCGGTTTTCTCACGCAGGTCTTTTACGAGTGCAGCTGTAATTGCGGCCATGTTCAGTTACCTCTCTCAGGATATATGAGTGGTGGATTTAAAAGCTTTAACTTAAGCACCTTCAGAAGGTGTTTTTGTTTCTGTTGTTTCTTCTGTTTCAGCAGTTTCTTCAACAGCAACTTCAGCACTTGCTTCTGCAGCTGCAACTTCAACAGCGATAGATTCAAGAGCGACTTCAGAAATGTCTTCTGCTTCACCCAAGTCCACACCTAGTTCCATTGAAGATTCTGCTAGTCCATCGAGAACAGCATCAGCAAACAAGTTAGTGTAAAGCTGGATTGCACGTGTCGCGTCATCGTTACCTGGGATCGGGAAATCCACTTCATCAGGGTCACAATTTGTATCCACGATTGCAACAACTGGAATACCAAGCTTACGAGCTTCTTTAACAGCAATAGATTCTTTGTTTGTGTCGATTACGAACATGATTGATGGAAGACCACCCATGTTACGAATTCCACCAAGAACGCGCTGAAGTTTTTCTTGCTCACGAGTAAGCTTCAAAAGTTCTTTTTTAGTAAGACCAGTACCGTCACCTTGTGACAACAAGTCATCTAATTCACGTAGACGTTTAATAGAGTTTGAAACAGTCGACCAGTTTGTCAAAGTTCCACCAAGCCAACGATCGTTCATGAAGTACTGAGCTGAACGCTCAGCTGCTTCTGCAACAGCTTCTGAAGCTTGACGTTTTGTTCCAACAAAAAGAACACGTCCACCTTTAGCGACAGTATCGCGCACTTGAACCAAAGCTTGGTGAAGAAGGGGAACTGTTTGTGAAAGGTCAAGGATGTGAATCCCAGAACGCGCACCAAAAATGTAGCGATCCATTTTAGGATTCCAGCGGTGTTTTTGGTGACCAAAGTGTACACCAGCTTCTAATAGCTGACGCATAGTAAATTCAGGTAGTGCCATATCAATTTTCCTATCCGGTTAGCCGCCGCGGGTTGGCTGAACGATTCAGCACCGGAAAATAACCCACGTGTCGGAATAAAGCGCGCTTATACTCATTTTTCCAGCGCTGACAACCCACCAGACAAAATCATCTTAGATTATGCGGCCACGGGCGTGACTCTCTCCACTCCGACAACTGATTTCAAAGCTGACATAGCAGCATAATCCATGGGATAATGCCCATCCAACTCAAGCGTGATTAACCGTTGATCTTCTAAAGGAATTTCAACTTGAATTATCCCTATAGTTTGAGAAGACACTTCTCTCAACTGAACAGCGACATGTGCAAGTTGCTCCATACTCGCTAGGTCACCTACTCTCACGCATAATTTTGCTGGTGCTCCGAGTGCAGCTTTGTCGAGTGGGCGCGCACCATCAACAGAGAAACGCAACTCATCATCTTTTCGGCGCACTTTGACGTGAACGTTGACCCGACTTCCTACTTCAAAATAATCTCGAGTCTCGGCCAATGTTTCAGGGGCAACAAATAACTCATACTCCCCAGATGGATCTGATAAAGTGATATAAGCAAATTTCCCACCTCCACTCATAGAAGGCTTTTCAACGCGTACTTTGACAACTCCTATCATTTCAAGTGCTGCACGTTCCCTGCCTAACTCCATCATTTGAGAAGATAAAACAATTCTTTCCCTAGCCGGCCCTTCAAGAATATCATCGAGAGGGTGACCAGAAAGGTAGAATCCAACACTTGAAAGTTCATAGTCCAAAATCTTCTCTGAACTCCACGGTGCAGCTTTAGGTAGTTTTGGTCTCATCGGAGGTTCATCACCAAAAAGGCTATTTTGATTTGAGTTTCTATCCCTATTGGCCGCGTTAGACATTGCTGCAAGCATTTCGGACGCTTCAAAAGCTTTAGCTCTGTTCTTCTCTAATTGGTCGAAACCTCCACATTTAGAGAGTGCTTGATAGACGCGCTTATTGATTTGACGCGGATCAACACGTTCAGCAAAGTCAAACAAATCTTCGAATGGCTTTTCATTTCTAGCGCGCTCAACATCCAGCATCGCTTCTTTACCAACGCCCTTAACTGCTCCTAACGCATAGTAAATCTTTTGGTCTCGCACATCAAAATCAGCGTTACACAAGGTAATATCTGGCGTAACGACTGGAATTTTTAAACGTTTGGTTTCCTGAAAGAAAGCAGCCAGTTTTTCGGTATTTGTTAGGTCGAGACTCATTGATCCAGCCAAAAACTCGACAGGGTGTTTAGCTTTCAGGTAAGCCGTTTGATAAGCGATTACAGCATAGGCAGCAGCGTGAGATTTGTTGAAACCATACCCAGCAAACTCATTCACCAATTCAAAAATGAATTCCGCTCGTTCTTTGGATACGTCTTTCTTCGCAGCACCTTCCAAAAACCGCACCTTCTGTTTCAGCATCTCTTCAGGTTTTTTCTTACCCATGGCGCGACGCAAAAGGTCAGCCTCACCCAATGAATACCCCGCAAGTATTTGCGCAATGCGCATAACTTGCTCCTGATACACAATAACCCCGTATGTTTCTTCTAGAACAGGTTTCAAGTCATCATGGAGATAATCTATTTCTTCACGACCTTCTTTACGCGCAACATAGGTGTCGATGTTTTTCATCGGGCCCGGTCTATAAAGCGAAATAAGCGCGATAATATCTTCTATACAGTCCGGCTTCACCTTGCGAAGCGTATCCCGCATACCTGTTGATTCAAGCTGAAATACGCCAAGTGTTTCACCTGAAGAGAGCAATTTATAAGCCTCTTCGTCATCAAAAGTGTGCCATTTTTCTGTGAGCTGTTTGCCTTCTGAAATCACAAATTTAAGTGCTCTTTGAATAACGGTCAGAGTTTTTAGACCAAGAAAGTCAAATTTAACCAATCCGTTGTGTTCAGCCCACTTCATATTGAATTGTGTCGCAGGAATATCTGATTTTGGATCCTTATAGAGCGGCGATAACTCTACAAGTGGTCGGTCACCGATCACAACACCAGCGGCGTGCGTTCCAGCATTCCTGTACAATCCCTCAAGCTCTAAAGCTGTTTCTACAAGATTGCGAACATCTTCATTTTCCCGCATTTCTTGCTTGAATTTCGGCTCTCCATCAATCGCTTCTTGAAGCGTAGGAGGGTTTGCAGGATTAAAAGGAATAAGCTTTGAAAGTTTATCAACTTGACCAAACGGCAATTGATGTACACGGCCCACATCGCGAATAACCGCTTTTGCTTGCAATGTACCATAAGTGATGATCATCGCCACACGATCCGCACCATATTTTCGTTTGGTATATTCAATCACCTCATGTCGCCGATCTTGACAGAAATCGACATCGAAATCGGGCATAGACACACGTTCAGGGTTCAAAAAACGTTCGAAAAGCAGCCCAAATCGCAGTGGATCCAAATCAGTGATCGTCAATACCCAAGCGACAAGGGAACCGGCACCAGAACCACGACCAGGGCCAACCGGAATATCATGCTCTTTTGCCCATTTAATAAAATCAGAAACGATCAAGAAATATCCAGGAAAACCCATTTGCCGAATTATGTTCAGCTCAAAGTCCAACCTATCCCAATAGACCTGCTCTTCTTCATATAAAATACCCGATGAAAGCCGCATTTTAAGGCCTTCTCGCGCTTGACGGTCCAACTCTTCTCCTTCGTCTCCATCATCACCTGTAAAATTGGGTAGAATAGGTTTTCGCCAAGCGGGGCGATAAGAACAGCGGCGCGCAATCTCGCAAGTATTTTCAATTGCTTCTGGCAGGTCGGAAAAGAGATTAATCATCTCTTCTTCCGTTTTCATATATTGCTCGGGAGACGCTTTGGGCCGATCCTGCACTGAAACATATGTAGAGCCTGCAATACATAGCAATGCATCATGCGCTTTGTGCTGCGCTCTTTTGATGAAACGCGCCTCATTCGTCGCCACTAATGGCAAATCAAGCTCATAAGCCAAATCTACCAATAATTCTTCTGCTTTATCTTCAGTCAAACGTCCGTGACGCTGCAGTTCAACATATAATCGGTTTGGAAAAGCTTCATTTAATTTAAGTAAATACTCACGCGCACCTTCTTCATCACCAGCTGCGCAAAGTTGGGTAACTTCACCATTTCCGCCACCTGTTGTACAAATTAAACCCTCACTGTGCTCAAGGACATCATCGAGATATACGCCCGTGCCGCCACTAGGCGATTCCAAAAATCCCTTAGTCGTTAGGATCATCATATTTTTATACCCAGCTTCATTCTGGGCAAATAATGCTAATTCAGTTGGTTCAGCAGCAGGGTTTATTCTGTCATAAATATGCAGTGTTATTGCAATAATGGGTTGCACACCCATTGGCGCTAAAGTTTCTGACAACTCCAAAGCACCAAACATGTTATTGTCATCGGTGATCGCAACAGCCGGAAAACCGTTTTCAAATGTCCATTTGCAGAGCTTCTTTATCGTGATCATTGAACCAAGAAGCGACAATGCCGATCTCACCCGAAGATGCACAAAACGGGGCTTATCCAAACTAGCAATCTTAGTAGTTTCAGACATTTTATTGCAGCTCCGTCTAATCAATCAGCATAGTGAAGGTGTTTATATTTTTCGTAAGCCTTCAATCAACTTATCGAAATGAATTGTTAGATATCCGCATCGGTAAGTTGACCATCTTTTAAGGTCAAAACGCGATCCATATAAGTCGTCAATTCTAGATTATGCGTTGCAACGAGAACCGCTACTTGTTCAGTTCTGGCAGTATCAAAAAGGCTTTGAAATACTGCCGTAGTTGTCATCGGATCTAAATTTCCCGTTGGTTCATCAGCAATCAAAACGCGCGGCTGATTTGCTAATGATCTTGCAATCGCGACACGTTGCTGCTCGCCACCAGACAATTGACCCGGTTGATGCCGCTCACGTTCTGATAAACCCATAGCTTGCAAGAGTTTACTCGCGCGCTCTCGTGCTATTTTCCTATTCACACCATCAATCATCAAAGGAGCTGCGACGTTATCTATCGCGTTCAGCTCAGGAAGAAGATGATGAAATTGATAAACGAAACCAAGTTTTTTACGCCGAGTGAGTGTACGCTCTCTTTCACTCATACGTGCAGCATCCACATCATCAATCTCGACCAATCCAGAATCGGGTGATTCCAAGAGCCCAGCCGTGTGTAATAATGTCGACTTACCCGATCCAGATGGACCAACCAACCCCACCATTTCGCCAGGTCGCAACTCTAAATTTGCGCCCTTCAAGACTTCTAGTGCACCTTCCCCCGTTGAATAAGTCCTACAGACATCAACTAGGCGCATTATAGGTTTTCGTTGAGAGATTGGTGTTATGCTCATTGGTTTCTCAATGCCTCAACAGGATCAAGGCGTGATGCCCACATAGATGGTATCAAAGTTGTCAAAACTGTCATTAGAAATGCCCAGCCTGTCACAATGGCAACTTCTGACCACTGCAGTTTCGCTGGTATAGCGTTCAATTGATAAACTGATTTTGGAAAAATCTCACATCCACATACAAATTCAACACCGTGCTGTATCGGTGCGATGTTCAACACAAACATGACACCCAATATTAAACCAACACCAACACCAACGCCGCCAAGTATCGACCCACTCATCAAGAATATTCTAACAACGCCGCCTCGTGTTGCTCCTATCGTTCTTAAAATTGCGATATCTCTAGCTTTATTCTTAACAAGCATAAGAACCCCTGTGATAATGTTCAGGGCCGTAATCATGACGACGATCATCATAATCAATCGCATGACATTTCGTTCTACCACCAACGCACCAACTAATTGTGCGTTCAACGATTTCCAATCTCTAGCATACCGATTGGTGATCCCTTTTTCACGCAAGCTCCTTACTAGGTTTTCTGCTTGGTCAGGGTCTTCAATTCGAACACCTAGATACTGATAGCTGTCACCTTTGGAAAAAAACAACCGCGCATGAGCCATAGGCATTATCACTGTATACCGATCGTATTTTTCATTTCCGACATTATAAATTGCAGTAACGGTATAGACTTTTGAGCGAGGCACCTGCCCCATAACAGTACTTGGCCCATTGGGAGATAATAATTTTATCCTAGATCCAACCACAGCTCCCATAGAGCGCGCCAATCCTTCTCCAATTACAATTGTATCTGAACGCGTTCCTTCCACGCCAAATTGGCTGAGGTCACCCTCACTGATATGAGAAACGATTAAATCTATGGCTTCTAAATCATGTGGTCGAAGGCCTTTTACGGATACCCCTTCTTTGCGCCCACCGGAATCCGCCAAGACCATTTCTTCAATCACAGGCGCAACATTCACTACGCCATCTAATTCACTGATACGTCTACCTAGATCGTCAGCATCTGCGGTTGGCATTTCGACTGCATTTACATACACGTGCGGCTCAAAACCAACGACTTTTGAAAGCAATTCTAGCCGAAATCCATTCATGATCGACATGATAGTGATAAGCGCAAATACGGCCAATGTAACACCGACTGTAGAAACAACAGAAATCAGCGCTAAACCGCCATGCTCACGCTTTGCCCGAATGTACCGGAATGCAAGCATCCGTTCAAACGGACCAAAGGGCTGTGTGCCTTTTGCGTGCTCATCCAAGCCATCAACGCGAACAGATAACTCGGAAGCAGTTTGAGATCCGTTTGACATCCGTTTTAGGCACTCGCTGTTAGTTTATTCAATGCAGCGTCGAGACTCATTTCTTCCGTCACGCCGCTTATGCGGTCTTTAACTTCAACTACGCCATTTTTAAGACCACGCGGCCCAATAACGATAGCTTTTGGAATACCAATCAGCTCGAGAGTTGAAAGTTTTGCGCCCGGACGATCATCACGGTCATCATACATTGGATCTAATCCAGTAGCCCGAAGTTTCGCATAAACATCTTCACATGCCTTATCGCAAGCCTCATCACCCTGCCGAAGATTAACTACCGCAGACTTGAAAGGAGCAACCTCTTCAGGCCAAATTACGCCTTTGTCATCATGACAAGCTTCAATAATAGCACCGAGCAGACGAGACACCCCAACGCCATAAGAACCCATATGAACGGGCGCTTCCTTACCTTCTGGTGTCATAACCTTTGCCTTCATAGGCTCAGAATACTTCGTGCCAAAATTGAAGATATGACCAACCTCTATACCACGTGCAGAAACACGTCGCTCCTCTGGTACTTCTGACTCAAACTTAGTTTGATCATGCATTTCTTCTGTTGCTGCATAATATTGCGTGCGCTTTTCAAATTCACCCAGCAAATCACTGTCGAAGTCCAGATCCAGTCCAGGCGGAGGCATATTTACTAATTCAGCATCACAAAAGACTTCACTCTCGCCTGTTTCAGCTAGAATGATAAATTCGTGAGATAGATCCCCACCGATAGGGCCAGTATCCGCACGCATAGGCACGGCTTTCAGTCCCATTCTAGAAAATGTGTTTAGATAGGCACAAAACATTTTGTAATAGCTTTTTCGCGCTTCTACTTCATTTACGTCAAATGAATAGGCGTCTTTCATCAAAAATTCGCGCCCACGCATCACCCCAAAACGTGGTCGAATTTCGTCACGAAATTTCCATTGAATATGATAGAGATTCAGCGGCAATTGTTTGTAAGATTTCACATAAGAACGAAAGATATCAGTTATGACTTCTTCATTCGTTGGGCCAAACAACATTTCTCGGTCATGCCTATCGGTAATGCGCAGCATTTCCTTGCCATACGCATCATAGCGACCGCTTTCTTTCCAAAGGTCAGCTGGTTGTATGGTCGGCATTAAAAGCTCAATCGCACCAGCACGATTTTGTTCTTCGCGAACGATATTCTCAATTTTCTTCAGTACACGGAGTCCCAGAGGAAGCCATGTATAAATCCCAGAACCGGTTTGTTTCACCATTCCAGCGCGCAGCATTAGCTGGTGAGAAATAATCTTCGCTTCTGCAGGTGTCTCTTTTAGAACGGGCAGGAAAAATTTAGACAACCGCATACCTGGTCGACTCCTTTAGAGTAATAATCATTTTTCTGGATAAACGGCCTGCTCGTCCTACGCAACCAATAATACGCCCCAAGTCGATCTATCGGAGACTTATCTGTCTGTGTAATCTATAAATTCGATAAGGTCAGCGAACAGCCCCGAAACCATGCCAAGCCAAAACACAAACGTAAACAACGCGCCACCAGCAATCGCAATAACAGCTTTTTTGGGTAATTGATGATCTATTGGAGCCGATGCTTCAGATCCAGCGACTACTTCACCATTCTCTTCTTGTGTGACTGTTCCTCGAGAAATGAGAGGAAAGAACACAATCCATGATGAGATAAACCAAACAATGCCAATCTCGATCATTCCCATATTCATTTCCTCTCTTACTATCTCAATAATTAGTGGCTAGCTGGTTCCATTAATTCGATAAGGACACCGTTTGAGTTTTTCGGGTGGATAAAAATCATTGGCGTTCCATGGGCACCTATACGCGGTTGCCCGATAATTGAAGCACCCGCTGCTTTTGCGTCCTCAATAGCTTGAGTCACGCTATCGACTTCAAAACATACGTGATGTTGACCACCTTTAGGGTTTTTCTCCAAAAAATTCCGAATAGGAGATTTTTCGCCCAATGGTTCAATCAACTCTATCTGAGAATTGGGTAGATTTACAAACGCGACGCGAACGCCTTGCGCCTCCATTTCAAATGGTTGCACAAATTCTGTCGCGCCATAGAGCGTGCGATAGGTCTCCATCGCCTCTTCCAAATTTGGAACAGCAACCCCGACATGGTTTAAAGGACCAATTTTCAATTTATTCTCCCGTGCGTATTTTTATAATTATCTACACTCGAAGAATAGATATATCGACGAGTGGTCTTTTCCCAAATAACCCCTCTGCAGATTTGCGTACACTGCGCAAAAGCGCGCGCTCCACTTTATCATCGTCATCGATATCTTTACGGGAAACCTTATCCATTGCCGTTTCAGCTGCTTCATCTAATTGATCAAGCGACTCATCGACAACACGGCCATCAAGCTCAGAAAAACCTCTAGCCGTCACATAAGGGCCATCCTTAATCACACCTTTTTCATCTATCGCGATACTAACACTTAGATGACCAGACCAAGACATGCGCCGTCTTTCCTGCATTCCGCCTGAATGCTCTGGTGTAAGTCTATTTCCGTCTAAGAATAATCGCCCTGTTGGAACTTCATCAACCACTCGCGCCGGCCCAGGTGCTAAGCAAATTAGATCACCATTATTTGGCGTGATTGCTTCAGGAACCTGCATAGATAGAGCGTAACGCGCATGTTCGATAATGTGACGACGTTCTCCGTGCACAGGCACTGAAATTTTAGGTTTTGCCCATGAATACATACGTCGCAATTCGTCACGACATGGGTGACCGGAAACATGTATATGCTCTTGACGATCAGTGATGATCTTTACGCCGTTTTCAGCCAGTGCATTTTGAAGATCAAAGATTCCACGTTCATTACCCGGAATGACCCGAGAAGAGAACATAACAGTATCTCCTTCACCCATTTTTACACTCGGGTGACTTCCAGTCGCTATCTTTGATAAAGCAGCTCTTGGCTCACCTTGTGATCCTGTACAAAGATAAAGTACATTTTCAGGAGCAAGATGCTGGGCATCACTCGCCTCAACAAAATGAACATCTTTGAGCAAACCAACTTCTTTTGCCGCGTCCGTAATTCGGAACATGGAACGCCCGACCAAACAAACTGACCGTTCATTTTCCATTGCAGCAATACAACAACTCTCCAAGCGAGCCACATTGGAAGCAAATGTCGTAATTGCCACTTTTCCAGTTTGTTCGCCAACAACTTTAATTAAGTTTTCACGGACAGTTTCTTCAGATCCAGATTCGCCTTCTTCAAAAACGTTTGTTGAATCACATACGATGGCAAGAATGCCTTCTTCACCTAGCTCTTTTATCCGCTCCTCATCGAAACCTTTGCCAAGCATTGGATTTGGATCAATCTTCCAGTCGCCAGTATGAAAAATCACGCCTGCAGGTGTTCTAATCACTACACCGTTAGGCTCTGGAATAGAATGTGTGAGCGTTACATATTCAATGTCAAAAGGACCTATTGAACGCTTATCTCCCAAAGGAACAATATTTAATGGAACTTCTTTATCCAATTGCTTTTCTCGCAATTTTTCCTTGATGAGATACGCTGTAAAAGGGGTAGCATAAAGCGGTGCACGTAAACGCGGCCAAAGGTGCGCAATAGCACCAATATGATCCTCATGCGCGTGTGTGAGTACGATCCCAACGATCTGCTCTCGGATGGTTTCAAGAAACTCAGTGTCAGGCATGATCAAATCTATACCCGGCGTTTCTGGGCCACCGAATGTGACACCAACATCTACGATCAACCACTTCCGGTTAGCCCCGGAGCCAATAGCATAAGCATTTAGATTCATACCGATTTCTCGGCATCCGCCTACTGGCAGAAACAGTAATTCATCTTGAGTCATATTTTTTACTTTTTACGCGCGATATCTTTGTTGCGCTGATATAAAACCAGTAGACCGCGAATGGTTAGGTCTGGATCGAAATGATCAATGGTTGATGCTGCACCTTCAAAAAGAGATGCAACGCCTCCCGTAGCAACGGTTGTCATATTGGTTCCATACTCTTCTTTAATACGTGTGACTAGCCCATCTATGAGCGCCATATATCCCCAGAACACGCCTGATTGCATAGCACTGACAGTGTCAGTCCCAATAATTTTTCCGGATGCGGGAGGTTGTATAGCAACCCTTGGTAATTTTGCTGATGCATCATGCAGGGCACGCATGGATAAATTTATTCCGGGTGCAATAATGCCGCCTTCAAAACCACCATCAGCACCAACGATATCAAAAGTCGTCGCCGTTCCTGAATCTATAACAATCATCGGGCCGTCATACACCTCTAATGCACCCACCGCATTTACGAGACGGTCTGCCCCAACCTCAGATGGTTTGGGAATTTTAACGGCAACATCCATTTCGACATTTTCGCCAATAACAAATGGCTCTACATTCAAATAGCGACGTGCAAGGTTTCTCATATTGAACAAACCTTGAGGCACAACAGAAGAAATTATGCATGCATCAATATCTTCTATTTTCAATCCGCCCAAATGCATAAGCTGCGTCAACCATACAGCATAATCATCTGCTGTTTTTGTTGAGTCAGTTGCACTTCGCCATTGCGCGCGCCACTCTTTGCCATCGTGTATTGCAAAAAGTGTGTTTGTATTCCCCGTATCTACTGCAAGTAGCATTTTGATGTACCAATTGTTAAAATATGCGATATTTTGATGAGAGATTATCCAACCAAATTTACATCACCTGTTGTTACCAATTTGATTGTTCCATCTCCCATCTCCAGCATTAATGCGCCCGTTTCATTAATCCCACGCATAATACCAGTCATGGTTGATTGAGAGTCTTTTACTGAAATTGAATGATTATAACCTTCAGCATTGGCCAACCAATCTTGTCTTATAGGTTCAAAACCAAACTTTATAAGTGAATGCAAGCGGTTACCAAAGGTCACCTTTAGACTATCAAGGAAATTATCTGCATTCACAATCGCATTTGCCGATAAATCCTTCAAGCAAACCGTTGGTTGATCTATCTCTGGCGCTCTTAAAATATTAACGCCAACTCCCAATGCGACCCAGCTCAAATCTTTTGAGACCTGACCGGTTTCTATAAGAACACCTGAAAATTTGTGACGCTCACACCGAACATCATTGGGCCATTTTAGCTGTAATTTACTTGCTGGCACCCCCTCAAGAAGCGCTGCATCATAAATAGCTAAACCCGCCAGAAAGCTCAATTTTGATATTTGATCGAAGCTACCATCAAATGGAAACAATGCTGTTGCCGACAGATTTCCTTCAGGGGCTTGCCAAGGGCGACCTAGCCGCCCCTTGCCATTTATTTGTTTTCTAGCAGCAATCCAACACGGTCCAAACTCACCTGTTGATGCACGCCGTTTGGCTTCAGCATTTGTACTATCTAACTCGTCATACCATTGAACCGGCCACGCATGCGCCAGCGCAGATTCAATAAGTTTGGTCATTATCCAGCAGCCGCAGCAGTTCCTATAATTCCGGTCATCCATCCAATCCAGATAACGAGAACAGGGAAAGCTAGAATAGTCGCACCATAAATAGACACGGACACCATACCATCGGCAGGTTCCAGAGCTTCTTCGTCGGATGTTTTGGCCCACATAGCCCAGATGAGACGAAGATAATATCCAAGAGATACAACCGACCCAATAACACCCACAGCAACCAACCAATAGAGCTCTGATTTAAGAGCTGCTTCAAACACAACCCATTTGCCTAGGAAACCCGCCATTGGAGGAATACCTGCAACGGAAAACACAAGCACTGTCATTGCTACTGCTAAACCAGGACGAGATGTCGATAATCCATTCAGGTCTGAAATTTCTTCCACTTGTCCGTCCCGGCGACGCATAGCAAGCACTATCCCAAACATACCCAATGTCGTGATGACATAAATAGTCATGTATGTGAGAACAGATGCCGCACCATTCACCTCGCCAGCAGCAACCCCCATCAGAGCATAACCAACATTTGCGATAGAAGAATATGCAAGCAAGCGTTTAATGTTGTTTTGAGCAAGTCCGCCAAAAGCACCAACCAGCATTGAAATCGCAGAAACAATCGCAATAATCAGCATCCATGACTCTTCATACACACCAAATACGGTGAACATGATATTTGCCAACACTGCAACAGTTGCCAATTTTGGAGCTGTCGAGAAGAAGGTTACGACCGGTGTTGGAGCACCTTCATAAACATCTGGCGTCCAAACATGGAATGGAGCAGCGGATGCCTTGAAGGAAAGCGCCATCAAGATAAGTACAAGCCCGAATGTCAGCCCTATGCTTTGGTCTGCTGCCGCGATTTGTTCGAAACTTGCAAATCCCGTGTAACCATAAACCAAGGAACAACCAAAAAGCAGTAATCCAGATGCAAGTGCACCCAATACAAAATACTTCAAGCCAGCTTCAGCGGATCGACGACTATCTCTGTTAAACGCAGCTAACACATAGGAAGACAGAGAAAGTGTTTCTATCCCCATATAAAGCGTCATCAAATTATTGGCTGAAAGCATAACGCCCATACCGGCACTACCGAACATAACAAGTAGAGTATACTCAAACTTATTCATGTTCTCGCGATGCAAATATCCACCTGCAACGAGCAGAGCGATCGCACCAACACCATAAGATACAGCTTTGGCAATCGCGATAAATGGTGTGACTTTATAAAGCCCATTAAACGCTGTACTTGCATCTACCGCAGACTGGCTAGCAGCAAGAAATGCAGCACCAGCTAAAGCAAGAGCACCGAGCAATCTCGACAATCCATTGAAGGATTGTTTGAAAGTTGCACCGAGCAAAACACCTATAAGTGCGACCCCAATGAGCAACGCTTCAGGCGCTGCTATGGAAATGTCGTTTAGAATATCCATTTTACACCTCTACCTATTTGCTCATTAAACTTAGAATTTCGACAGCTGATGTTTCTGAAATGTCGAAGACCAATGATGGGAACACACCTAGAAGCAGTGTACCAATCGCAAGGATCGCCAATATGGCTCCTTCGATAAATGTGACATCATAGGCTATTTCTGGTTTCTCGAGTTCAGGGTTTTTAATAACGCCAAACACAGTCGCTCTAAACAATGTAAGCATGTAAACAGCCGACAAAATCATACCAATAGCTGCACCAGCAGCCGCCCAAGGGTTAGCTTTAAATCCACCCACCATAGACACGATTTCACCGATAAATCCTGATGTTCCCGGCAAACCAACATTCGCCATTGTAAAGAACATAAACAAGGCTGCATAAATCGGCATTCTATGAACGAGACCACCATATGCGGCGATATCTCGAGTGTGCAGACGATCATATACAACACCAACACACAAGAAGAGCGCGCTAGATATCAGACCGTGTGAAAACATCTGGAAAATCGCACCTTGGATACCTTCTTCATTGAAAGCAAATATACCAAGAGTCACAAGCCCCATGTGAGCGACGGAAGAATAAGCAATGAGCTTTTTCATATCTGTCTGACGGAATGCAACAAGCGACGCGTATATAACGGCAATAACAGACAACGTGAAAACCAATGGTTGGAAAAGCACTGATGCATCTGGGAACATCGGTAAAGAGAAGCGAAGCATCCCATAACCACCCATTTTCAAGAGCACACCAGCTAGAATAACAGATCCAGCTGTTGGTGCTTGCACGTGCGCGTCAGGTAACCAAGTATGCACTGGGAACATCGGTAACTTAACTGCAAATGAAGCAAAGAAAGCTAACCATAACCAAGTTTGCACTTCCGGTGCAAAGGCGTGTTGTTGCAACGTTGGAATATCTGTTGTTCCTACAGTTACGTATATGTAGATCAAAGCAGCCAACAGCGCTAACGATCCAAGCAATGTGTAGAGGAAGAATTTAAACGCAGCATACAAGCGATTTGCGCCACCCCAGATACCAATGATGATAAACATCGGTATCAATCCACCTTCAAAGAAGATGTAAAACAGCACGAGATCCATCGCACAGAAAACACCTAACATAAGCGTCTCTAGAACGAGGAAAGCAATCATATATTCTGCAAATCTAATCTTGATGTTATTCCAGCTAGCTAGAACACATATCGGCATCAAGAATGTTGTCAGCAAAATAAGCAGCATAGACATTCCATCTACGCCGAGCTTGTATGAAATCTGCCCAAACCAAGACACATCTTCAATGAGTTGATATCCTGGTGCAGAAGGGTTGAACTCAGACATTGCCCACAATGACAACACGAATGTTGCAAGTGTCACCACAAGTGCAGCGAGACGAACTGTTTCGCGAGATTGCTCTCCGACAGCTGCTCGCGTCAATAAAATGATCAACGCCCCGACGAGGGGTAAGAATGTGATCATTGAAAGGATGGGAAATGATGCCATCAGTTCGCTCCTGATTGGCCAGATAAGGCCACTGCACCAAACACCACTGCTGCTATGAGAATGATGAATGCGTAATGATAAAGGTAACCAGTGTGAAGACGAGAAAGTCCACCGGCACTAGCTTTTGTTAAGTTCGAAATTCCATTCGGTCCCAGTCCATCAATGATTTTCATATCAATGATTTTCCAGAAAAAGTCTCCCAAAGCTTTAGACCCCTTTACGAACACAAAGTCGTAAATCTCATCAAAATACCATTTGTTAGACAAGAATGCGTGCATTGGCCCTGAACGCTCACCCATTGATCTTGGAATGTGCGGCACAAATCCATAGAAGATTATTGCTAACACTAGACCAGACATCCAAGCACAGAATGGTGCCCATAGGACCCATGTTGGAGGGTGGATACCGTGATGACCGTCCCCATGGTCTGCGTCTGCAGCAGCGTGACCAGACGCCTCAGCATGATCATCACCGTGGTTTTCTTCACCATGAGAATTGGCCGCAACAACATGTTCTGTAACAGGAGCATGACCATCTTCACCGTCGTGTGACGTTTCCGCAATCTCTGCTTTATAGATAGAACTTCCCCAGAAGTCTTTGTTGACCTTAGTTAAGTCTCCAATAAACGCGCTGTAGAATACCACACCAGCTAAGACTGCTCCCCCTGCGAGTAGATAAAGAGGCATTCCCATTACAAGTGGCGCGTCATGAGCGTGATCGAAATCATGTTTATTCGCACGTGTTTTTCCGTGGAACGTCATGATCATGAGGCGCCATGAATAGAAACTTGTTAGGAGTGCTGCAACTATACCTGCCCAGAAAGCAAATTGTGCATACATACCGCCCGATAGGAATGCTTCTTCCAAGATAGCATCTTTAGAGAAGAACCCAGCAAAACCAATGTGTGTTCCCGGAATACCAACCCCAGTAATTGCCAATGTTCCAATCAACATCATCAACCAAGCAATTGGCATTTTGGCGCGCAGACCACCCATTTTGCGCATATCTTGTTCATCAGCCAATCCATGAATGACGGCACCAGCAGTCAAGAACAACATGGCTTTAAAGAATGCGTGTGTGAAAAGGTGGAACATTGCAGCATCATAAGCGCCCACACCTGCCGCAAAGAACATGTACCCAAGCTGAGAACAGGTTGAATACGCAATAACGCGTTTGATATCATTCTGCATAAGCGCAACGGTCGCTGCAAAAATTGCAGTGGCTGCACCAATGAAAGTAATCATTGCCGACGCATATGTTGTGAATTCATATATCGGAGAACAAAGGACAACTAGAACAACACCAGCCGTCACCATTGTTGCAGCGTGGATCAAAGCGGAAACAGGTGTCGGCCCTTCCATCGCATCAGGCAACCAAACGTGAAGAAGCAGCTGAGCTGATTTACCCATTGCCCCAATAAAGAGAAGCACACCAATAATTTCCATCGCAGGAGCAGTTACGCCTAGAACAGAGATAACCACATCTTGAGCGTGACCTGCTTCACCAAATGCAAATGGAGTAACTGTTGCGTTTGTTTTTATGGCTTCAAAAACAGGTGCGAATTCAACGGTTCCAAACACCAAGAATACAGTCATAATCCCCAAAGCGAACCCAACATCACCAACACGGTTTGTAACA
This sequence comes from Hirschia baltica ATCC 49814, assembly GCF_000023785.1. NCBI lineage: Bacteria > Pseudomonadati > Pseudomonadota > Alphaproteobacteria > Hyphomonadales > Hyphomonadaceae > Hirschia > Hirschia baltica. The sequence continues at coordinate 1,850,524 of NC_012982.1, forward strand.
AAAGCTTTTATTGACGCAGCATTTGCTGAAGGCTTGTGATACCAAAACCCGATCAAAAGATATGAAGCCAGTCCCACACCTTCCCAACCAAAGAATAGTTGGAGAAAATTGTCGGCTGTAATCAACATCAGCATCATGAAGGTGAACAATGATAGATATGTGAAGAAACGAGCGCGGCCCATATCGTGGGACATATATCCCCATGAATATATGTGAACCAGCGAGGATACGCTTGTTACAACAAACATCATCACAATCGACATTGTGTCGATACGAATAGCCCAATTAGCCTGCATCGCACCCACATCAATCCAACGTGCAATCAACACTGATTGAGTATCAGCAACACCTGAACTCGCAGCAAAAAACTGCGCGAAGAACAATGATGCCGCACATAGTGCAGCCATCACAACTAAGCCAGTTGTGACTATCATCGCTAATTTATCGAGTTTTGCTCGATTTGCAGGAATAGATGCGTGACCGTGATGATCATCATGATCGTCATGCCCGTGCGCACCATCATCTGCGGTTGCTAATTTCGTGAAAGCGTCATTGAGAGGCGTGAATAAATTCACGGCTCCACCAATAATCGCACCAATAAGTGGTGCAAAAACAACAACTACTGCAGCAAATGTTTGCCAGCTCATGCCCCGGTCTCCTTACCCGCTCAACCGCGCATCATGTTCACGTCATCCACGGCAATTTGGCCGCGGTTACGGAAGTAAACAACGAGGATAGCCAAACCTACGGCGGCCTCCGCTGCTGCAACCGTCAAGACGAGCATGGCGAATACCTGACCAGTGATAGTTCCGTTAAAAACAGAAAACGCTGCCAGATTTATGTTAACAGACAACAGGATGAGTTCGATTGCCATCAAGATGACAATGATATTCTTCCGGTTTACGAATATCCCAAAAACACCAATGGTGAATAGAGCTGCCGATAAGGCCAGAAAGTGTCCTAATGTTAGGTCCATTTGAGCCTCCTACTAATCCTGTTCAGGGTGAACATTAATACCCTGACCTGGATTGACTTTAATTAGTTCTACCGCTTCTTCGCGACGACGTGCTGTTTGCTCTTCTACTTTCTGGCGTTTCACATCAGGTCTATGACGCAAAGTCAGAACAATCGCTCCAATCATCGCAACCAGAAGGACAATCCCTGCCATTTGAAAGAGAAGTAAATAATCTGTGTACAAGACATTTGAGAGCGCTTCTGCATTCGTATCAGCGCCTGGTGAAGGATCGAAATTACGCCCTTCAACAGAGTTTGCAGACGCTGCAACAACTCCGATTTCTGCGAGCAGTGCTAGTGCAACCAATCCACCAACGACAAAATAATCTGCAAAGCCTTTTCGCATTTCAGCAAAATCGACGTCCAACATCATAACAACGAACAAGAACAGAACTGCCACCGCCCCGACATAGACAACGATGAGTAGCATAGCCAGGAATTCAGCACCGATCAGAACAAGCAAACCTGCCGCCGTAAAAAACGATAGGATCAACCACAATACTGAATGAACAGGATTGCGTGATGCAATGACAGATATAGCCGAAATGAGAACGACTGTTGAGAGTATATAAAAAGCGATCAGCTGCACGCGCCCGCCTCGTCTTTCTTCTTGCTTCAGCAACTAATATCAGTTGCCAATCAGCTAGTTGCCTAGCGGTTCATAGTTTCACTCACACCTAACGGTAACGAGCATCCAGTTCTAAATTCTTAGCGATCTGTCTTTCCCAACGGTCACCGTTAGAAAGCAAACGATCCTTGTCGTAAAACAATTCTTCTCGAGTTTCTGTGGAGAACTCAAAATTAGGTCCCTCCACAATTGCATCAACGGGACAAGCCTCTTGGCAAAATCCACAATAGATACATTTCGTCATATCAATATCGTAACGAGTCGTCCTACGTGATCCATCAGAACGCGGCTCAGCTTCAATAGTAATCGCTTGAGCAGGGCACACCGCTTCACATAATTTACATGCAATACAACGCTCTTCACCATTAGCGTAACGACGCAATGCATGTTCACCACGAAAACGCGGACTCAACGGTCCTTTTTCAAATGGATAATTCACCGTTGCTTTTCGCGTAAACATATAGCGAAGAGCGAGTCCAAGAGCTGACACGATATCAGAAAGCATTGCGCCTTTAATAGCTTGGGATATTCGAGACATTGAAATCTATCCTTTCTGAACTACGCGACTGCGCCGTTTTTAACGAAAACCACGTAAGCAGAAACTGCGATTACGGCGATAAGTGATGTTGGGAGGAATATTTTCCAACCAAGGCGCATCAACTGGTCATATCTGTAGCGTGGAACAATTGCCCGAACGATAGCAAATAGGAAAAACAAGAATGTGATTTTGACCATAAATGCAATGCAGTAAATGCCGCTAGACAGCCAAGAAGGCATTGCATCAGGTAAAGACAAAAATGGCAAATGCCATCCACCCAAAAACAGAACAGTCATCAACGCGCACATCAACACGATAGCTACCTGCTCAGCGAGGTAATAAAGCAAAAATGGTGTCGAGGAATATTCAACCTGATACCCAGCCACCAATTCTGACTCAGCTTCTGGAAGATCAAATGGAGCACGGTTGGTTTCCGCAAGTGCGGATACAAAGAAGATCACAAACATTGGGAACATAATCACCAACATTGGAAGATGACCTCCTCCAAAGATGTTCCAGTTCCAGAAACCACCTGATTGAGCTGCGACGATAGTGGAAAGATTCATTGAACCAGCCAACATCAACACTGTGACAATCACAAATCCTATAGACACTTCATAAGAAACCATCTGAGCGGCTGATCGAAGTGCACCAAGAAATGGATATTTCGAGTTAGACGCCCACCCGCCCATGATGATCCCATAAACACCAAGAGATGACATGGCGAACAGATAGATCACTCCAACATTTAGGTCAGCATTCACCCAACCCGGCGCAACAGGAATAACGGCCCAAGCCATCAAAGCTGTTACAGTTGAAATAATAGGCGCGAGAATAAAGACAGTTTTGTTCGCACCGGCAGGAATAATAATTTCTTTTAAAAGAAACTTTCCAAAATCAGCAAACGACTGAAGCAAACCAAAAGGACCAACTACGTTTGGACCTTTTCTCAGCATAGACGCGGCAAGCACTTTGCGGTCCATCCACAAAAGCATCGCAATTGCCAGCAGCAATACGACCATAAATGCCAAAACTTGCGCTGCGGCCAATGCCACCGCTAACCAAGGATTGTTATTCGTCCATTGCAGAAAGAGTTCCATATTCTTTTCCTATTCTGCAGCTGTTGCAACTGATTGCGCAGCAAGCTCGGCACATTCGGCCATGGTTTTAGACGCCCGTGCGATAGAGTTTGTCAGGTGAAATGCGCCAATAGCAGCGGCAAAACTTGCATCGGCAACTTCTCCAGCTTTACCGTAAGGCGGCGCAACACTTTCTTCTGTCGTAAGGGGGGCATAATCCATCCCTTTGAAAACTGGCAACGTCTCGTTCAAATCAGCGCGGAGTGCTGTCAGGCTATCATAAGGCAATGGTTTATCTAATTTTGCAGACAACGCGCGGAAGATTGACCAATCCTCACGTGATTCACCTTTAAGACCAACAGCTCTCTGAGTGCGCTGAACACGTCCTTCAGTGTTTACATAAGTTGCAGATTTTTCAGTGTAGGTAGCAGACGGCAAGATGACATCTGCACGATGCGCACCTTCATCACCATGCGTGCCGACATAAACTACGAATGTCTTGCCAAATGAATCCCCAACGATTTCGTCAGCACCGAGTGAAATAATCGTTTCAATACTGCCATCTTGAGCACCCGCTAAAATACCAGCGAGATCCAATCCGCCATCTATTGGCAAGAAACCAAGATCTAGACCACCAACACGAGCAGCGGCATTGTGAAGAACATTAAAGCCATTCCAAGCAGGTTCGTTTTCTGTCTTCGCTGTAAAGCAACCAACATCCGCTGCGAGTTGAGATGCCAAAGCTAATACAGCAGAACCATCTTCTCTAGCTAGCGCGCTTTGTCCAACAATAATCATTGGGCGCTTCGCTGCCTTCAAGGCTTCAAACACGCCGTCGCCAGACTTAATTCCTTTGAGTGTCTCTGATCCATTACCCAAATGAGTGTATTCATAGGAGAGATCAACAGCTTCACCGATTAAGGCAACCGGCATATCACGGTGTAACCAGTTTTTGCGTATTCTTGCGTTTAGAACCGCAGCTTCTTTGCGAGGGTTTGCACCAATAATTAATACGGCATCAGCCTCATCAATCCCCATAATGGAAGAATTGAAAAGATAACTTTCACGCGGCAGTTTGTTGCCCTCATTATCAAGCGCCAATTTAGCACCATCTTGACGACAATCAGTTGATTTCACACCGATTGATCGCAGCAAATCAAGAGCAGCTTTCATACCTTCAACACAGGCTAGATCGCCAGCAATTGCAGCAATCTTAGACGCGTCACCTTTAAGCTTGCTTGCGACAACCTCTAAAGCTTCATCCCAAGAGGCTGGAGCCAGCTTACCATTTTTACGGATATAAGGCTTATCTAAGCGTTGACGCCCAAGACCATCAATCGCGAAACGTGTCTTATCAGAAATCCACTCTTCATTGATTTCTTCATTTATACGCGGCATGACGCGCAAAACAGCAGAACCACGTGCATCGACACGAATAGCTGCTCCCATTGCATCCATAACATCTATTGATTCTGTCTTACGCAATTCCCATGGACGTGCGTTGAAAGAATAAGGTTTAGACGTCAGCGCGCCGACTGGACAAAGATCAATAACGTTACCTGACAGCTCCGACTCAAGCGACGCCTCTAGGTAAGTCGTGATTTGTGCGTCTTCACCACGGCTGATAAGACCAATTTCTTCAACTCCAGCAACCTCAGCAGCAAAACGTACACACCGCGTACATTGTATACACCGCGTCATCACCGTACTAACCAACGGTCCCATATATTTGTCGTCAACAGCTCGTTTGGGCTCTTGATAGCGACTTGCCGCACGACCAAAACCCATCGCCTGATCTTGCAGATCACATTCCCCACCTTGATCGCAAATTGGACAATCGAGAGGGTGGTTGATCAACAAAAATTCCATCACACCGTTACGCGCCTTTATTGCACGCTCAGATTTTGTAGAAATTTTAGGCGGCGAACCGTCGCGATCAGGACGCATATCACCCACAGCCTGAGCACATGAAGCGATCGGCTTAGGTGCCCCCACCCAATCAACCAAACACATCCGGCAATTACCAGCTATGGAAAGACGTTCATGGTAACAAAAACGGGGAATTTCCGCACCCGCTTCCTCACAAGCTTGAAGAAGTGAATAATTACGCGGAACTTCGACTTCTACGCCGTCGACAACAACTTTAGCAGTATCAGACATTCAAACTACTCCGCTGCTGCAATGTTAGCGCCCGGCACATGCGGACGACCAATACGATAACTGGAAATACGTTCTTCAATTTCGGAACGGAAATGGCGAATAAGCCCTTGGACTGGCCAAGCTGCCGCATCTCCTAGCGCACAAATAGTGTGACCTTCTATCTGGTAAGAAACATCTAGAAGCATATCTATCTCTGAAGCTTCAGCTTCACCTTTCACCATCCGAGTCAAAACACGCCACATCCAGCCTGTTCCTTCACGACAAGGCGTACATTGTCCACAGCTCTCGTGCTTATAAAAGTAAGCCAAGCGAGCAATTGCACGAACAACATCTGTTGACTGATCCATCACGATTACAGCCGCTGTCCCCAGACCAGATTGCACTTCACGCAGCGCATCAAAATCCATCAAGACGTCATCACATATATCTTTGGGAATCATAGGCACAGATGAACCACCTGGGATAACCGCTTTAAGGTTTTCCCAGCCGCCACGAACGCCGCCACAATGTGTTTCTAGCAATGTCTTTAAAGGAATAGACATTTCTTCTTCAACATTACATGGACGGTTTACATGACCTGAAATCGCAAACACTTTTGTACCAGCGTTATTGTCACGTCCGAACTTTTTAAACCATCCAGCACCGCGACGTAAAATAGTCGGAGCAACTGCAATAGATTCAACATTATTCACCGTGGTTGGCGCACCATAAAGCCCAGCATTTGCTGGGAATGGTGGCTTCAAACGAGGCTGCCCTTTTTTACCTTCAAGGCTTTCTAGCAATGCTGTTTCTTCACCACAAATATACGCACCAGCACCATGATGAACATGTAGATCGAAATCCCAACCAGACCCGCACGCATTCTTACCAATCAATCCAGCTTTATAGGCCTCATTAATTGCTTGTTGCAGACGTTCTCGCTCGAAAATATACTCACCGCGTAAATAGATATAACACGTATTTGCCCGCATTGCGTATGAAGCAATCAGACACCCTTCAATCAAAAGATGAGGGTCGTGACGCATGATATCACGGTCTTTACATGTACCTGGCTCAGATTCATCAGCATTGACAACTAGATAGTGCGGGCGGTCTTTCACTTCTTTAGGCATGAAAGTCCATTTCAGGCCTGTTGGAAATCCAGCTCCGCCACGCCCTCGAAGACCTGAGTCTTTTATTTGATCGCAAATCCACTCAGGACCAAATTGCATAAGCTCTTTAGTTGAATTCCATGCGCCGCGTTGCTTCGCCCCTTCAAGGGACCAGTCATGATGACCATACAGGTTTGTAAAAATGCGATCTTTATCGAGCAGCATTACTTTTGCCCCTTGTTTGCGCGCACGTAAGTAATAATGGCAGGAATGGAAAATCCAGTTCCTGCTACTACGCCTATAGCGAGCCATATAATTTTATCAGTTGAAAGCCATGCAGCGACACCAGCACCAATGCACAGAGTTTCGAGCAGTGCTGGAACCAGCAATGCTTTTATCTGTGATTTTTGGTCTTGGTTGTTCATATTCGCCTTAGTCTTTCTTTGGTTTAGTTTCAGCTTTACGTTTTGAGAAATCAGTCTCGCCACCAGCCGCTAACAATCTTGATTGAGAAATCCACTCTTCGCGATCAACTCGGCCTTTGAAGCTTAAAAACGCATCTATCCATGCGACATTTTCTCTGTTCCAATCGGCAATTTGAGAAAAATGAAACACACCCAGTGAATTTAAAGTCTCTTCAATTTTGGGTCCGACACCTGAAATACGCTTTAAGTCATCTTTCACACCGTCATTTGGCGCGTCCAATGAAACAGGACGATTCACGTCTTCCAATGTCGGCTTAGCTGTTTCTTCACCTGAAGCCGTAGTTTCACTGTCGTCAGTCTCTTCTGATTTTTCATCAGCAACCAATTCGACTTTAACTTCTTCTTTTACTTCAGTAATTTCTTGCTCGGCCTCAACTTCAACGACCGCTTCTACAGGCGCACCAGGAATAACCGTAAGAGGCTTGGCCATGGAACCATCATAAAGGGTTTCGTCTAACAAAGAAGTAAGTCCACCTTCAGGCGCACTGTTCTTGCGGTCTGCTCGTGTGCCTGGCGCAGGATTTTTCCCAGCAACAAAATCATCAAGAAGAGACGTCATACTCGCTTCGTCTAAGTCTTCATAATAATAGTCGTTGATCTGTGCCATTGGTGCATTCACACATGCTCCTAAGCATTCAACTTCTTCCCAAGACAACTTTCCATTAGCACCGACATGACCTTTTTCACCGATCTTAGATTTGCATACTTTCATCAAATCATCTGATCCGCGTAACATGCACGGCGTTGTCCCACACACTTGTATGTGAAATTCACCAACAGGCTGCATACGAAACATTGTGTAAAAAGTCGCAACTTCGTAAACGCGAATATATGCCATTCCCAAACGGTCAGCGACTTCTCTCATAGCAGGTTCTGACAACCAGCCTTTATTATCCTTTTGGGCCATCCACAACATTGGGATAACAGCGGAACGTTTACGTTCTTCCGGATATTTAGATAACCAGAATGCTATTTTTTCTTCTGTCTCAGCTTTAAAAGCAAAGCTTTCTCCGCCTGCCTCAATGTCAAATCGACGAATACTACTCATTATCTAACTCGCTTTGACGTATTCAACGCGTGTGATGCGCGCATTTTTTATCGTGTAAATACAACCGACCAGAAAATTAGCATCGCCATTTCCACGGCTCACATCTTCATGATCAATAACAGTTTCACCTAAAACAATTCTGTGGACCAAGTTAGCTGTATTGTTTGGAAATTCTGCAAATATTTTAACATGACGCTGTTTCCAAGCTTCAATACCTTGGCAGATCACATCTCCTAGATACCCTGCTGCGAATACATCTTCAGAAAAATATTCACAAAATTTCTCAACGTCTTGAGCATTATATGCCTCAAGCTGCGCTTGTACGATCTGTTCCGGCGTTAGGTCTGCACTCATCGGTCTATTTCTCCGAATACAATATCCAGAGAACCTAGAATTGCAGATGCATCCGCCAATTGATGCCCCTTACAAAGGTGATCCATAGCTTGCAAATGCGCATAGCCCGGTGCTTTAATTTTTGCGCGATAAGGACGATTACTTCCATCCGAAACAAGATACACGCCAAACTCACCTTTAGGCGCTTCTACAGTCGCATAAACTTCGCCTTCAGGCACATGAAAGCCCTCAGTGTAAAGCTTGAAATGGTGGATCAACGCTTCCATTGATGCCTTCATTTCACCACGACGAGGAGGCGCATATTTTGAACGTTCAGGCAGAACCGGACCAATTGGAATCATATCGATACATTGTTTAATGATCTTAATGGACTCACGCATCTCATCCATGCGGCAGATATAGCGGTCATAACAATCGCCATGTTTTCCAACGGGAATTCCAAAATCCAATTCAGAATAGATTTCATACGGCTGGGATCTTCTTAAATCCCAAGCCATGCCTGAACCACGCACCATCACTCCGGAGAATCCCCAGTCTAATGCTGTTTGCGTGGACACCTGACCTATGTTCACATTCCGCTGTTTGAAAATACGACTTTCCGTCAAAAGCCCTTCAATATCATCAAGTACTTTAAGGAATGGGTCACAGAAATCATAGATATCTTCCAACAATTCCGGTGGCACATCTTGATGAACACCACCTGGACGGAAATATGCAGCGTGCATACGACTTCCAGATGCACGCTCATAAAATACCATCAATTTTTCGCGCTCTTCAAATCCCCAAGTGATCGGTGTCAAAGCACCCACATCCATCGCCTGAGTGGTTACATTCAACAAGTGAGATTGAAGACGACCAATTTCAGAATACAAGACCCGAATAAATGAAGCACGACGCGGCACTGTAATACCTGCAAGCTTCTCGATAGCGAGGCACCATGCATGCTCTTGGTTCATTGGCGCACAATAATCTAACCGATCAAAATACGGCATCGCCTGAAGGTAAGTCTTGTATTCGATTAATTTCTCAGTCCCACGGTGCAAAAGACCAATGTGAGAATCAACACGTTCTACAATTTCTCCATCCAGCTCCAACACCATTCTAAGCACACCATGTGCCGCTGGATGTTGAGGGCCAAAGTTTATTGTAAACTTACGGCTGTCTGGGTCGTGTGATGATGAAGTTCCGTCAGCCATAATCTAAGCCTCTTCCCCATCTGCTTTTTCATCACCCGGCAGCACGCTTTGCATACCTTCCCACGGTGACATAAAATCAAAATTTCTATATTCTTGAACAAGTTTGACAGGCTGATAAACAACGCGTTTTTCAACTTCGTCATACCGCACTTCGACATGTCCAGTTAGCGGGAAATCTTTCCGCAAAGGATGTCCCTCAAAACCATAATCCGTTAATATACGGCGCAAATCTGGGTGTCCGGAGAACAATACACCATACATGTCGAATGCTTCACGTTCATTCCAATTTGCACAAGGGAACAGTTCCACAAGGCTTGGCACAGGGCTTTCCTCATCCGTTGAAACCTTCACACGAATGCGTTGGTTCAAACTCATGGAAAGCATGTGATACACAACCTCAAAACGCTCAGCACGCTCTGGGTAATCAACCGCGCAAAGATCAGTCAAAGTCTCAAAACGACACTGAGAATCACTTCGCAAAAAACGCATAAGTGACATAATCTGATCACGCACAGCATAAACGACTAATTCATCATTCACCACAGCGCATGATTTTACAGAATGTGGTTGCTCTGTTTCAATATGGCTAACCAACTCATCGAGAGTTTCACCGTTGATGTAGGACAAGCTCATCGGTCGATAGTCCCCTCGCGTCGAATTTTCTTTTGAAGCTGCAAAAGACCGTACATCAAAGCTTCTGCAGTTGGTGGACAACCAGGAACATACACATCAACCGGCACAATGCGGTCACATCCGCGAACAACAGAATAAGAATAATGGTAATATCCTCCACCATTCGCACATGAGCCCATAGAGATCACATAACGTGGCTCTGCCATTTGGTCGTACACTTTTCGCATGGCCGGTGCCATTTTGTTTGTAAGCGTACCAGCAACGATCATCAGATCAGATTGGCGCGGTGTACCGCGCGGAGCCATACCAAAACGCTCCATATCATAACGAGGGTTGGCGGCATGCATCATTTCGACGGCACAACACGCCAAACCGAAACTCATAAACATTAGTGATCCGGTGCGCGCCCAAGAGATTGCATCATCGAGCTTCGCAACAACAAAACCTTTATCGGCTAATTCATCAGAAACGCCCGCAAAGAAAGGGTCATCGCCTCTTATCTTAGCACTAGCATCCGAAGCTGACTGGGCGCTATTTACTGTTGGAGTAGACATCTTATTCATTTTATTCCCACTCCAATGCGCCAGAACTCCACTCATATATGAAGCCAATCGTCAAAACGCCTAAAAACACCATCATAGACCAGAAGGCAGCGATATTTCCTGCATCGACCTGAAAAATCCAAGGAAACAAGAATGCGACTTCTAAATCAAAAATGATGAACAAAATTGCCACGAGATAAAAACGAATATCAAATTTCATCCGCGCATCATCGAACGGGTTGAAACCACATTCGTATGCTGAGTTTTTTTCTGGGTCCGGATTATTTGGCGACAACACAGCTGAAGCAACGAGAAAGGCCAAACAAAGAGCAAGGCCAAGCGCGAAGAAAATAACAACTGGTAAATAATTTAGAACAAGTGATTGAACGTCTTGCATTACGTATTCCTAGCAGTTTGCGGATCGGCCTAAGACGCTTTGGCATTACATGCAAGGGACCTAAAGCCCAACATTTTCGTTCTTGTCAAAAATGAAGCACTCATATGGCAATATTGCCGCACATAGTCATAGCGTCAGCTGGCGATTAGCGTTCATGGCTTTAGCAAAGGTTACCTTACTCGAAAAGCACCTTAATTATAATTTATCAAAAACACTCACAGAGAATTCATTGGCCTAATTACAGTAAGGGAAACTAGCCTTTCTCATAAGAAAGATTAGCCAGTTGAAAACTGTAGATTTTTGACGCTAGTTGATAACGATTTTCAATTCCAAGGTTTCAAACAATTCTCAATTAATTTTTTCGCTAAAGCTCAGAATTTATTTGATTTTGAACGTTCACTCCCATTTTTTAGCCGTTCAAACTAGAATCACAACTAACGAGACAAGATGCGTCAAAATGACCAGATAAAAATATCGAATTTTGCTTCAAATTGAAGCCCTACAAGGAATTTAGCCTTTCGCCCTCATCAATCGCGCCTTTTGTTTATCCCAGTCACGCTTTTTCTCCACATCGCGTTTATCATGATTTTTGCGCCCCTTGGCCAACCCCAATAATAGCTTTGCGATACCGCGTTCATTGAAATACAATTTCAGAGGGACGATTGTCATACCGTCTCTTGTTATCCCTTGCATCAACTTCGCAAGCTCTTTCTTTTTCAGCAACAGCTTCCGCATACGAAGCGGCTCGTGATTGAAACGCGAAGCAGGTGGGTAAATTGGAATCGTCGCGTTCACCAATACCAGTTCGCCCTGCTCATCCCTCGCATAACTCTCCGATATATTTGCCCGCCCCAAACGGAGGGATTTCACTTCCGTCCCAACCAATGCAATGCCGGCTTCTAATGTATCAACAACTTCATAATTTCGGCGAGACTGACGGTTTTCTGCAACCAGACCGCCCCCATCCTGTTTTTTCTTTTTTGCCATTATAACCTTCTAGGACAGTAGACCAGCTTCACGCATGGCTGACCTTATATCTTCCTTCACCTGTTCTGATTGAATTTCAAGAATAGGACTTCTAACTTCTGGATCACACAAACCTAGTTCAGCCATTGCAAATTTAACAGGGGCAGGACTTGGTTCAAAGAACATCGCACGATGTAGTTTCTGTAGCGTTGCGTTAATTTCACGTGCTTTTATATAATCTCCCGCCATTATTGCATTTTGCAAATCAGCACATGCTTTGGGTGCTAGGTTGGCGGTTACTGAAATACATCCAACTCCGCCCAACGCATTAAAACCGATTGCGCTGGGATCATCTCCACTTAACAGAATAAATTCATCTTCACACACATTCGCATGCCACGCCACACGCCCCAAATCCCCTGTGGCATCTTTTAATGCAACAATATTGGGATGCTTAGATAACTCACCTAAAGTTTCAGGTTCCAAATCAGACACTGTTCGCGCAGGAACATTATAAAGGACTAATGAAAGCTCAACTGCATCAGCAATTGCTAAAAAATGAGCGCGCAACCCTGGTTGTGATGGTCGGTTATAATATGGACACACTGTTAGCGCAGCATGTGCGCCAACAGCTTTCGCATGAGCAACAAGACCTATTGCTTCTTGCGTTGAATTGGAGCCAGCACCAGCTATGACAGGAATTCGACCTGCTACAATTTCTACACATAATTCTACGACGCGACGATGCTCGTCATGTGATAAAGTCGCACTTTCCCCAGTCGTTCCACACGGTACAACGGCATGGCTTCCAGCGTCGATTTGTCGAATCACCAATTTTTCAAAAGCTTGTTCATCAACCTTCCCATTGCGAAAAGGTGTAATAAGAGCTGGGATTGACCCTTTAAACATGGTGTCCTCCAATACGAGTAGACATTTTAGATATTTATTTAAAACGCTCACTGACCGTTCACGTTTATCGATTACTAAGGTGGTTATTCGCGCCACAATCAGGTTTTGCAAGTCATGAAACGAATTCTTTGCCTCGCTCTTATTCTATTTTCCGTCGGCACGTCGATGGCAAATGCGATTCCTTCTGCTCCATCTCTAAAACCTGTGGAAGAAATTCGCTCCAAAATAGTAGAGAAAAATGTCTACAAAGACCTGACAGGAGCGCTAGATGCAGCTGATTTAGGCAATTGGACTATTGTCAGAAATATCCAGAAAAAAACTACCGACCTTACTGTAAGTGATTTGCTGTTATGGAAATTAACGACAAATTCCTCTGCAAACCCGACATTTGACGAACTTGAATTGGCATTAGAACGCTTATCCGACTGGCCCAAAACGATTGAAATGAAAAAACAGGCCGAAAGCATTCTAAGTTATTCCGGTTTTAGTGACACACAATTGTCAGCATGGTTCAAACTTCACCCTCCTGTCACCGGCACAGGAAAGCTAACCTATGCACGCCTTCTCAAACGAAAATCGAACTCAAAACAAGCTTTAGCCACTATAAAAAATATCTGGTGGCATCATTCACTTTCGCGTTCAGATGAACGTCAAATCTTGTTAGAGTTTGGCAAAGACTTAACACAAGAAGACCACTCAAAACGTGTCGATATGCTTTTGTGGGGCAATCAACGCAGTAGTGCGAAAAACCTTATCAATAGACTTTCATCTTCGGAAAAAAAACTAATTCAGGCAAGAATTGGATTAATGGAGGGACTTCGCGGTGTCGATTCCCTCATCAACGCCGTACCAAAGAACAATCAATCTGATCCTGGCCTCTTATATGAACGCGCAAGATGGAGACGTAAGCGCTTAAACAATTATGATGGTGCAATAGAAGCCATACTAGAAATTGACCCATTCCTCACCTCAATAACTGGTCGGGAAAAGATATGGTATGAACGCCGCCTCCTTCTGAGGACATTGATCAAAGAAAAACGTTGGGATGAGGCTTATAAAATGGCCGCTCATCACGGCTTGGCAGAAGGCACAGGCTTTGCCGAAGCTGAATTTAATGCCGGCTGGGTCGCCTTAAAATACCTAAATAAGCCCGAAGTCGCATACGAACATTTCGACACCCTCTCAAAAGGGGTCGGTTCACCCATTAGTTTGGCGCGAGGTTTATTTTGGCGAGGCGAAGCTTTGACCGCTCAAAATAAGACAACTGAGGCAATCCAAAGTTATGAGCAAGCCGCCCACTACAATTTTGTGTTTTATGGTCAGATGGCAGCTCAAAGACTAAAGGACGCCGGAAAAAGTGACGCCCAGTTAACGCTAGCCTTGCCAGAATCTGCAACAACTGAACAAAGAACATTATTTGAGTCTAAGCCCGTCATCAAAGCCGCAATGTTAATGGCTGAGTCGGGACGACTTCAATCATTTGAGCGTTTTTCTTTTTTCGTAGACGATACCCTCACCACACCTCAAGAACATGAGATGTTATCAGACCTTGCAGTGCATTATCTCGAACCAAGAGCTGGAATTAGAAATGGTAAAGCTGGTTTAGCAAATGGACATATCGCTCCTAATGCGGCTTTTCCTGTTATCAGTCTCCCAGATAGCCCAGGCTCAGGCATAGCAGAACCAGCTTTAGTGATGGCATTGTCTCGGCAAGAAAGTGAGTTAACACCAACTGCTATCAGCCATGCGAATGCGAGAGGAATGATGCAACTCCTGCCAGCAACAGGGCGGCAAACAGCCAGAAGTATCGGCCTGCCATTCCGCCAAAGCTGGCTAACTGATGATCCAATTTACAATTTGAAGGTCGGCAGAAGTTACCTTGATGATTTAATTGAAGATTTCAATGGATCCTATATTCTAGCATTAGCAGCCTATAATGCTGGACCAAGCCGCCCCAAACGCTGGATTGAAGAATATGGTGACCCAAGGAAAGACGAAATTGACCCAATAGATTTTATCGAAAGCATCCCTTTTTCTGAAACTAGAAATTATGTGCAACGAATATTGGAAAACACACAAGTCTATCGTCACAGATTGAGTGGCAACCCTACCGACATAAGTCTAATCAACGACCTAGCTAGAGGGGGTATCGCCAACTAGAATTCCTGTTTTATGTTCGCTCAACGATATAGTGACTGAATGTCACGCCCCTAGCGGGTCGATATGATTTATGCTGTAGTGCAACAAAAATAAACAAAATTCGGGAAATCGCGGGATGGCAGATACTAACACTTTTCAACTCTCATCCGAGTTTGGCAGAACAAATGAGTCTGAATGGCTCGCACTATTGGATAAGGCCTTAAAAGGCAGAAGCGTCGATACTTTAGGGACTAGCACCTATGACGATTTAACGATCAAAGCGCTTTATAGAGATACGGACTGGCAATCCTCAACTGATAAGACTGGGCTTCCAGGGCAATACCCCTTTATCAGAGGCAGCAAACCATCCTCAGACCCATTTTTGCCTTGGGACATTCGTCAGATTATTTCCTATCCTTCTCCTGCTGATGCCAATCAATCCATTTTAGCCGACCTTGAACATGGCGTTAGCTCTATTGAACTTCGCATAGACGAAGAAGGAGAGCGTGGTGTATGTATCAGAACGCTATCTGACTTTGAAAAAACACTTCAAGGAGTGAAACTCGATTGGGCACCGATTGGACTAGAAGTCACTGGTGCTTCTATAGAATCCGGTAAAGCTGCCGCTGCTATGCTTGCCGCATTTGCCCATGCAAATTCTGACGATACCAATTCATTAAAACTCGCATTCAACTATGACCCAATTGGTTGCCTGACGCGTTCAGGTCACTTGAACGGCGATTTAGCGCAATTAACAATGGAATTAACTGATTGCGTTCAGTCTTTGGCAGAAGATTTTAAATGCTCCACTTTTCTAAGAGTAGACGGGCGTCCTGTGCATGAAGCAGGCGGTTCAGAAGCGCAGGAATTAGCGTCGTTAATTGCTAGCGGGACTCAATATGTAAGATTACTTGTGGAATCGGGTGTTGATGCGGTGACCGCCATTTCAAGCATCAACTTCACTGTAGCTGTTGGCTCAGACTATCTAATAGAAATCGCAAAAATCCGTGCCGCGCGTAGAATGTGGGCAAAAATCGCACAAGAATTTGGTGTGGCCGAAAACGAATTCTCGATGAGCTTACAAGCTGTCTCCTCACGCAGAATGTTGACCGCCCGAGACCCTTGGGTCAACATTTTAAGAAATACTGCAGCCTGTTTCGCAGCTGGTGTTGGCGGCGCTGACATTGTCACAATTAGAACATTTACGGATGCTTTGGGACTTCCTTCACCTCAGGCGCGGCGCATCGCTAGAAATACCCAAATCATAGCACAAGAAGAATCATTTTTGGGCAAAGTCATGGATCCGTCTGGTGGAGCATGGAGCATTGCATCAATTTCCGATGAGCTTTCTCTGAAAGCGTGGGGAATTTTCCAGTCGATTGAAAAATCAGGTGGTTATCTCTCATCTATATTAGATGGAAAATTCCAACCGCAAGTCAACAAAATCAGATCAAACAGACTTATCGATGTCGCTCATCGAAAAGTTCAGATAACTGGCGTTTCAGACTACCCTCAACTACAAGAAACTGCCGCCACCTATATTACGCCAGATGTAGAAACAACAATATCCCAAGCAGCCCAACCGACTGGCAAAACTCCTAAATCCTATTCAATGGCTGATCTTATACCCGAAAGTGAAAATAACCTCACGATTAAAGATCTGACGTATTCGAACGAAAATGTTTTAGAAACAAATCCTTTCTGGCCTATGCGTCTTGCCAAACCTTTTGAAAACTTGAGAGATTACGCTGAGAAATTTGAGGCTAAAAACAACATCAAACCCAAAGTGTTTCTCGCCGCTCTTGGCCCGTTATCCGAACACACAGCCCGCACATCATTTGCGACAAACTTTTTTGCTGCTGGCGGCTTGGTCGCCGAATATCATTCAGGTACAGCCGAAGAATTAGCAGAGGCATTTCAAAAATCTGGGTGTATCCTTGCATGCTTATGTGGAAGCGATGAACGCTATTTACAAGAAGCGGCTGATACAGCGAGAGAACTCGGAGCAGCAGGCGTCGCTCGATTATATCTCGCAGGTAAACCACCCATGGAAAGCAAAGATTCATGGCAAGAAGCCGGCATAGATGAATTCATTCACATCGGTGTTGATGTCATTGCCAGCTTAGAGCTTGCCCACTCTGAATTGGGCTTAGCTCTTTAATCTAAATATTCTCAGATACAGGCCGAATTTATTTGATGAAGGACAAACCTCAAACAATTTCAGGCCGCTCCTTTGGAGATGAACAATGACTATTTCTACACCAGACTTTACGAAGATAGACTTGGATCAGCCAGAATCTGGGCAGGTCACCGATAAAACGATTGAAAACTGGAAACGATCAGCTGGTGACGGGGCTGACGCAATTTGGGAAACACCTGAAAACGTAAAGGTAAAATCACTTTACACCGCAAAAGACACCCAACACCTAGACTTTCTTGATGATTGGCCTGGAATCGCACCTTTTGGCCGCGGCCCCTACCCGACCATGTATCCGCAACGTCCTTGGACCATTCGTCAATATGCAGGGTTTTCTACTGCTGAAGAATCAAATGCTTTCTATCGCCGAAATTTAGCGGCAGGGCAAAAAGGTCTTTCTGTTGCTTTCGACCTCGCCACACACCGCGGATATGATAGTGATCATCCGCGTGTATCGGGCGATGTAGGTATGGCCGGTGTTGCTATTGATTCAATCCTCGACATGAGAACATTGTTTGATGGCATACCCTTAGACAAAATGTCTGTATCCATGACGATGAATGGAGCGGTGCTGCCTATTCTCGCGCTCTTTATTGTCGCTGCCGAAGAACAAGGTGTGCCGCCTGAGAAGCTTTCGGGAACAATCCAAAATGATATTCTAAAAGAATTCATGGTGCGTAATACTTATATTTATCCACCAAGCCCTTCAATGCGCATCATCTCAGACATTTTTGCATACACATCTCAGAAAATGCCAAAATACAATTCGATATCTATCTCAGGATATCACATGCAAGAAGCCGGAGCGAGCGCTGACCTTGAATTGGCATATACGCTTGCTGATGGAGTTGAATACATCAAAGCTGGTATTGAAGCCGGTCTAGATGTTGATGCCTTCGCACCTCGCTTGTCCTTCTTCTGGGCGATAGGTATGAATTATTATATGGAAGTTGCAAAAATGCGGGCGGGTCGACTCCTATGGTCCAAGCTCATCAACAAATTTTCACCTAAAAACCCCAAATCTTTATCACTACGCGCGCACTCACAAACCTCTGGATGGTCACTGACTGCACAAGATGTGAACAATAATGTTATACGAACCTGCCTAGAAGCTATGGCTGCAGTCAACGGACAGACACAATCCTTACACACAAATGCACTAGATGAAGCACTGGCTCTACCCACTGATTTTTCTGCCCGCATAGCTAGAAACACCCAAATTTTCCTTCAACAAGAAGCAGGCACCTGCCAAACCATCGATATGTGGGGTGGGTCATATTATGTTGAACGCCTAACGCACGACCTCGCTGAAAAGGCTTGGCAACATATTGAAGAAGTTGAAGAAATGGGTGGAATGGCTAAAGCCATCGAAAAGGGTCTTCCCAAAATTCGAATAGAAGAATCCGCTGCAAGAACACAAGCACGCATAGATTCTGGTGTGCAATCTGTTATCGGAGTCAATAAATATCAGCTTGAAGAATCCGAAGACGTCCCTGTTTTAAAAGTCGATAATGCTAGTGTTTACAAGCTACAATTAGAAAAATTAACAAAACTAAAAGCCAATCGCGACAACACAAAAGTTGAAGAAACCCTTTCCTCAATTTCAGCCTCTATGAATTCTGGTAAAGGTAATTTGTTAGAGCTAGCAGTGAATGCTGCCCGTGCTAATGCCACAGTTGGCGAAATCTCATTAGCGATTGAAAACGTCGTTGGCAGACACAAAGCAGTTATCAATTCTATTCAGGGGGTATATGCTGCTGGCATGAAAGCAAAATCTGATCGTGTAAACTTAGCACTTGAAAGCGCTAATAAATTTGAAGAAAACGAAGGACGGCGTCCTCGAATACTCATCGCCAAAATGGGTCAAGACGGTCATGATCGCGGTCAAAAAGTTGTTGCTTCAGGCATGGCGGACCTAGGCTGGGATGTTGATATTGGTCCCCTATTTCAAACTCCCGAAGAAGTCGCCAGACAAGCCGTGGAAAACGATGTGCATGTTGTCGCTGCATCTTCATTAGCTGCGGGACATTTATCTCTCGTACCAGCACTAAAAAAAGCACTTACTGATGAAGGGCGTGAAGATATCATGATCGTCGTTGGCGGAGTCGTGCCTCCACAAGATTATAAAGAGCTGTATTCTGCTGGTGCTGCAGCAATTTTCGCTCCAGGAACAATAATTGCTGAATCATGTATTGAACTTATTGCCAAGCTAGGGTCACAATTGGAGCATAACTCCTAAATACGAACTTCTAGAATCGGAGACCCAATGCCTAAAGCAGATATGGAACTGGACCGTTGGCTGAAAGGCCTCACCCAGATCATAGGTGAAGTCCTTTGGAGGGATTGGGATCCAATGGATATCAATGAAGACCCAACATCAATTGATGTTTATGATCCTCTTGTTCCGGGTATTCTTAGATTGTTATTAAATGATGCAGAACCATCGGAAGTCGCGGATCATTTGTGGAAACTTGAAGAAGAAGATTTAAAACTATCTGTTTCTCAAGCTGATACCGTTGATGCTGCCAATATGTTAGTGAACGAGACGCATATCTATATGGATGAACACCCTCAACCTAACACCTACAAATAGACGTATCGGGGCATTTTTACCGTCCTGAGAATGGAGAAATTTATGCCCCGTATAATCACGACCTGTATATTTGCCTGTGTTCTCGTTGCTTGTGCTTCTCCCTCTACGGTGTACGCACCCATGAGTAAAAATGGCATCGGGTACCAAGATCAAAAAATTGAATCAAATCGGTTTAGCGTCGTTTTTACAGGCGCAAATGACGCTCCCTCACTAGCGGTAGAGAAGTTAGCGCTGAGAAGAGCAGCGGAAATTACTCTTGAGAATAATCATGATTGGTTTCGGCTGGTTTCCAAATCAACTTATCAAGTTGGTGGCAGAGAAAATAATGGCACACAAATTGGTGTGTCAGCTGGTGGCGGCTCCAGGGGCTTTAGCGGTGTAGGTGTTGGAATAGGTTTTGATCTCACGCCACCAAGCAAGTCATTTGAAAGCCGTTTGGAGATCATTACAGGAAACGAATTGTCTCCGACAGATTCTGAAGACCTAGTCTATGATGCCAGATCCATTCTTGAAAATTCAGTACAAGACATCGACGAATCAGGTCGTTAACTTTGAAAAGCTTAAACATATCACCAGAAGACCTTTATTCTCGAGCTGGTTTAGCACGAGCGATAACATGGGTTGAATCAAAAAGAGAAGATCATCAACAACAAGCACGCAACCTGCTAGCTGACGTTATGATTCGCACGGGTAAGGCACGTCGAATTGGTATTACAGGAGTGCCGGGGGTTGGAAAATCTACTTTCATTGATAATTTTGGATCCCACCTTACCAGCCTTGGACATAAAGTTGCAGTTCTGGCCGTAGACCCAACCTCAAGACGATCAGGAGGTTCCATTCTCGGTGATAAGACTAGAATGGATAAATTGTCAGTTGATCCGTCAGCCTTTATTCGCCCTTCGCCAGCGGGCGAAACTCTAGGAGGTGTCGCTCGCAAAACCCGAGAAACTCTATTGTTATGTGAAGCTGCTGGATATGACATAATCCTAGTAGAAACAGTGGGGGTTGGACAATCTGAAACGGTTGTAGCAGATATGGTCGATGTTTTTCTCGTCCTAATGTTGCCCAATGCAGGAGATGAACTTCAGGGTATAAAAAAAGGTGTATTAGAAGTCGCTGATATTATTGCAGTCAATAAATCTGATATTGATGAAAAAGCAGCGTTAAGAGCAGCCCGACACTATAAAAATGCTTTGCACATAATGACACCAGCAGATCCTTCTTGGTTACCGCCCGTGGCGACCATTTCGGGAGAAACCGGATCAGGACTGAAAGCGCTCTGGAAGACAATAGAAAACCATAAAATTGTAACTGAACGCTCTGGATCGCATGACAAAAAGCGATCTGAGCAACAATTAAGATGGATGAATTCTCTTATCAATGATGGTTTAATGCACGCATTCAAACAACATCCTGTCGTTAATGCAGAAATGTCATCGATAATACAGAAAGTCGCTGATGGAGAAATGCCTGCCAGTCTCGCATCCGACACTCTGTTGAAAACGTTTTTACAGTAAGCTGATCTTCTAACTATGGTCATTGCGCTTTGGCAGGCACTCAAACAAATCTATATATGTTTACCAGCTCTATATTTTCGCTGCCCATCAGTAGCCTCACCTCGCGCAAGCATTTTACACTGCTCGATCCAATTTTCTCGATCAATCCGGCCTTTAAAGGTCAAATAATTGTCGACCCATTCCACCTCACGGCGCGTCCACGCAGCAATTTGGTAAAAATGATAAATACCTAAATCATGTAGAATGCGCTCAATTTTAGGTCCGACACCTGCGATTTCACGCAAATCGTCAACTTCACCCAATAAAGGTTTCGTCAAATAAGCTGGTCTTCCGGTAGTTTGATCGCCTTCGACGAAGTATTCAGAAGACTTAAAACTCGTTTGAAAAGCTTCCGCAGTTAGCTGTGGAGCATCATTTTTACCTGTGCCTGTTCGTGATTTCGCTTTTCGCGAATTGCTTGATTCATTTTTGTAGGAAGCCGAAAATTCAGAGAAGTTTTTGTTTTGCTTCTCGGCATCAGACTCTTTTTGCGTAGATGAATCCTGCGAAAGCCTTTCAGACCGGTTCTGTTTGAGCTCAGATAATGCTTCAAGATTATCCAATTCATCTCCAGGCTTTTTATCGGTTTGCACGGATTTTACAAAGGATTGCGGCTCACTTGATGTATTGTCTTCTAGATATCCAATTCGCCCCATAAGATAGCTATTGCGCCATTTTAATCGCGCAGTATCGCTCTCATCTCCATACACATCTTCTACTTGTTTACTAGATGCATTGGATCGGACGGTTTCTAGTTCTGCATTCGAGTGAGACAGGTTCTCTTCAAGATACTTTACCCGACCGCCAAGAAAACGATTTCTCCATTCTAAGCGTTTTAGCTCCGCTTCTATTTCTTTCAAATATGCTTCTTCAAACTCGTTGGCTGGAGCGTCAGAAACCTGTATCTCGTCTGATTGAACAGGATTATCAACCTGCCTTTCTAACAATGCTTTGAGATACCTCTCTCTCCACCGAAGTTTTGCTAACTCTGTTAGGTCTTTAACATCAGACTTTACAACCGTCTTTTCAACGATTGTCTCAATCCTCTCCACTTTCGTATCGGAAACATCTTTTGATGGCTGAGAGTTTTTACTGCTATTTTCCAAGCGCGTTTCTAGATAGCTTGATCGCCAGCGCAACCGATCCATTCCCAAATCTGTAACCAATTCCCGAACTTTAGGCTGTTTCAATTTCTCTTCTGCTAGTTTTTCTTGAGCATAGCTAATTCTTTCCTCAAGATACATTTCACGCCATTTTGCACGATGCTTTAAAGCAAACCCTTCGGTTTCCTTTATCGGTATAGCAGCAGATGGCTTCTCGCTGCTCTCGCTCACTTGAGCAGCGCTGAGTATTTCGAGTTTTTCTTCTAAATACTGATTTCTCCAATCAACCCGCTCTTTTTTTGTACGTTCTTTTTCAAGAATGGGGTCAAAATGCTGCAGTGACTCATGAATTTTAGATTTCTCAAACGCAAGAGCTGCGTCAGCAGCTTCTTCCTCTAGAAAACGGATCCGTCCTTCTAGATATCGAGTTCTCCACCTTAATCGCTCAATATCTTCATCATTATGAATCTCAAGATTATTACTCACGACCTCAGACTCACCGTCCAATGATTCAATAAACGGTGAGATCGGATCAATGTTCTCCATATCGTTCGTAAGCATCGAACTGGAGTTGTCATCTTGTACAGCGTTTTTGTCTTCTTCTAAATACTGAACACGGCCTTCCAAATAACGGTTCCGCCATATTAAAGACTGGACTTCAACGAGTGATAATTCTTCACTATGCTTGGCGACCTTCTCATGTTCTTGAACGCTCAATCCAGATTTATATTCAGCGATTGCTTCACTCTCCTCAGAAGAACTTACACCATTAAGCAATGTATGGTTTGCAGATAAGTCTTTGTTGGCAAAAATTTCGCTACGCTTTAACCCCTCTGCGGAGGCAATAGATGTAGGCGCATCAGATACCGAATTTACATTAGACGTCAGACTTTCTTCCGCTAAAACATCGAGAGGAAGATCTTCAACATCCATCAACAAATCAGACACAGACGGGACAGGTTTTGCGTTGGCGTCTTCTAAATCTAGAACACTATTGGAAGCAGTGATTTCTAAGTCTGACACTTTACTTTCAAGAAAACGTACACGGCTTTCAAGATATCGATTACGCCATTTTATTTCGCCATCTTTATCTGCAATATCCTGACTTCCTGAAAAAGCAGTCATACCTGTATAATTATGGCTAAAACTCTGTTTACCGGTTGCACCAACAAGCGAAAGCCTCGCTTTCAAACCAGCAACTTCTTCCTTCTCAGCTGAAAGCTGAGTCAGTAAATCAGTATATCGCTCATCAGCGACCGACACATATGACTTTGCATTTGGCGGTATATGCCCAATGCCACCCGATACTTTCAGTTCTTCTGGCTCAACATAATTATTCGCATAAGCCTTCTCTAAGCTTTTGCGCAATCCTTCGGTTTCATGAGCACATTTACGACAATGCAGTGCCCAACCAATAAGTCCACCTGCAAGCGCACCTAGGAATATCCAACCCAATATTTGTGTAACTAGCCAGATCATTAAGGGTTTTCCTCACTTGTTACGATAAACTCGATACGGCGATTTCTAGCACGCCCCTCCGGAGTTTCATTATTTGCGGCGGGTTTATCTGATCCATAACCGATCGCAGATAAGCGATAATCTGGATAACCACGACCAATAAGGTAATCCGCAACTGCTTGGGCGCGTTTGTCACTCAATCTAACATTCGCTTCACGACCACCTACATTATCAGTATGGCCTTCAACACGGATAGCAACATTGTTACAACGCCTAGCTACAGCAATGAGTTTGTCCAAAGTGTCACCACTCTCTCTTGAGATGGTAGCTTGTCCGGTTTCAAAGTAAATTCTATTTGCATCCATAATTAATGCAAATGCGTCCTGACAAACATCCGACAAATTATTTCCGTTCTGACGCAATTCCAAACCATTTAATTCATCTAATTCGCCAAGGTCAGCTTCAGCAACATCAACATCATATTGAACGCCTAATGCCTCCCCGATATTCCCCAAATCATCAGTTAAAAAGGAATAGACGCTATCGGATGAGTTGCCTTTTACAAAAATAGTGCCGTTCGAATAGGAAAGTATTCCGCTATTAAAGCGCGTAAACTGGGGGAGTGCTTTCAATATTGTTCGTACCCAACCATATTCTCCGCCAATTCCCATTTCATCTATTATTGGACCATCGAAATTTTCGCTAACCGCAGAAACAATCGCACGTTTAGATTCTAAGTCGGGAGCCAACCCTGATAAACGGATTTGATTGGCTGTCTTTTCTGCAAACCATAGGTAAGGGCCGGTTACACTGGATGTAGCGCTAAATGGAGAGGACAGATTTGATACAATAGATGATATTTGATCAACTTTATCATTGCTGGACGCTGCACCGCTAATATCCATGTGAGAATCTGAAAGAACAACTTTACCCGGCTCCAGACCATCTAATTGAGCCAAGCCTAGTTTGACCATATCAATCCATTTTCTTTCATCATCGACACCAACACCCACACTTAATGTGTTTGATATGTTTTGCCATGATCGCTGCGAAGCACTATCAATAATTTCCTCAATGGCTTCTGTTGATGGCGCATGACCACTTAGCGTAAGTGCATTGTCTTCCACGGAAGCAGCCAAAACAAATGGTCTTATAAGTTCACCAATCGTCGCATTATCGACAATGCGTGTCACTCCGCCCAAAATTAATCCACCTTGACCGGTGCTCGATCTAACAACATTCAGAGCAGATGATTTTTCTTCCACAGACGGAGCAATTCCTGAAATGGACAGAACCTGTCCGCTCGCTGTAATCGTGGCCCATTCAATTCCATTGGTTTCTAAATTTAACTCTGCTGCTCTAAGTAATTTTTCTTTAAGTTTTTTGGGAGACTTATCACCAAAATTTAGGGCACCCAAAACAGCGAAGGTGAGAAGCGCTAAACCTACCCAGAGAAGAGGTTTACACCAGTCGCGTTTTTTCATGTCAGACCCTCCTCTTTTAGGATTGAAAATATAAAAATATGGCACTATCGGCAAATTTGTGTTCAACACACTTCTAAATTTACACGACCAAACTAGATGTTATCTTCTAACTCACCGAATTTTAGAAGGTTTTTCATCCTGAAGGAGAGTTAAATCGATGGCGCACGCGCCTTACGAGCATATTACAAGTACGTCTAACCCAACAATCAAGCTATTGAGAGGGTTAGATAGGAAAAAAGTCCGCAACGACACCGGTTTATTTCTTGCTGAAGGTGCCCGACTGATCGTAGATGCACTCAAATTTGGTTGGAAACCAAAATACGTGCTTGTCGGTTCGGAAACGATTGATCGCCCAGACATCCAGCACGTTATTTCCCAATGTGCTGAAATTGGTGCTCGAACATTAACAACAAGCTCGAGAATTTTGTCTGCTGTTTCGCGCAAAGACAACCCTCAAACAATTATTGCAGCATTTGAGCAACAAACGACGACGCTCGAAGCACTAGAAACATCAGGAAAAAAACGTTTTATCGCGCTGTATGAGGCGCGCGACCCAGGAAATTTGGGTACGATCCTCCGTACAGCAGATGCTGCTGGTATCGACGGTGTTATACTTGTGGAGCAATGTTGCGACCCTTTTTCCGTTGAATGTGTTAGAGCAACGATGGGTGCTTTGTTTAGTAACAATATTGTTCTTGCGAGCTTCACTGAATTTGATAATTGGCGCCGAAAAGCGAACATAAAAATGGCAGCAGCATCAGTGAACGGTACAATGCGCCATGACCAAGCTGAATATTCTAGCAAGTCCGTTATTCTGATGGGAAATGAACAATCGGGCATTCCTGAAGCAGCCGAGAACGCTTGCGATATTCTCATCAAAATACCTATGGCAGGAGCAGCGGATAGTTTGAACCTCGCGCAAGCGACTGCAATTATGACCTATGAAGTGTGGAAAGGATCTGGATATGACGGAGCCAACCAATAATAAAAAAGCCCCTAATGGTAAATTCAAACTTCTTAGCGCTTCTGACTGGAAAGATTATAAACTTCTAGATTGTGGTCATGGCAGAAAACTCGAGAAATTTGGAAACTACACCTTTGATCGCCCTGATTCACAAGCGCTTTGGCCTCCGCAAAGACCTATAGACGAATGGGAAGCTGATGGCATTTTTCGCGGTGGAGATCATGAGGACAAGGGTGCATGGTCTTTCAAGGGAAAGCAACCACCTGAAAGTTGGCCAATGAATTGGAAAGGTCTTCAAATACAAGCACGTTGCGCTGCATTTAGACATATGGGGCTATTTCCAGAGCATTCTGTTCACTGGAATTGGGCCGTCGAAAAAATCCGCAATGCAAACCGTCCTACTCGTGTACTTAACTTGTTTGGATATACGGGTGTAGCATCACTGGCATGCGCTCAAGCCGGCGCTGAAGTCGTTCATCTTGACGCATCTCCAAAATCTATCGGCTACGGAAAAGAAAACCAAGAATTATCCGATCTAAATAACAAAACAATCCGGTGGATATGTGATGATGCTCTTAAATTTCTGAAACGCGAAGAACGTCGAGGCCGCACATATGACGGCATCATTCTAGACCCACCTAAATATGGACGTGGCCCTAAAAAGGAAGTTTGGCAACTAGATGAAGGCTTGGATGAATTGCTTGGCCTTATCCGATCGGTTTTAGCACCCGACCCGCTCTTCGTTATTCTTACAATTTATGCGGTGAGGCTTTCCTACATTGCCGTAGGTCAAGCTTTAGCATCACAATTGTCTGGTTTAGGAGGTGGACTTGAATGGGGAGAAATGTCGCTTCCAGAAGAAGGCAGGGGCTTTGACCTACCAACAGCTGTATATGCGCGTTGGTCTTCTGATCTTTAGAGTAAACCTTATCTTAAAAGATAAGGTCTGCTAACTGGCTGACACGCTTTATTTGCTGCTGCGTCTCCTTCAGGTGGATCGGCTATCCATTTTCCTTCAGGACTACGACAGGCTTGCATAGTCTCCGTTCCCATATCGGTTTCATATGCAAGCTCTCGACATGTCACAGTCGCTGGTATTGGGTCTCGCATTGTTGGACCAGTTACACGATGATAGAAATCTACTGGATCACTATCAATAGCCGGCCTCAAATCTGCAGGTTCCATATACCCATAAGATCGTCCATCAGCTCCCACCATATACCAATCGTCTGAATACATACCTCTAACGCGGCCCATTAACTGAAGTCTCACACCTGCTGGTACTGTATCAATACGAACATTGCTTGAAGAAGTCGGAGATGGGCGTAGAGCAGCTGATTTTGTCGTGATAAATTCACCCTGCTCTACTCGGAAACTTTCTGGTGTTTTACCCACTTCATCGGCTCTGGGAACTGAAACAAGCCTAAAGGATGATTTTGTTTTTCCCGGCCGCATAATAACTTTTTGGCCGGTGGAAGGTGCCTTCCAGTCAAGTTTGCGACCATCTGTTTCATCATCAAGAACTTGCTGAACTTTCTTTTCCAGCGCTTCACGGTCTTCAAGCGCGATTAAAGGCCCCATCCCCATCATCATAGTACTTATGACATAAGAACCTGCAGTTAGCCCGTGAATAGGTGCAATACCTCCAGCACCACCACGCCCCATCAACCGGCCATTTGGATCAGCCTGACAATAAAGGTCTACAGCGCGTGTCTCTAAAGATTGTATGGTATTCGTGTTCGTAACAAATTGCTGATTTGATGCCTGATCTACCGTTGCACAAGCTCCTAAACTAAGCACAGCAACGGACATATAATAATAGCGATAGGTCATTTACAAAGTTTTCCAGCAATCGTTTCGTGTTAAATTCCTTGTCATTCCAATTAACAGAATAGGAACTAAAACAACAAGCAATTTCAGAGCACTCAACTGCAACTAACGGGCCATACACCTCGCTGCAAATGGAATCTCTACCTGAAACAAGGCATTTCTAATTTACAAATAAAGCTTCTGGAAGAAATCCGACAACAGCTCCCGACATACAAGTTGCAAGCGTTCCAGCCAGTAATGTCTTCCATGCCAAACTTAGAAAAGTATCCCTGCGATCAGGTTCTACTATGGCAAGACCACCAATCAGAATGCCAATAGAACCAAAATTTGCAAATCCGCATATTGCATGAGCCGTAATGATTCTAGATCGTTCACTCAACTCAGCATCAGGTGTCTCACCTAGGTTTGCAAAAGCAATAAATTCAGTGAGGACAGTTTTGATGCCCATAAGAGAACCTGATTTTTGAGCTTCTTCCCACGGCACGCCGATCAACCACATTAGTGGTGAAAACACCCAACCTAAGACACGTTGAATCGAAAGCGCTTCGCCATTGGGCTGAATAGGTAATAAGCCTAAAAGGCTGTTTCCCAAATGCAATATAGCGAGTGCTGCTATCAACATCGTGGTGATGTTCATCACAATGGAAAGCCCATCTGTGGCTCCTCGCGAAAACGCGTCCATTGTTGATTGATACTTAAAATCCGGTTCATGAGCTCTATCGGTAGAAGATGTTTCTTCAGGAACAATCACAAGTGCAATGGCAACTGCTGCTGGTGCTGCCATAAAAGAAGCTGTCAATAATTGCGACAAAGGATTTGCAATTACACCTTCTAAAAAGCTGACATAAATGACAAGAACTGAACCTGCTATGGTAGCAAATCCTGTCGTCATGAGAATAAATATCTCAGACCTACTCATACCTTTCAAATAAGGCTTCACGAGTACAGGCGCTTCCGTCATTCCCATAAAAATATTAGCGGACACGGCAAGGCTCGTTGCACCACCCAACCCCATTGTCTTTGCAAAAACATACGCAAAAGCACGTGTAATTGCTCTCAATATTCCCCAATGCCAAAGCATAGCTGACAAGGATGCAACGACAATTAATAGGGGAAGTATCTGAAAGACAAAAATCGGTGCAACAAATCCTGTGTCAGATACAGGAAAAGACGTGTTGTCACCTAGATATCCATATACGAAAGATGTTCCGGCTTTGGTCGCATCTTGCAATAGTTGAATGACAATATTGGGCTCACCACTATCTCCAAACGCACTGCTTTTTCCAAATAACTTTGGGAGGCCAAAAAGTAATAGGGCAAATATAAATTGAAGCCCTATTGCACCTATCACCGTCTTTAATGGGAAGGCGCTACGCTTTTCCGATACAAGCCATGCAATCGCGACAATTACAATCATCCCTATAAGGGCCCTTGCATTATCCCATCCCCAATCAACCATAGCCATCAATCCAAACACCCCATCATTTCAAATACCTATATATTTCAATTGAGACCATTCAAGACTTAAGTGAACAAGCTGCAAATTTAGACCGCATCAACTTACCAGCAAAAAGCAAGATTTATTTCCAGTTATCTATACAGAACAACCGGTATTAGGCATTTACGGATAACCTCAGTTGTCGTTGATCCGATTATTAAACTACGAATATGAGAATGACCGTAAGCACCCATGATAAGCATATCAAAATCTTGATCTGCACATACTTGCGAAATGACGGTTGCTGGTTGCCCTATCTTCATTTCAACCGAAACAGCAAAACCTGCATTTTCCAGTTTTTGCTTGGCCGCTTCTAATTTATCAGCCAATGCTGATTTTTCAGTATTTGTCACAGATATTAGGTGACAAGATAATCCAGCATACATCGCGTTTGTAGATACTGCATCTATTGCTTTTTCTGAGGAAATTCCTCCGTCATAAGCGATTAAAAGCTTTTGGGGTTCTTGGTATTTTCGAGACGCAACCATCACAGGTTTTTGTGCTGCGCGTACGACACGCTCTAGATTAGACCCCAAATGCATCTTAGCAAAATCAGCGGCTTCACCTCGTTTTCCGATAATGATTAGATCCGCATCTTTTTCGAACGTAGTTACCGTTTCAATCAAGTCGCCATTGCGCAATTTTGATTCAACATTGTCCACCCCGAATGCAGCGACTCGCGTATCAGCATCTTCAAGAATAGCACGTCCCTTTTTTTGAGCAATTTTGGCGCGCTGCGCGTCAAGCTCCGCTAATTCTTCCATAATAGATGTCCGTGCACCTAATCCAATATTACCGGAAAGGTTTGACGTCGAACTAGAATGATTACGATCGTCAAGTACATGTAGAAGATCAAGTTTGCCTTCAGAACGAAGGGTGGCCCATGCCGCGTAATCACACACACTTTGCGAGTATGCAGAACCGTCTATCAATGCGACTAACTTCATATGTTCCAGCCCTTCAACAACTATCGTAACATAAGGGCTTTAGACTTTGCCCTCTTCAATATTAGTGATCTAGCAGACGATCCATCGCACCCGGCTTGTCATGAATGGCAAGATTATCAACGATGGTTTCACTTGCCTTATTCAATCCCTTCAGTTCGACTTCTGCACCTTCTCGTCTAAATTTCAAGACAACAGCATCCACAGCAGCAACGCTTGAAATATCCCAAATGTGCGCGCCGCTGACATCTATTACGACTTTTTCTAGTGCCTCTTTAAAGTCAAACGACGCATTAAAGTCTTCGACAGAAGCAAAGAATAATTGCCCTTCAATCCGGTATAATCGCGTACGGCCATCTTCACTCAACTCTGATGATACGCGGAAGATTTGAGCGATTTTCCAAGCAAAGAACACGCCCGATAGCAACACCCCAACAAGTACACCGATGGCGAGGTTGTGAGTAGAAATCACAGTCAGCACTGTCGCCAGCATAACAATGCTCGAGCTCCTGGGGTGCGTCTTCAAGCTTTTAACAGACGACCATGAGAAAGTACCAATGGACACCATGATCATGATGGCTACCAATGCGGGCATTGGAATTTTACTTACCATATCCCCCAAAACGACACATAAAATTAGGAGAAAAACACCGGCGATAAATGTAGAAAGCCGACCACGTCCACCTGATTTTACATTGATCATTGACTGACCAATCATGGCGCATCCTGCCATCCCACCAATAAAACCAGTGCAGAAATTGGCTATCCCTTGACCAATACATTCTTGTTTTCGATCGCTTGTCGTATCGGTCAATTCATCAACAATATTCTGGGTCATCAAAGATTCTAACAACCCAACGGCAGCCACAGCGGCAGAATATGGGAATATGATCTGTAAAGTTTCCAGCGTAAATGGCACGTTGGGAATCAGAAAATTCGGCAAACTTGAGGGCAGCTCACCAAGGTCTCCAACCGTTCGTACATCCCAACCCAGCCATAAAGACAAAACCGTCAGCACAACAATGCATACTAGAGGTGATGGAATAGCCTTTGTTAATAACGGAAATAAATAGATGATTCCCAATCCAGCAGCGACCATTCCATATGTGATGTAAGGGATCTGACCACCAAATGTAGATGGATTTAGTTCAGGAACTTGCGCTAAAAAGATCAAAATGGCGAGTGCATTCACAAAACCAGTCATCACTGATTTAGATACAAAACGCATGAGATATCCAAGTTTGAGATACCCTGCTATCACTTGTAATATACCTGCAAGAATTGTTGCAGCTAACAAGTAATCTAGCCCAAATTCTTTGACCAGATTGATCATTAAAACCGCTGTTGCAGCAGTTGCTGCGGAAATCATGCCGGGGCGCCCACCAAAGAACGCCGTTAACACTGCAATTGAAAATGATGCATATAGTCCGATTTTAGGGTCCACGCCTGCAATCAAAGAAAATGCAATAGCTTCTGGTATCAAAGCCAGCGCCACAACGAGTCCAGACAGCAAATCTCCACGGATATTGCCAAACCATTCTGATCTCATTCGATACATAAACTCTTGATTCACAGATATTCTCCATACGGGAAAGGGCGCGAAGACACTTTGTATCATGATTATGATTTCGCGCTTGAAACCGCTGTCTGGCAGAGATTTACACGAATCTCTACCCCCTCTTTAAAAATTGAGTGAAACTTGGCAAATTCAGCACAAACTGAACTCAAACTAATCAGAACAACTCTATAATGCTTTTTTTACTCTGCATCAGGTGTTGGAATCGTGCTTGGGTTTTCCATTATTCGTCTTAGAAAGCCCGGTGTAACGGCTGAAAGCGGGTTTATGGAAACGCGCGCGCGCTCCAAAGCACCCCGAACAGAATAAGTTACAGCAAATACACCTTCTCCCTGTCTTGAAACAAAGAGATCACCGATAATTGGAATACCACCCAAAGCCGAGTTTACGCCAAATGACGGCACCACAACTCCATCTAGGTTCAGTTCCCCACTATCCAAATTTAACCATCCTCTCGTCGTCAGCCCCATTGCGGGCCCAGACGCCTTAACACCAGGAAGTTCAATTTGACCGTTGTTTATCCGGATAGGTGCTTCTACTTCAGTGAAAAATACACCGTCTCCATTGAGAACATCTGTAAGCCCTCTCAAACTTGCCAATGCAAATACTTGTGCGAGAATTGGAGCTCCCTTTAAACGAATATCCTTCATAAACATTTCGGCAGTCCCAAATTCTTTTCCAAAGACACCATTCATGTTCAGCGTTCCTCCAATGAGGTAATCTGTCTTGAACAGTGTTTTCAAAATATATCCGGCATCATCTGATCGAAGTTGAAATGCTATATCTCCACCATCACGCTCAAACGTTGCTTCAACACCTTTCCCCCGAGAAATAGTTCCAGAAACCAACCCCCGCTCCAACGTCTCTGGATTCATATCCAAAACGATTTTGGAATTTAGTAACTCTATGTTTTCCCTCAACTTTAATTTATCGACCGAGACATTGGCTAGAATGTTGACACCAGGACCTGGGCCTTCTTTGCCAAACTCAGATAAACCATCTATCCATCTGCTGGCATCAAGAAACGGACCTGACACATTGATCTGCACATCACCATTAGTTGCACGGTTGAGATCCCCACGCATATCAAGTCGATTCTCAGAATAAATACGTTCGATATTAGCCCGTTGTAATCCATTTTCATCGTCAAACGTCAGTTCACCAGCAAGTTCCAGTCCTTTAGCTTCAATGTCTCCTGTCAGGACTGCTTCTCCACTTGGCCCTTTACCATACCTAATTTCACCAGAAGCAGGTACATATAGAGGTTTCAGCCAGCCAATTTCTGCTAAATTAATTGCGGCCCCAGTTAAATCCACATGCATATCGATACTGTTGAAGTCTCGACCTTTCCCATATGCTTCCAACTCCAAATCAGCTTCGCCCTGCATAATAGAGCGTGCCGCTAACCCTAATGAATTGAAAAGATCGGGGGTTATGACTGCGTTCGCAACCAAGCTGGTGTCAGCATCATCATTGAATAATTGTTTCCAAGTAAATTCAGCGGGAGCAGATCCGAAACGGCCAGCACCTTTGATTTCCAGAGACTCGTTTACCAACTTCACAGTCAAATCAGTGTTAACTAAACCAAAACCGGAAACCAAATCTGGTATTTCCGTTTCTACAAACCCACCTGACGCGTCAAACACTATATCTTGAATGGTCGTTTTCTCACTCATTGGCCGTTTTATATTGACTTCGAGACCACCCTCTCCCCTCATTTGATCACAGGCTAAATCGTAACGAGAACATACATTTAACCTAGATCCTTCAAGTATCTCCATCAAAGCCTTCAGATTTCCTCGACCTGTTGCAGAATATTCAGAAATCGCGCCAGCAGGATGGAACGCTGGTAGATCAACGCTCCCTTCATCAATAAGCCAATCTCCAAATTTCCCACTTTCAAGGTTGATTTTCATGCTATTTCCACGGAGCCTTCCCACACCTGAAGCTTCCGTTATGGGAGGTAAATCTTCCAAAAATTTCACTTCCGCATCTTCTACTCGAAAATCAAGCGTCAGCGCCTTGTCGGGTACAATCGGCTTAGAGTTTGTACCGGGAGGAAAATCCATGAAGAAATTAAGCTTGGTCGCACGACCGTCCTTAATATTTCTTTTTGCCCAATCACGCGCTCCTGAACCAAGTTTAACAGGCCAATATGAGATTATTTGTTGCGGCGATGCTTTTCCTTCACCCGTCGCCTTGACCTCAACACCTATTCGTTGACCAAACGACTTTTTGGTATCGCCCTCTTCTACAAGAAGCTCAGGTTCGAGATAAACGCGTCCAGATCCAGCACCTGAAAACCCAGGTACTGAGCCACTCATTCGGTCAATTACAACCGATAGAATACTGGTATCTAGTACACCATCCACTTCAAATGCATTTATATCCCATGATTGAGAGAACATGGGCTGAAAGTCCACCCAGACATCTTCAGCGACTATTTTGAAAGGAAACTTGTGGACTTCGCTACCGCTGAACAGACTAGAAAAATCTGCAACTCCGGAAAAACCACCTTCAACTTTTTGGGTGTTTAAATTCAACTGAGTAAGATTTACTTCTCTGGCTTTAATATCAAAGAGTGCCTCGAAACTCATTGAATTTAAAGAATAGGGGGATTGCTTATACAACACCACTCCATTTTCGCCAGCCGCAGACACTTGTGCCGTAAGTAGCCCATCTTTTTCGTTTGCAGTCGCACCAATATTGAAATCCACTACCCCCTCATAAATGAGGTCATAGTTTTCTTCGGTCAGAAAAGCAGCAAGTTTTGCTGGGTCAGCACCGACAACACCAAGTTCAACGGAAAAATTCTCTATTGCAGCATCTGAGAAAAAACGAAGTTGTACAGCATTTGGAGCATCAATGCCTTGCAGATCACCCGATACATCCAACATCAGACCATCTTCATCCGCTGACCAAATACCTTCCGCACCAACGGTTTTCCAGTTAAGCCCTGTGATACTATCTGTAAGCCTCAGGTTAAAATTGGAAAATTCAACGCTCTGAAAAGATTGGGTTTCAACGTGGTCTCTGAATTGAGGAATCCATCTTCTCCAATCCCAAATAATAGTTGCATCTTTAGTTGGTTGATTGTTTTCAGTTTCGGGAAAAACCTCCATCTCAGGTGGAACTATTTTCCAGTTT
Organism: Hirschia baltica ATCC 49814; assembly: GCF_000023785.1. NCBI lineage: Bacteria > Pseudomonadati > Pseudomonadota > Alphaproteobacteria > Hyphomonadales > Hyphomonadaceae > Hirschia > Hirschia baltica. The sequence continues at coordinate 1,886,053 of NC_012982.1, forward strand.
CCGTAAACGTCCCGATGTAGAGCTGATGAACCGTTTTCGAGCCTGATTTTTACAATATTTATTTTGCCTTGAATTAAAGTTGCTGTGTCAAACCAAACAGCTCCCTTTTCAGCTTTTGCATGAACCTGATTATCAAAAGTATAAGTTGTAATACCTCCAATAGTCGCTTCAATCCGCTTTTTATCAGGCGACCATGCAAGTGCCAAAGTCTCAATATCTACCCGTTGACCACCACGCGCCTTCGTCAGTGCTGCTTCGACCTGAGGCCGAAACACATTCATATCCAATGGACCTTTGGTCAAACGCCATGCCAAAAGCCCTGCCGCGACGAGAGTAAGAATTACAAGTAACGCTAGAAATTCAAGAAAGAGCATTCTTAGAGAAAATTTCATTTTAAACGCCACATTCTTTATGTCCGTACTCTATACTCAAACCAGAACAACTGATCTTCTTAATCAAGGAAGACTCAACTTCAATCACTATACAGGTTATATTTCAATGAACGAAGAATTATCATCAGGTTTATCAGCTCCTGATTTTGAAATAAAAACAAGCATTGGGCATACTCTAAGCAAGGAAAGCTTTAAGGGATCAAATCTCGTGCTGTTTTTCTATCCCAAAGACAACACACCTGGATGCACAACAGAAGCATTAGAATTCTCACAAAAACTTGCTGAGTTTGAATCATTAAACACCAAAATTCTTGGAATTTCGAAGGATTCTCTGAAAAAACATGAAAACTTCATCACAAAACATAATCTAACTATTGAACTAGGATCAGATGAAGATGGCATTGTGTGCGAATCATATGGCGTATGGAAAGAAAAGAAAAATTATGGAAAAACCTATATGGGCATTGAAAGGTCCACATTTTTAATTGACACAAATGGTGATATTGTAAACATATGGCGGAAGGTAAGAGTGAAAGATCATGTCGAGACAGTCTTACAATCCGTTCGGACAATAATATTGTAAATATCCACTTTTGCCACTTTCCGGCCCCAAACTTGCTTCATGCTGGATAGTTAACGCGCAACAAAGAAAAATTTAGCTATTTAAGCTAATTTAACAGTCTAATTGTATTTTATCGTTGTTATTTGCATAATTAGGCTTCGCTTGTTGCACTTTGTGAGTTATTCATAATATGTGTCTTTAAGAGCACGGTTTCGAATAAAAAAGAAGCAGTAGAGCAGAGTACGATTACAAAATGGGCGAATTTTGATGGCGGATGAAGTTAAAGCTCAAGCCAGAGCACTTTTTGATCGGGTTTTTCCTGAACGTCAAATTTATCACCGTAGTGGTGGTTCAGTAAGATACGTATCCGTATCTCCCTTCCAGCAAGCGTTGTTTGCTGGTGGTGCGACCCTTGTGGCAGGTTGGTGCGTATTTGCATCTGTCAACACTCTCCTCCAAGGGCCGACGAATACTTTTCAAACGAACGCCGATGAACGCAAAATAGCAAAAATTGAACGCTGGCTCCAAGCTTCACAAGCACGCGAAGCAGCAGCCCTTTCTCTTCTGGAAGAAAAAACAATAGCATTTACGAATGCGACCTCTGAATTTGAACGTCGACACGCTACCTTAAAGACTCTGCTAGGTGCCCTAAAGGGACATGAAAGCAATGAAGGAGAGTTGGCTTTAAACGGTACAGACGGAAAAATTCTTTTAAATTCTACAATTGAAGAAGCGGATGCACGCACATCACGTCCATCAAAAGGTATCACAGCCAGCTTAGAAGTTGCCGGATTTAGAGCACAAATAGATAGTCTTCGGGCTGAACAAGCCGCCTTCCTTGATGATGCTGAAGACAGGGCCGTAGAACGCGCAGAGCGCATGCGCGGTGTGTTGAGGCTAACAGGTGTTGGCGTTGGTCGCGTTGTTGATCAGTCCAACACATTTGCTGGTGGCCCTCTTCACGAAGTCGAACCGACAAATTTTTCATCAGTAGATCTTCAGAGTGAAGGTGAAGATTTTTCGCTTCGTGTGAGAGAAGTAAAGACAAGATTGGCTGAAGCTCAGTTTTTCGAAGATCTAATTCTAGCAATGCCTTTAGGTGCACCGGTCGGTGTGTCTTTTCGTGAAACATCTGGTTACGGAAAAAGACGAGATCCATTTACGGGTCGTTTAGCTTGGCACTCTGGATTAGACATGGGCGCATTTAGAAATGCACCTGTAACAGCGACTGCTCCTGGTAAAGTTGTTTTCGCCGGAAGAAAAGCCGGATATGGGCGCGCGGTAGAGGTTGATCACGGGTTTGGTTTTATGACTCGTTACGGACATCTTGCCAGCATCAATGTAAAAAAAGGTGATTCCGTCATACTTGGTCAAAAGGTTGGTGGTATGGGTACAACAGGTAGATCTACTGGAGTACACCTTCACTATGAAGTACACTTCCGTGGTAAAACGTATGATCCAATTAAATTTCTAAGGGCCGGAAAACATGTTCACCAAGGGTAAAACACCAGATAACACGACTCCAGTTGGCAATAAGCCGACAGCACCGTCAGTTTCTGTGCCGGAGCAAGCCAAACGCGCTCCTTCATCCCCCAATAGAGCAGCACCTTCTATCATCAGTGCTGATGTTAAGATGAAGGGATCCATTGTATCGCAAGGCGAAGTTCAAGTTGATGGCAACATTGAAGGCGACATTCGCGCATCTTCCCTCACTATTGGTAATACAGGTGCTGTATCAGGCGAAGTTATCGCAGAAACAGTTATTGTGCGCGGTTCTGTTAAAGGACAAGTGCGCGGCAAAAAAGTTCAACTTTGCACAGGTGCGAAAGTAGAAGGCGACATCACTCACGCATCTCTGTCCATTGAGCCAAACGCAATCTTTGAAGGCCAAGTGCGCCACTCCCAAGATCCCCTCAATGATGCTCCACGTCCAGCAGCAGCTGCACCGGAATCGCCCAAAGTATAAATTTTTTTAAATTGGCTCAAAATTTAAAAGGTGCGCGATCTTAGATTGTGCACCTTTTTTATTGTGACATCCAAATCATGTCGATAGAACCAAAATCCACTATAATTTGGAAACATTACTCTTTCTTGTTTGCCACTCATACCGTGTGGCAAATTTTGAATAGGCAGCAATTTTCAGGTAAAAGACACTTATTTAACAACGTGATGGTGCCCGAGGGCGGAATCGAACCACCGACACGAGGATTTTCAATCCTCTGCTCTACCCCTGAGCTACTCGGGCACGAACACCAACAACGTTGTTGAAGCGCGATGTATAATCAAGTGATTATCGTATGTCTACGGTAAATTTCAATTATCTTTCATCATCCTGTGAAGAAGTGAAAGAAGGTGCGTTTTCCTCTACATCCAATCCGCTCCCAGGGATGACATAACTACCCTGCATCCAATGATGCAGGTCCACATCAGCACACCGTTTCGAACAAAATGGCTCAAAGCCTTTAGTGTCAAAACTTCTTTCACAGTTAGTACAAATTTTCTGACTCATTTCTGCGGCCCTATCTTAAATTCACTCTTTTCGAGTGTCGCATCCTCTACAATTTCGAATCTCTTCCCGATACGCTCCACCAAACGCTTTGACCATTCGATAGAAGAGGCTTGCAGCCACCTATGAATACGCTGAGATACGTTACAAAGGAAAAACGCCCCACGGCTCCCAGTGGCTTGGCGTTCCAACTCTCGAAGAAACCTCAAAGCATACCATTCCCCATTGTCTAAGCTTGCTACAATGTGAGGTATAGGAGAGAATGTATGAGCTATATTCACCTCCAAAATGCCAAATTGAGAAAGCCGTGCCAGCTGACTTTTACGTCCTAAGTATTTTGAAAGCGCCCCCTCAAAAGCGGACGGAACTTGAATCGCATGCTCCTTTGTAGTCATTTTTAAAAAATCAATGACAACCAAACCCGCTAGAGAAGATAGGGATAACTTATTTGCTATAGCGTCAGCTGCCAGCAAATTTGTCTCGACGGCAAATTGAGACCTATTACCTTTATTAATCCTATTTCCTGCATCAACATCAACGGAAATTAGAGCACGTGTTGGCTCTACATAAATGCATCCGCCGCCAATTAGGTTACATTTAGTCTGTAAAGCTTCATCTATAGCTTCAAGTGCTATGTCAGCTGCTTCCTCACCCTCAATGACCCCAGCTACATCCACGCCGATATAAAACGGGTCTTCAGCAGCCTCAATTAGAAATCCGACGTCTGAAGATTGAAGTTTTATGTTGCTTGCGCGGTTATCAAGAACAGAAACTGCACTTTTTTCAAATCTCGCTTCAGATTTTATTTTTACATCTACAAGCGCTCCATTGGGAGGTGCAGTTTTATTGATTTGAAGGAAGGTCGGTTGTTTTAAACCAATATCAACAAGGCATCCGCGCGCGCCAGGTTCTTTATTTAGCACACGCCCACGCCAAATCTGCCCGAGCTCTGCGCGTTTATTGCGTGTGCTCCAAGGGTCTAAATGAAGCCGTACAAGCCTACCTTGCATATCTGCCAGCACGCGTACCCGTAGGCCTATATGGTCACATACATATTCGCTAACTTTAAGCTTATCAGGCCCCGGCATAATAACACACCTATTTTGCGTGTTTAGTTATATATCCCATACCCTCTAGCATAGAATTGGTTTCATATAGCGGCAACCCAACAATTGATGAGTATGAACCTGATACGTTGATTACAAACGCAGCAGCAAGGCCCTGAATAGCATAGCCGCCAGCTTTACCCTGCCATTCTAGGCTCTCTATATATCGGCTTTGCTCTGTTTGCGATAACCGTTTAAAGCTAACCCTCGTTTCAATCACTTTGGTTGACTGTTTTCCATCAGGTGATGCGATACTCAAACCGGTAAACACACGGTGAGTACGCCCTGAAAGCAATTTAAGACAAGCCTTAGCTTCTTCCAAATTTTCGGTTTTGGGTAGTATTCTGCGTCCCACAGATACGACAGTATCAGCGGCCAATACAAAAGCTGGCTCCTTTAGCATTCCCAAAACTTCCCTGCATTTTTCATGTGCAAGTCGTTTTGCTAATGGACGCGGTAATTCACCTTCCAACGGAGTTTCATCCAAATCAGCAGGTTGAATAATATCTGGATGAATACAAATCTGATTCAATAAGTCACGACGCCGCGGACTTGCACTCGCGAGCACAAGCCTTTGCGGCAGGTTAGACGTCTGAATATCAGGCGTATTGTCCGTCACAGAATGTTATTTAAAACGGTAAGTTATACGACCTTTAGTCAGGTCATATGGTGTCATCTCCACAAGCACTTTGTCGCCTGTTAGGACACGAATACGGTTCTTACGCATCTTACCCGCAGTGTGGGCAATGATTTCGTGGTCGTTTTCCAATTTCACACGGAAAGTTGCATTCGGTAGCAATTCCACAATCGTTCCGGAAAATTCCAATAATTCTTCTTTCGCCATATACTCCTCGATCGGCTACGCGAATTACAGTTTAATTCGCATTCTATATTTAGGGTCTTATAATCAGAAATTCATCTATTTAGCGAATCTATCTTTAATCTTCGCTAGCAATTGATCCCTAACTTCACGATACGCTTCCATTTTACGGTCTCGCGAACCCGTTGTTGAAGTAGCGTCGTATGTCGGCCAGAACTCAATGTCCACTGATTCTGTGCGAGTTTCTTCAATTGCAAAAAGATGTGCTTCCTCTGAAAGCGCAATAATCAGATCAAAACTACCCTCATTCATGTCTGATAATGCTCTAGGGGAATGATGTGAAACATCAATTCCAACCTCTTTCATCGCAGCAATAACAAACACATCAGGCTCACCGCCCATATGAACTCCCGCAGATTGAACATATTTCTGACGCCCACAAATACCTTTTAATAGTGCTTCAGCCATAATCGAACGCACAGCATTGTAAGTACAAACAAACAAAACGGACTGAATGTCCGCATCACTAGCCATTACACGGGACCACCCTTTTGGTGCAAAGCGCAAATTAATGTAAATAAACGACGAGATGTATCAAAATCGAGTACAACTTTGCCTTCAAGTCTTTGGGATAACAACTCAGACCCCTCATTATGAAGGCTGCGTCGTCCCATATCAATTGCCTCTATTCTCAATGGTGATGAAGAACGAATTGCATCATGATAACTTTGGCAAATCTGAAAATAATCTTTGATAATCCGCTTAAACGGCATCAAAGACATAATAAACTTCATTTCTTCTGCACTAGGGTTGCGAATGGCAAACACCAGTTTTTGATCCATCAAGGAAAGAGTGACATCATAAGGACCTGAAGGATCAACACCCTCAACCTTGAAGTAGTTATTTTCAATCAAATCGAAAATAGCGACCCGCCGCTCATGCTCTGCGTCTGGGCCAGCAGCTGATAAAGTTTCATCGTCTAAGTGAATAGACGCTATTTTATTTTTTTCATCCATTATCTCGCTCGCTATCAATTCTTGCGAATAGACACAGAATTTGCGTGTGCCGGCAAGCCTTCAGCAATAGCTAAAGTTTCAGCAGCTTCCGACAAAGCAGCAAAAGCTTCAACACTTATCCGCTGAATCGATGTTCTTTTCATGAAATCAAGGGATGAAAGCCCTGAAGAAAACCGCGCAGCACCAGAAGTTGGCAATACGTGATTCGAGCCAGTCACATAATCTCCCAATGCCTCGGGACCATACCGGCCTACAAACATTGCACCCGCATGACGTACCGAATCAACAAGCTCTTCAGGATCATCAACTGCAAACTCAACATGTTCCGGCGCAATAATATCAACAAGCTGAGCCGCTCTATCCATTGGAGCGATTACGATAGCACCATGATTTTCCCAAGCTGTTGTTGCTGTTGCTTGGGTGGAAAGGGATTCCAACTGCTCTTTTACAGCAATTTCGACCTTTTCGGCAAAACCTTGATCCGATGTAATCAAAATAGATTGTGCAGCCGGATCATGCTCACATTGAGAGAGAAGGTCGGCTGCAATCCAAGCCGGATCGTTTTTACCATCAGCAACGACAGTGATCTCTGACGGACCAGCGATTGTATCAATACCGACGTCTCCAAACACAATTCTTTTTGCTGCTGCAACAAATGCATTTCCGGGACCCACAATCTTATCAACCGGCAAAAGCGGACCTGCGCCATAGGCTAGGGCCGCAACTGCTTGAGCACCGCCGATAGGATAAAATTCGGTTATTCCAACGGTCAGCGCAGCATACGCAACGGCTGGATTTAAGTTTCCCTCTGGTGCAGGCGCAACCATCACCATGCGCTTCACACCAGCAACTTTTGCTGGGATCGCATTCATCAAGACTGAACTGGGATAACTTGCCCGCCCGCCAGGCACGTATAAGCCAACTGCATCAATCGGCCCCCAACGCCACGCCATATCAACGCCGTCATCATCAACAAAGCGGTGATCTGAAGGCATCTGTTGAGCATGATAGTATTCGATACGTTTGGCAGCAAACTTTATGGCTGCTTTCACATTTTCAGGACATTTTGAGGCAAGTGCTTCCAAATCAACTTGAGAACTTGCTAGCGTTGAAACATTCAGATCCAATTTATCAAATTTAGTTGTGTATTCAACAACGGCTACTGCACCTCTGTTTTTTACATCTTCAACGATATTCGCCGCGACAGATACATCCAAAGAACCGCCGCCGCGTGGTTCTTTCATGAAGGCTTTAAAACCGTCAAAATCTGTAGCGTTTTCTAGTATATTAAATCGGCGAGCCATTATGTCTTAGCTTTCTTAGCGGCAATCTTGTGTTTAGGCTTCTTCAATGTCGGCCATGAGGTATCAGAGTCTATTAAAGATAAGTCGACACATTCAACTTCCAACTCTATTTCAACATTATTTGCAAACTGCAAATTAACGACACCATTTGGTTGCTCTTCTTCACCTTTAAAAACAATTGCCAACAAAGAAATGACTGCATCAGACGATTGTTGAGGTAGATTACGCGCTCTCACATTCAAAACACCATATACAGCCAACAATGAACGTGTTCGAAAATACGGCTTTTTTGAATTGGGCAACTCCCAATTAAAGCGGTTCATTTCAATAGAAAAGCGATGAAGTTTCTTTTCAAAAGACAGGTCGCTCACCTTTGCAACCCCATCCTGTGAGATGGAAGAAATGATTTCAACACCTTCAGCATCCTCGGCATATAACCTAAGAGGTGATGGTTTTTTCATCGTGCTTTCCCGTTCATATGCTCAGCTAATGGCTACGATTCTTAATACGTTTATGACCGTCTTGATAAGTGATCTATTCTACAGCCCGAACAACCTTACCGCCACAAGCTTCCAATTTTTCTTCAAGTCGCTCAAACCCTCTATCCAGATGGTAAACCCGACTAACAGTCGTTTCTCCATCTGCCACCAGCCCAGCAATGACCAATGACACAGACGCACGCAAATCAGTTGCCATAACAGGGGCAGCTTTTAGCTTCTCCACACCTGTCACAACCGCTTCATTACCCTTCACCTGAATCTTTGCTCCTAAACGCGACAATTCCGGTACATGCATAAAACGATTTTCAAAAATGTTCTCTGTAATGGTAGAAACCCCATCAGCAGTGCTCATCAAAGCCATAAACTGAGCTTGCAAATCTGTCGGAAATCCGGGGTGAGGTGCCGTCACAACATTTACAGGCTTTAACCGCCCTTCACCGCGTTTGATTCTCAAGCCTTCAGCTTCAGGTTTTGCTGAAACGCCCGCTTTCTCAAGGTGCTCAATCATAGCCGCAAGCCCCTCTACGGGAGCATCTTTCAATAAGACATCACCACCTGTAGCCGCCACAGCCATGGCATAAGTACCCGCTTCGATACGGTCAGCCATAACAAGGTGCTTGTGCCCATGAAGCTTTTCCACGCCTTCAATTGTAATCGTGCTTGTTCCTGCACCAGACACATTTGCGCCCATTGCATTCAAACAAGCAGCAAGATCTTGAATCTCCGGTTCACACGCTGCGTTTTTTATCCGTGTTGTGCCTTTTGCCAAAGTTGCCGCCAACATAGTATGCTCTGTTGCACCAACTGAAGGGAAAGGAAGTTCAATATCTGCGCCTTTAAGCCCGCGGATCGCCGCTGCCTTGACATATCCTTGTTCAATAACGAGATCCGCGCCCATAGCCTCAAAAGCTTTTAAGTGTAAATCAACCGGTCTTGCACCAATCGCACACCCACCAGGCAAGGACACAGTTGCATGTCCCTCACGCGCCAGAAGCGGCCCCAAAACATTAAAACTCGCACGCATTTTACGCACCTGCTCATAAGGCGCGATCGTAGTTTTTAATGTGGCAGCGTTGAGATGACAGGTATTCTCGCCCTTGGGCCAATACACTTCGACACCTAATGACGCCAATAATTCAGATAAAAAACGCGTATCCGCCAAATTTGGCATCCGAGACAAAACCAATGGTTCATCAGTCAAAAGACATGCTGCCATTAGTTTAAGCGCTGAATTTTTGGCTCCTGAGATGACTATCTCACCATTTAAGGGGCCATTTCCGGTAATTACTAATTTGTCCATAGGGGACGAAAGCCTAGATTAAAGGCGCAAACAAGGCGCAGTTTGGGAATTTTATTCTTCGTGATTTTCCGAGGTAGGCGGAGAATCAGTTTGAACACTCTTTTTTTTCTTCTTTACCGCTTTTCGACGTCGAAGGTTAGCGCGCAATGCTGCTGACAACCGCTCTTCTCGCGTTTCTTTAGGGTATTTTTTTGTCGGTTTTTCAATTTTATCGGTCATGATTGAACCCTCATAGCCATCTTAGGTCTTTTCTTCAATGACTAGATCGGCTATGCGGATCCCTCGCTGCGGCTATTTTGGCTGCATTCGCGATATTTGCCGTCGTAGCTCAGTGGTAGAGCGCATCCTTGGTAAGGCTGAGGTCGGGAGTTCAATTCTCCCCGACGGCACCATTAAACCTCCTAATTTATTGATCTTGATGCTCCTATTGATAAGGGCACCCTTTCTATTTCAAGATAGATTTAATCACAGATGATCCAATCTATTGAGATAGTATCGGAGCACCACTCCAACGACAATTTCACTTGCTCAAAATTAGAATGATTGTTCTGATTTGGTTGACACAACGCCTTCAATAAGACCAACTATTAAAATTGAAACATATTGAGGGACGCGCAATGAAGCTCACAGTAAATGGCGAACCTTTCGAATTTGAAGTCGAACCCGACATGCCATTGCTTTGGGTATTGAGGGATGAATTAGATATTACTGGCCCCAAATACGGATGCGGTATCGCTCAATGTGGTGCCTGCACCGTGCATATTGATGGGATGGCTGTTCGCTCGTGCAGTATTCCTGTCGGACAAATCGATGGAAGCCACATCACAACGATTGAAGGCTTAAGATCACCTAATGCTTTGCATATCGTGCAACAGGCTTGGATTGATCATCAAGTCGCGCAATGTGGATACTGCCAGTCAGGCCAAATCATGTCTGCCGTGAGCCTACTTGAATCCATTCCAAACCCTACGGATGACCAAATCGATCAGGGGATGTCCGCAAACCTATGTCGCTGCGGAACATATCCAAGAATTCGTGAGGCCATTAAAACCGCCGCAGCCAAACTAAATGGTGCTTGATATGAGCAAAGCATCCAAAATAGTGCGTCGTACATTCTTGGCTGGGTCGATGGCTATATCTGGCGGAATTGCATTTGGATATTACGCGGTCAAAAAACCCCACGATAATCCCCTATTGGATGACATTGAACCAGATGAAGCCAGCTTCAATCCTTGGATCAAAATATCTCCTGATAAAATCACGCTCATCACACCCCACCCTGATATCGGTCAAGGCGCAGTGTCCATGCAAGCAGCATTGATGGCCGAAGAGATGGATTTAGAGTTTGGCCAATTCGAAACTAGCTTTGGCGCAACAAGTCCCGCCTATTATAATACAGCAATGGGTCCAGAGCTCTTCCCAGCTCTCGCCACAGACACTAGCTTCGTGAGAGACAAACTCGGTGATTTTGGCAATTCAGTTTTCAAACTTATGGGACAACAAATAACAGGCGGCTCCTCGTCCACATCTGACAGTTTCCACAAACTAAGATTAGCCGGCGCAATTGCTCGCGAAACACTTAAAAAAGCAGCTTCGAAAACCACCGGCATTCCCGTATCGCAACTCAAAACCCAAAGCGGAAACGTCATTCTCCCTGATGGCACTCAACTTAAATATATTGAACTAGCCACCTCCGCTGCTTCCATAAAACCAGTCACGAATGTTCAATTACGTCCTGCATCGCAATGGCGGCTCATTGGAAAACCGATGAAGCGTCTGGATATTGTTGCAAAATCCACCGGCCAACAAAATTACGGAATAGACCTAAAAAAAGATGCAATGGTTCACGCCACGGTTAAAACCAATCCACGTAAAGGCGGTCTTTTACATAGCTTTGACGCACAAAAAGCAAAGATTATGCGCGGCGTTATCGACATCTTTGAGATCAAAGGCGGGGTGGCGATCATTGCAGATAATACGTGGAGCGCTTTCCAAGCTGCCGACGCCGTAAGATGCGAATGGGGGCCAGCCCCTTATCCATCCAATCAAGCTGAACATTGGAAAGAATTAGAAGCCAGTTTTACACCCGAACGCTTAGATAAAGTTTGGCGAGACGACGGAAATACGCAGGCTTCTATAGCTAATTCAGAAACAGTCTTCCAAGCAGAATACAAAGCGCCCTACGCAGCACATGCACCACTAGAGCCTCTTGGCGCGCTCATAGAGGTCAGTGATGATCGCGCCGATATTTGGGTATCCCACCAAATACCCGCCGCTGTTGAAAAAATGGTCGCAAGCATTACCGGCCACAAGCCAGAAAATGTATACATCCACAATCAGTATTGCGGAGGAAGTTTTGGCCATCGTTTAGAGTTTGATAACATTCTACAAGCCGCCGAAATCGCAAATAAAATGCGCGGCACACCTGTAAAACTAACCTATTCCCGCGAAGAAGATATGCTGCATGATTACACCCGCCAAATAGCAATGGCGCGTGGTAAGGGTGTAATTTCCAACGGTAAAATCGAAACCCTCGATCTATCATGTGCGTCCGTTTCAGCCGTGAGATCTCAAAGCAAAAGAATGGGAATGCCTATTCCTGGCCCAGATTCCCAAATCGCTTCAGGTATGTGGAACCTAACTTATGATATTCCAAACTATCGAATGCGTGGATATGCAGTGCCAGATGGCATCTTAGCACCCACAAGCTCGTGGCGATCTGTTGGCGCTGCAACAGGTGGTTTCTTTGCTGATTGCTTCATAGATGAGCTCATCCACGAAGCTGGTTTAGACCCGCTTGAAGCTCGTATAATTATGACAAAACATGATGTATCTCGCAAAGTGCTCGAAGCGGTCGCCGACATGTCAAATTGGGGAAGCCCAATGGCACCAAATCAAGGACGGGGCGTCGCTTTCGTCGAATCCTTTGGCGTACCCGTGGCGCAAATTGTTGAAGTGACTAACACTACAGACGGTATAAAAATCGACAAAGTCTTTGTTGCAGCTGATGTTGGGAAAATCATAGACCCAATAAATTTCGATAATCATGTGAAGGGCGGTGTGGTCTGGGGGCTTGGGCACGCCATGAATGCTGAAATCACCTATTGGGACGGCATGGCCGAACAAACAAATTATCACATGCATGCCGGCATGCGCATGCATCAATGTCCTGAGATAATCGTAAGGGGTTTGGAAAATGGCCCAGTTGTCAAAGGTATTGGTGAGCCAACAGTGCCCGTCGCACCACCTGCCTTAGCAAACGCTATTTTTGCAGCGACTGGAAAACGTATTCGCGAAATGCCCTTCAACAAACATATCGACTTCATATAGAGGGCAAACCCGATGATTAAATCTATTGCGATTATGATGATTGTCGCGTTTTCCAGCTTAGCCGCATTAGCACAAGAAAAAACGCAAAATGACGGCTTGAAGGTTTGGGCACAAATATACGAAGTCTTCTCTCATCCACGCTGTGCCAATTGTCATGTTGGAGAAAACAACAGACCAAAATGGTCAGGGCCATCGTACGAAAAAGCATACAACCTCCCAAAAGGAGGTAACATGTATCATGCAATGTATATCAATGCAGGGAAAGACCGCACTGGTGCAACAACCACGCCCTGTGCCACATGCCATCAGCACCGGAATGATACCAAACCACATTCACCACCAGGGAGTGACGTTTGGTTATTGCCGCCAGTTGAAATGGAATGGTTTGGCAAGAGCTCAAGCTATATTTGCCAACAAATTCAAGATCCAGAAAGAAACGGTAATCGCACTTTAGCTGAAATTTCAAAGCATATAGAACATGATGAACTTGTGCATTGGGGGTGGAACCCAGGTCCTGGGCGTCAACCCGCACCTTATTCAAGCCGTGAAGTAGCTAGATTTATTAAAACCTGGGAAAGTGCTGGCGCACCCTGCCCAATTGAAAACGCAAATGATATTTCCACCTATCTTGAAACTCCCAAGCAAGCACAAGAATAAAAGGATATTCCAGTGACAAAGCATTTGCCCATCATCGCTGCCTCAATAATAGGTTTGCTTTTCAGCGTTATCCTTCAAGAAACAATGTTAGGAATATTTATTTTTGCTGCACTGGGAGCATTGGGTGGGTATTTGGCAACCAGAATGCCCAAAGGAAGCGAACGCATTTATTGGATCTTTGTATTGGCAACGCTTGGATTATGGATAGCCTCCTTTTCATTTCTAAACCTAAGCGGCATTTGGCTCATCTTACCCATGCCAATCACTTTGGGTTATTTCTCTGCGCGGTTGATCAGCCGTTTGACTGGTGACTATCAGAAGCTTTCTTCGGTAAAATAGGGACACCAGTCTCATCGCATAAGACCATTGACAATAAATCCCAAAACACACCAACTTAACCTGCATTTTTGCAGGTGAGGAAGTTTTGATGAATTGGGATGATTTAAAGCTCTTACTTCTTGTTAGCAGATACCCCATTCTAACCGAGGCAAGTCAAAAACTCGGACAAGACGCCACTACCATTAGTCGACGTCTTAAAAAGCTTGAAACTGAAATTGGTCTGACTTTATTTGAACGCACAAGACGAGGTCATATTCTCACCCCCGAAGCTCTGGAAATAGCGGCTCAAGCCGAAGCAATGGAACAATCCATTTTAAGCATAGCGACCTACGCTCAGACAGAGCAACAAATTGCTGGTCATGTGCGATTAGCAACCACTGAGGGCTTAGGCACTTATTTCATTGCACCCGAAATCGCCAACTTCACACAACTACATCCAAATATTGCGCTCGATCTTATCGCTATCCCTGGATATGCAAACATATCCAAAAGGGAAGCTGATTTAGCTATCGTTTTAACACGCCCCCAAAAAGGACGACTTAAAGTCAGAAAGCTCACCGATTATCAACTGGCCCTGTACTCAACACAAAAATATCTGGATGAATTTTCCAACATAAAATCTAAATCTGATCTCAGCGGTCACACACTTATCGGATATATGGATGAGTTATTATACTCAGACGAGTTGAATTATTATCAAGAAATTTTTCCAGACTTAAAACCCAGTCTTTGCAGTCCCAGCATTGTCGCCCAATTACAAATGACGCGCTCCGGTGCCGGAATTTCCATCCTCCCTCGTTTCATGGCAGAGAAGCATCCAGACCTTGTCCGTATCCTTCCAAATGAAATCAACATTACGCGATCATTCTGGCTCACGACACATCAGGATGCACATTCGCTTGCGCGTATTCAGGCAGTAAGCGAGTTTCTGGTAAAACTCGTGACAGAAAAACACTCAATTTTATCTAGCTGAGATCAGGTCCACAAAAGATTGACAGCCAGCACACAAAAAGCCCTCATCAATCAGACACGCAAACACCACCAACACTGTACGGCATCGACAATAAATACACAATTTCTAGGCACCGAAGCGATATGGCATCATCTGAAGCAAAGCCCCTTCCAATCATCATAGCCCATAGAGGCGCTAGCGGATATCGCCCCGAGCACACCCTAGAATCTTATAAATTGGCTATTGAAATGGGGGCAGACTTTATCGAACCCGATCTAGTTATGACAAAAGATGGTGTTTTAATCGCACGCCACGAAAACGAGATAAGCACAACAACGAATGTCACCGATCATCCAGAATTTGCTTCCCGCAAAACAATCAAAACCATTGAAGGGGAAATTCACACAGGCTGGTTTACGGAAGACTTCACTTTAGCAGAATTAAAAACATTGAAAGCCAAAGAACGTCTACCCGATTTGAGACCGAAAAACACGTTATTTGACAACAAGTTAGATATATTAACGCTTGAAGAAATTATTGTATTTGCACGCCAACAGAGCAATCTAAATAAGCGTAAAATTGGCCTCTATATTGAGCTAAAACACCCCACATATTTCAATGATATTGGCCTACCAATGGAAGATAGCTTTCTAGCTATATTAGAAAAGAATGACCTAAATTCGCAAACTCCAGACCTGCCGGTTTTTATTCAATGTTTTTGGCCGCATACCTTACAAAAGATCCGTGACAAAACACCTCTTCCTTTGATTTTACTGCTTGCGACCACCCCGCCAGATCATTCAGTTTTAGAAACTCTAAATATTTCCAAATGGGAAGAGACATTTGAGCCTAACCATTTGAAATTTATATCCAATTTCTGTGATGGTATTGGACCAGATTTAAGCTTGGTATTTCCGGCGACGACAGACACCACTCAGCCAACTGAGTCAAAACTCATTCAAAATGCACATGCTGCAAATCTTAAAGTCCATGTTTGGACACTTCGCGCAGAAAACGCTATGCTGCCTCATAAATATCGGATCGGACCGGAAGGCGATGCAAGTAATGCCACCAGCTTTGGGAATCTTGTCGACCTAACACAAGACTTAGTAAGTGCTGGCATTGATGGTTTTTTCACCGATCATACAGACATCGTTTTTAAGGCTTTGAAGAGTTTTTCAACATCTTCAAAGCCTTAAGTTAGTTTGTATTTAAAGTCTATAAAGTCAATAACTTATAGTGCTTGAGCCGAATTATCCAGCTTGCAATTTTTTAACAAAGTCAGCGGCACGTTCTTGAACATTTTTCGCCTGTCCACTCATACGAACGGCTTCCTCTGCAATCTGCGTTGAGGCCCCTTTCGTCATACGCGCAATTTCTGAAACTGAGGTAATGCTTGAAGACACACTACTTGCTGCGACAGCAGCTTGCTCAACACTGTGAGCGATTTCCCGTGTCGTTGCTGTTTGTTCTTCCATTGCTGTAGATATAGATGTCGAAATCTCATCCAGATCCGCAACAACTTTACTTACCACATTTATTGAACCAACCACATTATGTGTTGCTTCCCTAACTTGTGCGATCTGGCGTGAAACGTCTTCTGTCGCATTAGCAGTTTGCGATGCCAAGTTTTTAACTTCACTTGCAACAACAGCAAACCCCTTACCCATATCACCCGCACGTGCAGCTTCTATAGTTGCATTTAGCGCCAGCAAATTAGTTTGCTCAGCAATGTCGGAGATCAAACTAACTACAGATTCAATGTTTCCAACAATCTCAGTCAGGCTTTCTAATTCACCTGTCACTCGACTATTTGCAAGTGAGCCTTCTTGAGCAGTCGAAGCTGCTTTTGTGACTTGAAAAGCAATCTCTTGAATCGTTGCAGACATTTCTTCAGCAGCACCAGCAACGGTAGTAAT
This sequence comes from Hirschia baltica ATCC 49814, assembly GCF_000023785.1. Lineage (NCBI taxonomy): Bacteria > Pseudomonadati > Pseudomonadota > Alphaproteobacteria > Hyphomonadales > Hyphomonadaceae > Hirschia > Hirschia baltica. The sequence continues at coordinate 1,902,756 of NC_012982.1, forward strand.
ATTCTGAGAAGAAATCTCCGTGGCACCGCTTACTTCATACGCACTGCTATCAGTCTTTTGAGCACCAGCTGTCACTTCTTCTGTCATAGCTTGCAAATTGGTAATGGCTTGGGAAATATCTCCGATGGAACCCATTACTTGCTGCTCAAACGCAGTCACGACTTCCTGCAGTATTTTCCGTCTTTCTTCCTCAGCTCTGGCAGCAGCGGCTTGCTGTTCTTTTTCCATTTCTTGGGTTTTCACCAGATTGATCTGGAACACACTCAAAGCTTTAGACAAATCTCCAATCTCGTCGCCACGAGAATTGTAGGGAATGTTTACATTCAAATCCCCACTGGCCAACATTTTAGTTGTATCACTGATACGAGACAATGGCCGTGAAAGCATACGGTGAAACATGAAACCCATACCAACAGACGCCAACAATGTGGCCAGAGTTGCAATTATCACAACCAGATAAATTGACTGAAGGTTTGCATCGCTTCGACTTGCAGACGCTTCGGCTTTTTCAGACAAGCCTGCCAAAACAGCTCCCATGGCCACATGCGTATCTTCAAGTATCCGGCGTCCTTCACCTTCACCCTCTCTCGCTCTCGCCAAATCAATTGTCTCGGGACGGTTCATCAAATTGATTTGATTTCCCATCCAATCATAAGCAAATTTTTTCCAGCTTGTATGAGCTTCATTTAGGGAATCGACAAGTTCAGGAGAGTGCTGTTGAAGCTGTTCAATTGAGAGATTAAACCCCATATTGAGTTCGTCTCTAGCAGCCTCAAAACTTTTTTGCGCATCTGCATCAGAAGTTAAAAGAAAACTATCACCTACGAAAGCATGATTGTTTAATTCTCGCTCAAACCCAAACAGCGTATCTAGTGAAACTCTTAGATCACGAATGCTGTTATTTTCTTCTTTTGCTGCATTAACATTGACAATGTTTGCTCCACCAGCAACAGCGCATATTGACGCCAACACCATAAAGGCAGCTGACGTTTTTTGGGTAACACTCATTTTACTAATCATCTCAAATAAGTCCCAATTCTTTTCTACGCTTTAATTCTGTTAAGTTGATTTCGACAGTTGCTGCGCCGATCGCATTTCCATCATGATCCAATGTAAGGTTCACTTGCGCCGACCAAATTCCACGCTGGGAATTGAATTCTGGTTCATCTATGAATAGTTCGCCAATGCCAACATCAAATGTTTTCTGAACCTTAGCTTCATCCCCCTGCCAATAATCAGATGTTATCGAACTTTGACCAACATTCAGCCCGTTAGCATCCATAACGAAAATCTCATTATATAGCCCACCAGAGGCAGCCTGAACTCTGAGCAAATATGATGAGACCGGGCTACCAAGCGCAGTTGCAATTAGGGGCTGCTCTCCAGAACTAACTTTCTCTTCTCGCCACTTCTTATCCAACTCAAGAATTTCTGCTTCAGAAATTCCTTCCCTACGCCGGTTCGCAGCATTTACTGAGATTTGGACAACATCATTCTGTAAGAACTCACGAATATCTCCAACGACCTCATCATCTATTAAACTTGTTGCGATTTGACCATTCTCTTGTGCATTTGCAGCCCCTATTGCTCCCATCGGCATTAGAGTTAATGCAATGACAGAAGCGCCTAACCATCGAAGACCATTCAAATTTTTCATTATTAGATTCTTTTCAATCAAAATATTTCTATTTGTGCGCGCAACAGAATAGAATCTGCACTGTCATCGCCATAAACTGGGCTGTCTTTGAATTCTGAGTGAGAATAATTTAGCATAACCCTGAAAAAATTATCGCGGTACCAAGTTGCTCCCGCGACATAAGTGTCTTGCTTCCCACCTTGTGTGAAACCATCACTAAGGTCGGCGACATCATAACGTGCTGATACAGCAAACGCACCTCGTCCACCTTTACCAACTGGGTTCTCAACAAAATCTCGTTTAAATAAACCATTTTTGTAATTACGGTGTCCGCCCCACATATAACTAGCATCAAGATAATACGCACTCATGGTGGGATCATCGTCACATGAAGCATCGTGACAATTGACGCTTGTCAGACCATATTCAGTTTGAAATGAAAGTCCGCCTTTTACGAAAGCACCTTCCACTCCAGTAAATACATCACTCTCTGAAATGGACGGTGTTTTAATCGTTTTAGCTGCACTCGCCGCATACGGTTTTTGAGAAAAACTAAATGGAGCATCGTCCGCTCCCGTTTTTCTATAACGAGATGAAACACCTAAATGCAGGACACTATCTTCTCCAGCCGGCTCAGCTGAATAAGTTGCACGCCCTGATACTGACAACAAATCTTGATCAGATGTAACATTTGCATCTGGTCCAAAAACACCACCACTGAATGTTAGTGAACCGTGTTTCTTGTAAGCAGCAACTCCCAATGAACGGCTAATCCCGTTTATCTTCGCAATTGAACTACCTTCCATAAAGGTCGTTGAGTATAAAGATGAGCTTTGCTCTAATCCGTTCGGAACTTTAAAATTCCCAACCCGAACTGTTGTATCACCTTTAATCTCGACAAAGAGATCCTTTACCTTGATGTCATCGCCAGCAAAATCCACATTGCTGCTAAAATTGTAGTTGCCATAGCTACCTTTAACATCGACGCGGAATAGTCTTAAATCTACGCCGTCAACCTCGTTGTCACCAGCAACTTCAACGTTTTCATAATCCAGAAAAGCATGTGCACCGAGAGAAACCTTAACTTCTTCTGACACTGCAGTACCTGCGCACAAGCCAGTAAAAAGTCCTAATTTTATAACGTCATACATCTGAACGCGCATTTTAATCCTAACACTACAATTTCATCTGAATGCTAAAATCTACGCGTATGCTTAAAAGCGAGTTAACATTTGCTGTCTGCAATTGAATCTCAAACTGCACACAGGCCAAAAATTAACCTTTGGTTTTGTTCAACGTTTCGAATTTTCTGTATTTACAAAGAACTAAAGGCTTACAAAACCGGTCAAATTATTAACCAAAACACATACAGTAAACCATAAAATACAAAGAGCATTGGCAAAATTGGAGCGGATTGATCTGCCTATCTGCAAGAAACACAGCTCGAAAATCACAATATCAAATAAGAATTATGAACAGAAAGCCTTCATTCTCAACTGGTGAGCGGTAACGGTCGCGAACCGCTGACCCTCTCGGTGTAAACGACCAGTTAATTAAACAAAAACAAAGACTTAATCAAAAACGTTGACACTTTATTGATAAAAATAGACCAGAACATAACCAGAAACTGTCAACGGTACACACACACAATCTCCCCTTGAAATGGCGCTAATATTACCCACTCGACGCTTGACAGTTTTCTCCGCAGAAAATGTGGCTCAAAACCACTTAGTTTCTTTTGTATGAGCTTTAAATTTGTGCTCCAGCTCAACCATATAATTGATAGATGAAGCCTGCCCCTTCTGCAGCAACCTTCGTACTTTGATCACAACCCGGAACGACAGAAATCGGGTGGAGACATCAGCCTTCGCCCTTAATTATCCTTCAAAAGCTAAAATTATTCGCCCTGTTGTGAATAGTGCCAATGTTCTACAGGTCAGAAATCAAGCGTTTGGGTGAGGTCTTAAAGCAGATCAAACAACCTCAATATGAGACCTCTGCAAAGTAAATGAAGGTCGGTAAGCAACGGACAATTTATACACCCAAAAGAAGGAATACATTAATGCTTCAGTGACATTTCAGTGTTGCACGAAAAAGGACATTTTATCTTTCTCTCAACATAGTCTATCGCCGGGGTTACCTGAGCCTTTAAAAAGGTCCGCCAGAAATAAGTAGAATTTGCCTCAACATATGGAGACAAAAAAATGCACCAATCACGTTTCATTGGGTTGAGGCGACCGTGGCCAAAGGCTGCTTAAGCGCCGATACGAAATAATAGGGATACTTACAGAATAAGAAAGCGGGGTTCTGACTAAAGGGGTATGCTGCAAACATTGTGTAGGCATAGCTTCCTTCTATAAATGGAAAACCAAATTTGGAGGCATGGAAGTCTCGGATGCAAGCAAGCTAAAATCTCTTGATGATGAGAACTCAAGGCTGAAAAAGTTCTTTACTGAAACCGTGCTCGACAACGGAATGCTGCGAGATGTGAATTCAAAAAAGTGTTGACTCCGGCACCAGAACAATAGGCTATTGCGCATCTTTGTCAGATACATAAAAAATAACGCAGTGGTTAGAAAACAAACCATGAGAGGTGGCGTGTAATGTTCTCAATATCAATGGTTCTAATGTATAAAATAAATCGATTCGCATTGATGATAATGCTTTGCGAATTAATAATGAAGGAAATTGCCTCTGAACTTTGTCGTTTTGGATACAGACGTGCGCACGTCACGTTTCAGCGCCAAGGTTGGTATGTGAACCAGAAAATGATCTGACGGCTGTATATGGAAGAAAGACTTCAAATCCGAAAGCTTGGTGGCCCTAAAAGAACCTTATGGACAAAAAAAGGCCATTCATCTTACCTAAACATGTGATTGAACTTTGGAGGCTCCATTTTGTCTGTTGCATTTACCCATGGACTCCGCTTCCATATTCTTGCCGCCATTGATGATATTATAGTCGTGAGTGCCAACCACTCATAGCTGATACGTCTCTATCGGGAGATTGCATCGCTTAAAAACTCAATACGATCTTCACACAATTGCTTTCACCATTGTATCCGAAATGAAGAGCACTGTCATTTAGAAATCATGTCAGGACACGCAGATAAATTGGCAGTGTATTGCGTTAGGCAAGCCAATATTGTGGCAATTGAAAAACATAAAACGCATTACGCCATCCTTCTCTAAAATGATGACCGTAAGTCACAAGCATTCAGGCATTCAGGCATTCAGGCATTCAGGCATTCAGGCATTCAGGCATTCAGGCATTCAGGCATTCAGAGAATGAACTCATAAAATCTCAATGATGTAAGAGAAATGTCGCAACTCAGCTTGAACGTATGATATACTCTACCTTTTACGTTGTATCAATGAAAATAGAACAGCAATTAATACATCCCAACTAAACAGAGGAGCAGAAATTAGAGTTCTTTTCCATAACCTTCTAGGTTCTTTCACCAACCTTGGTAACCATTCTAGGCCTATCTTTTGGAAAAAAGGGCTAGATCTTTCAACTTTTCCTGCGTAGAAGTCAAAGACTGCTCCGATAGCACCAGTAAAATTAACATTAATTCTACCAGATACAGCATAGATCCATTTTTCTTGTTTAGGTGCACTCATTCCTACCCAGAGAACATCGGCGTTGGCGTTGTTTATTTTGTCGACCATTTGGTTAACGTCTCTTTCCGAGAACTTTTCTTTAAAAGGTGGCGAATACAGGCCAACAAGATTAACAGAAGGAAAGTCCAACTGGATGTTATTTTTAATAATTTCAAGTGTTTCTGCTGTGCTTCCAAGAAAAAAAACTGAACCACCACGCCCGTTCAAGTCGCACATCACATTCTCAAACACATCGAACCCAGTAATACGTTCAGGTAAGGGAGCTCCCAAAAGGCGACTCGCCAAGATAATTCCTATTCCATCAGGTATTAACCAGTCTGCAGACTTAAGAGCTGTCTCAAAATTTTCATCATTTTTAGCAACCACATATGAATGAGGGTTAATACATGCAAGCCATTTATTCTTTTTGTTTTCCGATTGGACAACATTTAGTAAATTGTTAAAAAACTCTTTCTTAGTACTATTTTCAATTTGATAATTTAGTATTTCGTGGGTGCAAGCGCGGCTCATTTTCGACTCCGTCTTTTTTCAATAGCGGATTTATAAATATTCATTAAAATATTGTGATTGGTCGTTTCACTAAAATTTTGTTCAAAAGCGCGAATAGAAGCTGCTGCTCTTTCAATCATTTGCTTTTTATCGCTTAATGCACTTTGGACCATTTCGACCAAGCTTTTACTATTACCCGGCTCGAATACAACACCGTTAGCTAATTCCGCTATTGTCGGTAAAGGCCCTATATTTGAAACTGCTATTGGGGTACCTAATGCCAGAGCTTCTCTCACTACCATTGGGAACCCCTCAAACCATATTGAAGGAAGTATCAACAGCCGGGAATTGCCAATTATTTTTTCAGCCTCACTGCTATCCATTTTTCCTAAAAAAGAAATATTATTTATTCCTTTTGTATTTTTCTCTAACTTACTCTTCAACGGCCCGTCCCCTAAAACCTCCAAATATGGTGCATCAGGTCCCCATTCTTTCCAGGCTTCGATCAGAATATCGATTCCTTTTTCTTCACTTATTCTACCCGCAAAAACTACTGAATTTTTCCGTTTGCTATATGGAATTCTATCGGGAGTACCAGGAAAAAAATTTGGTTTTACCTGTATAAAATTAGGGTCGATACCACCTTTCGATATTAAATTTTTCTGAAATTCACTTAAAGCAACAAATGAATCTATAGCTCTATTCCAGGTCCCTATTGATCTATGCAGCGATATCTTTGCCGCAATAGGCAAGGTCGCAAAGCCGCTCCCCCTATAACAGCCATGTTGCACCGAAGAAAAAACGCTTTTTTTATCTATACAGTTTGTACAGACTACTCCGTTTCTCATGGGAATTGCAGCAGAACAAAAAAGACGATAGTTATGCAACGTTAAAACCCGCGCCACATCTCCTGCGGCATAGAAAATTGATGGCGAGATAATAGGAAAAGTATTGTGAGCATGCACAATGTCAGGTTTAAATTTTTTTACGATCCGACGAACGCGATCGTAGGTCATTGGATTCCACGGTGTCATAATAGCACCTGTGATATTACCGAGAACGCCTAATTTTCTCAAGTTATCACTATGAGTAGTATATGTTTGAACTTCATGCCCGTTTTTCTCAAGCATTGCTTTTTCTAAAAGAAAAGCACGGTTTTCTCCAGAAGGAGCTTCAGACCCATAAAAATTATGTATAAGTAAAATTCTCATCCATTAACTCACTGATCGAGGCATTTTATGACGCCTGAACTGAAATTAGTAACCATGTTTTGTAAACTATATTTTGAAGCTGAAGTAATACAGCCCCTCGATAAACGTTCCGCCAATTTTGGATTTGAAAGAATTCGTATACATCCCTCCACAAAATCGATAATTGAATCTTGTGTCATTATACCATTTTCTGAATTCAAATACGCTATTTCAGGGCTATGAATTCCGCAATCGGTCGTAATAAAAGGAACACCAGCTGCAAACGCATCCAGTATCCCCAGCCCAACTAAACCTGGATTGAGTTTAATACTTGCAAGGCGAAGTATTCGTGCTTTTTCCTCACCATGCAGAGCTCCTACAAATTTTACCCAAGAACGGTTTTCTGCGTATTGTTGAACAATCTCCACATCTGGCCCGCTCCCAACTATAACAAGCTGAAAATCGCTAATTACGTTTTTTACTAGATCAGCCGCAGTAAATAAAAATTCAAGCCGCTTCTCTCTATAAAGAGAGCCGATAAAAACTCCAACGGGTCCTGCGCCTAGCCCCAACTTAATCCTGTCAGTTTCCAAAATCACAGGGTCACGAATGGCAGAAATAGCATCAATAGATTTAGTGCAAATTGAGTTATTTACGCATGTAATTTTATCTAACCTAAACCCAGTTTTTTGCACTTGCTGAACACTAGCATCAGTGTAAGCAAAATACCAATCCACTAAATGATTAGTACATCTTTTCAAATGTTCACGTACAGAATTGTCATTTCCTTGAAAATTGGCACCATGCCCCCAAAAAGCTATTTTTTTGGATGGTCTATTTATCAAAGCCTTTATATTTGCAAGTTGAGAATTTTCTTGCGTAATTATAAGTAAATCAGTTTGTCTTACCGATTTAGAGAACGACAGCCAGTTGAAACGTTCTCCAAATAGGTACCTAATTGGGACCTGATCTGCCCAAGAGATCAAAGATCCGTCGTTCTTCAATAGTTCTTTGCTTGCTCCCGAACCATAAATTAACTTAAGATTTATACCATTTTCTTCTAGATTACATTTTAAATCCTCGAAAAAAGGAACACGATAATGCGTCAAGCGACGTTGTACTATTGTTACGGTCTTCACAAGCCCCCCCTGCTTTAAGTCACCTTACTTCAACAACTACCTCTATTAATCAATAACTTAGGCTTTAAAATAAAAAGCACTCCGAACAAAAACGGTAGGCTTAGAATGCAATCTATAATGATTGGTGTGTTGAAAAAATTATACATATAGGCTCCCAACAACAGTAACATAGAGCATAATGACGCAACAGACCAAACACTGAAAAATTGATTTAGAAACAATACATTACTAAAAACAACAATAGACAACAAAAACAGGAAAGCTAAGGTGGAGGGGCTTTTTTCTACCTCTAAGGATATAAGCATCACTACCATTAGCCCCCCAACGAAGGCACAAATGATTTGGTAAAAGTTGATCTTAACACCAACGGATCTATTAAAAATAGAAAAAACCGATAAAATCGGAAAAGATAGCATTAATAGCGGAAAGCAATTGGAAAATATTACTTTGTGATCCACACTCAATTTTCCTAACATAGAAATGAAAAATGCAACTAAATCAGTATTTATCACGATTGCAGCACTTAGCAGACAAGTTAAAATCATAATTTTTCTCGAAATCGAGTGGATTTCTCCATTCTTGCTAAGTTCCGATGCAAAGAATTGTTCAAAATTAAAGGCTCCCCTTAACATCATTAAAATACTGAATGCAATCAAATAGACTGAAAATGCACCTGAATCTAATTTTTGGTTGCCTATCATTTTATCAATAGTGAAAAAAATGGAAGCCAACAAATATACTGCCGAGGGTTTGACTAGATCAATGTACTTAATACGTTGAGTCGGTCTAATTTTAACTTCTGTATCCTTTAAATCTATTTCGTTGGAAGAATTGAATCTTAAACGATAAACTCTCAAAATAATGAAGCAGGTAGATGTTCCAATTGCCATTGCAACTAAAATACTCAGTTCACTAAGAGTCTGATTTAACAAGAATAGCAAGCCAATAAAAATTACAGAGTTTGCTAGTTGCGCCAAAGCAATTTGAACATTTAGTCCTGAAGAACGTGCTCGGGTAATTTCATAACCAAATAAATTCATGGCTAATAAGTACCCGCCTCCAGCTGTTATGTATTTCCATACATCTTGTACGCTAGACCAATCTGCAAAAGGTAAAAGGCAAAGAAAAACTGAGAATCCACCGATAAGCATCCAACTATAAAGCGCGTCTAAAGATTTCGAAGTTTTTTCTGAAAAAGCAACTCGACAAGCGACTAAATCAAAAACCGAGCCCAAAACCAATGCTTGCCCAATCAATGTTAACAGAAAAAGAACAACACCGAGCTCATTACTCAATCCAAATAGGATCAAGAAGATTGGAGTTCGAACTGAAGATATTAGCTTAGCTATACCGTTAAAAAACAAGTACCTTAGCAACATGGCATACTACAAACTCGGGACCACATTGTAAAAATCATCCCATCCTGCGTGCGTAATATATTGAAGACAGTTATTTGTATAAAATGCCCGTTTTTGGTGATCTTCGAACAACCCTACTAAAGATCTGGAGTACGATTCTACATCTCTAATCTGAAGAATTTCTCCTAAACTATTTTCACCGACGAATGTTGCACCTGCATTTACAGTAGTAATTACCGGTAACCCCATCGATACCGCTTCGTGTACAACAAGCGCCGACCCCTCAAATAAAGTCGGAAAAAATAGCACATCTGCCTTTAACATCTCTTCCCTAACACGGTGCCGTGACCCACGCACAATTAACTGATCTATTACATCTGAGTATTCCTCATACCATTTTCTGTCCCCGTAAAAACTTCCAATCATACTAAATCGTGCGGGTATATTTTCTTTTACCTTTTTTACGGTTTCGCAGAGATATGACAAACCCTTCCTTTGTGAAAATTGTCCCACATATAAAATATTCAATAAGTTGGATTGTTCCAACTTTTTTCTACGTACATCTATTTCTTCATTTGATAGCGGTTCAAATGACGAGCCATACTTAACTACTGTCATTTTCTTGCTACAAACACCTCGATCTATAAAACTCGATTTAACGAATTCACTTCCACAAACCAATCTATCTGCCAGAGAAATTTCCTTAGCAAATCGTTCACAAAATTTGGCGGGTGGAGCTTTGTAAGTGAATGTGCTCGCGAAACCTGGGAACCGCTCGGCCTCTTCCTTTGCTAAGGTATTGGCCATTTCATAATGAGCTATAGGTAAATCCAAAATTTTACGCACCCCCATCTTCCCTGCATTTTCAAAAAACTCTAAAGCAACGTTTGGAAAACTATATATTTTCGTGCAAGTATCTGGAACATTCTTAGCAAAATGGCGGGCTATTGCTCGATCGCGCCAGTGAACTATATTTCTTTGTAAAGAAGGGTCATTAGAAAGCACTTTCACAATTCGCTCAAGCAATTCAAACCTTGACACACTGCGGATCTCAGTAGACGCAAGAGCTCCTGTTGATCTGTTAGAATACATACGACTTAAAACTGAAGAAAAGCCCAATATTTTTGCAAGATGATCATTATAAGTATATAGCGGCCCAGTTGCAAAATATTCCAATTGATTAGAAAGTTTGTAGCCCAATGCTACGTGCAAAGCGTGTTGCATACCAGAATGCAATACTATAGCTTTCTCGTCCATTCGTCCCCCCCCTATATTTAATCAGGTCGCCATTCGAGGCGGTCTAATTCTTGAGCTACCAATAGTTTCTGTACTAAAAATCGGCAAAAACAACAAAGAATATATGGTCAATGTTAACCCGTAAGTTTGAACTGTGGGCCCCATAAAGGCATCAAGTACAAAAAAAGGTAACAACCACCGCAAAAATTTAAAGTAAGTATTGGCATAGTCTGGTTTTACTTTTCCAAATACCCGAATAAAAATCACACAAATAAATGTCACAAACAAGCATAACCCTAGAAATCCTGTATCAAAGAAAATATCCAAGAAAGTATTGTCTAACGTATTTGATTGATCAATAAAAAGGTGCCCTGCTTGGAAGCTAGAAAACCTATGCCCAACGTAGAAGCCACTACCTAACAACAAATTATCTTTCATCTCGACGAAAGCACCACTCCATATAATAAGCCTTCCGTTACCAGTGAGAATATTTTGAATGTCCCCCCTTGTGGCAGCCTCCATTATATTAGTTATCACTTCAGGCGTTGTGACGATTAAAGCCGTCCCCAGAAGGGCAATAACCCAACCATGCTTAATATTAAAAAACATAAATATCGATGCAAAAGCCAAACATGTTCTATTTTGGGTCGCCACTAAAAGTATTAAAAATATAAAAACGATCCAACTATTGTACTTCACTTCTCTACAAGCAATTTGAAAATATAAAATTCCGACAAGAAAGATCATTGCCAAGTCATTCGAATTTATTGGTAGTATTCCTCCTCTTAATTGATAGGGTATTTGAGAGGGAATTTTATTCCACGCTAAATTAGGATAAAAAACCAAGGAAACCAATATGCTAATTAATACAAAAGCAAAAATCAATTGCATTCCAAAATTGGTAATTTTCAGGGAGGATATACCAGCGGTCTTCAAAATATAAAAAGACCATCCGACATACATCGAAAACTCAATTAACTTCCAAATTCCAAAACGCCATTGCTCGTGTCCAATCAAACTAACAATTGAAACGCAAAAATATAGGAATAAAACAGTAACGACAATTGTATTATCCACTCGGTTTTGAGTTTTTTTAGAGCTTAATATAGCGACGTATAAGAAACAGCTAACAGCAATAACCACAACCATTCTGATTTGTCTTATTAAGGTTGCAGTATCTCCATCATTTACACCTTGCAAAAAAGACGCAGCAAAAATAATCGCAGTCGTAAAGTAGCAATAAAACTCAACCTGAGGCAGTGTCCCAGTTCGCCTATCAGAACTTCTGAGAAACTTCGACATTAAATTATACTTACTAATCAATCACAAACCCAAGTTTCTTTCGCGAGATAATGTTAAACAAACATTACCCCCCAAAAAAAACGAGCCTGGAACCAAAGTTCTACGATTATTTTACCTAAAAGCATTATCCGACTTCGGTACTGAAATCTTTTTAAACTTTTGAAACAGACTCTTACGGGCTAACTGGAGCATCCCCGCCGCCGCCGCCAGCTGCAGCAGCAGCACCACCGGCAAGCAATACACCACCGATAATCGGTGCAGCACCAATACCACCGCCGCTTACAGCACCTGCATCAGCAGTTTGAACAACTGGTGTGCCATCTGAAGCTAAAGAAACAACTTCCTTAGTACAAAATGCTGAGTCAACAACGATAGACTGTGCAGAATCTAAAGAACGGTCACAGTTTTCAACCTGAATGGAAACCGTACCATCAGCACGTGTCAAAACACGGTCACCTTGCATGATTGCATCACCAGCACTCAGTGTAAAAGTTTCAGCGCCGCGCACAACAACAACATCACCTGAAAGTGCAGAAACTTGACCAACTTGCTGCGCATAAGCAGCACCGGCCAGAATAGTCGTAGCGGAAATTGCTACAATACTTGAACGAATAACCTTAAGCATGAGAAATATCCCCCACTAGAATAAATTAACAACTCCTCGTTAACATAACCCCTGTGAATTGTACATGAAAAACACAACCTCAATACACATAAATTCCGCCAAATGCCCCATAATTGAACAGTATTTAAATAGCTAACTCGCCTTTTTCACCAGAAACTGACAGAATTTCACGCATTTCGCCTTCTATAACCAAGGCTGAAAGAAGCCCCGAACGATGTGCCCCTGTATCTAAATTTATACGATTCTCTTTTACCTCAACGTCTTTGACAACGGTATGGCCGTGCACAACCACCCCTCCAAAGTCAGCATCGCTTTCAATAAAAGCTTTTCTTATCCATTTTAAATCTGATGTTTTTTGGTCTTCTAAGGTGACACCTGGGCGCATGCCCGCATGCACAAAAATATAGTCTCCAAACCGAGCCGAATTAAAGAATGCTCTCATATATTCCACATGACTTTGTGGAATAGCCTGTTGGATAACTTTGTGAATATATTCTTCAGGCTGTCCCGCAATAAAATGCGGAGGAACACCATAACTTTGCAGACATTGCATCCCCCCCCTTTCAATCCACATACGAAGAATATCCATATTACCATCAAGCCCTTGCAAAAGTGCATCTTCATGATTTCCGGACAGGTTTATCAATTTCGCAAATTTGGGAGGTGATTTCATCAAAAAATCTAAGACGCCTTTAGAATCGGGACCTCGATCAATCAAATCACCCAGCATAACAATGATCGTTTCCGCTTCTGCTTTAGATGCATTATCTTGCTCTATTCTAGCAAACAAGTCTTTGATGAGATCCAGTCGTCCATGCACATCACCAATGACATAACATCGCTTCCCATCTGGACCGGAAGGATATCTAGACGATTTTTCTGCTGTTTTATTGTGAAGCTTCTTGGATTTAGACCAAAACATATGCACCCAACTTTGACCGAAGTATTTTATTCAGTTCAGTTGAAAATTTACTTTAATTAAGGCGCGCATGATAGCCCTAAAAAGCTACTCCCAACCGAAAATTCGGGCAGGAGTAGAAGGTAGAACGAAGTTTTTTTGTTCTTTAAATTTTATAGGAAAGACAAGCGCCCCACCCCAAAAGGCAAGGGCACCCGTATTCCGATCATTTGTTTGAAAATTTAGATCGCGTAATTAAACGCCACAAAGGACATATAGCGATTAGGAAGTAATTCAGCTGATTTCCATGCTTCAACGCTATCAGCTTTGGCCACCTCAGGCTCCATCGCTTCTTCTAAATCAGAGTCGCTTGTTACAGGGCGAAGTAATTCTTCAACATTGGTTTCTGCAATTTCTGTTTCAGGCGCATCTGAGGCAATATCCAAGACATCTAACCCTGGCTCCGACTCAGTTTCTGGAACGATCTCCATCGCTTCAGACATAACAGGTGCCGGAGATTGAAGATCTAAGTCAACAGATTCCAATGGTTGCTTCAGAACTTCAGCAGCTTCTTCCATCTCTACAGGCGTCATTAGCGCCGCTTTAGCTTCCATTTCTTCAGCTTTTATCTTCTCAATCTGAGCTGCATCTGGACGTGCAGTGCCAAATTTAATCTTATCAGGTACCCAATTCCCACCTTTGTGAGAAGGCGACCAACCATTTGCATGAGCTAGCTCATGACACAGAACCGCTGCATACCATCCGCCTGTCACCGTCATACATGGATTTGGCATAGTGACTAAATCAGGACTTGCGCAAGCTTGAGAATTTATTCCCGGCATCATTAGGAATTTCGCACCTCTTTCGGCACAACGAAAGCCTACTTTAGTCGGGTGCACAAATTCAACAGGCACTGTTGTGTCAAATCTATATGAAAGAGGTGGGTTTTTAACAGGCTCTATAGGCTGAAAGCTCATGCAACCTGTAAGAAAGGCGGCTGATGCAGCTAATGCTGCAAAGCGCGCAAACGCTCTGATCTTGGTCATTGGGTGGTCTCCGTTCGTTTTTATATTTTGTTTGATTGAACTAGACCATATTGACGTTTATATTTTGCAGATGGATAAACTAAATTATCATCTACAGTATTAACTATACATTCACCCCAACAAAAGCTGCACATATACTTTAACTGTTTTGTTTTAACTTAAAATAAATCCATTTTAACGAAAACGAATGCACTTATATCTCCGATGTATAAATTTACTCCAATAGCCTTTATGCTAGAGTAACCTTTACAGGCATTAACTTAACGCGTGTCATAGACAATCTGCCGAAAAAAAAGGTAAGAAAATTCCAGATTTAATCGAACGCAGCTGGTATTTGGGTAGAGTTTTTTAAATTCGGTGGGAACATGTCAGAGATTTATCTCATTTATTCTAAAGATGATATCGACAAAGTAAGAGATATTATCACTCCGCTAACGGCAGCGGGCCATAGTATCTGGCCACCAGCGGACTCCCTATTTATAGAAGCAGACATCGAAGTTTTCGAACGTAAACTTCAAGAAGCAAACTGCGTTATTGCCTGTTGGACGACTAAATCACTTTCGTCCTCTTTTCTAAAAACTTCAGCTAAAGAAGCCGAAATTGCCGGAAAGCTAATCGAAATTGACCTAGATGATATTCCCAACAGGTCTATCACTGGTATTCCTGAAATGGCCTATATGGCGTCTCAAATCTCATCGCCAAATGGTTGGGATGTGCTGATAGACCAAATCCAATCTATTTCTCCTGTTGAAGATATCACGGACGTTGAAATCATCAGCCAGAATACAGAGCTGGCAATTGATAAAAAATCTCATGAAGAAATCACGCCCCTTCAGTTAATCGAAAATCCTCCAGAAGATGATTACATACTTCCTCCCACCAGAACTCAGAAAATAAAGAATGCCATTAAAATTGGATTGCTCGTTTCAGCTGTTTTCGTGACGGGAACCGCTTTGTATGCGTTTAATCTCAAACCAAAGCTTCCTGTTGAGCCCAATTCAAATCAGTCGGCTACTTTATCAAAAGAAGCAAGAGACGTTATTACAGATCAATTGGCTCAAGCCAGAATAGAAAATGACCCGATTGCATTACGCGCTATTATGTCCGCTGCCCCCGATACTGGATATAGTGAAAAAGCGGGTCGCTACCTCAAAGAACTAGAAGAAAGAATTTGGGAAAATGTTCTAACTTCCAATTCATCTAGTGAAATCCTCGAACATATTGAATCCTACCGTATAGATTTTCCAGATGGAAACCATACCCAAGATGCGAAAGAGCTAGAAAAGCAACACCGCATTTTCATCGCTGATGCCGAAGATTTTCTAAAGCATTTAGGTTTCGATCCCGGCGCGCCAGACGGCATTATCACCCAAGAAACATCTAATGCTGTGACTTCATTCCAATCTCGATTTAATCTCGAAATCAATGGCAAACTCCGCATGGAGACGTATGAAGCGCTGACCAAAATTGCTGGGTATAAAATAGCCAAGGATACCAAACTCGGCTCATTATATCTTACGCCTCAAATTACTAAACTTGAGACAGCTGATGACCTAGACGAAATTGAGGGCACATCTGTTACAATTGCTCCCACAGCCAAGACAGAGGCCAACAAACCTGAAGCACTAACTATCGCCTCCTCCACCTCTCGTGAAAACGATCTAGATGCGAAAAAATTGAGTAAAAATGTGGAAACGAACCCAACCACCACTCAAGCACACTCTCCTTCGACAATTTCCACAGCAAAAAACACCAATACTTCGACAATCACTCCTAAACCAACACCCAATACTTCAACACAAATACAGCAGTCAAAGCAAACAATCCTCTCACCGACACCTCCCTCTCTCGCAAAAACGCCTCAACAATTCATACAAGATTGCGCTGAATGCCCACAACTTGTCGTTATACCCGAAGGCAGATTTGTAATGGGTGACATGTCAGGCAATGCCCAAGAAGACAGAATTCCTGTTCGCAAAGTTATCTTCAACCAAGCTTTCGCCCTAGCCTCCTTTGAAACAACATTTGCTGAATGGGATGCTTGTGTGGATGATGGAAAATGCCGCCCTATCGAAAATGATATGGGATGGGGACGCGGAAATCGTCCTGTCATCGGCACGTCATGGCATGACGCTAAACAATATACTCAATGGCTTAGCGACAAAACCGGCCAAAAATATAGACTACCATCTGAAGCAGAATGGGAATACGCCGCACGTGCTGGTAGCTCTACAACATATACATTTGGCGAAGACCTAAGTGAATTGTGCCAATATGGAAACGGAGCTGACCTTTCCACTCAATATCCGTGGAGAAATACGGCATGTTCAGACAATTTTGGAAAGAAAACAGCACCAGTCGGCACATTTCGAGCGAATAAATTCGGATTATACGACATACACGGAAATGTATGGGAGTGGGTCGAAGACTGTTGGCACCCAAATTATAATAATGCACCTACCAACGGCTCGGCTTGGACAAAACAGTGCAATAACAACACAAAAGTCCTTCGTGGCGGCTCTTTCAGTGTCCAACCAGACTATTTGGGTTCGTCAAATCGATACGCTTTTCCCGCAGATCAGTACATGCCCTTCTTCGGATTTAGAGTTGCCAGGGCATTATCTGAGTAAAAACCACACACACGGCATAAAGATTGCTTTTACGCTGATGTAAAAAGTTGATACTTCTTTAATATTCAGTTAGAGATTTTGTTAGGTTTCGTGTCATGGGGACGCGACGTTTTAAAACGTACACGTTACTTTGGGTTGAGTTTTTATGCGTATTTCAGTTTTGCCCGTCCACTTACTTATCGGCACACTATTTTTAATTCTTGCATCTTGCGCGTCATCAGACGGCAATATCTCCTATGATGGGCAAGAATTAGCCGTTCCAGATACAACTGAGCTTGTTCAAGTTGGTGATCTGCGCATTAATAATCTAGATGAGTTAGAAGTCACTGTTTTTGGTGTTAAAGATTTAAGTGGTCTTTACCAAGTCGATAGTTCAGGAAATGTTGACCTGCCACTCATCGGCCCCATCCAAGCCAAAGGATTCACATCTTTTGAAATTGCAGAAATAATAGAAGCACGTTACGAACAAAACCACCTCCAGAGTGCTGATGTAACTGTTAAACTTAAGCAAATTAATGTGAACCAAGTCACAGTTGAAGGCTCCGTCAACAAACCAGGGCTTTACCCTATTCAAGGTAAAACAACCCTTGTTCAGGCGGTAGCTCTATCCGGTGGTCTATCCGAAAATGCCAACGCTAAACGTGTTGTAATATTTAGGCAAATCAACAATCAACGACACGCCGCAGGTTTCAATTTAAAAGATATAAGAAACGGAAAAGCCAAGGACCCTGAAATCTACGGCAATGACATTATAGTCGTTGATGGTGGAAACGCACGTTCCGCATATTTAGATGCTGTGAGATCTATGCCTCTGTTAACTGCGTTATTTTTAGCTCTGTAATATTTCATTCGACTGTACATATGGGTTGGACAAATGAATAAAGTCACAAATCACGATAACTCTGAATGGAATAACAGCCAGGCGCTTGTTGAATCGACTTCGCAACAATCCATCTCTTCCGAACTAAGAGATTATGGTCGCAGAAATCAAGACGATTATTTTGACGAGGATGGGTTTGACTTCTGGAAAGTTATGAAAACGCTTTCGCGTTGGAAATGGCTTATTCTGGCTATCGTTGTTCTCGGAGTAGGTGCAACAACGCTGCTTACGCTGAAGGAGACACCACTTTATAAAGCAGCCACAACTATTGAAATCCAGAAACAAGAACAACAAATTCTGGAAAGCCAAAGTGTAGACCCCGTGCTCGTGGCTGATGCTGAATTCATGGCCACTCAATATGAACTTCTGAAAAGTCGCTCTTTGGCGGAACGAGTTGCAGAGCTCTTAGATCTCCCTTCCGATGACCGATACGCTGATCAATCCCTAGATAGAGAAGAACGCCTAACAGAATCTGCAAATACTATCCTCGACAATCTTTCAATTTCTCCCGTTGGGCGCAGCAGAATTATATCCATTAATTATACCAGTCCCTACCCCAAGGAAACATCACGTATTGCGGATGCAATCGCTGACAATTTCATTGCATCAAATCTTGAACGTAAATACAACTCAACAGCTTATGCGAGAAATTTCCTTGAGGAACGCCTAAGAACAACAAAATCAGCACTTGAAGATTCTGAACGTGCTCTTGTTGAGTACGCAGAAAACGAAGGCATTTTAGATCTAAGCAGTGCAGGTGGTTCAGATTCTGGTGCATCACTTGACGCTTCAGCCTTAATGGCATTGAATGCTTCTCTCACTCTAGCACAAGAAGCTCGAATTGCTGCGGAGCACGCCTATTTTGAAGCACAAAAAGATGGTGCGACCAGAGAAATGCTTCAAAGCGATAATGTAACAACTCTGAATATTAAACGCGCTGAGCTTGAAGCGGAATACCAGCAAAAACTAAGTAAATTTAAACCACAATATCCTGATATGATCCTTATTAACGATCGTATTCTAGCTATTGAGCAGCAAATTGAACGAGAAAAACGTAGCATAATTCAAGCGTTGCATTCAGACTTCAAAGCCGCCCAAGCGAAGGAAAATTCATTAAAGCTTAGCGTTGCGGAATTAAAATCAAACGTGCAAGATCTTAGAGGTCGTACAATTGATTATACGATTTTAAAACGTGAAGTAGACACAAACAGGTCGCAATATGAAGCTCTTTTACAGCGCCTGAAAGAAGTCAGTGTATCGAGTGGGATTGGTACCAATCAAGTGTCAATTGTTGATACTGCTAAAACACCTGTGTTACCATTTAGCCCCAATATACCACGCAACATTCTTCAAGGACTAATCCTAAGTCTTGCCTTGGGAATAGGTCTAGCGTTCTTACTCGACTATATTGATGATACAATAAAAACCCCTGATGATGTTAGACAAAAACTGGGTATCAACACAATTGGTGTTATACCCAAAATGCGCGGCGACCTTGTTATGGCAGACGCCCTAAAGGACTCTCGGTCTGAAATATCTGAAGCCGTTTTTTCTGCCAAAACGGCACTTCAGTTTACAACGTCACACGGATTGCCTAAATCCATACTCGTCACAGGTTCAAAACCAGCTGAAGGAAAAACAAGTACTTCATTAGGGCTTGCTACAAGTTTTGCTAATTCAGGTCTAACAGTTCTCATTATCGATGCCGACATGAGAAAACCTTCTTTTATCGTCGATTCAAATTCATCTATTGGTTTATCTGGACTCTTAACAGACCCTCAAGGGCGGGTGGAAAGCAGTATCGTACCAAGTGAAGACAATGACAATTTGTTCTTACTACCTGCCGGTATAAGCCCGCCTAATCCCGCGGAATTACTTGCAGGAGGTCGCTTAAATCAAATATTAGAAGATGCTTATTCAGCCTTCGATGTTGTAATTGTTGACTCATCCCCGGTCATGCACTTTGCAGACTCACTCATACTATCTTCAACGTGTGAGGCGACGCTCCTTGTTGTGCAATCAGGGAGCGTTCGTAGTCCTTTGGCCGTATCAACATTGGATAGGCTCGTCGCAAGCAAAGCAAATGTAGTGGGTGTAATTCTGACTAAGTTTAATCAGAAACGCCACGGTTATGGTTATGGTTATGGTTATGGTTATGGTTATGGTTATGGTTATGGTGGTAACGGCAAAAACGCTTATGCAAACGCTATTACCGCCGCAACTGAAGATGATAGATCAGATGCAACCAAACGTAGACAAGTAAAAATCTTCTCTACTAAAATTGGCAACTGATATAGATTCAGTTCTTCGAAAAGAAAACTCAAATGGGCACCATCATTAATATTGCTGTACGTGGAATTTGCCTTTTTTTGTTAACATTGGTCTTCATTGCATTGATTGCTAGGCTCTTTGATTTTCCGATAAAAAAAGACGGGTATTACCCTTGCGTTATAAACAGTGTTCATTGTGAAAAAATAACGGCTTTTAAAATCGCTCCACTCTCTGCCAAACATTTCACTAACACTGCTACGTTTGAAAGCCAACCAGATCAGATAAAGCCATTCCTCGAACACGCATTTACGCTCTCGCCCCGTGACTTGAGAATAAGGCACAGTCTAGCACAGAATGCGATTCGACTTTCTGATTATAAAACCGCTGTATCTCTAATTAGCGATATTCTACGTTTTGAAATCGCGGATAGAAACGTTTACTTTGATGCTTTGCATGATTTAGCGATATATCCTGAGTCATATGATGCATTTAAAGACGAAACAAGTTCAGAACCTACACCAAAATGGATCGCACCCTTTTTAACTCACATTGCTAAAAAAGAAACACCGGCTAGAATTTATCAAATTGCTGGACATTTACCCGAGGGTCGCAAGTTTTATATTGAAGATCTCATCCGTAACAAAGATATCGAGCGCGCATTTCTAGCTTGGCAACAATTTTCTTCTCCACAGAAATTAAGCGGCTTTAGTTGGCCGACTGACCCAAATTTTAAAACCGTTGATGCAGCCGATCCTTTCGGTTGGAAACTTCATCTCAAAACGACTGAGCAACAAAAAAATGGACTTTATTCCTTTTTTTCTGGAAAAGGGCGAACACGCTCTGCGCTTCAAATATTACTACTTAGTCCAGGAAATTATACATTTACAAGTCGCATGAGTGGTCATTCTAAAGAAAATGGCGGGCTTTTTACTTGGAAAATTATTTGTCCTACAAGCAAGTTTGAAGCAGGCAACATAAAAATCAGAGACTTGCAGTCTACCCCAAAAGACTACTCATTTTCATTTACAGTACCTGAAACGGAATGTTCTTATCAACACCTTGAGCTATGGGGTGAAGCCGGAGAATACCCAATTATAGCCAGAACATTGGTGGAAAACGTTTCTCTTATGCTCTCGTCCGACATATCCCAAGAAGGGTAGTGAGATTATGATGTTTTCCATTCGAATATTTTCTTCAAAGAACATTTCCCAATTTCTATTGTGTATGATCCTTGGCTCTTCACTGATTTTGGGTGGTGCAAGCAGATACAATGAAGCCGTCTGTCTCTTTTTATCTTTTATTTCGATACTGACCCTATTTTTCGTATTGTTAGACAATCGGCTTCCCAAAAGCTCCTTACAATCCAAATTACTCATATTTATGTCATGTTTTTTAGTATTTCTTCTAAGCCTACAAACCATTCCGTTACCCTATAAAGTTTGGAGCACGCTTCCAGGCAGAGACATTATTCTAACAGGCGTAGACCTACTTGGTCTTAACAGTATTTCTCTGCCTTTATCTCTGACTCCAAGAGAAACGGTATCGAGTCTATTGTTTACTCTCCCCGTAATTGCTGTTTTTTCCCTTATATCCAAAATGAAAGTAAGTTGTTCTTCGCCGGTCTTTGTATGGACTATCTCTACCATCGCAGTTTTCTCGGTTTTACTTGGTATTATTCAAATCTTTTCTGGCAAAGAAAGTTTTCTATATTTTCATGAGATTACAAATAAAGGTTTTGCGATCGGATTTTTTGCGAACGTGAACCATCAAGCAAGTTTTTTAGTTATGAGCCTACCAATTTTCACAGTGCTTGCCATCAAACAACATGAAAGAATGATCGCGCATCGTTCGGATATCGGACAAAATGTAATTGTTTTACTAGTGGGACTACTTATTCTTATAGGCATTATTACGGCTGGCTCAGTCGCTGGCTATGTCCTCGCAATTCTCAGCCTAAGTGCGAGTTTAATGATATTTTTAGGCCAAAAACGTAAAATGAACCCTATCTATTTTGTTAGCGCAGTCTGCCTTATTGGCTTTTCACTTAATTCAATACTCACAAGCCCACAGCTAAGTGGCCTTGGACAAACAAGCTTTGGAGACGGTGTGGGCTCTCGTCCCTATTTATTTGATAAGACTATCCGAGGGATAAAAGATACTTTTCCAGTAGGCACTGGTCTCGGTTCATTCGAACAAATCATCCCTATTTATGAAAACCCATATGAAGTGACTTCAAGATATATGAACCATTCTCACAATGAATATCTTGAATGGACTTTAGAGACAGGTATCCTTTTCCCAATATTCATTACTGTATTCATGGGCTTTTTTGGAGCTCAACTTGTAAGCATTTGGCGTGCCCCAGCTTCTCACAACGGATTACGGCGCGCAGCCAGTTTGGTTGTCTTTATACCTATACTTCATAGTTTAGCTGACTACCCTCTACGTACGCCTGCTTTGGCCGTTTTTACCGCAGCATGTATTGGGCTTATGTTTGTGAACGCTGAAAACAAGAAAACGTCCAGTAGGGAATTTTCATCACCTCAAAATCACATTGAATTATAACCTCGCATCAGTGTGATTTTCAACAAACCAATGATAAGCATCCTTCAGCCCATCTTCTAGAGAAATAGAGTAAGACCAACCGAGGTCTTTTAACCTAGAAACATCCATTAATTTACGTGGTGTTCCATCAGGTTTAGTCGCATCAAACTCAAGCTTTCCTTGGAACCCAGTCACTTTAACAATGGTTTCTGCCAGTTCACGAATAGTGCAATCTACACCTGTACCCACATTGATATGAGATAGCATTGGCTGCGTGTTCGCGTCATAAGTATCACGATCCAGATTCATAACGTGGATACTTGCTGCTGCCATATCATCCACGTGTAAAAACTCTCGCATGGGCTTACCGCTTCCCCATATCGTAACTGTGTCTACACCTTGCTCCACTGCTTCATGAAAGCGGCGCAGAAGTGCGGGAATAACGTGAGAATTTTCTGGGTGAAAATTATCATGTGGCCCATATAAGTTTGTTGGCATAACGCAGCGATAATCTCGTTGGTACTGACGATTATAGCTTTCGCACAATTTGATACCCGCAATCTTAGCGATCGCATAAGGCTCATTTGTTGGCTCTAGAGTTCCAGTTAGCAATGCATCTTCTCGCATTGGCTGCTCAGCTAGCTTTGGATAAATACATGATGACCCCAAAAACAGGAGTTTTTGAACATTATTCTTATGCGCAGCATGAATAATGTTGGCTTCGATCATCAAATTCTCATAGATAAAATCGGCTGGATATTCATTATTCGCGTGAATACCCCCAACTTTAGCCGCGGCTAAATAAACTTCACCGATACCTTCGGACTCAAAAAATGCATGAACATCAGCTTGGCTCAGCAGATTCAATTCTGAGCGGGTCCGGGTAACAATATTATTATACCCTTTAGATTCTAATTGGCGCACAATCGCTGAACCAACCATTCCGCGATGACCAGCAACAAAAACTTTAGCATCTGTGTTAAACATTAGATTTAGTTCTCAACGGCCACTGAAACATCAAAACCATGTTCCTTTAGAATGGAATGACGACGTGCTGCCTCGTGATCTGCTTGGACCATCTCTGCACACATTTCCTCAACCGTAATTTCTGGAACCCAACCTAGCTTTTCTTTTGCTTTTGACGGATCTCCAAGAAGTGTTTCCACTTCAGCAGGACGGAAATAACGTGGATCAATTTGAACAATGACATCACCCTCATTCAACGCCGGCGCTTTATCGCCTTCGATGTGCGTCACTGTCGCTTTTTCCTCGAGCCCCTTGCCTTCAAAACTAAGTGAAATACCAAGTTCTTTTGCGCTCATTACGATAAACTCACGCACAGAAATTTGTTTACCTGTCGCGATAACAAAATCTTCTGCTTGATCTTGCTGAAGCATCATCCACTGCATACGCACATAGTCTTTTGCATGGCCCCAATCGCGCAGAGCATCAATATTCCCCATATAGAGACATTTTTCTAAACCAAGAGCGATATTAGAAAGTCCGCGTGTGATCTTACGCGTTACAAATGTTTCACCACGTCGAGAGCTCTCATGATTAAACAAAATACCGTTGCATGCATACATGCCATAGCTCTCACGGTAATTCACTGCGATCCAGTACGCATACATTTTCGCAACAGCATAAGGGCTACGTGGATGAAAGGGCGTTGTTTCTTTTTGTGGTATTTCCTGCACTTCACCATAAAGCTCAGAAGTTGAAGCCTGATAAAAACGTGTCTTCTTTTCCAAACCAAGGAAACGAATTGCTTCAAGCAAGCGTAATGTCCCTATCGCATCAACATCTGCTGTATATTCGGGAGCTTCGAACGAAACCGCCACGTGAGATTGAGCACCAAGGTTGTAAACCTCGTCAGGTTCAACTTCTTTCATGATACGCGTCAAATTGGATGTATCGGTCAAATCACCATAGTGCAATTTAAAGCGCTGATTATCAGTGTGAGGGTCTTGATAAATATGATCAACGCGCTGGGTGTTAAAAGAAGATGCACGACGCTTTATCCCGTGGACTTCATAGCCTTTTTCTAACAAAAATTCTGCTAGATAAGACCCATCCTGCCCTGTAACACCTGTGATTAATGCACGCTTCATTTTGCCCCACCCGTTCTGCGAAAAAACCTATTTTTATAAGTCACGCATGACTAAAATTGTCAAATAGTCTCACCTTGAAATAGCAGACTTTAATTACAATAAAGCGAACAAAAATAATTAGCGATTGAAACTCACCATGAGGAGCCATATCTTCGATTGTATGATGAGTATTTCTTGGCTTCTGATTGCGCCAAGACGAGGTTTTCAAATGGTGGGCGGTAACGGTCTCGAACCGCTGACCCTCTCGGTGTAAACGAGATGCTCTACCAACTGAGCTAACCGCCCCAGCATTTGAAGAGCCATGAAATATACATATTTCACTAAGACTGCAACGCCTAAAATCAAAAAAATGATAGAAATAGCATAAAAAAACCTCCATCAAAATCAGATGGAGGTTTTTATCATTTTAGTTTGTATTTAAACCAACCAATTAGCCGCTTTAGTGCGGCGAAGGAACGCTTGAACCATCCGCTGCTGGCGGTGTACGCCCAAACCCAGCCCGAAGTTGTGCATCATCTGCATCTGTCCAGTCAATTGGCGTAATTGGTCGAGTCAGAGCGCGAGCTAAAACCTGATCAATTGTAGACACTGGGATAATCTCCAGCCCCTCTTTCACATTGTCAGGTATATCCGCGATGTCTTTTTCATTTTCCTGAGGAATAAGAACCGTCTTCACGCCACCACGCAGTGCTGCAAGAAGCTTTTCTTTCAAACCACCAATAGGCAGGACTCGCCCGCGAAGCGTGATTTCACCCGTCATCGCAACATCCCTAGATACAGGATTGTTGGTAAGAAGAGAAACGATTGCAGTCGTCATTGCAATACCAGCAGACGGCCCATCCTTAGGCGTCGCACCTTCTGGAACGTGGACGTGAATATCTGTGTTATTGAAGACTTTCGGACTAATTCCCAAAGACGCAGCACGTGATTTCACCAGTGAATTTGCCGCTGAGATGGATTCTTTCATCACATCTTTCAAATTACCGGTCACCGTCACTTTTCCCGGACCAGGCATTTGTACAGCTTCGATCGTGAGAAGATCACCACCAACTTCTGTCCATGCCAGCCCAGTTACAGCCCCAATTTGGTCATCTAACTCAGACAAACCAAAACGGAATTTACGAACACCCGCATAATTAGCCAGATTGTCCTGCGTAACCGTAACAGACAAAGAAACACCTTGAACAATTTCTCGCACAGACTTACGCGCTAGACGGGAAATTTCACGTTCTAAATTACGCACACCTGCTTCGCGAGTGTAATAACGAACAAGATCTCGAATCGCACCATCCGTCACACTCCATTCACCATCTTTAAGACCATGGTCTTTGACGATTTTTGGAATGAGGTGACGTTTTGCAATCTCTAATTTCTCATCCTCTGTATATCCAGCGATACGGATAATCTCCATACGATCCAGCAGAGGCTGAGGCATATTTAGAGAGTTTGCCGTCGTCACAAACATGATGTCTGATAGATCGTAATCAACTTCCATATAGTGGTCGTTGAAAGTTGAGTTTTGAGCAGGATCTAACACTTCAAGAAGCGCCGCTGATGGATCACCTCTAAAATCTTGACCAAGCTTATCAATCTCATCAAGCAAGAAGAGCGGGTTACCTGTTTTGGCTTTCTTCAACGATTGAATAATACGTCCCGGCATGGACCCAATATAAGTACGTCTGTGCCCGCGTATCTCAGCTTCATCACGCACACCACCAAGGGACACACGTACAAACTCACGCCCTGTCGCTTTGGCAATTGAGGCACCTAGGGATGTTTTACCAACCCCGGGAGGACCAACTAGACAAAGAATAGGTCCGCGCAATTTTTTGGTACGGGACTGAACTGCTAAATATTCAAGAATACGTTCTTTAACTTTGTCTAAGCCGTAGTGATCGCCTTCAAGAACCTCTTCCGCAATAGTCTGATCTGTGTTGATTTCCTTACGCTCACCCCATGGCAAAGCGATAACCCAATCAAGATAATTGCGAACAACTGTCGATTCAGCCGACATAGGGCTCATTTGACGTAGTTTTTTCAGCTCAGCAGCCGTTTTAGTTTTAACCTCTTCGGAAAGCTCCAACGCATTTAGCTTTTCTTCAAGTTCAGCTAATTCATCTTTTTCTTCAGTTTGGTCACCAAGTTCGCGCTGAATAGCTTTCATCTGTTCATTGAGATAATATTCACGCTGTGTTTTTTCCATCTGGCGCTTCACGCGGTTACGAATTTTACGCTCCATTTGGAGCATGCCAATTTCGCCTTCCATGAGCGCATAGACTTTTTCCAAGCGCTCAGACACGCTGGCAAGCTCAAGCAATTCCTGTTTCTCAGTGATCTTTATGGAAAGTTGCGCAGATACAGCATCTGCCAAACGACCTGGGTCTGTGATTTGCGACATATTACTAACAGTATCAGGCGGGATTTTCCTGTTGAGTTTCACATACCCTTCAAACTGTTCGATGACAGTGCGCATTAACGCAGAGGCTTCACCCTCTTCTTCTTCTACCGGCTCGTCGATTGTCTCAACATTAGCTGTATAATAGTCGCCCTGATCAACAAGTTCACGTAATTTCGCGCGCTGTTTTCCTTCAACAAGGACCTTCACCGTTCCATCAGGGAGCTTTAAAAGCTGTAAGATCGTCGCGATTGCACCAGTTTCAAATAAATCGTCTACAGTAGGATCATCCGTCCCAGCATCACGCTGAGCCACCAACAGAATCTCTCCACCTTCACTGCCGACCTCTTCAAGCGCACGTACAGATTTGTCACGTCCAACAAATAGTGGAGCCACCATTTGAGGAAACACAACAATATCGCGCAGAGGTAAGACTGGGAGTGATTTACGTTCTGACATTTATTTCTCCTACAAGGCACTGAACGATTGCATGATCGGGCTCAGTCCTTGAAATTGTTACTTCTCACTAAAATGTTTCTCCGCGAACGGATCATCATTCCATGTCTTAAATGTGGATGCGTCCGCCACAGGCTTCAACCCATGACGGACGCATAAAGTTATATAAACACAGTTTTTGCTGCATAAATACGCGTAAATTAGCTTCTATTAAGAGGCTTCACCGCTCTCTGCTGCTTTTTCTGCATGAACATAAAGAGGCTTCGCGCGCCCCTCAACGACTTCAGCATTAATAACAACTTCTTCGATACCACGTAGATTTGGCAGTTCGAACATTGTATCGAGCAAAATGCCTTCAAGAATGGAACGAAGCCCACGCGCACCAGTGCGACGTTGGATCGCTTTGTTAGCAACCCCTGTTAATGCATCATCAGAGAAAGTTAGCTGAACATTCTCCATATCAAACAAGCGTTGATACTGTTTAAGCAAAGCGTTTTTAGGCTGAGTCAAAATCATGACCAGTGAATCAGTGTCGAGATCCTCTAGCGTCGCGATCACCGGCAAACGACCGATAAATTCGGGAATAAGACCGAATTTCACAAGATCTTCTGGCTCACAATCTTGAAGCACAGCACCAACGCGGCGATCATCTGGGTCTGAAACTGTCGCACCAAACCCTATAGAAGACCCCTGTCCACGATCAGAAATAACTTTATCAAGGCCAGCAAACGCTCCACCACAGATAAACAACATGTTCGTTGTATCGACTTGCAGGAATTCTTGCTGGGGGTGTTTACGTCCGCCCTGAGGAGGAACAGAAGCAACTGTTCCCTCCATAATTTTCAACAATGCTTGCTGCACACCTTCACCAGACACATCGCGCGTAATCGAAGGATTGTCAGACTTGCGTGAGATTTTATCGATCTCATCAATGTAGACGATACCGCGTTGAGCGCGCTCTACATTGTAGTCTGATGCTTGAAGAAGCTTAAGAATGATATTTTCAACATCTTCACCCACATATCCCGCTTCCGTAAGCGTTGTCGCATCTGCCATTGTAAATGGCACATCGATGATACGGGCCAATGTTTGAGCTAGAAGCGTTTTACCACAACCAGTAGGCCCAACGAGCAAAATGTTAGATTTGGCAAGTTCTACTTCATTGCCGTTCTTAGATGCGTGGCTCAAACGTTTATAATGGTTGTGCACAGCCACTGCGAGAACCCGCTTGGCTTGCGCTTGTCCAATAACATAATCGTCTAGAACATCACAAATTTCCTGAGGTGTTGGAACACCTTCAGTTGATTTAACGAGTGTCGTTTTATTCTCTTCACGGATAATATCCATGCAAAGCTCTACACACTCATCACAAATGAAAACGGTAGGACCCGCAATCAGCTTCTTTACTTCGTGCTGGCTTTTACCACAGAAGGAGCAATACAATGTGCTCTTACTATCTCCGCCTGATGCGTTCTTGGTCATGGACACCTCAACTTGTGGGGCCGCTGACAGATTTTCTGCCTGCAAAGCGACCCAATACGCTATTTTAGTCTACCTAACGTTTACGAAAGGTTTCTCTCAGCTTTTGAGAGAATAGACCACAGCTTTAACTATTCGATTAACATAAAACCGAGATTCAAAGCTAAATTATGGCGTCAGTAAAACACAAACGCCTTAAAAAACTATTCCCCAGAAACAGCACGTTTCTCGAATACACGATCAATTATGCCAAATTCAACAGCTTGAGCTGAAGTCATAAAGCTATCGCGGTCAAGCTTTTGCTCAATTGCTTCATAGCTTTGACCAGTGTGATTCACGTATATATTGTTCAGATTACGTTTTATTTCTAGAATTTCTTCTGCGTGACGCTCAATATCTGATGCCACACCACGGTATCCGCCTGATGGCTGATGAACCATGATACGCGCATTCGGCGTCGCGAATCTCATATCTTTCTCACCAGCAGCAAGAAGAAGCGATCCCATGCTTGCTGCCATTCCGATACAGGCAGTTGAAACAGGTGCACTGATATACTGCATCGTGTCGTAAATCGCTAAACCAGATGACACAACGCCGCCCGGTGAATTGATATACATTGAAATTTCTTTTTTCGGATTTTCGGACTCAAGAAACAAAAGCTGGGCTGTAATCAGCGTCGCCATTCCATCTTCAATAGGACCCGTGACGAAAATGATCCGTTCTTTTAGCAGGCGGGAAAAGATATCGTAAGCGCGTTCGCCCCGGCTACTTTGCTCCACTACCATGGGCACCAGGTTCATCGCAGTCTCAATTGGGTCGTGCATAATGTTCGCAGTCTTTGGCTATGTCGCACCCCTTGGCGCGACTCGTGATATTTAGGCTCAATATTTGGGTTCATGTCGCTTCGCGCAAGACCTCAAATACGAATTTCTATGAATAGAAGGCAGAACTCACCTTAAATTTACACAGAAAAATCATTTAGGTCATAAATTTCCTAACTCTTAATGAGGAAAAGTTGGAAAATATGGGCCATCGAAGAAAAAAGGCCGCTGAATACACAACGGCCTTTTTCCAATTTTATGGCAGATAAAAGAATTTACTCTTCTTCTAGCGCTTTTTCTAATTCTTCACGTGTCACTGTTTTATCAGTCACTTTCGCACGCTCGATAATGTAATCGACAACTTTTTCTTCAAACAATGGCGCACGAAGTTGAGCCATAGCTGCAGGCGTTTTTGTGTAGAATTCGATAACTTGTTGCTCTTGACCTGGATAGCGTGATGCTTCTTGGTTCAACGCACGTGAAACTTCTTCTTGTTTAATTTCAACTTTGTTGATGCGGCCGATTTCAGCCAACACAAGACCTAGACGCACGCGGCGCTCAGAAATCTTACGGTATTCAGCTTTAAGCTCATCTTCGCTCTTAGCTTTGTCTTCTTCATCAAGACGGTCAGCTTCTTTCTCTTGCTCAAACTGTTTCCAGATTTGATCAAATTCAGCTTCAACCATTCCAGGAGGAAGATCAAAATCGTGACGCTCATCAAGTGCATCAAGAAGCACACGCTTCAAGCGTTGACGAGATCCACCAGCAAGCTCTTGCTCAATATTTTTAGAGATAAGATCTTTTAGTGTCGCGAGATCTTCAATACCGAGACCTTTTGCAAATTCTTCGTCAATCGTTGCTTCTTTAGGTGCACGAACTTCATTCACCTTAGTTTCAAACACTGCTTCTTTACCAGCAAGGTTTTCAGCAGGGTAATCTTCTGGGAATGTCACAGTCACAGTTACATCTTGACCTGTTTTCGCACCAATAAGCTGGTCCTCAAATCCAGGAATGAAACGACCTTCACCTAGAACGATAGTTTGACCTTCAGCAGTACCACCATCAAAGAGTTCGCCATCAATCTTACCAGAGAAGTCGATGACAACTGCATCACCTTCACGTGCTTTGGCTGTCTTACCACGCGCTTCATACTGCTTGTTTGATTCAGCAAGCTTTCCGAGTGCTTCATCAACTTCTGCATCAGTCACTTCAACAACAAGACGCTCTAGCTCGATATCTGTGACATCAGCTGGTTCAAATTCTGGCATGAGCTCCACTTTCATGGAGTACTCAAGGTCAGCTTTCCCATCCATCATTTGCTCTTGATCACAGGTCAACTCGATAGTTGGCTGTGCAGCTGGACGAATTTCTTTGTCCTCAAGCGTTTTTTGAGATGTCGCTGTTACTTCTTCTTGAACGATATCACCCAAGATAGACTTACCATAAGTGTTGCGAATGTGCGCGACCGGCACTTTACCCGGGCGAAAACCTTTAAGGTTCATCTGCGGACGCAGTTGAGCAATTTTCGCTTCTAGCTTTTCAGCTAGGCTGTCTTTAGAAACAACGACTGTATATTCTCGAGTCAGTCCTTCGGACTTGGTCTCAGTGACGTTCATCACAGATTCCTCAAATTCTATTAGCCCTATAGCGCGCGCCGGCATCCAGGGTTGTGGTGAAATGAAAGGCGGCTGCCATAGCCCGTTCAGGAAGCAAGCGCCGCGCAAGTTTGGCCGGTGGTATGTCACACAGGAGAGCCGCTGTCCATTGGCGATTTTAGATGAATTTCATCCTTAACTACAGCAAATGCAAGAAACACCACTCAAACGCTTAGTTTCCAGCTTTAAATTGCGTTCAAAGTCACGTCTTCGACAAACATGAATTCCAGAATGCAATCGCAAGCCCAATGCTGGTCCGATATCGGATTGATATGGAACTTTTTGTAATAAAGGAAAAATATTTGCCAAATTCACAACTTGGCGAGAGCAACCTTAGCGCTCATCAAATCTATATTCTGGTTGGTGCGGGTAGAGGGACTCGAACCCCCACGCCATAAGCGCTGGTACCTAAAACCAGTGCGTCTACCAATTCCGCCATACCCGCGCCGAACCAGAAGAAGCGTCTCTACTCGAAGTTCACACTAAAGTTCAAGAGCTAATTTCAATTTTTCTTTCCCAAAGTACATTTGTTTGCCCACTTTCCTCATAAAAGCGCGTTAAAATGCGTGGAAAATACTCCATAAGATCCTCAGAAATCAATCCTGCACCACCTGTCAACGATGCTTCACCATGCAGCCACACAGATGCGGATGCAGCTTCTAGCGGCTCAACACCCTGAGCCATCCATCCGCTGATCATTCCAGCCAACACATCTCCAGATCCTGCAGTTGCTAGAAAAGATGAGCCATGAATATTCACCCGCGCGTCTCCCTTCGGTGCAGCAATGACAGTATCCGCGCCTTTAAGAACCACGACACACCCTGCCCTTTGCGCTGCGGAACGCGCTGCATTTATTTTATTTTCAGATTTTTTTAGCACGCTTGGAAAAATACGCTCAAATTCTCCAATGTGTGGAGTGATGACGCATTTCTCATGCAGCAACCCAAACAAATAAGATGGATCATCTTCAAAAACAGTCAAAGCATCAGCATCAAGGACGATAGGAATTCCCAATTGCAATAATGCGGCAACCTTAAACCGCGTCACCTCTGTGACACCAGCAGCTGGTCCAAACACCAAACTCGACATCTCGCGAGCGCTTATAAACAATTCGTCAACATCACTATAAGCACGCGTCATTACGGCTTGCATGCTTGCTGCCATCTCAGGAATCGCTTCCTGCTCACCAAACAATGTAACAACACCTGCCCCCATACGAAGCCCTGCCCGCGCCGCTAACCTTGCCGCGCCTGTAGATCCTGCATCTCCAGAAACAACGCCTAACCGCCCTCGCATATGCTTATGAGAATGCCTGTTCGGCCATGTTAAGTGCTTCGCCCATATATCGGGCGTGTTTAGGTAGATATCTTCGCATATTTGATCAAAAACTTCGGGCGATATTCCGATTTTTGCAACATGCACTTGGCCACAAATGCTTGCTGCTGGCTCAATAATATGAGCTGTTTTCAATGCTTCAAAAGTTATGGTTGCGTCAGCGCGTATTGCATCTGAAACCATTTCACCACTATCGCCAAATACCCCCGTTGGAACATCAATGCTTATTACATTGGCCTGGCTCGAATTTATAAGATTTGCCACATCCAAAATTTCACCGTCCAATGCGCGTGATAAACCTGCACCAAATATCGCATCAATCACGACATCACCTGATTGCAGTTTAAAACCTTCATCACCATCCATCAGCAATTGTGAGATCGGGCGAATATCATCTAGAACTAACTCGGCTGCACCTTCTACATCGCCTAATAATTGATCAACATTTCCGGCTAAAAACAAATGGATGTCTCTCCCCATTTGTTCCAGATAACGGTAAGCCACAAATCCATCGCCACCATTATTTCCTGGACCACATAATACAATCACGCGACCAACTGGCCATATTTTCTGAACCAATTCGGCACAATTACGTCCAGCGGCATCCATCAAACTTGCGCCTGACATGCCCGAATCTGCCATCATACGATCAGCTTCATACATCTGATTGACGCTAATTATGCGCATTTTGAGCTATTCTCCAATTAAGATTCTTTAGACGTCTTGCATGCGTTTCTTATTCAATACCCAAATTTGATGCCAACATTATTTTATCCATACAAAATGTAAGATAAATGTGCATGTTATCTCACCCCACTTAATGCAATGGATTAGGATCAAACTGCGACAAATATAGACATAAAACCAAATGCCTCTATCAAAATTGCCGCCCACCGTTTAAGCACTATTGCACACTATTTAAGCACCCAAAGCCGAGCGAAAAGATTCCGAGCATTTTAACTACTCATAGATGTTTTCCTCACGCATACAAAATGCTGACTCGCCCACAATATAAAGAGGGCCATAACCATAGACACGGCCCGATAAGGTGTGATTGAAAATGAAGAAAATAGAAGCGATCATCAAACCCTTCAAACTCGACGAAGTTAAAGAAGCCCTACATGAAGTTGGCCTTCAAGGGATGACTGTTATTGAAGCGAAAGGTTTCGGCCGCCAACGAGGACACACAGAGCTATATCGTGGCGCTGAATACGTTGTCGATTTCCTACCGAAATTGAAAGTTGAAGTTGTTGTTGCAGATTCTCAATTAGATGCAGCCCTAGAAGCAGTATCTAGCGCAGCACAAACTGGAAAAATCGGCGACGGGAAAATCTTTGTATCTGACGTATCTGAAGTCGTTAGGATCCGTACAGGTGAGACAGGCGATAAAGCCATCTAAACCAAATCAACAGACAAAAATCTAAAATAAGTATTACATTTAAATGGTTATTGGCTGTAAAAGCAGATTACTATTGAACACACCAAATAGAGGAGTGGCCCCGTGTCCGAGAGTGTTTTAAAACTAATTAAAGAAAAAGACGTACAATTCGTTGATTTGCGTTTCACTGACGTAAAAGGTAAATGGCAGCACGTAACATTCACAGCAGACGCAGTTGATGCAGACATGTTCGTAGATGGAACTATGTTTGATGGTTCATCTATTTCTGGCTGGAAAGCCATCAACGAATCAGACATGGTTCTTCTACCTGATGCTTCAACAGCTCACATCGACCCATTCTTCCAACAAACAACAATGGTTATCAATTGTGACATCCTGAACCCAGGCACAATGACGGCTTATAACCGTGACCCACGTATGACAGCGAAGAAAGCAGAAGCTTACTTGAAATCGACTGGTCTTGGTGACACAGCCTATTTCGGTCCTGAGCCAGAATTCTTCGTGTTTGACGATGTAAAATGGTCAGTTGCACCTAACAACACTGGTTACTCATACGATTCTACAGAGCTTCCAGAAAACACAAGCAAAGAATACGAAACAGGCAATATGGGCCACCGCCCAGGCCCTAAAGGTGGTTACTTCCCTGTTCCACCAATCGATTCTTGTCAGGACATGCGCTCTGAAATGCTCTCAGTTATGGCTGAGCTAGGCATGAAACCAGAAAAGCAGCACCACGAAGTTGCTCCAGCTCAACACGAGCTTGGTATGGTATTTGGTACATTGATTGAAATGGCTGACCGCGTTCAAATGTACAAATACGTTGTTCACAATGTAGCTGCTTCATACGGTAAAACAGCGACTTTCATGCCTAAGCCAATGTATAAAGACAATGGTTCTGGTATGCACGTTCACCAATCAATCTGGAAAGATGGTGCACCAACTTTTGCTGGTGACGGTTATGCTGACCTATCTGAAACATGTCTTTACTACATTGGTGGTATCATCAAGCACGCCAAAGCGCTTTGTGCTTTGACGAACCCAACAACAAACTCATACAAGCGTCTTGTTCCAGGTTATGAAGCTCCAGTGATGCTTGCTTATTCTGCGAAAAACCGCTCAGCTTCTATCCGTATTCCTTACGGTGCCGGTGCTAAAGCGAAACGTATCGAAACACGTTTCCCTGATGCTCTTGCAAACCCATACCTAGCATTCTCAGCACTACTTATGGCTGGTCTTGACGGTATCCAAAACAAAATCCACCCGGGTGATGCAATGGATAAAGACCTTTACGACCTACCAGCTGAAGAAGCAGCTTCAATCCCACAAGTTTGTGGTTCATTGCGCGAAGCTCTAGAAAGCTTAGACAAAGACCGTGACTTCTTGAAAGCTGGTGGCGTATTTGATGACGATCAAATCGACGCTTACATCGAACTTAAAATGGAAGAAGTGATGGCTCTTGAGCTTCACCCTCACCCTGTTGAGTTCGACATGTACTACAAAGCTTAGTCGCTTAGAGTTCGTTAGAACTTTTTGATTATATTGAACGCCAAAGCAGAAATGCTTTGGCGTTTTTTATTTGAAAATTCGTTTTCAGGCATCAAAAGCTCATTCTGCCTGAAACGTATTCAAACTGTAACTTGAAATATCGAGCATTAACGAAGTAAATGATCTTTATGAAAAGACTTACCCTTTCTCTCGCGCTAACTCTCAGCCTGTTTGTCAGCGCTTGTGCATCAGCCCCACCTAAGCAACAAGAAAACGCTTGTAAGTTTTTAAAAGAGAATAAAGCTTGGTATCGCGCACTTCGTTCTAGCGCTAAAAAATGGGGTGCCCCTATTGGATTGCAGCTCGCAATCATTCGGCAGGAAAGTTCATTTGAGCACAAGGCAAAACCTGATCGCGGCAAACGTCGTATGTTAGGTCTCCTGCCCGGCAAGCGTCCCTCATCTGCTTATGGATATGCGCAAGCTCTAGATGGCACTTGGAATGAATACAAAAAAGCGACAGGCAATAATGGGGCAGAACGCTATGATTTCGATGATGCAACAGATTTTATAGGCTGGTATGTCGCTCAAACCGGAAAACGAACCGGCATCAGCCAATATAATTATCGCGGCCACTATCTCGCTTATCACGAAGGTGCTGGTGGATATTTACGCGGTAGCTGGAAAAACAAAAACTGGCTGATCAATACTGCGAATAGAGTGCACAGCAATGCGGACCGTTACGAAACACAAGTGCAAGGCTGCAAGAAAAAGCTCCAACGCCGCTGGCTTTTTTAAGGATCAACCTAAGCAATCCTATGAAATATTGCTTTAAGCCTGAATAAATATCATTAACCACCTTTTCGACTGGAACAAATCCAGCCATGGTCGCTAATCAACGAGCAGACCAATAGAGTAGACAGGATTAATTATGGCCGCCAAAGGACAAGCTGAAAAGCAAGAATACTCCGCTAAGGATATTGAAGTTCTCGAAGGCCTCGAACCAGTTCGCAAACGGCCCGGCATGTATATTGGCGGAACCGATGAACGCGCATTCCATCATCTCTTTGCAGAAATTTTGGACAACTCTATGGACGAGGCCGTTGCCGGCCACGCGTCACGTATCGATGTACATTTGCGTGCCGATGGCTATCTGAGCGTGCGTGATGATGGTCGCGGTATTCCTGTTGACCCACACCCAAAATTCCCGGGTAAGTCCGCCCTTGAAGTGATTATGACAACCCTTCACTCGGGTGGTAAATTCTCCAACAAAGCCTATCAAACAGCGGGTGGATTACACGGTGTTGGTATCTCCGTCGTGAACGCTCTTTCTGAGCGCCTTGAAGTGGAAGTTGCGCGCGACAAGAAACTATACTTCCAAGCCTTTGAGCGCGGTCACTCAATGGGACCAATCAAACAGATTGGAAATGCTCCTAACCGTCGCGGGACAGTCGTCAGCTTTAAGCCTGATTTTGAAATTTTCGGCACAAAAATACAATTCAAACCCGCCCGCCTATACCAAATGGCTAAAGCAAAAGCTTATTTGCACCAAGGCGCACAAATCCATTGGAAATGCGACCCAGAACTTCTGAAGGAAAACGACAAAACCCCAACAGAAGCTGTACTCCATTACCCCAATGGATTAGCAGACATGCTGAAAGAAATGTCTGAAGGCAAGATCATGGTCACGTCCGATATCTTCGCAGGTCGCGTCGAAATGGATAATGGCGCAGCTTGTGAATGGGCAATGTGCTGGTCAGCCAATGGCTTTGGCGAAGAAGATGGTATCACACGCTCATATTGTAACACCGTTCCAACCCGCGATGGTGGAACCCATGAAGCCGGTATGCGCTCAGCCATCACAAAAGGTCTCCGCGCATATGGTGAGCTGACCAATGTGAAAAAAGCATCCCAAATAACAGCCGATGATATCTTAAGTTCAGCAGGGGCTTTGCTATCTGTTTTTATCCGTGAACCTGAATTTGTAGGCCAGACAAAAGATAAACTCTCTTCCCCCGAAGGCCTTCGCGTTGCTGAAGGTGCCCTTAGAGACCGTTTCGACCACTGGCTGACCGCATCCCCTAAAGAAGCGACCAAACTCCTAGATTGGGCGATTGAGCAATCCGACCTAAGGATGCGCCGCCGCAAAGAAAAAGAAGTTTCTCGTCAATCGGCGACACGCAAATTAAGACTACCGGGAAAACTGTCAGACTGTTCCAGCAACTCTAAAGAAGATACTGAAATCTTCATCGTAGAGGGTGACTCAGCGGGTGGATCTGCCAAACAAGCACGTAACCGTAAAACACAGGCTATATTACCTCTACGCGGTAAGATCTTGAACGTTGCTTCCGCTGGTGCAGACAAACTAAGAGCCAATGTTGAATTAAACGATCTAGCAACAGCACTTGGAACAGGCATTGGCCGTAAATTCGATATTGACGATCTGCGCTATCAGCGTGTCGTTATCATGACTGACGCGGATGTCGATGGTGCACACATCGCTGCCTTGCTCATCACATTCTTCTACAAGCAAATGCCAGACTTGATAACTTCAGGTCGCCTCTTCATGGCCATGCCGCCGCTATATAAATTAGCTGCAGGAAACAAGTCGGCATATGCGCGTGATGACGAGCATAAAGATGAGCTGATGAGAACAATGTTTAAAGGCAAAAACGTTGAAGTCTCTCGCTTTAAGGGTCTTGGTGAAATGATGCCTGCCCAGCTTAAAGAAACAACAATGGACCCCGCCAAACGATCAATGGCACGCATTGCTCTTCCCGATGGTCTAGAAAGCCCCGGCGAACTTGTGGAAACACTCATGGGGAAAAAAGCGGAACACCGCTTTAAGTTTATTCAAGACAACGCTGAATTTGTCGAAGAGCTAGATATTTAGCCTTTAAAACGAATTCCTAATTTCAAGTTTGGTTTAGATCTCAAAGACCTGTTTTAATTTAACGCATCTTCCAAAATTTAAACCAGCTTGCAAATCGCTCAATACCTTCCTCAAGCGATGTGTGAGGGTTAAAACCAAGTTCTTTGCGTGCTCTTGAAATGTCTGCCCATGTTCGCTCAACATCACCCAATTGCATTGGTTGAAATTCTTTTATGAGCTCTTGCCCAAAGGCTTTTTCAATACAACCGACCAAATCCATGAGTTTTTCAGGCTTATCATTTCCAAGATTATAAACACGATGAGGCACATCTAACCCCAAAGCTGATGCAGGCCTATCAATTGCTGCAATTACACCCGTCACGATATCATCAATATATGTAAAATCGCGGCTCATATCACCATTGTTAAATATCTGGACAGGTTCATTTCGGCGTAGCTTCTCAGAGAAGATCCAATACGCCATATCAGGGCGCCCCCATTCGCCATAGACGGTGAAAAAACGCAGACCAGTCAATGAAATTCCATATAAATGCGCATAAGAGTGGGCCATCAATTCATTTGATTTTTTGGTCGCCGCATAAAATGAAACCGGCGTATCGGTTACATCGTCTTCTGCAAATGGCATTTTCGTGTTGCCGCCATAAATAGAGGATGACGAGGCATATACCACATTCGCTACACCACTATTGCGTGCATATTCCAATACATTGAAAAAACCTTGCAAGTTCGTATCTGCATAAACTTTTGGGTTTTCAATAGAATATCTTACACCTGCTTGAGCTGCTAAATGCAAAACGGCGTGTATTTTTTGTCCAGAAACAGCTCGCTCCAAGGCATCATTATCCGAAATATCCATCTCGACAAAAGTGAAATTTTTCTGACTGAGCAATTGTTCTAAGCGGGCTTGCTTCAGATCAACATCATAATATCCGTTGACGTTGTCTAAACCCAAAACCGTTTCGCCACGCGCAACCAAAGCCTTACAGGTGTGGAACCCGATAAAACCAGCTGCACCCGTTACGAGAATTGTCATATCTATCTCTAATCTAAGCCGCTTAAGACAAAGCATTCTTCTAGCAGCAAAAAGGTTCACTCAGTTGAATTGAACCATTGCTATACAAAGAACAGATGATTCAACCAAATGAGTGAATCATCTATTCCCACTCAATTGTCCCCGGCGGTTTCGATGTTATGTCATAAGTGACTCGATTGATACCTTTGACTTCATTGATGATACGCGTTGCAGTTTCACCAAGAAACTCGTGTGAAAAAGGATAATAATCTGCTGTCATACCATCAACTGACGTCACAGCTCGCATAGCACACGCATAATCATAAGTGCGTCCATCTCCCATCACACCGACAGTGCGAACAGGTAGAATTGCAACATAGGCCTGCCAGATTTCATCATAGAGACCATGTTTACGGATCTGATCAATGTAAACAGCATCCGCTTCACGCAGGATTGCGAGTTTCTCACGCGTAATCAATCCAGGACAACGAATAGCGAGGCCTGGCCCAGGGAAAGGGTGACGCCCAATAAAGCTTTGCGGTAGTCCAAGCTCACGCCCTAAAATACGCACTTCATCCTTGAAAAGTTCACGCAATGGCTCAACAAGTTTAAGGCCCATTTTTTCTGGCAAACCACCCACATTGTGGTGTGATTTAATCGTGACGGACGGACCACCAGAAAAGCTGACGGATTCAATCACATCAGGATATAACGTTCCTTGAGCAAGGAACTCAGCGCCTTCAATTGTATCTGCATATTTTTGGAAAACATCGATAAAGAGCCGGCCAATTATTTTACGCTTAGTCTCTGGATCATCTTGGCCCTCTAGTTCACCCAAGAACAACTCACTCTCATCCGCATAGACGAGCTTGATTTTGTAGTTCTCAGTGAACATTGCCACAACTTCTTCAGCTTCATTCTTGCGAAGCAAACCATTATTGACGAACACACATGTCAGCTGATCACCAATGGCTTGGTGCAATAACAATGCAGTCACAGAGCTATCCACACCGCCAGATAGACCACAGATAACCTGCTTATCACCAACTTGCTCGCGGATACGCGCTATCGCTTCTTCGCGATAAGCACCCATCGTCCAATCACCTTTAAAGCCTGCAAGCTTTAGAAAGTTGGCATAAAGCTTGTTACCATTGGGTGTGTGGTGCACTTCAGGATGAAATTGAACAGCGAAGAAATTACGTTTCACATCTGCCGTTATGGCAAATGGTGCACCCGGTGACGTCCCATAGACTTCAAACCCTGGTGCTCTTTCCGCCACATGGTCCCCATGAGACATCCAGACCTGTTCATTGCCGTCTTCAAACCAACCTTCAAGCATGTCCAGCTTGTTCGAAGAAGGCGTTACGAAGGCACGTCCAAATTCAGCTGTTGCATGTTCACCTGCTTCAACACGGCCTCCAAGATCATGCATCATCACTTGCTGACCATAACAGATACCCAAAATTGGAACGCCCAACTCATAAGCCGCTTTAGGCGGTCTTGGTGACCCCTCACGCATAACCGAGTCTGGACCACCAGAGAATATAATCGCTTTGGGATTATACGCTTTAAGCGATGCGTCCGTCACATTCTGATAAGGGTGGATTTCACAATATACGCCGTTTTCGCGAAGACGGCGAGCGATGAGCTGCGTCACCTGACTACCAAAGTCGATGATCAGCGCTTTTTCGTGATTCATGTCGTGTATATCTGTCATGGCAAGCACATAGCGTGACTCCAATCATTTGCACAGCCTTAGAATGCCATGAGACCTGATTTTTGCGCTATATTTCAAATTTTTCTAGATGAATTTTACCAAGGCAATTCATCTAAATCGACATTACCTCCAGTAATCACCACCCCAATCCGATCACCTTTTATTCTTGACCGCTCAGCCATTAGCGCCGCAATTGCGACAGCACTGCTTGGCTCGATTATGATTTTTAGATCACTCCAGATAAAACGCATTGCAGCGACGATATTCGCTTCAGACACTTCAACTAACTCATCCAGATGCTTTTTGAGGATATCAAAAGCCATTTGCCCTAAATCACCGCGCAAACCGTCGGCAATTGAATTGGTAGTGACGTTTCCTTGCAATTGTCCCGATCTAAGAGATCGCGCTGCATCATTGACTTCTTTTGGTTCAGCCCCGCATGTGAAAATGTCTGGCTTAATCGCTTTGGCCGTCAATGCACAACCAGACATCAATCCGCCGCCACCCACCGGCGCTAAAATAGCATCTAACCCTGACACTTCGCTCAATAGTTCTAATGCAACACTGCCTTGTCCAGCAATTACGTGTGCATCATTAAACGGGTGAATGAGCCGCGCGCCCGTTTCCTCAACAATGGCAGCTGCCGCCTGCTCTCTAGCCTGCGCTGTTGGTATACAAAATTCTATTTGACCACCCAATTCGCGCACTTGAGCAATTTTTACTTTGTTTGAATTTTCCGGCATCACAATGCGCGCAGAAATCCCGCGATTACGCGCAGCTAGGCATAAAGCTGCCGCATGATTTCCTGAGGAATGCGCAACCACGCCATAACTTGCATCTTCATCGCTTAGAGCAAATACGGCATTCATTGCACCACGCGCTTTAAATGCCCCAACATGTTGAAAATTTTCACATTTAAAAAAGACGTCAGCACCAACAAATTGGTTAAATTTTTCAGACGTCATGACAGGTGTTTGCTTCACATAAGGCGCAATACGTTTTGCTGCTTCATGCACATCGTGAACTGATATAACCATAGCCACCCCATAGCACATTCTTCTACATGAATACCTATAATGAGGTGAAACGTTCTCCAATAGCTCTCTGTCTAAAGCGATTTAATAGATCAGCTAATTCTTCTGGGTTTCGGCTACCTGATTCAATCAGAATATCGTCGCCAGTATCCCCTTTATCTAGGCGGCACCAAATTCCCTTTTTACCCTTATATGTTTCAGCACGAAAACTGGACACTTCTTTCCAAGACCATGTCCGAACATGGCCATAAACACCACGCGTAAATTGATGCGGCTCTAATAGAATGTAAGATCCTTCAGTTCTAATATGCTCTATGCCCAACCAAATACCGGGAATAAAAACAACAATAGCAAAGATGGCCAACATGCCTTTGCCAGCAATGACATATCCTATGGATATCAAAACAAAGGCGATGCAAAGCCCCGTCATCAACAAACTGGCTATCCAACCATTTCGAAGTTTCAATGTATCAGGTAGCGGCGCATCTTTTGGGGGAATATCAGACATCTAAAATGATCACTCTTGGCTTCATTTAAACGCAACCCATCTCGTTAAACACGCCTCATATACAATACGCAAACGTCGAAATAACAATGGTCATTTAAAATAATGATGCATCAAAAATCTGAAATGGAAAAGTGAAAAAAGACAAAGGCGAAAAACAATTCAAACTGATAAAAAAAGGGCGTCGAAATCCACATCTCGACGCCCTTTCAAGGCACGGAAAAGCCGCACTAATTTAGCTTTCGCGGCGCATTAACGCCATGAAAAACCCATCTGTTCCAGCTGTTCTTGGTGTTAAGCGCACAGAGCCACCCGGACGTTTGCAACGCGCCATCATCGCTTCACCTTCGGCTGTCAATTGACCAGACTGTATCGCACTGTCCACAACGTCTTCCTGAGAAAAGTCACTTCTATCAGCTAGGAATGAGGCGACTTGATCTTCATTTTCTTCCATTAAGAAAGAGCACGTAATATATAAAAGACGTCCGCCCGGTTTTACGAAGTTACAAGCTTTGTGCAGGATTTCTGTTTGTTGTTGACGACGTAAGTTTAGGGAATTTTCTTTCAGTCGCCATTTAGAATCTGGACGGCGACGCCAAGTCCCAACACCTGAACACGGCGCATCAATGATCACCAAATCCATATTCAACTCAAGATCATTGAGCCCTTTATCCTCTTGAGGGTGTCGCAATTGCACATTTCGCGCGCCGGCACGCTGCAAACGAGGAATCATTGCGGACAAGCGACGCCCCTCAATATCGTAAGCGTAAAT
Source organism: Hirschia baltica ATCC 49814 (assembly GCF_000023785.1). NCBI lineage: Bacteria > Pseudomonadati > Pseudomonadota > Alphaproteobacteria > Hyphomonadales > Hyphomonadaceae > Hirschia > Hirschia baltica. The sequence goes on from NC_012982.1 coordinate 1,946,691, forward strand.
CTGTCCCTTATTTTGCATTGTGGACGCCATAGCGAGTGATTTACCGCCGCCGCCAGCACAATAATCGAGAACTTGTTCACCGGGCTGCGCGTTTGCACCAGCCGCCGCCATCTGACTACCAGCATCTTGTACTTCCACCCAACCTTTAGAATATGCGGGGATGCTTTCCACAGAGTTTGCACGTACAGAAGGGTCTGGCGCAGGAATACGGTATCCGTTTTTAAGTGTTGGAATAGGCTCCGCGTGTACAGAACGCAGTGCTTTTTCAACTTTCTCAACTTCAGCTTTGAGCGTGTTAATTCTTAAATCAACCGGTGCCCGCACCGCCATTTCCTGCGCTTCAATGACTGCTTCTTCACCAAAAGCTCGCTCCATCATGCCATGCATCCATTCAGGATAGTCACCACGCACATGCGCAGGAGCAACTGGGTCTGGTGCCATAACAAGGCGTTCACGTTCATCTAGCGTTAGGGCTGAAGGCGCGTGATCTTGATCAAAAGCTTCATCAACGCGGCCAATATCCCATTTCCAAACATGCGTTAGTGCACCAAGAACAAGCGCTCGTGGTTCGTCTGATCCCATCGCATGAGCAAGTGACAACTTATTGCGCAAAGCATCAAGAACCAGTCCAGATACCCAAGCGCGGTCCTTAGATCCCGCATAGCGCGCACGCTTGCCCCAGTCTTTTGCTGCTGATTTAACAGGTTGATGACGTGTCAGCACGTCTGTTAATACACTAATCGCTGCGTCGATTTTTCCGCCGTCACGCATTTGGTTTAAACCTTTTAAAAGTCACCGTCGTATCTTGCGTCACGCCTTTTGAATTAGCTAAGCGCGTCTCAATGCTTCCTGAGAACCGACCCGCATGCATAATCCCGAGCGCATCAGTGAGCAGATACAAGTGGAAAGAAGCTGTGGCGCATGCTTTCTCAAATTCATCCAGATAAAGCAATGCATTTATGCGAATTTCCTTGCTGGTATGTATTTGCGCCGCATCTATGAAGAAAGTATGTGCCAGATAGTTGCGATATCGAATGAAAGCCTTCACCGAACCCGCCCAGACAGGATCCTGTTCAGCGAAAGTCTTTTCAACGCGTCGATAGATCATTCCCAAAGATTGACCTTCAAGCTCGTCTCGAGTGTCTCGATTTGCTTCGCCTTCTGCTTTGATCATCGACCAAACAGTGTTTTCTAGTGTTTGCTCAAAGGCTTGCGCTCGAAAGCTCACTTCTCCAAACCGGCGAAATACTTCATCTATTGAAGTTGTGGGCAAATCATCTTCAGTTATGAGATCGCTCATCCATACAACTCCAGAAACGAAATTCTAATATTAGATGAGCAATAGCTTATTAGAGATGTTTTCTAAAGGCTTATTCAGCTTCTTCTAAGGCAGCGTCCGACTCTATGTGAAACGGACTATCAGGATGCAATAGGCCAACAGCGCCGCCCAATCCAAATATAAGTACAATCAAAACCAATACCGGCATGATAAAAGTTTTGTTTTCTTGCTTGGGCAATTCCACATTGTGCGCAGCAGAAAGCTCACTAAAACTTGGAACTTCGTCCAATACGCTTGGCGCGACTTCCTCAGATACGGGCTCAACCGCTAGTTCTTGCCCAACCTCTTGCTCTTGCTCGGGCACCGGTTCGGGTATCGCCTCATCTTGGATGCTGTCAGATACAACAAACTCATCCTCAAGAATTTCAGCTTCAGGCAATTCTAGGTGTTCTACACTTGGTAAAACATCCTCACTCACCGTTGCAGCGGGCTCACATTCTTCTTCAAGATTTTCGGCTACGGTATCTTCTTCATCAGCCCCCTGTTTTTCAACATCACTTAATGGCAATGCTTCGGCCAATTGCACTTGGACATCTGGTACTTCAATCGTTTCAACTTCATCTGGAGTCGGCAAGTCCACCAATTCACCCAAATCCAATTCCAGTGGCGTTTCCAGAGTATCCAAACCAACGCTTTCAGCTTCAGTTTCAGCTAAATTTGTTTCTTCCGGTTCCGCAGGAATAATAGGCTCGTCTAAACTATCCAAATCGGGCAAAGCATCTGCCTCAACAACAGATATCTCTTCCAGTTCAGAATCGGCTTCAACCATTTCTGAGACGCTTTCCATTTCTGGTTCCGTCGTGATTATCTCAGCATCTAATTCAGGTAGATCAAGTTCTGGTAAATCTTCAACACTTTCTAGCGTTGGGGCGGCTTCAACCTCCACCTCAACAAGACTCTCCTCAACCTCAACAACACCTTCATCTTGTGAAACCTCAACAGAAGTTTCCTCCAAGCTAATTGGCGCAGCTTTTGGTAAAACATCGCGATCTATCGCGACGTCATGATACTCACTCGACACATCTCGTTGCACCATTTTAGCAACATCACGCCACGCTCTATTTTCGCGCATGCCAATACTTTTAACATCAACGCGATCAAGGCTGGAAAGCTCCGGCGGCACACCAGCGCCATCCAGTATAACAAGCTGACTGTTTGGTAGATCTTTGAGCCGCTTTTTATAAGGCGCTAGAAGATTGGACCATAAGACAATCTGACTTGCACCGCCATCCAAGTGCGTCCTGCCCATCACACCGCCAATTACAGTGGGTATGTTTTGCTTTTTAAGAAACCGCGCCAGAGAAGACGCGGTTTTCATATCAGCCTCCGCACACACAATACGAATAGCCATGCCACCTACCCCACAAATTTCTTCACTCAAGTGTTTTATATATCGCGACCAACATGCAATAAATACCTGCTTGCCTGCACTTCAAATCCAATTACGTGAAACCAAATTCTTAGTAATGCTTAACATTACATCACATTTGCACGTATTCTAAACAAAAAAACGGGCCGAATAATCAGTATATCCAGCCCGCTTCAAAATATCAAAACAATCAAAGAAACCTAATTGCTAGTGAATGAATAATTTGGCGCTTCTCGCGTCATTTTCACGTCATGCACATGGCTTTCGCGTAGGCCCGCACCTGTAATCTGGATAAACCGGGCTTTCTCGTGAAGCTCAGTAATATTGGCAGCACCAACATAGCCCATTGCAGCCCGCAAACCGCCAATGACTTGGTGAAGTATCGCGCCAACCGGTCCCTTATAAGGCACTTGGCCTTCAATACCTTCAGGCACTAGCTTCATCGTGTCCTTGATATCGCCTTGGAAATACCGATCAGCAGACCCGCGTCCCATGGCACCAATTGATCCCATGCCACGATAAGATTTATACGAACGTCCCTGAAACAGGAACACTTCACCAGGCGCTTCATCCGTACCTGCCAGCATAGACCCTAACATGGCACAGCTTGCACCAGCGGCTAGCGCCTTTGCAAAATCACCAGAGAACTTAATACCGCCATCAGCAATAATTGGCACACCTTGATCAGCCGCAGCTTTGGATGCATCAGAAATAGCTGTTAACTGGGGCACACCTACACCGGCAACAATACGCGTTGTACAAATAGACCCCGGCCCAATACCCACTTTCACAGCATCCGCTCCAACATCAATCAATGCTCTTGCAGCATCATAAGTTGCGATATTGCCAGCGATAACCTGTGTATCTCCAGAAAGCTTTTTAATCTGCTCGACAGCCTTCAACACACCAGCTGAATGACCATGTGCCGTATCAACGATAACCACATCTACGCCGGCAGCGATTAGGGCTTCAGCACGCGCAAATCCATCTTCTCCCACACCAGTTGCAGCACCTACAAGAAGACGGCCTTGAGAATCCTTAGCGGCATTTGGGTTAGACGCGGCTTTTTCCATGTCTTTGACGGTCAAAAGACCGACGCACCGTTCTTTATCGTCAACAACAATCAAACGCTCAATTCGGTGCTGATGTAATAGACGGCGCGCATCATCTTGCGACACACCTTCTCGAACGGTGACAAGCTTCGTCGTCATCAATTCAGATACTGGCATGCTTAAATCATCAGAGAAACGAACATCACGATTAGTAATAATACCAACGACTTTGCCGCCATTTCCCTTTTCAACGACCGGAATTCCAGAAAAACCGTATTCTTCTTTAATACGCTTCACATCTTCAAGCTTAGCATCCGGTGTCAAAGTAACAGGATCAGCAACAACACCACTTTCAAATTTCTTGACGCGGGTAACTTGCTGGGCCTGTTTTTCAATCGTCATATTCTTATGAAGAATACCGATACCGCCGGCTTGGGCCATCGCGATTGCCAGAGGTGATTCCGTAACAGTATCCATTGCAGCCGATAACACAGGCGCATTCAGATCTATTTTTTTTGTAAGTTTTGTTTTTATGGCTACCTGATTGGGCAGAACTGACGACGGACCCGGCTCGAGTAGAACATCATCGAACGTAATGGCTTGGCGAATTTTCATGGATGAAGCTCCCTTTTTGGCCTAATAAGGGAGGTAACAGCATCTGTGAAGCCCCCAAATCAAATATGGAGACTTTTCTTTGCTGTTTTATCGCTAGTCATGGCGAAAATCGTTACCTAAATTACGCTAGCGCTTCTTGGTTTGTTTAAAACCCAGCGCGACAGCAAACATTTCTGGACTACCAGCACGACTTGATGGCGGCTTCCAATATTTAACTTCAGCAAAATTGGCATCCATCAAAGCTTTTAACTCACCTTGCGCGCCGCCTTGAAACACTTTTGTGCAAAAATTGCCGCCGACTTCAAGATTATCTATGGCAAACTGAACAGCCATTTCTGCCAGTTGAACAGTTCGAACATGATCAGTTTGCTTATGGCCGGTCGTGGCTGCCGCCATATCTGATAAAACGAGGGTGGGCTTACCCTGCAAGACCGACATCATTTCTGCCATAGCTTCCGGGTCGTTGACGTCACCTTCAATCAAGTGCGCCCCCGCGATCGGATCAACTGGCAAAAGGTCAATTCCGACGACATAATGCGCGCCGTATTTTTGCATCAGAACCTGCGTCCAGCTTCCGGGTGCACATCCAAGATCAACAACACGCTGCGTATTCTTAAGCAGGCCAAATTTCTCATCCAATTCGAGCAATTTATATGCTGCTCTTGCTCGCCATCCAGCCTCGTGTGCACGCCGAACATAGGGATCATTCAACTGACGCTCAATCCATGCACGGGATGACTTCTTGGTAATGCCGCCCTTCTTGATTTTTTTCTTCGTGCTAAACGTTTTCTCTCGCACGCGCTCAGCATCAGTCGCGTTTGGACCTTTCCAGCGACGTTTTCCATCATTTGGCTTTGAATTTTCAGGCGTATCGTCGGTCATATATTTTCATTCTTGTGCAAAGCATCAAATCGAATACCAAAATGTCTTATCTAATCTAACTTAATTTATCCAAACTGTCAGATAAGTTATCTGTGCCATTTAGTGCGTTTGTCTTGGGTTTTGCGTTTGTATTATTTTGATTTTTGACATTGCGCGTGCGCTTACGCTTTTTCTTGCCGGCAGGTTTATTGCTGTGAATAAGGGAAAGCAGCACCCCTTCTCTTAATCCACGATCAGCAGCACGCAATCTCTCAGACGGCCAAATTTGCCAAACAGCATCCAAAATCGCACACCCTGCCAAGACTAGTTCAGCGCGATCAGGCCCAATACAAGGCTCTGTTGCCCGCTTTTCTGGTGTCGCAAAACGTAGCTTATCCCGAGCGGCATCCATACCTTCTTGGCTAACCCAAACTCCATCCACAGCAGAGCGAGTATATTTGGAAAGTCCTAAATGCACTGCTGCGAGACTGGTCACAGTACCAGATGTCCCTAGCAACTGACCGCGTCCCGCTTCAAATAATGGTCCGAATCGATCAGCGGCATCGTTTTCCCGCAATAATTTAACGACATACTCAACCAGCTTATCATACCAGAATGGATCTCCTCCATCTGCATGCTCAGGGAAGGTTTCTGATAAAGTCACAACACCAACAGGAAAAGACGCCCAGCCTAATATTGGGGGCCTAGCAGCACTTCCTGAAACGCCGCGACGCTTAGCAGCTTTCGCATCAACCCAGCTAAGTTCTGTAGAACCACCACCAATATCAACAACAAGAGTGAAATCTTTGGAATCATCAACCAGATCCAACGACCCTAATAGTGCGAGTTTCGCTTCTTCTTTGGGGCTAATTGTTTCGAGTTTTAGACCTGTTGTTTTTTTGACGCGTTGCAGAAACTCATTGCCGTTAGACGCGGCTCGACATGCTTGAGTTGTAATGCATCTGACCTGACAATTGCGATATTTATCGAGCTTTGTCTTACAATTCTTCAAAGCTTCAACAGCACGATCCATCGCCGTCTCAGACAATTGTCCACTAGAGGCTAACCCCTCACCCAATCTTACGATTCGAGAATAGCTATCCAACACACGGAATCCATCTCCCGCGCGGTCTGCCACAAGCAGCCTGCAATTATTTGTTCCCAGATCCAGCGCAGCAAAAGTCGCAGACCTGTTCTTAGCACCAGAGCCCCGATAAGGCTTTTTGGGTGCCGTCATTTTTCTTGCCATTGGGCAATCCATATTTTTAAGTTGAGGCGAACATAGCAATATTCGAAAATAAAAATAGTGACGGACCTGCAGCAATTGAGAAAAAAATCAGTAAAGACAAAAAAATGGCCCGAAGATACATCTTCGGGCCATCTTATTTTTAGACTTATTCGCTAAATTTAGCGAACAGAAAGAATGATTTGAGCACGACGGTTAAGCGGCTCACGAACACCATCAGCTGTTGCTTTAGCTAGGCCTTCTTCACCTTTAGCGTCTGTTGTTACAACAGAAGCATCAACACCGCGAGCAATCAAAGCATCACGAACAACTGCTGCACGACGTGCAGACAAGCGAGCGTTATAAGCTTTGTTACCTGAAGTATCAGTGTAACCATCGATTGTCGCAATTGAGATTGTACAACCGTTTTCAAGAGCACGACGTGTCGCGCTGTTTACAACTTCTTGTGCAGGTACAGTTAGAACTGAACTATCCCACTCGAAGTATACAGCGAAGTCTTGAGACTGAGCCACACAGTTAACCACTGGAGCTTCTTCAACCAATGTCTCCGGAGGAGGAGGCGGTGGTGGAGGTGGCGGAGGTGGTGGTGGCGGAGGTGGTGGCGGAGGCGGTGGTGGTGGCGGTGCAGCAGGTGCGCCAAGTAGGAAGTTCAATCCAGCCATCACTGAGTGCTCGCGGTACTCACCTTCGTAAGTTGCATCGTTTCCAACGAACTCAAATTCATCAGTCGCTAGGAATTTATATCCTAGGTCAAAAGACAAACGGTCAGTCAAATCCATTTTCAAACCAGCAAGAATGTTACCGGCGAAACCAGAATCTGAATCATCTAGACCATTAATTGCTGTTCCAGATGTCGGGCTGTAAAGGTTAGCTGCACGCGCACTCATAGCCGCTGCACCTGCACCAATTCCGATATAAGGTGTAACACCGCTATCGTTGCCGAACTCTTTGATTGCGTTCAGCATCAAAGTTGTAGCGCGCAATGAACCAGAACCTTCAGGACCATTACCTTTTATTGTACCAATAAAGTCGTTACCAACTTCAAGGCCAGCATTACGGTGGTCAATAGCACCTTCCAAACGGAAACCGTTTGCGTAGCTATAACCAATAGCACCTAAGTAGGTTACGTCTGTGTCTGCATCAGCGTCACCGCCAAGTTGTCCACTAACACTGTTTGAAGGTGCATCAGGGTCAAAATTCCCGTCCGCAATAACTCCAACAGCTACACGACCATACCAGCCGTCATTTTCTTGTGCGTGAGCCACAAATGGTGCCGACAAACATGCGGCGGCCGCAGTGGCGCAAAATAGTGCCTTTTTCATACCCATCCCCTGTAAGTTGAGGTATTTTTTGAATCCACATTAGGCAATGCAGACATCAAGAATCAAGAACGCGGTCGCCCCGCATTCCATAAGTTTCGATACACTCTTTTCAAAAGAAAGGCGACACTTTCAACTGCTTGTTACCGAGGTATCATGTCTTTTTTACTAAAACGCGACCTAAGAGCAACAGCCCACCGAAGCCAAATAAAACTTATTTGGCAAGATAAAATCCTAAAAAACACTCATTCTGTAAGTTCGCCCATCATGCGCATCCCCAAAACTGGCGACAAATTGATAGCCAAACCCCCTATAGAATAAGGGAAACCAGCTTATTCCTGAATAACTCATCAAACACAATTCTCAATCCAAAGAGTATGAACAGAAATTCACATACATGACTTAAGGACAAAACGTCTCACTTCATGAAAAATCAGCAATACAGGGAAAAATTTCCGGAAAGTTCTTTTTGGGGAACGAAAAGCTCCGTTTTTTCCGTCAAATTTCCTAGCTTTTAGCTTTTCTGTTCGCGAATCATTGTTGAAAGACCCTCAAAACCACGCCCTAGGATAAGAAATTTAAACCAGTTTTATAATTAACAACGACGCTTTAATGCCGCAAACATTACGCCTTATCGAAAATAATCTCCAGACACGCCACCAGACTTTTCCATAAGTTTGATTTCAGCCAAAACCATACTTTTATCTATCGCTTTTAGCATGTCATAAAGAGTCAAACAGGCCACACTTGCAGCAGTAAGCGCCTCCATTTCCACACCAGTTTTTCCTGTTGTGACAACTTCTGCCCGAACACCTAATCCGCCCCCCTCTTCCAAAGGCTCCACCTTAACGCTCACCTTTGAAATAGCTAAAGGATGACACATGGGGATAAGGTCGGATGTTTTCTTGGCTGCCATAATACCAGCAATTTCAGCTGTCGTTATGACATTACCTTTTTTGCCACCGCCCGATATTGCCGCCTTAAACGCGTCATCACCCATATAGAGAATACCGCTAGCAACTGCTGTTCGACGTGTCTCAGATTTTTCAGACACATCAACCATGAAAGCTCGCCCATCCTCATCTATATGAGTCAGCCTTGGCGTTAATGCATTTTCGGCGCTCTTGGTCGAAGCCATCGCTATTTCTCCAACAAGCGCGGCATTAGCTCCACCATATTGCAAGGCCCATGGCGACTATCCAATTGCCAGCGGATTATCTTGTCCCAACCATCCTTGCATGCACCATTTGAACCGGGCAAAGCAAAGACAAATGTCGCATTCGCAACACCAGCACATGCGCGAGATTGAAGCGTTGAAAGACCAACACTTTGATAGCTCACTAAATGCCAGATAGTGTTAAAACCATCGATCTCTTTTTCAAAAAGTGGACGCAGCGCTTCAGGTGTTACATCTCGTCCGGTTAGCCCTGTTCCACCTGTCGTAATGACGGCATCTATTTCAGGGTCTTTAATCCAATCCCCAACCACATGCTCAATAATAGTTTGATTGTCCGTGACTATTTTCTTAGCGGCTAGATTATGCCCAGCCTCTTTGACACGCTCAACCAGAATATGCCCTGAAGTATCATTATCATCCGTTCGTGTGTCAGACACAGTTAGAATGGCAATATTGACCGGCTTAAACGGTCTGTCTTCATGGATACGTCCACCTGGCGCTGGGATCTCTGGAGTCTGCGACATACTAATTTCCTCTAATCACACCTGATATGTCTGACGTATTACGAGAAACACATCAATCATCGACAATAAAATATTGCTATCATTCTAAACTAGGTTTCACAGACAGTCAGGTATCATCACTCAATATATTCATGATATGTGGTCCCATTGCAGAGCTATTATTCTAAAACAACACATACTCTGCTAAATCGTTCTGGTATTATTAACCACATCATGTGCTTATAGTCCTGCATTTGATAGGGAGCTTCATACATGAAGAGTAAAATTGCAATCGCAACAAGCTGTGTGCTGACCTTAGGACTTGGTGGCTGTATTTCATCAGCAATCGGCGTAGCCGGAAATGTCGTTGAAGGCACTGTAAAAGCCCCTTTTAAAGTGGCTGGTGCAGCTGTTGATCAGGTCACGACATCAGATGAAGAACAAATGAAAAAAGACTGGAAGAAGCAAAAAAAAGCAGAAAAGAAAAACAAGTAGCAGCTGCTTGAATTTCTGCATATTTACACGCCAAGGCCCTTCGGGGCCTTTTTTATTGTCCTGAAAATAGCCAAAAACTGTCCACACGCCTTGGCCGGTTTTATCCCTGAATTATAAAAGCAAGCGCGACCCCCTCTTATCACAATATCATCACAAATATTGTAAATGCCTTCACAAATTCAGCTAATCAAAGCATACTTCCTGTAAGATACCGGTGAATACCAACTCTTTAAGGAGCATGACTATGAGACATTTTTTAATGAGTTTAATGGGAGCCACTTTGATAGGGCTCGCAAGCCAGTCAGCATCTGCTCAAGAAATACAGATCAGATATTCCGATGATGTTTTAGAAGAATTTTCTGAAACCTATGGCGACCGAGAGAAAGAGGTTCTGGAAAAGGCCCTGCGTGAGCGCCTCATAAAAACAATAGAAAAAGATGGTCTCAATATTTCTCGAATTGATCTTCTTATTGAGGATATAAGCCCCAACCATCCAACATTTGAACAAGTCAGCAACACCCCTGGCTTGGATCAATTTAGAAGTGTTTCTATTGGCGGCGCTAAATTGATAGGCACAAGTTATGATCTCAATGGAGAAATCATAACTGAATCAGAATCAAGGCTGTTTTCTAGCTCTATACGTGACGCTAGACATGGATCAACTTGGAGCGACGCAAAACGCGCCTTCACGGCCTTCTCCAGACGTCTCAGTAAAGACGTTCGCGCCAGTTAAGTAACTTTCATTTCGAACTGATTGAATCCGCCCGCTCTAAGTTGGGCGGATTTTTTTATGCACGCTCAAAAATACAACCATAAGTATAAATAAAGTGTTGATTAACCACTAATGCATGCTTAGGTTGTTTTTATCAACCCAAAAGGAATAGTGAAATGATCCACGTTGTTACAGGTGAAAACCAACATCTTTATGGACCGCAACTCGATGAAATGTTCCGTATGCGCCATGAATATTTCGTACAAGCAAAAGGCTGGGACGCCCTACAAAGTATCAATGGTAAAGAAACAGATGAATTTGACGATGGTGACGTCGTTTATCTTATCAATTTGGATTTTGATGGACGGGTTGCCTCTGCATACCGCCTCAATTCTTCAACTGGCCCCAACCTTCTTGCCGATAAACTCTCGAACTTTGTAGATGGCGAATTACCAAAACGAGAAGAGGTATGGGATTTAACTCGCTGGATAATGGCGACGCGATATCGCCGCTCAAAGGATTTTTCAAAAGCAATTCAAATTGCCCGCGAAACAATCATAGGTGTCCATGAATTTGCCGTATCGAGAGGTATTTCTCACCTAACAACCGTATGTGATCCATCTTTCGTGGAAAGAATGGCGCGCGTGGATATGCATTATTCACCCTTGGGGCCTCCAGTTGAATTTGATGAAGGCAAAGGGATTGCTCAGGCTTTGCTTCTTGAAACAGGTCCAACAGCCTTAGCCAGAGCACGAGCGGCCACTGGCATTACCCAAAAACAACTATTTGAAGTTCAGCCTAAACCATTCTACCTCAGCCCAGATCAAATAGAGAATGAAGCCGCACAAGAATTAGCCGCCGCAAAAATGAAATTAATGTCGAAAGTGAATGCGCAAAAAATCGTTCAATCTCTTGCCGATGAAATGGCTCAAAGAGCAATAGCCAATCCAGCCGGTGCCATCGCTCTTATCCATTCATTTAATGAGATATTGCAATCGCGATTGCATGAACACTCAATTTCAGATTTTCAATCAATAGAAACACTGCAAATGCAAGCCAATAATGACGCTCCAGCGACAGATCTGTCGCAAAAAGCGTCTTGATACCAAGCCACTGAAACAGGTCACAAAAAAAGGCACCATATTTATGGTGCCTTTCTATCTTTTACGCCCAAAACTTATTCGGCTTTATCATCTTGATAATAGGCGACAACCTCACCCTGCAATTTCATTTGCATCGGGCGCCCTTTGCGGTCACGCGTATTAGGTAGGGACACTTTAATCCAATTCTCGGAAAGGCAGTATTCCTCGACATTGTTCTTTTCAACACCTTTAAACCGAATACCTACGCCGCGCTGAATTATGTCTGCGTCAAAATATTCTGATGATGGATCCAGTGAAAGGCGATCTGGAGGTGTGTCAGTCATAGCAAAATCTCTTTATTCATAATCTCTATATGCCCCAAGCAAATCGGCGAGGCTGATGACTTCATAAAGCGCGCGGCATATAGGTGAGGCGATGAACCTCTTAATTATCGCCCAGCAATGATATTGCCCAGCGTTGAATTTGCTATGTCACCTGTTTTGCGTTTAGAGGCAAGCTTTTCTCAAACCTTGCCCCCAAAATATAGGATACCCTAGGAAAAACGGTAGTTCGCAATCTCAGCGATTGTTTGATTAGACACATCTGCACCAGCCGCACTCCATGCTGCATAAGCATCATCTGATGCTTCACGCGGCAATGTATCACCCACAAGCTGCACGACACTGCGGTTAAATGCACCAAGCGATAAGCTGATATAAGTTTCATCCGCAACGACAGATTTGCGTGTGTTCACATTGCGGATCAAGCCATCCAAATATCCATGCACAACAATCACGCCATTGACGCGCTCAACCTTAGACACAATGAAAAAACCGTTCGTGACATTGCTACCCGCCAACGTCCAAACCTGACCTTTTTTCGCACTTTGCGGTGTTTTGATAACAGGTGCGTTCTCAATATCGATAACTTGCACATTCGCATCTGCCGAACTAAAGCGTTCACTCATAACAAATGGGATAATCAGCATAACCGCCAACAAGGCGATAAAAATTATAGTACGTTTCATTTTAGCCCCTAATTCTTGTTTTACCGCCATGATTTGGCGTGTCTAACCAAACCACTGCATAAATCGGGCCATATTCGCGCTATTGGCGTATCATTCTGAAACTTCCCTTTTTAGCGTATATCTGCTAGTATATATTTCATAAATCAGACCTCCCGAACGTTGCCGACAGAGCAAGACAGCGCCGCCCAGTGCGTGCGTCACGCCATCATCAACCACTGAAGGAAACATGACCAATGTCCATACCAACGCAAATCCAGTTAGACGGCCAAACCTACACAGGCTCTTACGAAGTTGACGGCCCCAATGTCACAGTCCGCTATCTCTCGCGCACCATGTCGCGCAGCATAGGCACAACACCGCCTGCCGTAGCTGCCAAAGGCCTGATGATCCAACTCGTCAAAATCGTGCAAGACCTAAAACACGCCAGCTAATTCATCCAATATCTATAGCTGACGCACACGAACACACGCTTGCCTCCCCCTTTCCAGCGCTGCCTCCCATTCTTCAGCGCTGGAATAGGGCGATATATCGCCCGCCTCCACACCATCATCCCCCGCTATATCTTCAACCTCGCCAGCCCCATAAACCTCATCAGACACATCAACGGCCTCAGCCCCATATTCCCCCGCATCTAAATCTTGCCCGTCCAAGCCCTCATTGGCGCGCGCCGCCTCAGCCCTCGCCCGCTCCTCCTCCTCATCATCCAAATCGCCCAATGTGCGCCCTTCATTGCCCGGCCCAGCAGCAGGCATCCGGCGCATACGCTGTATTATCACTTCGCGCATTTCTTCCAGACTCGGCCTGGTATCAACCTCTTCTTCTGCCTCAATGGTCGCTTTCCCATCCACGCGCGCCATCCCAAGCGCCAGACGCACAAAACGCTCCGCCAGACGCGCCTGCGCATCGGCCAGTTTCACCTCACCCATTAATTGATAGCGCGCCGCCAATTCCCCCGCCTTTTGCGCCGCCTGTTTCATATCGGTAATATCAAGGCTTTCCGGCAAAGCCTCAGCTTGCGCTTTCAGCTCCGCCAAACGGTCCGGCTGATTGACCAATGCGCGATCCACACCCGAAGGCACACGCGCCAGCTCCGCCCTATATTTAACCAACCATTCCGGCGTGCCCGCATTCTCCAGACCAGCCGCCTGCGCGTCTAAATCCTTGCGCCGCCACCCTTGCTCAACTTGCGCGCGATGCAAAGTCGCCTTGGAAACTGGCAAACTCTCCACCAATTCATCCAGAGTCTCCCCCGCCACATAGCGCGCCTTGGCATAGCCAAGCAGCTGCGCCTTCTTTTCAATCGACAATCTTGAATAATAGCTCATTCACGGGAGTATGATGGCAACGCGCTTGGGTGGGATTAGTTTGACTTAAGAAATGATAATCTCTAACCTTTAGAGTGATGCATTTCACGGGCACTAGTTTTAGTTTCGAAAAACTCTTCCAGCTTTTCCCTATTTTTATCAAATTCCAATTTGGCCAAATTAGGTAAAATATTCGTTGCTTTAGCAACATCATCCAACGCAATTTCTGTCTCCAAATCAGGGTCGATTCTCAATATGTTTTGTCTGCCTATAAGCAGGCCAGCTTGTCCCAATGAATCTTGCAATTGAAGAGAGGATGCAGTCGGTATCAAATTTAATGCCCAGTCTTTGATTCCCGCTTCAGCCATCACATTCGGTTTTGACGAAACTTTTCCGGCAACATTACCACAACCTACGGACAATACTTTTATGTTTTCCCTTGAAACATCGTAACAACTAAGAGCATCCACAATTCCATTCATCAAAGGGTGGTTTGCAAAGAGACCACCATCCCATTGAATTCTATCTTCTGAAAAGTATGCTCCCAAATACACTGGGGCTGCTGACGTCGCTGCCGCAATTTCCGCTGCCTTTTTCTTCCAGTCTCTCCTGTAGTCAGAATGATGATCCGTTTTAAAAATAGTCGGCTCCAAGTGATGATCAAAGCTTGGAATCACCATTCTTGTGCGACAATCTCCCAAAAGTGCTACGTCAAAAATTTCATTCAATATATTATCTAAAGGAGCTCTATCGTATTTTTTTTTGACCACACCTAATCGAAGTGTTCTCGGAAAAATTTCGTCGCCTCGATTTAGGTACAGATCCTTAATTGTATCAGCAGATTTATTTAGACTAAGACCAAGACCAATTATACCTCCAGTAGACGTTCCACAAATCATATCAACATAATCTGCGATTGGTTCCCCGCCCAAAATATTTTTCTCTACCAATGAGAACAAGGAGGCGGGTAATATACCTTTAATGCCACCACCATCTATACAGAGAATTTTAAAAGGCTTTTCTGGTTTCCAGTGCTGCTGGGCACGTTGACGATAGATTGTCCCGCTTGACCTTTTTTCTAAGGATAGTTTCGACATCTTTATTCCTCGTATGTCCGTATCCGCCACCAAACCAACCTAAACCAGCACGCCAATACTCCAACATATTCAAATAGGTTGCGACAAGTTTCATAATTTCAAATAAATCG
The DNA here is from genome assembly GCF_000023785.1 of Hirschia baltica ATCC 49814. Taxonomy (NCBI): domain Bacteria; kingdom Pseudomonadati; phylum Pseudomonadota; class Alphaproteobacteria; order Hyphomonadales; family Hyphomonadaceae; genus Hirschia; species Hirschia baltica. Next base: position 1,961,999 of record NC_012982.1, read on the forward strand.
ACCCCACATCGATCAAGATAGTATTTTTCGTATGCGCAGATCACCAATTCACTTCTATCAAAAAGAGGCGGACGCTCACCTTTTTGTAACCAGTGATAATAACTGCCTACTTCACTGTACAACGATGGAAGCCAAATGTGGGGTAAATCATAAAATTCGTTATCCGTTAAAAGCGAAAGTTCAGGAAAAAAAACTATGCATTTCACCGGTGAGGGAGCATTCTTGTCATAAAACCTACCTAACTTTTTGTGATCTATCAGAATGTTCACACTGAATACTTTACCCGCAGGTTTTGGATACCAAAACACTTCGGTACTTTGTTCACTTGATTCAACATACAAATTATCGAAATATTCTTGAATTTCTTCGATTTGTTTATCGATAGGTTTAGTGAGTATCGCCACCAAAACGCCCTGAAGATGCCGATGAAAATCGACTTACAGTTGAAGAAATTACCGCCTGCCCAGATGCCGCTACCGCTAACTTACCAGATTTCCTTGCCTGTTCCGTTCTTTGAGCAAATGCCGCAACCGCTGTTTTTGCTATTTCTTCCCCAAACAAACTTTCTAAGATCTTTATTTGCTCCAAAGGCCTTCTCTCACTTTTTAGTTTATTGAGTTCTGCCAAAAGTTTTTTTAGATCATTGCACCACAACTCCTGATCATATGAGTCTGTTTCCGGCCATCTATCTGTAAACACATCTTCCCAATAGCTCGGATTTCTTACTTCTATGGGCTGATTTATTTGTGAGCTTAATTCAGTTACAATGCTCTCAGTTACGCTTCGTAATTCATCTGTAAAAGAGTGACACCTTCCAAATGGGGCTTCGATTGCGAGAGCTGCTAAAACAATAGAAGGTGGTTTCCGCTTTCCGTTCCTATCTGCTCTTCGAAATCTTAAATCCCTAAAGCGCTTGAGAAGTTGCAAAACGATAATTCTAGGAGATTTTTCTTCAAAATCATCGTTTTTCGGAAATTCTTCTACCTCTGCCTTTTCAGCCAAAACAGTGTATCTATCCTGCATTGCACGAGACACTCGCTCAAAAAGAATAGACCCCCCTTCTTCTTCAATAGCTTTTTTAACTGCATTCTTAAAACCAATGGGACTGATTTTTTTATAGTAACTCTCAATAGGAGTAACATCATTTTTATAATGGAATAACTGCCAGATAGGAATTGTGGGGTCATCTTTAATCACCACCACTGGCATCAAATCTACAGTACTACCATCTGCGTATTCCACCGTAACGCAACGTGAATTAACTTCTACTTTGCAATTCCTGTAAGTGTCATCATCTCCTCCCCTGGTAATAGCCTCCTTAACAAGAGTAAGCACATCGATAGGAGAGGAATCAGCGGCAATATCTAACACCAATACCACATCAACGTCAGGAACATCCCGTTTAATCTGCCCGCGTATGGCAGCCCCAATTGCCATAGAGCCCGAAGGGTAAATGCCGAGCACTTGATCTTTCAATACGGAACCGTCGGCATCAATAAAATTTGCCAGCGCTTCATACCGAAATACATTGTTTTTGTATTCGGTGTTCGTTAACTGCAGCTGTTGCGCCACATCTATTAACAATTGGTCTTGCTCACTAAGCGCTTCACTATTTGTATTAGAACTCAACCCAACCTCCAATTATAGTTAATTTACAACTAAGAAGTGCTGCTTTTGTTTTCAAGCCCGCACTTTAAAAAAATATTCCAGTGAATTCTCTATTCCAAGAACTTCGTTTTAAACTACCGACTAAATAGAGCCCCCATTAAGCCCCAATTCCTCATCACGCAGTTGCTTCACCTCATCGCGCAGGCGGGCGGCGGTTTCAAATTCCAAATTGGCGGCGGCTTCGCGCATTTCTTTTTCCAAGGATGCGATGACGCCGGCCAGATTGTGGCCTTTTCCGCCGGGTGCCATACTGGCGACGCCTGCTTTACTTTCCTGCACGCCTTTAGCTGAGCGTTTATTCGGGTCGCGGCCATTGGGCACAAGATCAGACGCCGCGTTTTTCTTGCCGCCAATATCTTCCATAATATCTTCGACCGCGCGCACCACTGTTTTGGGCGTGATGCCATGTTTTTCATTATGCGCACGCTGGATATCGCGGCGGCGTGTGGTCTCGCTCATGGCGCGTTCCATAGAGCCAGTCACCTTGTCGGCATATAGAATAACGCGCGCCTCTGAATTACGCGCGGCGCGCCCAATCGTCTGCACGAGCGAGGTTTCAGAGCGCAAAAAGCCCTCCTTATCGGCATCGAGTATCCCCACAAACGCACATTCGGGGATATCCAACCCCTCCCGCAACAGGTTTATACCTATCAGGCAGTCAAACACGCCAAGGCGCAGATCGCGGATGATCTCTATGCGCTCCACCGTGTCGATGTCAGAGTGCATATAGCGCACTTTCACGCCCTGCTCGTGCATATAATCTGTGAGGTCTTCAGACATCTTCTTTGTCAGCGTCGTCACCAAACTTCTAAATCCACGCTGGGTTGTGTTTTTGACCTCGGCGATCACATCGTCCACCTGATTGGCACCGTCCTTGGACACGGGACGCACCTCCACAGGCGGATCAATCAAGCCCGTCGGGCGGATAATTTGCTCGGTAAACACGCCCTGTGTTTGCTCCAGCTCCCATTTGCCGGGAGTGGCCGACACATGCACAGTTTGCGGGCGCATGGCCTCCCATTCCTCAAATTTGAGGGGGCGGTTATCCTTACAACTGGGCAAGCGGAAACCAAATTCCGCAAGCGTGTTTTTGCGGCTGCGGTCGCCCTTATACATCGCCCCAATTTGAGGGATGGTTTGGTGGCTTTCATCGACAAAAACCAGTGCATTATCTGGTAGATACTCGAAAAATGTCGGGGGCGGTTCCCCCGGTTTACGGCCCGAAAGATAGCGCGAATAATTTTCAATGCCGGCACACGAACCCGTCGCCACCATCATTTCCATATCAAACTCTGTGCGCTGCTGAATCCGCTGAGCTTCGAGCAATTTACCCTCGGCTTCAAACCGCGCTACGGTCTGCTTCATTTCCTCCTTTATGTGCTTAACAGCCTGATTCAAAGTTGGCCGAGGTGTCACATGGTGAGAGTTCGCATAGACTTTGATTTTGCCCAGCGGCTTGGATTTTTTTCCCGTCAGCGGATCAAATTCCACTATGGTTTCAATCTCATCGCCGAAAAAGCTGATTTTCCAAGCCCTATCCTCCTGGTGGGCAGGCCAGATATCGAGCACATCCCCTTTGATGCGGAATGTCCCCCGCCCAAACGCCACATCATTGCGTGTGTATTGCAGCGCCACCAAATCCTGCGCAATATCTCTAGGGTCTCTGGTTTGCGCCTCTTCCAGCACAAATGTCATCGCGGAATAGGTTTCAACCGACCCAATACCGTAAATACACGACACTGACGCCACAATGATCACATCATCGCGCTCAAGCACCGCCCGCGTCGCCGCATGTCGCATCCGGTCGATGGCTTCGTTTATCGAACTTTCTTTTTCAATATAAGTATCGGTCCGCGGAACATACGCTTCAGGCATGTAATAGTCATAATAGGATACAAAATACTCAACCGAATTATTTGGAAAGAAATTCTTGAATTCCGCATACAATTGAGCAGCCAGCGTCTTGTTATGCGCAAGTATGAGAGCAGGCCGCTGTGTGCGTTCAATCACTTGCGCCATCGTGTATGTTTTACCGGAGCCAGTCACACCAAGAAGGACTTGGTCTTTTTCATCTGTCTCAACACCTGTCACAAGTTCTTTTATCGCTTCGGGCTGATCTCCTGCAGGTTCATACTCGGATTTAAGCTCAAAAAGCTTCCCACCTTCAGACTTTTCCCATTGGCGTTCGGGACGGTGCGGTTTCCATACAGACGGATGTAACAACTCTTCTGCACCTTCATATAGAAATGCAGACGCAGGCGCCTCTGAAACAGATTTGGACGATTTGGGAGTTTTCGATGTCTTATTCATTTCAACAATATGATGCGGACAGCAAGCTGAGTGAAGCCCCAAAAATCAATTGTTTTATATGATTTGGCCAAATCTTGTCAGCAGTATACAATCCCAAGAACTAAAATTAGGCCGCTTCTTGCTTGAGCAAGTGAATGCGACCCTTTTCATGAAGTTCATCAGGAATTGTTGAGCGGTTTTCAGCTGTCTCATCTTTACGCGGTAAATACCGCCCGGGAATCGGACGAGAAAATAAAAAGCCCTGCATGTAATCACAACCTTCTGCTTTAAGCAGATCTACATGTGTTTGGTTTTCAATACCTTCTGCAGTCGTTTTCATCCCAAGATCACGAGCCAATCCCATAACAGCTCTAATTATGGCTCGACAATCATCGCGAGTTTCCATTTCCGTTACAAAACACTTATCAATCTTAATTTTATCAAATGGGAAAGCTCGGAGATAATTTAGAGAAGAGAATCCTGTTCCAAAATCATCAAGCGCAATTTTAACACCCAGATCACGCAGCACATGAAGTGTCTTGATATTCACCTCAGATTCTTCCAACAAAACAGATTCTGTGATCTCGAATTCCACACGTGCAGGATCCATAGCGTTATTTGCTAGAGCACTGATAACCGTGGAAATCAGTGATGGATTTTTCATCTGCGTCGGAGAAAGATTAATTGCGACTGAAATATTCTCGGGCCAGGTCGCAGCTTCGGCGATTGCCGTTCTAATGATCCATTCCCCCAGAGGTACTATCAGTCCTGTATCTTCCGCAATCTCGATAAATTCTGTTGGTAGCAAAACATCATTTTCCCCTCGACGCCAACGCAACAAACTCTCGTATCCTTTGATTGTTCCGCTTCTTACATCCATTAAGGGCTGATAATGCATTTCCAGCTCGTTTTCTTGCAGAGCACGGCGTAGGCCAATCTCTAACTGAGTACGACGTTTTGCATCCAAATCCATTTTGGGCTCAAACATACGGTTACAACCACGCCCATCTTGTTTGGCTGCATATAGTGCTAAATCGGCATGCTGCATTATTTCTTTGCTTGTCTCTCCATCTCGTGGTGCGAACGACGTCCCAACACTACCGGAAACAGGCAGAACGCTTCCCATCAACGAAACAGGCTCAAGAAGCGCGTCAGTAATCATATCCGAGGTAAGCATTGCCTCTTCAGCATCATTACACCCCATCTGAAGCACCATAAATTCATCTCCGCCAAGGCGCCCCACTATATCACCATCAGAAATACTCATGGACAATCTATGAGCTACAATTTTTAGAAGAGAGTCCCCAGCAGGGTGCCCCATTGTATCATTTACAGTTTTAAAATTATCCAGATCAATACAATGAAGTGCAAAGGGTTTTCCTTGCGTATGCATACGCTCAACCGCTTTTTCCAATTCAGTAGAAAAATTTGCTCTATTATGCACACCTGTAAGCGCATCAAAGTGCGCCATATATGCTATTTTCTTTTCAGCAGTTCTCTCCTGAGTCACATCAGAACACACGCCTCGGTAGCCAGTAAATTCACCTTCGCAATTTCTTTTTGGGGATGCACTTATCGACCACCACCGCAGCTCACCTTCTATACGAATGGGTACGACGAAATCTCTAAATGACCTTTGATTTAAAAACAGCTCTTGTAATTGCTCTTTGGAATCTTCTTCAAAAAAATGAAGGAAACACTCAGAATTTAGGACTTCAGCAGGGCGTTTAACGGCTTCAGCAAACCGTTGAGAAACACGCCCTAGTAACATGTTTTCATCGGTATCCCACAACCAATCAGATGACTGACTTTCAAAATCATGCAGAAGCAACGAAATAACTTCCTTGGATTCCGAAACGGCATTTCTATCCAGTCTTTGCAACACAAAATTTCGAAAGGTCCACGCAGCATAACGTTGCATAACAACCATAAATATCAAAAATAACGGCACAATTACGAGAAAAGCGACATCCCCGCTCAAAGCTGCTCCAGCGCCGAAACCAGCCAAAATACCAAGCATGAATACCAAAGATGCAACCGGTAAAACAGCAAGCACAAATGACCCCATACTGAGCATGCCAACCGCAACAGCCCCAACAAGGGCTAAATTGGTTTGATCATGCATGATCAAAACCGCAATTAGCAGTCCCCATACAGAACCAATACCGGCAGCCCAAAATCCAATCTTTTTAAACTTTTGTGAGGTATGAAAATTTTTGTCAGGCTGCTGTATAGACAGCTGCCAAGATCGGATCATCACATACGCTAGGACCCCTGCAGAATAGGCCCAAGAAAACATTATTGGACCCAGACTACTATTGTGATGCAAAATTGATAAAAATGCCCCAGTCGCAGTTAGCCCAAAAGCAGCAACAGGTGCCATTCCAAGGAATGCACGATATTGTTCAGCCTGAATCCATGCTTTTTTCTCTTCTGGAATTTCAACTTTTCCCAGAAAAAAAGACGTAAAACTAAACTGTTGCATTCATGCACACCCAGCAATCTATAACTTCTCACCAGCCAACATTACCAGTCACAGCTGGACATATAATTAAACGAGAAGGTTATTTTTCCAGATTACATTAACCAACACATATATCCCAACACTAGAAACCCACCCTTAAAACAACTCTGAGGGTTGAATCAACTTGCTGTGGCTTGGTGAGTGTTTAATCCTATTAAAACAACAACATGCCCCATGAAACCTCATTGTGCACGTTGACGTTTATGGGGGTGTTTTTACAATGAATCTCTATCAGAATCCTGCGCATGAAGAACAGTCTAAAATTCTGTTTCCGCCGCCTGGTTATCGAGAAAGTCGCCTACAAAAAGCTTGCTTTCATCTTTTGAAAACTCAACCTGACAAAAGCATAAAATCCGGAATACCTATCAGTCAAAAGGTCTCCTTCCTTGTGTTTTTGACAATCACTTGCGCCCTTTTCATCCTCGGACAATTTTCCATAAATGACATAATGGTCGTGTTTTCAATCTTCCTACTTTTACAAGTTATTTTTCGGTTTTACGCCGCTATAATAAGCATTTTCAACAGTCCCAAAACTAAGAGCACGTCTCCTTCAAAAAAAAGCGTTTCATTTGCCCTTCCCAAATTCACACTTTTAATCCCTTTATATCATGAACAAGCAGTCGCCTCACGTTCAGTATCAGCTATGGAAGCTTTAAATTACCCTGCAGATAAATTGGAAGTTTTCTATCTAACAGAGGAAGACGATAAAGCGACTGAGAGCGCCTTAAAAAAAGCTATCAAACATCAAAATTTTAAAATTATTTCTGTACCAAAACATGCCCCAAGGACTAAACCCAAAGCCTTAAATTACGGGCTTCAGTTTTCCACCGGTGATATTGTTACCGTTTATGACGCCGAAGATATCCCTCATCCGCAACAATTGTTGGCCGCCGCACAAGCGTTTCAAAATGGAGGCACGAACCTTGCTGTCATTCAAGCGCCCTTACACGCCTATAATGGGGAAGAAAGTTGGATTGCCAGCCAATTTGATCTTGAATACGCTATTCATTTCGATGTGTGGCTTCCAGCAATGACAAAAATGGGATGGCCAATACCTCTTGGTGGTACGTCCAACCATTTTAAGAAAAATGTCCTAGAAAAAGTTGGCGCTTGGGATCCTTTTAACGTCACAGAAGATGCAGATTTAGGATATCGACTTGCCTTAAATGGATATAGCGCCGGAATGATCGAGCTGCCTACTAGAGAGGAGGCACCAATCAACCTTGCACAATGGTTACCTCAAAGGACGCGCTGGATTAAAGGCCATATACAATCTCTCGCTGTTCTCTCTCGAAAACCATTCGAAACGATTAAATCATTAGGTCTCTGGCGATCATTGGGCTGTTTAATCACATTCGTTTCAGCAATTTTAACGGCAGGGCTTCATGGGCCTTTATTGCTATATTTGGCATACAGCATCATCACCGCTCCAAATACCCTGAACCCATTGCACTTAATTCCTATTATTTTAGCTTTTTCCAGCGTCATCCTTGCCGCTTTAGCTTCCAGCGCTGTAACACACTGCTTTAAACCCCTCCTCACCGCTCCTTTTTATTGGCCCCTTATGAGCTTTGCCTTCATAAGAGCAATATGGGAATTACATACACGCCCTTATATCTGGTCAAAAACCCAACATGGTATCTCAAAATCAAAAATTCCGTTACTACATAAAGAACCAGTGACGTAATAATAAGCAATGGAAAATGGCTGCAATGATATACAGTTTTGGGATCACATTGTGTGGCATAATATTGTGTGGGGCGAGCGCCTATTTTTGCTTTGAACGCGCACACAAGCCGCATGACAACCCTGAACCACGCCTAATTCCTTGGCGTTTCTTAGCTCTCCTATCTGCAGTCATAGGACTTTTGCTCGTCGCCAAAATATTTAACAGCCTTGGCTTTGAAACAGGTCCTGACAAGTCGCCTTTTGGTCGATTTCATTAACAAGAAAATGAAACTTTAGTCTTTTTTCTCAGTATTTAGATGAAATGCTTGGCGAGCGATCAGGCGCGACCGAGAGAAAAACTGTCTCCGCGTCAACGCAGTCACCACTAATGTCGCCACAACAGCAAAAGCAATTGGTGAAACAAACCAAGCCAGGATTGGTATTGCCATAAAGAAACTTCGCAGACCGTAATTGAACTGTTTGCTAGCTTCGACATTCATCTCAGCCGCAGCAGCCGCATTCTCATGAGAATTGCTCTGCCCATGCTCTGGTGTCGCTGCAATCATCACCGCACAATAGTTGAACAGACGGTATGACCAACCAAATTTGAAGAAGGCGTATGCATACATACTCATCAGCACGACAATTTTTAAATAAAACAATTCTTGAGACGGACTGATGTGAAGCAGGGAACGTTCTAGTGCAGCCTGAAAATCATCAGCGGCAGTCAACAAACCAAATCCACCACCTATCGCCAGCAATGAAGTGGATGCAAAAAAGGAAGTTGATTGCTGAAGTCCCGCTATAATATTGCCATCCAAAATGCGTACATCACGATCTGCCATTAAATGCATCCAACGACGACGTTCTTCATGCATGGCATATGAAAGCGTTAAATGACGCCACTTGCTGTCATCTGTGACCCACGCAAAAACCCGCCAAACTAGAAAAAACCAGAGCAATGCAAGAGTGTCTTGCAGCGGCATCATCAAACTTAAATGAAACATATCGACTGCTCCTAATCTTAGACTCAGCCTGAATCTCTAACCGGCCTCTGAAGTGCGGATTATAATAAACTTCAACGCAGATCAACGTTTATGCGATAGAGATAAACAATGTAGTTGAAGGTTTTGTTACCTACTGGTCAAAGGTTTAGCAAAATAAACTTCTTGAATGCGTGTATTGCCTGTGAAAGTCAGGGTTTTGACATCCCCATCTAGTTTAATATTCACTGTATTTGTTTGATCCGGCCAAATTTCTTGTAGTGCTGAATATTGCACAATCAATCCTTCAACACCCTGCAACAGTGATGTCTCTTGATAGACCCATATATACCCGCCCTCAAATTCAAACCCGATATCGTTTACGTCAATTTCTTCATTTTTAAGATTAGAAAGGCGAAAAGACTGCGTTACATATTGCGCAAATTTTTCTTGCACTTCATCAGAGGAAATTATCGATTGAGGCGTAGCTCCAACAAGATGAGCTGCATGTTCTGCATCATGCTGGGAAAAACGATGCACAATCTCAATAACACCTGTACGATAATTGGGCTCAATTGTCGCAATAGCTGCTTTCTGAGGATGAGCAAAAGAAGCGCCTTGCCCTAAAAGGACAAGGCACGCCAATATTGCATAAGAAGCAATTTTAGAGATCATTCAGCAGCCTCAACTGCGGCTTCTTCTTTTTCTACATCGTCAACTTTAAGCTTTGTGGTCATATCATGCATGATATCACGCCCGTTCAGGCTTGAACTACGCTTACTTTTATAGGCTTCGATACGTGACGGTATAATTTGACGTGGGAAGTAGTTGTTATCAACGTCCACATCGGCAGTCTCCCAATTTGGATCGACAATAACTTGCGTTAACTGCTTTCCTTTTGGATATGTAAGCAATTTACGCACCTTTGCTGGACTACGTCTCCAAATCTCTGCGGGAATATATTCACGTTCTGTCGAACCGTCTGTGAACTCAAGATCAAGGATAATTGGCATAACCAAACCACCTATATTTGAGAACTCAAGAACATAATAATTCTGATCTTCTTCAACAGCCCGGTCAAATGCTTCTCGTTCCCAAGGCTTCAAACTATCCAAGAATGATTTGTATTCGTTTCTTTCCTTGTTAGTGACGGTATAAATGTCATTCTCGTCATAGAAATCACGAATTTTCGGGTTAGAATCTACCCAAGACTCAATACCCTCAGCTTTATCAAGTTCAACACCAACTTTATTTGGTTTGTCAGCATTTTCCTGACGTTGACGTGGATAGTCTATGTCTGGGTCTTTCGTATCCAATTGCAGCTTGTAAACACCATCAATAGAGATATCGACATGATCTGTCGTATAGAACCAACCGCGCCAAAACCAATCAAGATCAGTCCCAGAAGCTTCCTCTATGGTTCTGAAAAAGTCTGACGGTGTAGGGCGTTTAAACTTCCAGCGACGTGCGTATTCTTTGAATGCAAAATCGAAATTCTCACGCCCCAAAATAGTATCACGCAAGATATGCAAAGCAGCAGATGGTTTGCGGTATGCGTTGGAGCCTAAATTTAGCACCGAATCTGACTGTGTCATAATCGGCACTTGATTTGATGAAGCCATATATGCAGTCACATCACGCGGCAAACCCGCACCAGTCCAAGGCATATCAGGATCCCACTCATAACAAGCGATCAGATCTAAGAATGAATTGATACCCTCATCCATCCAAGTCCACTGACGTTCATCTGAGTTCACAGTCATAGGAAAATAAATATGCCCGATTTCATGGATCACAACACCAACCAAAAACACCTTCTCTGACATGGTGTATGTACGACTACCATCATCCTGAAGTGTCGTACGCGGCCCGTTAAACGTAATCATGGGGTATTCCATACCACCTACAGGTCCATTAACGGATTGAGCTGTTGGATATGGATAATCAAATGAGAAACGTGAATAGACTTTAAGTGTATGCACGATCGCCGCAGTTGAATATTTTTCCCAGAGTTCTCCACCCTCTTTGGGCCAGAATGACATTGCCAAGACCGTGTCATTTTCTGCGCCCGGCTGTTTGTGAGCCTGAGCGTCCCACATAAATTTACGCGAAGATGCCCAAGCAAAATCGCGCACATTGTCAGCAACAAAACGCCATGTCTTTTTGCCTGTTGGGTTGGATTTTTCATTTTCCAACGCCTCTTCCGGTGTCACGATATACATCGGAGCATCAGTTTTATTTCTAGCTTGATTCAAACGCGAACGTTGCGTGGCTGACAATACAGCACTTGCATTTTGAAGTTCACCCGTTGCCGATACAATGTGGTCATTTGGAACGGTTAACTGAACATCGTAATCACCAAATTCTAGCGTAAATTCACCGCGACCAAGAAATTCTTTATTGTGCCAACCTTCATAATCAGAATAGGCGATCATGCGAGGAAACCATTGCGCAAGCAGGAAAATATCATTCCCGCCTTCTCGCTCATCATCCGGGAAATGTTCAAAACCAGATCGCGCGGATACGATATTTTCCTCTACAATCAAATGCTCCCAATCAATTGAAAAGGTTGTAGATTTACCTGATGCTAGAGGCGTTGGAAGATCAATACGCATTAGCGTTCCAACGATAGTGTAAGGCAATGCATTTCCGCGAGTATCCGCTACGCGCGTGATGTCATAACCATAGTCATTATCAGCCATGTCTTGCTGGCGCGCAATTTCACCCAAGCTAAGTTTCGCAGGCTCACCATTCCCGCCAGCACTAACTGCTGGCCCACGGCGACCTACACCACCAAAATCAGTGGCCAATTCTTTCATAGAATCGCGCTTGAATATATTTTGCTCAAGCTGCAACCATAGATATCGCAAAGTATCGGGAGAATTATTCGTATACGAAATTGTCTCTTTACCGATCAATTTACGGTTTTCTTCGTCCAATTCGGCACGGATACTATAGTCTGCTTCCTGCTGCCAATATTGATGCCCCGGCTCACCTGCTGCATTCCTATATACATTTGGAGAAGGTAAAACTTCATCCAATTGACGGAATTTATCTTGAAAATCCCCTTTGGTCTGCTGAATACCTTGAGCGTGAGCTGAACTCAAAAAAGCAACACATGCACAGCTTATAGCCACTGCCAATCGTCTCATTATCTTCCTCGTCAGAAATTCCATTTGGAATGTTTCTAACAAAAAATTCAGAAAAAGCGAGCCGTATGCGTCAATCTGACTATTCAAGACTGAAAAAACTTACATCAAAGCAAAATACGCTCTAATTAATCACCCATTACGGGAATTCGCGCAAGAAACAAGCACATGAATCTCAGAACAAAAGTGATTTTCATCCAACACACTTTGTAGCCCATCAATCAATCCGCCCATTCCTCTGGAGACTTGCTCTTGCGCATATGAAGAACCGCCGCTTTTTTGCAAAGAAACAACAAGTGAACGGTATAAATCCATCATATCCGTTCCAAATCTCCATTCAGCTATACTGGTTCCGCCCACCAATTCATGCATCTTTAGAAGAGATTCTTCGGTGAACAAATGAGTGTGACCACCGGACAATTGTCTTGGAAAAATGTCTTGCATGGCATTTTCTAGAAAAACAGATGGTGAAAACATCGGCACTGAATAATAGAGAAAAGAAGCCTTACTTTTCTTCACCGCATCAAAAAATCGTTCTGGTTCGCGTAGATGCTCGATTACACCGATAGCTGACACAACATCAAAAGCCGTACATCGAACAGCTTCATACAATTCTGTTTCATCAACACAATGGAGTGGTTCACAACCGAGATGGTTTTCGATCTGACTATTTCCATATGCTGTCATTGTTTCGCTAACATCAATGCCTAAGGACGCAAATCCAAGCTTTTGAGCCGCATAGACAAAGTATCCCCCACCGCAACCAACATCCAAAATACCTGTTGGAGTACGAGGAAGGCTATCTTTCAGAAATTCAGCTTTTGGAATATAAATTTTCTCGGCACGAGATGCATATTCATTATCAATATAATTATTGGCATAATCTGTTCCACCATCGGCAACATATAGTGAATTTACAAAATCCTGTGTGTCATCGTGGCGGCCGTTTAGATGATTACAATTTCGACAAAATACATATTCAACACCATGTGATTTGATGTCGGTTTCTTCTAGCAATACGTCGCCGCATATTTTACAGTTTAAGCGTGCTGGACCTTTAGCATATAATTCGTTCTGACGTTTAGCCTTCGCTAGCAAGTCATCATTGCTGCTAAAAAACTCTTGCTTAGAAGAAGCGTAGAAATTTGAAGATTTAGAATATTTTCGAATAGGTTTAGACATCGCGATATCTATTCACCAATGGATATCGACGCCCTCTGCCAAAATTCTTATCGCCTATTTTTACGCCGGGAGGCGCTTGCCGGCGTTTATATTCATTAATTCGAACAAGACTATCTATTCGCCTGACGACATCCTCAAAATGCCCACGCGAAACAATTTCTTCGATACTTTCTTCTCGCTCAATCAAACCATAAAGAATGTCATCTAATATGTGATAAGGCGGCAGAGAATCTTCGTCCTTTTGGTCTTCACGCAATTCTGCAGATGGTGGTTTGGAAATAATATTTTCAGGAATAACAATGCCATAAGGGCCATGCGCATTCTTTGGAACGTTAGCATTCCTCCAACGCGCCAATTCAAACACTTCTGTTTTGTAGATATCTTTTAGTGGATTATATCCACCACACATATCACCATACAGCGTGGCATACCCAACAGCCATCTCAGACTTATTACCTGTCGTCGTTACCATGTGACCAAACTTGTTTGACAAAGCCATCAGCGTCACGCCACGAACACGAGATTGAATATTTTCTTCGGTCGTATCAGGTGTTGTTCCAGTAAAGGCTTCAGACAACATTTCATCATAAGCATTCACTGCGGATGAAATCTGAATATTGTCGTATTTAACCCCAAGCGCTTCAGCACATTGCTGGGCGTCTAACAGACTTTCGCGAGACGTATATCGTGATGGCATCATCACACACCAGACATTCTCAGGTCCAAGTGCATCAACAGCAATCGCTGCTACCATTGCACTATCAATTCCACCTGAGAGCCCGATCAATACACCGGGAAATCCTGTTTTTCGAACATAATCACCAAGCCCCATCATCGTTGCCAGATAGGTCTCTTCTAGGTCACTACTTAACTCATCTTTTTTACCTTCAACACACATCAAGCCCATAGGCGTGCGTTCCCATACAGATACACTGTAAGCTTCTTCAAAGTCGGGTAATTGCTGCACAATGCGTCCACGAGAATCTATTGCAAAAGACTCTCCATCAAATGCCAATTCGTCCTGTCCACCGACCTGATTAACATAAACCAATGGAAGCCGGAGATCTGCCCATTGCGAAAACGCTTTTAAGCGCGCATCTCTCACATTGCGACGCCAAGGTGATCCATTGGGACTAAGTAGTATTTCAGCGCCTTTTTCCTTCAATGCATCCGGAACGGCTTCAAGCCAAATATCTTCACAGATGGGAAGACCTAATGTGAAACCACGAAACCCAACCGGCAAAGGCTTAGGGCCCTGCTGAAAAGTACGCTTTTCATCAAACACATCATAATTGGGAAGCTCATATTTATGACGAAGCGCTTTGATTTCACCATCAGCTATCAAAGCAACCGAATTGTAAGGTAAAGCCTGTCCTTCTTCCCATACTGGCATTCCAACAACAATACCGGGCCCATCTTGCCTTGTTTGAGATGCAAGTTCATGCGCCGCTCGCAGGCAAGCCTTAGATAGAGCCGGTTTGAGTACAAGGTCTTCAGGGGGATATCCACATAAAAAAAGCTCGGGCAACACGACAAGGTCTGCACCACATGCGTGTGCTTCTTTGAGAGCCCCTACCGCTTTCTCAAGATTCGCGTCTACATCGCCAACGATTGCGTTAAGCTGTGCAGATAAAATGGTTAGTCTATCACTCATGAATATAGACCTAGAGTGCGTCGCCCAATGGGGCAATCTCTCTTCTGTAGGAAGTTCAATTTTATCATGCAATCAATCTATTTAGCTGGCCCATTTAGGAAAGCGCATAAACGCTTTCCCATTAAGGTTTTCACTATCAACTCAACAAGGTAAAGTTGCAACAATTTCGCTTCTTTACGTCAGTGTTGGATATTATTTTGCCAAACTGGCTAGCAAAACATCACACACACGATGCGCTTGGCCATCAGATAAATACGGATGCATCGGGATAGACATAGACTCGCGTGCAGCTTTTTCACATTCCACTAACCCACCTGCTGGGGCGTATGCTGTGAAAGCTTGCATCTGATGCAAAGCAGTGTCGTAGTAAACGGCAGTTGGCACACCTTCAGCCTGCATAGCAGCCCTTACATCATCACGATTTTCAACACGCACTGTGTATAAGCCATACCCATTTTCTGCGCCCGGTTGAGCTTCTTGCAGTGGCAGGATGCCTGTTAAGCGCTCATCATAGATATTGGCAATAGCGACGCGTCGCTCACGTTCTGCACCGAATATATCTAGTTTATCGCTAACCACAGCACATTGAATACTATCGCAACGCCCATTTATACCAACGCGAACCGAAAGTTTACGTTGATTATCAGTACCGTGCCAACGAATTGAACGAAGCACATCAGCAAAGTCTGTGTCAGTTGTTAGAATAGCGCCGCCATCTCCATACCCACCAAGCGTTTTCGTTGGATAAAAAGATGTTCCAGTGATTTCAGCGATAGCTCCTACCCATTTGCCATCTTGTTTTCCACCAAAAGCTTGCGCGCCATCTGCTATAATTCGTAATTTATAAGCATCTGCAATAGCCTGAATGGTGTTGTAGTCTGCTGGCAGACCGTAAAGATCTACTGGCATAATAGCTCTTGCTGTTAAATCGCGACGCGCATTTACAACCTTAATCTGACGCTCAAGGTCGCGAGGGCACATATTAAATGTCTTTGGATCAATATCCACAAATACCGGTGTCGCACCTGCAAGCAAAACAGCATTTGCTGTCGCGTTATATGTAAATCCAGGAATAAAAACAGCATCTCCATGGCCATAGCCAAGTGCAATCAAGGGCATAACCAACGCTTGCGTACCAGAGCCGACTGCCACTGCATCTGCAGCACCCGTCGCCTGAGCAAGTTTTTGTTCCAATTCATCAACCTCAGGACCACCGATATGACGTCCATGGTCTAAAATCGTCGTGAAACGTTTTTCTACTTTTTCTCGAACAAGCTTTTGTTGCGCTTGGAGATCAAAAAACTGAATCGGAGCGCTCTCATCTGCTTGAGGAATGACAACACTTGGTGATTTGGATAGGTCGATTGACATGTAATAATACTCTTACGCTTGTTTGGAGATAGCATTTTCAACGGCTTCGGCTAGTGCAGCAGCGCGTGCACCAGCTTCGCCAGAAATCGGGGAAGGAACTTCATCTATTGCAGCTTGGAAGAAAGCAAAATCAGATTTCTGCAACGGATCCGGTAAAACATCGGAAACATCAAGTTTGATGTCAAAGCCAGTTTCATTTTTCACTGAGCGCGCCAAGAAGTCGATTTCAACCACACCCGATGGGTAAACAATTTTCATTGTCCGCTTACGTTCAGGTGCACAGCGGCTCGCTGTAAATTTTGCAACACCGCCTCCTTCATATTGAATCTCAGCATGTGCTTCATCAGTGCATTTTGAATGCTCGATTTTACCCGAAGCTTTATCAACAGCACCCTTCGCATCAAAAACGGCATTGGCGAGGTCGATGTCATGGACCATCAAGTCAAAAACAACACTCACATCTTCACAACGCCCAGTCGGTGATCTTGGTGCTGCGCGTACGGCCTCAATACTCAGTGGTTTTTCAGGTGCACCTAGAATTCCCATCGCTTCAAAAACAAACCGCTCTTGATGCCCAACTTGAATAGTCGCGCCTTTTTCATCAGCTAAAGCAACGAGAGTGTCTGCTTCTATACCTGTAAGAGCTAATGGCTTTTCAACAAAAACGTGACGCCCTGCACGCAACACTCGACTAGCAAGCTGTGCATGTGTCGTCGCAGGCGTTGCTATCATAATAGCATCACACACTAAAATCAGCGTATCAATATCATCGACAACTTCACCAGCGCCGACTTTATCCACGACTGCCTGAGCAGCTTCGGGATTTAAATCAAAGACTCCCATAAAAACTGCGTTCTCAAACTGAACAATTTTCTGGGCGTGATAGCCAGCAAAGACACCAGCTCCAATTAAACCTACTCTTAACTCAGACACGTAAGCGATCCTTCCAGATCGTAAATTTCGACTCTACCCAACCTTAAAGAAACCAAGACCTGATATACGTCCAATACGCAAGTATCTCGTCCATCAAACAGCATTACGATATTTTACATTGCATGCTTAAAACGATACTTTAAATAGGAAGGACTACAAATTTAATACGAATTGATTTGCGAAAAACTCCCCAATGGGTTGAACACATTCATTGGACATGATTAGCATCCTGCTGAGCACGTAAACAGAGAATGCGTCCTGTCACGTACCTCAGAATCTTTTCAATATAGAATACCGGAGATAGGTCATGTCACGCCTGTTTGATAGCTTCATCATGGTTAATTGGAGCGCAACTTCTAAACCAACCACAGGCAAAGACTCCATCTGGATTGGTGCACTTGTACCAGACGCACGCCTACGCTTAACTTTTCGTGCTTCAAATCCCGCCACGCGCGAAATAGCATATCAGCAACTTCAAGAATTACTGACGCGCCTTACAAACAGAGGTGATCGAGTATTCCTTGGGTTTGGCTTCCCACTCGGATTTCCGGAAGGCACATCTAAAAAACTAGGCCTCAAAGGTGACAAGCCTTGGGAAAGCATGCGTGATTTCTTAAAAAAAGAAATGAAAGATAAGCCGGACAACACAAATAATAGATTCGCGTTAGCAGCGCGTATGAACCGCCTCATCTCAGACGGCCCCTTTCCTTTTTGGGGTTGCCCAAAGAGAGATGAACTAACAACTCTCTCTGTAAAAAAACCTCGTGAGCACGAAAGTGGCGATATGAAAGAATATCGCCGCACTGAAGCAGAACTCACAAAACAAAAACTAGCGCGTCCACAACCGATTTGGAAAATCGCATATGCTGGAGCCGTAGGCGGCCAGGTTATGACGGGCCTTCCTGTCATCCATAAACTTCGTGCTGATTTTGATAGCCTCCGTATATGGCCGTTTGAACTACCTTTAGAGCCTTTGATAGAAGAAAACCTAGAGGGAATATCAATCGTTGTCGCAGAAGTTTTCCCGTCAATGCTTGAGCAAAAGAATGCCGAAACTGAGATTCGAGACGAAGCTCAAGTACGAATCATGGCCGAATATATTGCGAATCTAGACGAAAAAGACCGAATCGCCGCCCTCTTCGAAGGCCCGAAAAAGGGATCAAAAGCGGCTCAAACAGCTATTTCATCCGAGGAAGGATGGATTTTTGGCGTATAAGCCCCTGTTTATCGGCATTTTCGACAGTTAAAGGCTTTACTAAACGGCCAAACAACTGCGAGATCGCGCCAGTCGCCGCAACAAACGGGCGGCGGATCGTTTTTTAGGAGGGACATAATGAACAAGTCCGAACTTACGAAGCAAGTTGCAGAAGCTGCTAGCATGACTCAATCTGAAGCAGGCCGCGCTGTTGATGCTGTCTTGGACACTATTTCCAGCGAACTTAAAAAGGGTGAGCAAGTTGCACTTGCTGGTTTTGGTACTTTCTTGGCCAAAACACGTGAAGAGCGTCAAGGCCGCAACCCTGCCACAGGCAAGCCAATGACAATCCCGAAGAAAACTTCGGCGTCATTTAAACCTGCCTCAGTTCTAAAAGACCTTTAGAGCTATATTTCACCGAGACGGTGGAATTTATCTTTTTAAGATACAAAAAACGGCGCGCGGCTCACGAGTTGCGCGCCGTTTTCCATTCTAAGAAAATAACCTGACAAATACCGACAACGAGCGAACCTATTGCAACACCTGACATAGCACCCACAGCGCCATATCCTTTGATCAAAGTGAACCAATACACCAATGGCAACATGACCGTTAGATAGGCACCTATGTGGATTGCCGCAGGTATCCAAACTTTTTCCTGCGCTCTAAGTGCTGAAGACGCAACCACCTGTAACCCATCAAACATCACCACAAAAGCCGCCACTCCGATAACAGGCGCTAGCAACTCTATTGTACCTAGAGTCACAGCTTCCTCACTGCTAGCCATACCTATCGCTAAAGGCATCTGCAAAACATATATAATTGTCGTCACAACAACACCCGCCAACACAGCGGCGAATACACCTAGGCGTGAGGCATTCTTTACACCAATTGCATCGCCGCGCCCAAAACTTTCAGCAACACGCACAGACGTAGCCGTGGCAATCCCTACAAAGAGCATGAAACTGAAAAATATCGGCTGAATAGCGAGTGAATAAATCATGCCTGTCATTGTGCTCGCCAAAGTCGCAATAACGAATGTTAGATTAAACGTTGCAAACTCGGCCATATTCGCGATTGCGCCTCCAATGCCGACAGTATTTTGTCTCAGAAATTCTCCTTTTGGAGCAGGTTTCGACTTTTTAAACCCCGGCGTATAAACAAAAACCAAGATCAATAAGAAGACCGCCGTAAATGCACGAGAGCCAGTCGTTGCCCAAGCAACGCCGTCTGCTCCCATTGGGTCAAAACCCCACCAACCAGCAACTAAAGCTAAATCAAACAATACGTTAGCACCCACCCCCAAATAGGTGATTATCGTTACCCAAACAGGTTTCCTCAATGCTTCCAAATACATTGTCGCGCCGAACACCAGCATGTGAGCAATCATGCCGTATGCCAATATTGTCGCTGCTGAGGAGGCCCCTTGAACCACTTCGGCTTGTAAGCCCAACAGATCATACATTGGACGAGACCACATAATAATAGCCAGCATGCTGACAAGGCCTATAGAGCAGCCTACCCACATCCCACGCCGAAACACCCGCCCTGTATCACGATAATGGCCAGATGCATTTAGTTCAGCCGTGAATACCTGCACACCTTGCAAAACGCCCATACCGGCGGCCATACCAATACTCAACAATAACCAAGCGATGGTAATATATGGCACTTCTAGCTGCGCCATTCGACCAAGAACAACCGCATCAGTCACAGACATTATGGGAAGAGAAAGACGCGACAAAGCGACTGGAAACGCCAATTTCATCAGATCAACAACTTGATCTGGTTGCGCCCATTCGGGTAATTTACTTTTAGTTAAAGTCGACATCAGCTAAGCTCCTTCGCTAGCCGAGCGGCCAGCGAAGAAGGGTCTATACCTACTGCGCCGCTAGCGCCACACTTGATTTTTTTGACCGAAGTTTCTCTGCAACTAAGAAAGCTAATTCCAGAGCCTGCTCACCGTTCAATCGCGGATCACAATGCGTGTGATATCGTGATGATAGATCTGCATCCGTTATATCTTGAGCTCCACCTAGACATTCAGTTACATTTTGACCAGTCATCTCAAAGTGAACACCACCCGGGTACGCACCCTCAGTCGACACAACGTCAATAAACTGAGCAACTTCCGACAAGATACGGTCTACAGGTCGTGTCTTATACCCAGATTCAGATGTGAGTGTGTTTCCATGCATCGGATCACAAGACCAGATAACAGAACGCCCTTCTTGCTCGACACGTCGGACTAATTTGGAAAGTCCATCTTCAACTTTATCGGCACCAAATCGCGCAATCAGAACCATTTTCCCTGGCTCATCTTCTGGGTTGAGCGTGTCTATTAAGCGAATCAGCTCGTCTGGATCCAAAGTTGGACCACACTTCATGCCAATCGGATTAATAACACCACGACAAAATTCGACATGCGCTCCATCAAGCTGACGAGTACGATCACCAATCCAAAGCATGTGAGCTGATGTATCCACGGTCTGATTCGGAATTGTTGAATCTTCACGTGTCATCGCCTGCTCATACCCCAGCAGCAACGCCTCATGAGATGTATAAAACTCAGTTTCACTCATAATCGGTGTGTTGTCAGGTGTCAGCCCAATAGCTTCCATAAAATCAACAGCTTCATTGATCTGTGTCGCTATTTTTTGAAATCGCTCGCCTTGGGGTGACCGATCAACAAAGCTAAGCATCCACTTATTCAAATTGTGTAGGTCAGCATAACCGCCGCGAGAAAAAGCCCGCACGAGATTCATCGTGGCAGCCGACTGGTTATACGCGCGGATCAAACGCTGAGGATCAGGTGTACGACTTTCAGGCGTAAATTCCATTCCATTGATAATGTCACCACGATAGGAAGGAAGAGTTACACCGTCTTTTACCTCAACAGGGCTCGAACGTGGCTTAGCAAACTGTCCTGCAATACGGCCCACTTTCACAACAGGTTTTGATGCAGCAAATGTTAGCGTTACAGCCATCTGCAAAATCACACGGAACGTATCGCGGATGTTGTTCGAGTTAAATTCTTTAAAACTTTCAGCACAATCACCGCCCTGAAGCAAAAATGCTCTTCCGGCAGCAACATCACCCAAACGCGCTTTCAATCGACGCACTTCTCCTGCAAACACCAATGGTGGGTATTGAGATAGTGTTGCCTCAACGTCAGCTAGGGCAGCTGAATTTGGGTAATCTTCTGGAATGTGTTTAGCAGGTTTTGCCCGCCATGAATCTGGTGCCCATTTTGTCATGATGACTGACTTCTTTTTATAAAAACTGAGCTACTGTCATAGCCAACAGCAATGCAATAGAGCAAGGTCTGCTTTGATCACTTAAACAAGAAATTTGCATTTTTCTTAGTATTCAAAGAGTTTCGCGTCTCTTTTTGCTCTTTTATCAGCCGCAATTAGAATAATTTCTACAATTTTCCCGCGCGTTGGCCGACTTCCAAGTTGATTGGACGGATCTATATTGTGCCGTTCAACTATCTTTTTCAATGCAGCAATTGATCTGTTTTTTAAAGCAAATTTTAGACCCTCAGCACCCGCTTCTTTAAACACAACATTAGGATTAAAGCCTGTAACCTGCTCTTCTAATTCACGCGCTTTGGTAACATCTTTTGCTTGCTTTAAGATTTCATCTTCCAGCTTACGGGCAAATGCACGATTTCTTGCTGCTTCATCTGCCACGATACCAAATAATGATTTAAGCGACTTTTCGATCATAAAAGTCCAACCTTTTCCTGAAACTCAGCTGCAAGGTCTCTAACAATGCCTGCAGCATCTCCATATTTTTGATCAAAACTTCGAGGCGTTTCTGACCACTCACCAGCACGTGCAATATTTTCGTTTTGAGGAACGACTATATCAAAAGTCTTAAAGTCCGACCGTAATGACAGCACTTCACTCTCATGAAGAACGATATTGGGATCATATTTAGTAATCAGAGTCAGAATATTGTCTTCTGTGAAACGTCGTTTTTCCATAGATCGCACTGCGCGGCGACGAAAAGCAAAAATACCTAATCGAGAAACATAGTCAGGGATTGTCGGGATCACCACATACTCAGACATTGTGATAGCCGCTTCAG
The DNA here is from genome assembly GCF_000023785.1 of Hirschia baltica ATCC 49814. Lineage (NCBI taxonomy): Bacteria > Pseudomonadati > Pseudomonadota > Alphaproteobacteria > Hyphomonadales > Hyphomonadaceae > Hirschia > Hirschia baltica. The sequence goes on from NC_012982.1 coordinate 1,984,710, forward strand.
CAAATAACGATATTCCTGGTGGACAATCAAACAGCACAACATCGTAATTTGATGCAACACTTTCTACAGCTGAAGCCATTAAACGCGTCAAGCGCTCCTGAACGGCAGTAATTGTGAAACCTTGACGAATAAATTTATCCAAAGCGTCACGCTCAACATACCGAAATTCGGGTGTCGCAACGACTAGGTCGACGACAGGCTCCCCTTGTAAGTCACTAATTCGCGGCGCGATAAATTCATGAAATCTGCGTGGCTCAGTGCCATGCACAAACTGCGCAAAATATGCATCGAGTGTGCGCTCAGACTCCCGCAGCTCAGACCATTTATCCAAACCACACAAAATCATGGATGCATTAGATTGTGGATCTAAATCAACGACCAATACGCGCATTGAAGCTTGAGATGCTAACGCTTCAGCCAACATGCAGACGCTCGTGGATTTCCCAACGCCACCCTTCATGTTCATCACAGACACAATACGCATAATTAGTGATGACTCCTCAAACTAAACAATTCGCAATACAGCCAACAACGAAACCGGTGTATTTACCATATTCTTGGTTCAACGGAATGAAGCACAGGTCAACCACCTTAAGATTACAGCTTGTGTATATTCTAGGCTGACCTGTACTTTTTTTGCAAAAAAGTCTGTTTATGAATTTTTTTTAAGAACCGTATTTTTTCTATGTCGGTACAAATTTAGTCCGCATAGTCACCAACTCTTCTGCAAGAGAAGGGTGCAATGCACATGTATTGTCAAAATCCTGCTTCGTCGCATTCATTTTTACTGCAATACCGACTGCTTGAATGATTTCAGGTGAATCAGGTCCTACGATATGACATCCCAATACAACCTGATCACTGGCGCGAACAACTATCTTCATCAACACACGAGATTGATCTCCAGAAAGCGCATTCTTCATGGGTTTGAAATCTGACTTATAGATATCAATTTCACCATGTTCAGCTCTAGCTTGTTCTTCACTAAGGCCAACCGTTCCGACAGGAGGTTGAGTAAATACTGCTGTCGCTATCTTATCATGATCAAAATGGTGCGGCTTTCCACCAAATTCTGTGTCTGCAAAAGCATGCCCCTCGCGGATGGCAACTGGTGTTAGATTGACGCGGTCAGTCACATCACCAACAGCCCAAATGGTCGGCACGTTTGTTTTTGACCACTCGTCAACTTTAATCGATCCATTCGCTGCCAACTCAACACCGGCGTTTTCCAGTCCAAGTCCTTTTGTATAGGGTGATCGCCCAAAGGCCCCCATGACAATATCAGCATCTATCGCATGTCCATTAGACAGTTCCACTTTGTATTGGTGGTCACTATCAGATGTTTTAGAAACCTTTTCAAAAACAGCACTCGTCACAACATGAACACCAGCCTGAACCATGCCCTGATGCACAGCAGTACGGATATCATCGTCAAACCCGCGAAGTACGGTATCACCGCGATAAACAAGGTGCGTTTCAACACCAAGTCCCGCAAAAATATGTGCAAATTCTACCGCAATATATCCGCCGCCACCTATCACAATGGATTTAGGCAATTCTTCAACATCAAAAATTTGATCTGATGAAATACAGTGTTCGGCACCTTCAAATTCACCTGGAACAAATGGCGTCCCACCAACAGCAACAAGAATACGTTCCGCTGTTACCGTTTTACCTGACTTCACAAGTTTTATCGTGTGCGCGTCTACTATTTCAGCGCGCTCATGAATTAGCTCAACGCCCGCATTATTTAAGTTGCGCGCGTAAATCCCTGAAAGGCGATCTACTTCAGAACCAAGAGATGTGATAAACGCTTTGTGATCATATGATATCTCGGGAATAGTGTACCCAAACCCTTTGGCATCCTTAAATGCCTTCCGGTATTCGGACGCATAAACCATGAATTTTTTGGGAACGCATCCTCGAATCACACACGTACCACCGGTACGAAATTCTTCAGCTATGGCAACTTTAGCACCCGTTAACGCAGCAATACGGGATGCACGCACACCACCAGATCCAGCTCCAATGGTGAACAAGTCATAATCATAGCTCATGTGCGATAGCTCCCGCATTCTATTCTTGGCAAACTCAAAGCGTCGAAGTTTATTCTTCTCTAGCTATCGTTTCTGCGCCAGTTTCTGTTCCAATGATCACCGCGTCAGCAATATCCAGAAATAATCCGTGCTCAACAACGCCTGGAATTTGATCCAACACGGCACCTAGCATATCTGGGTCTGGAATAGCCTTACAATGTAGATCCAGAATGTGGTGACCGCCATCGGTAAGTAAAGGTCCCCCCCCCTCATTTAAACGTACATTGACGTGAATACCGTACATTCCTAGAATTTCTAATGTCTCTTCAATACGCGCTTTTGTGAGCGCCATACCAAATGGATTAACTTCTACAGGAAGTGGAAAGGCACCCAACTGAGCCACTTGTTTGGAAGCATCAGTGATCACAACCATCATGTCAGAAGAGTCGGCAATAATTTTTTCACGTAACAAAGCAGCACCGCCACCTTTTATAAGGCGAAGTTCAGGATCAAACTCATCTGCCCCATCTATAGTAAGATGTATTGTTGGTGCTGTATCTAAATCAGCCATCGGGATATTCAACGAACGCGCCTGAGCTTCTGTAACTTCAGAAGTAGATACACAGATAACATCCAGTCCCAATTGCACCTTCTTACCAAGCTCTTCAACGAAAAATGCTGCTGTAGAGCCAGTTCCAAGGCCAAGCGTCATTCCATCTTCGACGAGTTTGAGAGCTTCGATTGCGGCATTACGTTTAGCAATATCTGACATGTTCTAGATTTCCATTCCATTATTTCTTCAAACTCAAGGAGCATATTTAAAAGCAAAACAAAGGCTTTCTCATTCACCAAATTTATTGCTTCTTTTTGCGTGCGCTCATCACTTCACGAAATTTGGCACTCCATCCCGTTTTTGTAATCTGCTGCCCTCGCGCTAATGCCAAATCACCTGCATTCACATTTTTTGTTACAACAGATCCAGAACCAACCATCGCTCCGTCTCCTATTTTGACTGGAGCCACCAATGATGAATTGGAACCTACAAATGCGTCCTTTCCGACTTCAGTTCTATGTTTGAAATACCCATCATAATTACAAAAAATCGTCCCCGCTCCAATGTTGGCATTTTCACCGACAACACCATCACCTAAATACGCTAAATGGTTGGCTTTAGAACCCTTTTCCATTGTCGTGTTTTTAACTTCGACAAAGTTTCCAACACGCACGTCCTCTCCAATAGATGCGCCTGGACGCAAACGCGCATATGGACCAAGCACAGCGCCCTCAGAAACACTAGCGCCTTCAAAATGGCAAAACGCTTTTATAGTAACATTACTCGCAATTGATACGCCTGGGCCAAACACCACATTTGGCTCGACAAACACATCATTGCCGATTTGTGTATCCCATGAAAAATACACTGTGTTCGGGTCTATCATGCCGACACCTTCTTCCATGAAACGAATGCGTGCTCTTTGTTGGAAAACGGCTTCTGCTTCGGCTAATTGCACACGAGAATTCACGCCGAGAACATCATCTTCCCGACACGAAACAGCTGCAGCTTTCAGTGAACGCTTACGTGCTAATCCAACTAGATCAGTGAGGTAATATTCACCTTTAGCGTTGTCGTTTTTAACCTCACCAAGCAGCTCTTCCATAAGTGGCCACGGCGCAGCCATCACGCCAGAATTACATAAACGAACAGCATATTCTTCAGGAGACGCATCTTTTGCTTCAACGATGCGATCTAAACCACCATCTTCCCCGAGAATTAAACGACCATACCCGCCCGGATCATCCGCCTCAAAGCCCAGAACACTTATCGAAGCGCCTTCCTCAATCGAAGTAAAAGCACCCAATACTACCTCTTCAGGAATTAGTGGTGTGTCAGCATAAAGGACGATAGCTTCGCCTTCAAAACCCTTCAGAGCAGAAGATGCAGCCTGTACAGCAGTCGCTGTTCCAGATTGTGTTTCCTGAACACAAACATTTTCTGCACCAACCAATGTGACAGCAGCTTGATGAACATCTTCAAACTGAGGCCCAACGACAATAATCGTTTTTTCGCACCCTAATTTTGTCGCAAGATCGGCTGTCCAAGCCATCATCGCACGTCCACCAACCTTGTGTAGGACTTTCGGCGTCGCCGATTTCATGCGTGTGCCTTTACCGGCGGCCAAAATAATTGCTGCTCTAGACATATCCACCCCTCGCTGTCAGTAACTAAATCCCTTAAGATTGCCGGACATTCCTTCAATTGGCTCTCTGTAGCAAGCTTTTCTGTTGCATTTTTTAGCGCCCCAACCAACTCCACTATAAAGAGGTCTCACGCATCATGTTTTTAGAAGGTTACACAATAGTTTTCGACCTTGATGGAACATTGGTTGAAACTGCCCCAGACCTACACAGGGCCACGAATGAAATCATGCGAACCGAAGGTCTAAAGGAAGTTAGCCTCAAAAATGTCAGAGCTTTTGTCGGTCAGGGGGCACGAGCACTCATAGAACGAGGTGCCGCGATTTCTGGCAAAGTATTCAAATCCGATAAGCTGGATGAATTAACTTCCAAATTTGTTGAAATATACCAAGCCGACATTGCTGGTCGCAGTCATCTTTTTGATAATGTTGAAACTACACTAGATGCCTTGGAAGCTGCAGGCGCTCAATTTTGTGTATGCACCAACAAAAAAACACATCTAGCGGTTCGTTTACTAGAAACTCTTAACATCGCTCATAGGTTTAAAAGTATTGTGGGTGCAGATTCTGCTATTCATGCCAAACCACACCAACAACATTATTTGCAAGCAGTGGAAGAAGCAGGAGGCGACCCAAAACGATCGATTATGATCGGCGATTCACACTCTGACGTTGGCGCAGCCCGCAATGCCGGTGCGCCAATTGTCTTAGTCTCATTTGGTTACACCGACATCGCACCAATAGATCTAAATCCAGATGCGATAATCGATGACTTCAATGAATTACCTAGTTCACTTTTGTCTCTTTTGAAGCAAGTAAATTAGTTCATCATCTGACGGTCTACTCTTTGGGCGTAGTCGAAGTTTTTCTCTGAGCTTCCCCTAAGTGAGCCTCCCACACCGGGAGTTGGCATACCGTTCACCATATTGGAACGAATATCAGTTCTAGCTGATCGCATTGCAGGAATAAATCCAGCATCAACCAGATTGATATTCACGTCATAACCGCGGTTTTTCCAATATTCTTCGATCTTGTTTTTAATGCGCATAGCGCCGTCTTCAGTACAAAAATCGCTGGCCATTTTACTTTACTTCTCCAAACCTATCCATTGAATTTACTTCTTGCGTCAATGGTAGAGACAAGTCCCTCTAAATAAACAAGCACTGATATTTGTTGTTTTCTTCACTACTTGAATGAGTTAAATATATCTCATCAAATGGTAAATTCAATAGTTTAAATTAAACTGCATAAAACTTTCAACAAAACTGAACCTAAGCTGAACAATCTTTTATTTGTTCATATTCTATTCATGTAGAGATACATTTTTTATTGATTATCATTATGATTTAACAAAAATTTGAATTTTATTCTGAACGAATAACGGATACAAATTCGAACGGAACAGACATTCATTTTCTGCATCAATTCATTGAGATAGAAATGGTATTGAAAGGCTCGATTGCGAATCAAGCAAAATGCGTACACGCAAGAAAATGCGTGATCCATCGAAATGGGTACAACATTAAAAAATGAACAAGCCCACACTACAGTACAGCGCAGATCAACGATTTTGAAAAGGAGATTAATTCAATATCTCTATCGAAAAGCTTGTTGAAAAATGCTCTCCAGCCGGCAGATTAACGCCGCCCAATTTATCGAAATTTTCGGAATTAAACGCACCTGCTGAATGCGTCGTCGGTTCAAAGCAAAAATAACCTTCATTGGGAGGCGAATAAACCATAGCCCGTCGCATATTCTGATCAGCCCTAATCAAAAGGTCGATCGTATCATTGCATTTTTCAATATGAGCTACACCATCCCAATTGTCATAATTGTGATCAATCAATTCGAGCTGTTTAATGGGCTTTGATTGCGAAAAATCTAACCGTTCTTGTGCAGCTGTAGGCAAAGCAATTGCTTCAGATTGCATAAATGGAAAATAAACTTCTTTAGCAAAAAAATGTAGCTTCGTATTTTCAGTTCCCAAAAAATAAGGATGAAACCCACATCCTAACGGCATTGTTTGACCCCCCGCATTCTCCACGTCGAGACTCATCGTCAACACACGTCCCTCAAGAGAAAACGACATTTTAGCGTGATACGGCCACGGCCACCATTCAGTGCCGCTATCAAATACAAGTTCACAAGATGAACTGGTCTGACTCTTAATCTGCCAAACACTCTGCCATCCATTACCATGAATAGCATGCTCATCAGCATCCCAATTTATATCAAGTTGGATTTGCTTCCCTTCATATTCAAAAGCACCGTGATGAATGCGATTGGAAAAAGGAATAAGCGGAAACGACCCGGAATTGAGCGGTGATTGATCGACATCAGGAGCCAGCGGACGAAAAACATCACGCCCGTGTGCTTTAAAGAAAGTAACCATTCCGCCAAATTGTGGTGAAAGCCCAAATTCCAAGAATTCATTCTTGAGAATAACAGTCGAGATCATATTTCGCTCTAAAAAAAAGGGGAAGAGATCGTCCACACTTACAGGACTTCTCTTCCCACTAAAAGATACGAGAGGTTATACGGGACGATACTCCTCCAGAACGCGAATTGGGAATGCAACCACTCCACGTTATGATAGCGTTACCATATTATCATATCATTTGACAAGCATTTTTACGCATTTTCATTTTCAAAAAATTTTAGAGAAATTATAATTTTACGAAATAGGTGCCGAAGCTGACTCTCTTTTGATCAAAGAATAATCTAACAAGCTGGTTGTTTTAGGGATAACGTTATTATTGCCTTCGTTGATAATCTCACTCAGCAATCTAACAGCCTGCTCAGTCATTTCAGACAGAGGTTGCCTAATTGTCGTCAGGTTTGGCCAAACTGTCGTCGCGATTGGCGAATCATCAAAACCAACAACAGACACATCTCGTGGAACTTTCAGCCCTAATTCAGACGCAGCTGCAAGGACACCTGCGGCCATATCATCATTACTTGCGAAAATTGCGGTTGGAGGGTTATCTGACTTTAGCAATTGAAGTCCCGCTTCTATTCCTGACCGGTAAGTAAAGAAACCCGGAGTCATTAATTCACCACCAAACGGTAGGCCAGCTTTGCTGACACTATCCTCAAAACCCGCCTGACGAAGAACACTTGTTCTGTGATTTGGGTGACCCTGAATATACCCGATCCGTTTATGCCCAAGACCGATCAAGAAGTCTGTCATATCTTTAGAAGCTTGAAAATCATCGATTCCAATCTCGTGAGCACGCCCTTCTACGCCGCCACTTTCCAAAAATACAGCGGGAAAACCTTCTGCATCCATAAGGCGTCGAATACCCGCTACATCACTGATTGGAGCAGGAATTATGAGGCCATCCCATGTACTATGAAGGTCTTTTTTTAGAGTGTCGGGAGAAATATCCTCGGGCACGCGGTTCACGATAAGCTGAAATCCGAGCTTACCAACCGCTTCCAAAGCCCCAAGAAGCAATTCTCCTAAATATGCTGATGATGGGTTACCGTACAGAAGACAAATGCGTGTTGTACGACCACTGGCTAAACTGCGTGCCGCCTGATTTGGAGAGTATTTTAATTCCTCCACAGACGACAATACTTTTTCTCGCGTTGCAGATTTTACAATGGAAAGATTATTAAGCACACGTGACACAGTCATTGGTGATACGCCTGCGTGTTTTGCAACATCGATTAAAGTAATGGATGCTTTTCCACGCTCTTTTTTTGTGGTCACAAATTTGATCCTAATCTCGAAAAATCCTGCAACACCCTCCAAAGACAAATGCATATTGTCAATTTGTACGTGAATTTTTCTTCATATCCATAGACTTAAAATCCAGCGCTACCAGACATGGAAACGACTTTCTCTTGAATTCTATAACTATCTAACAAAATTAGCTTAGACCAAATCCTGAGAACAATTAGATATATATTCTATCCAATTGCTAATTTTAGAATCAGCAAAGCACCCGACTTATTTGAAATTTATGCTAACGCTATCAGCATTACGGGTCAAAGCACTTTTGCAAGCAAGCACACATCTCGCCAACTCAACTCAAGCTAGCGCAATCATTTTGATCAGACTCAGTTTCAAACAGCTTTAAATTGAGCACTACCTAAACGATTACATCACTGCACTTGATACCTTGATATCGAATCAGCTCTACTTTTCTTCTAGATAAGGGTCTTTGCCAGCTCCCTCAATAAAGCGCTGAATATGTTCTTCCAGCACAGGCAATGGCACTGAGCCTATCTGCAACACGGCATCATGAAAATAACGAAGATCAAACTGCGCACCCAACGCATCTTCAGCTTGAGCACGCAGTTTCAATATAGTCATTTCACCAAGATAATAAGACAATGCTTGGCCAGGCCATGAGATATAACGATCAACTTCAGTGACAATTTCATGTTCTGCTAATGCTGTATTTGTACGCAGAAAAGCCTGCGCCTCATCACGGCTCCACCCCTGGGCATGAACACCAGTATCTACCACCAATCTGGAAGCACGCCACATTTGATAGCTCAGCATCCCAAAAATTTCATAGGGCGTCTCATATATCCCCATTTCTTCACCAAGCGTCTCAGCATATAATGCCCAACCTTCACCATATGCAGAAATATAGTCCTTACGTCGAAATTCTGGCTGGTCATCTTGTTCATGACTTAAAGGTATTTGAAACGCATGCCCTGGAGCTGCTTCATGTAAGGTCAGCGCAGGCAATGAATAAAGAGGCCTTGAAGGAAGGTTATATGTGTTTATCCAATATGTACCAGGCCCACCTCTGCCAGAGGTGTAAAACGGCGCGATGTCTGCCGCAACTGGCCTTATTGCAAATGGCTTACGCGGTATCCGACCAAAATATTCTTCAGCTTTTGCATCAAACTTTTTTGCCGTCCATGCACCACGCATAAGCAATTCTCGTTCAGTCTTCGCGTAAAACTGAGGATCTGTTCGCAAAAAATGTAAGAAATCTTCAAAGCTGCCCTTAAATCCCGTTTCAGCAATAACCTCATCCATTCGAGACCGTATTTTTGCAACTTCAGACAATCCAATACTGTGTATTTCATCTGGAGTGAGGTCCAAAGTCGTGTATTTGCGAATTTGAGCCTGATAGTAATTGGCTCCATCAGGTAAGTCTGTCGCGGCTATAGAAACAACCGTTTGCGGAAGATACTCCTCGATATAAAACTGCGCCAACTTTTCATAAGCTGGTTTTATTTCATCTCGAATAACTCTGCGCGCATCTGCCTTGAGAATGTCAGCTTTCTCCGGTGGAACGCCCGCACCTAAATTTTCAAATGGCGCATAAAAGCTAGTGTCTTCTTCATTCGTATCTACAATATTGAGTATGGATTGTTCTCGCCCCTTTAATGTCACTCTGGGAGGTGTGAAGCCACGCTCCAAGCCTGCCCTCATATTATCCATCTGTTGATCAAAAAATCTGGGCAAGTCCTCAAGCTTAGCAATAAATTTTATTGCATCTTGTTCGGTTTCCAGTTTTTTAGGAAAGCCGTAAGCAATTCCAGACCAAAAAGACGAATCAGAATTTAGCGGTTTTTCAAAGTCACGGAATTTCAGCTCGTCGAGCTTAACAGCAATTTGCCTAGCATAGATTTGGAAATTTATCTGATCTTCTATCGACAATAATGACCGATCAATTTTTTGCAGTTTTACCTGCACACCTTCAAGATATTTTCTCGTCGCGTCCATTCGCACTGAAGAAACGTCATCAAATCTTTGCGAACTATCTATATCAGCTGACTCAAGATAACTCTTGCCTCTTAAGTCCCACTCTTCCTGATATATACCTTCAAACTGAGCGATCGCAGAATTATCGGTAGGAACGGCTACACAACCCGACAAAATGACGAGACACACGCCGCTCACAGCGCTCAATATTTTTGAAGTTCCATAATTGCGCATCTTTATCGCACTCTAGATTGGGACAAGTCCAAACGTGCGCGAGAACAAGATTACAATCAAGACTGGTATAAAACTGAAATTGCTAGAATGCTCTTCTGATTGAATGTCAGAAGGAACTAAAATTTTGGATTCAAACTCCAAAATTGTCTTTATATTTCAAAGAGAAAGAATGGTGGTCCCTGCAGGATTCGAACCTGCGACCATCCGCTTAGAAGGCGGGCGCTCTATCCAGCTGAGCTAAGGAACCATTATTCAAGACGTCTCATACCAAAACAGATTATAAAATGCACCTGTCAAATGGCAATTAAAACCAGATTAATTCAAACAAACTTTTCGTCTCAACCAGCCCACTAGTGTGTCCAAGGGTTTTTACGGTCTGCCGAAAAGTTTTCTGCGTAAGTTTTAATGATTCGTTTTGGCGCTCTGGGTGTCACGACAGTGAACTCAAGGCCTTCACGTTTCGCATAAGAGATCGCTTCTTCAGAACTATCAAACTTCATCCGCAACTGAGTTTCAGTGCTGTCTGTGCTCGTCCATCCCATTAGCGGATCAATGCTACGTGATGCTGCTACATCCATTTCCAATACCCAAGTATCAGATTTTGCTTTACCAGACTGCATGGCATTTTTAGATGGCTTGTATATTTTGGCCAGCATGGACTTACGCACGCTCCTCACTGAATTGAAACTATTCCTAGTGAATGCCCGTAAACGGGTTAAAATTCAATATCCTTATCGAGAATTACCTACTCATCATCGATAGCACACTGAATTTTACTTACGACTAACGGACATAACTCTGCCATTGAACCGATAGTAGAGGCGCGAATGGGCGTTTCTTTGGCCTTATGCAATACAGCTTGCCAATCTTCATCTCCATGCAACCCCTCGCCCATAAATAAGCCCACCACATTTATTGCTTCAGAAAAAGTTTGAATCGATTCTTCAGCAAATGGTTCCTCTTCAAGATAAGCGCATTCAACCGATCGGCCATATTTTTGTTTCAACCGGTCAGCCAAGCGCTCATTGGCAAGACGTGAAGCAGAAGATTTTTTTGATCCGTGCGCGACTAAAAGAATCGGCCCTAAAGGAAAACTAATATTGATTGCTTGGGCCAACTCCGGCCAATCGCAAAGAGGGGGCATCACATTAATCGACTTATAGGAATGATTCGCGACAGGCTCATTAACCGCATTTGTGATTTTAGTGAAAAAGTAACCGTCAGAAAAAATCATCGGAATAATAATGAAGCGGCTCCCCGAAGCTGCATCTAGTTTGCGCTCCAAATCACCTTCTTCAGATAACAATGCTATATCACAAGAATGAGGATTGAGTTGCTGTGTGACTTTAGCCGCCAACTCTTTCAAATTTGAGTTGCGTTGCGCACCACGCCTATCGCCATGTGCACAAAAAAGAATATCGGTTTTTGAAAAATCTCTCATCTTCTCTGTATATCAGCCATTGGATATTTTGTGAGGATGATTTTAATTTAAAATGGTCGGGACGGAGAGATTCGAACTCCCGACCCTCTGGTCCCAAACCAGATGCGCTACCAGACTGCGCTACGTCCCGACTATTTTAAATAATCTGCCTAAGCAGTTTAATCTGAACATTTTAGCTAATTCGAAAATCAACTGCGTTGCTCAGAGGACGCTTTGTATCTAAATTTTCGCAGAACAAAAGACCCTAATTCAAGTTTTTTTGCTTAAAAGCGAAAAAACTTTGTCTAAGCTCATCATTAAACGATATTTCTGTCGATAAACGCCCTATTCGGCCGCTTCCACATTGTTGAATATAGCGTGATGCACCACATCGCCCGGTGAAATATCCAAAGTGCCTGTTGCACCACCAGCCAACTCCAACACACCTTTTACAGCCATTCCTGGAGAAATACGGCGCTCAGAGTGAGGACGTGCATTACGTGCGATAGCAACCACGACACCATTATCATCCAGAAAAAGCATATCTAATGGGATGAGGGTGTTTTTCATCCACATATTTGGTTCACGCGGCTCGCCAAAATCAAACAACATGCCTGCGTCTTCGGCTAAATTTTCACGAAACATGAGGCCTTGAGATGTTTCTTCCGGACTGTCTGCAATTTCAATATTGATTAGGTGTTCAGCTTCACCTGTATCAACAACCAATGTTCCAGTTTCAAATTTAACACCACTATCTTGAGCACTCACATGTGGAATCGCCATACACACAACAGAGAAAACAGCGATTGCAGAAAACAGATTCTTCAATTTAGGCCTCACAAAGCAATTTACTAGACAACCAGAACAGTTTGGCTTCCTTTGCTACCAATTACCGAAAAAACCTTAGACGACAAGCCCAAGCCTGCTTAAACAGCAAATAGTGATTTAAAAACAAATCGAAAACTACGGCTCGAGACTAGCATCAACGACGTAACTACCTTTAGGGCCTTTACCAATCGTCACCCAAACTTTTTGACCAGGTTCTGCTTCTTCAAGCCCTGCTTTGCGCAGAGTCACCATGTGAAGAAATATATCTTCTACTTCGCCGACGCGATGAACAAAACCATACCCTTTTGTACGGTTGAACCATTTGATAAGAACAGCTTCACGTTCTGCATTGACCGGTGCGACGACAACTTCGCCGCCCTCTAATGATTTAACTTCTGTTACTTGATATCCGCGTTCACGTTTCACAACATCGCAGGAAATCAGCATGCCTTCAACAACTTGTTCGACACCAAATTCACGCAAAATCGAAATGTGTAGCAAAGCTTCCTGACCATCTAATCCATCATCAGGAATAATGAACCCAAAGCCTTTGACAGAATCAAACCACTTTACGCGCCCTGAAATTGAGACTTTCGGTACTTCATTATTGGTAGCTTCGTTTGACCCCTGCTCCATATTTTCTCTTACTTAAGTCCCTGCCGCCTTTAAACCAATTCCTATCCCTATACTAACGCAAGGATAGGCCCCTACAAGACCGACAGCCCATCAGTCTGATCTTAATCAAATAAGTTGTTTTTTTAATATGTCAAAGGCTAAACATTTCCGTGTTTAACCCTACCAAGCAATTCACCAGTCTGAAAAAGCCGAGAAAACATATTTTTTCAACAATAGTCATGCACACAAAGTCGCACGACGCACAAAAAATCAGCTTTATGAATGAGAAAAATCCCAGATCGGGAATTAAGTTTTCAAACACCTGGCAGTCCCTAGGGGAATCGAACCCCTCTTTCTAGGTTGAAAACCTAGCGTCCTAACCGATAGACGAAGGGACCGCATCGGTGTGAGAGCGCTGTATACAAATGTGCCTTTTTAGATGCAAGTTCTTTTTTCAATTATTTAGAAAAAAAACCATCTGACACCTCAAACTGAACTTTTCCGGCTCCTCTCCACTCATCAGGCTTCAACTTACCGGCCAAATGCATCATTTGCCCCGAAAGAATCGCTTGGCCAAGATCAGCATCTGCAGCTCGAAACGCTATTGCTCTAAGTTTTCCACCGTCTTCTCCTAATATTTCAAAGCTTAAGTGGTCCACTCCAACACGTCGCACATTGTGTGACCGCACATTCGCCATAGCAAATATCGGCTCTGGAGAACCTGCACCATATGGTCCAGCCCCATCCACTGAGAGCAATAATTCTCCATCCGCTGACGCAGGAGACAATAATCCATCAAGCTCCAGAACACGCGCCTGCTCTAATTCCTTTTTAGCTTCAGCTGTGCTCTCTTCCATATAATCTCGAAAAGCTTCCAGTTGGGAAGGTTCAAGTGACAATCCCGCCGCCATAGCATGACCACCTCCTGAAAGAATGATTCCCTCTTTAGACGCCTTAGCAATCAAATTCCCTAAATTTACACCAGCCACAGAACGACCAGACCCTTTTGCAACAGGGCCAAGCTCTTCTCCCCACCCAATAACGATTGTTGGCCTATGAAATTTTTCTTTTAAACGTCCCGCCACAATTCCGATAACGCCTGGGTGCCATCCCTCGCCGCCCACAACTATGGCACCTGCATCAGGTTTTTCGACTAGACGTGATTCGGCGATTCGTGTTGCTTCATCTAAAATCTCAGCTTCAATTTCTTTTCTAGCTTCGTTTAGAGCCTGAAGTCGTTCAGCTAATGCAAGCGCTTCTTTTCTGTCTTCAGTCGCAAGCAATTTGGCCGCAATCCAAGGATCACCGATTCGCCCGCCTGCATTTAGCCTAGGACCAAGTAGAAAAGTCGCGTGATAAACGGATTTAGGGGCCTCAACGCCCGATACTTGAGACAAAGCTGCCAATCCAACATTGTCCATGCGTTGCAAAACCTTCAAGCCCGCATTTACAAATGCTCTGTTAACGCCCTTAAGCGGTGCCATGTCACACAATGTACCTAATGCGCAAAGGTCCAGCCACTTCATTGGATCAGGCAAACCACCAGCTGGAGCCACTGACTTTTGCCTCGCCAACCTATTCAATCCCGCTGTAAGGACGAACACAACTCCCGCCGCCGCCATATGCCCGCAACCTGACTTACAATCAGGTCGGTTGGGATTAACAACAGCTGCCGCAGGGGGAGGCTCACTTTGCATCAAATGGTGATCAAGCACCACAACATCCAAACCCAGACTATGCGCTGCCTCTAGTGCTTCTACAGCAGCAGCTCCACAATCCACAGTCATAACAAGCTCTGCGCCTTGTTCCTTTAGCGATTCAAACGCTTCCACAGAAGGGCCATAGCCCTCCGTTAGGCGGTCTGGAACATATAAAATCAGCTCTCGGTCCCAAGCTTTGAAATACTTCGTCAAAATTGCCGCCGACGTACCACCATCAACATCATAATCTGCAAGCACCGCACATTTTCGGCCACTCACCAATGCCTCTAATATCACTTCGCAAGCAGCGTCCATGTCAGCAAAGCTAGAAGGATCAGGAAAAAGGGCCTTCAGAGTTGGAGAAAAATAAGTATCAGCCTCATCCAAAGTCACCCCTCGACCAGCCAGTAGCTTCCCAATCAGGTCTGGCTTAGAGAGTCTGCGCGAAATTTCAGTGGCTTTTTCATCATCAACAGGCCGAACTCTCCATCGTCGCCCTGTCAAAGAATGCTCAACACCCAAAAAAGCTGGCCCAGTATCTTCGACATCAAGGTCTTGCGACGGATCAAGGAATGGGGAACGAGACATCTAAACAACCAATCTGTAAAACGCATCTAAGCTTTTAAAAGCAAAATGCTTGATCAAGACCTGTTCTACCCCTTCACACACACTTGTCATCTCATCAGATGCAAAAGAGGCGATTTCCCTATGAGAAACCGCCTCTTTTTAATTCTATTCAAACGAATAATTTTCAACCGGCCACGTTTAGCCTGGGTATGTAGACTTCACAGTACGCACAACACCATCAAAAGAAGACATCACGACTGAGTCGGTATAAACTTTCCCATTGCGACGTTTCACACCAGAAAGCAGGCCACCATCTGTTACACCAGTTGCGGCAAAGACTGCATCTTTTGAACAAAGCTCGTGAAGATCGTATTTTTTGTCAAAATCTGTAATACCGATACGTGACGCACGTCCGCGCTCATCATCATTGCGGAATGTAAGACGACCTTGCATCTGCCCACCCACACATTTTAGCGCAGCCGCTGCAAGAACACCTTCAGGCGCCCCACCAGAACCGATATACATGTCAATGCCAGTGTCAGGGTTGGTTGTGTTGATAATACCAGCCACATCCCCATCAGAAATCAAAGAGATGCGGATACCCAATGAACGCAGGTCTTCAATTATTTTTGCGTGACGCGTCCGGTCCAGAACACATACGTTTAACTGATCAACTGAAACACCTTTAGCAGCGGCAACAGATTTAGCGTTTTCAATTGTTGATTTATCTAAATCGATAACACCTTCAGGATAACCGGGACCAACCGCAATTTTATCCATGTAGACGTCTGGCGCGTGCAGCAAACCGCCGCGTGGCGCGATAGCAAGAACTGCCAATGCATTCGGCATTGCTTTCGCTGTTAGTGTTGTGCCTTCCAATGGGTCAAGCGCAATATCAATTTCAGCGCCTTTACCCGTTCCAACTTCTTCACCAATGTAAAGCATTGGAGCTTCGTCGCGCTCACCTTCACCAATAACAATGCGGCCCTGCATAACAACTTCGTTCAAAGCTGTACGCATCGCATCCACCGCAGCTTGATCAGCTGCTTTTTCATCGCCGCGACCGACCATTGTCTCTGACGCAACAGCTGCACGTTCTGTTACGCGCACCATCGCATCTGCATATGTTGGATTCAAAGCATTAGAAGTCATTATTGTCCCATTCTTTATTTAGTATCTTAATTACGGCTCTCTATGCGAAACTCATGCCTCAACGCGTAACACACGCGGTTTATCAACACATGTATCCAATTCTTCAACCATGGCAGCTGCAGATTCTGCCGCTTTTCTTGTACATGGATGAGTCATTATAGCTATCGGTGCACCCAATTGCCCTGCACTTGAATCTTGATGCATCTGATCAATCGAAACATCACAAACTGCTAAAGCTTTAGACAAAGACGCCAATGCACCAGATTTATCAGATAAACGGGTACGAATAAACCATGTGGTCTCGGGACCATCACCGACAGCACGCACCATTCTCTCATTCAATTTGGCAACAGGTGTACCAAATGGGGGCGTTGCGGGGCCTTGCAGCACACGCGCAATGTCTCCCATCACAGCTGAAGCAGTTGGACCTTCACCCGCACCCGGACCAGCCATAGTCACGCTTCCCAAAGGCTCACCTTCTACCATAACGGCATTCGTTGGGCCTGTGATTTGCGCAAGAGGGTGCTCAGCTTTGTACAGAACTGGAGCAACATTACAGCGCACACCTGAATCGTTTTTGACAGCCTCAGCGACCAGCCTGATACGATATCCCATTTTTTGCGATAAAAGGATATCAACCCCGTCAATCTGGTCCACACCAGAAACCAACACTTTTGAGAAATCTGGTTTCGCACCAAATGCCAATACCGACAGGATAAGTGCTTTATGAGCTGCATCCATACCAGAGACATCCAGATATGGATCTGATTCGGCATAACCAAGCTTCTGGGCTTCTGCTAGAACAGGTGAGTATTCCTGCCCGGTCGTCAACATTTCAGATAAAATGTAATTACATGTTCCATTCAAAATACCCGACACGCGCGAGATATTTACGCTGGATAAGCTATCGCGAATAACGCGAACAATAGGAACACCGCCAGCAACAGCTGCATCAAAAAGAAGATGCACATTGTTTTCTTCAGCTAACCTAGCCAACTCTTCACCATGCTCTGCAACGACTGCTTTGTTCGCCGTAACAACATGCTTTCCTGCCTTTAGAGCAGCCTCAATAGAAAGCCGCGCCGGCCCATCAGATCCACCAATCAATTCAACATAAACATCTATATCATCTGATATTGCCAGTTTCACTGGATCATCTTCCCAGCGGATACCTGAAAGGTCGATACCGCGATCGCGTGTCTTACTTCTCGCTGATACAGCAGAAATTACCATTTCACCCGGCAGACGAAGTGATTCCTGATCATTGACGAGTTTTACAAGCCCAACACCGACATTACCCAGCCCAGCTATTCCTATGCGAAGTTTATTTTGTTCTGTCATTTTCTACTCTCCAGCACTTATGACTGGTTCTGAATTATTTGGGCCAGCTTCAATGAAGCGACGTATATTTCTAGCAGCCTGTCTTATCCGTTGTTCGTTTTCAACAAGTGCAATACGAACATGACCATCACCATACTCGCCAAACCCTGCGCCCGGTGCGACAGCAACATGCGCTTGCTCAATTAAGCGAAGTGAAAACTCCAATGAACCTAGATGACGAAATTCTTCTGGAATAGGAGCCCAAGCGAACATAGATGCGCGTGGTGATGGAACCTCCCAACCAGCTCTTGTGAAACTCTCGATCAGCACATCACGGCGGGAACGATATATCTCACGCATTTCCACAACACATTCTTGCGGCCCATTCAAAGCAGCAGCAGCGGCAACTTGAACGGGCGTAAAAGCACCATAATCAAGATAAGATTTTACGCGCGCGAGAGCTGCAACAAGACGCTCATTACCTGCAGCAAACCCCATTCTCCAACCAGCCATTGCATAGGTTTTAGACAATGATGTTGTCTCAATTGCTATGTCCATAGCACCTTCTACTTGAAGGACTGATGGTGGTGGATCGTCAAAATATATCTCTGTGTATGCCAGATCCGACAAAATCCAGATTTCATGCTGCTTCGCAATCCGCACCGCTTCTTTATAGAAATCCAAATCCGCAACCTGCGCTGTCGGGTTTGCAGGGTAACACAATACCATAGCGGTCGGTTTAGGCACGGAATGGCGAATCGCCTTATCCATTCCAGCTAAATATTCTTCCGGTGAATTAGCTTTGATATGACGCATGGAAGCACCAGCTATCAAAAACCCAAATGTATGCAGAGGGTATGATGGGTTTGGCGCAATAATCACATCACCCGGCGCAGAAATAGCCTGCGCTAGATTCGCAAAGCCCTCTTTAGATCCTAATGTCGCAACAATATGCTTATTCGGGTCCAATTCCACGCCGAAACGGCGATCATAATAGGCTGCAGCAGCGCGCCGTAATCCGGGAATCCCTCTAGAGGCGGAATACCGATTCGCTTTTGGCTTGTATGCAGTTTCACATAATTTATCGATAATGTGCTTGGGTGTCGGTAAATCTGGATTTCCCATACCAAGATCAATAATGTCCGCGCCCGCCGCTCGTAGCTCGGCCGCTTTGCGGTTTACCTGCTCGAACACGTAGGGAGGAAGACGTCTGATCTTGTGAAATTCCAACTTCATTAGGACACCAGTATTATACTTTCAAAGAGCCTCGCACAATTACAGAGGCTTAGGATAAAAGGTCTTAAACGGTCATCCTGCGCTTTGCACGTAAAATATCTTTTTTTTGCGCGAAATTAGTTTTCTAAGATACCTTTTTCAACTTCGTCCCGCATTCGTTGTGCCCAAACGCTAGGATCTTCTAATCCATCTTCCAAAGCAGTCTTCGCTTTTGGGTCAGATTCTAGGGCTTCTAACTCAGCGTCAAGTTGCGCTTCACCATCAAGTATATGCTGTGGAATAGGCCCGCGCTGAGATTCAGTTGGAATACTGGAAAACTCAGGATAACCTCGGTCTATGGTTTCTTGTTTTTGTTGCTCATACCAAGTTGGTGCATTTTCCTCAGCTGCTTCCAGACGCTCTTTAACACCTGAAGCACACCCCGCGACAAAAACAGGGATTGCCAATGCGATCGCAATTCGACAAAATTTCAACATATGTTTAACAAACCCTCGAGTCATTCCTGCGAAGCTGAATGAGTGAAAAGAAACACTTACCGAAAGTCTGATTAGCGTGACGATGGAATATGATAAACCTCAAAATCCAGAATTTCATCAATCTGATGAAAATGAAGATTTAAAAGAACGCTTAGTCAGTCTTTCGACAGAGTTTCACAGACTCTTAGCTGAAATTATACATTATGACGACACTACATCCACACAAACTGTGCACATGTTTATGGCTCTGGACACATTACAGCGCAGTTTTGGCACAAATTCTAAAAAACTCATTCAAGCCCAACAAGATTTAGCACAACGCCTTGCAAATGCAGCAAAAATCACTCTAGACCAAGACACAAATGCCCTTCAGGAAAACAATCATTCTGAAGTACAACGTATTGAAAACTCTATGTTTTCAGATGATCTTTGGCAAAAATATCCCTTGTTTGACTTTCTCAGTCAGTCCTATCTTGTCTGTACAGAATGGTTGAGAGATCTAATTACTCAGGCTGAAAATCTATCTGATTCCGAAAGACAAGAAATTCAATACTATTTGCATCAATTGATGACCTCTCTTTCACCGGCAAATAATTTTTTCACAAACCCGGTCGCCATTCAAAAATTTGTTGAAACAAAAGGCCGTTCACTCGAAAAAGGGCTTGAGAATTTAATTCAAGATTATGACAGTGATTACAAACACTTAAACATCAGCCAAAGTGATATGAATGCATTTGAAATTGGCAAGCATGTCGCCACCACCAAAGGCCAGATAGTCTTTAAAAACGAGCTGATCGAACTCATTCGTTTCGATGCATCTCAAGGTGAGGTTTATGAACGGCCCCTTTTGATTTTTCCACCTTGGATCAACAAATATTATGTTCTTGATTTACAAGCAAAAAATTCACTTATTGCATGGTTACGCGACCAAGGATTTACGGTGTATGTCATTTCTTGGCGCAATGGCGATAACGTCACCCGCGACCTCAATTGGGACGATTATGCAGGACTAGGCGGATTAGCTGCAATCGAATATGTTTATGAAGCGCACAAAACTGCCATTAATATCGCCGGATATTGCATTGGTGGCACAATGCTTTCAACGCTATCTGCATATCTATTTAAGAAAAAAGACCAGCGTATCAACAGCTTAACATTTATGTCAGCTCAAACTGACTTTTCTCAAGCTGGCATGATGAATGTCGTGGTTAGCGAAAAAACATTTTCCGACACTGCCGCCGCAATAGTCAAAAATAAAGGCCTAATGCCCGGTGAACTTATGTCGGATGGGTTCAACACATTACGGCCTCAAAGGCTTATCTGGCAGTGCGTTGAAAACAACTATCTTCTGGGAAATGACGTAAAGCCATTCGATTTATTATTTTGGAATGGTGACCAAACCAATATTCCCGGTCCTCTTCACCTTACTTACTTGCAAAATTTTTATCTAGAGAATCAACTCCCTAAAGGTGAATTTACGATTTTTGACGAGAAAGTTTCACTTTCAGATGTTACCTGCCCAGTCTTTATTCACGCTGCCGCAGGCGATCACATTGCGCCTTATGAATCAGTCTACAAAGGCAGGCACCTATTTGGAGGACCGACAAAATTCATCCTCGCAGAATCAGGGCATATTGCAGGCGTCGTGAACCCTCCTATCAATAATAAATATGGCCACTGGAGCGGCGGAACGCCTACTTTAAAAACGGGTGCGGAATGGAAGGCATCAGCAAAGTACCAAAAACGCAGCTGGTGGCCCGCTTTGGCCGAATGGTTATCCCAACACTCAGGCGAGAAAACAGCTCCTCCCCAAACTATTCCAGGTGCACCTCCAGCACCCGGCGAATATGTCAGAACCAAATTAGCGGATATTCACCAATGGCGAAAAAGTTAATGCTGAAATCCCGCCTCATGCATTGAACGCTTTGAGAATCCTCATTGCAGGCGTACAAGCACTTCGCCACATAGAGGATGGGAAAGCTATGTCTAAGATTAGGTTCACACTTGAGCACCTAAAGCCTCATTTAACGACAAGTTTTCTTATCTGTTTTGCATTCCTGCTCAGTTATGCATCTGCCCATTTTGTTGCCCTGCAAAGTAGTCAAATCTCTGCTAAACAGGAGATTGAAACGGATGCAGTGCTTTTGAATGCTGCATTAGAAAAAACTGACGCTGACTTACAAGACCTTATCGAATGGATAGATTCGCAAGTGCAAATGCAACGCTACCCTGCTGAAAAATTGTATTTTTTAGCCGATTCCGAACGCAACCGAATCACTGGTAATTTAAAGGCTTGGCCTGAACACGCCCAACCTTACAATGGTTGGCATCAATTTAATGGATCTGAGACAGGTATTACAATTGGTCCATCGTATGCGCGAGTTTCTTCCATTAATATTGATGAGACAACAAAACCATACAAATTACTTATCGGACGCCAAACCCCTTCTACGCCGTTTGTTTTTCAGAAAATCTGGCCAGTATTTTTATCTTTGGCACTTATTTTTGGAATTTGTGGTGGATTTATTTTTCAAGCTCAAAAACCAAACAAGGATTAAAAATCAAGGGAAGTTCTAGCTCTATAATTAGGCATTAAAAGTGATGTTCACCAAATCTACTTGTATTTTTTTTTGTAAAACACCCTAATGTAATCAAAAAACATTCAAGGGAATAGGAGCCAATAATGTCCAGCATTGATCAATACTTCAAAGACTGGGCTAGCAAAGTAATTTTATCCTCGGATGACGCTCCGCTCATATTTGTATCCGGCGCACAGGGAATTGGTAAATCAACAGCGATGAATGCAATCGCAAATGCTTTTGATAACCAAATAGCCATTCTGGGAATTGACGACTTCTATCTCACAAAAGCTGAACGCCAAGCCTTAGCAAAGGACACATCCCCCCTTTTTGAGACTCGCGGCCCTCCGGGTACGCATGATCTTGTATTATTGAACAAAAAAATTGACGAATTACAGTCAACAGATTCTGCATCTATAACGAAAATTCCATCATTTGACAAAATTACAGATGATCGCAAATCAGAGAAGAATGACCATATTTTCAATGGAAAAGCCAAAGCCATAATTGTTGAAGGCTGGCTAGTTGGTGCAAATGCTGAACCAGACAGCGTCACTGAATCTCCTATGAATGAAATTGAAAACACCGAATCAGCATTAAATTGGCGCAAATACCAAGAAGACCAATTAAGTGGCCCGTACGCAAAATTATGGAATCGTTCACCACATTTTTTTCATTTGAACGCCCCAAGTTTCGAAACTGTTTTAAATTGGCGAATAGAACAAGAAGAAACCACACGAGGACTTCATAAAGGAGAGCTTCCGGAGGAAATACGCGACTGGGTTAGAAGCTTTATCCTTTATTATGAAAGGATCACTCGCCGTATGCTAGACGGAAAAAAAATGTCAGGTGCTCAATTGTTTGTAGACAAAAACAGAACCGTCATCAAATTCGAGGAAAGGTAGAATGCCCAACCTTATCGTTTTTACTGATTTGGACGGTACTTTACTCGATCATTCAAACTATAGCTATGTTTCAGCTAAGCCTGCTTTGATTGCACTTAAAGAGCTTCAAATACCTCTAATTCTTGCCAGTTCAAAAACATCCGTTGAGATCAATTCACTACGTGAAGAAATTGGTTTCAGTGATTGTCCTGCCATTGTTGAAAATGGTGCCGGTCTACTTGCCCCAGGGCAAACCAGTTTTGAAACGCAAGATGCATCCGATTATACACGGCTTACACAAATCATAGCCAATGCCCCGGAAAAACTTCGCCAATTCTATAAAGGCTTTAATGACTGGTCCATTGAAGAACTAGTGGAAATTACAGGCCTGCCCCGTGAGAGTGCCTTCAACGCTGCTAAACGCCAATTTTCTGAACCTGGCCTATGGACTGGGACAGACGAAATGAAAGAAGCATTCTCCGAATATTTATCTCAAAACGGTGTAAGTTACCGCCATGGTGGCCGCTTCATGACTTTGTCCTTTGGTGCAACAAAAGGCCAGCGCATAGAAGAAATCTGCCTTCGATACACAAAACCTGACAAACAGATTATTTCTCTGTCTTTAGGAGATGCTCCAAACGACGTCGAAATGCTGCTAGCTACAGACTATGGTGTTATTATCTCTAATGAGCATTCAGTTGGCATTCCCGAGCTACCTGAAGAATCTAATGGCAAAATTATACGTACGACTAAAACTGGGCCAGCTGGTTGGAATGATGCCGTGCTTGACTTCATCTCCAAACATTCAGGCTCTAACCCCCAAATAAAAAACACCCCAAAGACCGAAAGCGAGAAAGACATTGGCTGATTTTCATCAAAACGGACACGTCGCAACGCTCCATGATCTACGCCGCGTGAATCCTGAGACAATGGAACGCGAATTAGAACAGTTTGCTGAAACGCGTAAAATCACACTTATTCTGCCATCTTTATATTCAGAATTACAAGGTGAAGCACTCGGCAAAATCATTGATGAGTTGAGTTCTGCAAAATTTATCAACAGGATCGTAATTGGTCTTGATCGGGCAAATGAAGCCGAATATCGCCATGCAAAAGAATTCTTCTCGCGATTACCTCAAGAGCATGTCGTTTTATGGAATGACGGTCCTCGTTTAAAGGACGTTGATTTACGATTAGCTGAAATGGGACTTTCACCAATTGAACCAGGAAAAGGACGTAATGTCTGGTTTTGTATTGGACACACTCTTTCACGTGGAGATAGCGACATTGTTGCCCTTCATGATTGTGATATCGTCACATACACTAAGGAGATGCTGGTTAAGCTGCTATACCCAGTTGCAAACCCTAGCTTCCCTTACCTGCTTTCAAAAGGTTTCTACCCAAGAATTGCCGATGGTAAGTTCAACGGGCGCGTCAGCCGTCTTCTCGTAACTCCCATACTTATCGCTCTCTCAAAAGTTATTGGGGAACGTGATTATCTGGACTACTTATCTGCGTTTAGATATCCTCTCGCTGGTGAGTTTGCCATGCGCACGTCAATTCTTTCCGACATGCGTATCCCGTCCGATTGGGGACTGGAGATTGGTGTTTTATCTGAGGCTTGGCGAAATCTAGCTCCCAAAACCACTTGTCAGGTGGAAATATCTGATGCTTATGATCACAAGCATCAACCGCTGTCTGAAGAAGATGCGTCAACCGGCCTTTCTCGAATGTCGATTGATATATGCAAAGCTCTGTATCGCAAGCTAGCGGCCGATGGCACAGTTTTCACTATGGAAACATTCCGCAGCCTGAAAGCAACCTACTACCGTCTCGCTCTGGACCTGATCGAGAATTATTACAATGATGCGATTATGAATGGTCTTCACGTAGACCGTCACGCTGCTGAAAAATCAGTTGAGTTATTTGCTTCTAACATCATGGAAGCTGGTGAAATATTCCTTGAAAACCCAATGGAAACACCTTTCATTCCCAATTGGAGCAGGGTGCACGCAGCAGACCAAGACCTCATGCGTGTGATGTCAGAATCAATTATGCAAGATAATGAAGACTACCAACCCTAAGCTAAGCCACGCAGAGTCCGCCCCGCTATAATATGCGGGGCTTTTTCCTATTTTGAACGATTGGTTATCCACCGACACTGATATGGCGCAAAAGTGATTTCAGATGTGTGCTCGTTCACTTTTTCTCCAGATAGTAAATCAAACCAGTCATGTCCACCAATCAGATTGATCGATACAGCTGGAATGGTCAGCTCTCTATCTGTTACATTATGCAATGCGAATATTGATTGCGAACGGTCATAGCTTTGACGCCAGAAACCAAAAATATCATCCCCAAGCTGCATGGTAAATTGAGTAGCGTTTGGATGAAATGCCTCTTGTTTACGGCGGATCTGAATACGGGCTGTCATTTCTGATAATACACGTGCATGAGAGCTATTTTCATCGTCAAGATAAGCTCGCAAATCAGGATAATTCCAGCGCCGTCTATTAATTGCGCGATTTATACCCGTCTTTTCAACACCAGCCATGTGATTGTGCGTTCCAATCAATGAATGGATGTAGAAAGCTGGAATTCCTTCCAGTGCCATAACAATAGACTGACTGCACAAGAAACGTTGAAGCTGAAGATCATCCTCACCTTTGAGCGTCCCCTTCAATGCATCGAAAAACGTGACGTTCAACTCATAAGGTTTCTGACCACCATCTGGCGTCGAGCGCATGGAAACCAAGCCACCAAATGATTTTACTGTTTCAATAACATCATTGATTTCTTCTTCATTTAGCAAGCCTTCAGCCGGTCTCATTCCTATACCATCATGAGATGCTGAGAAATTTAGATAAGCACACCCCATTTGCGCAGGTGGCATCGCCATTTGCCATTGGTTTAAATGACGTGAAGACCCACTCAGCAAAGCCTGCAAAATCAATGGCGGTAGAGAAAAATTGTAAACTGCATGCGCTTCATTCCTATTTCCAAAATAGGATAGGTTTTCTGTGTTTGGCACATTCGTTTCTGTCAGAAGGATCACGTCTTCTTTGGCAAAATCCAACAACAAACGCATGAGCTGAACGATTGCATGAGTTTGAGGAAGATGAATGCAATTCGTGCCAATTTCTTTCCAGATAAATGCAACAGCATCCAGCCTGATTATTCTAACACCATTATCGACATGCAGGCGCATTATCCGCAAAAATTCCAGCAGAACTTCAGGATTGGTAAAATCAACATCAACTTGATCGTGGCTAAATGTGCACCAAACGTGCTTACTACCTGAAGGAGTTTGCACTTCCCGCAACAATTCATTGGTACGCGGACGGACAACCTCACTCAAATCATCATCAGGACGCGCCTCAAAGAAAAATTTGTCATAAGGCTCATGACCTTGCCGATAGTCGTTAAACCACTTGCTTTGGCTAGATACGTGGTTCAACACTAAGTCTGACATCAGTTTAAAACGCTTTCCAATACGTTTTATATCTTCCCACTCTCCAAGCTCACTATTGACTGAACGATAGTCAGTTACCGCAAAACCATCGTCTGATGTAAATGGGAAAAAAGGTAAAATGTGTACGCTAGTTATAGTGTCCCCTAAATAGCGCCTTAAAAAATCCTGTAATAAATCTAACGGCTTATGCTTCCCGTCTTTTATCGAATTTCCATAGGTGATAATCACAGCATCATCTTCGGACCACAGTCCGATATTGCTTGGCTGACGTTGATCAGTGCGTATTAAATCACTGTCTTCCCAATACGCTTCGATAATCTGCTCGATAAGGGAATCGCAGTCATGCTCAGGATAAATGAAGCTCACTAATTCAGTCAGCTTAGTCTTAAATGCTACAGAAATATCCAGCATAGAATGCTCCGCCTTATGCACGCGCGTCTTAATTGAAAAATTGCGCCCTCGTCCTACTGACATCAATAGATGGCAATAACAGTCAATAATTTAATAGACGACTGCCAGAAGATTGAACGATGGTTTGAGTTTATATTGAAATTACGTACATAAAGAAGGCAGACAATCAATATCACCTGCCTTTCTTATTTATCGGGTTATTTAGTAAGTTTTGCCCAATACGCAGAGTAAGCTGGTAAATCATGAGGCACTTCCCAGCCATCACTCATACCGTCATGACTAAACATGACCTTCCAACCCTTTCCAAGATGGTGATTCCATTTTGAATGTTTATCGCTGAAATTGTAGACACACATAATGTGCTCTTCGTCATGTCGTCGCATAAACGCCAATACAGAGGAATTATGCGTATCCATAAATGTCATCGAGCCGAGTCGAAGCGCCAAAGTTCTCTTTCTTACACCCATCGCATATTTGGTGAAGCGCAGCATGCAGGGAATATCATCAGTTTGAGTATCAACAGCTAATTCAGCTTGTTTTGGATCGACTGGTATCCAAGGTGTCCCTGTTGTGAAGCCCGCATGATCTGCATTTTTATTCCACGGCATCGGCACCCGCGCACCATCTCTCCCCAACGTCCTTGGCCAATTCGCAATAGCTTCTGGATCTTTCAGATGTTCAAAAGCAACCTCACCCTGAGGTAATCCCAATTCCTCACCTTGATAGATAAACGCGTTCCCACGCAGTGAAAGCAGCAACATCATATAATTACGCGCTGCGAACCAACGGTTTTCTGGCTTTGCCCACCGACTAACCGCACGTGGTGCATCATGGTTTTCAAAAGCCCAAGACGGCCAACCTTCGCCGTCTTCACCTATCCAATTTCCAAGAGTTCCTCGAACCTTGTCCGCAGAAACGGGAGGCCCATCAAGAAAATCAAAACTATATGCAGAGTTCAAACGTTTATCACCATACGTGTAATCGCGCATTTCCGATAAAGCTTCATCTCCTCCAATTTCGGCAACAGTAAAAATCTCGCCGTGCTTATCAAGCTCTTTACGAATACGTTCCATAAAAAGCGGGATTTCTGGTTGTGACTGATTGTGGATACGCTTTTGCATATCAAAAGGACGCGTAACACGAGACCTTTCCAAATTTGAAGGAGGGTTATCTGTCATCGCACGGTTATGCATAGCAAAGTTTATGGCATCCATACGAAAACCATCAACACCGCGATCTATCCAGAAACGCATAATTTCCAAAATGGCATTCTGCACATCCAAATTATGCACATTCAATTGCGGTTGTTCTTTTAGAAAATTGTGCATGAAATACTGTTGGCGGCGTGCATCCCATTCCCATGCTGGTCCACCAAAAACAGATTGCCAATTATTGGGCGGCATTCCATCAATTTTTGGATCAGCCCATACATACCAGTCAGATTTTACATTCTTTCTGCTTTGGCGGCTCTCTTCAAACCAAGCGTGTTGATCCGAAGTATGAGCATAAACTTGGTCAATAATAATCTTCAGCCCACGACTATGAGCCTGTTCAACCAAGTCATCAAAATCATCTAAGGTTCCAAATGTGGGATCAATCTCTTTATAGTCAGAAATATCGTACCCATAGTCAGCCTGTGGAGACTTAAAAAACGGTGATAACCAGATGGCATCGACACCCAATGATGCAATATGGTCCAATTTTTCAATACACCCTCTCAAATCTCCAATACCATCACCGTTGGAGTCGTAGAAGCTGCGCGGATAAATGTGATAAATAACAGCCCCTTTCCACCAAGGAGCTTTGTCTGAGCTCTTATGTCCAAGTTCAATTTCTGAAGGGGTCACAATATTCATAACTTACATTTCTATCGGTAATTGAAGTCTAATTGGTTTCAAATTGAATTTAGTATTGATAATATCATCTGTGCAGCCTGTTAAAATAAGGGCCGTTTAATAAAAAACGACGTTCACAGTCCGCGGACTTATGGTTTGGGTACTTCCACAACGAATAAATGTCTGATGACGATCAGTCCTGTTGAAAAGTATTAATGCATTTTTAGAGGTCAATTCCATAACAAACGCCCCCATATCAGGCTTTTCCCAATCAAGAACAGTCATTTCTTCACCATCAAAGCGCCGCCAGACAACATCTTGCTCCGCCCAAAAGTGAACATCATCATGTAGACCTAGTTTTTTTCGAACTTCAGACAATTCTGAAACATGACGCTCAAGCTTCTTGTCCCGCTTTGACCAGTCTAACCAAGTAATCTCATTATCCTGAGCGTAAGCATTATTATTACCTGATTGACTGCGTCCGAATTCGTCACCGGCTGTCAGCATAATACAACCTTTGGAAAGGAAAAGTGTCGATAATATCGCTTTTAAATCAACACGCCTTTTATTCAAAACAGACTGATCGGCAGTATCGCCTTCTACGCCATTATTCCATGAAATATTATCATTGTGGCCGTCGCGATTATTCTCTCCATTTGCATAATTATGCTTGTCTTCAAATGCCACCAAGTCAGCGAGTGTAAATCCATCATGAGCGGCGACAAAATTCACAGAACGCGTCTTTGAAGGTTTATCCTCATCCAGATTTTGATAAACATCAGACGATCCACAAAGCCGCGTTGCAAATTTCCCAAGTGCATCGGCGTCACCTCGCCAAAAACGTCTTACATCGTCACGATAAGCATCATTCCATTCGAGGAAACGTGACGGAAAATTACCAAGCTGATAACCACCAGGTCCGATATCCCAAGGCTCTGCAATTAGAACGCAATCATTGAGCACATCATCTGCCAACATCTCCTGAATGAGACTGGCTTTGGCGTTGAAATGGCCCCCATTCGCATCTTCACGGCCCAGTGCTGGCCCTAAATCAAACCGATACCCGTCTATACCTGCGAATTTCACGAAGTACCGCATGGAATCAAGTATCAAACGGCGTACAACAGGATGGCTACAATCAATGGAATTGCCGCATCCAGTATCATTTATCAAATGTCCAGGCTGACCATCATGTGTTCTAAAATATGATTTGGCATCTAAGCCTCTAAAACTCAGTGTTGGTCCGTAGACGTCGCTTTCTCCATTATGATTAAAAACAACATCTAGAAACACACTAATATCCGCGTCGTGCAACGCTTTCACCGCAGCTTTTAATTCCTCTAAGCCACCCGGCGCTAATTTGGGATCAAGTGCAAAATAGCTAACAGGATTATACCCCCATCCATTGTGCAGGTTCAAAGGTGCAAGATGACGTTCATCTATCCATGCATTGATTGGCATAAGCTCCACAGCATCGACACCAACCCGTTTTAAATGCTTAATCACAGATGGATGCGTAAGGGCAGCAAGAGTGCCTTTTTTAGTCTTTGGTATTTTGGGGTTTAGTTTTGAAAAACTATTGACCTGAAGCTCATAAATCAAACCGCCATCAGGAAACTTTTTATGAGCGTTTTCAACTTCAAGCGGAGGCACGCAAACAACCGCTTTGGGCATCAATGCAGCTGTATCAATTTTTGCATCACGATGCGCCGCCAGATCCGCATGATATACGAAAGCTTGATTGATTTGGGTTGCATAAGGATCCAAAAGCAATTTGTTTGGATCAAACCACAAACCATTTTCTGGGTCCCAGACACCATCAGCTCGATAGCCGTATAAACTTCCTTCGTCAGCATTTTCGATGAATGCTGACCAATACCCCTCTTCATCCTTTGTCATCAGAATGCGATCAGTTTCATGATCACCATCAAATAAGCAAACATGCATACTTGATGCTTCAGGAGACCATACGCAGAAACGCACCCCATTGGGAAGTAAACGCGATCCAAGGTGTAATTTTAGATCAGGGTTGATCATTGATTTTCTCTAAATCTCTATAGAGCAGCTCGAATTGCTCGAGAAAGTGGCCGAAACGTTTTCTTGGCATCGTAATTTGCAATAACTTGACGATATAGATCTACATAGCGCGCTGCACTTCGTCCCCAAGAAAAGTCTGACCTCATACCGGCGCGCTGCATAGATTTCCAAGCAGTTTTGTCATTGTACAATTTTATCGTCCGAACGACAGCTTGTTTCAAATGAAATGGGTCAGGCGGGTAAAATTGCACACCAGTCGCACACCCAAGAGATACCGATGCTTCATTGGCGTCAATAATCGTGTCTGCAAGCCCGCCAACACGCGTAACCACTGGAACACACCCATAACGAAGCCCATACAATTGCGTCAGCCCACACGGCTCAAAACGCGATGGAATTAAGATTGCATCACCACCAGCCTGCATGCGATGGGCAATTGGCTCTTCATAGCCAACTTTGACTCCAATCCTGCCTGGGTGACGTTGCGATGCAGCAAGAAAACCACGTTCAATTGCATTATCTCCCTGACCGAGCACCGCAAATTTTGCACCCATCGGAACCAGCTCATCCAACAGCTCGAGGAGCATATCTACGCCCTTTTGCCATGTCATGCGGGAGCAAATAACAAACAGAGGGTCTTCATCATGAAACAGGCCAAACTCTGTTTCCAGATCAAACCTGTTCTGACGCCTCATCTGATAATTACGTGCCGAATATTGTTTCGTAATATAAGGGTCTTCAGGCGGGTTCCAGACATCATCATCGATCCCATTCAAAATACCATATAGATCATTCTCACGATGATTAATTAGTCCATCCAGACCCATGCCATTTTCAGGGCGCCGAATTTCACGCGCATAAGTCGGACTAACAGTCGTAATTACATCAGCCGAACTTAGCCCTGCTTTCATATAGCCAATGCCGCCATAATATTCGACGCCATTCATAGCCCAAGCTTTTTTAGGGAGACCAAGCTTTTTGAATATTTTAGCATCATACCTGCCTTGAAAAGCAAGGTTATGAATCGTCATGATCCGAGGAATATTACCAAAGTTGGCGTATCGCACATATGCAAGCGACAACGCAGACTGCCAGTCATGCGCATGAATGACTTGCGGCTCCCACTCTTTCAACTTTCCAAGTGCAACGTCCGCAGCAGCTTTAGACAATGCCCCAAACCGTTGCCAATTATCTTCCCAGTCCGCACCATTTTCATCAAGATAGGGCCCACCTGATCGATCAAAGAAATCAGGACAATCCAATACATAAATTTTATGGCCAGCTACTTCATCTGCCAAAATAGCAGCTTTGCTTCCAAATAAGTTGTTGTAGGTTTTCACTACACGTGGATTTTCCAATTTACTCATCACCGAACGATATCCGGGAATGAATGAACGCACTTCCACGCCCTGATCTTTTAGTGCTAACGGCAGCGCACCAGTGACATCAGCCAAACCGCCGGTTTTGATCAAAGGATACAGTTCCGAAGTCACAGATAACACACGAATGGGACCACTCATCCCACTATCAGATTTCTGCGTATTAATCTGCGACTCTAAAAAATCGAAACTTTCTTTTGTCTTCAAAGCTGGTGCGGCCACAATCATTACGACTCCAGTTTTAAGATCAGCGTTCCTAGCGGCGGAATATTCAAATCGGCAATTCCATTTTGATCAGTTTGTATTTTACCCAAATTCCCCACCCCCGATCCTCCATAAGTATGCGCATCTGTATTCAAAATTTCTTTCCAAATACCTGCATGAGGCAATTTAATTTTGTAACTATTGCGCACTATGGGTGTAAAATGACTAATTATTAGGATTGTTGGCGCATCCGGTGCTTTTCTTTGCCACGCAAAAACTGAATCTGCCGCAGCATCCACAAGCACCCAATCAAAGCCTTCTCCTTCACAATCACGTGCATGCAGCGCAGGCTCAGACTTATAGATATTGTTCAGATCACGTACCAAGCTTTGTACACCTTGGTGCGGCCCATATTCGAGTAAATGCCAATCAAGAGAGCGTTTTTCACTCCACTCATCTCGTTGAGCAAACTCTTGCCCCATGAATAAAAGTTTCTTACCTGGATACCCCCACATAAAGGCAAAATAAGCGCGAAGAGTTGCAAATTTTTGCCAATCATCCCCCGCCATTTTATTCAGCAAGGATCCTTTGCCGTGCACAACTTCGTCATGGCTTAAAGGCAATACAAAATTTTCAGTAAAGGCATACATCAATCCAAATGTAATTTCATTGTGGTGATGTTGGCGATGAACTGGATCACGTGCGAGATAACGCAACGTGTCATTCATGAACCCCATATTCCATTTGAACCCAAAACCAAGCCCGCCTTCATGCACTGGATGAGAAACTTTAGGCCAAGAGGTAGATTCTTCAGCCATTGTCAAAATACCTGGATGACGGCCGTAAACTTCCTTATTCATCAATTTTAGAAAATCGACAGCCTCTAGGTTTTCACGACCACCAAATTCATTTGGTATCCACTCACCCTGTTCCCGCGAATAATCCAAATATAACATCGACGCCACTGCATCAACGCGAAGACCATCAACATGAAAATGTTCAGCCCAAAACAAAGCATTGTTGACCAGATAGGACACAACCTCTTTGCGACCAAAATTAAATATCGCGGTATTCCAGTCAGGGTGAAATCCTTTGCGTGGATCTTCATGCTCATAAAGGGCAGTCCCATCAAACCGAGAGAGACCATGAGCATCCGTTGGAAAATGCGCTGGCACCCAATCAATCAAGACACTTAAACCAGCTTTGTGTGCGCCTTCCACAAAACGCGCAAACCCGTCAGGGTCTCCAAAGCGTGCTGTGGGTGCATATAAGCCAGTCGTTTGATATCCCCAACTTGGATCGTATGGAAATTCACTGATTGGCAAAAATTCGATGTGCGTAAATCCCATATCTAAAACATATGGAATTAGTTGCTCCGCCATTTCATCCCAGCTTAAAAAGCCGCCATAGCCATTTTTGCGCCATGAACCTGGATGCACTTCATAGATGGATATCGGCAATCTACGCGCATCCGCATCTGCCCAATATTTACGATGCTCATCATCATTCCATGTGCGTTCTGACGGACCTTTAACAATAGAAGCAGTATTGGGCCTTAATTCTGATTTATAGGCAAAAGGGTCGGCTTTCAACGGAAGCGTATTTCCGTCTGGCCCTACGATCTCATATTTATACGCTGCACCATCACCAATGTCGGGTAAGAAGATTTCCCATATACCCGTGTCCACTCGTTTGCGCATTTGATTGCGGCGATTGTCCCATTTATTAAAATCCCCAACGACAGATACGCGTTGAGCATTTGGGGCCCACACAGCAAAATGAACACCTTTAGCTCCTTCGTGTTCAATCACATGTGCGCCGAGTTTATCAAACAATCGCAAATGCGAGCCCTCTGAAAGATAATAATCATCCATCGGGCCAAGAACTGGACCAAAACTGTAGGCATCAGCTATTTCATATGTGCCGCCATTTTCATATTTCGCCACATACCGAATGGGTTGACGTTTCTTCAATGCAACTGAGCCTTCAAAGAGGCCTGCATCATCAATTCTAGTCAACTCACCAACGCTTTTTCCTGCCAAAGTGTATGCTTCCACATGAATAGCATCGGGAAATAGCGCACGCGCAATAAACCGCTTCGTTTTATTGCCATTATTTTCAGGATGAACCCCCAAAACAGAAAAGGGATCATTTTCCTGCGCAGAGATCAGTGCATGAATGCGGTCTGATCCTAGTGTCATTAGAGGCCTACTTTCCAGATTTCTTCAGCATATTGCCTTATTGTTCTATCCGACGAAAACCAACCAGCATTAGCGGTATTTTTAATCGCCATTTTAGCCCAGAGTTTCTTATCTTTCCAGATTTCGTCAACACGTCGCTGCGCCAACGAATAACTATCAAAGTCCGCTGCGACCATAAACCAATCGTGCTCGACAATTCCATCAATAAGTCCAGAATATCTGAAAGTATCATCTGGTGAGAATGTACCAGTCTGGATTGCCGTAAGCGCCTGCTTCAGCTCTGGTGAATTAGCGATGATTTCTTTGGGGTCATAATTACCTTCACGTTTGGCCGCAACTTCATCTGCAGTCATTCCGAATATAACTATATTGTCGTCACCGACATTTTCTTTAATCTCAACATTCGCACCATCTAGCGTACCGATAGTGATAGCGCCATTGACTTGGAATTTCATGTTTCCAGTACCTGAAGCTTCCATACCCGCTGTCGAAATTTGCTCAGAAAGGTCTGCAGCAGGAAATAATCTCTCTGCTTGCGAAACATTATAGTTTGGCACGAATACAACTTTCAACAGTCCCTGAACTGCTGGATCTTGATTGATAACCCGCGCAACGTCATTGGCAAGTTTGATGATCAGCTTGGCGTTGTGGTAGCTAGACGCCGCCTTACCACCAAAGATTTTCACCCGCGGTGCCCAGTCCTTTTCAGGGTGGGTACGAATTTGATCGTATAATGCAACGGCGTGAATAATGTTGAGCAATTGACGTTTATATTCATGGATCCGTTTGATCTGAATATCAAACATCGACGCAGGATCAATTTTCGCACCACAATATGAAGCAAGGTGATTAGAAAGTTGAATTTTTTTCTCCAACTTCACAGCCATAAACTTTTCTTGAAACGCTGTATCATCCGCAAACTTATTCAAGTCGATAAGACGTTCCGCATCATCTTTAAATGCAGGTCCGATCGCCTCTTCAATCAAATTAGTAAGTTCAGGGTTACACTGCATCAACCAGCGCCGGAAAGTCACACCATTTGTTTTGTTGTTGATGCGGTCCGGATAGAGTTTATGAAGATCTTTAAATACGGTTTGTTTCATCAATTCCGTATGTAGCGCCGAGACCCCATTGACCTTATGAGAGCCAACAAAAGCCAGATTTCCCATTCTAACGCGGCGTTCGCCAGCTTCATCAATAAGTGAAATGGCAGATACAGCCGCATCGTCAAACCCTTTGGTTTTACGCGCAACTTTAAGAATGTGGGCATTGATAGCATATACAAGCTGCATGTGACGCGGCAATAAACGTTCAAACAATGGCACAGACCAGCTTTCCAAAGCTTCAGGCAGCAATGTGTGGTTTGTGTAAGAGAATGTTTCTCGCGCGATATCCCAAGCTTCTTCAAACTCAATATCATGCACATCAACGAGAAGACGCACCAACTCCGCGACTCCAACAGCTGGATGAGTATCATTTAGCTGAATTGACGCACGCTCATGCAGAGTACGAATGTCTCCAAAATCCTGAATATGACGGCGCACAATGTCTTGCAAAGATGCTGAGGTGAAGAAGTATTCCTGACGCAAACGCAAAGACTGCCCAGCAACGGATGAATCTGCAGGGTATAAAACACGCGTCAAAGAACTCGCCCTATTGCTGTCGCGCAGGGCTCCCTGATGCTCTCCGGCATTAAATTGATCGAGCAAAATCGGATCAATAGGCTGTGCACTCCACAAGCGAAGTGTATTCACCTGATTGCCGCGCCAACCAACAATTGGCGTATCATATGGCGTCGCAATAACACGCTCTTGCGGGTTCCATGTCATTTTACCCGGTGTACCTAGCGTTTCCTCAGCTGCTTCAACCACTCCGGCGAAGCCAACTTCGTAAGAACACTCTCGACGTTCAAATTCCCATGGGTTTCCGTGTGCGAGCCATGTTTCAGGAAGCTCAACTTGCCAGCCATCCGAAATTTCCTGACGGAACATACCGTTGATATAGCGAATTCCATACCCATAGGCTGGTACACCAATGGTTGCCATGCTTTCCATGAAACACGCAGCCAAGCGACCAAGCCCACCATTACCTAACGCCGCATCAGGCTCTAATTCAGCGACAACATTTAGATCTACCCCAAGGCTTCCTAGTGCTTCTTGCATCTGCTCAAGCATTTCCATGTTGGAAACGGCATCACGCATCAAGCGACCAATAAGAAATTCAAGGCTGAGATAATAAACCCGCTTACCTTTATCTTCATGAAACTCTTGTTTCGTTCGAATCCATGCATCAATAATACGGTCACGAATAACGAGAATGACCGCATGCAACCAGTCATGCTTGTGTGCATTGGCAGCAT
Organism: Hirschia baltica ATCC 49814; assembly: GCF_000023785.1. Classification (NCBI taxonomy): domain Bacteria; kingdom Pseudomonadati; phylum Pseudomonadota; class Alphaproteobacteria; order Hyphomonadales; family Hyphomonadaceae; genus Hirschia; species Hirschia baltica. The sequence continues at coordinate 2,021,524 of NC_012982.1, forward strand.
CCTTACCAACACGGTAAGTCAGACGTTCAACAATTTCTGTAGCAAGTATCGAAGAGTCAAATTTGCGAGGCTCGGGACGTGGCAGTCCCTCTGACTTCAGTTTCATGAAATTCCCCAGGGTCTAATTGGTCATCGTTCAAATAGTATGCGCCTTTTGCGCCATGAACTCTACCGGATTAGTTAACAAGACCGTGTGATATTCACTTTTTCGCCATTAGATAGCATTTTTTTTGTAAACTGCCCGCTCAACAGACAAACATTGAGCATTTCTATCTCAATTGCTTGAACAATCACTACACACCATTTGGTGTATGAGAGAGACTGGCTGACGATTAAAGTCCTGAATTTTCTGGAAATCCAAGCGCAATATTCATATTCTGGACTGCCGCCCCTGAAGCACCTTTGCCAAGGTTATCCAAGCGCGCAACCAAGCGAACTTGTTCATCACTTCCAAAAGTGAACAATTCCATCTTATTTGTGCCATTCAAAGCTTCAGGTTCAACACTACCTAGCGCATCACAATCATCCAGTGATTTCACCTCAACAAATTGCTCACCAATATAAGATTTTTCTAGCACTGATTGAATAGCCGCACGTGTCGGCTTGTTGGGCAATGCGCGCGTGATCAGCGGCAATTCAACCAACATACCTTGAGCGTAACGCCCTACAGCAGGTGCAAACATTGGTAGATATTCCAAACCAGCATGTACTTGCATTTCAGGCGGGTGTTTATGCACTTGCCCGAGCGCATACGCGCGAAATGCTTCTGTGGTATAGTGTTCAGATGCTTCATCTTCGAACATAGAAATCATCCCTTTACCACCGCCTGTATAACCAGAAACAGCGTTCACAGTAATGGGATGACTTGCAGGAATAATTCCCGCCTCAACTAGCGGACGCACCAATCCGATAAAACCTGTTGGATAGCATCCCGGGTTTGAAATACGTTTGGATTTAGCAATTGCCTCTCGCTGGTCTTTAGCCATTTCAGCAAAACCATAAACCCATCCATCAGCGACACGGTGCGCTGTTGAAGCATCAATAATAACCGTATCGGGATTGTCTACCAAAGACACAGCTTCAATCGCGGCGTCATCCGGCAAACACAATATAACGACATTCGCGCTATTAATAAGACGCGCACGCTCAGATGCGTCTTTGCGTTTTTCTTGCGCAATTGAAATAAGCTCCAGATCAGACCGGTCACGTAGTCTATCTGCGATCTGAAGACCTGTCGTTCCAGCTTCACCATCAATAAAAACTGTCGGGGCCATGACAAATACCTCTTAAATTCAGCTTGCAAAGAAATTGAGACAAAGAAAAGGGCGCTGTGACATAAGCCAAGCGCCCTTTCCAGAATATATTGTTTCGAAACTTAACGTTTGGAGAACTGGAAAGAACGACGCGCTTTAGCACGACCGTATTTCTTACGCTCAACCTCACGTGAGTCACGTGTCATGAAGCCGTGTGGTTTCAACGCAGCACGAAGAGTTGGCTCATAAGCCACCAATGCGCGAGAGATACCGTGACGAACCGCACCAGCTTGTCCAGAAAGGCCAGAACCTTTAACAGTACAAACAACGTCAAACTCTGTACGACGCTCAGCGGCGATCAAAGGTTGCTCAAGGATCAAACGCAAAACCGGGCGAGCAAAATACTCTGTCTGGTCTTTACCATTCACTGTAATCTTACCAGTACCCGGTTTAATCCAAACACGAGCAACAGCAGATTTACGACGTCCAGTACCGTATGCACGACCTTGTGCATCGATAGTTGGCTCAACAGGAATCAACGGAGCAGCAGCAACAGCGCCAGCTTCAGAGTTCAAGTTTTTTAGGTCTTCTAGGCTTTCTACAGCGTCGGACATATTTAAGCAGCTTTCACGTTTTTGCTGTTCATAGCTGCGAAGTCGACAACTTCTGGCTGTTGAGCATCATGTGGGTGCTCTGTGCCAGCGTAAACACGCAACTTAGAAAATTGTGTACGAGCCAAAGAGCTTTCTCTTGGCATCATACGCTCGACGGCCTTCTTAAGAACGCGTTCTGGGAAACGTCCATCAAGAATTTCTTCAGCGCGGCGAGATTTGATCCCACCAGGGTGGCCAGTGTGCCAATAGTAAGTCTTGTCACGGCGTTTGTTACCAGTGAAGACAGCTTTATCAGCGTTGATAATTACAATATGGTCGCCAGTGTCGATGTGCGGTGTAAAGTCAGCACGGTGCTTGCCACGCAGGCGCTTTGCAACGTAAGACGCTAGACGTCCTACAACAACGCCTTCAGCGTCAATCACGACCCATTTGTGTTCGACCTCGGAAGGTTTTGCAGAATAAGTTTTCATCGCTCCCTCACGGGGCCTCATATAATAGAAAGTTGATTGTTCAAATGAACGAGCGAGTGTGGCTACAGTCCAGTGTAACCTTTGTCAACACAAAGCTAGCAATCTCATTAGGATTCCTTGCAACATTTTTGACATTTAGCTGTTCACCAGCCGAAAATAGCGAAGAAATCGCGCCTGTTCAACCCAATATTGAAACTGAAACGCCTCAAAACACCCTTCCAATAATCTGGGAATCTAAGCCTGCGGCCGCGCCAATTATAGACATTGCTATTGGAAAATCAGAATCAGGTGCCTTTTATACTACGGCAATTCTAGAAGACGGCTCTGCCCAGACTTTTGATATGGATGGAATCCCAGTCGCAAGATCAAAACCCGATCTATTTGCCGAAATTTCCTCTAGCAAACCAATCTCTGTTTCCGGCACGGACTTAATCGCACACATCGCAAAATCTCAAGATGATCTTTTATCCTTGGCACTCGTTTCTCCAGAAAACAAGATAGTTGGATTTTCTGCTTTAAATACATCGCCCACGATCGATACTTTATGCGAAGCAAAGTCCGACCAGCCAATGGACAAAATGCAGATCAACTATGAAAGTGATGATGCAATTTTTAAAGCGGCGATAGATTTATCGACAGACACGCCTGTATTGGCGGCTGCTCAAACACCTAACATCTCAGAAACTGATATAATTTGCGGTCCAACTCAGACGCTATCCACCTCTGCGCAATCTTTGGAGCGCAAAGCTCTTGCTATATCAAAACAATCTCAGTCCACTTTATTAGTAACAGACATTCAAAATGGCTCTAGACAAACCTACTCTCTCAAAGAAGGAATGTCCGTTAACGCACCCCAAGCGCTATCAAGCGTCGCAACCTATCCAGACTTTATCTCCATAGACTACCCGCAAGGGCTTTTGGTCGTAGCAGGTGAGCACAATGACGGCAGCTCCAAGCTGTCATACATTAGCATGGAGACATTATTGGATGATTTTTCAGACGATGCAGACACACCCCAAGAAGAAGATGCCACAAATACAATTTCACCAGAAATTAAAGCGCTTCAAGATGCACTAAAAGCGGTGAGCGAAGAAAACTAACGTTCTCTTTGCCCCGAGCACTGCCAGACAAGTATAACTGTCGAGAGCAACACTATCGTACCAAGGGCCTGGTGAAACAAGCCAAGCCCAATGGGTGCTCCAAATAGAAGTGTCACGACACCTAGAACCGACTGCCCCGCTACAGCATGCGCCGTACGTTTAAACCAACCACCCGCAGCACGTGGAAATTTAAAGGCAGCATAAACACTTAATCCCAACAGAATATACGCCATGACTCTGTGGTTAAACTGCACTGTTGCCACATTTTCAAAGAAATTGCGTAGCCCTAATTCACTGACCCAATATCCTGCTGGCACAACGGATCCATCCATCATCGGCCAGTCTGTATATGTGCGTCCCGCATCCAGTCCTGCTACAAGTGCGCCCAGCATCATCTGCAAACTAGCTGCAACAAGCAGAATAATAGCCCATTTTTGAGATCTGTTATCATCAATGAAGCGCGGACGCTCTCGCATGGAAAACCACGTCCACACACAACCGCCTATAATAAGTAGAGCAAGTGAAAAGTGCGTCATCAAACGATAGGGCGCGACATCCACACGCGAGGTTTCACCCACACCTGAAGAGACCATCCACCAGCCGATAAAACCTTGCAAACCACCTAAAGCAAACAATGCCCACAACCGGCGGCGCAGTTTTGGTGTCGTGTAGCCCAATGCCCAAAAAGCCAGAAACGGCAACAAGAAAACCACACCGACAAGCCGCCCAAGCAATCTATGGCTCCACTCCCACCAGTATATATATTTAAACTCAGATAACTCCATGCCAACATTCTGGAGTTTGTATTCATCTGTCTGGGTTTTGTACTTCTCAAATTCAGCCGCCCAATGCTCACTATTCATTGGCGGCAAAGCGCCCGTCACTGGTTTCCATTCCGTAATTGAAAGCCCGCTATCCGTCAGGCGCGTTGCCCCTCCCACCAAAATCATCGCATAAACCATAGCAGCAATTATAAGAAGCCAAATGCGAACAGCATTGGCTCCCTTTTGAGGGCGAATACCTTTTAAACCGACATCTTCAGAAGAAACTTGAGTACGCATGTGTGTTTAGATATGCCTGTGACAATATTTAAGTAGTGAACTATTTTGCATACAAGCAATTTTTGTGCTCACTGCAAACAAATAGCTTCATGCAGCTATGATTTGCCGCAGCTATATTTGGAGATACGCATTGCGCAAGGTATTTGGATCAGTCGCCCTTTTAGCATTTTTAGCCGTCTATATCGTCGTCGCAGTACACCTTGGTGAAATGCTTCAAGGCAAAAAAATCCTGTCTATCCTATTTTACTGTATCGCAGGTATTGGCTGGGCACTTCCCCTCAAGCCTCTCTTGCAATGGATGCATGCCAAGGACGAAGTGCTACCAAAGAACGAGATTGGCGAATAACGGACTAAACTCTTTTAAACGCCGTAACACTGCCTTCTGCTTCACTGCCTTTCGATTGCCGCTCCCACATTTGAGCATAAATGCCATGAAAAGCGAGCAAATCATCATGCTTGCCATGCTCAGCAACATGTCCGTCTTTCAACACAATAATCTCATCTGCATCTGCAATTGTTGAAAGTCGGTGCGCAACCACCAAAGTTGTGCGCCCTTTTGATGCTAATTCCAGTGCATGCTGCACTTCTGCCTCAGTCGTCGAATCAAGCGCTGAAGTCGCTTCATCCAAAACAAGCACGGGCGGGTTTTTCAAAATTGCCCGCGCAATACCTAAGCGTTGTTTTTCTCCACCGGATAATTTAAGGCCGCGTTCCCCAACGCGTGTTTCCCATTTATCCGGCAAACCATTTATGAAATCGAGCAATTGAGCCTGATCCGCTGCCGCTTCAATTTCTTCTTGGCTAGCATCAGGCGCACCATAAATGAGGTTCTCTTTGATCGTGGTATTAAAAAGAACCACCTCTTGAGGCACCAGCCCTAACGCTTCTCGAAGAGACTTTTGTGTCACGGACCGCAAATCCTGTCCATCAAACAGCACTTGTCCTTTTTCAACATCAAAAAATCGAAATGCCAGCTTAAGCAATGTCGATTTCCCCGAACCAGACGGCCCCACAATCGCAAGCTTCTTGCCGGCCTCAGCCACAAAACTCACATCCTCTAGCCCTGCAGAACGACCATCATGTGAGAAAGCCGCATTTTTAAATTCAACACGGCCACCCCCCACTTTTAGCTCTTTGGCATCTGGCGCATCCGCAACTTCGGGCACCATATCCATCAAGCCAAACAATTTTTCTAAATCAACACTGCCTTGTTTGATCTCCCGCCATGCCCAACCAAGAATGTTCAGTGGTCTATATAAATTCATCAAAATTAACGTCACCGCCGCAACATCGCCGGGTTTCAAACCACCATTAATAGCCGCCCATACGCCCAGTCCCGCCACACCAAACAGCCCTAAATTCATAATAAATTCTTGGCCAGCATTGAGCAAAGCCAAGGAACGCGCCGTCGCGACGAATGATTTATTATAGCTCAAAAAGGATTGATTATGCCGTTCAGTTTCGCGCTCTTCAGCGGCAAAAGCTTTAACGGTCTCAAAATTGGTGAGGCTATCAACAGCACGCCCGCGAAGTTCTGTATCTTCTTCATTCAGAACACGGCGCTGCCTTACCCGCCATTCGGTGATTGAGAGCGTAAAAATCACATACACCACTACAGTCACCACAGCTATGAGCGACATGCCGATACCAAACTTCACGCCCAACACAACCGACGCCAACACCAATTCAATAATAGTCGGGCCGATATTGAATGCCAAAAACCGAATCAAAAAATCAATCGCACCTGCCCCCCGCTCGATCATCCGATTGAGTGCGCCTGTGCGCCGCGTCAAATGAAAACGCAGAGATAATTTCTGCGCATGTCCAAATGCTTCAACAGCCACAACGCGCATCGCATCCTGACTGATCGGCGCAAATAAAACATCGCGAAGATATGGGAAGCCCGTCGACAGAAAACGCGCACCAACCCACAACGCCATGCCCATTAGCACCGAATAAAATACCGAATCACCATCAGAAAGTGCGTTAATTGCATCTCCAAAAAACAATGGTGCTGACACCGCAAACAGCTTTGCAATCACCGTCAGGGCAAACGCAACAATCATCAAAGGGCGCCATTTCGACAATTCAGGCCGCGCCAACACAATCAATATGCGACCGATAGACGAGATCAGCCCTGCATCGGAACTTTCAATACCATCATTGTCGGCACTTGCTGCCATTTTTCCGTGTCCGCGTGGGCTCATAACTTTCTTTCCGAGTGCAAATAGTTGATTTTCTACAACCTGCACTCTCCCTTTTGGTTTCAAACCCATATATATGATTCAGAGTATAAATGGAGATGGTATATGTCCGGAATCAAGTCTGTATGCGTTTATTGTGGGTCATCTAACGATGCTGATCCATCCTACACCAAGCTTGCACAAGAATTAGGTAGAGCAATTGCCAAGCGCGGCTGGAGACTTGTTTATGGCGGTGGAACTGTCGGGTTAATGTTCGCCGCAGCTGAAGCCGCGCATAAAGCAGGCGGCGAAGTTCTAGGCGTTATCCCGCAATTCCTGCAACGCATTGAAGGCAATTATGAAGACGTGCCGCACATTGTTGTTGAAACCATGCACGAGCGCAAAAAACTTCTATTGGATGAATCTGAAGCATTTGTCGTACTACCCGGCGGTATTGGCACGCTTGAAGAAGCTGTTGAGACGCTTTCTTGGGCCAAACTTTCCCTACACGCCAAACCAATGGGTTTCCTTTCCAAAAATGAATATTGGACACCGTTTTTTGAGTGTATGGAAAAAATGGTCGACGCAAAATTCGCACCGCCATCCATGCTCGATCTCGCATTCACATCAGATGACGCAGACCACACACTCGATGAACTGAAAAAGCGGTATGTGAATGTGGGTTAGAAATTGAATTATGAGTAAGTCAGCATTCGTATTAATTTTTCTAATTATACGAGTGCTTTATAACAATCCCGCCTATGCGCATTCTGGGGGCAAAGATAAAAATGGCTGTCACACAGACCGGAAAACTGGAAATTACCATTGCCATAATGGAGGAAAAGGAAACCCTCCGCTATCTCCAAATCGTTCATCTGCTCCAAACCTAAATTCCAATTCTGCCGCCCCATTCTTCAGAAGCTGCAAAGAAGCTCGCGCGTCTGGGTATTACCGTATGAAACGTTCTGACCCGGGTTATCGTCCTGCCTTAGATCGAGATAATGATGGTATCGCTTGCGAATAGCCATAAACTGACGCTTTCTATTTACTGACAACTCTCACCTCTACCCAGCCGTTACTGCCGGAATAACTGCAGCAGCCACAATAACCGATATAATCGCTGCTTCTGTCTCCTTGATGACCTTCACAAAAGCTTCCGAATTCATAAACTCGGCTTTCTTCATCTCTTTTAACCGCGTCTTTGAAGACTTGTATAAGTCCTTGTCTAAATTGTGCCTCAAAATACCTGCCGCTTCAGAAAGAATGATGAGCAATCCGATTTTATCATCAATTTGAGAGATAGGGAGATTAGGATTTAAAGCCGCTTTAATTTCTTCAATCAGTCCCGCCTCTATTCTGCCATTCACAGTTGGCCATTTGGTTTGTGGGATCAATCCAAACAGTTTTGATTTCTCTTCACTCACTGCGCCAATTTCACACAATTCCTGCGCTAATATTTTTATGAATTTAGATTTTTGAGATATTCGCTCCGCCCACGATTTTATAGGACGCGCTTTGCCATCTGTTTGCATGTAATTAGCAATCGTCGACAGGAACTGACCCTGAACAATTGCATCAGGTTTACATGTGTATTTTGGTGTCTTGCCACTGTCACTTACTAATACACCCGACAATAATAATTCAGTCAGACCTACCCCCGCCAAAGCCTGCGGAAAATATCCAGAATACAAAGTCCCTTTTTCATCCTGCAATGCCAGCAACATGAGTGCTTGAGATAATGTCAGAGAAGATTTCATGTACTGCACTCCTAGATGAATTTTTATTCATATAAGAAACACCTCAAATTTGCTGAAAAGAAGGCAGCTCAGCATACAATTTACCCCACCAGTCACACATCCATTCACCCTCGCCCTCTTTAAAACATCTATCACTATGCATCTGACAGATCATACAGTTTGACGCTGTGATTTACCTCAGATAACAAATACGACAACGATAGACTTATATGTTTTATAATCTACATTTTGGGAGGGAATTATGCTTCGAGGACTTTCGCTTATTGCATTGTCAGTCGTGCTCAACATGGCTGCCTGTGCTCAGACACCTACTATTTCAAATCACAGTAAAATTTCAAACAATCACGCTGATCGCGTCATTATCCTGACCGACATTGAAGCTGATCCTGATGATACACAAAGCCTCGTAAGATTATTGCTCTATGCCAACCAGATCGACATTGAAGGCCTGATTGCAACGACGTCTGTACATCAAAAAAATAGAATAGCCCCCGAAACAATCCAAAAAGTCATCCATGCTTATGATCAAGTTCACGAAAATCTAGAAAAGCATGAAACAGGATACCCGACAGCTTCAGCATTGATGGAACTTATTAAAAATGGTCAACCCAGTTATGGTATGGAGGCTATTGGTGAAGGTAAAGATACTGAAGGTTCAGACTGGATCATTCAGGCTTTGAAAAAAGATGATGACCGCCCATTATGGATTAGCGTCTGGGGTGGTCCCAACACTTTGGCGCAGGCGCTCCTAACAATAAAATCAACCCATTCAGCACAAGAGACAAAACGATTAGTTGAAAAACTACGCGTTTATACAATCTCAGACCAAGACGATAGCGCCATCTGGATAAGACGTAACTTCCCAGACCTATTTTACATCGTAAGCCCAGGCGGATATTCAGCAAGCACTTGGGGCGCTATCAACCAGACATTCGAACGGATAGAAAATGATACAATCAGTAATCAATGGTTTGCTGACAACATCCAACAAGGTCACGGGCCATTGGGCGCTATATATCCGGATGTCGCCTATGGCGTAGAGGGTGACACACCCGCTTTTCTATCTCTCATACCCAATGGCTTAAACGAATCAGAAAAACCAAATTGGGGCGGCTGGGGAGGCCGTTACGAACTCTATCGCCCTAAATTAGCGGATTTAGATCCTAACGGATTTACTGGGGGTGTTCCCGTTGAAGAGGAACCTCGCCCGATTTGGACCAATGCAATTGATAAAATGGCATTGTGGGAAAAACCAACGCATGGCCGTGCTGATGTCATGACCGAGGAATTTGTTTCTGGAAACCGTATAACTCTAGCACGCTGGCGCGAAGAATTTCAAAATGACTTTGCTGCTCGCATGGATTGGACGACTAAATCTTATGACGAAGCCAATCACCCTCCCGTTCCAGTTTTATCTCACCCTACTCAGATAACGGCTAAATCTGGTGACACAATCACTTTGGATGCAAGTAGCTCAACCGACCCGGATGGCGACAGTCTATCTTTCGTCTGGTTTCACTATCCTGAAGCTGGCACTTTTGAAGGCGTTATTCCGGTCGGCACAGAAAATCTGTACACGAAACACATCCAACTTCCGGAAGTTGAAAAAACTGAAACAGCCCATTTCATCTTAAAAGTCACAGACAAAGGAAGTCCAGCACTCACGCGTTATAAACGCGTCATTGTGACTATAGAACCTTGATATAAACGCGACAGCCATTCCACATTATATCAACACCAGAGACACAAAAAACCGCAGATTATTTATACATCTGCGGCCTTTTTTATCTTTAATTGTCAGATATTACCCTAGACGTGCCAACACTTTTTCACGTCCGAGCAGCGCGATCACCTTATTCATTTGCGGGCCATGGGCCTGTCCTGTCAGCGCCAAGCGAAGCGGCATAAACAAGCCTTTTCCTTTGCGACCAGTTTCACTTTTCAGAGCATTCGTCCACTCTTTCCAAGTATCCTCATTGATCGCACCTTCCGGCAAATGTTCAGCAGCACCAGCAATGAAAGCCGCATCTTCAGCTTCAAGGTCAACTTTCTCAATTTCTCCAAAGAAAACAGGAAGCCAGACCGCCGCATCATCAACTTTTTGCAAATTCTCAGCGACTAATGTCCAAAATTCCGGTGTCGCTTTATCCCCCATCGGCAAAGCATTTAGACGCTCTTTTGCATCCTCAAATGTCAGCCCATGCGTGATTTCAGCATTAAGGCCCATCAGCTCTTTTTCATCAAAACGCGCAGGCGCACGCCCAATCTTATCAAAAGAGAATTCAGACGCCAAAGTTTCTAGACTATCTTTCAGCTCAACCGCGTCAGATGTCCCGATTTTCGCCAGTAAAGAAGCAATGGCTATAGGCTCAATTCCATCTTGTCCTAATTGCTGAATAGATAACGATCCCAGACGCTTAGACAGCCCCTGACCATCAGCCCCAATCAATAAAGGCGTGTGCGCCATTTGAGGTGTTGTGCCACCAAGCGCACGGAAAATCTCAATCTGCGCGCCAGAATTTGTCACGTGATCTTCACCGCGCACAACATGCGTAATCTTAGCGTCAATATCATCCACAACTGACGGTAATGTATAAAGATACGATCCATCTGCACGGATCAGCACAGGATCAGAAATCGACGCTGTATCAATAGATTGCGGGCCGCGCACAAGGTCAGTCCATTCACATGGTTGACCCGATAATTTAAAGCGCCAGTGCGGTTTACGCCCTTCTGCTTCAAGCTTGGCTTTCTCAACGTCCGTCAGCTTCAGGCCTGCTCTATCATAAACAGGCGGACGACCACGAGACAAAGCAATCTTACGTTTGCGGTCTAATTCTTCAGATGTTTCATAACACGCATATAGCAAACCTTCGGCTTTTAGCTTTTGGGTCGCTTTATCATATTCAGCAAAACGCTCGGATTGTTTGAACGTGTCATCCCATTTCAAACCCAACCAAGATAAGTCTTCTTTGATACCGTCTTCATATTCCTTTGTGGAACGCTCAAGATCCGTATCATCAATACGCAATACAAACTCACCACCCTGTCCTTTTGCGAACAACCAGTTGATCAGTGCTGTACGCACATTACCTACGTGAAGACGACCAGTTGGGGACGGTGCGAAACGAACTTTGCAAGACATGTATGATTTCTCAGATATTAGACACGGCGATTTTCGCCAAAACTAGCGCATGTATTCCCGCAACATGAGGAAATACGCAAGAGCTAGCGTTAATTTTGACTGATTTGAATTAGCGCGAAGCTTTTCGCCAACCAGCTGCCCAAGATTCTTCTTCGGTACAAAACCATTGCTCACCGTTTTTCACATTGATGCTCGTGCGCTCATAGTCCCGCTGTCCACGCACATGAAAAATACGATTACCAGATCCAGAAGAAATATTGCCTTTAATATCGCATCCTATTTTCACTGGTTTTGCCTGATTAGCTTTAGCCCGCGCTTCATTTACTTCACGAATGTGCTTTCGGTATTCATGCGGTCTTACAAACTCTGAACGCCAGATCCCACGATTATTAGCATGTGCATCTTTTTCAGCCTCTACATATCGCGTCGAATATTGCGTATAGGCAACCGCCCAACCATTGCGAACCTGAGCTTCATTCAGATCGATCTCACCCACACGACAAATAGAAACAGCACGTTTATAACGATCAGTGTCATAGACCGTACACGCCACAAGCTTGTTTCCAATAGCGCGCTCTAATGCTTTACGGGATGAACGACCACACGCCCATTCTTCACCGCGATAATTACAAGTTTGCTTGCCTTCCAGTGCATCAATTCCAAATAAACGGATACGCTCAGCACCAATTCGCAAACTATCACCATCCGTGACATCAGCGCGCCCTGATATGACTTGTAACGCCCCGTTCGTAGTGTTGGCTTTATCAGTAGCAAACACACTCAAAGACGCTAACGCACCCAACGCAACAGAGAAGACAAAAGAGAGTATTTTCATACCCTCAAACTAACGTGCAAGCCTTAACGAAAGGCTGATACCAAACCTATTTTCAAAGCAATGCTACGCCATGAAGCACAGCAATTTGCGCCCTATTGTCCCATACGACCTAAGGCCAATTCAAAGCCCAACACATAAACTGATAGATTGTCATCGAAAACTTCGCAGAATGATAAGCGAGAATTACAAGCTTTAAAGCTTTTGGGGCAGGACAACAAAATGAATGCAACTTTATCGGTGGAAACACTTCGCGAGAACGCAATAAACTCACCGCAAGAATACTGGGCTGAAGCTTCTAAACTCGTCGACTGGATGATACCACCAGAAACCATTTTAGATGACTCAAACCCGCCTTTCTATCGTTGGTATCGTGGCGGCGTCATGAACACTTGCTACAATGCAGTTGATCGCCATGTGGATGCTGGCAGAGGTGAACAAATTGCTATTATCTATGATAGTCCCGTTACCGGAAAAAAACGCCAATACACTTATAAAGACCTTCAAATAGCCGTTGCTAGAACCGCCGGAATGTTGGTCAAATACGGTGTTTCAAAAGGTGACCGTGTCATCATCTATATGCCAATGGTGCCTGAAGCCATGTTCGCTATGCTTGCCTGTGCGCGCATTGGCGCTGTTCATTCTGTTGTCTTTGGCGGATTTGCACCAAAAGAACTTGCCAAACGTATAGAGGATGCCAAACCTAAAATTGTCATGTCGGCATCTTGCGGCATCGAACCAAACCGCATTGTGCATTATTCTCCGCTTTTAAAAGAAGCACTCGCTTTATGCGAACACCAAGTTGACAAATGTATTATTCTCGAACGCCCACAAAGCCCTGTTACCTTGAATGAAGAGACGGATGTCGATTGGCTAACCGAGATGCAATTCAATCGGCAAGTTGATTGCGTACCTGTTATGGCGACTGACCCGCTATACATCTTGTATACATCCGGTACGACGGGTGTGCCTAAAGGCGTCGTCCGTGACAATGGCGGACATGCTGCTGCACTTTGTTGGTCCATGAAACATATTTATGGCACAAACCCGGGCGATGTATATTGGGCCGCTTCAGACATAGGCTGGGTCGTAGGTCATTCCTATATCACCTACGCCCCCTTATTGGCTGGCTGCACGACAATAATCTATGAAGGCAAACCTGTAGGCACTCCTGATCCTGGTGCATTCTGGCGTATCATAGAAGAATACCACGTAGATATCTTCTTCACTGCCCCAACTGCAATCCGTGCAATCAAATGCGAAGATTCAGAAGGTAAATATCTCAAAAACAAAGACCTCTCATCTCTAAAAGCTTTATTCCTTGCAGGTGAACGCGCCGACCCAGACACATTGCAATGGGCCGAAACCATGTTGAAAAAACCGGTTATCGACCATTGGTGGCAAACTGAGCTTGGCTGGCCTGCTCTGGCAGCTTGTTTAGGGCTTGGTGATACGCATACAAAACACGGCGCAGCAGGGCGCGCTGTTCCTGGCTTTGATATTCAGATAATTGATGAAAACAACGATCCCGTACCCACTGGAGAAACCGGAGATATAGTAATCAAACTTCCTCTTCCACCAGGGTGTTTGCCAACACTTTGGCAAGGCAATGATAAAATGCTGGAAAGCTACCTTATTGAACATGAGGGATTTTACTCCACAGGTGACGCCGGATACATTGATGATGAAGGCTTTGTGCATGTGATGAGCAGAACCGACGACCTCATTAATGTTGCTGGTCACCGCTTATCCACGGGCGGCATGGAACAAGTTCTCGCTAGCCATCCAAGCGTTGCTGAATGCGCCGTTGTTGGCGCTGCAGATTCCTTAAAGGGGCAAACACCAGTTGGCTTTGTTGTGCTAAAAAAGGCAAACACCATCCAAGATGATATTCTCATCAAAGAACTAGTTGCCAAAGTTCGAGACACGATAGGTCCTGTCGCTGCGTTCAAGCGAGTCCACATCGTCTCCAAACTTCCTAAAACACGCAGTGGAAAAATCTTACGAAAAACCATTCGTCAGATTATTGATGGTGAAGATTGGGTCACACCCGCAACCCTTGATGACCCTGCCGGACTAGATTCCATTGCCGCAGCTTGCGCTTCATAAATTGATACGACACACGAATGTTTCCAGCCATGGAAACATCTAGCCTGCTTCCAACCTCCCCCAGAAAACTTGGAAGCAGGCATTTTTTTACCAAAACTAAGTTTCGTTATCGCCGCCGACAGCCGCAGATAGTGACGCTGCTAGGAATTTATCCAAATCCCCATCAAGAACACCTTTAGTATCTGATGTTTCGACACCCGTACGAAGATCTTTAATCATCTGATAAGGCTGAAGCACGTACGATCGGATTTGATGCCCCCATCCGATATCGGTTTTTGCATCCGCATTCGCTTGTGCTGCTTCAGCACGTTCTCGCATTTTCAGTTCATAAATACGTGCGCGAAGCATGTTCCAAGCCGAAGCTCTGTTTTTATGCTGCGAACGATCTGACTGACACGCCACTACAATACCTGTTGGCGCATGCGTTAAACGAATAGCTGAGTCGGTTTTGTTGATGTGCTGACCACCTGAACCAGAAGCACGATAAGTATCTGTTCGTACATCTTTATCTTCAATTTCAACTTCAATTGTATCATCCAATACCGGAGAAACCGCAACAGAAGAAAAACTCGTATGACGTTTCGCATTTGAATCAAACGGCGATATTCGAACAAGGCGATGCACACCAGATTCGCTTTTCAGCCAGCCATAGGCATTCTCTCCAGACACTTTCAGGGTCGCAGATTTAATACCCGCTTCCTCACCATCATGACTGTCTAATTCTTCAACCTTCATACCATGTGCATTCGCCCAACGCACATACATACGCCGAAGCATATTAGCCCAGTCCTGACTTTCCGTTCCTCCTGCTCCCGCATTGATCTCAACGAAACAATCATTGCCATCAACTTCGCCAGACAGCAGCGCACTTAATTCAGCGCGTTCCGCACGGATAAGAGCCGCTTTCATGGACTCAACGATATCCTCCAGAAGGCTATCATCACCTTCCATCTCGGCCATCTCTGCCATTTCTTCCGCGTCAGAAATCTCTGTTTCCAATGCTGTGATGTCGTCCATCGCAGTCACGATCTTGGTGCGTTCTCGCATTAATTTCTGAGCGTTTTCAGCATCATTCCAAAAATCAGGATCTTCAGAAAGAGCATTCAATTCTTCTAGTCTTTTGCTGGATACATCCCAGTCAAAGACGCCTCCTCAGCAGTTCAATAGACTGCTGGATTTTATCGGCCATTGCCTGAAGTTCAGGGGTCATAAATATCTCAATCGCATTAAATTAAAGTCCGATTTCACCTTGTTATACCAAGGTTGAATCGGTTCAGAAAACGAAGAACGCCAGCAATAGCCCTTAATACGTGCCGTATTCAAGCTCTTGATCCGGCTCTTCTTCTCGAACGGGTGGTTGATAGGGGGTAGCCTGCCCTGAATTTGGAGATTGTGATTGTTGCGTATCAGCGCCAAACCCTAAATCTCGAAATGGTGTTGCCGCTGGTGTTGGACTGGCCACATCACCCACAGAAAGATCACCTAAACCGTCAGCTTCCTCCCCTAATTGGACACGACCATTCAGCGGCGCTGAATTATCATTCGCCGTCGATGAAGAATCATAAGGTGAAAAATCACCGTTTCCATTCGAGGTCACACCATCCTGATCATCATATTCATATGTTGGTTCATTCACTGCATTGTCACCATATGTAGAAGCGTCAGGTCCAGAATATGTACCCTCGCTACCAGATTGCGATTGGTTACGCTGTGCTTCGAGTGATGCAATCCATGAATCTAGATCTTCTGAATTTCCACCAGGTTCCGTGCCGGGTTTAAATGCTTCAAGAATAGTTACTCGCGTATTGTGATCGGGCAGTTTTCCTGTCTTCGCATCTACTTCCACCAAGCGTACACCTGACGGCAAACGGAAAGGCATTGATGGGGCCTCTTGCAACGCCTTCATCATAAAGTCTCTGAAGATTGGCGCTGCAACCCGACCACCAGATTCTCCGTTCCCGAGCGTCTGAGGCGTGTCATACCCAACCCATACTGCGACGACGAGATCAGGTGAAAAGCCAACGAACCACGCATCCATATAATCATTCGTTGTACCGGTTTTTCCGGCAACTGGCTTACCGATTACCCGTAATCTTGATGCCGTTCCACGCTGAACAACTCCCTCCATCAATGAGACGGTCTGATAAGCTGTAATCGGATCGAGAACTTGTTCGCGCATATCTTCAAAAACAGGCGGCAATTGGCCAGACCATGGCGCATTACAATCTACACATTCTTGTGTTTTACGACGCTGAATTGTCTTTCCATATCTGTCTTGAATACGGTCAAGGAAAACTGGTTCAATCCGCTTACCGCCATTGACGAACATAGCATAAGCCGTCGCCATTTTTATTGGCGTTGTATCTCCTGCCCCAAGAGTGCGAGATAAATATGTCTGAGGTCCAAGAATTCGGCGTGCTTCTTCTTCTGTCGCATCTGCCGGAGGATATGGATAAATTCCAAGTTTACGGCCATATTCTGCAATTTTTTCCATCCCCACATCCTGCGCCAATCGCGCAGTCATTAGGTTTCTCGATTTCTCAATTCCCAACCGTAAAGTCGACTCACCATAAAAACTTCCAGCAGCATAATTGCCCGGCTTCCACAAACCTTGCGGCGTATCAACAACAAAAGGAGCATCAAGAACCGTGCTTGCAGGTGTGAAATTTTTACCGGTTTTCGGGTCAATACTATCTAGAGCCGCCGCATAAACGACAGGCTTAAAAGATGATCCAGGCTGACGATAAGCTTGAACAGCACGGTTATATTGTGATCGCCAGAATGAATATCCGCCCGCCATAGACAAAACCCGACCTGTGTGCGGGTCCATCGCAATCAACGCCCCTTCAACACCGGGCAATTGTCTTACGTGATAAGGCGCATCTTCTTTAGGCGTAACTTCATCCATAATAGTCCGCTCAAGGACGTTAGGAGGAAGCTGCTGCGTTACAAGAATAACATCCCCAACCTTTAAACCTGATGATTTTCCATCGGCTGATTTGTAGGTTTTTACCCATTTTCGACTTTCTTCGGCCAACCAACCTGTCTTGTTTTCTTCTAACCCTAGTTTAACTGCTTTATCATCTACAGCGAGGACAACCGCTTTTTTCCAATGTCCTGAACCACTTGGCGTACTAATTTCAAAAAGGGCATTATCCCAGTCATCGGTAGGCTTTTCAATTTTCGCAAACGGACCGCGATAGAATTTCGTTCGGCGATCATAGGTTTCTAATCCCATTTGCAAAGCAGTTTGGGCCGCCAACTGAAAACGCGAATCGAGTGTTGAACGAACTGATAGCCCCTCCTCATATAATAGCTTTTCAGCTGCAACTTGTTGCTCAGCTTCTTCTGCATAAGGATCAAAATCGACGCCTTTAAGCTCACCCTCTTTTGCACGGCGCAGAATATCTCTGCGCACTTCTTCAACGAAATAAGCCGATGCGAGCACTTCGTCGCTTCTGAGCCCATCAACAGTGGTGAGTGGTTCTTTTTGAGCCTCTTCAGCCTCTTCTTCAGTGATGTAACCATTCACCGCCATCCGTGAGATAACCCAATTACGTCGCGCCACAGCAGCGTCTGCTCTTCGGTAGGGGTTTACTTTACCGGGTGCTTTAGGCATCGCACCAAGCAATGCTGCCTCAGCAATTGTGAGATCACGCAGAGGTTTTCCAAAATAATTTATTGCAGCCGCACCCACACCATATGAGCGCCCACCCAAATAAATTTCATTCAGATAAAGTTCCAAAATTTGATCTTTAGTAAAAATGCTTTCCAGACGGCGGGCAACAAACGCCTCGCGCACTTTACGTACAATCGAACGTTCAGATCCAACCAGCATGTTTTTGACGGTTTGTTGGGTAATTGTAGAACCACCCGTAATACGTCTTCCGCGTATACCATTTAATATGACACCACGTATTATACCTTTAGGGTCAATTCCATTGTGTTCGTAGAAATCCTTATCTTCAGCTGACAAGAAAGCTTGAATAACCCGATTTGGTAATTCTTCTTTGGGAATAAATACGCGGTGCTGACGCGCAAATTCTGCAACGAGCGTTCCATCACCGGCATGAACACGGCTAGTAATAGGCGGCTCATATGTTTTGAGTTCACGGGGCGCAGGCAAGTCGCGTGTGACTGAATAAACCCATCCAAGAATACCTGCCCCTACAAGGCCGGCACAAAAAGCTGCGAGAAAAAGCAGTTTTCTAAACATAAAGTATTCAAACCTATTCACTTAGACGGACTCAAACCTGAGACCAATTATGACGCTGAGCTGCAAACCTGTCGAGAATCACCTCGCAATTAGGTAACTTTATGGCGTGTCTTGAAAAACTTTAAAAGCTTAACGTTGCGCGACGTAAAATTCCTGATCTGCGAAAAAGATATCTATAGCTTCTGCAATACCCTTTATAAGTTTTTTTCGTTCGCGTGGAGAAGTTAAAATCGCTTCATCTGCTGCATTCGTCATAAAGCCCATCTCAAATAGGACTGCTGGAACGTCTGGTGCTAACAGCACAAAAAAACCGGCCTTTCGGTGCGTGTTGCGTAAAGTAGGCCATCTATTTTTGGTGATTGAAGGGATTAATAACTCTGCAAACTCTGCTGACCGGCTTTTTGTTTCCCGTTTGACCAGATCAACCAGTATCGCCGTCACCTCTTCTGAGCGCTCTTCATCTTTTTCAATCTCTAACATCCAATTGTTAGAATTTTTTAATCTGTCAGAACGTTTCTCACCGGAAGCAGACAAAGTGTAAACTGAAGCACCACGCGTTTCTGGTTTTTTCCCAGCATCTGCGTGCAGAGAAACAAACAAATCGACATTATAAGAGCGAGCTATTTTAACGCGATCTTCCAGCTCAATAAAAACGTCTGTGTCTCGTGTCATAGCAACATCAAAACGTTTGGTCGCTAGTAACATTTGTCTAAGGTCTAGCGCCGCAGCTAACGCGACATCCTTTTCCCTAGTATTGTGTACACCAATAGCACCGGGGTCTTTGCCTCCATGACCCGCATCTATGAATACAAGTGGTTTTCTTGTTTTGTAGTTTTTAGCCAGACTTTTATGACTTTTCGAACCATCATCATTAGCTTTGGCTTCAAATTCCACATCTGAAATTTTCTTCAGATCAAGGACAATCCGGTGACTTTTTTCATCACCTTTAGGTTTAATTCGAAAAGCATTTACGATGTCAGCAGGCTGATCTAAATCTAATACAAGCCGAGATGTAGACGGTGAATTGTGGCCATATCGGTATTGCATAACCAGACCTCCACCATCTCCTTTGCCAGCCTCACTTGTTAGGCCATTTATACTCCATCGCAGACGCGGCATATCCAAAACAATGCGCTTTGAGCCATTTGAGAGGGTGAAATATTCATAATTTAGAGGCTCATTTGCATCAATAACGACACGCGTCGCAGCCCCGTTTTCGCCGAATCGCACTTCGGTGATTCTTGCTATTTTATTTGAATCTGCAGATGCAACGCTGCCTAGAATGCCATAAACCAAGCATCCAACAACAAAAATTACGTGTCGCAACAAAACTGCATTCCTCCGCCAAGATCAGCCTAAAATAGTAGCTTTATCTATACGAACAATGAATTAAGGCAGATTAAACACCAATTAGCGGCAAAGTTTATCTTTCTTTTTTCTAAAAGATTGTGCAAGTTAGTAACCTGTTGCGTTTATGCAGCACTAATGAAGCAAGTCCATATTAGCGAAAAAACGCTAGACTGCTCCATTTTAGATATTCGAGTTTCAAACGTGCGAAGCTGGCAGATCCAAATAGCAAGGAAGCCAGCCGCCGGATAAGGAAAAAGATGGGCAAGACCCTATCACAATCTGAAATCTGCTTTGCGCGCTCTGGAAAGCGTCAAATGACGCATACCCTATTCAGACATAGCGGGATGCTGGTCGCCAACAATTGCGCCGCCCCGCCTAATAACAATGAGGCTAACCTACATGAGCAAGCTCATGTTGATCGACGCTGCTCACCCAGAGGAAACTCGGGTGACGGTCGTCGCCGACGGACAAATCGAAGACTTCGACTTTGAGGCACGTGATAAACGACAACTAAGAGGGAACATATATCTTGCAAAAGTAACCCGCGTGGAGCCATCGCTCCAAGCAGCTTTTGTTGAGTATGGTGGTAACCGTCACGGGTTTCTTGCTTTTTCTGAGATCCACCCAGATTATTATCAGATCCCTAAAGAGGATCGTGAAGCCCTTCTTGCTGAAACAATGGCGTCATCTCGTCATGATGATGACGATGATGTTGATGAAGAAGATACCGTTGAACACAATCACGATTCAGAGGACTCTTCGGAAGAAAATTCTGAGACAGAAAATCTGTCATCTGAAGGCGATGATACGCTTATAGATGAAGACACTGACTCAAGTTCTGATGATGACAATGCAAAACAACGCGCGCCTAAGCCGCGTCATCAAAAGCCATCTCGTCGCTATAAAATCCAAGAGGTTATCAAGCGCCGCCAGGTCTTGCTCATTCAAGTGGTTAAAGAAGAGCGCGGCAATAAAGGTGCGGCTGTCACAACATATCTATCCCTTGCGGGACGTTATGGTGTTCTCATGCCGAACACGGCGCGTGGCGGTGGTATCAGCCGTAAAATCGCAAACGCCGCAGATCGCAAACGCCTCAAAAAAATCATGGGCGAATTCTCTGTGCCAGAAGGCATGGGTCTGATTATCAGAACTGCCGGTGCCAAGCGCACGAAATCTGAAATCAGCAGAGACTATGATTACCTTATAAGATTATGGTCAACCATTCGAGATCAAACGCTAGACTCGATGGCCCCCTGCCTTATCCATGAGGAAGGCGATCTTGTTCTAAGAGCTATTCGTGACCTTTATGATCGCGACATCGACAACATAATCGTCGAAGGCAAAGAAGCATACGTTCAGGCGAAAAACGTCATCAGCATGCTAATGCCGGATCACGCCGAAAAGGTGATAGAACACAATCACAAAGCGCCGCTATTTATATCTCAAGCGGTTGAAGCTCAGCTTGATAATATTTTCTCACCAGTCGTCCAGCTACCTTCTGGTGGATATCTGGTGATTAATCAGACAGAAGCGCTTGTCGCAGTTGATGTAAACTCGGGTAAAGCAACACGCGAACGCAATATCGAAGCAACCGCAGTCAAGACAAACCTTGAAGCCGCAGCTGAAGTATGTCGCCAAATGCGCCTTCGTGATTTAGCAGGCCTCGTTGTTATCGACTTTATCGATATGGAAGAGTCCAAAAACAATCGCGCTGTTGAAAAGAAAATGAAGGATTGTCTTTCTATTGACCGCGCACGCGTTCAAACAGGACGTATCAGTCAATTTGGATTATTCGAAATCTCGCGCCAACGTCGTCGTGCAGGAGTCCTCGAATTATCATCTGAGCCTTGTAAAGCATGTCAAGGAACAGGACGTAACCGCTCCATTGAATCAGCTGCATTGCAATTACTTCGTGCTATCGAAGAACGCGGCGCTGATGGACGCGTGGATAGCGTTGCAGCAAAAGCACCTTCTGAAGTTGCTCTCTACATCCTAAACCATAAACGCGATTCCATAACATCAATGGAAGCAAGTACAGGCGCAGACATTCTCATCAGTGCTGATGATGAAATGATGCCTGGTGATTTTGCAATTGAAGCAACAGGTGATGGCAATATCATTGCCTACAAGCCAATTGTTCCAATTGATGCAACGCCAAAGAAACGTCGTCGTCGTCGCCCAGAAGAAGACGAAGAAGCAGTTGATAATTCTGAACAAAACGACACCTCAGACGAGGAAGACGATGATGAATTAGATGAAAACTCACGCCGTCGCAGACGTGGTCGCCGTGGCGGCCGTCGTCGCCGTGGAAACGAGACTGGTTCAGAAGTTTCTGCTGACGGTATGGAAGTCATAGATGGAGATAGTGAAGAAGAAAGCGAAGACACAAATAATTCTTCCAACGCTTCAAAATCACGTCGCCCTCGCCGTCGTCGCCCCCGTCGTCGCACACCAGATGTTGCAATGGATGGAGGAGAAATGTTGGATGCTGTTGCATCTGCGCCCTTTCTCGCAATCGTCTCCCCAGAAGAAGAAGAGGATGAGGCGGAACAAGAAGTCACAGCAGAATCACAGTCCAACTCTGAAGACAACAACAGTGAAAACGGGCGTTCCAGAAATGGAAAACGTCGTAGACGACGTCGCAAAAACGGCAACACTGACACAAATGAAAGCAACACTTCAGAAGAAAGCCAAGCAATTGCTTCGGACGTTTCTAAAGAAGAAACCGTAGAGGCTTCAACTAAAGAAGAAGCTAAACCAGCGGAAACTGAAGTGCCAGCTCCTACTATGTCAGAGCCAACAACAGACGTGTCTCATGAAGCAAATGACGCTTCGACTCCTCTAACCAAAGAAGAGCCGGCAAAGAGCGAATCAGATTCTGAGACTTCAAAATCAGATGAGTCCTCTTCTGAACCTAAAAATTTAGAAGAAGCTCCCGTTGAGCCAGTTGCTGAAGTAAAAATAGACGCACCTGCAAAAGCAGAGACGGCAGAAACAGAACCTGCACCAGCGGAAGAAACGGCTTCTCTCCACTCCTTGCACGCGAACACCTCTACAATCGCGGAAGAGAAAGCGCCTAAAAAACGCAAAATTGGTTGGTGGAACAGAAAATAGGCGCTCGATTGCCTTAAGTTAGACATACACCCTTGAGATTAGTTGATAATTATTGATCAGTCTCAGGGGTGTTTCTTTTTGTATTCGTAATTTAAGATACAAAAAACACAGGGATATAGTTGTATACCGTGGGGTTATGAAGGAGACCGTCTAAATGGGCGTGTTTAAACGTTTGCCACATGTCGTGGCTCTGGCCGCGGCATTGCTTTTCGTCCCACTTCTTTCTGCAAATGCACAAAGTTTGGTGCGTGATGCTGAAATCGAAACGACACTAAAAAAATATGGAAAGCCGCTATTTGAAGCTGGCGGTCTTAATCCTGATGAAGTGAATATATACATCGTCAATGACAATAGCTTGAATGCTTTTGTAAGTGGCGGACAAAATATGTTCTTTCATACAGGGCTTCTTATTAAAGCAGAGACACCCCAAGAAATTCTCGGCGTCATGGCGCACGAAGCTGGCCACATTATTGGCGGTCACAATATTACCCGTACACAAGCCATGGGATCAGCACAGGGCTCTTCATGGATCGCACTAGGTCTTGGTGTTCTAGCTGTTGCAGCAGGCGCACCAGATGCAGGTATCGCTTTGATGGCATCTTCCCAACAGGCAGCAGCCCTGACTTTCTTTAAATACACTCGAATTGAAGAAAGCTCTGCCGACCAAACTGGGTTAAGGTTATTAGAGCAAACAGGCATCCCAGCTGATGGTCTGGTCTCCTTCATGGAGAAAATTCGCGTGTCTGAAGTTATGTCGACAATGCGCCAAGACCCCTATTATCGCACACACCCAGAAACTGGGCCGCGTATTGGTGCATTACGTCATCGCGCAGAAACAATCACAGCCAAATCCGCTCCACTTTCACCCGATTACCAGCGTGAACTGGATATGATGCAAGCTAAGTTGATTGGTTTCTTGCAGCCACGTTCAACTTACATCAAATATCCATTGACTGATTTATCTACACCGGCGCGTTATGCCAGAGCCATTGCCGCCCACCGTAATCATGATGAAACAGCTGCTTTAAAAGAAATAGCTGCACTTGTAGAAATCGAGCCAGACAACCCATATTTTGAAGAACTATTTGGACAGATTTTGTTTGAGAACGGCAAGTTTGAAGATTCAATTCCTCACCACAGAAAAGCTTTAGAACTTTCAACAAAACACTCTCTATTATATGTAAACCTTGCCCAGTCTTTAATTTCTTTAAAGACGAAAGAAGCAAACGAAGAAGCAGAAACCCTGCTTCACCAAGCTCTCATACTAGAACCAGATAATGGTTATGCTTGGCAACAAATGTCATTCGCACTTGGTGCATTGGGTCGCAATGCCGAAGCAGAACTCGCGACGGCTGAATCAGCCTATGCGATAGGTGACTATGTCCGTGCGAATGTATTTGCTAGTCGTGCCAAAGAAGACTTAGCTGAAAGCACACCAAAATGGCGTCGAGCTGATGACATCTCGGCCATCACTCAGGTTCAAATGCGATCAGGTAGACAGGGCAACCGTTTCAGTCAGCAGCTCACAGTAACTGCTCACTAAGTTGTGATTATCTGCTAATATATTCGCAAGTGTTTACACACTATGTATGAACCAACAGCACAAATTTTGCCTAAAGGACTGATAACGAATGAACATGGGTTCCACAATAAAAACGACACTCGCGAGTGCCGCGCTCATATTTGCGGCATCTTGCTCACAAGCGGTATCGGAACCCGCGGGCAAAGTTTCAACAACCGATAAAGCGGCAATTGAAAAAATCGTTCATGAATATTTGGTCGCCAATCCTGAAGTCCTCGTTGAAGCCTTTCAAGCCTTAGAAGCGAAACAAGAGCTAGCAGAAGCAGAACAAAAAAAGCAATTCCTGCCCGCTTTCCTTGCACTGGAAAACGCGCCGATCCTTGGTGATAAAGACGCGCCAATCACCATTGTGGAATTTTTTGATTACAATTGCGGATTCTGTAAAAAATCAACGGATTGGGTGATGACGCAAGTCGCTTCCAAAGATGTAAAAGTAATATTCATGGAATTGCCCGTTCTAGATTCTAGAACTAAAACCTCAGCACTCGCCGCAAGAGCATCTGTAGCTGCCAGCATGCAAGACAAGTATAAAGAACTACACATTGCTATGATGAAAGCAAACGGCCTAACAAAAGGCAGGATACTTTCAATTGCTGAAAAAGAAGGGCTAGACGTTCAGCAGCTCTCTAAAGACATGGAAAGCGCTACTGTATACCGCCTTTTAGAAGATACGATGAAACTAGCCGAACAAGCAGATATACTAGCAACGCCGAGCTTTTACGTGAATGGGAAATTTGTATCAGGTGCCAACTTCCCTATGTTGGACAAATACATTTCCGAAGCCCGTGGCTAATTATGTAAGCATTGATTTTTAAAGAGAATATCAAAATAAAACGGCGGCACTATCTAAATAGTGCCGCCGTTTTAAATTAGATAAAAGCTAATCCTATCAACGTTTGGCTAAATCAAACCAGCCAAAGGCGAAGAAGGATCCGCATACATTTTCTTCTTCATACGCCCCGCCAAATAAGCTTCGCGTCCAGCGATAACAGCGTGTTTCATAGCTCGCGCCATCCGAATCGGGTCTTTCGCTTCAGCAATTGCCGTATTCATCAACACGCCATCGCAACCAAGCTCCATTGCAATCGCAGCCTCTGACGCTGTTCCAACGCCGGCATCAACCAGCACAGGCACTTTAGATTGCTCGACGATCAAGCGAATATTTATCGGGTTTTGGATTCCCAAACCAGATCCAATCGGCGCGCCTAAAGGCATTATCGCGCAACATCCCACATCCTCAAGGCGGCGTGCATATACAGGATCATCCGTGCAATACACCATGACC
This sequence comes from Hirschia baltica ATCC 49814, assembly GCF_000023785.1. NCBI lineage: Bacteria > Pseudomonadati > Pseudomonadota > Alphaproteobacteria > Hyphomonadales > Hyphomonadaceae > Hirschia > Hirschia baltica. Next base: position 2,047,595 of record NC_012982.1, read on the forward strand.
TCAAAGCCTTCTTTTATAAGAACTTCCGCAGCCCGCAGTGTTTCCACCATATCAGGATAAAGTGTTTTCTGGTCAGCAAGCACTTCTAATTTCACTAGCTTCCAGCCACCCGCTTCACGCGCTAAGCGTAAAGTACGCAGTGCATCTTCAGCTGTAAAACAGCCCGCAGTGTTGGGAAGATATGTAAATTTTTCAGGGCTTAAATGATCACTCAAACGCTCCTGTGTAGGGTCCATCACATTTACGCGCCGAATAGCAACCGTTACGATTTCAGCCCCTGCAGCCTCTGCTGCTTTTGCATTTTGTTCATAGCTAGCATACTTACCCGTCCCGATAATCAAACGGGAATTAAACTCGCGCCCAGCAATTGTTAGAACATCTTTGGGGTTGGTCTCAGCGTGCATCAGCCGCCTCCTACAAATTGAATGACTTCCAAGCGATCGCCAGCTTCCAATTGCGTAGAATCGTAAGCGGATTTTGGAACGATTTCGAGGTTTCGTTCTACAGCCAGACCTTTTTCTGGCAATCCCAAGTCCTTCAAGAACTGACCTAAAGTCAGGCCTTCATCCAACTCTTTTGAATTTCCATTGAGAATTAGCTGCATATTTTGCCTCTCTTCTATAGTTTTCATCGTATTTCTTTGTTTTTACATAAGAACGTGCTTGCGTCTTTAGTCTCATCTTGCGAGTTTGCAGAATTACGAGGTGCTTATGAGTCTTATTCTTTATTGTCTAAATGGTCCAAACCTAAATCTACTTGGAACGAGAGAACCTGAGATTTATGGGAAGGAGACATTACAGGACATAGAAAAAATCGCTAGTGACAAAGCCAGTGAATTGAACGCGAAACTTACCTTTCGTCAATCAAATCATGAAGGCGAACTAGTGGATTGGATTCAAGAGGCAAGAAATAAAGCTTCTGCGTTGATTTTAAATGCAGCTGCCTATACTCACACCTCAATTGCAATCCACGATGCACTCAAGACACTGGAAATACCAATTATTGAACTGCATTTGTCCAACCCACACTCTCGCGAGTCATTTCGCGCAAACAGTTATGTCGCTCCATGTGCAAATGGAGTTATTGCAGGCTTTGGATCTGCCGGATATAGCCTAAGCGTTGAAGCGGCTGTCTCGCTCGTGAACAAACGGAGCATTAAATAATGGCTGATAAAGTCGAAAAGCTAGATACGGCACTTATCCGTGAACTCGCTAACATCCTAACAGATGGCAATCTTGGCGAGATTGAAGTTGAACATGGCGAATTGCGTATTCGCGTTTCCATGCCAGAACCGGCTGCAGTTTCTTACGCAGCTTCAGCGCCAATGATGGCACCAGCTGCCGCTCCGGTCGCTGCACCAGTAGCGGTTGCGGCACCAGCTGCTGCACCAGCAGACAATGCAAATGCGGTTAAATCTCCTATGGTCGGTACTGCATATTTCGCACCTGAACCAGGTGCAGCCCCCTTCATCGAAGTCGGTACAAATGTTAAGCAGGGACAAACTATCTTACTCGTTGAAGCGATGAAAACATTCAATCCAGTAAGCGCTCCTAAATCTGGTGTTGTAAAAGAAATCTTGGTTTCTGATGGTCAGCCAGTTGAATATGGTGAAGCTCTTGTGGTGATCGAATAGGCCACAATGATGATAAATAAAGTTCTCATAGCAAACAGAGGTGAAATCGCACTGCGAATTCACCGTGCTTGTAAAGAAATGAACATTTCGACCGTTGCTATCCACTCAGAAGCCGACCGCGATGCAATGCATGTGCGTCTGGCCGATGAAAGTGTATGTATCGGACCTGCAGCTTCTGTGGACTCATATCTCAATATTCCAGCGATCATGGCTGCGGCTGAAATCACTGGGGCAGATGGTATTCACCCTGGATATGGCTTCCTTTCAGAGAATGCCAAATTTGCTGAAATCGTTGAAGCGCACGACATTGCTTTCATTGGACCCACAGCCGAGCACATCCGTCTAATGGGTGACAAAATCGCAGCTAAAGATGCCATGATCCGCACAGGTGTCCCCTGTGTACCTGGGTCTGACGGCGGTGTAGCAGATGTGGCTGAGGCTCAAAAAGTAGCCAAACAGATAGGTTATCCTGTTATTATCAAAGCTTCTGCTGGTGGTGGTGGTCGCGGCATGAAAGTCGCACTAACTCCAGATGAATTAGAAACAGCCTTCCGTACTGCACGGACTGAATCTAAAGCAGCTTTTGGCGATGATGCTGTATACATAGAAAAATACCTTCAAAAGCCACGTCACATTGAAATTCAAGTGATTGCGGATACTCACGGTAATGTTGTTCATCTTGGTGAGCGTGATTGTTCTCTGCAACGTCGTCACCAGAAAGTATTTGAAGAAGCACCCTCTCCTGCACTTACTGAATCTGAACGCGCAGAAATTGGTAAGCGAGTTTGTGCGTCAATTAAAAAGCTCGGCTATCGCGGTGTTGGAACAATTGAATTCCTCTGGGAAAACAATGAGTTCTACTTTATTGAAATGAACACGCGTTTACAGGTTGAACACCCTGTAACTGAAATGATCACTCGCAAAGACCTTGTTCAAGAGCAAATCCGAATTGCCTCGGGCGAAAAACTATCCTTTAAACAAAAGGATGTGCAATTCATCGGTCATGCTATCGAATGCCGGATCAATGCAGAACACCCAGTCACATTTGTACCATCTCCAGGTACAATCAAAGACTTCCACGCCCCCGGTGGCTTAGGCGTTCGTCTCGATTCCGCCATGTATACGGGTTACAAAATCCCACCTCATTATGACAGCTTGATAGGTAAACTGATCGTGCATGGTATGACACGTGAAGAATGCCTTCTGCGCCTAAAGCGTGCTTTGGATGAGATGGTAATATCTGGTGTGGAAACGACTCTTCCACTTCATCTTCGTCTCGTGGAAAATGAAGATGTCGCAAAAGGTGAGTATGATATTCATTGGCTAGAGCATTTTCTGGCTAGAGAATCCTAAGGCAAAATTATGAGTGGTGGCTTCGGCCCAGATGATTTGCTGAATCTATACCGTCGCGGCATCTTCCCCATGGGGGAAGATGCCGACGACACTCAGCTATTCATTGTTGACCCAGATCAGAGAGGAATAATTCCTCTCGATGCATTGCATATATCTAAAAGTTTGAGAAAAACGGTCTCAAAAGATGAGTTCCGAGTGACTTTTGATACCGCCTTTACAAGTGTGATGGAAGCATGCGCAGCACCATATGAAAACAGAGAATCCACCTGGATTAACACGCCTATCATCAACCTTTATTCTGCTCTACACCGACAAGGATACGCGCATAGCGTTGAATGCTGGAAAGATTCAGAATTAGTCGGTGGACTTTATGGTGTAAGTTTAGGCGGAGCCTTCTTTGGCGAGAGCATGTTCTCTACACGCTCCAATGCATCAAAAGTCGCTCTTGTTCATCTCGTGGCGCGTTTATTGACTGGCGGCTACATCTTATTAGACACCCAATTCATTACCGAACACTTGTTAAGCTTAGGTGCGATAGAAATTCCACGCCATGAATTTCAAAATAAATTAGCAATAGCACTAAAAGCGAATGGTGATTTCTATTCTGATTTTGGTGCTATTCAATCCTCATCAATGGACGACTTCGGGATAGAAATTGAATCTATAAATGACCCAGAGCGCTCGACAGGAACCGCTTCTAAATCAGCTTCTTCGACGAATATTGGTTCTGGATTAAAATCATCAATTGAAGGCAATCCCATCGATGCAGATTCATTGATATCTGATGATGGAAGTGCTTCTTCTGGAATAGCATCAAACCCCAGATTGGATTCTTCATACAAATCCAATGGCTTTGCTTCGGTTCCCGGCAAAGCAGCACTGCAACTGATTACCCAAACATCATAAAGCGAATGCTCCAACGCATTTAACCCCGGAGAACTCGCAAACATCCATCCAGAGAAAAGCCGTGGATCATCATCCTTTGCTGTGCCGGTCTCTGCATTCACTCCCATAGATATCACTTCAAGATACGCAGCTGCTTCTGGTGGCTGATCTTCCGGTGGTGATTGATGGCAAGCACGGACAGTTAGCCCAAGACCACCAAATTGGACAGTCTCGTCCAATTCGATTTCAATATCTGTTGCCTTACCTGTAATTTTCTCAAGCGCTCGCACCTTCACACCCGGTCGTGGATCGAGTGCAAATGCTGTTTGAGTAGCCGAAATCAAAACACCAACAGCAACAAATGCAGAGCACAAACCTAATTTACGCATTTTCGTGAACTCCACAAATTTCTATCAGAATCAATTCAATCATCATTCCCTGATCATATGCCTAAATGTGTTAGGCATATGTCATCAAATAAATTCTACATAAAATATTACTGGGCTGCTGAATTATTAGCAGATATTGCCTCGGCAATATTCTTCAATCGCCCATCAAGAGATGTCGCAAACTCAGTCAACAAAGGTCCAAGTTCAACGGAACCACTTGTGTAGAGTATTTCATCACCAGGTTCGAGCATTGCTAATCCGCTACCAGGAAGCAATGCAATATGAGGCCCAGACAAAAACCCATCTGACGCTATTTTGGCAGTTGTATCTTCGTCCAATTCAATACCTTCAGCAACATTCATGGTAATCTTAGGAACGAGACGTGCCTTGTCTAACTCAACATCCGTAACCACGCCGACTTTTACGCCCATCAAACGTACATCTGTTCCTTGAAGAACTCCATTGATTGGACCAGTGAACTGAGCAGTCAGTTCATAACTTCCATTTCCAGCTGTTTTTTCTGATTGTTGTAATGAAAACCACAGAAAAACACCCGCAGCTGCAACAACAGCAATACCTACGATTGTTTCAAATAATGAATCACGCATCTGGATCCCATGCCTCGTAATCACCGGCAGTTTTAGTGCGCTCGTCTGAACGCCACAAACTACCTTTAGGTTTGTAAGCTAACAAAGTCCCAGTCAAATTTGGCTGGTGTTGAAGCTCAAAAGACTTTTTCACCAATGGTTCTTCCGTTGGAGGTTTGTCAAAAGTATGGTGCATCCAGCCGTGCCAGTCTGGAGAAATACGCGATGGCTCTGCTGCACCGTTATAAATAACGTAGCGCCGCTTGCGACCTTCCTGACTCGGCTTCTTTTCTTCATAGAACTTATTGCCCCATTCATCATCACCGATAAACACGGCACGACGACCGATATCAAAACGAGTTCCAATAGTGGTGTTTTTCCACCAGCCAATAACAGACATGCGCGCTCCTTAAGAGATTTGCGGCGAATGTAATCCCCTCAAGGCATTACGTCCAGCGCCAACAGCCATGAGATTTCATCAAACCTGTGTCATACAAAATCTTGTGGGAAAATCCACACATTAACACAACATATATTGCACTATTGAAGCGATTTGCGCACATTCACTATATTCAGGGAGATGATTTATGGCGCAACGCAGGACAAAACAGCCGACTCAGTTACTAGCCCCCCTCATGGCTGCTGGAGAAATCTGGTTAAAAACAGATAGATCAGCCTCTATGAACTCAGCTGAAGCAACAGATTACCTTAATGGCCTAGCCACTCTAGACTGCGAATCTAATGCAAAGTCGACCATCACAAACGCATTGTCTAAAGGCCGAATCTCTCCACTTCTACCACTCGGTGCGGCAATCGGTAGCGTCAGCCCTGCCCCAATTTCATCCGGTGGTGCTGAAATGGCCATTGCAGAAGCAGCGACAGTAGCCGCTGCACGCGCAGCAACAGCACAGGGATTTGCTTCTTTAGCCGACGCCTTAGAAGGTTTAAGTATTGATACAGACGATGACGGCCTGCCAACAGCGGATGCACTCACTGATGCGCTTCGTTGCGGCGCAGATGCAGATCTTCTTGAAATCGCGTTATCTACCCCTGGCGGACCGCGAGCTGCTGCAACAGCCCTAAGAAAACAGGCAGCAGCCGCCAGAGATACAGGCACAGTACATCTAGGACTAACGAATTGGTCAGATGCGTCAGCCGAAAAATTAGCCGATGCATCAAACCGGTTAGCTGGTTTAAGGATTGGGCTTCAAGTCAATCATTTGTCCAGAACGGCTCCCAACGCAAAATCTCCTACCTTGATTCTAAATCTGGGTGCTTATTTTGACGATAAAACATTTGCAGAAGAAACTCTCAGATCAGATCTTGTCGATCTAAAATCAACCTTTCCTGGCCTAATCATTATAGTAGCCGGCTTAGCAGCTACGATTATGTCAGAAGGCCTAGCGTTCGATTCACTTCAAGGTCGAAACCGCGCTACTGAAATCGCAGTCATATTGAAAGAATATCAAGCCGCCGATGCAAAAGATAAATCCGGTATTCAATTTGCTTTCTTACGGCCATCTCCAGATGCAGTGGCATGGCTGAACTTAGAGAGCATTGGTGTTGACCCCGTACAGTCTCTGATTTCAACCACAGAAGAAGACGAAAACCGTTTTTCTAAATGCGCCGGACTTGCGCTCAATTGCGCAGCCACCGAAGGACAGCGCCAAGATGTTGCATTGCGCGTTTTAGGAGCGAGATCCCTTGACCAAATTGATGGTCTAGAACGCAACCGCTTGTCAGAACGCGGCCTTACCAATGAAGCACTAGATCGCGTTGAACAAGCAATACGAGACGGCTTACCGCTGCGCAGTGCCTTTTCACGTTGGGTGGTTGGTGACGACACAATCAAGAAACGCTTGGGACTAGCTCCCGAAGCATTCGAAACAGACGGTGAAGCATTACTCAGAGCATTGGGTATATCGGCCAGAGAAATAGAAGAAGGTCGCGCTGCTGTAGAGGGGCGACGACGCGCAGTCTCTGATCCAAATTCAGAACTAGCACATATATTTTACTTGGCGCGGCAAGCAAAAGCAGGAGCATGCATTCGATTTGCTTTGAGTATCAAAGAAGTGTTCGACGTGCCTATTTTGCTAACAGTTCCATCCAAAGAAGCTGCTGCGGCCAGCCGGCAAGATTTACAACTTTGCTTTAGTGCAGCCATCGAAAATGATCTCAGTCTACGGATAGAACCGTCGAAGCCAGTCATTAATGCAACGGTTTTGGAACGCTTGGCAGAAGCAGAAAAACGAGCATCCACACCTCCTGCTTTTGTCCAGAGCCAAACTATCGCTGCCCCTCCTACCAAGCCAGAAGTACCAATCCACATTCAAGCACCTGATACAAAAACAGACCCAAATACTTATGCAGCGCGTCGTCGCCTACCTGACAGACGCAAAGGCTATATTCAAAAATCCACTGTGGGTGGACATAAAGTCTATTTGCACACTGGAGAATTTGACAATGGAAGCCTTGGTGAAATTTTCATTGATATGCATAAAGAAGGCGCGGCTTTTCGTTCCTTAATGAACAATTTTGCCATCGCGATTTCAATCGGTCTACAATATGGTGTGCCTTTAGAAGAGTTTGTCGATGCATTCGTCTTCACACGTTTTGAACCAGCCGGTGAAGTCACCGGAAATGATTCAATTAAATCAGCAACCTCAATTCTAGACTATATTTTCCGAGAGCTTGCAGTGTCTTATCTTGATCGAGAAGACCTTGCTGAAATGGACGGTCTTTCTTCAGACGGCCTAGGAAAAGGTGAAGGTGATTCCACACGAAATGCACCTACTCCTCAAGAAGCTGTGCAACTCATATCCAAAGGGTTTAGTCGCGGTGCAATTCCTGACAATATTGTATTCCTTGATGCTGCATCCTCCCGCACCAAAGATGATGAAACGGTAGAACAAGAATTATCAGAAGAGCCCCCAGTTCATGAACCTGAATCACCTGTTGTGAATTTAGAATCTCAACAAGCGGACCAGCCCGATTACCTTGGTGATGCATGCCCTAATTGCGGTCATTTTACACTCGTAGAGGATGATGGTGTTGCAATTTGCGATGCTTGTGGAGCAACAGTACAAACAGCATAAATGAAGCCTATTTATTCAAACTGGCTTCATTATTGCTGTGTTATAACCATCTCGTCGTTGATGATTAAATAGGTCTCACTATGAAACGCGCTCTTATTGCTGTTGCACTGACAACTTTTATTGGTCTTCCTGCTTTCGCACAGGACGCGAGCCAGATCGCTACCGTAAAACAAGGTGCTGCTAGCTGCGTTGGATGCAATTTATTCCAAGCAGATTTTTCTATGGATGATCTTTCTGGCAAAAACCTAAGCGGTTCGCGGCTGCGTCAATCCAACCTTGAAGTCGCCACTTTAGACAAAGCTAATCTGTCTAAAGCTGACCTAAGTGTTGCGAATTTATTTGGTGTGCGTATGCAGGGCACTAATCTAAAGAATGCAAACCTAAAAGATGCAACGCTTGTTGGTGGCTGGTTCGGCGGTGCTGATTTTACAGGCGCAAATCTTGATGGCGCAATACTTTCAGGTGCTTACCTAAAAACAGCCAGAGGCCTGACACAAGCACAGTTAGCAACAGCGCATTGCGACGCTTCTACTGAGCTTCCCAAAGGCTTAAGCCCCAATATGTGCAAACGATAAATTCATAGAAAAGGGCAGTTGTTTCAAACAACTGCCCTTCCCTCTTAATCTGATACTTTAAATCTGATTATTTATTTTCTACTGGCACCAAGCGCAACGAAAGTTCTCTCAGCTGAGAGTTTTCCGCAACAGACGGAGCACCTAGCAATAGGTCTTGTCCTTGTTGATTCATTGGGAACATAATCACATCACGAATATTATCAGCTTCAGCCAATAGCATCACCATACGGTCAATTCCCGGTGCAATTCCGCCGTGTGGAGGCGCACCATATCTGAATGCATTCAGCATGCCGCCAAACTCTTCTTCAACGACCTCTGGCCCATAACCGGCAAGTTCAAAGGCTTTGATCATAATGTCTGGACGGTGGTTACGAATAGCACCAGAAGAAAGCTCTGTTCCGTTACAAACAATATCGTATTGGTAAGCTAGAATTTCGAGTTTCTTCTCGTCAGTATCCGCAGCCTCCAACACTTCTAAACCACCTTGTGGCATAGAGAATGGGTTGTGCGAGAAGTCCACTTTCTTGTTGTCTTCGTCCCATTCATACATTGGGAAATCGACAATCCAGCAGAATTTAAAGATATCTTTTTCTACAATATCTAGCTCTTCACCAACTTTAAGACGCGCAGCACCCGCCAGTTTGTATGCATCTGTTTTCTTACCAGCGGAGAAGAAAATTCCATCTCCTGCTTCAAGTCCCAATTGCTCAAGCATTGCAGCAAGGTGAGCAGGCTCAAAATTCTTCAGCACAGGGTCTTGGCTATCAATACCGCCGCCATCTGCCTCTTTAAGACGTGCATAACCAAGTCCAGGTGCTTGCATTTCTTTTTTGGCCCATTTGTCCATCTCGTCGAAGAATTTACGAGATTTCTCAGCAGCTGCTTTCGGCGCTGGAATGGCAATAACTTTACCACCGCCAGCAATGATTTTAGCAAAAATACCAAAACCAGTTTTGCTGTCATCGACGAAGAATTCTGTTACGTCGCCAAGTTCGATTGGGTTACGAAGATCTGGTTTGTCAGATCCGTATTTCGCCATCGCCTCAAGATAAGGAATACGTGGGAATGGAGCTGGCGTTACAGTCTTGTCGCCAGAAAATTCTTCAAATACGCCGTGCATAACAGGCTCAATAGACGCAAATACATCTTCCTGTGTTACAAAGCTCATCTCAATGTCGAGCTGATAAAATTCCAAAGAACGATCAGCACGCAAATCTTCATCTCGGAAACAAGGCGCGATTTGGAAATAACGATCAAACCCAGACACCATCATGAGCTGTTTAAACTGTTGCGGAGCCTGCGGAAGCGCATAAAACTTGTTTGGGTGCATACGAGAAGGCACCAAGAAGTCACGCGCACCTTCAGGGCTGGAAGCCGTCAAAATCGGTGTTTGGTATTCTGTAAAGTTCTGCGCCTTCATACGCTCACGTAAAGATGTGATCACATTTGAACGCAGCATGATATTTTTGTGCAAAGTCTCGCGACGCAAATCTAAATAACGATGCTTTAAACGAATCTCTTCTGGGTAATCTGGCTCCCCAAACACAGGAAGCGGCAGTTCATCTGCTGCAGATTGCACTTCAAGATCGCTAATGACGACCTCAATAGCACCTGTATCAAGTGACTCATTGGCAGTTTCTTCAGAACGTGCGACCACATTACCTGTAATAGACACGACACTTTCGACACGAATTCGTTCTAAAGTGGCAAAATGCGCATTATCTGGCTGAACTACGCATTGCGTCAGACCATAATGATCGCGTAAGTCTATAAATAACAGACCTCCATGGTCGCGCTTACGATGAACCCAACCGCTAATGCGTACGGTTTCACCTACATGTTCGGATCTTAGTTGGCCGCATGTGTGCGTACGGTAAGCGTGCATTTTTTGGAGTCTCCGTTGAGAAAGTTTGGCGGACAAGCACACCGTTACGGCCTGCTTGTCAAGCGATAGCGTTTAGGAAGGAGCTGGTGTGCCATCTAACACCCGCGATGAATTGAAACTAGTAGCAGACACTGACGAGCTAATCAAAGCCTGTGAGGAGCTGAAAAAGGGCGAATTTATCGCCGTAGATACTGAATTTCACAGAGAATCGACCTTTTGGCCGAAACTTTGTCTCATTCAGGCAGCAACTCTAGAGTTTGATTGTCTTATCGATCCGCTCTCACCAAATATAGATTTAGCTCCATTTCTAGATTTAATGGCAGATACGTCACGTGTGAAAGTTTTTCATGCTGCCCGTCAAGACATGGAAATTTTTACAAAATTGATCGGGACACCACCCGCACCTATTTTTGATTCGCAAGTAGCGGCTATGGCGTGCGGTCTTGGCGATTCTGTATCCTATGAAAATCTTGTCTCTCAGCTTTTAAAAGCCCGTGTTGATAAATCTTCTCAGTTTACAGATTGGCAACGCCGTCCGTTGACTGAAAAGCAGCTAGACTATGCGCGCGGTGATGTAACCCATCTTCGCCACTGTTACGTTAAGCTGAAAGCAAAATTGGAAAAACTGGGCCGCATGGGCTGGATTGAAGAAGAAACAGAAATTCTCGTCAACCCTGACACCTATGACACCAATCCTAAAAACGCGTGGAAACGAATGAAAATCCGTAAACCACGCAAAGATTATTTGGCATTAATCGCTTCAGTTTCCGAGTGGCGCGAGAAATTAGCTCAAGAGCTAGACAAACCACGTTCGCGTATCCTGAAGGACGATGCTGTGCAGGAAATAGCGCAACAAAAGCCAATTGATGTAAATGCCATGGAACGACTACGCGCAGTGCCCAAAGGGTTTGCAAAATCAAAACATGGCCAAACGCTTCTTGAAGCGATCAATGCAGCTATTGCTGATCCTGATGCCTACGCACCTGAAATTCCTAAACGTCCGACAAATACCCAACCACCTGGCGCAGTGGGAGACCTTCTCAAAGTCTTGCTTAAACATGTTTCCGAAGAAGCAGATGTAGCCCCTCGTCTGATAGCAAATGCTGCGGATATTGAGCGCATTGCTTGTGATGTTGAACCAGATGTTCAGGCTATGCGGGGTTGGCGACGCGAAGTATTTGGAAATCTTGCTATCAAGTTGAAACAAGGCAAAATAGCCATCGCCATATCTGATACAGGCGTGAAAGTGTTCGACGTTTAAACCAAAGATCTCAGGATTTAATATTCCCAAAATCCTCCTCGAACTTCGTTTTGAGGAGGGCGTTAATATATGCTCAATCTAACCACTTCATCACAATATGAAAACTAGATTACAGATTTTGTCTTATTTGGCAGACCTCATTCTTTAATTTTTCCCAATATTCTAAAGGGTAGCGTCGCATACCTTTAAGCCAGATTTGTCGATCAAATCTGTGTTTGCGCAAGATAATTTGAGTCAAATCTTCACTTTTTAAAGGACACCACTCCCCAGCAACAGACCAAATATTTAGCCTCATTGCCGGATAAACTTCATTCCAAAAAATCTGTTCCAGCTCTTTGAGTGAATAATCAGTCTTAGCACATGTTTGGGCAGCGGATAATAAATAGTCGGCTTCCACATCAGCATCAAGAAACAATACATGCATGGCTACCCATGCTATTTGCCGTTTCTCAAGATCTGCTTCTGGTGGCAACATGATAGCCCCTTGCTTGCTCCTGACTATAGCTCAGCGGCAACACCTGAAAAACTCAACCGCGGTTCCATTCCCATAATGACCGCTGCCTGCCCTAGTCGTTTGCGGACCATTTCAGACATCAAATTTTTCATTTTTTCATCAACATCCAAATTAATACTGCCATCTCTGATTTCCAATCGTGAATACTTAAGAAGATCAGCAGAGCGACCAGAGAAATGCGCACCAAGCCGCATAAGTGCCCCTAAGCCACGCGCTTTACCTGACATGTCTCCATCTAAAAGCGTAGCCGACAGAGTGTGTTGAAAATTACGCTGATATCTGCATGCAATTGCCAAAGCCACAGCTGCTCTTTCTTCATGGGTCCACCCTGAAAGCGGCGCGGTTATCATCTGTTCAAATGCCATATCAGCTCTGTAATCTGGATGCATTCTAGACCCTACATCTGCAGCCAAACAAGCAGCTTCAGACAAACGTTCAGGCAGCATATGCCTTGCTGCTTGTTTCAACCAAAGACCCAATGCTGCACCAAAATCCCAATTTGACGGCGTCTCAGCAATCATGGCCTGCATACCTGATAGAAGCGGATCTTGTCTCTGCAATCCCTTATCCATCTGCTCAAATACAAGTCCTTCTCGAACCCCGTATGAACTTGTGACCACTTTGGAGAATTTACCTGCTCTCAATACACCATTTAAAACAGCCGCAGCAGCTGGCAAAGTCTTGGCTCTTTTCGACGACACATTATGCATCATAGCGAGTAGTTTTTTATCCGGTGCCTGCAACTTTTCGGTCAAATCAAGTAATTGATCCGCATCAATTTCATAGGATTGCAAAATAATCAGCGGATAATCATTCAATTCCATATGCATGCGCGCAATTGCACGCCATGCACCGCCAACCATATATAAGGTATCTCTGGATGAGGATAATTCAACAGCCCCTTCCAATTCAGTATCTATCCGTTTTCTAAGCTTCTTCGACAGTGTCACAAAATTCACCGGATCAGGTGTTTCGTGTTCCATTTCACGCAGCCATTCAGGTGGGAGCAAAGCTAATGGCCCTAACGGATATGTTGTTCCTCCAGTATAATAGCCATCATTTATAACAGACAGTTCAAGACTAGATCCGCCTAAATCACCGCTAACACCATCCGCAATTGGCTGCTGCGCAATCACACCAGTCGCAGCCAGCCTTGCCTCATCAATACCTGACATGACCCGAATATTCAGCCCAATTTCATTGCGAACTTGTGCACAAAATGCTGGACCATCTACCGCTTCACGTACAGCAGCGGTTGCAAAAGGTAACTCTTCATCAACGCCTTGAACTTGCATTAAGGTTTTAAATCTTGCCAATACTGACAATGCAGCTTCAACGCCTTGCGGATTCAGATACCCAGATTCTGTAAGTCCACGCCCAAGGCCAGCCAACACTTTTTCATTGAAACGTGCTTGGATCGCTCTGCCGACGACGTCATAAATGACAAGCCGAACAGAATTCGATCCAATATCAATAACCCCAACCCGACGTGCTTTCGCAGTGAATTTCAATTGCGAATTTTTCTGCAATACGTCGGCGATTCCCATACGATTGTCGCTTTATCCTAAAGGTTTCAATTTTGGTGGCGGCGCATATTCTAAAGCACTACCACGCCCGGAGAGACTTTGGTTTTCCATAAAGTATTCATGCACATTGAAATGATCTTCGCTTAATTCAGCATCATCAAGCGTATCAATTACACGTATAAAATGTCCATCTGATTGAAGTGCCCAACTCTGCATACGATCATTCAAGTTAGCGACCATTATTTGATCAAGAATCTGACGGTGAACAGTGGGATTTTCAATCAGTGTCATTGCTTCGACACGGCGATCTAGATTACGCGGCATCCAGTCGGCAGATGTGATATAAATTTTAGCTTCAGGCGACGGTAGACCATGTCCATTTCCAAAACACACAATGCGTGAGTGCTCTAAAAAGCGACCAACAATCGATTTTACCTCAATTGAATCGGACAACCCAGGAACACCCGGTCTCAAACAACAAATCCCACGGATAACCAGCTCTATTGTGACACCGGCCTGACTTGCTTCATACAATTTATCGATAATTTGTGGATCAACGAGTGAGTTCATTTTAGCCCAAATTGCTGCCAAACGTCCTGCTTTGGCATGCTGAATTTCCGCTTCAATGTGATTGAGCATCTCAGTCTTCATATTTAGAGGAGACATGAAGATTTTTTCAAGATGATCAGGTTCAGCATTTCCCGTCACATAGTTAAACAAGCGTCCTGCATCACGCCCGTACGCTGGAGACGCTGTAAACAATGATAAATCGGTATAAATACGTGCCGTAATCGGGTGATAATTTCCGGTTCCAAAATGTGTATATGAACGAAGTTCACCATTCTCACGGCGCACGACTAAACTAACTTTGGCGTGAGTTTTATATTCCACAAATCCATAAACAACCTGCACACCGGCACGCTCAAGATCACGCGCCCAACGCATATTCGCTTCTTCATCAAAACGCGCTTTGATTTCCACCAATGCGGTGACATTTTTTCCATCTTCTGCGGCTTCAATAAGTGCAGCGATGATGGGGCTGTCTTTTGATGTACGATAAAGTGTCTGCTTAATAGCCACTACATCAGGATCGGCCGCCGCTTGACGAATAAATCCAGCAACAACATCAAAACTTTCATATGGATGATGAACGAGAATATCTTTCTCGCGAATTGCCGCAAAAAAATCACCATTGTGCTCACGAATTCGCTCAGGAAAACGCGGCTCATATGGCTTGAAAAGTAATTCAGGGCGACGATTGTCAATGATATCGCCCAGTTGTGCGATTCCCATAATACCGTCCACCTCGACGACATCTTGCTCTTCAGCTTCAATTTCTTTGATCAAGAATTTTTTCAACGCCTCAGGAGCCTTGGCATTGATTTTCATGCGAACAATACGGCCACGACGACGACGTTTTAACAGTATTTCAAATTCGCGAATAAGGTCTTCAGCCTCTTCCTCAACCTCGATATCGCTATCACGTACAATTCTGAAAACACACCGTGCTTTTTCTTCGCAATCCCGAAACAACATGTCCAAGAAATGAGGTATTGTATTTTCTAGCGAAATAAAACGCCGCAATGGTGTGCCGTCAGCGCGTATTTGCTCTGGCAAT
Source organism: Hirschia baltica ATCC 49814 (assembly GCF_000023785.1). NCBI lineage: Bacteria > Pseudomonadati > Pseudomonadota > Alphaproteobacteria > Hyphomonadales > Hyphomonadaceae > Hirschia > Hirschia baltica. Next base: position 2,062,916 of record NC_012982.1, read on the forward strand.
TCAATAAAGCGATCAACTTGCGTAGGAATAGGAACCAAAGCCTGAAAAGGTGTCGTTTCCCCTTTTTTGAGCAATGTAAAACCAACAGCAAAACCAAGATTTGGAATAAATGGAAATGGGTGAGCTGGATCAATAGCTAAGGGTGTAAGAAGTGGAAAAACTTTATCTGTAAATATTTGTTTTAATGCGCCACGTTCATCGGCTTGCAGTTCATCATGATCGATTATCTCTATACCTGTCTCACGCATTTCTTTGCTGATAGACCGATAAAGACGCTGTTGCTCATTCATCAACGCACTTGTGCGTTCATTTATTCGCATCATTTGTTCACTTGGTGTCAAACCATCAAGGCTCGTTTTCGTTACACCAGCCCGCATGTATTCACGCAAACCAGCGACACGCACCATAAAAAATTCATCTAAATTATTGGCAGAAATTGAAAGGAAGCGAAGTCTTTCTAAAAGCGGGTGACGTATATTCTCGGCTTCTTCCAACACGCGTGTATTAAAATTCAACCAAGATAATTCGCGATTAAAAAAGCGCTGAGGAGACTCTTTTAGATCCTCACAAACATCATTGGAAATTTCAGACACTTCATTTTTTGAGACTGACTGTGAAGCTTTCTTACGTCTAACAGGTTTGCGAATTTCCGTTGGAACCGTCATTTGCTTTTCGCCTATCAATAATAATTTCTATTCAAAATTCGTACTTTGCTCTAGGGCTGCGATAGCCTTTCGAGCGGTTGTTCTATTTAGAGCTTTGCCAGCAGCAACCAACTCCAGTTTTTCAACAATTTCATCAATCACAAGATATGTTCTAGCCAAACGCTGAACCAAATAATCAGCGGTTTCATCTGGCAACTTCATAAACTTCGATTTGCACGCAGAAACAAGCCGAATCTTCAACGTCTCTTCATCTATTGCACCAAATTTCACAACAGGAAGAGCAGAAAGGCGGGACTGCAAGTCCAATGGCTTCATATTCCAGCTAGAAGGGTCTGTGGATCCCGAAAGGAGCAGAAATGCACCACGACTTTTACACAAATTCATGGCAGCTAGAAGCGAGCCGCCATTCGAACATGAATCAGCATTATCCACGACGAGCGCTTTCACCGACAAACCGGAAATCTCATCAATTTCTGCCGCAGATAAATCAACACCTGTGACATAGGCTGCGCCCGTGTCTTGCGCCCAATTGCGCAACATCCGTGTTTTTCCCGAACCAGCACTTCCAATTAGGCACATCTGACGTTCGGGCCAATATTCCCATCGAGACAAAGCAAGTCTCGCATCTTCAGAAGCAGGCGTCGCAATTAGCGGCTCTAAATCAGCGTCTAGCTTCGGAAAATCCAAAACCAATTGTTTTGATTTTTGAACTCCGACAAATTGATCATAGTTTGGCTTGTTTGTCGGCATCAGTACGCAACGGGCTCCAGTGACCATCCATTTTGTTCTGAAGACAAGATAACTCCGCCTGTTCTCAATTCGGCGGCTAACTGATCTGGACGGCCAGCATAAGAAAAGGACACATCGGCACCACGCACGGAAACCTTTTCAACCAGTACATTTTTAATCAAGCGAGAATTTTTTAGAGCCTTCTGAATACTCACCCACCCTTGTTGAGACGAATACCTTGCAACAGCAGATACTGATGTTTCACCAGTTACTCGAACTATGTTTTGAGTTTTCCAGACATCTTCAAGATAGCCAATGCTACCCGCCTTCGCTTCTTCTAAAGTTAGAAATGGACCAGCTGTTCCTAATGGCATACGGCTCGAATATTCTTGTCGTAGGTCATAGAGACTCACAAAATAATTCAGTCCGACCTGTTTAACGCGTGCGACTACACCGCGCTGCGCAGATACATTATAAGCATCGGACGCGATATCTTCCCAATTTACATCATTGAGGTAAATTGCCTCTGAAACTACAAAAGGCGCTAGGACGTTTGCATCTGAGCCATTCTCCCAAACGCTTGCCCACTCATCTGGATTTACGCCGCTATCAACCTCAGGAACCATCAAAGCGAGCGATGCCTGACTATCAACGAAGGGCATGTCATAGACGCGGAGGAATGCTTTTACCGCTCGCTCATCAAATTTTACGGCAAGTAAACCTAGATAGCGTGTCGCTGATTGCTTTTCATCTTGAACATCAACAGCAGCAACCAAACGCGCAGCAATACTGCTGTTAATGTAGAGCGCCTTTGCATTCGCGCGATCTTCTGCTGTGGTAATGCGTTGAAGCAATCGATTAGCTCCAATTACACGTGCCTGATCAAACGCTGTTGCACGCGCTTGTATAGAATTTTCAGCCGTTACATCAACGGCAATACCCTTGACGAGATACACATCTGCAAAACTAGCACCTGTAGCGAGCCAAAGCATCGACACAGCAGCAACAACATAGCGAACAAAACGATTCATGATAAACCTGATAACAGCCAAATGTGCCAGTTCAAAGACGTTTCACCATTTCTAAGGGCGAAAAACGCATTGATTTTCGCCGATGAATAGCAAAAGCTCGCGAAAACTTCGTTTCCACCACTGGCGAAGCCTTTCAGCTCATGTTAATTGCGCGACCCATGACAACACATGACAAAACCCCGCTCACCTATAAAGCCGCTGGCGTCGATATTGATGCTGGTGATGCGCTCATAGATAAAATCAAACCTCTTGCTGCGATGACTCGTCGGGCTGGCGCAAATGCTGACCTTGGCGGATTTGGCGGTGTTTTTGATCCCAAAGCTGCGGGTTTTGAAGATCCTGTATTGGTTTCTGGTACAGATGGTGTCGGAACGAAGCTGAAACTGGCTTTTGAGACAAATAAGCATGACACGATCGGGATCGACCTTGTTGCTATGTGCGTCAATGATGTCCTTGCCCAAGGTGCTGAACCACTGTTTTTCCTAGATTATTTTGCGACTGGACATTTAGAAACAGGCGTTGCTGAACAAGTTGTGACTGGCATAGCCAATGGTTGCAAGGAGTCTGGTTGTGCACTGATTGGCGGTGAAACAGCTGAAATGCCGGGCATGTATCAGGATGGACATTACGACCTTGCAGGCTTCGTTGTGGGTGCTGCAGAACGTGGATCTTTATTGCCTGATACAGATTCAATGCAAGCTGGGGACGCGCTAATTGCGATTGCTTCTTCAGGTCCCCACTCTAATGGATACTCGCTTGTGCGCAGTGTGGTGGAGCGTTCTGGCCTGTCTTTGACTGATTCTTCGCCGTTTAGTGATGGAAGTCTGGGTGAAGCGCTTTTGACGCCGACGAAATTATATGTGTCTGCGCTAAAGCCAATTTTAAAAGACAAACTAATCAAAGGACTAGCGCACATAACAGGCGGCGGGATCACAGAAAACACACCGCGTATGCTGCCTAAAACACTGGTGCCAGCCATTGATTTTGACAAGATTCAAGTTCTTCCCGTTTTTGAATGGATGCAAGAAGTTGGTGCCATTGATACCGAAGAAATGCGCCGCACATTCAACATGGGTGTGGGAATGATTGCGGCTGTGTCCCAAGAAAATGTGCAAACAGTGCTAGATCGCTTAAACAATGCTGGTGAAACAGCGTATATTATTGGTGAGCTTGCTGACGCATGAATGATGTCTCCGATTTAGTGGATGAAATCGCTATAGAAGAAGCTGTTGATCCCAAACGCATTGCAATTTTCATTTCGGGCACCGGCTCAAATATGGAAGCTTTGCTCGATGCATGTGAGGAAGATGGCTATCCTGCATTGCCGGTTTTAGTGCTTGCTAATAAAGCCTCCGCTGGTGGCATAGAAAAAGCAAAAGCGCGCGGCATTGCAACATCGATTGTTGACCATAAAACTTTTGGTAAAGACCGCGAAGCTTTCGAGCGCGCCATTCAGGCCGAGCTTGAAAAACATAATGTGGAATTTATCGCGCTGGCCGGTTTCATGCGTGTGTTGACCCCTTGGTTTATTGAAAAATGGGAAGGGAAAATGATCAATATTCACCCTTCTCTTTTGCCTAGCTTTCCCGGACTACACACACACCAACGCGCCATTGATGCCAAATGCCGCCTTGCCGGGTGTAGCGTGCATTTTGTGACGGCGGGCGTGGATGAAGGCCCGATTATAGGTCAGGCCGCTGTGCCAATTTTTCCAGATGATACAGCCGAAACCTTAGCAAGCCGCATTCTTATCACTGAACACAAATTATACCCTGCTTGTCTTGAGGCTGTTTTGTTGGGTGAAGATCAAACATCTTATGTGCAGATGAATGATGATCCAGACGCGCCCTTTATTATCTCTGCGCCGTAAAAGGGCTTAAAGCGGGCTCTGTTTTAGACGGATAGATCGGCATTTTGCGATAGCTTGATTTTCTCGATTTTTGTTGCGGTTGAGCCGCGCGGCGTTTGGCTAAATATCCCCATGCAAAAACATGAGATATCACCAGCAAGCATAATTCTTCTGTTGGATTGACTGTGCTTAAAATAATGATGGCACCATAGGCCAAAAACGAAACCAGCACAGGGATTAATAAAGGTGTGTCCGCCGCCATTTTTTTGCGCAGGAAGGCCACAACGCACACAGAAATCAAAATCATAAATGGCAGCAATATGCCCAAGCTGATGAGAGCTGAATATTTAAACAGGCTTGCAATGCTTAGCGTGGGCAATGTCATTTATGGGCTCCTATGTCATCAGGTGATGTCGCATTTTCCTTAGATTGGGGATGTTCTCACCTATTGTACAACTGATAGTCTTTCCATTTGGTTCCCAAAAACCTGTGATTGCTTAAAAGACATGCACAAAAATCTGCATCAAGCCTTCGGCCACTGCAGTTTGAGATATATTTCACTGATAAAAGGCGGTAAGGCGCACTTTCAGACAGCAATTATAGTGCTGATCTCAAAGATCAGCGTTTAAGCCGCCCGAAGACGCGCCTCACATGATGGTTTTAGCCTATCGCAAGGCCACTGAAGAGGTGGGCAATGCCCCCAAGACTTGATCAATACGGCACATGCATTGACCTATCTCCCTTCAGCCCTGCCACCTAATCTGCGTGACCGTCATCGCAAACCGGTTTGAACAAGTCCATCATTCCAATATCCCCCATCGGTCGCGAGCCGCCCGAGATATTGGATGCGCTTATTATGAAAAGGTTTGTCTGGGGTGGGATAAGATTGGGATAACTCGCCCCGCTCTTTCCCGCGAAGGCGGGAATCTAGGGTGAGGCTTCCAGTGGTGACGGAGATCCCTGCATACGCAGGAATGAGCGGTTTGGGTGTGTCAGCGAGCTTTCTTATTCATAGGCTCGTGGCCAGCGCAAAGTGATGGCTTTATGCGATCCGATTTATGGGCATTTTCAGATAGGACTGACCGTCATCTTCTGCTGGTGGCACGGGGAACCCGCGCGAATATTGATCAGAGGCGAGCGGCTCAAAGCTCAACTTTGAGTTTCGTGACAATGGGCCTATAGATGAATGCAGTCCCGCGCGACGCTTTCGTCACTGTGGTAAAAAGGGGAATGCAGATGACAACCTACCTTTCGAAAAGCGCCTCTAAAATAATGTCTTTGTTGGTTGTCGGAGTTTTAACTGCGGGTTGTGACTCTTTGCAAACCGAGGACGTCGCCCCTGTCAGCGCTTCTCAACACGCACCAGATATTTCTTGGCCGCAAGCAGAATGGGAATATTCGACACTTGAGGCAGAAGGCTTCGATCCAGATCCCGTCAATCTTTTCATTGAAGATCTAGTCGCGGAAAAATATGGCCGCGTTGATCATTTTTTGCTCATTCGGCATGGTCGCATCGTCGCCGAAAAGAAGATCGAGCGGGACTATGCCGCACTGGCCGCGACGCTTGATCAAGATGACCGATTAATGCCAAACTTTAGCAACCCTATCTACAATTACGACGATGCTAATTTGCATCCTTATTATCAGGGAACGAATTTGCATTCCGTTCAGTCCGTTACCAAGAGTATCACTTCTGCGGCTTTTGGTATTGCGATTGACGAAGGGTTTATCGAAGGTACCGATGCACCGGTATTGCCCTTCTTTGACGAATACACATTCGACAAATCTGATCCCCGCAAAGAGCGCTTAACGATTGATGATCTCCTGACTATGCGAACCGGCATTGCATGGGACGATGAAGGTGGTTTTGGGTCTGAAACCGATAGCACTTACGCACTCGAAAACTCCCAGACGTGGATACAGTTCATTCTCGATCAGGCGATGTATGAGCAGCCGGGCACAGTTTTCCAATACAATGACGGCGCGAGCGTACTCTTGGGCAAAATCCTCCGCGTCGCGACTGGTCAGCGCGTCGACGCGTGGGCGAAAGAAAAACTCTTCGGTCCAATTGGTATCGAAGCGTTTCACTGGAAAATATCGCCGGATGGCGAGGCCGATACGGAAGGCGGGCTTTATCTTTCCGCCCAAGATATGGCGCGGATTGGCTACCTGTTCCTGCGTGACGGGCTATGGAATGGCAAGCGCGTCATTTCGGAAGATTGGGTGCGCCGTTCCGTGGCCTCTAACGTTGCGTCTAGCTCAACCGGAGATAATTCCTCCCCCTTTGGCTATGGCTATCAATGGTGGGTGCCTGAGGACGGAAAGGGCCGCGCGCTCGGGTTTGGGGGATTTGGACTTGGGGGACAGCGGATCATGGTATTCCCAAAGTATGATGTCGTTGTCGTGTTCCAAGGTTGGGATCCAGTCGGCGAGTATTGGAACGCCAGCAATGCCTTTATGGAAACAATATTGCCTGCATCGCTTACTAAACCGGAATAGAGGGCTAATTATCCTATTGCCTGATGGTTTTGTTCTCAGTTTTTGGGTGGGGTAAAGTTTACATAACTCGCCCCGCTCTTTCCCGCGAAGGCGGGAATCTAGGGTGAGGTTTCCAGTGGTGACGGAGATCCCTGCATACGCAGGGATGAGCGGTTTAGGCTGTGTCAGCGGGCTTTATTCAAAGGCTCACGGTACAATGCAAAGTGATGGCTTTATGCGATCCGATTTATGGGCATTTTTAGATAGGACTGACCATCATCTTCTGCTGGCGGCACCGAGCCAGCGCGAATATTGACTTGCAAAGACGGCAGAATGAGTTTGGGTACTTGTAGCGTTTTATCTCTTGCTTCTCGCATGGTCACAAAAGCATTTTCATTTCCGCCTTGAAGGTGGATATTGCTAGACTTTTGCTGTGCGACACTTGTTTCCCATTGGGGTGTATCACGCCCTTCTGGCAGATAATCATGTCCAACAAAGATACGTGTATCATCAGGCAAGGATAGAATTTTCTGTATGGATTGATAGAGGGTGCGCGCATCCCCGCCCGGAAAATCTGCGCGTGCTGTGCCATAATCTGGCATAAACAATGTATCGCCAACGAAAACGGAATCCTCGATAATATAGGATACACATGCCGGCGTATGACCGGGTGTGTGCAGCACTTTTATATGGCTGTTTCCAAATGAGATTGAAGCGCCATCTTCAAACAGAGCATCAAATACATTGCCATTTTCTTCTACATCTTTTGCGTTGAAAATCGTTTTAAAAACAGACTGAACTTTGACTATATTGGCACCAATTCCAATTTTAGCGCCTGTATGCGTGCGCACATAATCTGCGGCAGACATATGGTCGGCATGTGCATGCGTGTCTAGCACCCATTCTAAGGCAATAGCCTGTTCTTTAATGTCTGCAAGAATTTGGTCGATTGAATTGGATTTTAAAGATGCACTGGGCAGATCAAAATCCATCACAGGGTCAATAAGCACGGCATGATTTGTGGCTTTGTCTGTGACAAGATATGTGACCGTGTTCGTGGCGGTGTCAAAATAAGCTTTAATATCAATCATAATAAATCTCCTTGCCAATTTATATATTAATACTTGCTAAATTTAGCAATAACTAATATATGAGACTTCATGAACAAGATTGACGCACGCATAAACTCACAGCCTAAGCCAGCTGTCCCACCTGCTGTTTTCAAGGTGATTAAAGCCCTTGTCAGCATTTATTGTCCGGAAATAGATAAATGAGCACGCTTACAAAAATACCGCCCAAAGATACTGCGGCAAAAATCAATGCTGGTGAAGCGGTTTTGATTGATATCCGCGAAGCAGATGAATATGCGCGTGAACATATTGAAGGGGCGCGATCTTTGCCCGCATCAACTTTTGATTCTGCGCAAATCACTTTGAATGCAGGCCAACATGCTATCTTTCATTGTAAATCAGGAATGCGCACGGATTCGCATTGTGAGCGGCTCTCAACCCTAATCGATGGTGAGGCCATGATGCTGGAAGGCGGATTGGATGCTTGGCGTTCAAATGGTCTGCCCACAATTAAAAACAGCAAAGCACCACTTGAAATAAACCGTCAGGTTCAAATCACGGCCGGTAGTCTTATTCTTGCTGGTTTTTTATTGGGACATTTCCTTCAACCCGAATGGCATATCTTGTCCGGCATTATTGGCGCAGGTTTGATGTTTGCTGGCATTAGTGGCTGGTGCGGCATGGGCAAACTGCTTGCGATCATGCCTTGGAATAAAACAGCTCAATAAAAAACGTCACATGATAGAGCTTATCCCCTCCATAATCGTATTGACGCTTCTGAGCGGCATTATTGTTGGCATCTTCCTTGGAACATTTGGAGGGGGTGGCTCAGTATTGGCGGCCCCGCTTTTGATATATCTAGTGGGGATTGAAGATCCTCACATTGCGATTGGGACATCTGCTGCTGGTGTGGCTGCGATTGCGCTGTTTAGCCTGATTGGACATTGGCGTGGAGGACGCGTTAAATGGCCATGTGCTATCACTTTTGCTGTGTCTGGATTGTTAGGGTCTATTATTGGCTCAAGCCTTGCGAAAATCACCCAAGGCGATGTGCTGATGATAGGTTTTTCAGGCGCGATGGCATTGATTGCCCTATCCATGTTCAAAAAGCCTAAATCGATAGGTGACCCTGAAGTTCACCTTACGCCAGCGCTGACAATGAGGTTGGCTCCCATTGGGATGATTGTGGGTGTTGCAGCAGGGTTTTTCGGTATTGGTGGCGGGTTTCTCATCGTGCCCGGATTGATGCTGGCTGCTGGCATGACAATGGCTAACGCCACGGCATCCTCTCTTGTATCCGTTGCGATATTTGGTGCGGCCACTTCAGCAAATTATGCAATTTCAAACATGGTGGACTTTCGCCTGACAGCATTATTGCTTGTTGGGGGCGTCGTTGGCGGGATTATTGGGATTTATCTGGCGAAGTTAATTGCTAATCACACCCAATTAGCCCGCACATGTTTTGCCAGCATGATCTTGATTGTCGCAGTGATTGTCGGCGTGCAGTCGGTCAATGCTGTCATGGCAGGATAATCTTAAGGCACTCGATCACTAGCATATAAAAAGGCCGGACACGTCGCAATGACGATCCGGCCCTTTTTTATTTGGTTCTAAAACTTGTTTACGCGTTTTAGCCTACGATTTCTTCTGGACGGAAGAAGTAAGAAATTTCACGTGCAGCTGATTCAGCAGAGTCTGAACCGTGTACTGAGTTTTCACCGATTTAAACCCATTGGACTGCCGCTTTCCCAGTAATTTCAAATATGCTAGTTGAATTTCTGCATATAAGGCTTGGAGAATGGTATGAATTCTAGATTGGGCCAGCTTGTATTCAAGCTTTTGTTTGGCAGTTTTTTCATAGCAACAGCAACGGGCTGCACCTATTTAAGCAATGTTTCCAAACAGGCTACATATGAGCGCATTCAAAAAGAGGCCCCTTCTCAGCGCAATCTAAAATTCTTGCTGAGTAATCAAACCCATTTTGTCTATGGTCGCATTCTTGATGAGGAAAACCAACATGCAGGAAAGACAATTGCGATTGCAGCATTCTCAAGTAAATTTGAAGAAAACGAGCTGGTCGACAAGACCTTCAGCACCAATATATCCACCCATTATGGGCTAAATCTACCAGATGGCAATTTCGACATTTTTGCTTTCACTGACAGCGATCAGAATGGCCAAGTGGACCAATCTGAAATTATAGGCCAGCTAAACTTGACACTCTCACCAAATCAACAGTCAGAAAATGTTGTTAGCGAGGCAGATATAAAGCTAACGGGGGAATATTCCGTTGATTGGGAAATCTCGATCGACGTACCCGCTGCCACCAGTAATGAAGAGTCGTTATTCTTTCCCAAAGGTACAATTCGATCACTCGATGATCCCCTATTTGATCGCTCTAATGCGACTTTAGGAATGTATGAGCCCGGCGCACTGCTAGAAACATCGCCTACAATGTTTCATGCGCTGGAAGAGGAAACCTATAAGATACCGGTGATCTTTGTGCATGGCATAGGCGGCAGCCCGCGTGATTTTGTAACAATCGTCGAACAGCTAGATCGAGATAGGTATAAGCCTTGGTTTTTCTATTATCCTTCCGGTGCTGACCTGAACCAATTGTCTAAGCTTTTTTACGATATCTTTTTATCCGGTAAAACAGTCAATTCTAGTCTACGCCCTACCATAATAGTGGCTCACAGTATGGGCGGGCTGGTATCGCGTTCAGCGCTTAACCGGATCAAAGGCAGAGATAGTGAAAATAAAGTAGAATTGTTCATCACCATATCAAGTCCCTTGGGCGGCCACCCTGCCGCGGCAAAGGGTGAAAAACATGGTCTAATCACCTTACCATCTTGGCGGAACTTAAACCCCGATAGCCGATTTATCGAAAAACTCCACGCCAAGCCTTTGCCAAAAGGAATCGATTACAATCTGATCTACACATATAAGGACAAGACTGATTTTGAAAACGGCAAAGGAAACGATGGCGTTGTTCCACTTGTTAATCAATTGGAGCCTCGGGCTATGGCCCAAGCTGACACTCAATTAGCAATCAACAACACCCACACGGGGGTGCTTGAAGATCCACAAGCCATTGAACACATCATCAACGCCATAAATCAGGTCAAAGGTTATCTGCCAGAATCGCACTGGAAATACTTGATGATGGATGGCTATGATGTTGGCTCAGACGAAGAATACACGCCTCTGGAACGCTACAGTCTGAATACTTATGGCCCTTATATGAATGCCTTAGCCAACAAAGACATTCATCATCTGAATATCCCGATACTCAAGCAATTTGTTGATGTGACCGACGGCAAGATAAAAGCAAGAACTCCCAGTGAAACAGCTTGGTTAAAATACATCGCTTCACGCCCAAACTAAATTCCGATAAAAAAAGCCCGCCTAGCGCTAACTAGACGGGCTTTTCAGATTTTTAGTTCTAAAACTCAATTACGCGTTTTAACCTACGATTTCTTCTGGACGGAAGAAGTAGGAAATTTCACGTGCAGCTGATTCAGCAGAGTCTGAACCGTGTACTGAGTTTTCACCGATTGATTGTGCGAAGAGTTTGCGAACAGTCCCTTCAGCAGCTTCTGCTGGGTTTGTTGCGCCCATAACTTCACGGTGCTTAAGCACTGCGTCTTCACCTTGAAGAACTTGAAGAACAACAGGAGCAGATGTCATGAACTCAACAAGCTCACCAAAGAATGGACGCTCAGAGTGCTCAGCGTAGAAACCTTCAGCTTGAGCAGCTGTCATGCGAACGCGTTTTTGAGCGACAACACGAAGACCAGCATCTTCAAAAACGGCATTGATTTTACCAGTTAGGTTGCGGTTTGTTGCATCTGGTTTGATGATAGAGAATGTGCGCTGAATAGCCATTTTCAAGTCCTTTGATCCAGCTGGAAGACCAGCGGAAGATAATATAACGGGATGTTGATGCGCCCTATAGCGTCACATGACGGCGAGGACAAGTCATAGCTGTCATAAACTGACGTAAGCGCTTTATATCAAGCCTTCTTATCCCAACCGCCGCGATCATTTTGTTGAAAATAACTGACGGTCTGGCCAGCATCTTTTGCGCCTTTAAATTGGCTGCGTGCTGTGTCGCGGGCGTTAAAATCATCACCGTCAAAAACGACCATGCATCTTATATATTGGGTTGCATCATCGGGTTCATTGGGCAATCGCTTACCATCTAGCAGCACAATGATGTCAGCTTTATTGGCAGGCTCTGGTGTATTGGATAACAAAATAGGCTGCGCCATAGGGTCAATCTCGTCGCGGCCACCAAGACGGGCATGTGGCAGGAAGCTATCAGCTTTCCACGTCCACAAACCCAGATCTAGTTTTGGCAAGCGGTCCCCATCGCCAACGATGAGGACGCGCCAATCTTTTTGTAAACATTTTTCCAGCAAAGGGCCGAGCGCCTCCTCTAAGGAGGTGCGCTCTAAATGATAAAACCACCATTCCCCTTTAGATTTAGGGGCACCCGTTGATTTGCTAGAAGCCTCTGACAATCGGAATTAATCCTCGAAATTGTCAGCGACGATACGGTCAAGCAAACGCGGGCCAAAGCCAGACGCCCAACCCGCTTCCATTGGACGGTTTTTGCCAGAGCGCCAAGCCACACCTGCAATATCAAGGTGTGCCCAAGGTGTATCATTTTCGATGAAGCGACCAAGGAATTGCGCAGCTGTTGCAGAGCCTGCCAATGGACCGCCCATGTTTCTCATGTCAGCAAAATCAGAATCGATCTGTTTGTCATAAGTTGATGAAAGCGGCATACGCCAAACTGTTTCGCCTTCGGCTTTACCAGCTGCATCAATCTGAGCAGCAAACTCATCATTGTTAGAGAAGACACCGGCGTGCTCGTCACCAAGGGCTACAAGGATCGCGCCGGTTAGCGTGGCCAAATCAATGATCGCGCGTGGTTTGTGTTTTTCTTGAGCATACCAAAGCACATCTACTAACACCAAGCGGCCTTCGGCATCAGTGTTTTGGATTTCAATAGTTTTACCAGCAGCGGATGTGAGAATATCGCCGGGGCGGATCGCATTTCCATCTGGCATATTTTCAACTAGGCCAACCAAACCAACGACATTGGCTTTGGCTTTACGTGTGGCGATTGATTTCATCGCACCAACAACAGCTGCAGAGCCACCCATATCGCCTTTCATGTCTTGCATATTAAGGCCGGGTTTAAGCGAGATACCACCTGTGTCGAATGTCACACCTTTACCAACAAGCGCGAGCGGAGCTGCGTCTTTATCTTTGCCGCCATTCCATTTCATGACGACAAGGCGAGATCCTTTGACTGATCCCTGCCCGACACCGAGCAATGAACCCATGCCTAATTTTGCCATGGCTGGTTCATCAAGCACTTCGACTTCAAGACCTAAAGCTTCAAGCTCTTTGATACGCTCAGCATAACTTTCAGGGTGAAGCGTGTTAGGTGGCTCATTCACGAGATCACGCGCTAGCTCAGTGCCTTCAGCGGTCGCGGATAGACGTACCCAAGCAGCTTCAGCATCTTTTGTAGATGCGCCAACAACGCCCACTTCGCTGAGTGTTGGTTTGGCATCATCTTTCAAAGTTGTGCGGTAATTATCGAATCGGTAAGAGGCTAAACGAGCACCCAATGCGAGACGTGCAGATGCTTGGCCAGCTTCAACGCCAACAATATCAAGAGATTTTGCACCTGAGACGAGAAGTTTTTTAACAAGGCTTGCACCGGCATTTTCATATGTGCGGTCATCTGCTTTATCTTCTTTGCCAAGGCCGACAATAAGAATGCGTGAAGCATTAGAACCAGCAGGTGCAAGGACTTCGACAATTTGCCCTGCTTTACCTTCAAACCGTGCGGCTTCTGCTGCTTTTGAAAGCGCGTTTTGGCTTGCTTCATCTGCTGCTTTAGCTGAAGCAGGAATAGCTGAGCCTTCAAAACCCAAATACGCGATTGCTTCAGCATTCGCTTCGCTTTTAAAAGTAATTTTCATTATTGCTCATTCCTTAATTCGATTTATCAAGCCTGCCTGTTTCGACATTTCATCTGAAATAAGCGTCGACAGCTTGTATGCAAGGCGTTAGGCACAACTTATAGAGTTAATCTGATTGATGAAATCATAGACATGAGAAACGTCTAGGAATCAATTAGAGTGAATAAAAAGATTGGCCGAGTTGGTGAGATATTCCAGTGAGGCTAAGAGTCAACACACGTATCAGAGGAAGTGAATGGATCGCTTTCAGCAATATCTTTTCGGAAACGTCCTGCGCACAATGGTCTCTATTGTCGGGGGACTCGTGCTTATTGCGCTCCTTACGCAAGGTTTAACCCAGATAGATCTGATTGTGGAGAACAGGCAATCCGCCTTTACCTTCCTCTATGTTTCCATGTTGGCAGCGCCGCAAGTCATCGGTCTACTTTTGCCAATTGCGCTTTTTGTTGCAGCGATTGCAACACTAAACCGCGCACATAGAGATAGTGAAATTGTTGTTGCGCAAGCTGCGGGTATGTCGCGTTTGCAAATCGCATCCCCTGTTCTTCGTATTGCTGCTATCGCGGCCCTTCTTCATCTTTGTATCAATCTCTGGGTTCAACCCGCATCCTATAGAGAAATGCGGGAAACGCTGACATCTGCTCGAACTGATTTGGCGGCAACACTTGTTAAACCAGGGGAATTTAACTCACCTGCGCACAATCTAACTGTTTATATTGGGAAAAGCCTTGGCGGCGGCGAGCTGCGTACGCTCTTGATTAGTGATGCGCGTGATCCAGATGCCAATACCACTTATATTGCCAGAACGGGGGCCGTCACCGAAGTGGAAGGTGTGCCGGCCATATTGATGCGCAATGCCCGAGTCCAGAAAATCGATGGAAACGGGCAATTATGGGATGGAACATTTGATCAATATATATATGAGCTAGCCGCTTTTGTGGATTCAGACACAAGCTATGTTCTAAAAGCATCCGATAGATTTTTGCATGAATTGCTCTACCCTGATTTCAACAATTTCTATGACAGAGATAATGCCGAGAAATTTTACGCTGAAGGGCATTCTCGCTTAGCCTTGCCGCTCATGAATATGTTTATGGCTATGCTGGCTGTGGTTGCTGTGCTTGGCGGTGATTTCAGCCGTCGCGGCTATCAAACGCGTATTTCTGTCGCCACGGGAATTGGTTTGTTTGCCCAATTGCTTGCATTGGCGTCTGTTTCTGTTGGCGAAGACAATCCCAAGCTGAACTTTATCCAATACCTAATTCCAATATTGAGTTTCACCATTCTCGCCTTCATGTTTTTCTGGGGCCGTAGCCTTAAACTCGCCGCACATGCCATGAAAAAAGAAGTTATAAAACAGACAGATTGCGACAATTCGGGAGCGGCCGCATAAATGATAGTTAGTCGCATACAAACTTATATATTCTGGGAATGTGTTGCAGGGCTGTTGATGACACTGGGCATCATTCTAGGCGCAATTTTGCTCGTGGATATGGTTGAGCAACTTAGAACTGTCGGCGCGAGAACTGAGCTTTCTCTATTAGGCGCATTCCAGCTAACAGCCTTGAAAGCCCCTCAACTGATTCTGGAAACGATGCCATTTGCAATTTTGGTGGGGAGTATGCTCGCATATTCCAAACTCAACCGGTCATCAGAGCTATCGGCTATTCGTGCGTCCGGCGTGTCTGCATGGCGTTTTCTGGCTCCCACCTTCTTTCTAGCAGCGTTCCTTGGTTGCATAGCAATGACCATTATTGATCCGCTAGCGACCTTCTCAAATGCCAAATATGAAACTGAGAAAACGCTCTTGCTTGATGACACCGGCGCTGTCAAAGACTCCGCCAAAAGGCAAAAGAAAGTCTGGCTGAGGCAAGGCACAGATACCACGCAGTCAGTTATTCATGGTGAGGTTCTGCCCAACGACAATAGTAGTCTTCAAAATGTCGAGATATTCATTCTTGAAAAAGATGGCGACGAGTTTGAATTTCAACGCCGCATAGACGCTAAGAAAGCAACTTTGAGACCCGGATTTTGGCAGCTTGAAGGTGTTACCGAATATTCCAGCGACAATGAACCGATAAAACAGGACTATTTGGCACTTACAACCACATTAGATCCAAGCACGATATTAGATCGTGGTACCGATGAAAAATCTATCTCCTTCTGGAAATTACCGCAATTGATTCAAGATGCGCGCCGAGCGGGACTGGATGCAGATAAATATATCTTGAAACTACACACGCTTTTAGCCATGCCAGTCCTCTTGGGTGCCATGGCACTAATTGGTGCTGTGGTGTGTTTAAGGCTCAGACGATCCGGCGGCGTGACCCAATTGCTCGCAGCTGGAATCGGCGCTGGTTTTCTACTTTTCTTTGTCAACCAAGTCTCGAAAGGGCTTGCCAGTTCGGGTGCAACACCGCCGCAGGCAGCAGCTTGGGCACCGGCGCTGATTGCACTGTTTAGCGTCCTGAGTATTATAGCATTCGCAGAAGATGGGTAAACTTACAGAAAAATGCTTCATTTTTAGCTGGACGTTGTTATGCCCTTTGCCTAATCAGAAGGTATTGAAGAGTTTAGTATCTGCAAATGTTGCGGGCGAGGAAATATAGTGGTTTCAAATTTTTTCCGATACGCGGCCGCATTTGGCGCAGCTTTTTCTATGTCAAATGCTGCTCTTGCCCAAACCGGAACTCCAACAATTTCTCAAGAGCAACGTGTTTACATCAACGCGGAACGCCTCATTGAGGATCGCGACAATGAACAAGTTATCTATGAAGGTAACGTACTCGCACGTTTTGAAGGCCGGTCACTGAGGGCTGATCGCGTAATATACGACCGCAAAGAGAGGCTCGTTCGGGCGCAAGGCAATGTTGAAATCATTGATGATGATGGACAATCCCGATTTGCCGATGAAATTCAGGTCAATGAAAACCTAAAAGACGGTTATGCGTTGAACTTCTCTTCACGTCTGGAAGGCGGCGCAGTGGCTACGGCTGCAGCAGCGATCCACAATCAAGAAACAGGCAACACTCTTGAGCAAATGGCTTATACTGCCTGCCCTGTATGCGCAGAGCCTGGCAGTGAGCCAACATGGTCGATCAAAGCCAAACGTGCCGTTCAAAATAAACAAACTCAGATGATTAGTTATCAGCACGCCTTTTTGAATATCAAAGGTGTGCCGGTTATGTATATCCCGTATTTTGCTCACCCTGATCCGAGTACAGAAAAACGTTCTGGTCTTTTGGCACCTGATTTTGGCTTAAGCCAGAAAACAGGACTAGCTTATGAACAACCGTATTACTGGGCAATTTCACCATCCTCAGAACTTACTGTTTCGCCGACATTCTACCAAAACGTAAATCCTCTATTGGGATTAAAATACAAAAAGCGGTTCTGGTCAGGTTATGTGTCGGCAGAAGGTGCTTTTACAAATGATAAGTATTTTGACAGTGACGGCGAAAAATATGGTGAAGACACATGGCACAGTCACCTTTTTGCTCAGGGCTTGTTTGAGATAAACAAAGACTGGAAATGGGGATTTGGTACAGAAGCCCAGTCAGATGACTTATACGATCTTAGGTATGACATTGACGGCCAATATCAAACCCGTGGTATTTATGCCAGTCAATCTAGAAGCCTTCTGACTCAGCTCTACACACAAGGCCAAACTGAAACAATGTATACTGAAGCGGGGATTCTTCGCTTCCAAAAGCTTACAGGTGTTGATCCAGCAACAACTCCAATTGTTATGCCAACTATTTTCGCCGAGAAAAATTTTGGTTTAGGTGAATGGAAAAACATTGATCTAGGTAATATTTCAGTTGCCGCATCAACGGCAGTTGTCAAACGTGACCTTGGTGTATCTTCAACACGCGTCACAGCGGATACAAACTGGCGCACAAGGAGTGTGTTTGGACCCGGGTTAGTTCTTGAACCATTTGCTGAAATTCGTGGTGATTTCTACGATATATCAGATACTTATGATGTGTATGAAGAAAGCACCTATAGCCGTGGACTAGGATTAGCTGGGGCACAAATTAGTTTTCCTCTAACTCGCAGAGCTGGCTTGTTCGATATTATTATTGAACCTACTGCTATGGCAGCATGGGGAACGAGCGGTGCTAATGGGGATGAAATTCCCAATGAGGACAGTTTAAGTTTCGAAGCTGATGAATCCACTCTGTTTAAACCCAATGGCGCTTCCAATTACGACCTATGGGAAGGCGGCGGCAGATATTCCCTTGGTTTCAACGCAGCCGCGCGTTGGGGTAAAAACAACTCAATTAACGGTGTGTTTGGCCAACGCTGGAGCGATGAGGAAGACTCAAGTTTTAACGAGTTGACCAATCTGTCCGAAAAAGAATCCGATTATGTGGCATCGGCTGCTCTGAATTTGGGAACTGCGTTTAATTTGAGTACCCGCCTTAGAATTGATAAAGAAAACTTCGACCTTAAACGTATCGATGCACGCGCCACTGTTGATTATTGGCGTATCAAAAACACCTTCCAGTATTTCCGCCTAGATGAAACCCTAGCAGTCGGTGGTGAAGAAGGTTTTGCATCGCTTGGAACACTAAAAATAAACGATAATTGGGGATTGATCGCAGGTATAGACAGAAACATAGCGGACGAATTGAACATACGTCAGTCTTACGGTGTATATTTTAAAGATGATTGCTCTTTGTTTCAGCTAACTTATGAAAGAACACAGACACTTGATCGAACAATTGGGCCATCTGAATCCATCAATTTCAGCTTTGCACTACAATCCCTTGGCAATGCGGGATCAAACCAATTTGACTAAACTCAAAAACTCTTATTGTACCCGGAGTGAGAAATCACAGAATATTGCCATAGAGTTTCCTTTTTTTTAGTTAGAATGCATAAGAACAGCGCTTTCTAATTGCGACTTTGTTCAGAAACGCTATGTTCGGCGATCTGTGAAAATACAAGATGAGCACTAAGTGGATAAATATATGAGACTTACTAAATCCAAGCTGAAATACATTGCACCCGTTATTGCAAGTTTTCTCGCTTATGCTCCAATTCCTGTGCACGCACAGTCTGCAGACGCCAGTAACGTCCCTCAAATTGAAGCTGTTGAAGGCACTGTTGCGATCGTCAATGATCAACCAATTTCCTATTCTGATGTTCGGCAACGCGCTCAATTTATTCTGGTCAGCCTTGGTGTTCAACCCAATGCCGAGACAATCCGACAAGCTCAAACACGTGCTATTGAAGGGCTAATTGACGAAAAGCTTCAGCTTCAAGAAGCTGAAACATACGAATTAGTTGTTGAAGAAGCAGAAATAGACGATTCAATTGCGAATATAGCTGCACGTTCAAACGCGACTCCAGAGGACTTTTTGCAAGGTCTTGCTCAAGTTGGTTTAAGCCCGCGCACTCTAAGAGATCAGATCAGAGCGGACATTGCATGGCGCCGCCTCGTTGGGGGAAGATTTGGATCTCGCGTTCGTATTTCCAGTCTTCAAATAGATGACAATTTGGAACGCTTGAACAAAAGCATGGAAGAACCTCAATACCGTATTGCTGAAATTTTCCTTCCGGGCATTACACAAGAAGAAATTTCTGTTGTGTATCAAGGCGCTGAAGAATTAAAACGCCAAATAGAGAACCAAGCCGCTCCTTTCGAAGCAGTCGCGCGTCAATTTTCAGCTGCCCCAACAGCAAGCGCTGGTGGTGAAATTGGTTGGTTAGGTGAAAGCCAGCTAAAAAAAGAATATGCTGATCAAGTTCGCGCCTTATCGAAACCGGGTCTAACGGACCCTATCGTGACAGATAATGGCGTTTACCTAGTATCTTTGATGAATAAGCAAGCCCCTGTTGAAGAAGCTCTAGTTGGCTTCAAACTCAAACAAATATACGCGACAGGAGCCGATGCAGTTTCAAAAGTGGATAACGCAGCCGCACAAATTGAAAACTGCGCAGCTTTAGACAATGAAAGCGCTTCCCAAGAAGGCGTAGCGTTTGTTGATTTTGGCGTGACCCAACTCACAGAGTTAAGTCAGCAATATCAAGACCTTTTCAATGCCCAATCCGACAATTCCCATAGTGCGCCAATAATGGTTGCAGATAACAAAGCAGCGATTGTTTATGTTTGCTCTCATGAGATGTCACGCGGCAACATGCCGACACGTGCCGACATTGAAGATAAACTTCACGGCGAAATGGTAGATATGATGGCTAGTCGTTACCTGAGAGATCTAAGACGCGACGCGACCATTATTCGCCGATAACATTATCACGACCAAGGATAAAAAGTGAGCGACAACCTGCCTCTTGCTGTGACTATGGGCGACCCGGCAGGTGTGGGGCCCATTCTTACATGGCGCGCGTGGCACCAAAGATCGACCACGCAACGGCCTTTTTTTGTTATTGCTTCATCTGACATTCTAAAAAATTCTCAAGAATTATCTGGAGTAGACGGCAATATTCAAATCATACAGACACCGGCTGATGCAGAAAAAGCTTTTCACACATCTTTGCCTGTTCTTGAAATTGAATGTCCTGACACCAAGACAGGCCAGCCCAATCCTGAATCTGCGGCCGCTATTATAGCTTCTATAGAAAAAGCCGTCGAATTCACCTTTGAGAACAAAGCTGCTGGCGTTGTGACCAACCCTATAAACAAAGCTCTTTTATACAAGAAGGGCTTTAAATTTCCCGGTCACACAGAGTTTCTGGCTGAACTTGCTCGTCAACATACGCACATGTCTAAAGCGCCTCTTCCTATTATGATGTTGGTCGGCGGCGGCCTTCGCGTCGCGCTTGCAACAATACATGAGCCACTGCGCAAAGTTCCAGATTTACTCACCCAATCCCTGATTGAGGAAGTCTCTAATATCGTTCATGCGGGGCTTGTTCGTAATTTTGGCTTCTCGTCTCCTACTATCGCCCTTGCGGGTCTCAACCCACATGCCGGCGAAGAAGGTAGTCTTGGTATGGAAGAAATTGAGCAAATCAATCCGGCTGCTGCCGCATTGAGGCAACGCGGATTACAAATATCGGATGCGCAGCCGGGGGACACTGTTTTTCACGCCATGCTTGAAGGACAATTTGATGCTGTGATTGCCATGTATCATGATCAAGGATTAGCGCCGCTTAAATCTTTGGATATGTGGGGCGGCGTGAATGTGACACTCGGCCTGCCCTTTATCCGTACATCGCCTGATCACGGAACAGGATATGGCGTCGCAGCTGATGGATCTGCACGACCTGATAGCCTGATAGCCGCAATAAATCTTGCATCAGATATGGCAAAGGCGCGGGCAAACGCCTAAAGACAAGATATGTCAGATCCACACATCCTAAATGCGCGTGCCAATAAATCTCTTGGCCAACACTTTTTATTCGATCCGGATATTCTAAACCGGACTGCCCTTTCAGCTGGCCCAGTGGAAGGACGCACTGTGATTGAGGTTGGCCCCGGACCGGGTGGCCTGACAGCTGCACTGCTGCGCAATGGCGCGAAAAAGGTCATTGCTGTGGAGATGGATGCGCGTTTTGCAGAAAACCTGCGCAGCTGGAAAGAGTATAAGGAAGGCCGCCTCAGCGTCATAGAAGGGGACGGTCTATCGCTGGATTATCCCAAGCTCGTAGAGGGGGAGGATAAGCCTGTAAAGATTATTGCGAACCTTCCTTATAATGTTGGTACGCCAATGCTTATCAATTGGATCAAATCTGGTTCATGGCGCGGCGAAATGGGGTTGATGTTTCAGCATGAAGTGGCGGCACGTGTTTGTGCGCAACCGGGTGAGAAACATTATGGACGCCTCGCTGTTTTATCCCAAGCTGTTGCCAACACACATATCGCATTCACCCTGCCGCCGGGCGCATTTAAGCCGCCGCCGAAAGTGGATTCTTCTGTCGCGGTGCTAATGCCCCTGCCCGAAGATAAGAAATACACGCATTTAAGCACGCTAGAGCAAGTGACTGGTGCTGCCTTTGGCCAACGCCGTAAAATGCTGCGCGCTAGCCTTAAATCTCTTGCCAAAACCAAGAATATGGATGCTAGCGAATGGCTAGAAAGCTGCGACATAGACCCAACGCGTCGTGCTGAAACATTGGAACAATTTGAATTTAGAGCCCTAACTGAAGCTTTTCGCGTTAAGTAAATTCTGTGTTCGGAAATATTTTAAAACAATAATTCCAAATGTTCGGCATCAAATAATAGCTTATCGACGCGGGCACCTTGGCTTGGTTTGCGGCGATCTAGACGTTCAGTGATGAGGATAGCGCATAATTCGTCATAGGCTGTTTCAACATCATCATTGATGAGGACGAAATCATACTCTCCCCAGCGTTTAATATCTGGTCCGGCACCTGATAAACGCTCCTTCACATTTGCAGGAGTTGCACCAGGGCGTCCTTCGAGGCGAGATTTCAATTCCGCAATACTAGGCGGCAGGATGAACACAGAAACAACATCCCCCGGCATGACCTGTTTAAGAACGCGCGCACCTTGCCAATCCACGTCAAACAGAACGTCGGTTCCCTTACGCTGAAGGCGTTCAACCTCACCGCGCGGTGTTCCGTAATAGTTTCCAAACACTTCTGCCCATTCTAGCAGCTCATCATTTTTGATTAGCTCTTCAAATTCTTCGCGTGTTTTGAAGTAATAGTGTTTGCCTTCTGTTTCATCTGGGCGGCGTTTGCGTGTTGTCGCTGATACAGACAATTCAACGCCTGCCATTTCGCTTAACATGCGGCGAGTCAGTGTCGTTTTACCAGCCCCAGATGGACTAGAAACGACGAACATGACACCGCGACGTTCAGGACGTTGAGGTTGAATTGGCTTATTCGACATTTTGGATCTGCTCTTTAAATTGATCGATTCCAGTCTTAAGGGCTAAACCTACATTTGTCAGGTCTAGTGACGCGGATTTAGAACATAAAGTGTTTACTTCGCGGTTAAGCTCTTGGCACAAAAAGTCTAGTTTACGACCACGCGCGCCATTGCCGGAAAGCAATTCACGTCCAGCTACAATGTGTGCATCAAGGCGGTCGAGTTCTTCTTTCACATCAGCTTTGGCAGCAAAAACAGCAGCTTCCTGCGCAATGCGCTCTTCAGTAATTTCATTTTCCTCACCCTGCAGTGCTTGCAATCGAGCAATGAAACGCTCTCTCACAAGTGCGGGTTGTTCTTGTGCAATTTGTGCAGCTTTTTTTGAATTGAGTTCCAACTCATCAAGAATACCAGTCAAAATTTCTAATAATGCAGCACCTTCAGAAGCGCGCGCCTCTTCAAAAGAGCTAAGCGCCTCATCAAGACTGTCTAGCAATTGCGCCTGCATATCATCATCGAATGTATTGGATGAACGACTAGACCCAAGGGCGATGACACCTTTAATATTTAAGAGCTGTGATAAATTGTCAGGAAGTGTCTCATTTAACTGGGCTTGAATTCGGCTTTGGCGCGATAGGCGCGCTAACAGGGCCGTATCCACACGCGGACCACTTTCAACTCGCTCATGCTCTACCTGCAACTGAATCTGCAAATTACCGCGAGTGAAACGCGCTTTAACGCGCTTTTTGGTTTCAAAATCTAGTGCATCCAGACCCGATGGCGTATTCAGGCGGATATCTAGACCTTTACCATTTACACTACGGATTTCCCAAACCCAATGGCCCCAATCCGCACTGCCGTCAGCACGTCCAAAACCGGTCATACCCATTAGAGTCATACCGTTTATCTCCACCAATATATTATCAAGCTATTGCTTTTTTTCTCGTTCGATACGCCGCCAATTTGCAACATTTTGCAAATGCTGAGCGTGCGTCACAGCAAAGGCATGCCCACCAGAACCATCCGCCACAAAGAATATGTATTTAGATTGCGGAGGGTTTAACACAGCAGCGATTGCTTCTTTACCCGGATTGCATATCGGACCAGGCGGCAAAGCAGGAATGCGATAAGTGTTATAACCCGTTTCCATATTCAATTCGCTACGGCGGATACCGCGCTGATTACCATTTTTATCAATCAAACGACCATTATTACAGCGGTCTGGATGTAGCATGCAGACACCATATATAATCGTTGGATCTGTTTCCAATCGCATGGAACGTTTTAAGCGATTGGTGAAAACAGCAGCGACTTCAGGGCGCTCTTCGGCAAGCCCGGTTTCCTTCTCAACGATGGAAGCTAAAATGATTGCATCACGTTTCGTTTCAATTGGAATCCCGCCTTGGCGCTCAGCCCACAATTGTTCAATTAAAATATTTTGTGCTGCAATCATGCGCTTAATGACATTGGCTCGGCTTTCGCCGCGTACAACCATATATGTATCTGGAAGCATGACCCCTTCGGCAATATCGGCAGGTACTTCTCCCGTCAGTATTTCTTCATTGGCCAAACGCTGCAAAATCATAGCACTTGTCAGGCCCTCTGGAATCGTAACCGGATATAAAAGAGATTTACCTTCTTCCAGTATTTCAACAATTTCTTTTAAGCTCGCGCCGGAGGGAATAGCAAATTCTCCAGCTTTCATGCTTGTTTCAGCTTTTAGAAATTTGGCAGCTAGGCGAAAATACCGTTTGTCTTTAATGGCACCTGCCTCAAGCAACACATCACTCATTCGTGCGACACTTGCCCCGCTGGGAATTGCAACTATTCGATCATCACCCGTTTGAGTGACAGGCCCCTCTGCGATTAATTGTTGCTTGGCATAAAAATACCCGCCTCCAGCCATAGCTGCGGCGAGTATTATCAAAGCTAGCAATAGCGAAACGAGAATTTTCAAGGCTCCGCCCTTTTTCTTTGGCGGCGTGTCAAAACTCGTTTCGTTCATATGCTAATCTACTTGCTTAAGGACCAATGCTGCGTTCGTACCACCAAATCCAAATGAGTTGGAAATAGCACTCTTAACTTCCCGTTTTACGGCCACTTTAGGAGTCAGATTGACTTCAGCCTCAAAGGACGGATTCTCAAGATTAAGTGTAGGAGGCACGACATTGTCACGAATAGCAAGAGCACAAAATGCAGTTTCAACAGCACCCGCAGCCCCTAAAAGGTGACCAATAGCAGATTTAGTTGAAGACAGATTTACGTTCTTGGCATGATCACCAAGTACCCGCTCAACAGCGCGCACTTCAGTCTCGTCACCCGCTGGTGTTGATGTTCCATGTGCATTCACATAGTCAATATCAGCGGCTGTTAGACCTGATTTTTCTAACGCTGAACGCATCGCACGCTCACCGCCATTACCAGATGTATCTGGTGATGTGATGTGATAAGCATCGCCTGACAGGCCATATCCTGCAACTTCTGCATATATTTTAGCACCACGTGCTTTGGCGTGTTCGTATTCTTCAAGAACAACGATACCTGCTCCCTCTCCCATAACGAAGCCATCTCTGCCTTCATCATACGGACGGGACGCCGTTTCTGGCGCATCATTATAGCTTGTAGACATTGCACGACAGGCAACAAAGCCAGCAATACCAATTCGACAAACAGCCGCTTCAGTTCCACCCGCGATCATTACATCTGCATCACCAGATTGAATGAGGCGTGCACTGTCACCAATCGCATGCGCACCAGTCGCACATGCGGTCACAACAGCGTGGTTTGGACCTTTAAAGCTGTATTTAATAGAAACTTGACCCGATACCAGATTGATCAATGCACCCGGAATAAAGAATGGGCTGATCTTACGTGGGCCTTTTTCATGCAACACAATGGATGTGTCAGCGATGGAAGAAAGACCACCAATACCGGAACCGATTAAAACACCTGTACGGTATTTTTCATCATCGGTTTGAGGAACCCATCCTGAGTCGGCAACTGCTTCATCAGCAGCTGCCATCCCATATAGAATAAATTCGTCGATGCGCCGTCTTTCCTTGGCTGACATAACCAAATCAGGATCGAAAGAAGCTGGATCATTTTCAGATCCACCACCGCGACCAGATTTCCAAGGAACTTGACCAGCAATCTGGCAAGCCAGATCGTCAGTCTCGAAAGTGTCAATCCGGCCAACGCCAGATTTCCCCTCGATAAGTCGTGACCAAGTCGCCTCTCGCCCATGAGCTAGAGGCGTCGTTAGCCCGATACCTGTAATGACTACGCGGCGCATCAAATATCTAAAGCTTAAACGCGCTCTTTGATGAATTTAACAGCGTCACCAACAGAGTTGATTTGCTCTTGAACTTCATCTGGAATTTCAATTGCGAACTCTTCTTCAAACGCCATTACAAGCTCGACTAGGTCAAGACTGTCAGCGCCAAGATCTTCTTGGAATGTTGCTGCTTCTACTACTTTGTCGGCGTCTACTTCCAGGCGCTCGACCACGATTTTCTTAACGCGTTCGATTACGTCAGCCATGGCTAAACCTCTTCTTTGTTAGCGGCTATTCGGAGAGACCCCGTCTTGCCTTGATGGAATGGCGCGTTAACACACCATATTTTTTTTTACCATACTCTAAAACGAAATTAACCGCTTAGAGCATAGCCATTCCGCCGTTCACATGCAGAGTTTGTCCTGTCATGTAACCAGCTTCACTACTGGCCAAATAAGCGACTGCGGCGGCAATGTCAGCCCCTTCACCCAATTTACCTGCAGGAATCGACGATAAAATGTGTGTTTTCTGCGCTTCATTAAGCTCATCCGTCATTGGAGAGGCAATAAATCCGGGTGCAACACAATTTACAGTAATATTACGACTCGCAACTTCTTGGGCCAAAGATTTAGAAAAACCGATCATCCCAGCCTTTGATGCAGCATAGTTGGTTTGTCCAGGATTTCCAGTCACACCAACAATACTTGTGATCCCAATGATTCGCCCAGAACGACGTTTCATCATGCCGCGCATGCAAGATTTAGCCAGACGGAAATAGGATTGAAGATTTACATTCAAAACTGTTTCAAAGTCTTCTTCTTTCATCCGCATTAATAGACCATCGCGCGTGATACCCGCATTCGCAACGAGAATATCGAGTCCAGCACCCAATGCCTCTTCAGCCTTACCAACGAGTGCTGTTGTTTCTTCAGCATCAGATAAGTTACATGGCACGGCAAAAGCGCGTTCACCCAGCTCTTCAACCAAAACGTCGAGTTTTTCTTTACGCGTTCCAGATAACGCCACTGTCGCACCTTGAGCGTGGAGCGTTTTAGCGATCTGTCCGCCAATTCCACCAGTCGCCCCAGTTACCAGCGCAGTTTTTCCAGTTAAATCAAACATGGATATGTCCTTTAGGCTTCGTCTAACGATTTTGCGAAAGCTTCAAGATCAGCTGGCGCATTCAGCGCCACACCTTTAAGCGAACGCGCTATACGTTTATTCATTGTTGTTAGAACCTTGCCTGCACCAGCTTCTACCGTGAGGTCAAGCGCTCCGCCATCTTCAGAGGCCATCCATTCAACACTTTCACGCCAACGTACACGCCCTGTGACTTGTTCCACAAGCTGTTTACGAATCGCTTCAGGATCTTCTGTTGGACGCGCGGTTACATTCGCCACCAGCGGAGCCATTGGCGCTATAATTTTTGTCTCAGATAAAGCAGCTTGCATCTTATCCTGAGCTGGCTGCATCAATGAACAGTGAAAAGGCGCACTTACAGCAAGTGGGACGGCCTTTTTAATACCAAGATCACCCGCAGCAGCACACGCAGCATCAATTGCAGCTTTCGAACCAGAAATAACAATTTGGCCCGGCGCATTATCATTTGCGATATCGCAAGCACCATGTTTACGGCCAATTTCAATCATGGCTTCAGCTTGTGCTTGGTCTGCTCCAAGAAGGGCTGCCATAGCACCTTCGCCCGGCGCAACTGCTTCTTGCATCGCTTCACCGCGCAAGCGCAAAAGCTTAGCTGCATCTGCAAGTTTGATCGCACCGACAGCAGCAAGCGCCGAATATTCACCTAAAGAGTGTCCAGCGACAAATTTTGCATCAGCTGGTTTTACATTGAATTCATTTTCCAATGTCCGCATCACAGCAATAGACACTGCCATTAAAGCAGGTTGTGTATTAGCCGTCATAGTGAGCTGCTCTTCAGAACCATTCCAGATGAGATCTGAAAAATTCTCACCAAGGGCAGAATCCACTTCATCAAAAACTGCTTTGGCAGCTGGAAATGTATTAGCTAGTTCTTGGCCCATTCCAACGCTTTGCGCGCCTTGTCCGGGAAATATAAAAGCGTATCCGCCCAATGTTGTCACTCCAAATTTGTTTCGTCTTTGGTAAATGGGGAAACCAAAATCCACAACAGGTTAAATGCATGATTTTTGTGAGAAGGGCTTATATTGAAGAATTACTTGATTCGTCCTCGAAAAAATGCATATTGCGCGCTTCGCCAGATTGGCGGTCCCGCTTACGTTGTTTGTAGGCATCCGGGATCCGACGTTTTTAGGTCGCCCTTCGTCCTTTAAGCGCCGCCAGTCGTTAGAAGGGAATTATCTATGGCGTTCTATGAACACGTGGTCATTTCAAGACCAGACGTATCTCCACAACAAGTTGAAACACTTGTTGAAGAGCTTACAGCAATTGTTACTGAAAAAGAAGGTACTGTCGCAAAGACTGAGTACTGGGGTCTTCGTAACCTTGCATACCCAATCAACAAATCCCGCAAGGGCCACTACTCACTTTTGAACATTGATGCACCTCCTGCAGCAATTCACGAAATTGAGCGTCGCTTGCGCATCAATGAAGACGTTATTCGTTTCTTGACTATCAAGGTCGAAGAATTGTCTGAGGAGCCTTCACCGGTTCTATCCCGCAAAGATCGCGGCGACAAAGGTGACCGCGGAGATCGCGGTGGTGATCGTGGCGAACGTCGTCCACGTCGTGACCGTGAGGAATTCTAATCATGGCTCAGCAAAAACTGAATATTTCAAACATCCCTTCACGCCGTCCATTTGGTCGTCGTCGTAAGGTTTGCCCATTTTCAGGCGATGCAGCTCCTGCACTTGACTATAAAGATGTAAAACTTCTTCAGCGTTACATCTCTGAAAAAGGTAAAATCGTGCCTGCACGTATTACCGCAGTCAGCCAGAAGAAACAGCGCCGCTTGTCTCAAGCTATCAAACGTGCACGTCACTTGGCTCTTCTGCCATATGCTGTGAAATAAGGAGATTAAATCATGGATGTTATTCTCCTAGAACGTATTGAAAAGCTTGGTGCTATTGGTGACGTGGTTACTGTAAAGAACGGTTTCGCACGTAACTTCTTGCTTCCTCAAAACAAAGCGCTTTTGGCAAATGCTGCTAACAAAGCACGTTTTGAAGCTGAGCGTGAGCACATTGAAGCGCGTAACGCTGCTGCAGCTGAAGAAGCTCGCAAATCAGGTGAGAACCTTGATGGCGCTGCTTATGTAATTATCCGTCAATCAAGTGACACAGGTTTCCTTTACGGTTCTGTGTCTGCTCGTGATATTTCGGATTACGCAAAATCATTGGGTCACCCAATCGAGCGTAACCAAGTAGACTTGAACCAACCGTTCAAGAAAATTGGTCTTTACGAAGTTAAAGTACGTCTTCATGCTGAAGTCGTTATCACAATTACAGTCAACATTGCGCGTTCTGAAGAAGAAGCTGAGCGTCAAGTTGCTGGTGAAAACGTTATTGAAGCTACACTTGAAGCAGAACGCGCTGAAGCAGATGCACAAGCTCAAGAGATGGCTCGCGCCTCTCGTGAAGCTGCTGCTCAACGTGGTGATGTGGACGAAGAGCTTTAAGCTTTTTAAGCGACAAAAATTTAAAGGGACCTTGGCAACAAGGTCCCTTTTTTTGTTCTCTTTTATTCTCTATTTTTCCACAGGGCGACAAAATCTGTGAAGTTTGACAAATCTGCTAGAGATCTCTGCCAAAAAAAAGGTTAATATCGTTAACATGACACAAGATGATATTCCCGAATTTCCACCCGCAGACTTTCCCGACTCTATGCCGGAAGGTCCACCTCCTGATGGAAATTATGAACAATTAAGTCCATTCGACGATTTACTGCCAGCAAGCCCAGCTTCTGGCAATGCATCAGCGCCGGGCAAAAGTAATGGTTCGGCAGGTACAGGCTCAACCGCTGATGAGCCACATAACCTCGCTGCAGAAATGGCGGTTCTCGGGGCTATTCTCTACGATAACAACGCATATCAGCGTGTGGGAGATATCCTGCTAGGCAGTGATTTCTACGCTCCTGCAAACACGCGAATCTACGAAACCGCCCAATCCATGATCATGAAAGGTCGCGTCGCAGACGGTGTGACCTTGATGGAGCAGTTTGAGAATGACGGCATATTCTCCGACATTGGCGGTGCGCAATATCTTACGACCCTTCTCGATTCGAGTGCTTTTGGACCTGAGATTGTCGACTATGCCCGCCTGATTCGAGATTTGGCGATTCGCCGCGAACTCATGCAAATTGGTTCCTCCATTGTCCAATACGCTGCCAAAAGCGAAGGCGACATGGATGGAGCCGGCCAGATTGAAGCCGCAGAAAAGCAACTCTTCGCACTTGCTGAGCGCGGCACAGCCCAAGGTGGTTTCGTCACCTTCCACGATGCTGTCGCCAAATCTATCGAAGATGCAACCATTGCCTATCAATCAGATGGTGGCTTGTCTGGTATATCAACGGGTCTTGATGATCTGGACCAGAAAATTGGTGGATTACACTCATCTGACTTGTTGATTCTCGCCGGTCGTCCTTCCATGGGTAAGACAGCGCTCGCAACCAATATCGCATTTAACGTCGCCAAAGCATGTGTGCGGGAAAAACAACCCGATGACAGCTATAAAAGCGTAGAAGGCGGGGTTGTCGGTTTCTACTCCCTAGAGATGTCAGCAGATCAGTTGGCGGGCCGTATTCTCGCCGACGTATCTTGTGTGCCCTCAGATAAAATCCGCCGTGGTGACATGGACGAGAACGACTACGCCAAATTACGTGAAGCCGCCAAAGAGATTGAACGTATCCCTCTGCATATTGATGATACGGGTGGTATATCCATCTCTCAGCTTGCGGCACGCGCACGACGTTTGCAACGTAGCTCGGGGCTAGATCTATTGGTTATCGACTATCTTCAGCTTGTCACCGCCGCCGCCGGATCAAAATCCGATAGCCGTGTGCAAGAAGTTTCTCAGATAACAATGGCGATGAAATCACTCGCCAAAGAACTCGCTATTCCGGTAATCGCTCTCTCTCAGCTTTCTCGTAAGGTGGAAGAGCGTGATGATAAGCGCCCTCAACTTTCTGACCTTCGTGAATCAGGTTCGATTGAGCAAGATGCGGATATGGTGATGTTCGTGTATCGTGAAAGCTATTATCTGGAACGTCAGGAACCAGACGAAAACAATGAAAACTTCCTCGCATGGAAAGAGCGCATGGAGAGCAAAGCTGGTAAAGCGGAAGTCATTGTTGCCAAACAACGTCACGGTCCGATTGGGAAAGTTGAACTTGCCTTTGATTCAAATCGTGTGCGCTTTGGTAATCTGGCCCCCGCTTTCAGATCCAATGATAATTATGACGACGAATAAATTCATCATAAAATCAATATAATTCTCGCGCTTGCCATAAAATCAGACTAATTGGACAGTCATGACTTTAACGATGACAAGCGCGAATATTCCTTCTTCCAGCCCTGCTGCTATTGTTCACCTGCAAAATGTTGTGAACAATTGGAAAGAGCTGGCCCGCCTGAGCGGCGCAGCTGATACAGGTGCCGTCGTTAAAGCCAATGCATATGGGCTTGGCGCTGAGCAAGTGGCATCAACGCTCTATGAAGCTGGCTGTCGCACTTTTTTTGTGGCGCACATCGATGAAGCCATTCAGATTCGCAAAACACTTGGCAATCTAGCGTTGGTCTTTATTTTTCATGGAATCCAAGCAGACAATGTCGACGATGTCATCGCGCATGACATTGTGCCGGTCCTAAATTCAACAGATCAAGTTGAATTATGGATCAGATCCGGTGCCCCATTTCCTGCGGCGCTGCATGTGGATACCGGAATGAACCGCTTGGGTCTTCAACTCAAAGAGCTTGCTAACGTCAAAAAGCGCCTGCCAGCAAACCGCATTGGCTGGGTGATGAGTCATCTAGCTTGTGCCGACATTCCAGAACATCCCATGAATGCACGTCAACTTGCATTGTTTGAGAAAGTCGCCGCTATATGGCCTCATGCAGAGAAATCGCTTTCAAATACGGCTGGTATTTGTCTCGGCTCCAAATACACATTCGATCTCACACGACCAGGCATCGGCCTTTATGGTGGTTATTCTCGCAAAGGTGTTTTTACACCATCCCATTGCGTAACCCTATCAGCTCCTATTTTGAGCATTATTGAACCAGACGCCTCCAATGAGAACACGATTGGCTATGGCGCGACTTCAAAAGTCACCAATGGCCAACGCCTTGCCACAATCGCACTTGGATATGCAGACGGTGCTTTGCGATCTTTGTCAAACAGCGGATTTGTCTTTGTAAACGGAGTACCTTGCTCAATTGTTGGCAGAGTATCAATGGATTTGATCACAATCGACATCACAAATGCACCAACTAGAACGACTGTTCTAGACAGAGTAGAGTTTCTGGGGCAACACGCCAGTGTAGAGATACAAGCGCGAGCAGCCAGTACGGCAAGTTATGAGCTTTTAACCTCTATGGGCGAGCGAATACCTCGTGTATACGAACACCCGATACAGACAGCGTAGGAATAACAAAGGTAAGCTGCTATGAGCTTCGCATTATTTAATCCATTCGCCGCAATAGGCAGAGCTGTTCTTGGAACAGCAGCAGAGATTGGGCGTTTGGCTATTTTTACAGCACGCACAGTCTGGGCCTGTATTACGCCAACCATCTATCTGCGCGAAGTCGTTCGCCAATGTATACAGATTGGTTTTTTCTCTTTGCCTGTTGTCGGGCTGACAGCTGTTTTTATCGGGGCTGCGCTCGCATTAAATATCTACATGGGTGGATCACGTTTCAATGCTGAACAATTCGTGCCCAATATCGTTGTTCTTGGTATCACACGAGAATTAGGGCCTGCATTTGCTGGACTTATGCTAGCAGGGCGCGTTGGTGCTGGAATCGCTGCTGAGATCGGGGCAATGCGGGTGACTGAGCAAATAGACGCCCTCCACACGCTTTCCGCTAAGCCAGAACGCTATTTATTTGCGCCACGCGTTATCGCTGCCACAATCACGCTTCCCGCACTCGTGCTGATTGCAGATATTATAGGCGTTATGGGTGGCTGGCTTGTAAGTGTCGGTGCACTTGACTTCAACAGCACAATCTATCTTCGAAACACGCTTGATTTTATGACAATAAATGATGTTTTAAGCGGCCTCATAAAAGCCGGCGTTTTTGGTGCCATCATTGCAATAATGGGCTGCTACCAAGGTACAAACTCTAAAGGTGGCGCAGGCGGCGTGGGCCGTGCTGCAACACTTGCTGTTGTATCTGGTGCGGTTTTGATTCTCGCATCAAATTATATTCTGACATCAATATTTGTGCAGGTGGGATTATAATATGACAACTTCCCAAAGCCCTATTCTTGAACTCCAAGGTGTCACAAAATCCTTTGGGTCTAAACACATTCTGCGCGGCATAGATCTTTCTGTAAGACCGGGCGAATCCTTGGTTATAATTGGCGGTTCAGGAACAGGTAAATCTGTGACACTGAAATGCGCGCTTGGTCTGCTAAAACAAGACGCTGGCAAGATCATTTTTGATGGCAAAGATGTAAAGTCACAAAAATCGATCGAGATGGTTCGCGAACGAACAGGCATGTTGTTTCAGGGCGGTGCTCTGTTTGATAGCTTGAAAATATGGGAAAACATCTCATTCACCTTGTTAAATCGCGGAAGCATGAGCCGTAAAAAAGCAAAACAAGCTGCGATAGAAACACTTGCAAAAGTACGCCTTGGTGCATCCGTTGCTGATCAATTTCCTTCAGAACTTTCAGGCGGAATGCAAAAGCGTGTTGCCCTTGCTAGGGCCATTATCGACAAACCCGATGTCATCTTCTTCGACGAACCAACAACGGGCCTAGACCCTATCACCGCTGACGCCGTGAATGATCTCATCGTTGAGCAAGTAAAAGCGCTCGGTGCTGCTGCTGTCACCATCACACATGATATGGCATCGGTAAGAAAAATCGCAGATACCGTCGCCATGATCTATGAAGGACAAATCATCTGGTCTGGCCCTGTTGATCAACTCGACGATTCAGGAAACGAATACATCGATCAGTTTGTACATGGTCGCGCACAAGGCCCGATACAGCCTTCAATGTAATTCGTTTCATCTGATATTCAGGCGAGATATGGTTAGGTAGATTATGGCCAAAGTAACAACTGTTTTTGTCTGTCAGTCATGCGGCGCGTCCTATCCTAAATGGAATGGGAAATGCGAAGCATGTAATGAATGGAATACACTCGTCGAGGAAACGCAGGGTGCACCGGGCGGTTTAGCCATGCCGCCTGCTGGTAAGAAACGAAAAGCTGGGGCGATGACATTTGATCATCTTGGCGCAGACATTCCCCAACAACCGCGTCTATCAACCAACATTCCTGAACTAGACCGTGTTTTTGGTGGCGGCCCGGCACCGTCTTCAGCTGTATTGATTGGGGGTGATCCGGGTATTGGAAAATCAACACTCCTCCTTCAAGCCGCAGCCTCTTTGGCTGATCAAGGCATTGATGTTGTCTACGTCTCTGGTGAAGAAGCGGTGGCGCAAGTGCAAGGCCGCGCCCAAAGACTTGGCGTGGGTAATTCACCGGTCAAACTTGCATCCGAAACAGATCTACGCACAATTTTAGAAGCTTTAAAAACCGAGCGCCCCAAAGTGGCGGTCATCGATTCTGTACAAACCATGTGGTCAGATAGCCTTGATGCTGCCCCTGGCTCTGTCGGTCAGGTTCGCGCCTGTGCCCAAGAGCTTACCCGCTATGCCAAGAAAAATGACTGCGTCATGATTCTTGTCGGGCACGTCACCAAAGATGGTCAAATCGCAGGCCCCCGCGTGATGGAACACATGGTCGATGCCGTTTTCTATTTTGAGGGCGAACGCGGCCATCAATATCGTATCTTACGTGCCGTTAAAAACCGTTTTGGACCAACAGATGAAATCGGCGTCTTCGAGATGTCTGAAAATGGACTGCACGGCGCATTAGACCCTTCTCAGCTATTTTTAGGTGGTGAAGATGAATCTGTTCCGGGCCGAGCTGTCTTTGCTGCAATGGAAGGGTCTCGTCCCGTGCTTGCTGAAGTTCAAGGGCTTGCTGGTCCACAAGCGCTCGGATCTCCTCGCCGCTCTGTGGTAGGATGGGATTCGCCGCGCCTTGCCATGCTGTTAGCTGTGTTTGAAACACAATGCGGCCTCGCCTTTGGTGCGAGAGATGTTTATCTAAGCGTTGCAGGCGGATATCGAATCTCAGAACCTGCGGGCGACCTTGCCGCCGCAGCAGCCCTTGCATCATCTGCTTTTGACAAGCCAGTGCCTGAAGCCTCTGTATTTTTTGGAGAAGTTTCACTTTCAGGTGCGATTAGGTCTGTAGGCAGAATGGATTCTAGGCTAAAAGAAGCGGCAAGATTAGGATTTGAACGTGCATTTGTGCCTCCCGGCTCACCTTCCAATATCGACGGAATGGTCATCCATGAGGTATCAAAGCTAGAAGACTTACTAAAAGCACTCCAGAATGAGGCTGAATAGCATATGGAAGAATTTGCAGGGTCCCAGATTACAGCGTTTGACGTTATCGTCGTCGCTATCATCGTTGTTTCCGCAATTATGTCTCTTAGCCGAGGATTAGTTCGCGAAGCATCGTCTATATTGTCATTTATAGCAGGTGGAATTGCTGCCCTATTTCTGGTCAAATTTTTTGGAGAACCAGCAAGAGCCCTCGTTCCCGGTGATTGGCCAAAAGTTACAGCAGATATCATTCTGGGAGTAATCGGTTTTGTCGGTGTTTATATCGCCGCTGGATGGTTTGGATCTCAACTGGCCAAACTTATTCATACCTCGCCACAAATTGGATCGCTTGACAGGATTGCGGGCGCAATATTTGGGGCTGCGCGTGGCATGCTTGCAATAGTTCTCTTTGTTTTGCTCATGCACATGATGATTCCCAAAGATAATACGCCTGCCCTCATTGCCAATTCCAAACTTTATCCTTACGCGGATAATGCAGCGACTTGGTTTAGCGAAAACTTCCCCGGCTTCGTCCAACAAGCCAAGGATGCCGCAGAAGACTTTTAGATTATATCGGCTCAGACATCTGGGCCGATTTTCGTTAATGCTGACCTATGTAAAGGAATGCTTGTGCGCAACGAAACGATGACTGCAACTGATACACCTATTGCAGAAACAGACGTCGAAACCAATTCAGGCTTAGAGACAGCTAGCCTTCGACATAAATGTGGTGTCTTCGGTGTATTTGGGCACAAGGATGCATCCATCCTTACCGCCCTTGGTCTTCACGCATTACAACATCGCGGGCAAGAAGCTGCAGGTATCGTCAGTTTTGAACGCACATATCCAACGGACACGCAAAACGAAAAATCGCGCGATAAAGCCTATAAACAAATTCGCCAAACAACCACCGCCGAAAAAGGCCGCTTAGAAGTCGAATACGACGCGACAGACCGACCCAGCGAAGAAAAACCTATCGAAACATTCCACATAGAACGCCGTTTAGGTTTGGTGGGTGATAATTTCGGTAAGGATGGCGATGCCATCAAAGGCCTAAAGGGCTCCGCCGCGATCGGACACAATCGCTATTCAACATCAGGCGGTGTCGCACAACGTAACATCCAGCCCATCTTTGCAGACCTTAAACTTGGCGGTTTCGCCGTCGCCCACAATGGTAACCTTACAAATGCTGAAACGCTTTGGGACTCATTGATGCAGAAAGGCGCGATCTTTCAATCAAAGATGGATACCGAGGTCATTCTGCAGCTGGCAGCACATTCTAAGGAAAGCAATACAATTGATCGTTTTCTGGATGCCGTTAAACAGATTGAAGGTGGTTATGCATTGGTCTGCCTGACCAACAAAAAACTTATTGGTGCGCGTGACCCGTGGGGCATACGCCCATTGATTTTAGGTAAAATTCCAAACTCCAATCCTGATATTCAACCCGCTTGGGTTTTAGCATCTGAAAGCTGCGCCCTTGAAGCCGTTGGTGCAGAGACGGTTAGAGAAATCGAAAATGGTGAAGTTGTCGTCATCACCAAAAATGGTCCCAAAAGCCACTTTCCATTCCCTAAAAAAGAACCGCGCCCGTGTGCGTTTGAATATTTATATTTTGCTCGCCCAGACAGCATCATGCATGGCAAAAGCATATATGAAGTGCGCGAGGAATTGGGCCGTCAATTGGCGAAAGAACACCCTATCGAAGCCGACCTTGTTGCTCCAGTGCCAGATGGCGGAAATCCAGCAGGACTTGGTTATGCGGAAGCAAGCGGTATCCCTTTCAAATTCGGGATCATCCGTAACCATTATATTGGTCGTACTTTCATCCAACCCACACAAGATGCCCGTGCAGGAAGTGTTACGCGAAAACACGCCGCAAACTTACATTTAGTCAAAGGCAAACGTGTCATATTGGTAGATGATTCCATTGTACGCGGTACAACGTCAAAAGCCATCGTCGCTATGATGCGCAATGCCGGCGCAAAAGAAGTCCACTTCCGTGTCGCTTCGCCGCCAATCAAACACCCTGACTTTTACGGCGTAGATATGCCGACAGAAGCAGAATTGCTGGCAGCAAATATGAGTATAGAAGAAATGACCCAATGGCTGGGTGTAGATTCTCTAGGCTTTTTATCCATTGAGGGCTTCTACCGCGCTCTTGGTGAAGAACATTACGATCCTGAAAATCCAAAATTTGCGGATCATTGTTTTACAAATAACTATCCAACTGTTTTGACCGATAAGCGCAATGCAGCCAATAAGGTAGACCAGCAAAGCATATTCAGTCGAAACCGTGACAACTAAAATTCAGAGTACACCAATTTATGACCGATAAACGCATTATTCTCGTCACCGGAGCTTCAAAAGGCATTGGTAGAGCAACAGCTAAAGTACTCGCCGCTGAAGGTGCGCATATTATCGCTTTGGCCCGCTCTACCGAAGCTTTAGAAAAACTTGATGATGAAGTCCGTGCTGAAACGGGTGAAAACGCCACTTTAATCACGCTAGACCTTAAAGACGGCTCTTCAATCGACCGAATTGCCGCTCCCCTTATGGAGCGTTTTGGCCGTATTGATGGTCTTGTCGCCAATGCTGGTATTTTAGGTACGCTTGGTCCACTGGAAACAGTAAGTCCACGTAGCTTTGAAGATACAATCAACATCAATCTGACGGCCAATTGGCGCCTCATTCGCGCACTTGATCCTCTTTTAAGGAAAAGTGATGCAGGTCGCGCAGTATTCCTTACATCAGGCGTTGCAGAAAATCCGCGCGCGTTTTGGGGGCCATACCAAGCTTCAAAAGCAGGATTAGAAGCGCTTATAAAAGCTTGGGCTTTTGAAACAGAACAATCTAGCTTGAACGTAAACCTGTTTAATCCTGGCGCAACAAAAACTGATATGCGTTTTTCTGCTGTTCCCGGTGAAGATCAATCCCTTCTACCAACACCCGAGGATGTAGCTTCTAAATTAGCTTACTACGTCTCTAAAGAGTGTGACCTTCACAATCAGAGAATTTCCTATCGAGATTTATAGATTGTAGGTCAGCTTTTTTCTGACAACGCAGTCAATTTTTCGAATCATTGCACTATTTAGTGTACCCACGGCCTAATTGGCACTTTATCAAGTCATTTCATACGGAATATGAATTCTAAACTCATAGTTTCGTTTGGAATTTCCTATGACTGGGTTAAAAGCCTACCGTAAGGATAAGAGACGAAAGCCTCAGCCAGTATTTGCCTCGTGAACAAATTTCAAGGAGACGCCCACATGACCGTTCAACTTACTTCAGGACAATCTCCCGCTAAATACATTGAATCCGCGCGTGAAATTTTATCGCAATATTCGGCTGAAGTTGCCAAAGATCCCCAAACAAACTCAGTTCGTCGCCTAGCAATTGATTTGTTTCGTGAAATCGAAAACGGCGATCTGCAAGTTTCTGACATACACAAAGTGATCAATTCACTGGGCGGTAAAGTCCTCCAAGACAGATGTGATACTTTCCGTCAGCGTCACAGACTTTTATCCCAAGAAAATCCAGAATCCGAACTTAGAGTGCTTTTGGAAGGTATCGCCCAAAAAGGTGAGCCCGCTTACCGTGCAGCAATGGAACGCGTCGCATCTGGCGTCGTGTTCACAGCTCACCCAACTTTTGCACTCAACCGGAATTTACGTCGGGCATTCGTCGAAGCTGCGATTTCAAAAGACGGCACATCATGTCGAGACGATTTAAGCAATATTGCAGCAGAAGGTCTCTACAAGGACGACAATATTTCGCTAATGATGGAACATGAAGACGTCCAATTAGCGCTACGCAATGGTCAAACAGCACTCAATGAAATCTGGAGCCTTATCCTAGATGTCGCGAAAGAAAACTTCGCAGATACATGGAAGAGCATTCACCCATCATTGATCAATCTAGCTTCTTGGGTTGGGTATGACCTTGATGGACGCACAGACATTCACTGGGGCGCAACACTCCATTTGCGTTTATCTGAAAAAGCCGTTCAATTAGAACGATTTGCTGCCAGCTTGAACGCTATTGAGTCTCCAACCAATGAGCTCAAAGAAATAGCTCAAAAGCTAGATGCAGCATCAGAACACGCAAGAAATGCTGCTATCGCATTTGGTGGTGATCTAGATGATCCTGAAGTGCTCGTGAACGCTGCAAACACTCTAACACCTGATGCAGAAGCTAAGATTGTCTCGCTAAAGCCCATCATTGCTCGCCTAAGAGAATTAGCGTTAGAAAGCGATGACAACACAGCAAAAGCACTCCTGATCGCAAGCTCGCAAATGGAAACGCTAGGATTGGGAACTGCCCGCATTCACTTGCGTATCAACTCAGCGCAGATCCATTCAGTGCTTCAAAATGAACTACGCATTGCAACAGATGATGTAGAATATGGCCGCGCAGTTCTCGCGGAGCTGGCTAAACGCGCGCACAATGTGCCTGTGCAACATGTTAATTTTGCTGATCTTTTCCAAGAGCAAATGACAGCACGTCGCCAAATCATGTTGTGTGCTCAAATCCTGAAACACATAGATGCAGACACACCAATCCGTTTCTTGATCGCTGAAAGTGAAAACCCAGCGACCATCATGGGTGCCTTGTTTATTGCGCGCCAATTTGGCGTCGCAGATCGTGTTGATCTTTCTCCTCTATTTGAAACACCAGATGCACTAGAACGCGGCGACCGTTTCGTTGAACGTTTGATCGAAGACCCGTCATTTATCTCTTATGTTCAAGAACGTGGACGGCTTTGTCTTCAATTTGGTTTCTCAGACTCAGGACGTTTCTCATCTCAACCAGCAGCAGATATGGCAATTGAGCGTATTCACAACCTAGTGGGTGCAGCCATGTCTAAACATGATGATCTTGAAAATGTTGAATTACTTGTGTTCAACACACACGGTGAATCAATGGGTCGTGGTGCATTCCCTGGTAAATTCAAAGATCGCTTTGATCACCTTCTTACACCATGGACGCGTGCGCAGTTCGCGCAGAAAAATCTACCATTCATCCATGAATTCTCATTCCAAGGCGGCGATGGTTTCATGCACTTTGATGCATTGGAAACAGCTAAATCAACATTGTTAGAAGTGGCTATCCACACACTATCAGAACCTGATGTAGACCTTGAAGATCCATTCTACAAACGCCGTGACATCAGCTGGGATTTTTATAGATCACTTCGTGAATGGCATGAAACTTTGTTTGAAAACAAAGACTACCCTGCTGCGCTGCTCGAATTTGGTCCCGGTCTCTTGTTTAAAAGTGGATCACGTAAATCACGCCGTCAAACAGGGGCATCTGCGGGTGAATTAGGGCTTCGCTCTCTACGGGCTATTCCGCAAAACGCTATCTTACAGCAATTGGCAATCCCACTAAATGTTGCTTGTGGATTTGGATCAGCAGCAGGCAATGAACCAGACCGGCTTGCTGAATTAATGCGCAACTCAAAACGCATGAAAGGCTTGATCCACATGGCGATTGAGGCACGTAATCTGACAAGTTTACCTGCTTTCCGCTCTTATGGATGCCTATACGACCCGAGCCTATGGTTTGCGATTGCTAAGCGCAGCGACCGTGCCAATGCACAAGTTTACCGCCGTTTGGGTTATCTGTTCTCTGACCTTGAAACCCATTCCTCAATCACAAAACTTGCCAACTCTATCACTGTAGATCTTGCACGTTTTGACCGTATCTTAGAAGAAGTAGAAGGTGAAAGCGTCACAGCGGACCGCTATAAATCACGCTTGGATATGCACGTTCTCCACGCTTTACGCCAAGCATTGATGATGCGCGCATTTTCACTTTCTGCACGCCTTCCAGAGTTTTCACGCCGCCATGGTTCATCCATTAGCGCCGAAGGATTACTCAAACAAATCACGCAGTTGCAAATACCTGATACAGTCGCAATGGTTCGCGGCGTCTTCCCTGCTGAAGACAGACGCAATCCAAAATTTGATGAGCTTTTGGAAACATCAGATATCGAAGCCACTGACGATCAAGGATATTCAGAAATTCACACAGGTCTATTAGAACCTCTGGAAGAAATTGACCGTGCGATGAAAGAAGCAACAGTTGCTGTGTGTAGTTTATATTCAGCTTATGGATAAACAGCCAACCTAAATGGTTTCACCCAAAGAAAAGGCCAGCATTTCTGCTGGCCTTTTTTTATTTCTTGTACGACGTACGCTCTGCTTTGGTTTTGCGTCGGCCATCCGCTTTATCAGCATATGGATTTGCACCTTGGCGAATGATCAACCTGATCGGAACACCCGGTAAATCAAATGCTTCACGCAACCCATTCACAAGATAACGTTTATAGCTTTCTGGCATTTGATCACCACGTGATGCCATCATAATGAAAGTTGGCGGACGCGTTTTCATCTGAGCCATGTAACGCGGCTTAATGCGCTGACCACCCGGTGCAGGTGGCGGATGTTTCTGAATTGTATGTTGCATCCAATTATTCAAATCACGTGTTTTGATACGTGCTGACCAATCTTCAAACACTTTCGCGGCGGCAACCATCATCTTATCAAGGTTTCGGCCAGTTTCACCAGAAACCGTCAATAGAGGAGCACCTTTGGCTTGAGGCAATAAACGGCGAGCCTTGTCTTCTAATTCTTTACGAAGCTCACCGCCATTTTCAACAAGATCCCATTTCGTACAGACGAAAACAACACCGCGACCTTCGCGCAAAACAAGGTCAGCTATCTGCAAATCTTGCTTTTCGAATGCATCGCGCGAATCCATAACAATCGCGACAACGTCTGCATATTTGATCGAGTGAATGGTTTCACCCGTCGACATTTTTTCCAAACGTTCTTGAACTTTTGCCTTTTTACGAAGACCAGCCGTGTCCACGAGACGCATCTCACGACCTTCATATTCCCAAGCAACTGTCACACTATCACGTGTGATACCTGCCTCTGGGCCCGTTAGAAGACGATCAGATTGAAGCAATGAATTGAGCAATGTTGATTTACCAGCATTTGGACGCCCAACCACAGTAAATTTCATCGGGCGTTCGGGCGGCGCTTCAATTTCTTCTGCTTCTGGATCAAATTCTACAAAATCATCATCCCAAGCACGCTCTTCTTCTTGCTCAGCTTCTGGACTCGTCAATTCTGGAGCAGCTTCAAGTAGAGCTTGGTAGAGATCACTCATACCTTCGCCATGTTCAGCAGATAGAGCGACAGGCTCATTGAAACCAAGGCTAAAGGCTTCCGTCAGGCCGACATCGCCCTGTCGTCCTTCACATTTATTCGCGACGAGTATTGTTGGTTTATCAGCTTGTCTTAGTAATTTAGAAAACACACGGTCAATCGGTGTAACACCTACGCGCGCATCTATGACATACAAAGAAACATCTGCTTCCGCTATCGCCATTTCAGTCTGGCGACGCATGCGCGCTTCAAGAGATGCATCATTCACATCATCAAAACCAGCCGTATCAATAAGATCCAACTCAAGGTCACCCAAACGGCCACGCGCCTCTTTTCGATCGCGTGTTACACCGGGTTGGTCATCCACCAGCGCAATTTTCTTTCCGACAAGTCGGTTGAATAAAGTCGATTTCCCAACGTTAGGGCGTCCGACGATGGCCACCTTCAACGCCATGGTTCAGTCCTTCGTAATTAAAAGATGTAGACCTTCAATTTAACGAATAGCGATCAAATCGCCCTTATCCGAGAGAAGGTAGACATGCTCATGAGCCACAATTGGTTCAATGTAAACAGCATCTCCAACTTTCAGTTCGTTTACAACTTCACCCGTTTGCGGATCAATTGCTAAAACTTTCCCTTGA
The DNA here is from genome assembly GCF_000023785.1 of Hirschia baltica ATCC 49814. Lineage (NCBI taxonomy): Bacteria > Pseudomonadati > Pseudomonadota > Alphaproteobacteria > Hyphomonadales > Hyphomonadaceae > Hirschia > Hirschia baltica. The sequence continues at coordinate 2,106,202 of NC_012982.1, forward strand.
GATGATGCGACAATGATACGGTCTGAAGCAATGACTGGGCCAGCCCAAACAATACGATTCTTACGCTTTTTCTCTTTTTTGAACTGCTGTAATTGCTTTACCCAGACAACACCGCCAGTGTTTTTATCAAAACACGCTAATTGCCCATCAACACTGATTGCAAACACAAACTGCCCTGAAAGGGCTGGTGAGTGTATGGAACCAAAAGGCTTTTCCCATAGTCGTGTTCCGCTCACGGCATCAATTGAAACAAGAACACCAGACTGGCTTGCAGCAAAGACTGCACCTGAATCAATAACAGGGTTTCCAGCAATATCATTGATCGCTGAAATCGGGGTAAATCGCCCACCGCGCGTCAAACTATCAGACCAAAGACGACGCCCATTGCTTGGAACATACGCGATAACTTCTCCTGAAGAGAATGGCGCAGCCAAAAGATCACCCGATATAGCAGGACTTGGAGAAGACAGAACACGTGCACTTTCTGCAATCGCTTGATCCGACCATTCAATACTACCATCACTCAAACTAAGAACGTAAATCTCATTGTTTGAGGATGTGATATAGGCGTAATCGCCTTCTATCGTTGGAGATCCAGTGATTGGTGCTTGTGTCTCACGTTTCCAAAGCTCCGCACCGGAATTTATATCGAGCGCGACAACATATCCATAACCAGATGTTACGATAATTCTGTCGCCAGCAACAGCTAATCCACCACCTACAGCTAGCTTGTCTCGTTTGCGTGGTGGCTCCAGCTTAACGCTCCATACAGCTGATCCTGATTTACTGACTGCTCGAACAGTTTGCTCACTATCAATAATGAAAAGACCATCTTGGTTAGCAACAGGAGGTGCAATTAATCTTCGCGTACGAGAAGAGCCGCTTCCGACTTTTTTCTTCCATGCGATTTTAAACTCATCGCCGCCGACACGGTTACCTGGATTTTTTTGTGCATTTCCGCCCGACTGGGTCCATGGCAAGCCTTGAGCAGCAGCTGGCAGATAAACTGACATTGTCGCATAAGCAACATCAGGTGACAGATCAGCATCAGCCGCAATCAAAGGCACACGTTGTGCACGCTCTGCAGCATCTGCTTCTCTTTTTTTAGCAGACTGACAACCAGCAAGAGCTACACAAAGGACAATGCCCAAAGCTATCTTTTTAAAGTGTCTCATGCAGGGTCCTCTGAATTACTAGACGCGTCTTCTACTGGTGTTGCTTCAACCGGCGCGGCTTCTTCCACCGTATTAGTTTCAGTAAGTGCTGGAATTACGGCAAGCGCATCATTTGCACGATTAAGAACGCCTTCAGGCGCATTCAGTCTTAAAGTCAGAGCTTGATATTCAGAGCGCGCACGCTCCATATCGCCTTCTTCAAACGCTTTTGCACCGATTAATTCGTGTGCAAGCGCTCCAAAACTATCTTCATTACCAACAAGATCACCCAAAGCTGCTTCAACTTCAGCCAATGACTGTGTGTCTGCCAGCAAATACGCAGCTTTCAATTTTGCCAGATCCGCCAACGGACCTTCACCTTGCGCCGATATTTCCAATGCTTTTGCAGCAGCTAATGTATCGCCTGCCATTTCCAGCTCAGCTTGCGCTAAATATTGTGCGGCTAGATCAGCAAATCCACTATCTTTATCCAATAATGCCCCAAAACGGCTACGTGTATTTTCAACGTCTTGAATTTCGAGTGATTTAAGCCCTAACTCAAAAGTGCGTCCATTGGCTTCAATTTCTTTGGTTGCTTGTTCATCAAAATAAGAATTTGCAGCCACCATTGCAACAATCGCGATTGAACCACCCAAAGCAAAAGGCCAAGCTTTATTCCAAAACCTGTTTAGTTTATCAGCTTTTACGTTCTCTTCTACTTCGTCAAAAATGTCGCTCACGAGTCGACCTTCCTAAATTCAATCCACATACCAGATAGACTGGCAAATCATAATTTCGAGGCGGACACTAGCCCTACCACAATATCACCGCAATAAATGTTTACTTGGTTTTTCCATTAGTAGACAAAGAATATGTCTCTTCTTTGCTCGGAAAGCGCCGCGCGCGTACATCTGCAGCATAAGCTTCAACAGCGCGCCCTATCTCTCCGCGTACATCTCCATAGCGACGAACGAATTTTGGCACCCAGTCAAACATGCCAATCATGTCATGTGTCACCAATACCTGACCATCACAATTTGCCGATGCGCCAATACCAATTGTGGGGCAAGATACTGTTTTTGTAATCTCATCTGCCAAGTCTTCAGCAACACCTTCAACGACCATGGCAAAACAGCCTGCCTCATCAGCAGCTTTCGCTTCAGCCATCACACGTTTGCGTTCAGCGTTAGAGCGTCCCTTTGCACGAAACCCACCATCCACATTCACGGCTTGCGGCCGCAAACCCACATGCGCCATCACAGGAATGCCGCGCTCTACCATATGCGAGACAGCATCAGCAGCATATTCACCGCTTTCAATCTTGATAGCCTGACATCCCGTTTCCTTCATAATGCGCGCTGCATTTAAAAAAGCCACATCAGGATTTGTTTCATAGGAACCAAAAGGCATGTCCACTACGACCATTGCCTGAGAAGCACCTCGCATGACGGCTTGCCCATGCATGATCATCATTTCCAGCGACACGCCGACAGTCGAATCTAGACCATGCACAACCATGCCGACGCTATCGCCAACCAAAATGAGATCACAAAATGGATCCATCATTTTCGCCATGGGTGCGTCATACGCCGTTAAACAAACAATTGGTGTCTCACCTTTTGCTTTGGCAATATCACGAACGGTTTTACGACGTATCTGGTTCTGAGCCGACATTTTTTGCACTCCATCACAAATATGAGCGTACTGATAACAGGACACTCATCATTTTGCACAGCTCTTTTCGAACTTTATTGCGTTTCTAATTCTGGCTTAAAGCAATACCGGCCTACCGATCAACATGTCATGCAGTATAAATACTGTTGCTAAATACAGAGCCACACCAACAACAACACTTATGATATCGCCTTTAATTGACACTTCGGCGCGACGAAGTCCTTCATCTTTGCGGATCTTAGCCATTGTCCGTGACAGACTTCCCCAAAACAAAAACCCACCAAATAGTGCGATTGAGGGCCAGTCGCCATTGTAAATCATATGAACTGCCGCCCATAATTTAACGCCATTAATCATAGGGTGTTTGGTGTATTTTTTGATATATCCTGCTGGGGCGTCAGCCGCGACAAGCAGAATAAAAGAAAAAGGCATCACCGCAATAATAATATGACGGGTCCATTCCGGTGCAATCCACACCGGTTGATTCCACATCGGATCAACACGCGCCAAGCCATATCCATAAATCAACAAACCAAGCCCAATGGCCGAAATAAGCGAGAACACTGCTTTATATTTTATGCCATATTTTTGAGAAATATTACCCGGTTTTCTGGAACGAACGGACGCAAAAATATGCGTACCAATAAACAACGCTAATCCTGCAAGTAAAACATACATAACCCATATCCATCTGATTTTATGATTAAGCCTATTAAAGCAGTCCAGTTTTCTGACTTAAGTTTTGCGACACACGTGTGAGCAATTGTAATAATTGCTGCTTTTCTGTGTCACTAAAGCCTGATGTCGCAGACATTTCCTGCTCACTGTGAGCAGACAATACTTGTGTCATCTCATATGCCTTAGGCGCGCATTTTACGCGCACAATTCTCGCGTCATTTTGATCTCTCACCCGCTCTACGATTTTGTTTTTCTCCAGTGACTTTAACGTAACCGACACAGCTGACGCATCTAATCCCAATCTAGCTGCCAAATATTTCTGGGGATGACCTTCTTCTTCTCCCCATAAAACTCCAACCAGCCTAAATTCTGGATAAGTAAGGTCTAATGGCGCCAAAGCCTCCTTCATCAAAATTGAAAATTGCCTTTCAATTCGCCCTATCCACGGCAGAACATTCTGGTCAAATTTTGCATCCATACCCGTTTTCTCCAAAGCAAGCCCTGACTATAACTTTATTAGTTGAATTTATCAACTATTGATTTTTTCATTTAATTTTGACCGCTTCTTTGCACTGGCATAGACATTCAAAAAAGCCTAAAAGAATCATATGTGCGGTAGATTCTTCAGACATGGCGTATCGTGGGCAGACTACCACGCAGCCCTCAACATGATCACACCAGAAGGTGTTGATCCGCCGGAGGCAAACTACAATATAGCTCCCATGTCGATTGCGCCGATTATTCGGCCATTAGAACACCACATGCCCGGCTATGAATTAGCCCCTGCACAATGGTCTCTCGTGCCATCTTGGTGGAAAAAACCTCTCTCGGAGAAAAAATTCTCAACATTCAATGCCCGTAGTGAAAGCGTCAACGAAAGTAAAACATTCCAAGGCTCTTTCCGGCATCATCGATGCCTCATACCCATGAGCGGTTTTTATGAATGGACCGGCAGTAAGGGGGCAAAAACACCCTTTGCGATATCGCTTAGAAACAGAAGATGGTTTTGCTGCGCAGGATTATGGAACCGCGCAATGATTGATGGCTCAGAAATAGATACATTCACGATTTTAACCACCACTCCCAATGATGTTATGGCAGGCCTACACACGCGAATGCCGGTCATTATCCACCCTGAAGATTATGTTCGTTGGATGACGGCTCATTATAATGATGTTTATGATCTTATGAGGCCATTTCCAGCATTTGATATGCATGCTTGGCCCGTTAATGCGGCTGTGGGAAATGTAAGAAATAATGGGCCACAACTGATTGAAGAAAGATAGAAATACGCTTTCAAGGTCTCTCGTTTATCCTTAAAAAACTGTAACAAAGATACATGCAAAAAAGAATGTCGCGCGTCAGGTGAATAGACTATTTGCATGCTATAACTTGTTGTAAGAAAAACCTTATCAATGACTATTTTATCGTTTCAGTGGGGTTTTAACGGTTAACGCCGTGACAATCAAAAGGGACATTACCATGAACACGCCAACTTCTTTGAGCACTCAAAGCCCAACCGCGCTTCAATATCTAGACAAAGCTGTCGGTGGATTACGCAATCTTGGTATTATGCCTGAAGGTAAAAACGAGACAGCTCCGATTGTCGCCCTTCTTGAACAAATTGCAGATCTTGCACCCGATAAAACCGCCGCAATCGCCCGTACGCTCGACCAAATGTCCACATTTAATGACATTGTCCGCGAGCACATCTCTGGCGTCACAGTTGGTGAACGTTATGAAGGCATCACAACAGCCTTTAACTCTATCCGTGATGATTCAAAATCACTTGTTGATCAGTATTCAGATGGGAAAATCTCAACAATGGAACGCGTTTCCAATGTTTGGATGAAAATGACACGCGGAGATGTTGCATCCCGATTTGGTAAAATCAAAGACCTTTATCTTGAAGTGCAAGCTGAATCCGCAAACCAAATCGACAAAGAAAAGCAAATCCTAGAAGCTTATTTAGATTTCCGTGGTGCTTTAAAACAATCAGAAGTGCTCGCGCTAGAAGTTCTTCAAAATGCAGAAGCAAAATTAGAAGCGGCAAAAGACGTTGTTGCTGAAGCACTCAAAGATGTCACTGATTATGTTGGTCATGATGCAGCGCGCCGCGCTAATCTCGAATTGGTCCGCGATGAAAAACTGCGCAAACTACAATCAGAAGAAAAACGCTATCAGATCGCTAAAGACCTCTCCGATAACATTACAATTGGATACAACACATCTGAAGTCATCATGGCGCGTCTCGTGCAAACCACATCAGCAAAAGAGCGCATCTATGCGCAATCAGTATCCTTCTTCTCAACCAATGAAGTTGTGCTGACAGCCCTCACCGCATCTTTCACAGGTCTGCATGGTCTGCATGAAAGCACACAAACACTTGAGGCCATGAAAAAAGGTGTCAACGAATCGCTTGAAACACTGGCTGATATTGGTGGCAAAGTTCAAGAAGCTGCCCTTAAAGCAGGATATGGCCCAACTGTGTCAGCCGCATCCGTCAAAATGCTTGTTGATTCAGTCGTGAATTATCAAATTCGTAGCCAAGAAATCATCAAAGAAATGCGTGTGCTTGCAACTGAAAATTCCGAAGAAATCCGTGAAAGCGTAGAAGATGGCAAACGCCGCCTAACGCGTCTCGTCCAAGACGGTGCATCGAACGCGCTTTTACCAAAGACATAGATGACACAAGACGATTCTCAAACAGAGCCAGAAACAGACATAGAGCAATCAAATCCTGTTTCCGATGCTCCAGCTAGTAAACAAACGCTAGACGATGTCCTCATTGCGATGGACATCGTCGATACGTTGCGTCATCGCGAACAATTAGTTTTACGTGAACTAGATGCCGATGCACGTGAACTAGAGCTGATTGAACGTTTAAAAGAAATCTATGCTGCTCAAGGCATAGAAGTTTCAGACGATAAATTACGCGATGGTGTTAAGGCACTTGAAGAAAACCGCTTTGTCTACACACCGCCCAAAGATAGCTGGAAAACCAAACTCGCCAAAATATATATCAAGCGTGATAAATGGTTAAAGCCCGTGACTGCTGGTTTTGCCGCCCTCATTCTCGCATCTGGACTTTGGCATTTTGGCGTATCCATGCCGCAACAAGCCAAATCAGAGCTAGTTCAAACGCAATTAAACGAAACCATTCCTGCTGATCTGACAGCTTTGCGTGATGATATTCAAACAATGGCAACAGATGACAAAATCAAAGTCCGCGCCGAAACCTATTATCAAGACGGCGTCACAGCATCTACAGATGGTGAACACGCGCAAGCGCTTGCTGCGGTCGCTTCTCTAGAATTGCTAAAAGATGATCTAGAAGCTGAATACACCGTGCGAATTGTTTCACGCCCCGGAGAATATTCCGGCCTGTTCAGAATACCGGATGACGCCCCGCAGCGCCCCAATTATTATCTCATAGTTGAAGCAATTGATGGTGCTGGTCGCGTCATCGAAGTGCCCATTTCCAGCGTAGAAACACAAGCGGCAAAGCGCGTGTCCATCTGGGGCGTGCGCGTGCCTAAAGACATTTTCGATAAAGTCGCAGCAGATAAAAAAGACGACGCCATTCTACAATTTTCTGAAATTGGCGCGAAAACCAAGGGAGACCTAACCCCACAATACTCCATCGACACGCTCGATGGAGCGATATTTAACTGGTGATGAATAATGCCTAGGTCAATCAATGGACGCGAAGCGCTCGAACAACTTGATGAGAGCATTCTCCGTGCACGCAAGCAGCTTGCGCATGCCTTAGAAGCATCCGATGACGCACGCGCACGCATTGCCCAAATCCGCAAAGAACAAGTCAGCACCTATCAATCCCTTGCTGAAATGCGTTTGGAAACACTCACTGACGACACAGATGCACACGAAGTCACCCTGCTAAACTCAGAGAAACGCGCTCAAATTCTCTTGCAATCACACGAAGCTTTCATTGCTGATGAGCAGGAAAAATTAAAAGCAGCCTCTCAAGAAATTTTACGGCTGGAAAATGATCGCGAAGAAATATCTTCGCGCCTCGATGCTGCCGTAGAACTTTATGAAAAACGCGTCTCAAAAATACAAGCAAGCCTTGTTGAAGATGAAGATTATCAATTGCTTGCAGAAGCAATGGAAGATGCAGCAGCCATTACAGAACGCGCACACTCCAAACTCGCGCTCGCACAGGAAGACCGTGAGCAAAAAGGGCAACCATATGAAAACGACCCGCTCTTTTCCTATTTGTGGAGCCGCAAATTCAGAACACCCGATTACAAAGCACCGGCATTCATTCGTTTTTTAGATAATTGGGTCGCTAAATTATGTAAGTATGATCAATCATATCTCAATTATGGGCGCTTAACCGAACTCCCTGTGCGACTAAGTGAACACGCTCAAAAAACCCAACAAAGTTTAAAACAAGCAAGTCAGGCGCTTGAAGCAGCTGAAACACAGGCTTTGACAGATGGCGGCGCTGATACTCTCAAAAAGAATGTCGATGAATTGCGATCTGCTATTGAGGCCTTAGATGCTCAAATGGATGCGGCAGAAGCGAGACATCAAGCCTTAGCTCAATCCCATGACTCGGCAATCAATGCAGAATCTGGCCCAGCAATGGAAGCCCGCCGCGTGTTGGAAAACGCACTAAAACGCGCAAGCTTTCCCGACCTTCGCATACTGGTCGCTGAAACGATCACCCCAGAAGATGATCGTCTCGTTGACAGATTGGTCAAACTCAGAACTGAAGAATTAGAATTTGAAGTGATTTCTGAAGATCTGGAAAATGGCCCTAAAGAGCGCCGAAAAGATCTTTCATTACTCGAGCGCTTAAGACGCGAATTTAAAGCCGCAAAATTCGACAGCCCGTATGCGACTTTCAAAACCTCTAGTATCGAAACTGTAATCACAGCCCTTCTCAGAGGCCATACAAATATAAGCGGTGCTCGCCGTTTGCTCAATAAGGCAATTGTCAGACGCACGCCGCGCGTAGACCCTGAATTTGGCGGCAAAAGCCGCTCATCAACATTAGGCTTGCCATCAATATTTGGAGATATCGCCATAGAAATCGCCAAGGAAGCTGCGCGCCAGAGCACAATCGGAGGCAGTGGTAGAAACTCACCCTTTGGCGGTAGACCAACAACACGTCGCTTCCCTTCAAAACGCTCTTCTTCGGGAATCAAATTCCCATCTTCTGGAGGCTTCGGCGGCAAAGGTGGTGGATTTAAAACCGGTGGTGGTTTCTAAACAAACCTTTAAAAGACACCATCACCATTACTACGATTATTGTACATTTAAACAAATGAAAATTAAGCAAGTTACCCTATAAGCAATGAAGCATTACTCATACTAGCCTTCTTTTGAAGTGTTCATGCTAGGTTGTATTGCACAAGGTAAATGGAGACACTCTGTGTTCTTCGTGAATGTTTAAATTTGTAATGGAAATCGCTGGCATGAGCCTCGACGCTATGGATCCGGACAATAATGCAAGTAACGATACATATCGTATTGCAAAATTGCGCCAGCACAAAAGCGAAAAACACAAATTACACAATACACAACCTGATCAACCCGCCAAACGTTTTCCAATAGATCGCTCTGGTCTACGTTTTATACTGCGCATATTTGATTTTACCGCCGGCTTTGCAATTATTCTTATTGCTTGTCATCTTTTAAAAATTGATCTGCTAAGCGAAAACCTTAGAACTTCTCTGCCCTACATAGCAGCGCCATTATTTGCCTTCTTGGGCATGCGTATAACGGGTGCCTATCGTTTTGCATTTGATGAACATCCACTTACACACATTGGACGTGTTTTGCTTGGCTCAAGCCTTGGGGTGGCACTTGTTCACATCATTAGTTTGGTTTTCAATCTTGGTGATGATCAGCTTTACCAAATTTCTGCAATTGTTTTGTGTGGCTATTTGGGATTGCACGCGCATTACGCCGCTCTTCTTCGTTCCCTCACGCGTTCTGGCGCGCTTGCAGATAATGTCGTTATCGTCGGTGCGACCCCTGCTGCTTTTGATTTAATCGAAAAAAATCGCAAAAAACGTGAGATGAATATTCTAGGTGTCTTTGAAGACAGGCTAGATCGCGCACCCGCAGCAATCGCGGATGTTCCGGTCATTGGGAAAGTCGATGATCTACTCGAATGGGATAAACTTCCTGATGTCGACAGAATTATCCTAACAGTGACATCAACCGCACAAGAACGTGTTCGTACCCTTATAGATCGTCTACGCCTTTTGCCTCAAGAAGTGATTCTCATGCTGGACCTAGACGGGTTTAGTCCAGAGAAAACCTCAATCGCCAATATGGTCGATACACCCGCAGCTTATGTTTCAGGTGCGCCCAAAGATGTCAGACGTGCCGCGATCAAACGCGGTTTAGATATTGTGGTTGCAAGCGCCATGCTCATACTTTTCTTGCCATTTATGATGATCATTGCAACTTTGATCAAACTAGATAGCCAAGGCTCAATTTTCTTTAGACAGCGACGTCATGGTTTTAACAATCAGATTATTCGTGTCTGGAAATTTCGGACTATGCACCCGGATAAAGCGGCTGAAGATGGCACAAAAGTCATCCAAACCGTGAGCAATGATAAACGTGTCACGCGCATTGGTGCCTTCTTACGTCGCACAAGTTTGGATGAACTTCCCCAACTCATAAATATTCTAGTTGGAGACATGTCACTTGTCGGCCCTCGCCCCCATGCCGTTGGCATGACAACCGAGGAAGTTGAAGTCCACAATATCGTCGCTGAATACGCTCATCGTCACAGAATGAAACCAGGCTTAACCGGTTGGGCACAAATCAATGGATCTCGCGGCCCAGTCCACACAGCAGAGCTTGTTAAAGATCGCGTGCGTTTGGACATGGAATATATGGAAAAAGCATCATTCTGGTTTGATCTATACGTCATCCTGATGACTGCTCCCTGCCTTTTGGGCGACTCAAAAACACAGCGCTAGGCATCCAATATGAACACAACGCCCCAACTTAGCGCCAACCCACCCGTTCGCGACACGACAACCCCACGCGAAATCGTGGTCGATAACCCGCACTGGAAAGACAAGGCAAACCAAAAGCTGTCTATTCTTGTACCTAGCTATAAAGACGATCCAGAAGCTTTATTGGCCTCATTATCCAAATGCAAAAATGTCGAAGACATCGAATTTATTCTTTATGATGATGGCGGCGGAGACCGCACACTTATTGAGAAAATTTCGGCGCACGCAGCTGAGGCCAGCTTTCCAGTTCGGATCATCTCTGCACAACACAATATTGGACGTGCAGGCGCGCGAAATCGTTTATTGAACTATGCGCGATGCAAATGGGTATTGCTCCTTGATGCCGACATGCTTCCCGATAACGAAGATTTCCTGACTAATTACATCCAAGAAATATCAGTTCATCCCGACCCTAAACTTATCGTCGGCGGGTTTTCACTTAAGCAAGCCTCAACGGCCCCAGAATATGCTTTGCATCGGTGGCAAGCTGAAAAATCAGAATGCATGTCTTCTAAGCTGCGCAACACAGAACCTGGGCGTTATGTTTTCACAAGTAATGTTCTTGCCCATGCAGACCTGTTTGAAGAAGTCCCTTTTGATGAAACATTCAGTGGATGGGGCTGGGAAGATGTCGATTGGGGATTGCGTATCGCCAAGACTTATCTAGTTCTCCACATAGATAATACAGCCACTCATTTAGGCCTTGATACTGATCGAGATCTCATGAAAAAATATGGCAAATCGGGTGCTAATTTTAAAAAAGCGATTGAAAAACATCCCGACGCTTTAAAATCAACAAGTCTATATAAAGTTGCTAACAAGCTAGCGCCGATACCATTCAAGCCCGTGATCAAATCCATAACTGGTAGCATTGCGACAGCGCACTTTTTTCCAATAAAGGTTAGAGGTCTCGCCCTAAAATTATGGCGTGCAACCATATATGCGGAGGCTCTTCATGATTGATTGGCATTACACACCCTCTCGTACCCTTCCCGCCAAATTAAAACGCCGCATGACACAATGGAGACATGCTGCGCCAGTTGATGTGAGCAACACACAATTTCATGTATCATACACATTTGATGATTTTCCAATGTCGGCGGTCAATGGTGCCGACATCCTCGAATCTCATGATGGGCACGCAGCATTTTATGCCTGCACAAAAATGATAGGCACACACGGCGCATATGGGGACATGTACGATATCAAAACCATGTTGGACCTTGAAAACCGTGGACATGAAATTGGCGCGCATACCCACAGTCACCTTGATTGCGCGCAAAGCAAACGTGAAACTGTCTTAAATGATATTGACGCAAATATTTCTGCGCTCATGGAAGCCGGCTTAAAAAAACGGCCCACAAGTTTTGCATACCCTTATGGAGAAACCCTTTTTGATACCAAAAAAGAAGTATTCAAAAAGTTTGATCTGTGTCGCGGTATTCTTCCCGGAATTAATGTTGGAAAAGTTGATCTCGCTCAATTGCGGTGTTTTGAACTAAACGAAAATCCAGCCACACGCATTCGAGCAATAAATGCTATCGAAGAAGCAGGCAAAACTGGCGGCTGGGTGATTATATTTACACATGATGTATCACCTCAGCCAACTGCGTATGGAACCACAACTGGGATCGTCGAAGAATTGTGCCAACTGTCTAAAGCAGCAGGCGCAACGCTTTCAACGCCAACTGAGGCAGCAAGAAGCTACGGCCTAATCTCATGAACCAATCCGTAAAAGTCAGTATTGTTATTCCAACATTTCGCCGCAATGACGGTTTGGAAAATGCCATTACCAGCATTCTGAATATGACGGATGCTGCTTTGGAAACGGCTGAAATCGTTGTCGCAGACAACTCACCCGAAGCCGGCGCCAAATCCACAGTAGAACAACTCAAACTCAACACTAGCGTACCAATAAACTATGTCAGTGAACCCACTCCGGGCGTATCAAATGCACGAAATGCTGGTCTAGCTGTAGCAAATTCTCGTCTAATTGCCTTCATTGACGATGATGAAACTGCCCAAAATGGATGGCTAGATAATTTAGTCGCAGCTCATCAAAAGCTCGGTGCCGCTGTCATTTTTGGCCCTGTCGAAACTGTGCTTCCAACCGACACGCCTCCCGCGCACAAACAATATCTGGAAGATTTTTTCTCTCGCAAAGGCCCAAGCGAAACCAAACTAATTGATGAAGCTTTTGGCTGTGGAAATGCTTTCCTTGATTTGGATCGCATTCAACCTTGCCTCCCTGAAAATGAGCCGTTTTTCAATAAGATAGCCAATGAAACTGGCGGCGAAGATGACTATCTTTTTGCTCGTGTGAAACAGCATGGTGAAACATTTGGCTGGGCACATAATGCAATTGTTGATGAACACGTCCCCGAAAAACGTGCACATTTAGGTTATACACTGAGGCGTGCATTCGCCTATGGACAGGGGCCCTCCACCAATTGCTGGCGCAATAATGACGGCATTGATATTCCACGCCTATTGATGTGGATGATTATCGGGACAGGTCAGTTTATTATCTATGGAATCTCTGCCTTAGCGATGTTTGCAATCAAGCATCCCAAACGCGCATATATGTTGGATAAAGCTGTAAGAGGACTAGGAAAACCCCTCTGGTTTCCACCATTTATTCTGCAATTTTATGGGGATATTCCCGATAAGAAAAAGCGCAAAAAAGTTATCAAAAGCGCAACTTAACCAAACTCACAAACTGAGAATAAGTTAAGCTACGCTCAACCTAAATTAGCCTGAAATTTCATCCGCTAATCGGGCATCTGCTTTGGTTGCATTGAGAACAATTCCCATACATGTGCCACCATGGCCTTCAATTTCTTGTCCAAGCTTGGACACCTGAGTCGCAGGTGTTTTATCAGCTCGCACAACTAAAGCAGTTGCATCCATTTGCGAACAGATAGCCAAACCCGCTGAAGATGTTTCTAACGCAGGTGCATCGATAATGACCCAGTCAGCTATCTCTCTAACGGCTTTCCAGTAGTCCGCTCCCGTTTTCACACGCACGCGAGCGCTTGATTCTAAACGTTCTTTTCGAAACCTAGACACAAGTAATTTAGTATCCGCCACACGATGCATTACAAAAAGCCCCGCATCGTTCTTCTTACCAGGTGGTGGCGGCGGTGGTGGTGGTGAGATAGAAAAAAAGGAAGCGCCAGACATTTCAGCGTTATGAGCTGGACCAACCTGACCAAATGAATCAACAAAATCGCCGCCGCGATCAAAAGCATTAAATAACCGACCATCCATAAGATTTAGATCAATCAGCCATACACCCTTGCGCGCACGTTGAGCCGCTAACATAGCAAAAGAAGCAGCCACACTCGATGTGCCTTCGCCTGCCATAGCAGACATGAACATAATCGTACGACCACCATTATCCACTGGTGCTCGTGTTGCGACACGCCAAGTTTCAGTTAAATCTTTTCGTAAGTCTTTCATCACTCAAATTCACTACATCTTATTTTGCCGCTATAATTGGTTTCAACATAGAAAAACTAAGTTAACTTTTTGAAAAGTATATTTTTTAATTAAATAACAAATACTTAGTCTTATTGCTTCGATGTCACACCAATGACAGGCAACCCTATTGTCTTTTCAGTTGAACGCCGCGTTGAGAGACTTTTACGACTAAATGCAACAAGTAAGCCCGCGATTAATGCAGTAAATCCAGCAAACATCCCTGATGCCAAAACAATCGGTATCTTCATACTCGAACCTTTAGATGGTGGTAATGCCCTATCGACGATTACAACACTCCCGCTTGAACCTTCCGAAATCTGAACTTCTGCTTTTTTCGATTGCTCTCTCGTTGCCAATTCAACCATCGCTCTTTCCAACACGTCACGCTCTCGGCGAAGTTTCTTATATTCTGGTTGCAACAAAACGAGTTCTTTCTGTCGCTGAGACACTTCATTGACCTGACGTTTTAACTCCGCCGCGCGAGACGTTGCCGCATTCAAATCAGATTGAACATTCGTGATTGTAGAGATTAATTCTTGATACGCTGGGTTTGGACCAGTTCGACGAACACCGCCATCATCACTCTCCAACAGTGATTTCATACTCGCTATACGCGCATCTATTTCTAAAACAGCGCGGCTATCAGGCAAATATCTTAGCAATAATTGCTCACGCTCTAACTGGAGGTCCAGCACACGTTGTGATGCATTTGTCTCAACTTCTAGCGCAATCGTTTCTGGCGTAGTTGGCAGCATAGCACGCAAGCCACTCAAACGACCTTCACCTTCTTTTACCAATGCCTCAACGGTCAAAAGTTCATTGCGTAAATTCACCAATGTCGTGCCAACAGACAATCGATCAGTATCAAATTCACCAATTTCATTTTCAACAAGGAAGTCGCGTAGCAATGATTCGGCTTCACTTAAGGCCTCACCCACAAGATATCTTTGACCAGCCACAGCCGCAATATCATCTTGATCACTTTGAATTTCTCTATAGTCGACAAATTGTTCCAGAAATTTATTGACAACCTCGGCGGCAACAATTGGATCTTCATGCTTAAAGACAAAAGTAAGCAAGGGTGATTTCACCCCGTGAGATGCACCAAAATTTTGGTTCAAAGCATCATATGCAGAGGCTTCCAATTTTCGAATTTTGTCAGGGTCATTCGTTTCTGCTATCTCTTGGGCAATTTTAGGATAGATGTGTCCAATCCCCATCTGATCCATAACGCGACGCGCTAATATAGGGGAATTGGCTTTCTCAGCTTCCGCACTAACAATTGCCTCAGTTTCAATAGAAACACCACGTCCAGCATCTCCGACAAGCGGGTCATAAATATATTGCTTATCCAACGTGACCTGCATTGTGCCGAATGCCGTATATGTTTTGGGCATGGTCATAGCAAACAGAACACCCAGTATCACGATAGGCAGAAACACCAATATCATAATCCAAAGTGATCGCCACAATTGCAAGAATATATCGCCCACGCCAAAACGTGGACGAACGCGTAAATTCACACCGCGTTGTTCGCGCCGGACAGGCATTTGGGTGGCTTGATTGTCTTGCATCATATTCTGATTCTGCTTTATCTAAACAACTTGTTCATTTGTCGCTTGATTTGCCTTAATATTTCATTATCCAAAACGGATGCATTAAGAAAGCACCATGATGAAAAACAACGCATCCATCCTCGCACTCGCTGTTCTGTCAATATCGGCATGCTCTAGCCCTCAACCGGGACCAAGCGCGCCGACTTTTCAATCAACGACTTTCTCAAAATGGTCGCAAAATGATGCAGCCTACAGATTCTACCCAGGCGATAAGTTAAACATAACTTTCAGACAAGCACCTGAATTGGACCGAGAAGTCGTTATTGCACCGGATGGTCGGATAAGCCTTCCACTCATGGACCCTGTCGTTGTCGCGGATCTTTCTGCTTTCGAACTACAAAAAATTCTTGAACGCATCTATGCTAGAGAATTGGTGGATCCCTCTCTCACAGTCACGCCAGTTGAATTTGCGTCCCAACAAATATTCGTCGGTGGTGAAGTCAATAATCCGGGCGTATTTCCATTGCCGGGCCAAATTGATCCGCTGCAAGCCATTGTCTTAGCTGGTGGCTGGAACGATAATTCCAAACCTGAACAAGTCATTATTTTACGTCGCGATCGAAATGGTCAAATCATGACCCGCGTTGTTGACGTAAAAAATGCTCTTCGTGACCCAAGCAATCTAGACATTGGACCATTAAAACGGTTTGACGTCGTGTTTGTATCCCGCAGCCGCATAGCAAATGAAAACAAATTTATACAGCAATACGTACTATCAGCATTGCCAATTGATTTTTCATTCTTCTACAACCTAAAAGACAACGCCTTCTAACTCAGATTGCTGAACTAAACACTAGGCATCACAACCGAAATTAATGTGCTTTTTGCATCCATTCGCGGGCAGCACGTTGTGCCTGACGAAGTTCTAAAGATGACATGTAGTCAACCATTTCGCGACGTTGCTCACGTGCATCACGAACACCTTTAAGAGCGGCAAGGTTAAACCATTTGTGTGCTGCAACGTAATCAACGGCAACTCCTAGTCCTGTAGAATACATAAGTCCCACACGGTAAATTTCTTCACCAGCAGATTTGTTTGTTAAGCTCGCTTCAGGAGCTTCGATCAATGCATCAGCATAAGCCATTTTTTGTCATTCCTTCGACAATGAGGCTCTGTGTCGGGTTATTCCCCATGATCAAAGAGCCTATCCACCATAAACCATCACCTTCTCCGGCGATGTATGCAGTGAACTAAATTACTGTTGATCTATAGTTAATTACATCAGTAAATACTTCAAAACGGCTAGTTGTACATGAATTTTCTTTTACTGTTATTTAAATAGAAATAGTAATTATCAAATCATTACTTCAAATCCAAAAATTCAAAGACATTATATTTACCATGTTAGGCAAAATTAAAATATAGTTTACCAAACATAGGATATCTTCGAGAGAACGATATCTATGGCTTAAGTCTTGCAGGATCAATGGACTAAGATAAACAAACAAACGACAAGCCCACCGACGCCCCTCACGGCGTTCCCAGCCATCCAAGCTCTGCACAGAACCCATATGCACCCCAAACCCAATATCAGATTTGCCACATTAAAGGACACTGGCGAGATCAACCATTTACTTGGACTGGCTTGGTTCACACAGCATTCTGAAGCTGGATGGAAATGGCTATTTGAAGACAATCCCGCTCAAGGTGAAATTCCACCAGGAATAGTTAGTATTGGCAAAGATGGTGACCTTAATGGTTTTGTTGGCTGCTGTATAAAGCGCTTTTCTCAAAATGGGGAAACACTCACGGCAATGACTGGTCACTCATTGGTGGCACACCCTAATCATCTAAGCGCCGGCTTTCGTTTAATGGTGAATTTGCTCCATCAGAAAGTCGGCTTTGGGACTTACACACTCAACAATAATGAGATAGCAGCTCGCATATACCCTCGCATTTCTCAAAAAGCGGGATACAATAACGTACCAATTTTTGGGCAGGCAGCTCGAATGAGCCTACAATGGATCACGAATCCAGCGCTGCAAATTCAAGCTGGCCTGAAACGCCGCTATCACATCCAAACAAATTTCAAAACAGCCCGCAATGGTGTAGAACGGTTTTCAACTTACACGGCACCTCCAACTGATAAAATCAAGTTGCCGAAATATACATCTTTGATAGCTGACCATCACCAGCATGAAACCGCGCTTAGCTTGTTCTGGTCACGTTTAAGCAGCAATGAGGGCATTTTCACTTATAGAGACAAAGCAACCCTCGATTGGATTTTAAGTAACCCCGACGCACAAACCCCTCCTATCTTTATTACATATGATCGAGGTGACGGTATCGAGGGCTGGCTGATAGGGCTTATATCTAAAGAGTCTGAAATAGCACCGCCAATACTCAGCATTATAGATCTCATTGCACTACCAGAATCACAAAACACAATTCTGCCCGAACTCATTTCGGCTGCGCGGAAAATTGCGTCTAAAATGAAACTCATGAAAGTGCATCTTCCGTATGCCTCCCAAGAAACTGTAAAAGCTTTGGAGAATTGCATCACACCATCCAACATAAAAACAACCGATTACGCCCATGCGCACGGATGCTTCTATCCACCTTACCGCGTTGAAGAATTTGAAAAAAACTGGAGCCCAACACCATTGGATGGTGATTTTTCGTTTTGTTTAAGACCAATGCCGATACGTTAGATCTGCGCTCAATCACTTTCATTTTGGATTAAGGGCTGAGATTGCACCCTTGTAAGAAGGTGCAAAACAATTGAATGATCATGCTGTATTAACCTCAACGCATCTTTCCATATAACGGAGCAGAAAAGTTGTTCAACAACGACACGTGCCTTTCAAAATGGCACAACAGCCCACATTCATTAAATGGACCTCTGTACTGGATCGAACGTGCGTTAGTTTTCTTCATTGTTTTAACATACTCAGGACTATGGATTGCGATACTCTTAGGTAGAGCCGCAGAAACACAAAGCATGATAGCACCTGACCCAGGACCAATAGCGCGGGCTTCTTGGTTTCCTGCATATCTGGCATTGATTGGGTTATTGGGGCTAAATATAAAAAAGCTAGGAAGTGCGAGCTTAAAATTCTGGCCCATAATTTTGTTATTAGGTTTAGCAGTCGCTTCGGCAAACTGGTCTTTAGATCCAAGCCTAACACAGCGGCGTGCCATTGCACTTAGCTTCAGCTTTATGTTCGGTTGTTATCTTGCGATACGTGCCCCCCTAGTCGACACACTAAGGATCATTGGCTGGGCGTGGCTAACGATTTGTATCCTCAATTTTCTTCTTATTTTTGGAGCCCCTCACCTAGGTGTCCACTCGGAATTACACGTTGGAGCGTGGCGCGGTTTCATGACCGAGAAAAACCATCTTGGCGGTGAAATGGCACGCGCAAACCTAATATTCCTTGCGCTTGTATATTTCGATAGAAAAACACCAGCAGGTCAGAACAAAAAAGCATGGTGGTTAGGTCTAGCTTTAACGTGGATGCTCATCTTAGGTTCCACATCTAAAACGGCGCTCATTGCAACGCTAATCCCATATTTAGGTTTTTTATTCTACAGCATCGCGATCCGCACACCGATATTAGGACTTTTAGCGTTTTGGGGTGGCCTGAGTTTAGCTGGTATCGGTTACGCCATAATATCCATTTCGCCTGAAACTGTTGTTGCGCTGATTGGGAAAGACCTGACGTTTACCGGTCGGACAGGCATTTGGGCTATCGTTATTGATTTAATCAATCAGCAAAAATGGACGGGTTATGGATATGGTGCATTCTGGGTCACGCCTGATGGTCCAGTTGCATTTATCGTGAACACACTGGAATGGAACGTGCCAACAGCCCATAATGGATGGCTGGAAGTGGGATTGGCTATAGGATACCCTGGATTAATCCTGATTATCTGCATCTCACTATTTGCTTTAGGCAAAGCTGCATATCTGGCAACAGGCAAACATGGCCCATTTGTCTTTCTCATGCTTTTTCAAATAATTCTATTTTCCTTGTCAGAAAGCATATTGATGCAACAAAATTCGCATGCATCATCCCTATTCTATTTCTTCACTGCTTACGCATTTATTGCTCGCAAAGTCGCAACAGACTCACAAACACCTCTCTTAAGCGCCCCGCATTGGGCGCTACCACCGCGTACTACGAAGAAACGCAGCTAATAAAATTGGGCATCAACCAGAGGAATGCTTCAGCTGTTAATCAAAAAGAGCTTCTAAAATAGGCGGAGACCAAGATTTGGTTTCTTCGTCATAGATGGCAAAAGCAGCACCAAAATCCCACAAACACCAACCAATGCCGGCATCCTCTGCAGATTGACGGTAATACTTAATCCATTTAGCGCGTTCGCTTTCAGGAACCCGTTTGTAAACGCCAAATTCTCCTAAGAAAATTGGTTTTCTCAACTCTGCCCCCAACTGACGAGCTTCACTGAATAAGGAAATCACATCTTTTCGCTCTTGCTCTGTCCCCCACACTCTGCCTGTTGGATAATCTTTCGCAGTAAAGCTTGCACCTTGATGCGTAAATTCAAACGGACCGTAATCATGAAAAGTCACGATTATACGCGGATCATAAGGAAAGCGCATTTTTTTAAGGCCAGAGAAATTTCCCCAATGATCTCCGCCGAGCATAATCCAAGGATCGCTTCCAGCATTATTTCTGATGGTTGCAACCATTCGCGCATTCAATGGGATCAATTCTTTGCTCGTTAGCTCAGCCATTGGCTCATTGAGCACTTCAAAAATAATATTTTCGCCATGCCCGCGAAATCTTCTGGATATTTGTCGCCACATTGCATCCAAACGGTCAATATGTGCGGATGGCGTCTGCATGATTTCTTCATAATGATGCACATCAATAATAACCTTCAGACCGTTTAGAAGCGCGACATTGACGACATGTTCTACACGCGCAAAAAAGGCTGGGTCTATTATATAGGGTGCTTCTTTTTGAGTATGAGCTGACCACCTAATCGGTAATCTAATAGTTTCAAAACCTGCTTTGCCAATTTCTTGCAGATGCTCATCTTTAATAATGTATGTCCAATCGCCTTCATTGGGCGCATCAAGAGCATTCCCCATATTGATACAGCGCGAAATCGGACTTTCAGGAAGCGCCAGCTGGTGTGCGGAATAGGAAGATTGTGAATCTTCACTCTGATGTACATAGGCATATCCACCGCCAATAGTGCAGACAGAAAAAACGGCCCCCAACAATCCCCACCAAATTTGTTTCATCGCTCTATTACCTAATATATCAAAACCAATTTCAGACGGGCTCTACTGTGAATATTCAGAGCCAATGCCTTTATATGTCTGCATCCCTATTATATCGTCACATATGTTTTCAATTCCAAAACACAGCGCATGCAGCTTGATGTTTCGTGCTGAAGGTGCCCTCTTTGGGCAAAACTGTTATAATTGCCAAAACAAACCATTATTCCAAACACCAATAACGCGATCTTTAAAAGAAAAATATAACCCGTAAAAAGATATGGTATTCAAAGGGCCTAATTCACTCTAAACAAGGCCCCTACTTGAATCTGGAGAAGTTTGATGTCCCTTGACGCTGTTGTGTCCGCTATTGCCCCTGTATCCATGTCTCAGCGTGAAAATGCACCAGAAGCATTTGCAAAAGAACTCGGTGAAAGCTTTAAGCGTTATGGATTTGCGGTTCTTGCAGATCACGGTTTGGACCAAAATGTGCTTGATACAGCTCTAGAACGCACAAAAACATTTTTTGCAATGTCAGACGTTGAAAAGGCTAAGTATAAACATACACCTGAAGGTCAGCGCGGTTATTTCCCATTCGGACAAGAAATTGCAAAAGATGCAAAACATGTAGATCTAAAAGAATTCTGGCACATTGCGCGGGATCTACCCGAAGGTCATCCCTATTCAGACATCATGCCGCCCAACATCTCCATAGATGAAATACCTGATTGGCATCAGCAGACATACGCTATGTTTGAAGCATTGGACCAACTTGGTTTAAAAGTGTTGTCTTCAATAGCAATTTATCTGGGTCTTGAAGAAAACTGGTTTGATGATGCAATGCGGGATGGAAACTCCATACTTCGCATGCTCCATTATCCAGCTCAGGAGACGCCACCTCCAGAGGGGTCTGTGCGTGCCGCAGAACATGGTGATATTAACGTCATCACTCTTCTCTTGGGTGCTGAGGAAGGTGGGCTAGAGGTCAAAGACCGCGACGGTCTTTGGCTCCCTATTACACCGCCAGCTGGATGTCTCGTTGTCAATGTAGGTGATATGCTGGAGCGTCTTACAAATCACATATTGCCATCAACACTTCATCGTGTTGTGAACCCAAAACCAGAGCGCTCAAAATTTGCCAGATATTCCACACCATTCTTCGCACATTTTAGACCAGATTTTGAAATCAAAACCCTAGAAACCTGCATATCTGACGAAAATCCTAATCGGTATGAACAATCAATCTCTGCGAACGATTTCCTACTGCAAAGATTAAAAGAAATCGGCCTAATCTAGCATTTAGCCAATCATTCAGTTGGATTTACGCGTCCTCGTAATTTTTTAACCTGCCCACGTTTTGTTTTCGTGTCAGTGCGTTTACGTTTAGCTGACAGGCTAGGTCTTGAGGCGACTCTAAATTTTGGCCGATGAGCAGCTTCATTAAGCATGCTCAACAGACGCTCACGGGCATCTTCTCGGTTCAATTGTTGGGTTCTGTGTTGCTGCGCCTTGATAATAATCCCGCCATCTTTGGTGATTTTAGAAGATAGCTTCGCTCTCATTCTGCGCTTAGTGGTTTCAAAAATAGTATCACAATTGAGAAAGTCGAACCTTAACTGAACAGCAGTAGAGACCTTGTTCACATTCTGACCTCCAGGCCCACCTGCGCGAATAAAGCTCTCCTCCAAAAACGGTTCAATGTCTGTAAAAGTTATATTTGTCATAGTGTTAAGCCGTGCAGGGCCTCTATAATATTGCTTCAATACGAGCACAAATCCTGCATTTCACTCAGGAAAACGTGATGTTTATGAACAGATGTGTTCAGCTTCAGTTCATACTAAGGGCCGCAGAATTTAGCTAAGTTAGCGCATGAATGTACGTTTACATTCTTATAGACTTATCAGCGCTATTTGAAAAATAACAGGAGAACCTGTTCATGGCTTCAATAAAATCAATGTATTCAGCGTTTAGCATCGCTGGCCTCGTCGCCACAAGCCTTGCTATTTCCCCGAGTGCATTTGCTCAAAACTACGAGAGATCATCCCGTCAACAAGAGCTTGCTGGTGCCCACCATGCAGAGCGTAAAGGCTCAGCTCAACGCGTATCCCAAAACCGAAAGCATAATGATCACCGGAACGCAGGTAACCGCGCAGATCGTAATGATTATCGTGGCGACAACCGCTCAAACCGCAATAACAATGATCGCGCTTACCGGAACTCAGATTATGATCGTCAGTGGCAACATGCAGACAAAAACTACAACAACCATAACAGCCATGACAATCGCTATAAAAACAATAGAAACACGCGTCCGCCGGCTGTTTATCAAAAACACCGCACAACACCCGTTTATCGTAGCGCAACTCATATAAACGGTTTTTACAACCCAAGAAGCTTCCGTGACAGGCGCTTTTACGGCACACGGCAGCATGGTCATTATCATGCAGGATATGACCATTTATATTGTCCAAATCACTCTGGAACGCGCTACCATATAGGTGGAAGATATAACCGTGCAAATACAAGTATCGTGATTAGCAATTATGGTCGCTATGGCTTACATGAACCGCCGCGCGGTCATCATTGGGTTCGCGACAGAGATAATGGTGACGCGATCTTAGCCTCCGTAGCAACAGGCGCAATTATAGGGCTGGTGGTCGGTATCATCGCCTCTGAACATGACGACCACAATGATCGTTATTATCGCCGGTACTAATCCCCAAAATCTAATCCAAAAAAAAGGCGTTGAGTGATAAACTCAACGCCCTTTTCTATTTCAGCAATTGGAAACTAAATACCAAGTTTGCTCTTTAGAATTTCATTCACGGCTTGCGGATTTGCTTTACCGCCAGACAATTTCATCGCCTGCCCCACAAACCAGCCAAGTGCTTTAGGCTTTTTATGACCTTCAGCAAATTGCGCTTTTACTTGCTCAACTTGGTCTGGGTTTGCAGCCATGATTTCGTCAACCACTTTTTCAATTGCACCCGTGTCTGTGACTTGTTTCAAGCCATCACGTTCAACAATTGCTGCAGGATTAGCATCATCTTCTTCAATCAGTTTCTGAAAGACGTCTTTCGCGATTTTACCAGAAATGGTTTTGTTCGCGATCAAATCAATCAGCCCGCCCAATTGCTTTGCAGAAACAGGGCTGTCTTCTAATTCAAGATCAAATTTGTTCAGGTAACCAAACAGTTCCTGAGTGACCCAGTTCGCAGCCATTTTAGCGTCGCGCCCTTTAGCCACCTCTTCAAAGAAAGCCGCCTTATCAGACTCTGCTGATAAAACACCTGCATCATAAGCTTTGAGGCCATATTCATCTATAAAGCGCTGCTTTTTCTGGTCTGGCAACTCTGGCAGGTTTGCCTTGATCTTATCAACATATTCTTGCGTCAGAACGAGTGGCAATAAGTCAGGGTCAGGGAAATAACGATAATCATGCGCATCTTCTTTTGATCGCATAGACCGCGTTACACCTGTTTCAGCATCAAATAGACGTGTCTCCTGATCAATGACGCCGCCATCTTCGATAATTTCCACCTGACGGCGCGCTTCATATTCAGCAGCCTGCTCAATAAAGCGGAACGAATTGACGTTTTTAATCTCACAACGTGTTCCAAGATGAGAGAAATCACCTGTTTCTTGAAATTTGTCGTAGCCACCCACTTTACAAACCGACACGTTTACATCAGCCCGCAAATTACCTTCAGCCATGACACCATTACATGTGCCTAACGCAACCACGATAGACCGTAGTTTCTTGACATAAGCAGATGCTTCTTTAGGCGAGCGGATATCTGGTTTGGAAACGATCTCCATCAGCGCCACGCCTGACCGGTTCAGGTCAACATAAGTCGCGTTAGGGTCAAGATCGTGGATGGATTTACCAGCATCTTGCTCCATGTGGAGGCGTTCAATTCCAACTGTAATGCTAGATCCGTCTTCCAGTTCAACTTCAATTTCCCCCTCACCAACGATAGGGTATTGGAATTGAGAAATTTGATAGCCTTGAGGCAAGTCTGGGTAAAAATAGTTTTTGCGATCAAAACGAGAGAACAAATTGATCTGAGCGTTCAGCCCAAGTCCTGTTCTCACAGCTTGCTCAACACAAAACTCGTTAATCACGGGCAACATGCCCGGTAGCGCAGTATCCACAAGTGCAACATTGCAGTTTGGATCAGCCCCAAAATGGGTGGACGCTCCAGAAAACAGCTTTGATTTAGAAGTGATTTGAGCATGAACCTCAAGGCCCATGACCACCTCCCAATCGCCAGTAATTCCAGAAATGATGAGTGGTTTACGGTCCGACATACGCTTCGCCAGTTTAGTAGGATTTGAATCAGGATGATGTATAAAACATCTAATACCCTGTTTGACCCGATGCGGAACTTTTTTTCAATCCGTCAACCGATGTTTTCTTTAGTAAGATACACATCGATTGACGAAAAGTTTCATTTTCACCTATGCAACATCATCCCATTGCGGTGCAAAGGTAGGATCAAACAGTCTGCGATTGTTTGCGCGCAGCTTGTCTATCATAGACATTTCTTCTGCCGACAACTCAAAATCAAAGACATCAATGCATTCAGCAAGTGATGAGCGACGGGTCGCACGCGGTAAAGCGATAATACCTTCCTGCTGCATCATCCAACGCATAATGATCTGCGATTTAGACTTACCGTGATCAAGCGCAATGCGCGTAATCTCATAATGGTTCAAAGCTTCGCCATCAGCTGTTGGACCATAAGCTACAACGGCTGCTCCAGTTTTGTGTGTCGCATCGATCACCCGGCTTTGATTGATCAAAGGATGGTACTCGATCTCATTGCACAAAATTGGACTTTCAGAATATTCTGACACGGCTTGGAACTGAGATGCTGTGAAGTTGGCTACACCAAGATGATTTGTAAGCCCTAACTCCTTCGCCTCATTCATCGCATCAATTGTGCGGTGAAGTGAGTATTTCTCGTTTGGCCAGTGCAAAATAAGCATGTCCACATGATCTAAACGCAAGCGATCTAAGCTTTCCCGAACAGACCACAATAAATCATATGGTCTGTAATCATTGATCCAGACCTTTGTCGAAACGAAAAGTTCGTCACGTTTTACACCAGAATCTTTAATTGCCGCACCAATCTGGCGTTCATTGTTATAAATCTGTGCGGTCTCAATATAACGGTAGCCTAACTTCAAGGCCTCTCGAACTTCTGAATTACAGGTAATCCCAGATAATCCACGTGTTCCTAAACCGATGCGAGGTAAGTCTACTCCAAAATGTGTCGTTGTGAGTGACATTATATCCACTCCTTAATTTGATTTTGCTTCCTTGCAATAAAGCTTTGATGCTTCACTACAGCGAACCAATCCCAATGTTGTTGATTTACATTGCCCTTTTAAAGCCTGTTATTAAGGGACATGGAACCCCTTAACCCAGTGCAATATATGGTCAGTATACACACTTTTTCAGTTAAAGCAATATCTGTATATACCTTGAATATACAGATATATTTTTATTGATAGGCTCTGTGTATCAATGCTTGGAGCTCAAATTAGTTCCACAAATATAATAAAACGCGTTTCAATTTTCGTAAAGTTCATCCGCACACAGATCATTAACGGTTCGGCGAACAATACCACCAACTTCAATATCCACTAATGCGTCATCACGTGCGAGCCGTTTTAGTTTTCTCTCTAAAATGCCACTCTCAAACACCTGAGCAACACAATCATACCAGACTGGAGGCGCACTGCTCTGAGAAGGGTCCAACATCACAGAAACCTCAGAATTCACAAGCTGAAGTGCTTTGGCACGCTGGTTTCCGCCCTCTTCCAAGTCATTAACCAATACGCCCAAAGTGAGCGACAAAGCTGATATAGAGGCTAACAACACCTTATTCTCCCAAACTCTACTACTTACGCCACAGACAAATCCGTGCAGATACACAGATTAACCTTAAGTACAGAAAATGACATACTAAAATGCAGTCCACTTTCAGTTTGGAAAATCACCCCCCAAAAGATCTTCGCAAAAACAGATGAGCAGGTTCCATCAAAAACCTCAACACTTAATTACTAATTTTTAACAAAAAAATTTACAATAAAGTAGAACCAACTCACTGTTAACCATCACTATTTGATAGCAGAGATAGTTGGTTCCCAGACATTTGCCGACAAATACTCAACGGCCTCTCAAGAGAAACTAGAGTCGCCTCGCCTTTGCGTTTCACCATCTGTCAAACTGCAAAAAAAACGACATGCATTTGGCAGTACACGTCGTTTTTTTGAATTGGCACAGATATAATAATTAATTCCACCAAGCCTTGGCTTTGGAATCAAACTCAGCAGAATCTTCAATCACTTTTGCCACTCGGAAACAGCTTTCCTCATCAAGCGCTTTACCAATTACTTGCAATGACAAAGGCAAGCCTTGGCTGTTCAAGCTAACTGGCAAACTCATGGCTGGTAATCCTGCCAGATTTGCTGTGACCGTGAAAATATCATTGAGATACATCTCAACCGGATCAGCTGATTTTTCACCAAGTCCGAATGCGGCAGAAGGACATGTCGGTGTTAAAAGTGCATCACATTCTTTATAGGCTTCCTGAAAATCCATCAAAATACGTTTTCGCACTTTTTGAGCTTTCAGATAATACGCGTCGTAATACCCAGCTGACAGCACATACGCACCAATCATCAGACGGCGGCGAACCTCATCACCAAATCCTTCAGCACGCGTGGTTGAATACACATCATCAAGGTTTTCACCCTCTTTGCGAATACCAAAACGCATCCCATCATAGCGAGCAAGGTTGGATGATGCTTCAGCTGGCGCAACGATATAATAGGCCGGCAAAGCATATTTTGTGTGAGGAAGAGATACATCAACAATCTCGGCACCCGCCGCTTTTAACCACTCAATACCCTGCTGCCAAAGCGCTTCAATCTCATCAGACATGCCTTCAACACGATATTCTTTAGGAATACCAATTTTCATGCCCTTCACACCTTTAGAAAGGCTATCAGTCCATTTAGGCGTTTCGATGTGGAGAGACGTTGAATCCTTATCATCCGCCGAACACATAGCTTCTAGCATCAATGCTGTATCTTCAACATTTTTCGCAATTGGTCCTGCTTGATCAAGCGAACTCGCAAACGCCACCATACCATAGCGGCTTGCGCGTCCATAAGTCGGCTTAATACCCACTGTCCCCGTAAAGGCCGCTGGTTGACGAATAGATCCACCCGTATCAGATGCTGTTGCGGCTAGACACATATCAGCCGCCACCGCAGCAGCAGAACCACCCGATGAACCTCCAGGCGTTAATTGTGTCTCTTCTCCATTGCGCCGCCATGGGTTCACAACATTCCCAAAACACGATGTTTCATTGGAAGATCCCATGGCAAACTGGTCCATGTTGAGCTTACCCAACATAACCGCACCTTCATCCCAAAGGTTTTGCGTCACTGTAGATTCATATGTCGGCACAAAATTAGACAATATGTCTGAACACGCGGTTGTTCGAACACCCTTTGTACAGAACAATTCTTTGACACCGATAGGTGCACCTTCAAGAATACCGCCCTCGCCTTTAGCAAGTTTCGCATCTGATGCATCTGCCATTTCCAACGCTTTATCCGTTGTCACTAACGTATATGCATTGATTGCAGAATTGGCTTTATCTATCACATCCAAATGAGCTTGCGTAATTTCTCGTGCAGAGAAATCCTTGGCTTTAAGCCCTTTTACCGCATCAGTCAGTGTCAGTTTAGTAAGATCGCTCACGCAGCGCTCCCGTTTGATTGTGACGGCACGCTATCGAGCCGTTTTTCCATAAAAATACTCAGAGGATGATCATCATATCCTCCAAAAGGACCTCTGCGAAAATAGCCGGCGTTTTCATACAACGCGATAGCTTCTTTCTGCGGTGGTCCAGTCTCTAAATAAATAGCATCAAAACCTTTGCTTTGAGCGAGAGTTTCCAATTCCGCCAGCAGTTTTTTTGCAATACCTTTTCCTCGGGCCATTGGACGTACAAACATACGTTTTAATTCCAATTGCCCAAGCTTGTTTTCTTTCAGAGCTCCACAGCCTACGACCTGTTCGTCCAACTTAGCGATGTAAAACACACCATTGCTGAGAATTTCCTCTGGGGTCGTACGATGGCATACACTAATAGGATAGATAGAAAGCAAATAGGCATCCAGTTCGGCAATCAACGCCCGACCAATATCAGTGGTTGGATCTGCTTCACCAAGTTGAAAACCGTCCGCTAGCAATTGTCTATTCCACCACCTTAGGCACAACAAAAAAACCATCGGCTGAATTTGGTGCATTTGCCAAAACTTCAGCTTGCCTATTTCCATCATTCACTTCATCAGCGCGCATTGGAAGGCTGACTTCAACAACGGATGTCATCGGCTCGATACCTTCAACATCAACTTCGTTTAATTGCTCGATCCAACCTAGAATGCCGTTTAACTCCTGAGCCATAGGCTCAACACGCTCATCTTTGATCTTGATGCGAGAAAGACGTGCTGCTTTACGCACATCATCCGGGGTGACGCTCATGCCAACCTTGCCTCTTCAATTTATAAATCCACCAGCGAGGGGTACGACCAGTCGCGCCTTCGATCAAGTGTGTTTGCTCCTCAACAATGAAATGATTCAAAATTTGATGTATTTATAATGTGGCCTAGCCCCTAAAAGCGGCGCATACTCGGACAAATTCAAATAAAAAGGCAGTTTTATCATGAAAATTACCCATTCTTTGATTCCAGTCATCCTTTGCACACTCGGGCTATCAGCTTGCACAAGCACTGACAAAACGACACCTCAGTTCACAGAATTTGATCCGGCCGACCCTCGCATTGGTAAGGAAGTCAAAAGAGTTTGCCGTGGAACAGGTGTTGATGGGTTTGGTGAAACCACTCGAAATACTGTTGTTGTATCCACATCCGTAAACCAACAGCACATCTTAAAAGTCGCTAGCGGGTGCTTTAACCTGAAAAATGCCCAATCTATTGCAATGGACCAGTTCTCCAGTTGTTTAACGCGTGGTGATTCACTTATTGCCTATGAAAGTATATTTGGTCCCAACCAAAATGAGCGCCACCCCATAAAATGTCGCATAACAAACATTTATGAATATGACAAAGATGCCATCAAGAATTTGGATTCTGAAGCTACCGAACCCGAAACAGATAATGGCAATTAAAACGCCTGCCCTCTATCCTTTGGGACGCATTCTGACTACAGCATTCCCATGGCAATTTTAGAACTTGATCAACTCCCACCGCGTGGCCCTTTACTAGGGCTTGATCCCGGCACAAAAACAATTGGCATCGCTGCTGCTGATGGCCTGCGCATGATTGCCAGCCCAGTCGAAACAATAAAAAAGGGAAAAAAGCTGGCTCCAGCTTTAACCCGCCTGTTTGAGCTTTATGATGACCGTGTCTGTGTCGGCCTTGTTATCGGGCTACCCGTCAATATGGATGGAAGTCATGGTCCACGCGTGCAAGCTGTGCGCGCATTGGCTCGCAATATTCTTGAAAAACGAGATGTGCCGATTGCCTTTTGGGATGAACGCTTATCAACAGCAGCCGTTGAACGAACTTTACTCGAAGCAGACACCAGCCGCGCAAAACGAGCAGAAGTGATAGACAAAATGGCCGCCGCATATATTCTGCAGGGCGCGATAGATCGACTATCAAATTAATGCTGTGTGAGTGCTTCAAATGCGACAACTGATTTTATCACTCTTTTCTATACTGATTTGTGCATGCTCCTCCGATAATAACTCACCCAAAATAGAAGCAAAAAACGAGACTTTTGTACTCGTCCATGGGTCTACAGGTGGCGGATGGGATTGGAAAACAATTGCCCAAAAACTAGAAGCCAAAGGATACAAGGCTTATCGGCCAACTCTCACCGGCCTAGGAGAAAGAATGCACCTCGCAAGTGAAAGTGTTACTTTAAAAACTCACATAGATGACATTGTAAACACTATCATTTTCGAAGACCTTCAAGATGTTGTCCTGACCGGTCACAGCTATGGTGGTGCCGTCATTACGGGCGTGATAAATGAAATACCAGAACGCATTAAACACGTTATCTTTCTTGATGCATTCGTTCTTGATGATGGAATGACAGCCAAAGATGCTTGGGTAAATTGGCCAACAGAAGATGCCATCATTGACGGGCTGGTAAATTTCTCTTGGCTCAAACCAGAAGATGGTTTCCCAAAGGATGTGCCACATCCATATAATACACTTACTCAGCCCGTTTCATACGATAACCCAAAAGCAAAAATGCTGAATGTATCCTATGTCGCTTTTATTCCAAAAGGCATGACGCAACAAACGCGTGCAGAAGATCCGTCTTGGATACGTGCACAAGATAGAGGTTGGACGATACGCACTTTTCCGGGCGATCACACCGTTTATCGGGACGAACCTGATGCATTTACCAAAATGCTCATAGAGGCGCTGAAAGACACAAATTCCAAATAATGCATTCTCCCAACTTATCTCACACCTCTTGCACGATAGTAATCGACTGGATAAGCCTGAGCTTAAGATCTAGCCAGAGTGCTCACTCTGGCGTCAGCCACTGGAAACACTAATGCTTGAATTCCCAATTGCTCTTGCTTTTGTCCTATCCATTATCGGTGGCTATTTATTTGGTTCAATTCCATTTGGACTCGTCATCACAAAAATGGCTGGGCTGGGCGATATCCGAGATATTGGTTCAGGTAATATTGGTGCCACCAATGTATTGCGGACTGGCCGTAAAGATTTAGCGCTTGCTACCTTACTTCTGGATGCTGGAAAAGCAGGTATTGCTGCTGCAATTTTCAATTTCATTTTTGATTTTCACGCCGGCTTGCTTGCTGGTGCCGCAGCATTCATCGGCCATTGCTACCCTGTCTGGTTAAAATTCAAAGGCGGTAAAGGCGTAGCCACCTTTATCGGCATGTTGTTCGGCATTATGTGGCAGGTCGCCTTGGCCTTTGCTGTATGCTGGCTTTCAATTGCGGTTGCCTTTAGATACTCTTCACTCGCAGCCTTGGTCACAGCAGCACTTTTACCTATTATAACATGGTTTCTTATTGGTGATTGGTTCGCTGTTGGTGTGACGGCAGCATTGTCAATTTTGCTTTTCTATAGACACCGTGAGAACATCAAACGCTTGATAGCCGGCAGTGAAGAAAAGATTGGGCAAAAGAAAAAAGCCAAAGAATAATCTTTCATTCAAAACTCAGTTGGGGGACTGATGCATCAAAATAACAAAACATTGTCCGATGGCGAGCGCGCCAAACGTCTACAATTGCTGCGCACCCCGAATGTGGGACCAATGACATATGCGCAACTTATGTCTCGCTTCTCTGGTGATATAGATGCTGTTTTAGATGCGCTTCCAAACCTCACAACACGCGCCGGCAAGCATCGTGATTTCAAACTCCCTTCCCTCTCCATCATAGAGAGGGAAATAGATAAAGCGCACAAAATAGGTGCCCGCTTCATCGCCTATGATGAAGCTGACTACCCGCTTCCCTTAAACGCACTTACCCCGCCCCCGCCAATGATTTGTGTGCGTGGTAAAATGGAAGCTTTTCTGAAACCCGGTATCGCCATTGTTGGAGCTAGAAATGCGTCCGCAGCAGGTAGAAAACTAACACGTGATATTTCACATGAATTAGCAAAATCCGGCTACACAATCGTGTCAGGCTTGGCGCGTGGGATAGACGGCGAAGCGCACGCAGCCGCCCTACAAACAGGTCATACAATCGCAGTCCTTGCCGGAGGTGTAGATGCAATCTACCCGCCCGAACATGCCAAACTTTATGATGCTATTCTTGAACGCGGCGCAATCGTCAGCGAATCACCATTAGGCTATATTGCGACCGCTAAAGACTTTCCCAAGCGCAACCGGATCATTACAGGGCTTTCAATGGCTGTATTGGTTGCAGAAGCAGCCTTGCGTTCTGGTTCCCTAATTTCAGCGCGCGTTGCCCTCGAACAAGGCCGTGAAGTATTAGCTATTCCCGGATCCCCCTTGGATGAGCGCACCCGTGGCTCAAATGGACTTCTCAGACAAGGAGCGTGGCTGGTCGAAAATGCAGAAGACGTGATTGCAGCGCTAGAAAATTCAATACCTCCAATGCTGGCAGAGCCTGAAGCGCCCACATTTGAAACACTCAGCATGATTGATGTTTCTCTATCCACAATCCAATCTTTAACAATGGCGCTTTCTCCAACGCCGACCCATATAGACGAATTAGTGCGCGTCGTGAGAGCACCACTTAGGGAGGTAAACGCAGCTCTTACCGAGCTGGAACTCGATGGTATTGCTCAAACTCATGCAGGTGGATATGTGAGTACTGTTATTGAATAAAAACTGATTTCTCATCTAAAAACATGCCTAAAATTCGCCATTCAAGCGATTTTTTTTGGGTAATGCTGCAAATTGTCACCAAATGCTTAATTGACTTTTATGTCCAGCTCCACCAGTTTCCGCCGCTCAATGCTTCGGGGTGGATTGGCTTAATCAACCCCAATATCGCGAATTCGCCGGGAGAATATATAATGCAAGTCGTCGTCGTAGAGTCTCCCGCCAAAGCAAAAACCATCAACAACTATCTCGGCAAAGACTATATCGTGCTCGCCTCATACGGGCATATCAGAGACCTTCCTTCCAAAGATGGTTCAGTTGATCCAGACGCTGATTTTGCGATGAAATGGGAAGGTGATTCCAAATCCAACAAACGTATCAAGGATATCGCCGACGCCTTAAAGGGAGCCGATGGCCTGATACTCGCCACCGACCCTGATAGAGAGGGTGAAGCTATTTCATGGCACGTATTGGATGTCCTTTCCAAAAAACGCGGCCTAATGAAAGACAAAAAAATCGAGCGCGTTGTTTTTAATGCGATCACCAAAAAGTCTATCCTTGAAGCCATGCAGAACCCAAGAAGCCTCGATCAGGAATTGGTAGATGCATACCTTGCCCGTCGTGCCTTGGATTACCTTGTTGGGTTCAACCTGTCTCCAGTTCTCTGGCGCAAACTCCCCGGCTCCCGTTCTGCTGGCCGCGTACAATCGGTTGCTTTGCGCTTGATTTGTGAACGTGAAGTCGAGATTGAAGCCTTTAAACCAGAAGAATACTGGACCATTAAAGGCTTGATGGATTCTGTATCAAAAACAGAATTTGAAGCACGCTTATACGAACTTGAAGGCAAGAAAACTCAAAAATTCTCATTCCCGAATAAAGAAGCAGCCGATAAAGCTCTCGAAGTCGTGCGCGTTGGTGGCTACACAGTTCAATCTGTCGAAGCCAAACCTGTAAAATCAAACCCGCCACCGCCATTTACAACATCAACGCTTCAACAAGAAGCCTCGCGTAAACTCGGTTTCAACGCGTCGCGCACAATGGGCGCAGCTCAAAAATTGTACGAAGCTGGTCTCATCACATATATGCGTACTGATGGTGTTGAGATGGCTCAAGAAGCCATTCACGCGGCTCGCGATGCCATTAAAGAGCGTTATGGTGCACCTTACGTGCCTTCCAGTCCGCGCATTTACACATCCAAAGCCAAAAACGCGCAGGAAGCACACGAAGCCGTCCGTCCGACAGATTTCTTAAAACACCCGTCGGAAGTGCGTTTAGAAGCAGACCTTCAGCGCCTCTACGATCTTGTCTGGAAACGTGCAGTCGCATCTCAAATGGCAACAGCACAGCTTGAGCGCACAACAGCCGATCTAAAATCTAAAGATGGACAAGCCATCTTACGCGCGACCGGTCAGGTTGTGAAATTTGATGGTTTCCTCACCCTTTATCAAGAAGGTAAGGATGATGCCAATGGTGATGAGGATGCCAAACGCCTGCCAGCCATGAGCGTTGGCGATGTCATTGATCTCAAAAAAGCCGACGCCAACCAAAGCTTCACACAGCCACCTCCGCGCTTCACCGAGGCATCTTTGGTGAAGAAAATGGAAGAATTGGGCATTGGACGCCCATCAACCTACGCATCAACATTGGCCACTTTGCGTGACCGCGATTATGTGGAGATGGACAAAAATCGCTTTGTCCCTGCGGACAAAGGTCGATTGGTTACAATCTTCCTTGAGAACTATTTCAACCAATATGTTCAATATGATTTCACGGCCGAGCTAGAAGAAAAACTCGACCTTGTTTCAGATGGCAAACTGGAATGGAAAGTCTTTCTCGCAGAATTTTGGAAACAGTTCAGCCTTAAAATCGCAGAAGTCATGGAATTGCGCGTCACAAACGTGCTCGATCTTCTAAATGACGTACTTGGCCCTAAAATCTTCCCGCCTAAACTGGATGAAAAAACTGGCGAGCCAACAGGTGAAGACCCACGCTTATGTCCATTATGTAAAGAAGGTCAGCTCTCAATGAAGCTTGGCCGCAATGGCGCTTTTATCGGGTGTTCAAACTATCCCGAATGTAAGCACACACGCCCATTCACGACAGATGGTTCAGATGCTGAAGACGCTGTGTCACCAGATGGCAAGCTATTGGGCCAAGACCCTGAAACAGGTAAAGACATCAGCCTGCGTACGGGTCGCTTTGGGCCATATGTTCAGCTAGGCGAAGGCATCGGCAAAGAAAAGCCAAAACGCGGTTCTATCCCCAAAGGATGGAAAGCCGATGAATTGACACTTGCTCAAGCTATCCAGCTCATCAACCTCCCCCGTGAGATCGGTCCTCACCCGGAAGATGGTGAAATGATGTATGCTAATTTTGGTCGGTACGGGCCTTATGTTCAGCACCAAAAAACCTATGCCAATTTGCCAGACCCGATGGATGTTTTCGAAGTTGGCCTGAACCGCGCCGTTGCACTAATTGCAGAGAAAAATGCAAAAGGTGGACGCGGCGGTGCTGCAAAAGCACTGAAAGAACTTGGCAAACACCCAGACACAGATGAACCAATCAATGTGTTTGATGGGCGCTATGGTCCCTATGTTAAACACCAAAAAACCAATGCAACTTTGCCAAAGGATTTAACACCTGAGACAATTACGTTGGAAAAAGCGATTGAATTGATCAATGCAAAGGCTGGTGCGTCAAAGAAAAAAGCACCCGCCAAGAAAAAAGCGCCCGCGAAAAAAACTGCGGCTAAGAAAGCTCCCGCTAAAA
Source organism: Hirschia baltica ATCC 49814 (assembly GCF_000023785.1). Lineage (NCBI taxonomy): Bacteria > Pseudomonadati > Pseudomonadota > Alphaproteobacteria > Hyphomonadales > Hyphomonadaceae > Hirschia > Hirschia baltica. The sequence continues at coordinate 2,142,172 of NC_012982.1, forward strand.
AGGCTCCTGCTAGCGATTCTTAAGCACCACAAAACACCACATTCGGGGCGAAGATTATTCAAATCTGATGCCCCGAATACTTGCCCTAAAACTGTAATTTAAATTTCAACAAACAAAAAACGGGCATTAAATCCATTTTTGGGTTATATGCCTCCTCATGAGTAATATAACTGAAAAAGCCGTTCTTGAATTTCTAGAGCGCAATCCCGATAAATCCAACAAACGCGAAATTGCACGAGGTCTTGGTGTTCAAGGCTCCGACCGTGTCGCGCTGCGTCAGATTCTAAAAAAACTTGAAACAGAAGGCACAATCGCTCGCACAGGAAAACGTCAGTTTTCTAGCGTTGATGCCCCGCCTCCCACATCTATCATTAAATTTGAAAAACTAGACGAACATGGCGATCTAGTTGGCCGCTGCGTCGGCCGTGATGGCTTGTACGGCCCAGAGATCACATGTGTTGCCACTGGCGGACGCAAAAAAGGCGAATCCCTTGGAATTGGCGATAAAGCTCTCTGTAAAGTTGGCAAAGCTAATGACAGTCTCTGGTATGCCAAAGTTATCAAGAAAATCGAAAACACGACGACTTCAACAGTCATCGGTTTGTTTGAAGCCAATAAACATGGCGGACGCGTCAAACCGACCAGTCGCAAAGACAAAAATGAGTATCTGGTTGAAAAGATCCTCTCCAAAGATGCAGAAACTGGCGACATCGTTCGTATCAGCCTAAAAAAATCTAAGCCTTACGGCCCGCAAATGGCTGAAGTGGTTGAGATTGTTGGGCGTATGGAAAACCCAAAATCAGCATCCCTCATCGCTCTGCACACACATGATGTGCCCGATGAATTCCCCGTTGAAATCATTGCAGAAGCGGAAAACGCGACAGCTCAAAAAACGGCGCGTGAAGATCTTACAGATATTCCGCTCATCACAATCGACCCAGCAGATGCACGCGATCATGATGATGCTGTTTTTGCACGTCCAGATGAAGATGAAGGCAATAATGGCGGCTGGATCGTTTATGTCGCTATTGCAGATGTTGCTGCCTATGTACAACACGGTACAGCATTGGATGATGAAGCCTATAAACGCGGAAACTCGACCTATTTCCCAGACCGTGTTGCGCCAATGCTTCCAGAAGCTCTTTCAGCAGAACAATGTTCTCTGAAGGAAAACGAATTGCGCGAAACTTTCGCGGTTGAAATGCGTTTTTCTGCAAATGGTAACAAAATTGGCCACCGCTTTATTCGCGGTACAATGCGTTCAGCAGCCAAACTTTCCTATGAACAAGCTCAAGCCGCTATTGATGGCAAACCTGACGATAAGGCCGGCCCTCTTCTTGAAACCGTCCTTAAGCCTTTATGGGCAGCTTATGAATGTGTCGGCAAAGCCCGCACACGTCGCCAACCATTGGAGCTAGACCTACCCGAGCGCCGCGTCACACTTGATAAAGACGGCACAGTGCTTGGCGTATTCACCAAAGACCGCTTTGACGCTCATAAACTCATCGAAGAGTTTATGATCCAAGCCAATGTGTGTGCGGCGGAAAGCTTAGAAAAAGCAAATTCACCGCTGATCTATCGTGTGCATGATGAACCCTCAGACGAGAAAATTCTCGCCCTTGGTTTCTTCTTGCCAACCATTGGCATGAAATGGGCACGCGGCGCGAAAAAAACAGCAGAACGCTTTAACGACCTACTTGCACAAGCAAGACGCACAGAACACGAGCACCTTGTTTCGGAAATGGTGTTGAGATCACAATCTCAAGCGAGATACGCACCTGAGAATTTTGGCCATTTCGGACTCAATCTCGCGAAATATGCGCACTTCACATCTCCTATTCGTCGGTATTCCGATCTCATCGTGCACCGCGCGCTCATTCGGGCGCTCAGCCTTGGTCCAGATGGATTATCAGATGTTGAGTCCAAACGCCTTGAAGAAATCGCAGAACACCTGACCACCACAGAGCGCCGCTCTATGGCAGCCGAGCGTGATGCAACAGACCGCTATTTAGTGGCCTTCATGTCTGAAAAAGTTGGCGCTGAATTTCAAGGCCGTATCGCAGGCGTCACCAAGGCTGGTATGTTTGTGAAGCTCGATGATAGCGGTGCTGATGGCTTCATACCGGCAGCCCGTCTCTCTGATGAATACTGGCTGTATGATGAGCACAATGCTGCTCTTGTGGCTGAAGGCTCTGAAAAACGCTATGAAATGGGCATGCCTGTACTCGTAAAGCTTGAGGAAGCAACGCCGCTTACAGGTGGATTGCTATTTGAAATGCTGTCTGAGCCACGTGAGGCACGCGAAGATCTGGTAAAGCCCAAGCGTGAGCGTCGTGGTCGAAACCATCCACCACGCGGCAATAAGGGCAGCAAAAAACGCCCTTCAAATAGATCTGCGCGGTCCAATGGGTCACGTTCTGGCAAGAAGAAATAAGATCAAGCTGACAGGAGCGTCGTCATAACAGAAAAAACTTTCAAACCAGGGCAGTTTGACGACGCACCTCCTGATTTAAGCCGCGCGGACAATCCGGTCATGCCGCGCGACGCCGCAACAATGATACTTGTTCGTAGCGATGGGCCACAGCCGCGTATCCTTATGGGGCAACGCGCCAGCGGACATGATTTCATGCCCAATAAATACGTCTTCCCCGGCGGCAGAATGGACCCGTGTGATCTATTGATTCCCCCTCTTGATCAGCTCAATCCAACTTGCCAGTCCCTGTTAAATCAGAAAAGTAAAACCTCCCCAACAGGCCTTGTTCTTTCAGCCATTCGAGAGACTTTTGAAGAGACTGGTTTGGTTATTGGTGAGAATGTCGCCCATCCCGTCGACACATCATCAATAGAAGATGAAAGCTGGAAAGCTTATCTTGGACATTCTGTCCGCCCCAGCCTGAAAAACATCCAATTTATCGGCCGCGCAATCACACCGCCCTATCGCGCTAAACGTTTTGATGCACGTTTCTTTCTAGCTAGATCAGAAGTCGTTCTGGCCCACTTAAAACGTCCAGCAGATAGCCATGAATTGCTAGATTTACAATGGTTCACTTTTGAACAAATCGCTGACCTTGATCTTCCCAGCATTACGCGTTTCACCATCCAAGAAGCTCACAAGCGGATCACAACACCCGAAATACCTCACGCGCCCTTCTTCACATACTGGGAGGAGAATAAAAATCATCTTGAACGACTCAGCTCCTCTCAAAACCCATGTGATTCTCACTGAATTGAACCTAAAACCTCCACTATTTGCCAAGCCAGCATGTTATTACCTATTTATTTTCAATCTAATGAAGACAATTGAGAAAGAGGTCTTGACGAAGCGAGGGCTAACTGATTTAAGCACGCTTTCCGTTTCACGCGCGAGTAACCGCGCCTCGACCAGAGCAAGAGATCAATGGCTAAACCTACCACTGTGAAAATTCGCTTGAATTCGACTGCGGACACTGGTTTTTTCTACGTAACAAAGAAAAACCCGCGTAACTTGACTGAAAAACTCGTCTTGAAAAAGTACGACCCAGTCATCCGTAAACACGTTGAATTCAAAGAAGGTAAAATCAAGTAAGATTTTATTTTCGAACAAAACAAAAAAGGGCTCGGTAAATACCGAGCCCTTTTTTTATGCTTCAATTCCAACTAATCCAAAGCGCGGTTTCAGCGGGTTTTAAAAGCCGTCAAAATTACAGACGATTCGGTTACGTCCATTTTCTTTGGCATTATACAAAGCTTCATCCGCACGCTTTATCAGCTGAGCAACGCTATCATCAGGCGGGAAGGTCACGGATGCACCACCCGACATTGTCACATCCAAACGGCCCAATCCGTTATTGATACTAAACGGCGCCCCATCCACTTTTTCACGGATACGTTCAGCGGTAAGCTGTGCCATTTGGATCGTCGTATCTGGCATGATGACCATGAATTCTTCACCGCCATAACGACATGCGATATCGCTTGGTCGGATATTGTGCATCAATCTATCAGAAAATTGTCGCAACACTTCATCGCCGACATCGTGACCATGACCATCATTCACTTTTTTGAAGTGATCCAAGTCACACAGCAAAATAGACACCGGACCGCCGCCCATATTGGCGCGTTTCATAAACTGTTCTAGCTGGTTTTCCATATATCGACGGTTATGCAATCCGGTTAGCTGATCAGTGACCGCCAACTCCATAGACTGATCCAGACGCGCACGTAGAGAATCAATATATCGCTTCTTACTCACCTGCGTCTTGACCCGCGCGAGCAGTTCTTCAGGATCAATAGGCCGCACCAAAATATCAGATGCTCCAAGATCCAGCGCTCGAACAGCTAACGCCTCATCTTCGGCACCAACTATCGCCAAGATGGGCAAATCACGCGTGGCTTCCAGATTTCTTAGATAGGCACATAATTTTAGCCCATCATATTTTTCACCACCAAGAGACAACACCATAATATCAACAGTCGCTGCGCCCGCACCCACACCGCCCGGTTTAGCGCCAGCATTGGCGAGCGTCATGGGTTTGTGGTCAGTCTCAAGATATCGACAAATTCTCGCTGCTTGGCGCTCATTATCATCAACAACAAGTACACGTGCAGGATTTCCACCGCGCCCTGTTGGCGTCACATCAATCACACCTATACGCCGGCCCGATGCTTCACGCTTGCGCAGTTCATCAGCAACCAATTTATACTTTGACAATGCCCGCACTCGTGAAAGCAATTGCAAATCATTGATTGGCTTCGTCAAAAAGTCATCTGCACCAGCGCGCAAACCTTTTAATCGGTCTTCACGCTCATTGAGAGCCGTCACCATCACAATAGGGATATGCTCAGTGCGAGGGTCAAATTTAAGCTCTCGACAGGCCTCAAACCCATCCATGCGCGGCATCATCACATCAAGCAGAATAATATCAGGTTCTGTTGCAATCGCTTTATCAATTGCATCCAGACCATCAACAGCAGTCGTGACCTGAAAATATTCATGCGCAAGTTTAGCGCACAATAATTTCCGGTTGGCTTCTATATCATCAACAACAAGTACACGTGCGCTCAATGGGTCGAACCCCGTGTAGAGGTCAGCTCTTCTACCATTTTGATAAATGGTGTCATCTGAATTGGTTTTGTCATATAGGCTTCACAACCGGCAGCTTTCACGTCTTCTTCATCCTGACGCATAGCAAACGCTGTAACGGCCAAAATTGGAATATTGCCTACTACATCGTCATCTTTTATCCAACGCGCAAGGTCCAAACCGGACACTTCGGGAAGTTGAATATCCATAATAATGAGATCTGGATGAATTTCTTTTGCCATTTCGACAGCCCGCAAGCCGTCAATAGACTTAACAGCCTCAAAACCGAACGCACCCAACAAATCGCAGAACAATTTCATGTTCAGCTCATTGTCCTCGACGACGAGGACTTTTTTCGATGCAGTTTCAGCCATATCTGTCGCTACTCCTCGCGAAACCGCGTATGCGATTCCCCACTCTCAACCCGTATTTTCGTCCAATAGGGTTAAACACCCTTTTACGGCTCAAGATAAAAAAGACTTTTATGCAAGTTATCTATGCACAAAACCCATGAACATTCAGTCAATTAACAAACATTCAGCTTCAGGCTTATATTTACCTCTATTTCGTCTTCAATTCCTGATTCACCCGAATCTCACCTGATTAAACACAACTTTATAAAAATCTAAGCTAACGAGACATTAACTTAGACATTTTCTATCGTCGATCTTGAAAAAAATCTTGTATCTGTCATCCGTTAAATACAACAGTTTCGACAATTATATGTTGCCTTGGAGACAAATATGCCAACACCAGAAGCACGCCTTGAACGCTTAGGGATTACACTCGGCGAACCAAACGCTGCCGTAGCTAACTATGTTCCCTATGTCATTTCTGGAAACCAGCTATTTATCTCAGGCCAAATTTCTATGGATGCAAACGGTCTCGTCAAAGGTCGCTTAGGTGAAAACATGGATTTAGAAGCCGGACAGGCAGCTGCGCGTTTGTGCGGTATAAATCTAATCACACAAATGAAAGCAGCGCTTCAATCCCTAAGTCGCGTTGAGCGCATCGTAAAGCTTGGTGGCTTTGTCAACGCTTCACCAGATTTCGTAGACATTCCTCAAGTCATCAATGGATGTTCAGACATTATGGTCGAAGCATTTGGCGAAAAAGGGCGTCACGCGCGTTCAGCTGTGGCCTGTCCGGTTTTGCCTCTGGGTGTCGCTGTTGAAGTCGATGCGATAATTGAATTTGAATAAACACTAAAGTTTGCAATTGACCCAAATTTTTTATTGAAAGGACGTGGTTTCATCTCCACATAAAGCTTCATGGATAAAGATGAATTCACGCTTTCAATCTCGATTATAAATGCGCTTTCCGAAGTTGATAGAGACGACTGGAATAAGATCGCAAACCCTGAGGGTGAAAGTTATGATCCTTTTCTCGATTGGGATTTTCTACAAGCCTTAGAAGAAACCGGCTGCGTTTCACCACAAACAGGCTGGGCCCCTTACCACATCCTCGCCAAAGATCAGGATGACCAGCTGATAGGCGCATGCCCGATGTATCTCAAATCACATTCTCAAGGTGAGTTTGTCTTTGATCATTCATGGGCGGATGCCTTAGAGCGTGCTGGTGGGCGCTATTATCCAAAATTATTGATAGGCGTTCCCTTTACCCCCGTAACTGGACGAAGACGCCTTTGCATTCCCAGCCCCAATGCCACCCTCGTCAAAGATGCATTGCTGCAAACAGCGGTCAAAATGACGTCCGACAACAATCTCTCATCACTGCATATAAACTTTATTGATGCCCTAGAATACGAAGAATTAGGTGCGCAAAGCTTGCTTCAACGCACCGACCAACAATTTCACTGGGAAAATGACAACTATAATAATTTTGACGACTTCCTAAATGTACTCGCATCGCGCAAACGCAAAAATCTAAAAAAGGAACGCGCTCAAGCCCAAGATGGGATTATTTACGAGCACCTAACCGGAGATCAAATCACCGCCGAGCATTGGGATATCTTCTATGATTATTATACCGATACCGGCGCGCGCAAATGGGGCAGCCCCTATCTCAACCGTGATTTTTTCACCCTTCTAGGTCAGCGCATGAGCGACAAGATATTGCTTGTTTTCGCACGCGACACTGAAGACAATCGCCCCATTGCTGGTGCGCTCAATATGATCGGCTCCGACACACTCTATGGTCGCTATTGGGGATGTTCCGAACAACGTCCCTGTTTGCATTTTGAAACCTGCTATTATCAAGCCATCGACTTTGCCATCGCCCACGGCTTGAAACGGGTTGAAGCCGGCGCACAAGGTGGCCACAAGCTCGCACGCGGTTATTCACCAAGCCCCACATATTCAGCGCACTGGATCGCCAATGAAAGCTTTTCAGATGCTATCGCTCAATATCTAACCCATGAACGCGAACAAGTTGAATCTGATATTGAATATCTAGGCCAAAGAACACCATTTCGAAAAAGCGAAGATTAAAGGAAAATACCATGAGCCTTCACGGAACTTACGATAATGACAATATCTTTGCCAAAATACTGCGCGGAGAAATCCCGTCGGTAAAAGTATATGAAGATGATGTCGCGCTTGCTTTTATGGATGCCTTCCCACAAGCAGACGGCCACACGCTTGTCATTCCTAAAGGCGTCACTGCCCGCAACTTCCTTGAAATGCCTCAAGAAAAGCTTGGCCCTTATATGGAGCGCGTCCAGAAAGTGGCGCAAGCGGTGGAGCGTGCACTCGCCCCTGATGGCATTATACTAACGCAGTTCAACGGTGAAGCTGCCGGCCAAACCGTTTATCATCTCCACTTTCACATCATTCCGCGTAGAGAAGGCAAATCCATCGGTACACATGCCGCCGGAACAATGGCTGACATGGGTGAATTAGAAACAATCGCGACAGAAATACGTGCTGAGCTTTAGCGCTCAACTGGATAAATAATCGGCGTGTCGCCCTCTTTCCAGGGCGCACGCTTGACCATAATTGCCTCGAAAATTTCAGACGCCATCGCCGCTTGCAGCCATTTATGCACATGCGGTATATCCTGCGCATCAAACCATTCCATATCCGCAATACGAAACTGACGGATAAACGGAAAAATCGCATAATCAGCCAGCCCCATAATATCACCAGCTAGATAGGCTTGATTCTTTAATCTGCTTTCCAGATCCAGTATTGTTTCAAATCCCGCTGTGCGATGCTCAATCCCGTCAACATCATCATAGCGATAGGCGTATTTATAACGGTCCAGATGCGCTTTGAATGGACCATCATTGCGCTCAATCAAATCATAGGTGACAGCGCGGTCCATGGCATTAATCGGCAGCCAACCTTCAGGGTCGTTTATACTCAACGCCCACAGCATAACATCTAGGCTTTCATCTATGACTTTATCTTCGCCCAACACTAAGGTTGGCACTGTGCCTTTATCGCTGGCTTCCAGCATAGCGGCAGGCTTATCGCGCAACAAAATTTCGCGCCATTCAAACGCCTGCCCGCAAACATGCAAAGCCATACGCCCCCGCATAGCATAGGGACAACGTCGAAAAGTATAGAGAATAGGAAGATTAGAATGTGTCATCCCGCATGGATAATACACGCTAATTTTTTATCAAGCTCTACTTATCCCTTTGGCGTGATCCGCAGGAGACGGCCTTCAAAACCATCTTCTAGCACATAGATTGCGCCATCTGGTCCCTGCTCGATTTCTCGCACGCGTTCATCCCAAGAATAGCGCGCTTCTTCCGTGCCTTTCTCGCCATCCAGTGACACACGCACAATCGCCTGTCCGCTCAAACCGCCCATCAATGCATTGCCTTTCCAATCGGCAAACACATCACCTGTATAAATGATCAAACTGCCAGGCGAAATTGACGGCACCCATGAAATAGCCGGCGTTTTAAAATCATCGCGCGTGTCATGGTCAGGAATATCCAACATAGAATAATTGCGACCATCAGAAACCACTGGCCAGCCATAATTTTCGCCCTTCACAATGCGGTTTAATTCATCGCCGCCGCGCGGGCCCATCTCGTTTTCCCAAATCTGGCCATCAGCATCCATCGCGATACCAAGCGGATTTCTGTGCCCTATGGACCAAAATTGCTCTTTAATGCCACCTTGCCCCGCAAAAGGATTATCATCCGGCAGGCTGCCATCATCATTGAGGCGAATAAGCTTTCCAAGATTACCATTCATATCCTGCGCAGGCGTCTGTCCACCGCGATCACCCGATGTAATGAAAAGATATCCATCCTTATCAAACAGCAAACGCTGACTGAAATGACGCCCCGTATCAATTTTCGGCGATTGCGTCCAAATACGCTCAATATCGGTCAACTCACCGCCCGAAGATGTTAAATTCAGCGTCCCGCTTTCAACAACAGAGCCATATAAATCACCCTCAGCTTCGATATAGGAAATATAGACTTTTTTGTTGTTTTCAAAATCAGGATGTAGCGCCAAATCGGCAAAACCACCTTGGCCCGCAACTTCACTTTCAGGCACACCGGCAATCTGCCCCAACACATCTCCATCCGCCGTGACGAGCTTGATACGCCCTTCTTTTTCATTCACTAGCAGATTGCCATCTGGCAAGAATGTCATCGCCCACGGCTCTTCAAATTGACCAAGCGGCTCGGCGATCAACACAACTCCATCACTACCTTTTATTTCAAAAGCATTCGCCGGCAATTCTCGCGTCACGTCACCTTCAACCGAGGCTGTTTCAGAAACATCAGCCTCAGGCGGCACTGTCTTCTCTGCGGCAGGTTTAGCGCATCCCGCAATCGCAAAAACTGAAACTGCTGAAACAAGTGAGATCAAAGTAAATCGAGTCATGGCGCAATCTTTCGCTAGTGAATATATATTGGTTAGCGCAGAACTGTTGAGTTATTGTTATGCTATTACGAAGTCGGCTTCCATTCAAGGTAAGCTAGTTGCTCCATTGTACGAGCTACACCACCGAAACCAGGCTCTAATTTGGCTTTCGAGACTCCCAAATTAAACAATTTTGATAACAATTCATCAGCTTCGGTCCAAGGTAACTCATATAATATAAATGTGCCTACTTTACGGTTTGTAGGCGATCTGTCTTTGATTATCGGATTTGCCAATTCATCCAAAGGACGACTGACTACAAGTTTTTGTTGAGCCCACTTCCCTGACACCCATGTAAACAAGCCCGCTTGTGCCATTAGATTAGGATTTTGATATTTAGGTGGTGACGAAACCTCAACCCTCAATAAATCTTTGTTTGTATCTTCTTCTAAAAGCACTGCTTCTTTTACATCATATGGATTCATCATCCACACTCCGAGTGTATGCTTGCTAGGATCTTTGGAGGGGTCATCTCGCATTAATGCTAACGCACTTTCAGCAGCAAAATAAGCAGCTGTGAGAACATCGTATGACCAATCTAATAATCTGGTCGGTAATCCGTAATGTTGGGCTAAAGCAATGATGGGGACTAATTCTTGGGGAGGCCAATTTTGAACTACTTCCTGAAACTGATCATTCCTCTCAGCATTGCCAAACTCGTTAAATGCTTCTCTAAAGAACACAGGTAGCTCTGGAACGGCCAACCCAGCCCTATCAGCGATGGCTAAAAATCGCTCGACTATTCGAAACTCTAAATACACCTGTTTCAAATTCTCATTGAGACCACAATAAATTGAATTTTCATGTAAATCAGCCAATTTTAATAAACGTTCAGCATTTTCAGGGCGAAGGGCTGTAGGCACAAGCGAGTGCTTCATCGCATCACCTACGCCCCTCCAGACAAATATTTGTTTTCTAGGAAGCTGCCAGTTCGTTTGGAATGCCATTAAAGAGCTTAAAAAGGCATTTGCTGACTCAGAAGATCTATCCCGATGTGTTCGCATTTTTATGCTCTCTTACATTTTTAAAGACAATGGCTAGCTTCTACTCCCCAGCAGATTCTTTCCCAGCGATAGACTTTAATCTCGCCTCTTCAGCCGCAAGACGTGCTGCTACGCGTTCGGCGGTCAGATCTTGCCCAACATGTGATTTGCCGCGTTTTTTTGCCAACTCAATCTGCTTTTGACGTTCTTCAAATGCTGCTTTTTTCTCTGGTGAATATTCGTCATAGCATTGGTGACAAGACACGCCTTTGGTAAATTCAGGCTTGTCTATATCGGCGCGCGTGATTGGCCGACGGCAGGCAAAACACTGATCATAACTGCCCAATTCAAGGCCGTGTTTCACCGACACACGTTGGTCAAAGACAAAACACTCACCTTCCCAGGTTGATTTTTCTTCTGGCACATTTTCAAGATATTTTAGAATGCCGCCTTTCAGGTGAAACACTTCTTCAAAGCCCATATCCTTGGCCAAAGCCGTCGATTTTTCACAGCGAATACCACCCGTGCAGAACATCGCCACTTTTGGCTTATTGTGCGTGCGTTGGAATTTCTCAAACCATTCAGGAAATTCGCGGAAAGTCGTCGTTTTCGGGTTCACCGCGCCTTTAAACGTGCCAATCTGCACCTCATAATCATTGCGCGTGTCGATCAAAATCACATCGTCTTGCGCGATCAAATCATTCCAGTCTTCTGGATCAACATATGTTCCCACAATATTGCTTGGGTCCGTGCCCGGCACACCCATCGTCACAATCTCGTTTTTCAGGCGCACTTTCATCCGCAAGAAAGGCATCTCTTTCGCAAAGCTTTCTTTGTGCTCAGTGGCTTCAAGCCCAGGAATAGAGCGAATATGCGCAAGCACAGCATCAATACCCTCACGGCTACCAGCGATAGTTCCGTTAATGCCTTCAGTGGCCAGAAGCAATGTCCCCTTCGTGCCCGCAGCCTCGCACGCGGCCAGCAAGGGCACCTGCAGCTCTTCATAATTTGGAAGCTTAGCAAAGTGATAAAGTGCGGCGACGATAATCTGGGTCATTGTGTTTGTTTCAGTCTAAAATTGATCAGTTCAAAACATTCGGGCGAGAGCATCACTGCCCTCGCCCAAAACCTATTAGCCTCTATCTAACTTAAAAGCTAGAAAACCGGAATACCCTTATTTGTCACATGGAAATAGTGACAAGGATTAGTCAGTCAATTCTGGCTCTTCTGACTTCTTAGAAGATTTCGGTGTGTCCTCTTCATAAATGAAAGCCAGTTTTTTCGTGTCTTTGATATCCACATCAATGGTCACCACACCGCCTTTTTTCAGCTTACCAAATAGCAGTTCTTCAGCCATAGGCTTCTTCACATGCTCTTGGATAACGCGTGATAGCGGACGGGCTCCATAGTCTTTGTCATAACCGCGCTCTGCCAACCAAGCACGCGCTTTGTCAGTTAGAACGATATCAACATTACGGTCAGACAATTGACCTTCAAGTTGAAGGATGAATTTATCAACAACGCGAGAAATCACTTCCTCACCCAATGGCGAGAATGGCACGATCGCATCCAAACGGTTGCGGAATTCCGGTGTGAAGAGCTTTTTGATTGCTTCTTCATCTTCGCCTTCACGTTTGCCGCGCCCAAAACCAATGGCTTCTTTGGCAGCATCCGATGCACCCGCATTGGTTGTCATGATCAAAATCACATTACGGAAATCAATCTTCTTACCGTTTGAATCTGTCAGCGATCCATTATCCATCACCTGCAAGAGAATGTTGAACAATTCAGGATGCGCTTTCTCAATCTCATCTAGCAGCAACACACAGTGAGGATGTTGATCCACACCATCTGTCAGCAATCCACCTTGATCATATCCAACATATCCCGGAGGTGCACCGATCAAACGCGAAACAGTGTGACGCTCCATATATTCAGACATATCAAAACGTAAAAGCTCGACACCTAGAATGGACGCCAATTGACGCGCAACTTCAGTTTTACCCACACCGGTTGGACCCGAGAATAAGTAAGACCCAATCGGCTTATTGGCTTCACGCAGACCAGCACGCGCCAGCTTAATGGCATCAGACACCGCAGCAATGGCATCGTCCTGTCCGTAAACAACACGCTTCAAATCAGCCGAGATAGACTTAAGCGCCTGCTCGTCCGTTTTATTGACCTGCTTAGATGGAATACGAGCCATCTTCGCAATCACTTGCTCGATCTCTTTTGTGCCAATTTGCTTACGACGTTTTGATTCAGGTTGCAGCCATTGGCTTGCACCCGCTTCATCAATCACGTCGATCGCTTTATCCGGCAATTTCCGGTCAGTGATGTGACGTGCCGCCAACTCCACCGCTGTCTTGATCGCATCATTGGTGTATCTAAGGCCGTGGAAATCTTCAAAACGAGATTTCAAACCTTGCAAAATCTTGATGGAGTCCGCCACGGTTGGCTCAACAACATCAATCTTTTGGAATCGACGCGCCAAAGCACGATCTTTCTCAATGTGCTGACGATATTCTTTATACGTCGTAGACCCCATACAACGCAGCTCACCAGATTGAAGCGCTGGCTTCAACAAATTGGAAGCATCCATCGCGCCGCCAGATGTCGCACCCGCACCGATAACCGTGTGAATCTCATCAATAAACAACACAGAACGCGGCTGTTCTTCTAGCTCTTTAACAACCTGTTTCAGACGCTCTTCAAAGTCACCGCGATAGCGTGTACCCGCAAGCAAAGCACCCATATCCAAAGAGTAAATAATGCTCTCCCCAAGGATTTCAGGGGCTTCACCATCCACAATACGCTTAGCAAGACCTTCTGCAATTGCAGTCTTACCAACACCGGGATCACCAACCAGCAATGGGTTATTTTTACGGCGACGACATAATACCTGAATACAGCGGTCTACTTCTAGCTGACGCCCAATCAAAGGGTCAGTTTTGCCAGAACGTGCTTTTTCATTTAAATCAACACAGTAAGCTTGTAGCGCTTCACCGCCAGATTTAACTGTTTCGTCTTTATCTTCACCAGCACCATCCACAGGTCTCGAACGAGACATGCCCGGCTTTTTCGCGACACCGTGTGAAATGTAATTGACCGCATCATAGCGTGTCATATCCTGAGCTTGCAGGAAGTAAGCAGCGTGGCTTTCACGTTCGGCAAAGATAGACACAAGCACATTGGCACCTGTCACTTCATCTCGGCCAGAGCTTTCAACATGCAAAACCGCACGCTGAACAACGCGCTGGAAAGCCGCTGTCGGATGCACATGCTCATCATCGTCAACGACGATAGAATTAAGCTCTTCATCCATATAATCATTTAGGTCGCCGCGTAGCTTGTCTATATCCAGCTTACACGCGCGCATGACCTCCGAAGCATCTTCATCTTCTGTCAGCGCAAACAACAAATGCTCAAGCGTGGCATATTCATGCTTGCGGTCAGACGCAAGATGTAACGCTTTTTCAAGCGCACGTTCTAGGCTGGGGGTCATTGAAGGCATTTGGTAACCTCTACTCTTCGCGTTCCATCGTACATTGCAGAGGATGCTCACTTCTGCGGGCAAGGTCCATCACTTGCGCCACTTTTGTTTCAGCAACCTCATATGTGAACACTCCACACACACCCACGCCTGTATTATGGACATGGAGCATGACTTTTGTCGCTTCTTCACGAGTCTTGTTGAAGAAGTGCTCAAGAATGAGAACAACAAACTCCATGGGGGTGAAGTCGTCGTTCAATATTAAAACACGGTACAAAGACGGACGTTTTGTCTTTGTCTCTGTCCGTGTTGCGACGCCCGTCTCATCGTCGGGGCCTGTTGGGGTATTATCGTCTGACATAAACCTATCGAAATCTAACCAACATCACATTGCTCCAAACAAATAAAAAGTTCAGAACGCTTTAATCATACACAATAGATATGAAGATACTCTCCCAATGTAAGAGGGAAGCCACAATATTGTGCAATCCCAATCTAAGACTTATTACCAAGTAAATCCAGCCATCGTTCAATTCGTTTGCGATTTACACCAAAATCTTTTCGCCCATATTTAGATCGCGAATAGATTGCCAAGGTTGAGCCACCCTCATCTGCTTCTAAAAAACAAACGCTTATATAGTCTGGCCAGCCGACTAAAGGTGTTCTCTGGCGCAGCTCCATGCAAAATTCCTCATCCTCTAATACGGACAGCCTTGACTCATTTTCAATTGCGCGCACAAATTCGACCTTGAGCTGGGCAGGTGTTTTTCCAGCATAAACAGGAGCCGCCCCGTTAGGTTGCGCATTCTGACAATAGCCCTCGGGTGCCAATAAATAAGTGTTTGGCGTTTTCGGCAGTGTCATCGTTTTTAGATTTAACATTCAGATAACATTTCTTTGATCAATTTTGGCCTACAAATTATATTCAGTTAACCACACTTCAATGAATGCAGCCTAACATCAATCTTGAAATACGTCGTTTTCGATAAACAGGATCATAACAGACATGGCATTTTCGTCCGCATTCTCTGGTCTAATCAAAAAGCTCATCACAGCTTTGGCCCTGTCTCTATGTGTTATCGCACCCGCGAGCGCAGAAAAATACGCATCCTATGTGATCGATATCGACACCGCTAAAGTGCTTCACTCTCGCAATGCGGATGATCCACGCTTTCCAGCCTCCATCACCAAAGTGATGACACTTTACATGGTGTTTGATGCGCTAAAAGCAGGCGAACTAATGCTAACCGACGAACTAAAAATTTCACGTGAAGCGTCTAAACAACCCCCTTCCAAGCTTTATCTAAAGCCGGGCGAAACAATCAGCGTCGAAACAGCCATCAACGCACTCGTCACAAAATCAGCCAATGATGTCGCCGTTGTAATCGCCGAACGCCTTGGTGGATCAGAAACACGTTTTGCGGCATTGATGACAGCCAAAGCGCGCCAACTTGGTCTTAAAAACACACGCTTTAAAAATGCTTCTGGCCTGCCAAACGCCGCCCAACTCTCAACAGCACATGATCTTGCGATATTGGGAGAAGCCATGTTGCGTGATCACGCTGATTATTATGACTATTTCTCCACGACAGAGTTTAAATACGGCAGAGCTAATTACAAAAACCACAACAAACTTCTTGAATCTGTTCGCGGTGTAGATGGCATCAAAACAGGCTATACCCGCGCATCAGGCTTTAACCTACTCGCATCTGCTGAGCGCGATGGACACCGCGTTATCGCTGTCATGCTGGGCGGCGCAACATCCAAATCACGCAACGCTCACGTCACAGACCTTTTAGAAGCTGCATTTGATGTTATCGCAACAGGTGAAGATGAGAAACCAAGCATCACAACCCGCATTGCTTTTAACGAATTGCGCGGCCTAACAACAGATGACCTCAACCATTATGCACTTGATGAAATGGACAGCTTCAGCACCGATGAAATCGACCTAGAGCAAGGCTCCGCTGAATAGCATTTAATTCCCAACACTCGCCAAAACGAACAACTCTGAGTTTATGTGTTGTTTGAACCTGCCTAATATGCGATGAACTATGCGTACAAATTAAGACTGCACGCATATTATGGGTTGGGGCAAATGGTAAAGTATAGAAACGCGCTAGATGGCTTGCGGGCTATCTGTATTATTTTCACAATTTTCAATCACATTTCATTCGTACCAAGTTACATAGATGGCTCATTTGGCGTAGATATTTTTTTCGCTCTCAGTGGATGGCTAATCACTTGGCTTCTATTGCGCGACTCATCGCAAGACCAAAAAATCAATCTAAAATCTTTTTATATCAGACGTTTCTTTAGAATTGTCCCTTTATACGCCTTCACCATTTTCATCTATTTTTGTGCTTCCGAACTCTTGGCGCGCATAGGGCAACCCGAAAAACAACACGAGTTTTTCAATGCTCTTCCTTACATCGCCTCTTTCAATAGTGAGTTTAGACCAGTAGAGGCAGGCAACTCCTTTCTACACGCATGGACACTCGGCATAGAAGAAAAATTCTATATTATTTGGCCATGCATTCTATTTTTCTTGCTCAAAAAACCCCTCTGGGCATTCACTATATCCGCACTTATCATTGGCGGCTTACTCTTTGCGTCCAATGGTGAAAGCTTTTTTGTTCGCGGCTATTTTGGGTTGGCTTTTGGTGCTTTGCTGGCCATCATCGTAAAAAACAAACCACACCTGATAGACATATTCAAAAAAAGCGAAATTGCTTCTATTTGTGTCGGCCTGATGGTCCTCACATACATAGCGTCACTCATATTTCCGATGGTCAATATCTGGAATTTAGCCATGTCGTTTTGTGGTGCCGGACTTGTTGCTAGTTTGTGGTTTAATGAAGATAGCCCAACTTCCCGAATATTATCCTTTTCTCCGCTTGCATGGGCAGGAAAACTCACATTTGCAATCTATCTCACACATGTGCTCGTCTTAAATGCTGTGGAAATTGGTATTGATAAACTCGGCTTAGAAAACTCAATGATGCTAGAGTTTACTCTCGCCTATCCGCTCTCAATTGCTTTTGCATACATACTGCACATCACAATCGAAAAACCTTGCATAACAATGGGTCGCAAGATTGCCAGCGGTCCCATTTTCCAAGCTGGATTTTCACCTCGCATATAATTAGAAGTATCGGATAACGCAAAACTTATCCCCGTCCCTGAAAACTTGCGCCATATTAAGCGCTCAATCCTTGAGGGCGGCTCGCGACCGGACGTGTTGGGATTGGCAAAGTGATTTTTTCAAATCGGGTGACATTTCCAAAAAGAGAGTCAAAAACTCCAAGGCTTAAACGCCTTTTTGCTAAACGCCCCAAAAGAAAAATCACGAGACGAGGCATGCTTATTTGCGGCCCAAACTATCGCTGGCATCCCGTGTTTGGATCGGGACCAGCAATTTATAGACTAATACTGCCAAAAATAAGCGTGCCTCGTGCCCTTACTCTGGTTATTTAAAATTCAAAATCTGATACCTTCGTATGCTCTGTCATGACGAGGATTTTTGTGCAGCAAAAACCTCTTTGGCTGCAAACATTGCATTGATAGCCGCCGGAAATCCCGCATACAAATGCATCTGCATCATGATTTCTGTAATCTCGTGCTCGCTCAGCCCCACATTCAGGCCAGCTTGGATATGCACTTTCAATTGCGGGATTGCATGACCAATTGCAGTCAAAGCTGCAATCGTTGCGATCTCACGCTCACGCAGATTTAGCTGGGGCCGTGTGTAGATATCACCAAAATTTTCGATCAACTGGGTCGCAAAATCCGGCATGATATCTGCCATCGCCTCAACCACCTGATTGCCCGCTTCGCCATCAACGATTCCAATAGCCTCCATACCGCGCGCTAAACGGTTATTGTCATTATCCGTCTTGGAAATGCCCATGATTTTTGTTTTCCTCTTTAGATATCATCGCGCCATAAAGGGCGATCTTTTCATCGAGGACACCAAGAGAAACATGAAGCTCGGCAAGCTCAGCTGCCACTTTTTCACGGTGCTGGATGAGAATATCCTGCCTTGCTTTTTGGGTGGCATCGCCCTGCTCGCGTAATCTGGCATAGATCAGCATATCCTTGATAGACATGCCCGTTGCTTTTAAACGCGATAAAAAACCAATCCATACCAGAATAGACTCTTCATATTCACGCTGACCAGATTGATCACGGCGCGCTTTCGGTAGCAGACCTATTTTTTCATAATATCTAATCGCATGCACAGATATTTTGGATATTTGCGCCAGTTTACCGATTTTCATTTAAACTCTCATTGTCTCGAATAAATGGCTTCTACGGGCTAGAGTGCACTCTAGGTCAATACGATTTTTTCATCATACCAACTTTGACAAATCGGCATCTTCTGTCTGCGCATTCAGCCATTCTTGCTTAAGCGTTTCACTTGTGCTGCCAGAACCATCAGGCTGCCAGCCGGGCGGATTAAACATTCGCCTCACCCATCTATCAGGGCGCAATCCATCAGTTATACAGTCTGAAACAAACTCCATCACCCCATGATAAGCCAGATAAAGCGGATTATAGGATTCCACATTCTTCACCAGACCATACACGCAAGGATCGCTTTTCAATTCCGGTGTAAATGTACCAAACATCTTGTCCCAAATGATAAACACACCCGCATAATTCATATCCAAATATCGGGGATTGGTCGCATGATGCACACGGTGATGACTCGGTGTGTTCATAATGGCTTCAAACCATTTGGGCATTTTATCAATCGCTTCTGTATGGATCCAATATTGATAAACCAAATTAAAGCTCATCGCGAACGCCATAAAAGCAGGATGCACACCCAGAAAAATCAATGGCGCACCAATCACAAATAATCCGGTAAATGGTCCCAACCATGGTTGGCGTAATGCCGTCGTCAGATTGTAATGCTGCGAAGAATGATGCGTGACATGCGACATCCAAAACCAGCGCATGCGATGTCCAAAACGGTGTTTCCAGTAATAGACAAAATCCGTCACCACAAACACAATAATAAAGCTCCACCACGTCACTGGAAGCTCAAAAACTCGATACTCCCACACCACTAAAAGCGCAGCAATTGCCAAGAAACCCGTCACTGTATCAACAATAAGATTGCCAATTCCTAGAGAAACTGACGTTATCGCATCCTTGGTTTCATACCGCCCACGCACGCGTTTGCTTCGCACTGCCCACCATTCCAGCACCAATGTCACAAGGAAAAAGGGAATTGCATAAACCGTCGGTGTGAAAAATTCTGGTATGGTTTATCCTCCGCTTGATAAATCGATCCTACAAATTCTTCCAAGGCACTCTGGATATTTGAACATCCTCTTTATTAGTCGCATATCCCACATAAAGATAATCGCCCCAGATCACGCTTTTGGGATAGCTATAGCCAATACTTTTGTATTTTCCCTCATAGCGCAAAGCCTGCAAATCATCGCCGCCGCCGCGCAGCAGCCACGCTTTGTCAAAAACGACACCATCTTTGCTCAAAGATACAACCAAAGGCGACCTTATCTTGGTATTGCGTGGATTATTGACGCGGAACACATCACCATTTGGCAAATTGCCAGCACTCTGTTTCGAGCGAGAATCAGGAAACGCGGCAAGCTCAGGATCTGTCCAGCTCACGCCATCATTTTCACTAACAGAAACAATCGTTTGATAGCTACTGTCTTGATCCCGAAACACCATAACAAGATCCCCATTCGGGCGCGAAAACCAGCTCGGTTCAATTTCGCGGCTAACAGCTTTTGTCGTTGGCAAATTCTCAAATTCACCTTGCGTCCAACCCGTTATTCCCAATGGGTCATCCGTGTAAAAAGGCTTCACATGCAGGCCTGGTGATGTGTGAAAAGCCGTTACAATCCGGCCAGTCCTTGTCGTATGAGCGTCTTGTTCAATAACCCCGTTTACCGGCACACCGTCTATATCAAGCACACGCTGCGGAGCACTCCAGACCACACCATCTTTGCTGGAAATGTATTCAGTGTATCCGCTTCTATCTTCATAGGTAAAACTTGGCCAAACATTGATATAAGCGATCAGCGTTTCACCATCTGTCCACCACCCACCACTGGTCACAATCGCATTTTCACGCGCTGGAGCTAAAATTTCTGGGAGAGACCAATTTTTTCCTTCATCTGAAACACTGAATTTAACTTCAGTTTCAGGCCCATCTTCATCTTTGCTAGAAGACTGCCATTGCGCATAAAGCTTGCCCTTAAACGGCAAAAGCACAACGCCATTATTATAGCGATAATCTGTTTCTTTGGGCTCAAAAATAGTAAATGTTTCAGTGTTTTGAGCCTGAACCAAACCTAGAGTTTCTGTATTTTCTTGATCAAAAAGCTCAGCTTGCACATGGATTAAAGGCGGCGTTGTCACACCCACTTTGGCACAATATGCCAATAAACCAACACAGATCAAACTCAACAAAATTCTAGTTTTCATATCCACCCCTTTAATTTTAGAGGCACATACTAGAGGGCGATTTGCTCAAAAGGCAAATGCTCAGCTTATGCAATCAAACATATTTTGCTGGGTCAGAAAGAAATTTCTTCGCCTTCCATACCGGGCAATTTCAGCACGATAAGTAGATCACGAATTTCCTGACGCGCCGCCACATGGCTCATCGTGAAGGCAACATTTGATCCAGCCTCAGTCAGATCAAGCAAAGTTAACCCCATTGGAAATAGCTCACGATAGATCACACGCTCAGATAATCCCGGTGCAATCCGAAATCCAATACGGCGAGCCAAATTGTCCAAAGCCTCACCCACGCGCTGCTTATTACGCGCATCAAGAGGTGACATGCGATTACGCATCACCACCCAATCAATCGGCTTACGGCTTGTTTTTGCTTTGCGTTTGCGACAATCCCAAACTTGCTCGGCATAAAAACTTGGGCGCACGACTTCTAGAGTTTGAGGATCGATATCCCCCAAAAGATCAAAGTCAACAAAACTATCATTTAGCGGTGTAATCAAGGTATCAGCAGATGAATGCGCCATGCGGGACAAAAATGTATCCCCCCCCGGACTATCTACGAGTATAAAGTCACATGTCTGAGACAAACGCTTAATACTGCCTTCAAATCGCTCAGCCTCTTCTAACTCAGCTGCATCAAGGTCACGTGCCTGACTTGCATCAATACGAACAGTCTCGGGCACGGGTAGATTTCCACCCGATGTTTGATTCCAGCGAATACGGTTTTCAAGATAGCGCGAGATGGAACGTTGACGGACATCAAGATCAAGAAATCCGACCTTTTTCCCCATACGCATAAGGGCCACAGAAAGATGCATGGCCACAGTTGATTTACCTGCGCCACCCTTTTCATTACCGATGACAATGACGTGTGCTAAACGATTGCCGGCTGATTTGCCAGCGCCCGCTTGTTCAGCCAACTCTGTTGCCATACCTGTTACTCCACAATCCGCATTATACTATTGAAGCGTTCTTCCGTCGTCGGACGGTTCACATGCCCCAGCTACACGGCTTAGATCAACACATACTTCGGTAAGATCTTCTGCATTTGCAAAAGGTCCTGTGGATAAACGTACACCGCCGCCAACTTCATCATAGAATGGCGTAAGTTCCTCTAGGTCTAGCTCACCTTCAAGGCGGTTCCAATCAGCAGATGCCGCACCCTGTGTTGGGTAAAGTCCAAGATCTGCATATCTAAACAATGATTGCCCGTTTTCCATTTCAGGTGCTTCATCATACTGAGTTTCCGCTTCGGACACATCAATCATAGGTGTCGAAGCAGAAGGTGTATGTTGAGCAGCTTCAGAAATAGGCTCCGGCGCAGCTGAGTAATTTGCATCGCTATAGCTTAGCGCAGCTTCATCCACAGGCTGCATGATCTCAAGCGCACTGCGAAGCGTCTTAAGTTCAACATTCAAAGCCTGAACCTTGGATTCGATTTCATCGACCATAGCCAACTCATCAGTCGGTTGGTAGCTGCGTAGATCTTTGGGGATCAAAACACCTTCAGGAGGGTCTTGTCGAAGACCATCATCTACATATGAAGTTTCACCAGATCCGGAAATGCGGGTGCACGCTGATAAAGCGATAGCGCCTACAGAGAAAACCGAAACACGAAGAATATGGAGCAAATTTATTTTCATAAGACCAATTTCGCTCAACGTGGTTAACACATCATTGAGAAAGGTAGCAGAAAACCAGCATTTTACGATCACTTCTTGATAATTTTGGCAAAAGAAATTAACGCTTCGCCTCATGAGCAAAAATAACACGATAACTGTCCTAAAGACACCTTCAGAATTACGCGACTGGCGAATTGAACAAATACGCCTTGGCAACACCATTGGATTTGTTCCAACCATGGGCGCTCTACACGCTGGACACATATCATTGGTGGAAGAAGCCAAACGCCATAGCAGCAGCGTCATCGTCTCTATTTTTGTAAACCCGACTCAATTTGCGCCGCACGAAGATTTTGACAGCTATCCACGCACTATGGATGAAGATCTAGAAAAGCTCACTTCAGCAGGCTGTCATGCAGTCTACTGCCCTGTTGCTAAAGATCTTTACCCTGAAGGAAATTGCACACAGGTATATGTTGAAAACCTGTCTAAAATCCTTGAAGGCGAGCACCGCCCGCATTTCTTTGGCGGTGTCACAAACATTGTCTCCAGATTATTTACCCATGTTGCACCAGACATCGCAGTCTTTGGTGAAAAAGACTATCAACAGCTTCAAATCATCAAACGCATGACATTAGATCTGGGTATGCAGATTAAAGTCATTGGTGCTAAAACAATGCGTGAACCAGATGGTTTGGCGATGTCTTCTCGCAATAGATATCTCTCGCCTGAAGACCGCGAAAAAGCTGGAAAATTTGCTCAAGCTCTGCGAAAAGCGGCACAAGCCATTGAAAATGGTAGCCTAATTTCAACCACAATAGATCAAGCTATTCAAGATATATCAGCAGCAGGCCTTGGCCCAATCGACTATGTCGCCGTCAGAGATGCAAGCTCATTGGAAGACCTCGGAACAGATACGCTGAAAAAAGGTGTTGATGCACGCATCCTCACAGCTGCCTGGATGGGCAAGACGCGTTTGATCGACAATCTACCTCTGTCTCGCAATTAATCGCTACCAAACACCCGCTTCTTTTAGCGCTAATTCAAGGTGAATTGGCGTATCTGCAGGTGCCGGCGAGGATGGGCTAATATCTGGTGGCACATCAGAGTCTTTCAAATAGCGCCACCCCTGAAACGGGCGTTTCACCTTCACATGAACAGGCACAAGCTCTGGATCAAAATGGATGAGGCAGAATTTTGGTGCCCCCTCGATTTCAACGCGTTCAATCTCGATAATACGCTGGCGCAGACAAATTTTATGCTTGATGACCCAATACATCGAGCCACCATTGATAATCTCAGCACCTCGCTTGGGCATCATCCGCGTTTCATGCACGGGATTGGCAGATAAGCCTGCCGCTCTGCGTTGTTGCATAACGTGTTGTTGCCACTCGGTGAAACTCTCAATAGATTCAGCACCGGCAGCGAGTTTGATCATGTGAAGCGCCATCACATATAAATAGAGCGACTCTTTTTAAAGGCCAGCCCCTCATATGATTAATTTGTGGGGATACGTTTTGACTCTAATTGCTGATTGGCATCGCTAGCGAGAGAAAACGCAACATCCGTCACCTTCACAGAAAATGTCCGCTCACCCTTAACACCAAAACGCCCACCACGCGCGTAAAGATCATATCCAGTGACAAAAGTGACGCCCCATTGCTCAGATCGACCAAAGCTATAGACTTGCCTATAGCTATCCACCCACGCACCTTCTGGTGTTTTGAATGGCTTATTGATCGAATATTCAAGGCGCGACAAAAGCCCTGTATTCGCATCCAGATTTAAACCGCCGACCATTTGTTGTGAGACTAACGCATCTACCGGACCGTCATTATTTGAAAGCTTGTGCTGAAATTGCACATTCCAGCCATCCGCCGTTTGAACGATATTTCCCTGCCCTAAACTAGAACGCAAATCATCAGCAAACAAACGCACATCAGGCTGAACTTCCCGCGCCCAATCATCTACAATTGCGTCCAATTCTTCATCAACCCCAACACGCCGGCTAATACGAAAGCGACGGCTCAATGGTTTTAACGGGTCGTATTCTATTTCTCGCACTGCGCCAGAACTAGATATGGATGCACGAAAAGCAGCCCGCATAGAAGGAACAGGTTCTGCATCAAGCAAAGCGATATTTAACGCTTCAATAGGAGTGATTTGCGCTCCAGCTAAATAGAAAAATGCACTCACCAACCCCATTTTACGACTTTCTCAGCAAACCGGTTCAGGAAATTTTGATCCCAGAATAGAAAAAAGCTCCTAAGGAAAGGTTTCCGAAGAAGCTCTTCTCCACACCAGCCTTTGCACGAAATTACGTCCAAAAAAGGTGATTTTCATAACAACACATGGGCAAATTATTCGTCTTCACTTTTAGCCCAGCTAGGAGAGCGATCTTCTACAGCTGCAGTCAGACCTTCTATTCCTTCCGCAGAGGCTCGCTGTTTTGCACTCAAGCGTGCAACTGAATGCATCAATGAAGAATCTATAGGTTCTTCTAATACGTGCGAGATGAGAGCTTTTGTATTCGCAAGGGCTGAAGGACCAGCTTTAAATGCGAGTGATGCCATATATTCAGCGAGATTTTCCATCTCTGCCTCATCTTCAACAGCATATTGAACAAGGCCGATCTGTTCCGCGAAATCACCATCGAAAGTTTCACCAGTTAGAAATAACGCTTTGGCCCAGCGCGGCCCAATAGCTTCAACGACAAAAGGCGCAATTGTTGCCGGTAGAATACCTCGCGCAACGTCAGGAAAACTAAAACCGACATTTTTACTGGCAATAGCAATATCACAAGCAGCGACAATGCCCACACCGCCGCCCCGTGCATCACCATGCACCATAGCCAAGGTCAATTGAGGCATTTCGTATAATTTACGAAGCATATTTGCCATGGCCAGCGCATCTTCTTCGTTTTCTTTTTCGGTGTAGTCGATTGCAGCTTTGGTCCATTCTTTATCGCCGCCAACAGAGAAAACATCTCCCGCTCCCCTGAAAATAACAAAGCGGACTTCTACTGTCTTGGATACAAGATCAATTGCATCACTCAACTCTTCGACAACCAACGAATTAAAAGCATTGTGCTGCTCAGGACGGTTGATCAGGATAACCGCAACGCCCAATCGCGAAACATCAAGCTCAATATGCTCATAAGTGGACATGGAAGACTCCCTTTCGTGAATATGCATCTTTATGCACCCTATACCCGCCAACAGCATTACCACCAGTGCCATTTGGGCGCAGTTAATTCGCTTTAATAAAAAAGCCGATGAATAATTTGAAATTCTTGGTGTCAATTTGTTTGGGTTTGTCGTGTAAACTTCATTCGACAACAAGACTCTCAAAAGTTAGAGCCGTCTTAAATTGATACGAGCGTGAAATATGGGCCTGTTACCTAGTCGAGAAAACAAACTCAGCCAAACGATATTGGACGGGCTCCCCTTTCTTCAGGATGTGCCCAAATCAACGCTGAAACTCCTTGAAAATGACATGGCTCATTTTTCCGTTCCAGGCGGTCAGCAATTATTCGCCGCCGGTGCGCCCGCCGATGCTATCTATTTTGTTATTTCAGGCTCTTTAGGAGCATTTACCCCCAAGAGTGATGGACGGTCCGAATTTCTTGGTCATATTCGTACAGGCGAGCCTGTTGGTGAAATAGCGCTTGTTGCCGGTGAAAACCATCAAAACGATGTGTACACCCTTCGAGACACAGAGCTTGTTCGTCTCACGCGCCAAGGATTTATGAAGCTCATCAAGTCTAATCCGGGACTGCTGGAACGCCTCACGCGCGTATTATTACTGCGCCTCAGAAAATCGCGCCGCAAACAACCAAGACGCGCTGAACCACGCGTCTTTGCTCTCATGGCGACATCACCCACGATTGACGTTGATTTAAGAGCTAAGGCGCTCGCTAAAGAACTGGAAAACCTATCTTTCAAAGTCAAAATCGTCGATGAAAGCGATGCTGACAAAGACTCAAGATATTTTGATGATCTAGAAGCGCGCCACGACATCGTTATTTTCAAAACAGCCATCGGCGACAGCAATTGGTTCCGTATGAGCCTTCGCTATGCAGACAGAATTTGGATTCTTGCCAGAGCAGACGCCCATCCATCGTCCCCATTAATGCCTGATGATGAAAGCCCGACACGTCAGTTCAAATTGGTTGATATTATTCTGCTTCATCATGGCAATTCACGAATTGGTGCTGAACCTGCCAAATGGAGAGATGCTGCAAAAGCGTCTCGCATATTCCATTGGGATGGTCTCAATGACGACGATTGTAAACGTCTGGCACGTGTCATGGCTGGGCGATCTGTGGGGCTTGTTATGTCTGGTGGCGGTGCACGTGCATATGCCAGCATTGGCGCAGTGAGAGCTTTAAGAGAAGCAAAATGTCCTATTGATCTTGTAGGCGGCACCTCGATGGGGGCTGTGGTAGCTGCTTGTGTCGCGTCTGGCTGGTCGGATGATGAAATTGACAGGCGTATCCGCAAAGCCTTTGTCGAATCAAACCCCTTAGCAGACTACACACTTCCAGTCGTTGGGCTCGTAAAAGGTCACCGTGTTGATGGAAGGCTGGCAGAACACTTTGGGGATATCAATATTGAATCATTAGAAATCCCTTTCTATGCGGTTTCCACCAATTTAACCCATGGCGCTGTTCGTATTCATACCGAAGGTTTGCTTCGTCAGGCATTGCGTGCATCAATTGCACTACCGGGAATTTTGCCTCCAATTGTCGATGGTGAACAAGTTTTAGTTGATGGGGGTGTTCTAAATAACTTCCCTTCAGATGTTATGAGAGAACTACACAGAGGTAAAATTATTGGCGTGGATGTTGCCCAAGCAGACCGAGGTTTAAATCCTCAGGATTTTGTCAATCCACCCGGATTTTTTAGATGGACAATGAAGCATGGCTTCTCAGCGGCTCCGCCAATCGCAGCTCTTTTAATGCGGGCAGCGACAGTCAGTGTGGACCCAAAAGATGGTTCACAATATACGGATGTGCTTATCACGCCTGATATCGAAGATACGGAATTACGCGACTGGAAAGCTTATGATGACATTGTCGAACGCGGCTATATCGCGACCAAAAAGGCACTTACCCAATTAAACGGCCCGATCGCACGCACATTGATTACGTCGACTTAAGCGAACAATGCCATTAATTACTCGGCATCTTTCTCTGCGCCCCGACGCGACACAAGAAAATAAGCAGCCATAAGGAATATGACACCGCCAATAGCGATCATCAAAGGACCGTAAGCAATATCACTTTGTTTTACAATTTGGCCAGGTTGCGCTTTTTTATAAAAATCGAATATGCCAAATATAATAACGGCAACAGACGCGATAAGCGCGCTTAACCAAAGACGTTTACCGGCTTTATTTTCACTGTATTCGCCGACACTGCCAACATCATATGATAGCTCGTCCGTCAGTGAAGTCTCGTTCCCGATTTCATCTCTAATGTCGACTTCTGGCTGCAATGCAGTATCCGCATAACCATACCCATTATCTGTCGTTTTCTTGACTTCATCATCAACCGAGCGCGTAAGTGGCAATTCTTGTTCTGAGCTATCTCTCGTCAGCGTTTCTGATAAATTCCAAGCATTCTGTTCTGGTTCTTGGTTAGTTGCAGCATCTCTGTCCAGTTCAACCGGCTTATCATTGATTTCTTCTGACAAAGCTTGAATTTCAGGCTGAAAGATATTTGCAAGACGAGCAGCTACAGCATCAGCAGCCTCTTTCGGGGTTGTCGCCTTGCTAGAAAGTTTAGCAGCATGCGCTTCCTCTCTTGCACCCTGCTCACCCAATAAACTTGAAATCACCTGTTCTGGTGTTTCTACTTTTTCTTCAGTTTCCAACAACTCGATGTCATTTGCAGCTTCCATTTTGTTTGCAACAAAGGAATCCGACTTACGGCCAATGTCCTGAGTGCTAGAGCCATCTTCAAAAGTGTCATCTAACGCCAAATCATCATTCGCAATCAAACGCTCAACTTTGTTTACAGCCATCGCGATTGAAGTCAGCTCAGTCTTCTCTTCTTCGAGCGAATTTATATTGCCATCTTCATTGCCAGCATCTTGTTCGACGCTTGCCTCTTCAGCAAATTTACGTTCAGCTTGTTGTAAAGCGTCATCGACTTCTACGCCAATTGCATGAAAAACCTCTTCATCGGTTTCTCCAATAAACACAACTTCCTGATCATCTAAATTGGATGTATCAAACTGATCCGTATTCGTGACTTTATTTGCAGGTATTACGCCCTCAGAAAAATCCGATTCGCCATTAAATTTGAAATCTGGCTCAAGGTTTTCTTTTAAATCGACTGAAGGATTGGAAGCCTCAGGAATGGGTGAACCTGTTGCGAGAAGCTGCTCTAAAGCAGACGTCATATTCTCAATATCGTCACTTTGAGTTTCAATTTCGGGTTCTTTTTGAACATCATAAACACTCACATCTTTTTGAGGAGCAACCAGTGGCGTCGCTGCTGTTGCGCGTCCGTCTGGATGTTCAAGAAATAGAGCTTTTTCAATTGCCCGGCGGCGCACGAGAGCATCCACCACACAAACATGACCATTCAAACGCGCTTTGCGCCAAACTTCCATAGCGTGAGCGGCACGAATATGTTCACCAGAATTCAAGAAACGAAGCACTTCACTGTCCCGAAATAGGCCAAGCGAAATATTGGACGCAAATGAAACAATAGCGTCATGCTGGTTTTGATTTAGCGGTGAGAATAAAAGATCCTCCAACGCTTCTTCAATCGGCTTCAAGTCATAAATCAACAATGCTTCAGCGTCTTCAGGAGACACACGAACGCCTTCTCTAGCTGATTTTACATGGCCATACCCAACGACCCAACGTCCGTCAGGAAGACGTGTTGCACGTTCACGAAAGCCTTCAAAGCTCTTGATAAGTGCTAGCCCCGAACGAGAAATACGAAGTGAGAAAGTCATATTGGTTTGGCCTGAAGTTTATTACTATACCTGCAATCTAGCTACAGATATGCAATAAGGGTGCCTCTTTTGCGGCGAGTTTAAAGCAGAACAGCAGATGCCAAACCTAGAAACGCGCAAAAACCGACAATATCAACACTTGTTAACACAAACACAGACGAAGCAACTGCTGGATCAGCACCTAATTTTTGCAATCCTAGCGGCACTAACACACCTGCCAGTCCTGCCCATAAGAATGTGAAAAACATAGCAACACTGATGACGCCGCTTAGCTGGGGGTCCTTAAACCAGATCAATGCCATAAGGCCAACACCAAAGGAAAAAACAAGGCCATTTACAAGCGCAGTTAGAAACTCTCTGCGCACGGCCCGTCCTGCACGCGGCCCGAGCAAATCCCGTTCTGCAATTGCGCGAACCGTAACAGCCAAGGCCTGAGATCCTGCATTCCCTCCAAGAGCTGCCACAACCGGCATTAAAACAGCCAATGCGATAATTTGCGAAAGCGTTTCTTCAAAAACTGAAATTGCACCAGAGGCAAGAAAGGCCGTGAACAAATTTACACCCAGCCACGGCGCACGAGATCTCACCGCATCCCAGACAGACTGATAAGAACCACCATCATTCACACCAGAAAGCGCCAAAAGGTCTTCCTTGTTTTCATCCTGAATAACATCAACCATATCATCAATGGTGATCATACCTGTCAGCCGTCCACCTTCATCAACAACAGGCGCAGAAGCTAGATTGTATTGCTGGAATATGAAAGCAACGTCTTCCTGATCCATTTCGGGTTTAACAGCAGCAGAAATATCAACACCTAATTCTGCCAAAGGCGTATCACGCGTGGCTCGAATAAGGTTGGATAATGGCACGGCACCAACAAACCGAAACCCTGGATCAACGAGATAAACCTCAAAAAATGGCTCGGGCAAATCATCAGCAGACCGCATATGATCAATAGCTTGTCCGACGGTCCAGAATTCAGGCGCAGCAACAAAATCTCTCTGCATGAGACGACCAGCCGTCTCTTCGTCAAAATTCAAGGATGTTTCAATTGCTGCTCGGTCACTCGCGTTGATTTGTTCAAAAACCCGCTCTTGACGATCTTCCCCCAAATCAGCCGCCAGCAAAGCAGCGTCATCAGAGTCCAGATTTTCCAAAACATCTGCGAGATGCCGGTCTGACATCAGATCCACAGCGTCAGAACGTAGATCTTCTGAAAGCTCAGCGATCATATCTGCCGGTAATTTATCGCGCAGCAAGGATACAGCCTGACGAAAAGTTGGGCGCGGCATTTGCTCAAACACATCAGCCATATCAGCTGGGTGCAAATCACCCATAGCGACAATCAAGCCATCACGCGCATTAGCATCGACAAGTTCGACAAACAAATCGACGGTTTCTGCATCCACTCCGGCAGTTTCACCAGTCAGTTCGTCATTGCTATTAGGATTGTTTGTTGATTGCTGAGTCATGCCATTGCCTCGCAGACTGATTCCAAACTTTTCTTAGACCAAATGCGTCAACAAAGCGAGCCAGATTAATGCATTGAATCAACCTAAGAGAAAACAATTGGCATAAGCGTGAATAACACCAAAGTAATGAGACAAATGCCCAACAAATTAAGCTTGAAGCCAATCATAGCCATTCGCTGCATAGATACTTGTCCAGTCCCAAATACAATCGCATTAGGGCCTGTTGCCATAGGCAGCATGAACGCACAACTGGACGCCATGGCGACAGGTATTGCCAGCACATAAAGATCAAGACCTGAACCTTCAGTCATAGCACCCAAAATAGGTAATACGGCTGTGGCTGTCGCGACATTGCTTACAATTTCCGTTGAAAAAATAACAACGGTGATCAGCACAATCATTAAGAACAAACTAGGTGCAGATGTCAGCCCGCCAATTTGGTGAGCGAGCCAATCCGCCAAACCAGATTGCGTAATACCAAGCGCTAAACTCAGGCCTCCTCCAAACAGCAATACAACATCCCATGGAATATCTTTTGCCGTCTGCCAATCTAAAAGCCGTGTATTTTCCGGTTGTGTTTTACCTGCCGGAATAACGAACATCAAAATTGCACCAAAGACTGCAATAATATGATCGGTGACATGGCTAAAAGGTGTAACGCCGAATATTTCAAAAGAATTTAAGGATCGCCGGAATATCCAAGCACACGCAATAACAGAAAAAGCAATCAATGTGCGCAATTCAGGCTGTGATATTTGACCCAGATTTTTTAGTTTTTCTCGAACAAATGATCGCCCTTCATCACCTGTTTCAGATTCAATATGCGTGCCCCAATGTGTCAACACAAACCATGCCGCTGGTAACATCACACAAACCACAGGAATCCCTATGGACATCCATTGTGCAAAATCAATCGTAGTGCCCGCATATTCATGCAAATACCCAAGAACGATCAGATTGGTAGGGGTTCCTATGGGTGTTCCCAAACCACCAATCGAAGCGCCATAGGCAATTGCCAATAATATTGCGACAGTGAGAGGGTTATTTATCTGCTTTTTTCCAGTTATCGCATAAGCAACAGATACACCGATGGGAGCTAACATTATCGTGGTTGCGGTATTGGATATCCACATTGAGAGCAAAGCCGAAGACAGCATAAAACCAGCTACCATTGCTTTGGGATGTGCCCCAACTCGAACAACAATATTGAGCGCTAAACGGGTATGCAAATTCCACTTCTCAATGGATTTTGCGGCAATAAAACCACCCAACAACAATATTACAACAGGACTAGAATAAGGAACCGCGACCTCTTTAATAGACAACACACCAAAACTTGGCATTATCACCAGAGGCAATAGTGATGTTATGCCAATAGGTACGGCTTCAGTGACCCACCAAACCGCCATCAATGCAGCAAGTGAAACGACAACCCAAGCGTTATGCGATAAGTTTTCCGGGCGTTCTATAAACTGTATGGCGATTGCAAGAAACAATCCGCCCCACAAACCGCCACCATTCTTCAGGCTCGCATGCAAAGCATGAGTATTTTTTTGCCGCCCCATCAGTTTACCTCCCCTCATATTTTTTCAGCACCATACAATACGTCACAGGAAAAATCACAGGAAGCGAGAAATAAATTCAACTTTTTCAACAGAAACAATGAAGTATGTAAGCTTTCCTATACCTGTGCACAACACAAGAACTATCGTTCATTCAAGCCTTTTAAAAAAGGCGTAGCATTCTACATTCACTTCCACTACACACTCCCTAAATACCAGATAGTTTTTGGTTAAAAATTCGATTGATTTGAATACGAGGTCTCAACATGAGCAACACTCCTTTGAAGCTTGGTTGGGAAGAATGGCTAAGCCTGCCAGATCTGGGCCTTCCGGCAATCCGCGCGAAGGTCGACACAGGGGCCAAAACCTCAGCCTTACACGCCACCGCGCTCGAACCATTTGGCCCAATAGATAAACCTCAAATCAGATTTACGCTGCGACCAAATCCAGATGATCCAGACCTTGAAGTTGTTTGTGCTGCTCCTGTGGTGGACAGACGTGAAGTCACGTCTTCAAATGGAGAAACCGAACTTCGGTATGTTATCTTCACAACAGTCCAATTTGGTTCAGAAAAATGGCCTATTCAGGTTACTCTCACCAATAGAGAGACAATGGCATACCGTATGCTATTTGGACGTACCTCAGTGACCGAAGAAATGATGGTTCTTCCAACTGAAAGCTGCTTACAGCCAGTCTTATCCTATGATTTGTACAAAGGCTTTCCGCGTCGCAAGGCCACAAAACGTCCGCTCCGTATTGTATTGCTGACACGTGAACCAAACAATTATTCGAGCCAACGTTTAAAACAAGTCGCAGAAGAGCGCGGGCATGTGTTAGAAATGGTCGACACGCGTCGCTGTTATATGGCCATAAATGCAACACAGCCTGAAGTGCACTATGACGGCAAAGCTCTACCTCAATATGATGCAGTCATCCCGCGCATTGGGGCAAGCATGACATTTTATGGAATGGCTGTTTTACGCCAATTTGAAATGATGGGTGCGTATTGCCTAAACTCGGCTCAAGCCATCGGTGCTTCGCGAGACAAATTATACGCCCACCAACTCCTCGCGCGGCATCGTTTGGGAATGCCAGCAACAGCTTTTGCCTCCAGCCCAAAAGACACCAAAGATTTAATCTCATTGGCGGGAAATAGCGCAGTAGTCGTGAAATTACTTGAATCGACACAAGGCAAAGGCGTTGTTCTTGCTGAAACGAACAAGGCCGCTGAAAGCTTGGTGGATGCATTTCGTGGTCTTGAAGCAAACTTCTTGGTTCAAGAATTTGTCAAAGAAGCTGGTGGTGCTGACATTAGATGTTTTGTTGTAGGCAATAAAGTTGTTGGAGCGATAAAAAGACAAGGTGCTGACGGAGAATTTCGTTCCAACCTTCACAGAGGCGGATCAGCTCATGTGGTTAAACTTACGCCTGAAGAGCGAAAAGTTGCCATCAAAGCAACGAAAGTTATGGGCCTTTCTGTTGCTGGTGTAGATCTTCTTAGATCAGATACCGGACCCAAAATTCTTGAGGTCAATTCATCTCCAGGTCTAGAAGGAATTGAAAAAACTTCCAAGAAAGATGTCGCGGCAAAAATGATCGAACATATCGAAATTCATGCGCCGATCATTAATACTGCGATCCGAACCAAATCTCAAAATTTCTAGCACGCAAATTCAAACAAAATACCTCAAAAACCAAAATTCTTGGTTTTATCCCGCTATCTAGACGCCAAACCTTGCTGTCATGGCTTGGCTTCTTAACGTCATGCGCCATAGGATACCCTATCTTCCAAGCTCAACCGATCCTCAAAACTCAATTGGGAACACAAAATGACCCTACCCCTTCAGGAAGAAGAACCAAACTCCACACTACCAAATATTCCTGAGCGGTCATTGCGATCACTTCTAACGGATGAAGACCTAGACGGTCTGATCGCGTTTTTTGATCTCTTATCTGCAAGTGAAAGCCTTAGAGCAGTCACTCAACTTTCAGCAAAAGAACGCGATCATCTAATCACCATACTGCCGTCAGAAATTGCGGCAGAATTAGTTGAAGAAGCACCCAATGAAGTTGCGGTGGATCTTGTCGAACGCCTAGAGGCCGACAAAGCCGCCGAGATTATGGATACTCTTGGGTCTGACCTTCAAGCCGATGTGATCGGTGAAATGGATCAGGAAGAAGCTGAAGCAATCCTTGCCGAAATGACCTCAGAACATGCGCAAGATGTTCGGCGATTGGCGGCCTATGATGATGACACTGCCGGCGGTCTTATGATTGCTGAGGTTTTCACCTTTAGACAGAGCGATTCAATTTCTCAAGTTCTGCTGCAGCTCGCGTCAGAGGAAGAAGAAGACGAACGATTACGCGGCCAGCATCCATATGTCATTGATGAAGACAACAAACCTATAGGTGTGGTCTCGCTGAGGAGCCTGATTACATCTCGACGATCGGCATCTCTGTCCTCGATAATGGTGCCAGCTGTAACTGTCCTCGTATCAACGCCTCTAGATGATCTCGTCGACCTTTTTGATAAGCATTCATTTCTAGGTCTACCCGTTGTCGAGGCAGATGGCTCACTTGCAGGTGTCGTCTCCCGCAGTGCCGTTGAAGAAGCGCTGCATGAACGTTCAGAAATGCAAAGCCTAAAACGCCAAGGTATTGTCGGGGATGAATTGCGCTCAATGCCGCTTCTTCTTCGCTCCAGAAGACGCCTTTCTTGGCTATCTGCAAACATCGTTTTGAACATTATCGCTGCAAGTGTTATTTCAGCTTATGAAGAGACCCTAGCCGCTGTCATCGCGATAGCTATCTTTCTACCCATGGTATCGGATATGAGTGGTTGTTCAGGAAATCAGGCGGTTGGTGTAAGCATGCGCGAGCTAACTCTAGGCCTCGTTACCTCTAGGGACGTTTTTCGCGTTTGGTTAAAGGAAGCCTCCATAGGCATCGTGAACGGTATCGTTCTTGGCCTCCTCATAGGCATGGTCGCCTGGATATGGAAAGGCAATGCTTATTTAGGCCTTGTGATCGGACTGGCACTCGCAATCAATACAGTAATTGCTGTATCCATTGGGGGTATCGTACCTATCCTCCTGAAACGTTTCGGACAAGATCCAGCAGTTGCAAGTGGCCCCCTTCTCACAACAGTGACCGACATGGCGGGCTTCTTTTTGGTGCTAAGTCTAGCAGCTTTTTTCATGCCCCAATTACTTGGTGCTTAGCTCAATATTTTCCTTTGGAGACCCAAAGCCATGACTGAAACAATTGTGACTCTACGGGCATTAGAGAAAAGTGACCTGCAATTCGTCCACAAGCTAAACAATAATCGGCGCGTTATGAATTATTGGTTTGAAGAACCTTATGAATCATTTGTCGAACTTGAAGAACTTTATCTAAAACACATACACGACCTCTCAGAACGCCGTTTCATCGCAGAAGATGAAGCAGGAGACATGCTAGGTCTGGTTGAGCTTGTGGAAATAAACTACATACACCGCCGCGCAGAGTTTCAAATCATTGTTGCCCCTAGTCATCAAGGTGAAGGTTTTGGAAGACAAATCACTCGACTGGCTCTGGATTACGCTTTCTGCATCCTCAACTTGAACAAAGTCTACCTCATAGTCTCTACAGAAAATGAAGGTGCACTTCACATCTACAAAAGCACAGGCTTCATAGAAGAAGGTCATCTCATCAAAGAATTCTTTGTTGACGGCGCCTATCAGGATGCCCTTCGAATGTACCAACTTCAGGGTGACTTTTTAAACCAACGCAATAAAGATGATTAGGAAGGTCTATCTTAAGCACCCTTATCTGTTTTGATATGTAAATCCCGTTGCGGGAATGGGATTTCAATACCAGCTTCTTTCAGCTTTTTGAATATCGCAACCCGAAGCTCAGACCTGATTTTCAATCCCGTTTTGATATCGCTGATAAATCCTCGAAATTCAAAATTAAGTGAGCTATCTGCAAAATCGGCAAAATATATCATAGGAACAGGATAACTTAGAATTTGCGGATGTTCATCTGCAATAGTGCCCAATAGCGCGATGACTTCTTCAGGGTCCGCATCATAAGACACACCGACATTAATGATGACCCGGCCAATTTTATCCTTATGGGTCCAATTGGTAACAGCCCCCGATATCAGTTCTGAATTGGGGATAATAACTGTTGCTTTATCGAAGGTCTCAATCTCAGTGGACCTCACGCTGATCTTCTGGACAAACCCTTCCCCTGAAGTGGTAACAATCCAGTCACCAACTTTAATTGGACGCTCAAATAGAAGAATAAGGCCAGATACGAAATTGCTGACAATACTTTGAAGTCCAAAACCGATACCAATAGACAGCGCACCAGCAATAATAGCTAGATTTGCCAGATTAAACCCAACAGCGCTAATCGCCAAAAGCAATGCTATCGTTAAACCAACATATCCAATCAGTGTTTTTAAAGAATTTTGAACACCAGAATCGATACGAGACTGAGGGAAAACGCGTGTTTCAGCAGTACGTTGCAACATACGCGTCAAAGACAAAACGACCAAGAAGAGCGCAATGGCAGTTAGAATTTTTAAAATCGAAAAATTGAAACTTCCAACTTGAATACCAACAAACGCATCGCTTATGCCATCGCGCACATCTGCCCATTCGGCACCAAGTAACAACAATGCCGGAGGAATAAACAGCAAAACCGAAACAGCATCAATTCCAAACCCGATCCAATAAAACAGCACACTATCGTGTTCACTTTCTGCATTGTCAGGATTGGTAAATCGCACATCAAACAATCGCACGATTTCCCTAAACAGAGAGCGCACAACCCATGTAACAGCAGCCAGCGCTGCAAGGTAGAATGTGCTTGTTGTGAGGTAATGTCCAAAATTCACATACCCACTCAACACCATCAAGACAGATGCAATCGCCAACATCTTCCCAACAAAACGAGTACGCGGCCATGGTTTCTCAATTGGTTCATCGAGAGCTCTTGCTTTATTCGTCCAAAGAGAAGATTGGCAAAGCAAATACAAAATCACAGCCAATATAATAGTTGTGATACTCGTCAGAAGCGTGTGCACACTTCCTAACCCACCCGATAAATGCATGCCTTCAATTAGGATGCGTTCAAAAATAATGGTGAAGGCCGCAATGAACACTAATGCCCGTAACTTGAAAGCAGAGACATCTTTCAGTGATGAAATCCGCCAATTAGGCGCGTAAGGTGCGATAATTCCTGTTGCAGCACCATCCACCATCACAAGACCAACAAACCCCAACCATATTGTCTGAGATAGAGTATTTGCAGCAGATGGAATTGCATTTAGTGAATGCAATGTTTGATAAAATATCCAGCCACCAATAAGAGCAGGAAGCATTCGTGCTAAAGTATAAGCCGCCAACACAAGCACTTTGCGGGAACCATGTGGTTCTACCCCTTCCAGTCGCTTAGATATAAAATTGCGCAATTGTTTTCGTAGCGGCAAAAAGCACACCAACATAACCAGTACTGAAAAGCCAAGCACGAGCAAAGTCGTTAGTCCCTGACCTTTTTCAAGTTGGGCCGTGCTCCAGCTTCTAAACCCGTTATTTAATGCAGCCGCATCTTCTTGTACCGCGCCAAATGTTTCTTTCCATAATGTCGGGTTCAGAATGGTTTCATCCTGCTCGAAAATATTAGATGAAAATTGATCTCTTCGAGTTTTAGAAATTTCCTGAAGCAATCTATCGGCTTCAGCCATGTTCAAATCTGATTTACGCAAAATACCATTCAGCTGGGATAGCTCAGTATTCAATCTAATGCGTTCTTCTGAAATATCAGACGCCTCAGTAGGCATATCATCAGCTGGTGCTGGCCCCAATCTTTCTAGATCGGACGTAACTTCAGCGAGTTTGGTTCTAAAAGGTGCCGTCTGATTTTCTGCTTCGCGTTTTAAGTCTCGAATAAGGTCGCGAAGAGAAAGCAGATCTGGATTCTCGGTTTGCAAATCCACAGAAATTGTATTTAGCCGTTTAGCACGCGCATCAATACTATCAAGCGACGCTTGGTCGATTTGAGCAAAAGAGGCGCAACTAAAAAATGTCGCTGCAAGCAATATCAACAAAAAACGCATACAGTCTTATATCCACTTCTTTTTACGAAACCACCACAAGAGGCCCAATGAAATCATTAAGAGAGCAACGCAAAACAGACCAAAAGCTAGCGGGTAATCCGCCCCAGGAATGCCTGCGATATTTACCCCCAACAACCCCGTCAAAAACCCAAGGGGCAAGAAAATAGCTGCTACCACTGAGAGCACCAGCATATTCCGGTTCATTTCTTCAGCTCGCTGATCAGACAATTGATCATATAGAATCGCACTACGCTCACGCACTGCATCCATCTCTTCAACCATCCGCGTTATACGATCAACCACTTCTCGCAGAATGTGATTTCCTTCATCCGTAAAAAACGCCGTATTCGTAACACCAAGGTGGCTGATAGCTTCTCTTTGTGGTCCGATATAGCGCCTCAACATAATCGTTGTACGGCGCAAATGTGCTAATTCGGATCGCAGCCCATCAGTTCTTTCAAGGCTGATCTCCTCTAATTCATCAACTTTATCGCTAAGACCGCTGATAATAGGATCCATTCTAGAAATCAGTTGAGCTGAAAGCTCTGTCAAAAACTCACCGACATTTCGTGGTGGATTGCCTGCCTCAATGGATTCTCGAATTCCCACTACCGCCATGAGCCGCCGCGCCCGAACAGAAACAATAAACCCGTCTTCAATCCACATTCGAATGGAGACCATATCCTCAGGATCGGAAGCGGGATTCAGGTTCACCCCCCTGAGATTCAACAATACACCATTTTGATGCTGAACTGCACGTGGACGCGTATCTTCTAAGGTAAGCGAAAGAGATGCTATTTCGTCGACATTGTCACTTATCCATTTTCGAATGCCGGTATCTTCTAAATTTAAATGTACCCAACGATAAGAAAGACTTTTATCTCTCGGGGATGAAAGCTCATCGTTTGATAATTTATGAACCCGCCCGTCCTTATAGACATCAAAGGCATAAAGTGGCTCAATTGAAGGTGTATGAGGCATAGTGGTCTTCTTGCTATTAGCCGTTTTTCTGACTGTTAAGGCTTCACCGGTAAGCGACAAGCTTTATTTGAAACCTTCACACAGAAAAATTTACAATAATTTGTAAATATATACGGTAGGCAAAAAAACTATCAAAACAATAGCTGGCTTTGGTCAGTCGTATCCGCTGGTTCAGGAATATCTTCATATGTTGCTGGAGTGTATTTAACATCCTCCGACTCAACTTCACCGCAAACAGGAATGGCATCTAGTTCTTTTTCCGATACGATCCAAGCAGAAGAAAAATCTCCCTGTCCGCGACTATCAGGTATCGCGTATCGCCCTGACAAGCTCCCATCATCAAACACGACAGGAATGATGTTTTCTGGATCTACACATTGATCGGCCATTTGAATTTCAGCTGACGCAAATTGCGCTCCAGCTAAACTAGAAACCACGGCGAGAATTGTAAATTTTTGTTTGGACCACGAAAACATTGGATTTCCTGACTGTTTGTTTACGTTTGATTAACGTCTGACAATCAGTCGGGTTCCCAAGAAAGTTGCTTTTTTTCGCAACAAAATAAAAGCCGCCCCTGAGGGCGGCTAATATCCGTCTATTCAATGTCTATATTTAATAGATGCTATGCATTCTCTGACCATCGGTCAGCAAAAGCCTCACCTTCACGTGCAGACAACATAGCTTTGTTTAAAAGCTGTATCGCAGATGGTGTCAGCTCATCATCTTTGATTTTTGACTTAATCGTATCAAAGAGCTTTTCTTCACCATCATCAATCGCCTCTAATGCAGCTTTTTCATTATCCTGAAACAGGCTAGAAATATCTGTACCAGCACGATGCATTGCACCTACTACTCCACCTTTTGTCTCAAAATCACCGCCAAGACGCTGAACTTCTGCCTGAAATTCCAACACTAAGTTACCTCGCTGTTTTGCGCGGCGCTCAAACTCGGTTTTATAAAACACTTTATCTGAAACAATGTCGGCTGACTTTTCGTAACCTTTTTGGCTGTCGATCAACATTTTTGTTACATCATTCAGTGTGTCAATTGTGTTGTTAATCATCTTCAATATCCTCCATGGTTGCTATATAAATTAAACGTGTCAGAGCAGTTTTAGTTGCAATCTAATTCAACAAATTCTGACTTCTTTTATTGGGCGTATTGCGCGTCAGAGCGTTAGATATCTCTTTCCAAACCGGGGCACTTAATGGCATTCCCATGTGTGATGATGTCACTTCAATATTGCGAGCCTGTGCATTGTAAATATCGCGTGCCGCTCTCCAATCAATAAAGCCATCTTCACGACTATAGATTGCTGTAATTGGACATCTAATGCCCTCACTATTTCTACGGTGTACTTCTTCTTCAAGTTCTTCGATATTAATGCCATGTGTCGCAGCATATTGCTCAGCCAAAATAGTATATTTAGCCCCTCCAACAATTGGGGTTCCAAGGGTAATAACCTCTTGAACATATTCTCCGTGCTGACGCGCGACTTCCCGCGCTATCGCACCACCTAAACTGTGACCGACCAAAGTGATTTTTTGACCATCTTCGTAGAATTCGCGCTTTAAGTTTTCGCCGATGACACATGCATAGCTATCAAAATCACCATCATTGCGCCCTAAGCCCCACTCAAATGCGTCATACCCTTTCCAATTTAGATATTTTTCAAGAGGCGCTAAATAAGCTGGCCCGACAGTATAGCCAGGCAGAAGCATAATTTTACGCCCATCCCCAGACCGAAGATTTTTTAATTCATCAATTGCCCCAAAGACTCCCAGAAAATCCAAAGGTGCTCTAAACTCTTTCAAAAGAGTTTCAGGTTTTGGTGTACGACAATATACGGGAAATGCACTTAACATGTGACAGCGTCCTAATTAAAAATCTATAACAATTAGAACGAATTAAGTCGCTTTTAGTTCCACAAAAAAAGGTCTCTTCCGCATGGAAGAGACCTTTTAAACAATAAATATTATCATTTATTCCGGCTTGTTTGCATCAGCCGTTTCAGAGACTTTCTCTCCAACTGCTTCAACATCTTTACCAACACCTTCGACGGTGTTGCAGGCTGTTGTCAAAGCCAATGTAAATGCAGCTAGCAAACATGTTTTGATTGTCGTGTTCATGATATCATCCTTATTCATGCTATTTTTAAATAAGCCCCATCAAAATGCGTTGAAGGTGGCGTGTTGTACCCGAAGGGTTGGTGACCAAAGAATAACCGGCAAGCACCGCGATCGAAGTCATTGCGATTGGGTGTTTACGGATCATGCTCTTTGCAGCATCAACAGGTAAGTCGGCCAGAAGGTCCGCAGCCTCTTCCTCAATATCGCTCATTTCTTCTTCAGAAGACTTGCTCGGTTGGAGGAACAGATAAAGGCCGCCAAAACTTATGGACAAACAAATTGCGCTTACGATCAAACTAGCAGGCAACAGTCCGACATAAACCTGCAAGGCTATGATGCTGGCGGCTAACAATCCGCATAAACCGACGAAGCCAAACAAGGCTCCGAAGGCTGCAGCGAGCAAGCGTTTCTTTGCTTGATCCATCATTATTATTTCCTGCTAAGCGCAGCTATAAGAGCACCGGCACCAGCGGCTAGAGCAATGGCTGTTAGTGGGCGCTGTCTGACGCGACCTTTCACATCTTCTGAGGCTGTTTCAACACCTTCACGTGCATGGTTAAACAATTGCTCACCCTTTTCACCAACATTCTCAGATGATGCTGAAGCTAGATCACCAATGTGAGAAACAAGTTTAGCGAAGTCATCCCGCAAAGAAGAAACATCCGAACTCAACTCAGATAAGTATGGGTCAAGAGATTTTTCATCTTTTACTTCTGACATGACTTTATCTTTCATTTTAGTGACTGACATATCTATTTCCTTTTGCTTGATTGTTAACTACTAACTAAACGATCTAATCAGTAAACGGTTCCAATATTTATTTAAAAAATAAGAAGAGACACACTTAACAGGCTCATTATCCCGACGAAAAAGCCTCCCAACATGAAAACTCCATCTGACGCGACCAAAGCCAGTCCAATTAGAACGAGACCAGCAGCCGGAATCGCGACTGCGAACGGAACAATTTCAAGGGGGATCATGAGTAGTGATAGTAAAATACAAAAAGCCGCAGCTAGTTTCACAGCCGTATTACCGACGGCCCACTTCAAACGCGGTTGCAATAAACTATCAAGGAAGTCAGGTATTCTTCCAATTTTCTTATCGGCTTTATTTATTGTACCTGCTTTCAATTTCATAGAATTGATAAAATCAGGTAGCCACAAATGGTCCCGTCCTAAAATTATTTGACCAGCAATTAAAATGGTAACAATCGCCAGCCCAACAGGAACACCAGGAATAGCTCCAAACGGAGAAAGGGCCAGCAAACCAATCAAGGTTAAAACCGGCCCGAAACTCTTTGCCCCAAAAGCCTCAATGAGGCTTTTCAGGTTTGTGTCAGATTTATCTGACTTGTTTTCTATGTCATCTAAGACAGAACGGAATGGTTTATCATTTTGCATGCTCTATCAACGATTGAGCCGCAATTTTGTTCCACTCTATTGTGTTTAGTTTTGCTTATTTGCAGGGTGAAAAAACAACGCCTGTCCAATCGTCGCGATAAGCGTATTTTCCTGAAATGGTTTCGACACAAGATAAGTTGGTTCTGGTTTCTCACCAGTGAGCAATCGTTCTGGGAATGCCGTTACAAAAATAACTGGCACATCAATTTCACCCAAAATATCATGAACAGCATCAATTCCAGAAGAGTCATCAGCTAGCTGGATATCACACAAAATAAGGCCGGGTGTTTGCTTTTTAGCAAGCTCAATAGCTTCACTACGCGTTGTTGCAATTCCGGTTACTTCATGCCCCATGCTTTCTACGAGGCTTTCAATATCAGCTGCGATGATCGGTTCATCTTCCACAATCATAACCGACGTTTTAAGGCCAGCCTCAATAGAGGCTTGAGCCGCATGTATGAGAGATGAGATTTCATCCCCAGTTGCACCTAATATGATTGCTGCTTCATCAACCGAGAAACCTTCTACGGCCGTCAACAAAAAGGCTTGACGTTCAACGGGCGCAAGAGCCTGAAGTTTCAAATCAGGCGTATCTGATGCAAGTTCATCATCCCCCTGAAGCTTGGCACCTGTTTCTGACCATATGACATGGAAATACTTATACAGTGCCAATTTTGCGTTTGTATATTCCCCTACCTGGCTGGGATCACCCGCGAGCGCCATAAGAGATGCTTTAATGTAAGCGTCGCCGCTTGTTTGAGATCCGGTCAGTGCGCGTGCATACCGTCTAAGAAACGGCAAATGCGGTCCGAAATCATTGGTAAAGCTCATATTCAAAACTCTCTTTTTGCTTATGCTTTGGTAATTATACGCACCAGAAAAAAAATAGTTCCATATTTTTGATATTTTTTTGGAACTATTTTCAAAATCACACGTTCAACTCATAACAGTGAATACAAAGTCACCTGAAACGGTAGGTAATATGAAAAAATCCGAAAACGAAAAACCGGGCCTCACTAACGAAGAAGAAGTCAGGCAAAAAAAAATCGGCGCAAGACTTAAGCGTATGTATGATGAAGTCGTTGAGGAAGATATCCCCGATGATTTTCTATCCCTTTTAGAATCCATAGATAACGCAAAGGATGAGCATAATAATGACTAGTTCCATAGCGAACTTATCTGATGCAGAGTTCAAGAAAGAACTTGCATCACTCATCCCCCATTTGCGCGCATTCGCACGCAACCTAACACGTAATGCCGCTGCAAGTGATGATCTGGCGCAAGAAGCCATGCTGAAAGCTTGGAAAGCAAGAGATCGCTTTGAAGCGGGCTCAAATCTAAAAGCATGGGTGTTCACGATTTTACGCAATCAATTCTATTCTGACAAACGCCGTGATTGGCGCTCGCAGCCGCTAGATAGCGAAGTTGCCGAACAAACTATTCCTTCCGCCGACAATCCTGAAGATAACATGGAATTGCTAACTCTGCGCAATGCGATGCAATGCCTCCCAGATGATCAACGCGAAGCCATTATTCTCGTCGGCGCTGGTGGATTATCATATGAAGAAGCTGCTGAAATCTGTAATTGTGCGACAGGAACTATCAAAAGCCGTGTTAGCCGAGGGCGCATCGCATTAATCGAAATTATTGAATCTAATAGTGCCAGCTATACCGATGATGATAAACTAAATGG
This sequence comes from Hirschia baltica ATCC 49814, assembly GCF_000023785.1. Classification (NCBI taxonomy): domain Bacteria; kingdom Pseudomonadati; phylum Pseudomonadota; class Alphaproteobacteria; order Hyphomonadales; family Hyphomonadaceae; genus Hirschia; species Hirschia baltica. The sequence goes on from NC_012982.1 coordinate 2,187,006, forward strand.
CTCTAAAGCATTTGAAGAAATCGTAAATCAAGCAGATGAGCTTATAAATGCCGCACAGCCAACTAGCACAAACTGATGAATTAAAGCGCTCAATACGCGTAAAAATATTATTCATTCTTTCATTGGCTTTATCTCCAATTTTGCTCATCGCTCTTGTGCAGACATTGTTTGATACAAATAATGCAAAAAAAGCTAGAATATCAGAATTGGTTACCATCTCTGATCGCGCTACTGATAGTGTCGAGCAAGCTATCAAACAGGCTGAATCATTACTTCTTGTATTCCAGCCAGAGATAGAAAAAAACCAATGTGAGAAGACATTTGAAAAGGTGATAATTGGCACATCACTTGTTTCAAATGTCGTTCAGTTTGACGCTGACGGGAAAGCCTTATGTAACGCTAGAGGCAAACCTGGATTTGAAGTATATGACACAAACTGGATTGACGAAGTTCAGCACAATTCAGGCGTTTTAAGAACGGAAGCTTTCTGGGGAAGTGAAAGTAAGGACTGGTTATTTTCTATATTACTCGCGAGTCGAGATGAAGAAAACAATTTTATCGGGGCTTCAACTTTTGGTCTCAACACGACTGCCATTGTAAATCTCATTGAAAACACATCCCTACCAAAAGACACGGATATCGGTGTTTTTGATAATAATGGCCAAATTTTCGGCTCCACACGCTTCAAGGAAATACGCGAAGAGTGGCAAGAAGCCATTGACGAAACCGAAGCTCAAAGTTTGCTCTTCAAAGATGACACCTTCATCGAAGGCTTGGACATTGTCGTAACCAAGCTAGGAGGTCAAAATCTATATGCGATCATTTCTGCCCCCTCTCCTGGATTATTAAGTCAGTTTACATTAAGGCCGGCCGCTATAATCGGTATCCCCTTAATGGCATTCTCACTGACTCTTCTTGTCACATGGTTGGCGTTAGACCGAATTTTATTGCGTTGGCTCACACGGTTGCGCGCTCTAGCCCTCGCCTATGGTCGCGGAGCTTACGATATGGAAGCGACCCGCTTCGAACAGGCACCAAGTGAATTGGAAGATCTTGCCATTTCAATGGAAGCGATGGCCCGTAAAATATCAGTCCGAGATGAATCTCTGAAACAGGCTATTGAAACAAGAGATGCCGCTGTTAAAGAAATTCATCATCGTGTGAAAAACAATCTACAGATTGTGACAAGCTACTTGAATCTACAGAGCCGGCAGGTCAAAGAAAATAGCGCTAAAGAGGCACTTAAGGCTGCACGCCACCGTATTGATGCTCTCTCCATAGTGCACCAAACCCTCTATCAGAATGAACGCTTGTCAGATGTAGACTTACATCCGTTTTTAACCGGATTGATCTCCCACCTTCAAGAAGCTTTGGGCGCGAACACCGCAAATGTAACTATAACCAGTGACATTGACAGTTTCACCAGAAATTCAGATGACGCCATCCCTTTGGCTCTCCTTATTGTAGAAGCCATCACAAACAGCATGAAATATGCTTTTGATAGTAAAGGAGGCAAAATCCATATTGCGCTCAAACACATTGGAAAAACAGGTCTTACCCTTCAAATCGAAGATAATGGTATTGGTAGCGAAATAGATAAAAACACAACACCTTCTGGCACAGGTCTAGGACAAAAACTAATGCTCGCATTCGCAAGACAGATGGGCGGCAGTTTTGAGGAGGAAGCGACTAAAGACGGATTTCTAGTACGCGTAACTGTGCAAGATCAAGATTCATCTAAGATCTAATTCAGTCCCAGACACAGAGCCTGCTTTATAATCTTAGCAACAACTAAGTCTTGTTTTATACACATAAACATAAGGCTTGAATATCTTGGATGCGCCCATCAGCGTATGATCTTAGGTCTTACGTGTTCATCAGAAAAGACCAGACACAAAAACCCCAACATGGCTTTGCGCTATGTTGGGGTTTTTATATTGGATCATAAAACCAGACCGACTGGTTTAATGTTTATGCAGATAATACTAGCTCTGACGTATGGACTTTAACATCCAAACAGCCTGCTCATGCCATGCCATGCGGGCAATAATCATGTCTGCTGTGACATAATCCTTTTTACCTTCACACCACTCAATGGCAGCGCGCATATTAGTGATCGTGGTCTCATGATCTCTTGCTAGCATTTCTAGCATCTCATCAGCACTTTTGTTCTCATCTTCGCTTTCGATGGCAGAAAGCTCACCATATTTTGCGTAACTCGCTGGTGCCTTGAAACCCAATGCACGAATACGTTCTGCAATTTCATCAATTGCTTCGTATAAGTTTCCATACTGAGCTTCGGTTAGCTCATGGATGCTTACAAAAGCTGGCCCCGTCACATTCCAGTGCACGCCCTGTGTTTTTATAAACAACATGAAGGTATCGGATAGTACAACACCCAACGCTTCAGCTAGTTTTTCTCTATTTTCATCACTAATTCCGGTATTTCTATCGAACTCAGAATTAGCAACTTTCAATACTGTGTTTGTCATAATACCCTCTATTTGTTATTGTCGTCGATCTGCTCTTCGAGCTCATCACCAACTTCATCAAATTCTGACGCAACCTCATCAGCGGCTTCTTCTGCATTGTCCTGCAGATCATCACCAGCATCATTTAGTTCGTCCATTTTTTCGTCGATTTCAGACTTGGTATCTTCGATTTGAGAATCTAGTTTTTCACCGTAATTCTCCATAGTCCCATCATTGTCACCACACGCTGCTAGCAAACCAACAGCGGCAACTGAAATTGAAAGAGTCTTGATATTCATAATATTTCTCCTCTTTAGTATCCTGTATAATTAACGGCTGACGCGATTTAAGGTTCCAAAGAAAACCGAATTAATTGATGTGAACTCACTTTAAGTTCATCAATTGAAATGGCTTGCACCTCGACCTCAGCATCAGAGATATTGATAATGTTAAAACTTGGAGGCGCATTGCGCGTGCGCGTAGAAAGCGTCCCGCAAGTGACGCCATAATAATGTCCATCGCCATGTTCAAATCGGTGCGCAGCTGGTGTGTGAACATGCCCGTAAAGCATCAAACTCCTGCCGTTTCGAGCAGCTATCTTTTCACTGGATTTTCTACCCCGAATTGTCCGCGTTCGCATCGGCACATGAGGAATAGGTAGAAACGGATGATGACATGCAATGATATTCAATTTTTGATCTGCAACTTTCTGCAAATCTAGAATTTCATTCAAATCTTCTGAGTTCACAGAACCTTCCGCCCAGTTGGACCGAACTTGCCAACCTCTCGCTGTGTTCAATCCAGCAATATGAGTATCATCAATTTGTAGATTGGAATGCCGCGCGAACAATCTATCAAAACGTCCAAATGGACGTACAACGCGTGAAAACATATTTATCAAAGGTGTGTCGTGATTTCCCGGTACAATTGTTTTTGGTATCAAAAATTGCGACAACCATTCAGATGCAAGTATGAATTCGCTCTTTTTTCCAGACTGAGTTAAATCTCCCGCAACAATTATCGCATCTGGATTTAACTGCTTAATCTCTCGACTGGCAATTTCCATCGCACGCACATCTTCAGTACCTAGATGCAAATCTGCCATATGGACTAAAACTGTCATTTTGATCTCCGCATAACAAATCCGGCATCCCTCTGAAGATCAAATTCAAAACCTGACGGTAATTCTACGAGTTCACCATCAATATTTGCAGATATTGGGTTTCCATCCTCTGATTTGAAGCTACCCTTTTTTAGAGAATGAACATGCGTTCCAACAGCATCACGAACGCCATTAACCCAAGCGGTTATTCCAGTCGCCGCAGCGTCGATAAAATTATCAGGATCTACACTGATCACCTGAAACAGGTCACCAGCACTTTTTGGTACAAACACACCAAAAGCATTTGCTTTAGTCACAAAATCCAAATTTTTGTTACGAAGAGTGAAACCTTCTTCAAAATTTCCGACATCACTTTCTATCAAACTCTTCACAGCTTCAACAATTTCTCCCTCCCGAATGCACTCTCGAGCAGCAGAAAGTTCACTCAAAGGGCCCACATTCGCAGCAATATAAAAGAAATGTTCTTCAATTCTACCGGCACTTAACGATACAATCTCGTGCGGATGAGCAAGCGTAGCAAGACAATCTTTCCATTGGCAATCATCTCCATACACCCTTTTGGGAAGGAGATTCATCGTCCCGCCAGGAAGCGGCATAACAGGAATTTTTAGGCTCGATGTTGTTTTTAAACTCATTGCGTGCGTGCCATCTCCGCCCCAAACAATCAGCAAATCAGGAGATGCTTGCATTATTTTCTCAAGCGCATTTTCTAGTTCCGCACCAGTAACGGCCAAGATTTCAGCGTCTTTTCCCAAATTCTTTAATTGGGCAGACAAAGCATCTTCAGCGTTATGTGGAACACTACCAGACTGAGTATTTATAAGAGCATATATTTTCATGTATAATATACGCTCAATACTAAATTCAGTTCCAATATATCTTACCAAACATTCGATAAATAAAGATGGAACGTAATTCAATATAGCGCGTTTATTATTTACACGGCCACTTTAGAGCCGACAATAATGGAGATAGACATGTTAAATTGGGCACTCGTATTCTTCGTATTTGCTTTGATCGCAGGCTTATTCGGATTTGGTGGAATTGCTGGCGCAGCAGCTGGAATAGCACAAATATTATTCTTCATCTTCCTTGCTCTGTTGGTACTAAGTTTTGTTGCAAAAGCAGTTCGAGGAAAAGGCGTTTCATAGCCAATTCCAATATATATTAAAAAGAAACCGACCTTTCACAGGTCGGTTTTTTTGTGCCCAAAGGAAGCAAAAGCCCGTCCCCAAAAGTTATAGCGAAACAATGCAAACCTAATAAAATTGCCAAATAAGACGCACATCAATTCACCGTCGACCTGAGATAGTGAATTGTTTTGATACATAATTTTAAATTCTGCGCCAGTCATTAAAACCCAAAATCAATCTCACTAACCCCGGCTCCCCATTTGGATGCTTTCACAAACAGCCCCAAGCAATCCCCCCACTTTATTCAAGACAACCCTAAATGAGACAGCCACGAAAAAAGCGGCCCTTTAAAAAGGGCCGCTCAATTCTAATCAGTCAAATATGTAAAGCGAAATTACGCTTCACCAAGTTTTGCTTCTAGTTTTTCAACAGAGGAATTCACATCCATCTTAATCATCTGAAGTAAGTGCAATGCTTCGGGCGACATAATGTCTTCATCCTCAAGGCGAGCATTGATTTCATCTACGATGTACTTCTCGCCGCGCAATACTTCTTCCAGCGCAACAACAGAGTCCTCAGAAACTGCAGTTCTTAACTGCGCAAAAGCTCTGTGCGCCGTGCCTAGCGCTTCACCATAAGTGTCTGGCTCTGCACCTTTATCGATGACAAGCTGCTGAATTTCTTCACGTTGTTCAGCTCTTTCAGCCGAAAGCGCAATAAGGTGATCGCGAACTTCGTCATCGCCATCTGGCAGGTTAGCCGCGTCGCTGTATAATTCTTCAGCGTCAATTAAAATTGAAGCGATCTCGTTTAATTCATCAACTTCATCTTCAACGGCTTCTTTGTATTCATGCTTAGCTTCTTCTACAGCCTCATCATTAGTCAACATTCCATGCTGAGCTTGAATTTCTTCAACTTGTTTATTGTTCAAGTTTTCAGTCGGAGATACGGGCTGCGCTAAAGCAGGCACGGATAATACAATCGCGGTCATGGCGGATGATGTAATAAGAGTCTTAAGCATAACTTTGTCTCCTTTTTGTTATAAGCTCGTTTGAGCTATAAAGAGACAACGGAAGGCTGATCCAAAAGTTCCAAAATTAAATACGAATTTAAAAAAACTATATTCAATTACCCGCTTCAATCTCGAACAAAAATTTCGAGCCGGCAACTATCTTGACATGTTTTGAAAAAAGTTTGGTGCGGCCGAGAAGACTCGAACTTCCACGGGTTTTACCCCACAGCGACCTCAACGCTGCGCGTCTACCAATTCCGCCACGGCCGCAAACCGAAACGAACAGCGAGATATACAGACACCTGCGCTTCTGTGAACCCCGAAAATGACTTGGATCTAAAATTTTTTAAGTTTACCTGTTGAAAAATAGAGGCTCCAAAATCAATCAGGCTTATTTTATTGCTCTGTCGCGTAATAGTCTTCAACTTGAGCTGCACCTGTGACGGATACCGACACACGCTCACCATCTATAACCAATTCACCACGAGCAATTGGATGATTGTTTGCAAGAATCCAAACTTCATCGTATTCGCTAGCATCCAATGGAATCACAGCACCACGTCCCATACGCAATAATTGCTGCATAGGAATTTTAGAGCGCCCTAAAAGCACTGTGATCTCAATTTCGACGGCGTCCATTTGCGAAGTCAAGAACAAAACCCCATTCTTAGGTTATAAAAGCCAGCCTAGAATTTGGACTATCTAAGTGAGTAAGGAGTTAACATCTTCCATGAGTGGTGAAATTCTCGAAAATAAACTTTCCCAAATTGAATGGGCGGTCTCCGATAATCTGGTAGATTATAATGATGCAGTTCGCTTCATGGAAGAAAGAGTGGCGGCTATTTCAAAGGGCGAGGCTAATGAATTAATCTGGCTGCTAGAGCATCCTGCCATATATACCGCTGGAACAAGCGCCAAGCCATCAGACCTTGCCGCTCCCAACCGTTTTCCCGTTATTCAGGCGGGGCGTGGTGGACAATACACATATCATGGACCGGGGCAGAGAGTTGCCTATGTCATGCTGAATGTGGGTAAACGCGGAAAGGATGTTCGCGCCTTTGTGTATGGGCTTGAACAATGGATTATCAATTCACTCAAAACGCTAAACGTAACGGCCGAACGCCGCGAAGGTCGAGTCGGTGTCTGGGTGGACCGAACAGCTTCCGGTGGCCCTTTAAAGGAGGATAAAATCGCAGCTATAGGTGTTCGTCTTAGAAAATGGGTGTCATTTCACGGCATAAGCCTGAATGTCGAACCAAATCTGGAACATTTTAGCGGGATTATACCTTGCGGCATTTCAGAGGATGGACTTGGTGTTACAAGCCTTTTTGATTTGGGCAATCCGATCACAATGCCTGAAGTGGATGCCCTTCTCAGGCAGGAATTTACAAGTATTTTTGGAGACACAATTATTGTGCCTCCACCATTTGAATAGAATGAATTTGATCAATACAAAGAAGACTTCTGAAGATGTCTCTATTCAAACTCAACAAGCACAGCATCAGCTGCAACGGAATCTCCGGCTGCTGCATTAATGGATTGAACTTTACCATCAGCTTCAGCGCGGATAATGTTTTGCATCTTCATAGCTTCAACGACACAAACCGCTTCCCCCGCTTTGACGTCTTGTCCCAATTCAACAGCCATAGACACAATAAGGCCCGGCATAGGGCTGAGGATTAGTTTTGAAAGATCAGGTGCTTCTTTTTCTGGCAGCTTGGCATAAAGCTCCGCAGTGGTTGGAGACAATACCAAGATTTTGGCTGTGACACCTCTGTGTCGCAAGACATAGCCTTCACTTGTGTCCTCAAACCGCACAGCAAATGGCGTGTTATCTATTAAGCCTTCTACAACGCCCATGCCGGGCTTCCAGTTTGTAGACAAGCCAATAGCAGCTTTTTTACCCTTAAATTTGATTTCAGCCTCACTATTAGAGGACGCGATTGAAACCGAAATGGGTTTGCGATCGATTGAAACAACCCATTCTTTTCGAATTGCCCTGCCCGGATCCATTTGGTTGGATATTTTATCAGCCCTACTGACAAAGACATCATGAATATAGGCCGCAACCGAAGCTAACAAAACTTCTTGCTGTTTGGATGGTTCAACACCGTTAAATCCATCAGGAAACTCGTCGGGAATATAATTGGTCGTTAATTTTCCACTTTTAAACCGCTCCTGAGCAATGACAGCTTGCAAGAATGGTGAGTTATCCTGAATCCCTTCAATGCGGAGACGATCTAAAGCCATTTCATGGACATCAATCGCGTCATCACGGGTTTTTCCATGCGTGATCAATTTGGCGATCATCGGATCATAAAACATGGAGATTTCATCTCCTTCACGCACACCCGTATCAATGCGCACCTCACCTTTGCCCAACTTTCCTTCAGGTGGGAACTGACAGCGTTTCAAGCGACCAATAGATGGTAGAAAACTACGATATGGATCTTCAGCGTAAATGCGTGTCTCAACGGCCCACCCTTTAATGCCGATATCATTTTGCTGATGATTTAAGGTCTCTCCATACGCCACGAGCAACATTTGTTCGACCAGATCAATTCCTGTCGTCATCTCCGTAACAGGGTGTTCCACCTGCAAGCGAGTGTTCATTTCTAGAAAATAGAAATTTTTGTCTTTATCGACAATGAACTCCACCGTTCCGGCTGAATCATAATTTACAGCTTTTGCCAAAGCGATGGATTGTTTACCCATTGCAGCACGGGTTTTCGCGTCAATGAAGGGAGAAGGTGCTTCTTCAACAACCTTTTGATTACGACGCTGAATAGAACATTCTCGCTCATTCAAGTGGATGCAATGGCCATGCTTGTCACCCAATACCTGTATTTCGATATGGCGTGGCTCGGTGATAAATTTCTCAATAAATATACGGTCATCACCAAAAGAGCCTTTTGCTTCGGCTTTTGAATCACGGAAGCCTTCGCGGGCTTCGTCATCATTCCAAGCAATGCGCATCCCCTTACCGCCGCCCCCAGCAGATGCTTTAATCATCACTGGATAACCAACTTTTTGAGATATTTTGACCGCTTCCTCTGCGTCTTCAATCAATCCCATGTGGCCGGGAACTGTGCTCACGCCAGCTTCTGCAGCGAATTTCTTCGATGTAATCTTGTCACCCATAGCTTCAATCGCGATAGGGTTGGGACCGATAAAGGTGATTTTTTCTTTTTCAAGACGGCGCGCAAACTCTGCATTCTCAGACAGAAAACCAAAACCTGGGTGAACAGCTTCAGCGCCTGTTTCTTTTACAGCCGCGATGATTTTATCTTGCACCAAATAGCTTTCCGAAGATGCTGAACCACCGATAAACACTGTTTCATCTGCTAATTCGACAGCAAGAGAGCCTGCATCTGCTTCAGAATAAACGACAACGGTTTTAACCCCTAACCGCTTACATGTTTTGATGACACGGCAGGCGATTTCACCGCGATTTGCTATCAGAATTTTCGAAAACATAAGTCGTATTTGCCCCGTATTTTATCGGATTAATCCGTATTTTTATTTTAGTACTAGTTTTTACACATTTTGAAGACAATCAAGACCAAAGCCATAACTGCGACTTTCCAACACATGCCGTAGCGGTCAATGAGAATCGTCAATTTCGTCTTTCTCGTCACGCGGTGAATCAATAAGAGATTCCAGCAATCTCAATTTCGATGTTACCGACACGAGAAAAGCGGTAGACCACCCCAAAAGAAGAAAACCTGCAGCTGATTCAATTGCAGCAAGCATTCGCCATTTCTCATCTAAATATATGTCTCCATATCCAACAGTCGTAAAAGTGGATGTGGAGAAATACAAAGCGGCTTCGAAGCTCGAAAACTCACCGAGAAATAAGTAAAGGGCCGCAAACATCCATATTTCGATTGTATGCAAGAGAAACAAAAGCATTATGACCGCAAGGATAGCTCCACTTTGCAGCCATAAAGATGCTGCGGTCCGCCGCGTGATATTATCTCGACGCAAAAGCGCAATTAGACCTGTCAGTCCCAAGAAATGAACGCAGGTTATCAGACTTACCATAATTATGGCTACGATGAGGTTTTGCAAAAGCATGGACAACACTCTTCATATTTCAGGTTCAAATCGCAATTTTGACCTTCTATCAGCCTAGCTCGCGCCACAATTGTTTAACGAGATATTAACTCAAAATATCAAATATTGTGCGATTGTTAGCACTTAATGTTGAAGCGCGTTTATGAGGGTGAGTAAATGCTTATTTTCGGTCTGCACCGTTGGCGTGGCGAAACCGGCAAAAAATACTGGTTTAACATTACGCTGACAGACAATGGATTACCAAGTGATCCCGGTATTTATATATTTGTCCGTCGCTACTTTGTTTTCTGGCTAAAGCCTTTGTATGTTGGCAAAGCTGCTAGCCTGAGTGGCCGTCTCAAAGGACATGAAAAATGGGGGCGTGCTTGGTGGGATTTAGGCGCGACAGAGCGACATGTCGCCCGTTTTAGCACCGAAATTGAGCGCAGACGCGTTGAAGAAGATCTCATACGCGGTTTAAAACCCCCAATGAATGATATCCTTATCCCTCGTGGTCAGGACGATGCGCCAAATGATGCGACTTTGCTACGCAAATGGAAATTTAGACGATATCTTTGGAGCTGGTTCTCACCCGGCGCTTCCCAGCGGTAAGATTTGCGCTTTTCTTTCAATAAATCAGATATTTCCTGACAATATTAAGATATAATCGGGCCATTACACTTGAGTCATTTTTTGATTTGTATATACTTTGTGATACATTTTATGGATAGATGAAAGTAGCGTGCTATGCCGCACCACAAGAAAAAGCACAAAAAAGTAAAAAAAGACAGCCAGCTTGTCTTGCGTGTGAATAAGGATGAACGCGATGCTTTTGTTGAACTGTGTGAAGAAATGGATACGAGCGCGTCCAGAGAGATACGCCGTTTCATGAAGGAATTCATATTAGAACATACAGAGGAAGACGAAGTCGAGATTGTAGCCTCGCCTCCTAAAGATGAAGCTGACAGCTAAATTAAGCCTTTTGTATCTTGAAATTATACAACAATAAAAAAGCCCATATCGATATGATACGGGCTTTTATTTTGTCTACTTGCTAGTGTCTAAAGCGGGATATTGTCATGCTTTTTAGGCGGATTTTTGATTGATTTGTTTTTCAGCTGACGCAATGAACGTGCGATTCTATGGCGTGTGTTGTGGGGCTGAATCACATCATCAATATAGCCCTTGCCGGCTGCGACGAATGGGTTTGCAAATCTGTCTTCATACTCTTTTGAGCGCTCAGCCATTTTTTCAGGATTGTCGCGTTCAGCGCGATATATAATCTCGGCAGCACCCTTTGCACCCATCACCGCGATTTCAGCATTTGGCCATGCATAATTGACATCACCGCGAATGTGTTTGGAACTCATCACATCATATGCACCGCCATAGGCTTTGCGTGTGATCACCGTTACTTTTGGCACGGTCGCTTCGGCGTAGGCAAAGAGCAATTTCGCACCATGTTTAATGAGGCCGCCATACTCTTGCTTTGTGCCCGGCATGAAACCCGGTACATCGACAAAGGTGATCAAAGGGATGTTAAAGCAGTCACAAAAACGCACGAAACGCGCCGCTTTGCGGGAAGCATCAATATCTAGCACGCCGGCCAGCGTCATAGGCTGGTTGGCAACAAAGCCAACAGGTGCGCCTTCAATACGCCCGAACCCGCATAGAATATTCGCGCCAAAATCAGGGCTAATTTCAAAAAAGTCGCCTTCATCAGCAACCTTCTCAATGAGTTCACGCATATCATATGGCATGTTTGGATTTGCCGGAATAAGCGTGTCCAAACTCTTCTCGACACGGTCAATCGTATCAAAGCTAGGGCGCGTGGGTGGTTTCTCGGCTTGGGAACCGGGAAGAAAATTCATAAGCCGGCGGATCTGGATGAGCGCTTCTACATCATTGTCAAAGGCACCATCGACCACACCCGATTTAACGGCATGAACAGAAGCGCCCCCTAATTCTTCGTGGGAAACATTTTCGTTTGTTACTGTTTTAACAACATCAGGACCGGTCACATACATGTAGGATGTATCTTTCACCATGAAGATGAAATCAGTCATAGCCGGCGAATAAACATCCCCGCCCGCACAAGGCCCCATAATCACGGAAATCTGCGGGACGCAGCCAGATGCCATGACGTTTTCGAGGAAAATATCGGCATAACCAGCCAGAGAATCGACACCTTCTTGAATGCGAGCACCACCGGCATCGAAAATACCGATAACGGGCGCGCCATTGCGTGTGGCAGCTTGCTGGACTTTAACAATTTTTTCGGCATGGGCTTTGGATAGAGAACCACCAAACACTGTGAAATCCTTGGAAAACACATAGACCATGCGCCCATCAATTGTTCCCCAGCCTGTGACAACACCATCTCCAGGAATGCGTTTTTCTTCCATTCCGAAATCATGACAGCGATGCTCTACGAACATGTCCCATTCTTCAAATGAGCCTTCGTCTAATAGTATTTCAATGCGTTCACGGGCTGTGAGCTTGCCTTTTTCGTGTTGCTTATCGATTCTAGCCTGACCGCCGCCCAGTCTAGCTTGCTCACGTTTTTCGGCGAGTCGTTCTAAAATATCGCTGCTCATGAAATGCCCCGTACATATCGTATTTATATTGTTATTCTCTTTAGATAAGAGACAGAAACAACCTATGGCAAGCTTTGAATGATTCCCAAAAGGTCGCATGGCGGTAGGTAAGATCAAAAAAAGCGCTACCTTCTTGAGAGTAGCGCTTTTGTATTCAATCTAAGCTATCATTTTTGTATTAGTCGAAATTGAACCGTTGAACGCGGCCATTCTGACCAATCGCACAGACTGTATCGCGATTTCTAAACCCGTTTGGCCCATGCACCCTCATGGAGCCAGTGACACGCAAACGACCTTGGCGACCAATATCAACATAAGGTTGGCTGCGATATTGTGCGGAATATGCATTCAAACGATATGCTTGCTGATTGGCTTCTCGTGCACACAGCCCAATAGCGTGATTTTGATCAGAATGACTAATGTTTCGAATGCCGCCATTACGAGGATATGATGGGATATTCCCTCTACCGTCATTGTGGCCATATTCTTGGCCCCGTGAATTTGGAAACCTCACGCTGGACAATTCAAATATTGCGCGACATCCATCGCGAACCCACATTGTATTCCCGCGAAGTCCCCATTCATCACCCTCATCACAGCTTCCCTTTGATTTACGATCATAAACGCGGGCATCTGCAATGTTGAAATTCACATCAAAATGGCAAACATTTGAGCGGTATCCCGATGATCCACACTCTCTTAAGACTGTGATGGGACGCACATTCCGATCATTTCTATGATTTGATTTCAATGTCTTTTGGACAATCTGAACTTTAAGCCCTTGATCTGCAAAAGCTGCGGGAGCCGCGAAGAGCGTGGACGCTGCTATCGCAGCGACTGACGCCCATTTAGTGATTGATGAAGTATTGCTCATGCATTGAGTGTGCGCTCACCAAGGCAACACACGATGAACATAATTTTCAGAATAAGAAATTTACTGATCTAATAGATCAAACTCACGCGTATGTGATAATCGCCTTAGTTTCAGCGTTTTAACGCCGCAAAAAAGACCCCTAACCCCAATGCTTGATGGCGATTATACGCAACTCTATGCATTGCCTCTTCGTCTTCACCCCATTGTTCTGCTTGGTATATTTCATCTATGCGAGACAAATCAAAGGCTTCTTCAGCCAGCAAACGTCCTTGTTCTACAGCAAGCGACAACACAGCAGACCCAAACAAGCCAAGACCGAAATTTAATCCTGTTAATCGCATATCATCTAAATTGGCTGCATGTTGGCGCGCCGCTTCCAATGATGTTGTTGGCTGAGGACTTGCCATAACGCCTTCAACTGGAAGCAAGAACACATTCAGTTCTTGAGCAGCCCAATCGCGTATCGGTGCCCAGCCTTCTTGCTGACGCTCTCTTAAAACGGTCGGACCTTCTGCAAGATGAGATACAAGATCGGTTTCAGCATAGCGCGCGACCTCATCAGCCATTTCTGGGCGCGCCAAGGGCGTACGGTCGATCGCAACATTTACAAGTCGTGTAATGTGCATTGTGGCGACATCAATAAACTCGACTTGATCAGCCCACTCTCCTGCTACGGCTTCTGCAAGTTCTTCTGTTGGTAAACTAAGAGGCTTCTTAGCTGGTGTTTTAAGTTGCCGACCATCCAACGAAATCGTCCAATTGCCATCACCAAGCTTTTCAATGGCTGCTTGCTTATAGAACTTTTTCATTCTTTGACCTGCGTTTCCAAAGTCACTCATGATGTTACTTTGTCCCCAAACGCATATAGACCTTTGCGAAGACCGGCAAAATCATGATGAACATCATGTGCACCCGCTTCGATCAATTCTTCAGCTTTTCCAAATCCCCATGATACCCCCAATGCATGCACATTTGCGGCGCGTGCCATCTGCATATCAAAAGTGGCATCGCCTATCATGACTGTCTGCTCGGCAAAACAACCCAACTCATCCATGTTCTTTTGAACCATGTGAGGGTGTGGTTTTCCCGGACCGTCATCAGCGCACCAATGCGTATCAAAATACTTTTCTAAATCGTGCATCTGCAAAATATGGCTCAACCCTTGGCGAGATTTACCTGTGGCAACGCCCATCAACCAACCATCGGCCACCATATCTTGAAGGAGTTCAATAGCCCCATCATATAATGGTTCTTTGAGATCTGGATTGCTGCGCAACGCAACAAATCCAGTTTTGTAATCTTCATACACACGTTGAATCGCATTTGGGTCAGCTTCGGGCAGCATGTATTCAATAGCTGTCTTCAACGACAAGCCAACGATTTTACGGGTTTCATCAAAATCAGGCGTTCTAAAACCCGATTTTTCAAACGCAAAAACCATAGCAGCCTGAATCATCTCACGACTATCAATCACAGTTCCATCAAGGTCCCATACAGCGAGTTTAAGTGACATGGAGTAGCTCTCTATATAATGCAGAAATCGGCACGTCTTTAGCGACGGCGGCCCATAGGCTGAATAGTATCAAACGGATTTCCAGCTTCATCTTCCGAGAAACCGAAAAAATCAAATGTCTTTTTCATGTGCTCAGGTAAAGGCGCAATCACTTCAACATCGGATCCACGACGACGCGGCATACGCAATGCACGTGCATGAAGGTGTAGTCCTGGAGGAAGACCAGCGGGTGTTTCACGATCACATGTATATTTTGCATCACCTAAAATAGAATTTCCAATTTCAGACATGTGATAGCGCAATTGATGCTTACGTCCTGTAGAAGGCTTTAGAGCCACCCAAGAGGCGCGTTGGCCTGCCGTTGATACAACTTTAAAATCTGTAATCGCGAACACCGCACCTTTTTGGCCATGCACACCAGCAGTCATTAGCTCTTTATCCTGCCCCGGCCCATGCGCTTTCATCATCCAACCACGCAATTCGCCTTCATTAGGGTTTGGCACGCCCTTCACTACAGCCCAATAAATTTTATCCAGCTCACGAGAGCGGAAATGCTTGCTCATCTCAGCAGCAGATTGCGCTGTTTTGGCCAAGACTAGCAAACCAGATGTGTCTTTATCCAAACGGTGCACCAGACGCGGTTTATCTTGACCGGGGCGTGTCAGTGCATTGGCCATTCCATCAACGTGACGCAATGTCTTTGTACCACCTTGTACAGCAAGACCAGAAGGTTTGTTTAGCACGTACACATCTTCATCTTCATACAGGATCAGAGATTGAATAAGTTCGGCATCTCTTGGAGAAACATAAACCTCTTCTTCTTTTTGTGGATGTTTCTTGCCCTGATCTGTTGATGGCATTGGCGGCACGCGCACAACCTGCCCCGGCTCTAAGCGTGTGCTAGACTTCGCGCGGCTACCATCCACACGCACTTCGCCCTTGCGAAGCAGCTTTTCGACCTGCCCTTGTGTTAATCCCGGGAAGCGACGCTTCAACCAGCGATCAAGACGTACATCGCCTTCAGTATCGCCCACAGGGATCTGAAGAACTTGCCCTTTATTCCAACTCATATCGCAAAAACCTTTCGGGCGATCATCAATCCAATAAACATGGCGATTACCCCGAGCGCCAAAGTCCCTAATGCATAACTCGCTGCTTGGAGATATGCTTTTCTCTCTATCATCAACATTGTTTCCAAGCTGAATGTCGAAAAAGTGGTAAAACCACCCATCACACCCGTTGCTAAAAACAGTCGCCAATTATTGCCGCCATCAATTTTAAACGCCAACCATCCCGTCAGCACTCCAAGTAGAAGCGATCCCAATATATTTGCGCTGAATGTGCCCCAAGGCATGCCCGGACCAAACACTCTCAACATAAAACCAGAAAGCGAATAGCGGGCCGTCGCGCCTATAGCGCCGCCTAGAGCAACTAAAACAATGTTCTGCATACGCGCCTCTTAGCCTGTTTTATCCTGTAACGCCAGTAGGCCATTTTCTAAGGATAAAGCCGTGAGACATTCTTTCATATCATCTGGAACATCCGCGATTATATCTATCTCTCCGCCATCAGGGTGTGGTGTCAGCAAACGATAGGCATGCAGCATAAGGCGCGCAGGCTGATAGCTTCCCTCCAAAGCGTCTGTTCCATAATAGGGATCAGCGAGTATGGGCCGTCCAAAATGCTCCAAATGCACTCGCAATTGATGCGTGCGCCCTGTCTCTGGTGTTAGTAGCAAGAAATGATAATCATTCTGGCTTGATAGGACGAGATAGCGAGTACGCGCATCTTGTGCGCCCTCACCATCAACGTCACACGGTCGCATCAATGCTAGGTTTGGTTCTTTTTGATAACGCTGCAAATGGGCATCAATGACACCTTCGCTTTTTTCAAAAGCGGGTCCGCGCACGATTGCCAGATAAGATTTATAAGCTTCACGCCGTTCAAAGGTTTGCTGGAAGAATGATGTTGCAGGCTTTGTGCGTGCAGCGATAATCACGCCAGACGTGAGCATATCCAATCTATGCAGCATGCGCGGTCGTTTGCCATTGCGCTTCACATAGACTTGGAGCAATGCGTCAAAAGTGCGATCTGCTGGGCTTCTTGTTTGGCAAGCTAAACCACTGGGCTTGTTGAATGCGAGTATAGAATCGTCTTCACCTAACAGAAGTTCATCCATATAGTCTCTATCCGCATGCGTTACTTGGTAAGGTTTTGTTAACTTTTTAGAAAAGTCGCCCTTTTCCCATGGTTTGTCTTCACTATTCTCGTTTTCCATGAAATTACCTCAAGTATTAATGAAAAAAAACATTGTAATCATGCGAATCATTCGTCATTCTATCCGTGGGGCTGTTCTATCAAATGCTTGAGTAAAGGTCACAAGCAAATGGACGAACAGATTAAGAGTAGAGTGTTTTCATTGGTTGAGCCAACGTATCGCGAAAGCGTGCACCAAACCAAACGACTTCTACCAAAACTTAGTCATACCGAAACGCGCAAGCGCGATGAAGCTTGCTTGCGCTCTATTTTGTTTTCATTCGATGAAGCGATTCTCAAAGCACCAAATGTGCTTAAAGATCCTGCCGCATTCGCCCGTCTCGCTGCTGCTCACGGTTTCCCGCTGAGTTGCGCCATCCAGAGGCAACGCAAATATGGCAATATCAATGAAAATGCAATGAGGATGCTAGCCCAGCAAAATTGCTTGGGTCACAAGCTGATACAGCTCTGGAAGCGTATTTCTCCAGAGATTTCCCGTAGAGTAGAAAAAATGAATTCCAATCAAGCCATCCCATATGAGCCGTTTTCCCCCGGCATCATGCGGAAAATGAGACAGGCACTTACGCCATTACGCGATCAGCTCGGCTTTGAAATTGTGTGTGATTTGAACTTGCTAGACAATCCCGTCGCTTTTCTAGCGATGTGTCAGCGTATTGGGTATAATGGCCCAGGCTGGACCTATGACACAAGCAAACCCAATGATCTCAACAAAGTGGTCGGCCAACGCCTGATCGATACATGGCGTATTATCGTCACAACCTAAATCAACGTTTTGGTTCAGATTGGCGCGCTAACTCGGCGCGTCGTTTGGACCAATGCTGCATTCTATCTCGAATACTTGCTTCCCGCCCCGCACCATCAGGCTGGTAATAAGATTGCCGTTGCATACCGTCTGGAAAATAGTTCTGGCCTGAAAATGATCCTTCCTGATCATGATCATATTTATATCCCTCATTATATCCCAAATCTTTCATCATGGATGTTGGTGCATTTAGGATATGCTTTGGCGGCATAAGCGAGCCTGTTTGGGCTGCAGATTTGCGGGCTAATTTATATGCTGCATAAACTGCGTTTGATTTTGGCGATGTCGTGATGTGAACCAAAGCATGAGCCAGCGCCAATTCACCTTCTGGAGACCCAAGCCGTTCATATGTGCGCGCGGCTTCTCCTGCAATCATCAGGGCCGTCGGATCAGCTAGTCCAACCTCTTCAGAGGCCATACGCACAATGCGGCGCGCAAGATAGAGCGGATCTTCGCCTCCTTCGAGCATACGGCAAAACCAATAAAGCGCTGCATCTGGATCTGATCCACGCACGGATTTATGCAGAGCCGACGCCATATTGTAATGCTCATCACGATCCTTGTCATAAGCAGGTGCACGTTTTTGCAAAAGTTTGGCTAGTTCATCTGGATTAAGAGGACTGACGCCCCCTAAAGATAAAACTTCTTCGGCGAGATTGAGCAGATAGCGACCGTCTCCATCTGCCATGTCTTTCAAGCTGGCGCGCGCTTCATTTGATAATGCGAGTTTCTCGCCCGTTTCAGCTTCAACGCGCAAAAGCAGTTTCTCTAACGCTGTGTCTTCAAGCCGTTTCAGCACCATGACTTGGCATCTAGACAGCAATGCACCATTTAGCTCAAAGCTTGGGTTTTCAGTTGTTGCCCCAACAAGCGTAACAATCCCGCGCTCTACGAATGGCAAAAAACCATCTTGCTGGGCTTTATTGAAACGATGTATCTCGTCAACAAATAGCAATGTGCCCTTGCCAATTTGTCGACGTTTTTCAGCACGATCAAAGGCAGCACGCAGATCTTTTACACCAGAAAATATTGCCGATATAGGATCAAATTCCAACCCCGCTCCGGCTGCCAACAATTGCGCTATCGTTGTTTTACCAACACCGGGCGGGCCCCACAAAATCATGCTTGCAAGGCGTTTATTTGCCAGCATCCGACCAATTGGCCCATCCGCCCCGATCAAATGGTCTTGTCCGATTACATCAGATAAGGTCTTTGGTCGCAAGCGATCCGCTAACGGTTGTGGGGCATTATCATCAAGGCCGGCAGCGGAAAACAAATCAGTCATGTGTTTTGTTTACCGCCCCAGCGCGCAAAGCGAAAGCCGTTTTATAATTTACGGCCTACATCCGTATATTTGATGTAATTCTGCGGCCATTTCTTTCAATTGTCACAGCCCATGTCGAGCCACGCCCGCCTTGATTTTTCAAGATTTTAAGTAAGTCATCGGATGTTTTAATAACACTTCCATTTACTTCGCGTATCATATCACCCGGACGCAAGCCAAAACGTGATGCGAGTGAACGGCGCAATACACGGTTCACAAGAACACCCGATGCAAAAGGATCGCGCCCTAATTCATCGGCCAAAGCTGGCGACAGGTCTGCAACTTCAGCACCCGAAAATGGACTTGCATTCCCCTCAATCAAATTCATTTCTGATTTTGTTGCGCCCGGAGGCGGTGCCAGCTTCACCTTTACCGACTTATCTTGACCACTTCGAAGATAAACGAGCGTCGCTTTATCACCCGGAGCGAGCGTTGCGGCTAAAAATTTCAATCCACGCTCATCAAACACTTCACGGCCATCAATAGATTTCACAAGATCTCCGCGTTTCAATCCTGCTTTTTCCGCTGGACCATCAGGATAAATTTCAGTGACCAACACACCCATTGGACGCGCTAAACCCATAGATTTCGCGATATCGGCTGTGACGGCTTGCCCTTTTAAACCCAGCCATGGACGTATAATTTGACCATCATTTACAGCTGCATCAACAACGCGCTTCACCATTTCTGCAGGAATTGCAAAGCCTATCCCATTTGATCCACCAGATCGGGAGAAAATAGCTGTGTTCACGCCCACTAAACGTCCATGGGAATCAACCAATGCGCCCCCAGAATTACCCGGATTAATGGCTGCATCGGTTTGAAGGAAAAATGCGTAATCGGAGACACCAACGTCTGTTCGTGCTTGCGCTGAAATTATACCTGTTGTGACTGTTTGCCCGACTCCGAAAGGATTTCCGATAGCTAACACTAAATCGCCGACTTCAACTTGGCGTGTGTCAGTTATTTCTAGGGTTGGAAGCGCTTCACCCTCAGTATCAATTTTCAAAACTGCTAGATCCGTGCGCTGATCTGCAATGATAAGTTCAGCTGCAAATTCTCTTCTATCGGCGAGTACAACTTTAAACTCGTCAGCCCCTTCAATAACGTGGTTATTTGTTACGATAACCCCGTCTGATCCGACAATGACTCCCGATCCAAGTGATGATTCTACGCGTTCGCGTGGCACACCCCCCATTTGATTCCCGAAAAAGCGCTGAAAAAACGGGTCTTGTGAAAAAGGAGAAGCTGTTTGTTTAACGACTTTTGAGGTAAAAACGTTGACGACTGCTGGCGCAGCTTGCTTCACCAAAGGAGAAAAAGACATGGTCACTTCCTGCTGGGAAGTCGGCACCACTCTTTCTACCGTTTGAACGGGAGCTTCTTGTGCGGAACAAGCAGTCACGGCGAGTAATGAAACGCTCAGAAACGCCATTCCATTACGTAGCATTTTTGTCAGAAGAGTTTTGATCATTCAAATGAAATCCATGATAAACGAGGCGCAATTGCGGCAAAATTTGAACTTCTTATCCTTAATCTAGCAGATTAATTCTAAGCTAGAACCATTTGAAATGTTTGAAAATAAAAAAACACCGCCCTGATTTCTCAGAACGGTGTTTGATTTTTTAAATATTCGTAAAAGACCTAGTCTTCCATGGCCATTGCAGCTTCAGCTTCTACACGCTCACGATCAGCCTTACCTTTGGCTTCAACATCGCGATCAACAAGCTCGATAACCGCCATTGGAGCATTATCACCATAACGGTAACCTGCTTTAAGAACGCGTGTGTAACCACCTTCGCGATCTTTGTAACGGTCTGCAAGAACGTCAAATAGTTTTTGAACCATCTCTTTGTCACGCATTTTTGAAATAGCCTGACGACGGGCTGCAAGGTCACCCTTTTTACCCAAAGTAACTAGCTTATCTACAAAAGAACGTAATTCTTTTGCTTTTGGAAGCGTAGTTGAGATCTGCTCGTGTTGCACAAGAGACGCAGCCATGTTTGCGAACATGGCCTTACGGTGCTCCGACGTGCGGTTTAGCTTGCGGTGCGCAATTCCGTGACGCATGGCTTCTATTACGGCCCTAAGGACCGCTCCTCTATCTAATCTTCGTATTTCTTAGCTAAGTCTTCGATATTCTCTGGTGGCCACGATGGTACATCCATACCAAGGTGCAGCCCCATAGTCGCGAGGACCTCTTTAATTTCGTTCAATGACTTACGTCCAAAGTTTGGAGTACGAAGCATTTCCGCCTCTGACTTCTGGATAAGGTCACCAATGTATACAATGTTGTCGTTACGCAAACAGTTTGCAGAACGAACAGACAATTCCAACTCATCAACTTTCTTGAGAAGTACTGGGTTAAAGCCAAGGTCTGGCTCTTGCTCAGCTTCTTGCTCAACAACTGGCTCATCAAAGTTGATAAGCAATTGAAGTTGGTCTTGAAGAATACGTGCTGCATAAGCAACTGCATCTTCAGGTGTCACTGAACCGTCAGTTTCGACAGTCAATGTCAATTTATCGTAGTCAAGAACTTGACCTTCACGTGTGTCATCCACCTTGAAGCCAACACGCTCCACAGGAGAGAAGATTGCGTCCACAGGGATAAAACCAAGTGGTGCATCGTCAGGACGGTTGCGGTCAGCAGGCACATAACCTTTACCAGAAGCAACAGTGAATTCCATACGGATATTCGCGCCATCATCCAACGTACAAATAACGTGGTCTGGGTTTAGAATTTCCATGTCGCCAGGAAGTTCAATTTGACCAGCAGTCACAACACCAGGACCAGAGGCAGACAAAGTCATACGCTTTGATGTCTCTGAAACCATGCTAATCGCAACGCGCTTTAGGTTAAGCACGATGTCAGTTACGTCTTCACGTACACCTGGAATAGATGAGAATTCGTGAACAACACCGTCAATCTGCACGCCTGTAATCGCAGCGCCTTGCAGTGAAGACAGTAGAATGCGGCGCAACGAAGAACCTAGAGTCGTTCCAAAACCGCGTTCCAGCGGCTCCACGATCAAGCTAGCCTTACGGCCAGCATCAAAGTCGTGCTCCACCACCGGACGGGATGGACGGATGAGCTCTTTCCAGTTTTTGTCGTTGACCTGAGCCATATTCATGAGGCGATCACCTTAGAAATTGCGTTTAAGTTTTGTTCAAAATGAACAGGACGAAGCGTTTAACCGTTTAAGATTATACGCGACGACGTTTTGGCGGACGACAACCATTGTGAGGAATGGCAGTAATGTCGTGGATAGTCGTGATCGTTAGACCAATAGACTGAAGCGCACGAAGAGCTGATTCACGACCAGAACCTGGTCCACGAACTTGCACTTCTAATGACTTCAAGCCGTGCTCTTGAGCTTTACGACCTGCATCCTCAGCAGCAACCTGTGCAGCATAAGGAGTAGATTTACGAGAGCCTTTAAAACCCATGTGACCAGCTGAAGACCAGGAAATAGCATTTCCTTGTGCGTCAGTAATAGTGATCATTGTGTTGTTAAAGCTTGAGTTGACGTGAGCAACACCTGAAGAGATGTTCTTACGTGCACTACGTTTAACACGTGTTTGTTCGCGAGCCATACTAATGTATCCGGTCTATTTCTTCTTACCAGCGATTGCTTTCGCTGGACCTTTGCGCGTACGCGCATTGGTGTGAGTGCGTTGGCCACGAACTGGAAGACCGCGACGGTGGCGCAAACCACGGTAGCAACCCAAGTCCATCAAACGCTTGATGTTCATTGAGACTTCACGGCGAAGATCACCTTCAACCACATAGTCTGCATCGATAGCTTCACGAACTTGAATGACTTCAGCGTCAGACAAATCCTGTACACGACGTTCAGCCGCGATTCCCACTTTGTCACAAATCTCCTGCGCCTTCACCGGACCTATGCCGTGAATGTAGCGCAGCGCGATCGTAACGCGCTTATTCGTGGGTATGTTGACACCTGCAATACGGGCCACACTGCCCCTCCATTCATTAAACTGTTTCACGACCAAAGACGACAATTGGTCCTCACCCAGTGTATCGACACTGCATTCAGACCGTCTCTTCGCCGCGGAAGCCGACACTTATATGCTTTGATATTCCTGCGTCAACTAAATATTGACACAAAACTCGGCTTCTTTTCCTGTTTCCTGCTTATGCACCCAAAACTTTGTCGATTTCACGGGCTACAACGTCTATTTGCTGCATTCCATCCACTTCAGTTAACTTGCCTTGCTCCGCATAAATCGGAAGCAAAGGTGCAGTCTGCGCATTATAAGCATCCAAACGCTTCCGGAAACTCTCCGGATTGTCGTCTGTACGCCCTTCTTCTTCAAAGCGTTTAACGATTCGTTGCATCAACGCTTCGTCATCCACTTTCAATCGAATCACATGATCCACTTTTGAATTAAGAGTTTCCAACAATTTGTCCAAAGCTTCCGCTTGAGGAACCGTTCTTGGAAACCCATCAAAAATAAATCCAGCTGCACCTGAGTTCAGTTCCAGCTGTTCTTTGATTAGTTCTATAACAATCTCGTCAGAAACAAGACCGCCTGAATCCATTATACTTGATACTTTTAGCCCTAATTCCGACCCGGAAGAACGTGCTGCACGCAGCATGTCCCCAGTTGAAAGTTGAACAAAACCACGTTCTGCCACGAGTTTCTTCGCTTGTGTGCCCTTACCGGCCGCTGGTGGTCCAAAAAGTATTAAGTTCATTTCTTGCGGCCCCCGAGCCGTGATCTTTTTATCATGCCCTCATATTGGTGGGCAATTAGGTGAGATTGAATCTGCGCTACAGTATCCATGGTTACAGAAACTACAATAAGAATAGATGTCCCACCAATATAAAATGGAATGGACTTAAAATTCATCTTTAAAATTTCTGGCAACAGACAAACTATAGAAAGATATATCGCACCAATCACGGTAAGGCGACTTAGCACATAGTCTAAGTAGTCAGCAGTTCTTTTGCCCGGTCTATATCCAGGAATAAAACCACCGTGTTTACGCAAGTTATCTGCAGTCTCTTCTGGGTTAAACACGATAGACGTGTAGAAGAAACAGAAGAAGACAACGAGCAATCCATACAAAACAACGAATAATGGTTGCCCAGGCCCGATGAGTGCGACAACGGAACGAAGCCCCTCAGACACAGCGCCACCACCAGCAGCCCCTTGTCCACTCGCCATCATGCCAGCCGCAGTTGTCGGGAGAATCAACAAAGAGGTTGCGAAAATAGGCGGAATAACTCCAGCGGTATTCAGCTTTAATGGAAGGAATGAATTTTCTCCCCCCATCATTCTGTTACCTTGCTGACGCTTTGGATACTGAATAAGCAAGCGACGCTGCGAACGCTCTACGAAAACAATAAAGACGATCATCGCCACACTAATTATCGCAATCGCAGCAAGCACAGTCACATTCATTGTGCCTTCGCGTGTAGAAACAAGCGCGTTCCAAATTGTTTTAGGCATAATCGCTACAATACCAGCAAAAATGATCAGAGAAATACCATTCCCTACTCCGCGTGCTGTTACCTGTTCACCCAACCACATTAGAAAGACTGTCCCACCCACAAGCGTCACGATTGTCGATGTCATGAAATACCAGCCCGGATCAAGCGCAACTGATCCACCCGTATCTGGGTTGATAGCACTCAAAGACGCCGCGATCCCATATGCCTGAGCAATAGCAAGCAATACTGTACCATAACGTGTGTATTGGTTGATCTGTTTACGGCCCGCTTCGCCCTCTTTCTTCAATCTCTCAAGAGAAGGTACGGCAGAAGTCGCTAGCTGCATGATGATAGACGCCGAAATATACGGCATAACATTCAACGCAAAAATAGCCATTCTCTCGATAGCACCACCGGAGAAGACATTCATCATCCCCAATATTCCACCAGACTGACCACCAAAGGCA
Source organism: Hirschia baltica ATCC 49814 (assembly GCF_000023785.1). NCBI lineage: Bacteria > Pseudomonadati > Pseudomonadota > Alphaproteobacteria > Hyphomonadales > Hyphomonadaceae > Hirschia > Hirschia baltica. The sequence goes on from NC_012982.1 coordinate 2,212,114, forward strand.
GTAGCAAGATTTACGGGATCAATTCCTGGAATTGGGATCTGAGTACCAAGTCGGTAAACAATCAATGCACCAAGCGTAAACAATATACGCTGCTGTAATTCCTTCGCCTTACCAAAGGTCGAAAAATTGATATTCTTTGCGAGTTGTTCAGCGGCTGAAGCCATAAGTGCTCGCTCTCCTTAAAGCAGCAAAATGCCAGCTACGACGAACGAAGCTGACACAGTGCAATTATACTTTTCAATATCCTACGCGAATCGTAGGAAATGAGACAGTTCTATTCAGCACTTTTAACCGGCGCTGTAACAGTGACTGTGCCACCAGCTTTCTCGACAGCTTCAACAGCTGCTTTTGATGCGCCGGCAACAGTAATCTCTATTTTGGAGCTAATTTCACCTTTTGCAAGGAGGCGAATGCCATCCTTTGCGCGGCGAACAACACCAGAAGCGATTAAAGCTGCTTCATCCACAGGTTTTTTTGCATCAAGCTTGCCTTCTGTGATCGCTTTTTCAATACGACCAACATTTATCCAAGCAAATGTCTTCGCGTTTGGTCTGTTAAACCCACGCTTAGGCATACGCATGTGGATAGGCATTTGCCCACCTTCAAAACCTTTGATAGCTACACCTGAGCGCGCCTTTTGACCTTTAACACCGCGTCCAGCAGTTTTACCTTTACCGGACCCGACACCACGGCCAACACGCATACGCGCAGACGTCGCGCCTAGATTATCTGAAAGTTCGTTGAGTTTCATAGTCTTATCCTCGAACCAGTCGCCAAACGCATTAATTCGCGCAGCGCTTGGGTCTAACCTTCAATCACTTCGACCAAGTGGCCGACTTTGGAAATCATGCCGCGGATAGAAGGAGTGTCCTCCAACTCACGTTCGCGACCTAGCTTATTCAAACCCAAGCCAACGAGTGTCTTGCGTTGTGTTTCGTTGCGGCGGATCGGGCTGCCGGTCTGACGCACACGCAGTGTTTTCTTATCTGCCATTGTGGTTACTCCAACCTATCCCGGCCCTACTGGGCCACCTCAGCTACACCGGCACCATCTGTACGACGGCCCACGATGTCTTGAACTTTAAGACCACGTTTTGAAGCAACTTGGCGAGGACTTGCTTGACCTTTAAGGGCCTGAACAGTTGCGCGAACCATGTTGTATGGGTTTGAAGACCCAATGGATTTTGCAACAACGTCTTGAACACCAAGAACTTCAAGTACCGCACGCATTGGACCACCGGCGATAACACCAGTACCCGCAGGCGCTGCACGAAGGTGAACTTTACCAGCACCCCAACGGCCTGAACCGTCATGGTGAAGTGTACGCCCTTCACGCAATGGCACACGAACCATTGTCTTTTTTGCTTCTTCAGTCGCTTTGCGAATGGCTTCGGGAACCTCACGGGCCTTACCGTGACCAAAACCAACACGACCTTTTTGGTCACCAACAACGACGAGCGCAGCAAAACCGAAGTTTTTACCACCCTTCACCACTTTGGCAACACGGTTAATCGCGACTAACTTATCAACGATTTCCGACTGTTCTTCATCACGGTCGCGGCCTTTGCGACCGCCTCTTTCACGATTATCACGTGCCATGACGGTCTCCTTCTAGAATTTCAAGCCGCCCTCACGGGCAGCATCAGCTAGGGCTTTGACACGGCCGTGGAAGATAAAACCTCCACGATCGAAAACACACTCCGAAACGCCAGCTTTAGTCGCACGTTCAGCAATGAGTTTACCGATGACAACTGCTGCATCTTTAGATGCGCCAGTGTTACCAGCCTTTTTAAATTCAGCTTCTAGAGTAGATGCTGAGACAATTGTTTTGCCTTCAGCATCATCAATAAGCTGTACGGAAATGTTCTTTGACGAACGGCTAACCGACAAACGTGGCTTTCCGTTCGCAATCTTCCGAAGGCGAGTACGCACGCGTTGGGCCCGGCGTATTTGTTTTTCGCGCGATGACAACATGGCTTACTTCTTCTTACCTTCTTTACGGCGAACATGTTCGCCTTCATAGCGGATACCTTTACCTTTGTAAGGCTCAGGTGGACGATAGCTACGGATCTCGGAAGCAACTTGACCGACAGATTGTTTATCAATCCCTTCGATCTTAACCTCAGTTGGCTTTGCACATTTGAATGTGATGCCTTCTGGAGCTTTGTGAACAACTGGGTGTGAAAACCCAAGGTTCAATTCCAAGTCGTTGCCTTTAACAGCAGCACGATAACCAACACCGACCAACTCTAGGTTTTTCTCAAAACCTTTAGACACGCCTTCAACCATGTTGAAAATACGAGCACGAATAGTGCCCCAAAGCGCGCGGCTTTTGTTATCGTTTTCATCTTTCGGCGACACAATAATGTCAGCACCTTCAAGCTTAACTGAAACATCATCAGTCAAAGCAAGAGCTAGCTCACCCTTTGGTCCTTTTACCGAGATGTTTGTATCAGTGATGTTCACTGTTACTCCACTCGGTGCCGTTACAGGTTTTTTACCAATCCGGGACATATCAAATACTTCCTCTACGCCCTAGGATACCCGACAAAGAATTTCGCCACCGACATTCTCGGTACGAGCAACATTGTCTGACATCACGCCCTTAGGCGTTGATAAAATAGAAATACCCAGTCCATTACGCTCCAAAGGAATATCCTTAGAAGCAGAATATACACGACGTCCAGGTTTGGAAACACGGGCAATCTTTTGGATCACAGGTGCGCCGTCAAAGTATTTCAGCTCAATTTCAATCTCTGCTTTTCCGTCCTTCTCGACTTCAGTGTATCCACGGATGTAACCTTCAGATTGAAGGACATCCAATACACGGACGCGAAGTTTGGAAGCAGGCGTTACAACTGTAGACCGGCCACGCATTTGCGCGTTACGGATCCGAGTTAGCATATCGCCTAGAGGATCATTCAGGTTCATAGCCTATCCCTCTCTTACCAGCTCGATTTCACGAGCCCGGGGATCATCCCCGCGCTGCCAAGTTCGCGTAATGCGATACGAGACATCTTAAGCTTGCGGTAAAAACCGCGCGGACGACCTGTTACTTCACAACGATTACGCACACGGTTTGGTGCGGAGTTGCGAGGCAATTTAGCCAGTTTAAGGCGCGCATTGAAGCGATCCTCTAGTGGCGCATTGTCATCCAAAGCTTGCGCTTTCAAAGCAGCACGTTTAGCGGCATATTTTTCCACTAGACGCATACGCTTTTTGTTTTTCTCTACTGCACTTTTCTTAGCCATTTAAACTCTCTCCAGCGCTCTAGTTACGAAACGGAAAGCCGAACTCTTTTAAGAGTGCTTTCGCTTCTTCGTTAGTGGGCGCTGTCGTGCACACAATAATATCCATACCCCAAGGTTGATCAACTTCATCATAGTTGATCTCTGGGAAAACGAGGTGCTCTTTAAGACCCATTGCGTAGTTTCCACGGCCATCAAAAGATCTACCGTTAAGTCCACGGAAGTCTTTCACGCGAGGAAGCGCAATAGTTGTCAAACGGTCTAAAAATTCATACATGTGCGCCCGACGCAAAGTAACCTTCGCACCGATTGTCATGTCTTCACGCAGTTTAAAACCAGCGATAGACTTGCGAGCTTTTGTTTCAACAGGCTTCTGACCTGAAATAGCTTGAAGAGCAGCTACCGCAGACTTAACCTTTTTAGAGTCAGATACCGCAGCACCCAAACCCATGTTGATTACAACTTTATCAAGTTTAGGTACTTGCATTTCATTGCTGTACTTAAACTCATTTTTCATTTTTGCGCGAATTTCTTCCCTGTAAAGGGTTTGAAGCCGCGGCTCGTATGTGGCGACATCAGACATCGATGGCCTCCCCTGAGCGTTTTGCAACACGAACCTTACGGCCATTGTCATCAGTTTTGAAACCGACGCGTGTTGGTTTACCGTCACGTGGGTCTATGTGAGCCACGTTAGAAACATGCATAGGGGCTTCAAAATTCTTGATGCCACCTTGGTCGGCTTGAGTAGGTTTTGTGTGACGTGAAACCATGTTCACACCTGACACAACAACCTTCTGGTCATCGACGAGTACACGAGAGACAACGCCCTGCTTACCTTTGTCTTTACCAGAAAGCACAACGACCTTGTCACCCTTCTTGATCTTAGCTGCCATAATTATAGCACCTCCGGAGCAAGTGAGATGATTTTCATGTGGTTTTTAGCGCGCAATTCACGAGGAACTGGTCCAAAAATACGAGTACCTAGCGGCTCACCATTTGTGTTGATAATAACTGCAGCGTTAGAATCAAAACGAATGACTGAACCATCACGACGTTGGATGTCTTTTTTGACGCGTACCACAATCGCACGGCGCACATCACCCTTCTTTACACGACCTTTAGGTGTCGCTTCTTTAATAGAAACAACAATCTGGTCGCCAACTGAAGCGTAACGACGTTTAGCACCACCAAGAACCTTGATGCACTGAACGCGTTTTGCACCGGAGTTATCCGCTACATCCAAGTTTGATTGCATCTGGATCATGAATTAGATCCTTCCGCAGCCGTAATTAATTCCCAACGCTTCAACTTAGAGCGAGGCGGACATTCTTGGATAGATACTTTCTGTCCAACAGTCGCCACATTACTCTCATCGTGAGCGTGGTATTTCTTTGACCGACGAACGGTCTTTTTCAAAAGGGGGTGAAGGTAAGTACGATCAACACGTACTACTGCAGTTTTATCCGTTGCTGTGGATACAACCACGCCTTCCATAATCCGCCTGGGCATTGTTCTCTATTCCCTCAAACTCACGCAGCGCCGGTTTGCGCTTTGGATTTTTCCGCTAGGATCGTCTTGATCTTTGCGATGTCCTTACGCACCTGCCGCACGCGGGCGGTGTTCTCCAACTGACCTGTTGCCTGCTGGAAGCGAAGATTGAACTGTTCTTTCTTGAGTTTCGTCAATTCAGAAACAAGTTCATCGGGCGTCTTTGCGCGAACGTCTTCAATTTTCATTTTTTTCCAACGCTCCCTATTCGCCCAACCGTTTGACGATCTTGGTTTTGATCGGCAATTTAGCGGCACCTAGAGAAAGAGCTTCACGCGCAATCTCTTCAGTTACACCATCGATCTCAAACATGATACGACCTGGTTTTACTTTAGCCGCCCAAAATTCTGGCGACCCCTTACCTTTACCCATACGTACTTCTGTCGGTTTTGCTGACACAGGCACATCTGGAAAGATTCTGATCCATACTTTACCCACACGTTTCATGTGACGGGTAATAGCACGACGAGTGGCCTCAATCTGACGAGACGTCACACGCTCTGGCTCGAGCGCTTTAAGACCATATGAACCGAATGTCAAAGTCGCGCCACCTTTGGCGTTTCCTTTGATGCGGCCCTTAAACTGTTTGCGGAACTTAGTCCGTTTTGGTTGCAACATGACCTATCTCCTTAACCCCGACTATTATTGTCAGGACGAGATTGACGTGCACGAGCATCACCAGAGGCTTCAGCTTTGCGATCACGTGCCATTGGGTCGTGCTCCATGATCTCACCTTTGAAGATCCAGACCTTGATACCAATGATACCGTAAGTTGTCATAGCTTCGGCAACACCATAGTCGATGTCAGCACGTAGAGTGTGAAGTGGAACACGTCCTTCGCGATACCATTCAGTACGCGCGATTTCTGCTCCACCCAAACGACCAGCTACGTTCAAACGAATACCTTCAGCGCCCAAACGCATAGCAGACTGAATAGTCCGCTTCATTGCGCGACGGAAAGATACACGACGCTCTAGCTGGCGTGCTACGTCTTCAGCAACAAGTTTCGCATCAATCTCAGGCTTGCGAACCTCAACAAGGTTTACGAAAACCTCGTCAGTTACAAACTTGGAAAGATCTTTACGAAGCTTCTCGATGTCAGCACCTTTTTTACCGATAACCATCCCTGGACGAGATGTGTGAACAGTAATGCGGCACTTCTTGTGAGGACGCTCAATAATAATTTTCGAAATACCTGCACGGCGAGCCAAAACTTCACCAGTACGTTTTCCTGAATTGTCGTCCTTTGGACGCCACTCTTGAATGTATTTACGCAAACGCAGGTCTTCGTGCAGCAAACGACCGAAGTCGACACTGTCCGCATACCAACGACTGTCAGCTGTACGGTTGACGCCTAGGCGTAACCCGATGGGATTTACCTTCTGACCCATTATGCCGCCTCCTGGCTTTCAGCGTCCATAGAAGCATCACGCAAGACGATAGTCATCTGTGCGAAAGGCTTAAGGATGCGTGCTGCGCGACCACGAGCACGTGCCCGGATACGCTTCATGACGAGGTTTTTACCCACGTGAGCCTGAGCAACGACAAGACTGTCAATGTCCAAACCGTGATTGTTTTCCGCGTTTGCAATCGCAGAGTTCAGCAGCTTCAACACTTCATTAGAGTGACGCTTGCGTGAAAATGTTAATTCAGCTTGAGCTTTTTCGACTGACATTCCACGAATGGATTGCGCGATCAAGTTCAGCTTTTGCGGGCTTACGCGAAGCATACGCAATACTGCGCGACTTTCGTTAGCTGCCTGCTTTGGAGGATTTTTGGCCTTACCCATCGTCCCTACTTCCGCTTCGCTTTTTTATCGGCACCATGGCCGTAATATGTCCGCGTAGGTGCGAACTCACCAAATTTGTGACCAACCATGTCTTCCGACACGTTAACAGGTATAAACTTGTTACCGTTGTGAACCTGAAACGTCAGACCCACAAAGTTTGGTAATACAGTCGAACGACGTGACCAAGTTTTGATCGGCGTCGGACGTGTAGCCTCTGCTGCGACTTCTGCTTTTTTAAGCAAGTAGCCGTCGACAAAAGGACCTTTCCAAACGGAGCGTGGCATATCTATATTCCTCCGCTATTTCTTGTTGCGACGACGAACGATCAAACGATCAGTCGTTTTGTTATTACGAGTCTTTGGACCGCGAGTTTTCTTACCCCATGGTGTCACTGGGTGACGACCACCGGAAGATTTACCCTCACCACCACCGTGTGGGTGATCGACTGGGTTCATCACAACACCACGAACTGAAGGGCGTTTACCAAGGTGGCGTTTACGACCAGCTTTACCCAAGTTTTGGTTCATGTTGTCAGGGTTAGAAACAGCACCAATTGTTGCGATACATAGTTCTGGGATCAAACGAAGCTCACCAGAAGATAGTTTCACCTGAGCGTAACCATCCTGACGACCAACAAGCTGAACATAAGTACCAGCAGCACGCGCAATCTGAGCACCCTTAAGTGGCTTCATCTCAACATTGTGGATGATTGTACCAACAGGGATACTTTTAAGCGGCAATGCATTACCTGGCTTAATGTCAACATTTTCACCAGCAATAACAGTATCACCCGGAGCCAAACGTTGTGGCGCAATAATGTATGCCTGCTCACCGTCTTCATAGTTTAGAAGAGCGATAAAAGCTGAACGGTTTGGGTCATATTCCAAACGCTCAACAGTTGCTGGCACATCAAATTTACGACGCTTAAAATCGATTATACGGTAAAGCTTTTTAGCTCCACCACCGATGCGGCGCGCAGTAATGCGACCTAAATTGTTACGACCACCACTTCCAGTCAAACCTTCAGTCAATTTCTTGACTGGGCGACCTTTGTGAAGCGCAGAACGGTCAACCAAAACAAGTTGACGCAGACCTGGCGATCTTGGGTTGTATGTCTTAAGAGCCATTCTCTCCGCCCTCGCCTTACAAGCCAGTCGCTACATCAATGGACTGTCCGTCCTTCAATGTCACGACCGCTTTTTTAATGTCGTTGCGGCGTCCGAGAACACCTTTAAAACGCTTTGTTTTCCCTTTTTGAACAACAGTGTTCACAGAGATAACGTTCACTTTAAACAACGCTTCAACCGCATCTTTAATCTCAGGCTTAGAAGCCTCGAGAGGAACACGGAAAACAACTTTGTTTTGCTCAGACAAGATTGTTGATTTTTCCGTAATAATCGGAGCAACAACTTTGTCGTAATGGATTGTTTTCACATCAGCCATGTCTTAAGCCTCCTTCGCACGTTTTGCGATGACTTGAGCCACGTAACGTTGATCAACTTTTGCACGAGGCGGCTTACCAGAAACCATCTCTTTAGCTTGACCATGCCAATCTTCACGCGCAGCGCGAGGACCATAACCAGCAGCCTCAAACACTTTCGCAGCATCCGCAGCAGACAAAGCAGCCACAGAAGACAATGTCGCATAACCAGCTTTAGCAAGTGTCTTTGCTGATTGAGCACCGATACCGTCTACGACCACGATTTCATCAACAAAATTGTCGCCAGTAAAATCAAGAGCTGAAGCTGATGAACCATCAAAACGTGCATGCACTGCATCAACAGCCTCTTTGGTAAGAACCAAAGTGTGGCGACGCATAACGTCATAAACATTCAATCCGGCAAACGGCAGAACATCAATGTTTGGTATGTTGCGAGCAGCTTTTGCGAAGTTATCGTCCAGTGATTCACCACCGATAACCAATGCGTTTTTCAACCCAAGAGCTTCAAACTGCGCACGAAGTGCTTTTGTCTTAACTTCAGAAACAGCAGCCTCTTCAAGGACGATCAAAGAAGAATCTTTAACCTTCGCAGAAAGAGCATGTTTCAGAGCCAAAGCACGGAATTTTTTTGTCAGATCATGAGCGTGCGAACGAACTTTAGGTCCGTGAGCCACACCACCACCAACAAAGATAGGAGCGTTACGAGAACCGTGACGCGCACCACCACCACCTTTTTGGCGACCAAAACGTGTCTTTGTTTTGTTCACTTCAGAACGAGTCTGTGTCTTGTGCGTACCAGCTTGACGTTTAGCCAATTGGTAACGAACCATACGCTGCAGAATATCTGGACGAACGTCTTCAATACCAAACACGGCATCGTTCAGCTCAACACTTCCAGCTTTCTTAGCATCAAGATTAATTACGTCGAGTTTCATTATGCCTCGCCTCCATCAGCTGGCGCTTCTGCTTCAGCAGGTGCAGCTTCTTGAGCAGCCGCTTTAATCGCAGCAGGTGTCGGAAGACCCTCTGGAGCAGCCTTTTTCACAGCATCACGAACTTCAACCCAGCCATTCTTAGCGCTTGGGACAGCACCCTTAACAAGAACAAGACCACGATCAGCATCCACACGAACAACTTCGATATTTTGAGTTGTAATACGGACATTACCGTATTGACCGGCCATCTTCTTACCTTTGAAGACTTTACCAGGGTCCTGACATTGACCAGTAGAACCTAGCGCACGGTGAGAGATAGAAACACCGTGTGACGCACGTAGACCACCAAAGTTCCAGCGCTTCATCGCACCAGCAAAACCTTTACCCTTGGCAGTTCCAGCTATATCAACCTTCTGACCAGGAACAAAATGTTCAGCAGAAAATTCAGCTCCAACATCAACAAGCATGTCTTCGTCTACACGAAACTCACGCAAAACAGCTTTAGGCTCAACCTTAGCAGCAGCAAACTGACCACGCATAGGCTTAGTCACATTCTTAGCTTTACGAGAACCAGCACCAAGCTGAAGCGCCACATAACCGTCGCGCTCTTTAGTACGCTGACCAACAACCTGACAACCATCAAGCTGAAGAACAGTCACGGGAATGTGAGCACCATCTTCACCGAAGACACGTGTCATACCCAATTTTTTAGCAAGCAAACCCGTACGCATGATTAGCGGGCTCCCTCAAGTTTGATTTCAACAGCAACACCAGCAGAAAGGTCAAGCTTCATCAACGCATCAACAGTTTGTGGAGTCGGGTCCACAATGTCCAATACGCGCTTGTGAGTTCTGATTTCAAACTGCTCACGTGATTTCTTATTCACGTGCGGAGAGCGGTTAACTGTAAACTTCTCGATACGTGTAGGCAAAGGCACAGGACCACGCACATCAGCGCCAGTGCGCTTTGCGGTCGACACGATTTCGCGCGCGGACTGATCCAGCGCACGATGGTCGAAGGCCTTTAGCCTAATACGAATGTTTTGTCGGTCCATGAGATCCGCCCGATAAACTAAAACGCGCCATAGACCTAAGGGAACCAATCCCCGAGGCAGGACGTCGCGTGTAAAAATAATTGTTTCGTCTAATCGCTTGCCGGTGTGTTTACATCCGCGCTCTATATAGAACCTATATTGGCGCTTCGCACGACCACCGTCGCAAGAGAAGGGTCTTCATAGTCTCCGACTCGCGAGTCGTCAACCATTTGTTATAAAGGAATCAAAGAAATATTCGGAAAGCGATTATTCAGCTTTGAATAGGCGGGTTAGGCCTCTCCTCCACAACTTTTCAAACATCAGATACCCTTACATAAAAAGGGCGTCTAACTCGAAAGTTAAACGCCCTTTTCAAAATCACATTTGGATCAAGTATTAGTCGCTGATTGCAGCAACAACACCAGCTCCAACAGTACGTCCACCTTCACGGATAGCGAAGCGAAGCTTCTCTTCCATCGCGATAGGTTGGATTAGCTCAACGTTCATTTTAACGTTATCGCCAGGCATAACCATTTCAGTACCATCTGGAAGAGTCACAACACCCGTCACGTCAGTTGTACGGAAGTAAAACTGTGGACGGTAGTTTGTGAAGAATGGAGTGTGACGTCCACCCTCTTCTTTTGTAAGAATATATGCTTCAGCAACAAACTTTTTGTGTGGCGTGATTGATTTAGGCTTACAAAGAACCTGACCACGTTGAACACCATCACGGTCGATACCACGAAGTAGAATACCAACATTGTCACCAGCTTCACCGCGATCAAGCAGTTTGCGGAACATTTCAACACCAGTACATGTTGTTATTGCAACTTCTTCTTTGATACCAACGATGTGAATTTCGTCACCAACGTTAATAACACCACGCTCGATACGACCTGTTACCACTGTACCACGACCAGAAATCGAGAACACATCCTCGATAGGCATTAGGAATGGCAAGTCAACTGGACGATCTGGCTCAGGAATGTACTCATCCACAGCAGCCATAAGTTCGAGAACTTTGTTTTTACCAATTTCGTCGTCGCGGCCTTCAACAGCTGCTAGAGCTGAACCAGCGATGATTGGAATATCATCACCTGGGAAATCGTACTCAGAAAGAAGCTCACGAATTTCCATTTCTACAAGCTCTAGAAGCTCTTCATCGTCAACTTGGTCAACTTTGTTCAAGAAAACAACAAGCGCAGGAACACCAACCTGACGCGCAAGCAAGATGTGCTCACGTGTTTGTGGCATTGGACCATCTGCAGCATTCACAACAAGAATACCACCATCCATTTGAGCTGCACCAGTGATCATGTTTTTCACATAGTCAGCGTGTCCAGGACAGTCAACGTGAGCGTAGTGACGGTTTTCTGTCTCATACTCAACGTGTGATGTGTTAATGGTGATACCACGTGCTTTTTCTTCTGGAGCGTTGTCGATGTCCTCATAGGACTTCTTCTCAGCACCTGTCACATCAGCAAGCGTCATTGTGATCGCAGCTGTAAGTGTTGTTTTACCGTGGTCCACGTGTCCGATCGTACCGATGTTCACGTGCGGTTTATTACGTTGAAACTTTTCCTTAGCCATCTTAATACTCCTTGGGACGACTTAATTCATTACGGCTTTCACCGCACTTATCGATTAACCATTCAGCTTTTCAATGACTTCTTTAGACACCGCATTTGGTACTGTGTCATAATGGTCGAACTGCATGCTATATTGTGCCCGGCCCTGCGTCATAGAACGCAAGTTATTCACGTAACCGAACATACTTGAAAGAGGTACCATAGCAGCAACAACAACGGCTACACCACGAACCTCCTGACCAGAAACCTGCCCACGACGTGAGTTCAAGTCACCAATCACTCCACCGACATATTCTTCCGGTGAAATTACTTCTACTTTCATGATCGGCTCAAGCAATTTAATTTGAGCCTTACCAGCAGCATCACGGAACGCACCACGCGCTGCGATTTCAAACGCAAGCACAGAGGAGTCAACATCGTGATACTTACCTTCAAGCAATGTTGCTTTAAAGTCGATCACAGGGAAACCAGCAAGTGGACCAGCATCTTTGATACTCTTCACACCTTTTTCTACACCCGGAATATATTCACGAGGCACAGAACCACCGACAACCTGACTTTCAAACACAAAGCCTTCGCCCGGCTCTAGAGGTTCGAAAATCATTTTCACTTCCGCGAACTGACCAGAACCACCAGATTGTTTCTTGTGCGTGTAAACTACTTCAGCCGCACGGCTTAGTGTTTCACGGTAAGCAACTTGAGGCTGACCAATATTGGCTTCAACACCAAATTCACGCTTCATACGATCGACAAGAATATCAAGGTGAAGCTCACCCATACCAGCCATAATTGTCTGACCAGATTCCTCATCAGTTTTCACACGGAAAGACGGGTCTTCCGCTGCCAATTTTTGAAGAGCAAGACCCATTTTTTCCTGGTCAGCTTTCGTTTTTGGCTCAACAGCAATTTCGATAACTGGCTCAGGGAATTCCATACGCTCCAAAATGGCTGGCTTCGCAGGGTCTGAGATTGTGTCACCTGTCGTCGTATCTTTAAGACCAGCAACAGCAACGATATCACCAGCAAATGCTTCTTCGATATCTTTACGATCATTGGAGTGCATCTCGAGCATACGCCCGATACGCTCTTTTTTACCCTTAACTGTGTTTAACAAAGTCGTACCTTTTACCAGCTTACCGGAGTAGATACGACAGAAAGTCAAAGTTCCTACGAACGGGTCGTTCATAATCTTGAACGCGAGCATACCAAGAGGCTCATCATCAGATGCCTTACGCACCAATGGCTCTTCAGTGTTCGCATCAATACCTTTGATCGCTGCAATATCAAGCGGCGAAGGCAAGTAATCAACAACAGCGTCAAGCAAAGGCTGAACACCTTTGTTTTTAAAAGCTGTACCACAAAGAATAGGAACAAAAAGGTTCGCAATACAACCCTTACGAATAAGTGATCTTAGAGTTGCTTCATCTGGCTCCTCACCCTCAAGGTAAGCTTCCATTGCAGCTTCATCTGCTTCAACAGCAGTTTCGATCAATTTCTCGCGGTATTCTTGAGCCTGATCCATTAGGTCTTCAGGAATATCACCAAATTCGTATTTAGCACCCAAGCTTTCTTCAAGCCAAACAACTGAGCGCATCTTCACGATGTCGATCATACCTTTATAGGCATTCTCTGAACCAATCGGAATCTGCAAACAAAGCGGTGTTGCACCCAAACGATCCACAACCATTTCCACACAACGGAAGAAGTCAGCACCCAACTTATCCATCTTGTTGACAAAAATCATGCGAGGAACTTGGTATTTATCAGCCTGACGCCAAACAGTCTCTGTTTGAGGCTCAACACCAGCGTTTGCATCCAAACAACAAACAGCACCATCAAGCACACGCAATGAACGCTCAACTTCAATCGTGAAGTCAACGTGTCCCGGTGTGTCAATAATGTTTAGACGTTTTTCAACACTGTCATTTGCTGACGTCCAGAAACAAGTCGTCGCAGCAGACGTGATAGTAATACCACGCTCTTGCTCTTGGTCCATCCAGTCCATGGTGGCAGCACCATCGTGAACTTCACCAATCTTGTGAGACTTACCGGTGTAGTATAGAATACGCTCAGTCGTCGTGGTTTTACCCGCGTCGATGTGCGCCATGATTCCGAAGTTGCGATAGTCTTCGAGCTTATGCGTACGAGGCATGTTTCACCCTAAATTTGGAGTGTTAAAATACTAAGTCTAAATTACCAACGATAGTGTGAGAACGCACGGTTGGCTTCCGCCATACGGTGTGTATCTTCGCGCTTCTTAACAGCAGCACCACGACCATTCGCAGCATCCAAAAGCTCACCAGCAAGACGCTCGCGCATTGTGCTTTCAGAGCGAGCACGTGACGCAGAAACCATCCAACGGATAGCCAAAGCTTGACGACGATCAGGACGAACTTCGACTGGCACCTGGTATGTAGCACCACCAACACGACGGGAACGTACTTCCACAGATGGGGACACATTGTCCAACGCTTCGTGGAACAGCTCAACAGCATCACGCTTGGCACGATCACCAACAATTTCCAAAGCTCCGTATACAATACGTTCAGCAGCGGACTTCTTGCCGTCGATCATGATGAGGTTCATGAATTTTGATAGGATCAAATCACCGAACTTAGCGTCCGGTAGGATTTGGCGTTTTTCTGCGCGGTGGCGACGTGACATATCTTACTCTTATTTCGGGCGCTTCACACCGTAGTGTGAACGGCGTTTCTTACGATCTTTGACGCCTTGAGTATCCAAGACACCGCGAAGAATGGTGTAACGTACACCTGGAAGGTCGCGAACACGCCCACCACGGATTAGAACAACAGAGTGCTCTTGAAGGTTGTGGCCTTCACCCGGGATATAACAGATCGACTCATAACCAGAAGTCAAACGAACTTTAGCAACTTTACGAAGAGCCGAGTTCGGCTTCTTAGGAGTTGTTGTGTAAACGCGCGTACAAACACCGCGACGTTGTGGGCAGGCCTTCAGAGCCGGCACCTTGTTCCGTCTAGCCTTGTCTTGACGCGGCTTGCGGATCAGCTGTTGAATCGTAGGCATCAGCCCTCGCTCTTTCCATTCAGTATAACGTAGGCAATTTCAGCCGATACGCGATACTTTCATCCAAATCATATAGCCGCAGCAGACCCCTGCCCGCCCCGGCTACTCTTACGTTTAATATGAAGGCTTTCGCACTTCAGAATTATCATGTGCTCAGGCGAGTCTCGAAACTATCTTCTTCGCCAGTGTGCAACGTGAGCGGGGGTCATACTCATCCTGCGCGAATGGGTCAAGTGTTTAAAGAAACAATGAGCCACTAAATTTATAATTTTGCGGTATAGACGCATGATTAACACATTAAACACATCAACAAACGCCCCAAACCCCGCACCTATCCCGAATATTCACCTTTTCCCTACACCCGAGAATCAAAAACTTGGAGCGAACAAAACTCAATCATAGTCATTCACAATTGCGACATTGTTTCCATACTCAGACATCAAGCTTCTTAATCTAGGCACCCAACAGAAACAGCCTTGATTCTTTTCAATTCTCAGTCGATTCATTCCTACCGACACAAAAAAATGCCACCTCATTTCTGAAGCGGCATTTAGTTTTTTTGAAACTGAAAATTCTATTCTTCAGCAGTCGGTGCAGGCAAAGCTTCAAGCTCAGCATTCACCTTACGTTGTTCACGCAATTTAATATCACGGTCATAAGCCATCTTACGGTAGTGACGTAGCGCACTACCAGTACCAGCTGGTATCAAGCGACCAACGATAACGTTCTCTTTAAGGCCTTCAAGCGTATCAATTTTACCTTGTACAGACGCCTCAGTAAGCACGCGTGTTGTTTCCTGGAAGGAAGCCGCAGAGATGAATGAACGCGTCTGCAGCGACGCCTTCGTGATACCAAGAAGAATTGGTGTCCCAATCGCTTCGCGCTTCTTCGCTTTGCGCGCAGCAGCATTAGCATCTTCAAACTCAACAGCGTCAACCTGCTCGCCTTTAAGCAACATTGTCTCACCAGCGTCAGTCACTTCAACTTTCTGAAGCATTTGACGCACGATAACCTCAATGTGTTTATCGTCGATAGGCACACCCTGTAGACGGTAAACCTTCTGCACTTCATCAACCAGATAATTGGCCAATGCTTCAACACCCATAATCGCTAGGATGTCTTGAGGTGCAGGGTTCCCATCTAGAATGTACTCACCCTTCTTAATGGCATCACCCTCTTGAATAAGGAGATGCTTACCTTTCGGGATAAGGTATTCAGCTGGTTCACGACCTTCTTCATCCGGAACCAGACGAATACGACGCTTATTCTTGTAGTCGCGTCCAAATTCAACTGTACCGTCGATTTCAGCAATAACAGCGTGATCCTTAGGACGACGTGCCTCAAACAATTCAGCAACACGTGGAAGACCACCGGTGATGTCTTTTGTTTTCGCACCACCTGTTTGCAGACGCGCAACCATGTCACCAGGAACCATTGTGTCACCTTCGGCAACAGAAAGGATAGCATCAACAGGCAAGTGATAACGCGCCTCTGATCCATTCTCCAGCTTCACGACTTCACCATTGTCATCCACAAGAACAACAGCCGGTTTCAGATCAGCAGCAGCCTTAGCACCTGAACGCCAGTCAATAAGAACTTTAGAAGCGATACCAGTTGCTTCATCTGTCTCATCACGTGTCGTCAAGCCATCAAGCATATCCTCAAAACGGACAATACCTGTTGCTTCAGAAATGATTGGTGTCGCAAATGGATCCCAATCAGCAACACGATCACCACCTTTAACCTTGGCACCTTCACCAAATCTCAAGCGTGTACCGTATGCTGGTTTGAATGTCTGACGAACACGTCCGTCCTCATCGACAATCTTCACTTCCATTGAACGTCCAACAATAACGTATGTTTTGTCTTCACGCTCTACGAGAGCTTCGTTTTCCAGTTTAATGGTACCATCGAAGGCCGCATCAACAGAACTATCGTTTGAAACCTGCGCAGCACCACCAATGTGGAAAGTACGCATTGTAAGCTGAGTACCCGGCTCACCGATTGACTGAGCAGCGATAACACCGACAGCCTCACCTTCATTGACACGTGTACCACGCGCAAGGTCACGACCGTAACAAGATGCACAAACACCGTTACGTGTTTCACATGTAAGTACCGAGCGAACCTTGATTGAGTCCACACCAGCTTCGTCAAATTCAGATGCGAGATCTTCTTCAACATAAGTATTTGCTGGCGCGATAATCGTTCCAGAAGAAGGATGTTTCACGTCTTCAGCCGTTGTACGCCCTAGTACACGGTCTCCTAGTGACACAACAACTTCAGCACCATCCATCACAGCAAACAATGTGATACCGCGAGCAGTTCCACAATCTTGTTCTGTGATGATTGAATCTTGAGCAACATCCACAAGACGACGTGTTAGATAACCAGAGTTAGCCGTTTTAAGAGCCGTATCAGCCAGTCCCTTACGCGCACCGTGGGTGGAGTTAAAGTATTCAAGAACGGTCAAACCTTCCTTGAAGTTAGACACAATCGGTGTCTCAATAATCTCACCTGACGGCTTAGCCATAAGACCACGCATACCAGCCAGCTGTTTCATTTGGTTTTTCGAACCACGCGCACCAGAGTGCGCCATCATGAACACAGAGTTTGCCTCATCTTGGCGACCAGTTATCGGATCAACCAATGGCTCAGCAGACGCATCCATCATCGCATCAGCAACTTTGTCTGTACACTGAGACCAAGCATCAACAACTTTGTTGTATTTCTCACCACGGGTAATCAGACCATCTGAGTATTGACGCTCATATTCTGAAACCTGATCACGTGTTTCCTGAACGAGTTTGATCTTCGCTTCAGGGATAACCATGTCATCCTTACCAAACGAAATACCACCACGCGCAGCTTCACGGAAACCAACAGCCATGATTGAGTCACAGAAAAGTACAGTCGCTTTCTGGCCACATGTTCTGTAAACAGTATCGATAATACGACCGACAGCTTTTTTCGTCATCAGCTCGTTCACAAGGTCAGGGCTAATACCCGGAACTTTTGGTAGACACTCAATAATCATCATACGACCAGGTGTCGTATCAATAATTTGATATGCCTTGTTACCATCCTGATCGAATGACTGGAAGCGTGCTTTGATTTTCGTGTGTATGGTCAAAGAACGTTGCGCAAGTGCGTGCTCAATCTCTGCCATATCGGCAAAAACCATGCCCTCACCTGGTTCATTTTCTTTCTGAATAGAAAGATAATATAGACCCAAAATGATATCCTGAGATGGAACCACAATCGGCTTACCATTCGCTGGTGACAAGATGTTGTTCGTCGCCATCATAAGCACACGTGCTTCCAGCTGAGCCTCGAGGCTCAATGGAACGTGAACCGCCATTTGGTCACCATCAAAGTCAGCGTTGAACGCCGCACAAGCCAATGGGTGAAGCTGGATAGCTTTACCTTCAATCAGCTTAGGCTCAAACGCCTGAATACCAAGACGGTGAAGTGTTGGCGCACGGTTCAGCATGACTGGGTGTTCGCGGATAACTTCTTCCAAGATATCCCAAACTTCCGGCTTCTCTTTCTCCACCATTTTCTTAGCAGCCTTAACAGTCCCTGTGAGACCTTTAGC
Organism: Hirschia baltica ATCC 49814; assembly: GCF_000023785.1. Lineage (NCBI taxonomy): Bacteria > Pseudomonadati > Pseudomonadota > Alphaproteobacteria > Hyphomonadales > Hyphomonadaceae > Hirschia > Hirschia baltica. The sequence goes on from NC_012982.1 coordinate 2,230,339, forward strand.
TTCTAGGCGAGAATAGATGAACGGCTTGAACAGCTCCAACGCCATCTTCTTAGGAAGACCACATTGGTGAAGCTTCAACTCTGGACCAACCACGATCACAGAACGACCGGAATAGTCCACACGTTTACCAAGCAAGTTCTGACGGAAACGCCCCTGCTTACCTTTCAACATGTCAGACAATGATTTCAATGGACGTTTGTTTGTCCCTGTAATCACACGACCGCGACGACCATTATCAAACAATGCATCAACAGATTCTTGAAGCATACGCTTCTCGTTTCTGATGATAATGTCAGGTGCACGAAGCTCCATCAGGCGCTTCAAGCGGTTGTTACGGTTGATCACACGACGGTAAAGGTCGTTCAAATCTGATGTCGCAAAACGACCACCATCAAGCGGCACAAGTGGACGCAATTCTGGCGGGATCACAGGAACAATCGTCATAATCATCCATTCAGGACGACACTGCGAGTGCAAAAAGTTCTCGATGATTTTTAGACGTTTGGCGATTTTCTTCGGCTTAAGCTCACCTGTCGCTTCAGCCAAGTCTTCACGTAATTGATCGGCAACGGCTTCAAGATCCATGTTCATGAGCAATTCACGAACAGCTTCAGCACCAATCATACCTGTGAAGCTATCTTCACCGTATTCGTCCTGAGCATCCATATACTCTTCTTCCGTCAGAAGCTGTTTAGGCTCCATCGGTGTCAGACCTGGCTCAGTTACGATATAGGCTTCAAAATAAAGAACGCGCTCCACGTCTTTCAACGTCATGTCTAGCATGAGTGAAATTCTGGATGGCAATGATTTTAGGAACCAGATGTGTGCAACTGGTGCGGCCAAATCAATGTGCCCCATGCGCTCACGACGCACACGCGCCAATGTGACTTCAACACCACATTTTTCACACGTTACACCGCGATATTTAATACGTTTATATTTCCCACAAAGACATTCATAGTCTTTTACTGGTCCAAATATGCGCGCACAAAACAACCCATCACGCTCAGGCTTGAACGTTCTGTAGTTGATTGTTTCAGGCTTTTTAATCTCACCTGAAGACCAGTCACGGATTTGCTCCGGACTAGCGATTGCAATTTGAATGGCCTCGAAATTCGGTGCCGGGGCGTTTGGATTGTACAGATTGCTGATTTCCTGGCTCATCCTGACGCGATCTCCCTTAAAGGGTGGGCCTGCGGACCGGTTCTAACGGCCTCACAAGCATAAATAAAATAACGAAAATAGTCTCCATGAGGCGTCGAACTACGCCTCAGGATCCTCGGCCTCTAGCAACTCTACATTTAGACCTAGAGAACGCATCTCTTTGATCAAAACATTGAAACTTTCAGGGATACCCGCTTCAAAACTATCATCACCACGGACGATAGATTCATAAACTTTAGCCCGTCCAGCTGTGTCATCTGATTTCACAGTCAACATCTCTTGCAGGGTATAAGCAGCACCATAAGCTTCAAGTGCCCAGACCTCCATCTCACCGAAACGCTGTCCACCAAATTGAGCTTTACCACCCAATGGTTGCTGCGTCACAAGTGAGTAAGGACCAGTAGAACGTGCGTGTATCTTGTCATCCACCAAGTGGTGAAGTTTCAAGAGATACTTATACCCAACCGTAACCTTACGTGCGAAACGCTCACCCGTACGACCATCATAAACAGTTGATTGGCCAGACGTATCAAAACCTGCACGCGTAAGCATCTCGTCGATTTGCTCAGAACTCGCACCATCGAACACTGGAGTAGCGATCGGGATACCTTTTTTCAGATTTCCAGCAAGTTCAACAAGCTCTTCTTCTTTCTCAGGAAGCTCTTGGTTGTCACCATAACAGTGAGCAAGCTGATCCTTCAATTTAACAATATCATGGTCACGGTGATACTCTTTTAGTGAGTCATCAATCATACGACCAAGACCAGAACACGCCCAACCCAAGTGAGTTTCAAGGATTTGTCCCACATTCATACGCGATGGAACCCCTAGCGGGTTCAACACGATATCAACAGGTGTTCCATCTTCAAGGTGCGGCATGTCTTCCAGCGGGTTAATGCGAGAAATCACCCCTTTGTTACCGTGACGACCAGCCATTTTATCACCCGGCTGAAGCTTACGCTTCACAGCGATAAAGACTTTCACAATCTTCATCACACCCGGAGGCAGATCATCACCGCGTTGCACTTTGTCGACTTTATCTTCAAAACGCGCTTCGATTAGAGAACGAGAGCTATCTAGTGCAGACTTGATGTTGTCGATTTGAGTTTGAATACCTTCATCCTCAACCGCAATTTTCCACATGTCTGTTTCGTAAACTTCACTCAAGCTGTCTGTGCTAATTTCACCTTTGCTGAACCCTTTAGGGCCGGCAATTGCTTTTTGCCCAAGTAGAAGGCTGCGCAAACGGTCATAAGAGTCACGCTCGATAATTGCGAGCTCGTCATCTTTATCTTTTTGCAATGCTTCAATTTGTTCACGCTCGATTTGAAGTGCACGCTGGTCCTTATCCACACCATGGCGGTTAAAGACACGAACTTCCACAATCGTACCTGTGTCACCCGGAGGCACACGAAGCGACGTATCACGCACATCAGATGCTTTTTCACCAAAGATCGCACGAAGAAGTTTTTCTTCTGGCGTCATTGGGCTTTCACCCTTTGGCGTCACCTTACCGACGAGAATATCACCGGCTGTAACTTCAGCACCAACCGCAATAATACCAGCTTCATCGAGGTTGCGAAGCGCTTCCTCACCGACGTTTGGAATATCACGTGTGATTTCTTCAGGACCAAGCTTTGTATCACGAGATGCAATTTCAAACTCTTCAATGTGAATTGAAGTGAACACATCATCGCGCACAATACGCTCAGAAATAAGGATGGAGTCCTCAAAGTTGTAACCAGACCAAGGCATAAACGCCACAAGCACGTTACGACCAAGCGCCAAATCACCAAGATCTGTAGATGGACCATCAGCAATGATGTCACCCGCCACAATCTCATCACCAACTTTAACGATAGGACGCTGGTTGATACATGAGTTTTGGTTTGAACGTTGGAATTTTGATAGACGATAAATGTCCACACCAGAGCGTGTCGCATCCAGACCATCAAGTGCACGCACAACAATACGCGTTGCATCAACTTGCTCAACAACACCTGAACGTTTTGCCACAATCGCCGCACGAGAGTCACGCGCAACAATACGCTCCATCCCAGTACCGACAAGAGGTGCATCCGTTTTCACAAGCGGAACAGCCTGACGTTGCATGTTTGATCCCATGAGCGCGCGGTTCGCATCGTCATTCTCAAGGAATGGGATCATTGCCGCCGCCACAGAAACAACCTGTTTAGGTGACACATCCATGTAATCAACTTCGTCACGTGATACGAGTGTCGCTTCACCAGCCACACGCGCGTTCACAAACTCATTCGTCAATTTACCATCTTCACCAATTGCCGCGTTCGCCTGAGCAATCTTAAAGCGGTATTCTTCCATAGCAGATAGATAATCGACCTGATCTTGAGGAATACCGTCCTTAACCTGACGGTACGGACTTTCAATGAAACCATATTTGTTAATACGGGCATGAGTCGCCAAAGAGTTGATCAAACCAATGTTTGGTCCCTCTGGTGTCTCAATCGGACAAATACGACCATAGTGCGTTGGGTGCACATCGCGCACCTCAAACCCAGCACGTTCACGCGTTAGACCACCCGGCCCAAGCGCAGAAAGACGACGTTTGTGCGTAATCTCTGATAGTGGGTTTGTTTGGTCCATAAACTGTGAAAGTTGTGAAGAACCAAAGAAATCACGAACAGAAGCATGCACAGGCTTAGCATTCACTAAGTCGTGCGGCATAACTGTATCGATATCAACAGATGACATACGCTCTTTGATCGCACGTTCCATGCGAACAAGACCAACACGGTATGCGTTTTCTAGAAGTTCACCACATGAACGAACACGACGGTTTCCAAGGTTATCGATATCATCGACTTCCCCTTTACCATCCTTCAGATCCAACACTGTCGACATCACACCAAGGATATCATCCTCACGCAATGTACGTTCAGTGTCTGGCGCTTCTTCCAATGTAAAGCCAAGGCGCATGTTCATTTTCACACGACCAACAGCCGACAAATCATAGCGCTCACTGTCGAAGAACAATTGGTTAAACAACGCTTCAGATGCTTCAAGTGTTGGTGGCTCACCTGGACGCATCACACGATAGATATCAGACAATGCCTCTGTACGGTTTGACGCTTTGTCGACTTTCAATGTGTTGCGAAGCCATGGGCCACGTGCCGCTTCACTATCAGTATCGAGGACAGTAATCATGTCCACGCCGGCATCGCGAAGCTCTGCAATGCTTTCTTCTGTTAGCTCATCACCAGCCTCAACGAAGATCTCACCTGTTTCCATGTTGACGATATCTTCACCAACAAATTTACCTTCAAGGAAAGTAGATGGAACAAGCACTTCTTCAACACCAGCTTCGCCGGCGCGCTTGGCTTTAATCGGAGAAATTTTCTTCCCACCGTTAAAGACAACCTTACCATCAGCAGCATTAAGAATATCAAATTCCACACGAACGCTTTTCCAGCGATCAGGAGAGAATGATGTGATCCAACCAGCTTTATCAATGCGATAGCCTACTTTGGAATAGAATGTATCCAAAATACGCTCATGGTCGTAACCAAGCGCCTGAAGCAACGCCGTTGCAGGCAGCTTACGCTTACGGTCGATACGCACATGCATGATATCTTTTGCATCGAATTCAAAATCCAGCCATGAACCACGGTATGGAATAATACGTGCAGCAAACAACAACTTACCAGAAGCGTGCGTTTTACCTTTATCGTGATCAAAGAACACACCAGGAGAACGGTGCATCTGAGACACGATAACGCGCTCAGTACCATTCACGATGAATGTACCCTTTTCCGTCATCAACGGAATATCACCAAGATAAACGTCTTGCTCTTTAATATCTTTAATAGAGCGAGCGCCGGTTTCCTCGTCTGTTTCAAAAACGATCAGACGCAATTTGACCTTCAGAGGAGCAGCATAATTCAAGTCACGCTGCATACACTCCTGTGTATCAAACTTAGGCGGCTCAAACTCATAAGACACATATTCAAGGGTCGCACGATCAGAAAAATCTTTGATCGGGAACACGGACCTGAACACAGCGTCTAGGCCTTCGCCTTCACGCTCAGATGATGATACGTGCATTTGCAAGAAATGCTCATAAGATGAACGCTGAATCTCGATCAGGTTCGGCATTTGGATTGATTCTGGGATATTCCCGAAGGATTTCCGAATACGCTTTTTCGCCGTAAACGACAGAGCCATGTTTGGGCCTCTTCTTAAGGGTAGCTACATCGCGCCAATCAAGGGAACGTAGGAACCTCGCCACATCCGGTGCGCAAAAGCGACGACCCAATTGGGACGCCGCCTTAAAGTTTTAAGGCTATTCGACCACCTTTACGCGGGGTGACCGAATCGCCTGCATTCGTAAAGCTTACTTAAGCTCGACTTCAGCACCAGCTTCTTCAAGTTTTTTCTTGATTTCTTCAGCTTCTGCTTTGTCAACGCCTTCTTTAACTGCCTTAGGAGCAGCTTCAACAAGCTCTTTCGCTTCTTTCAGGCCAAGACCTGAAACGATTTCACGAACAGCTTTAATAACGTTGATTTTCTTAGCGCCAGCAGCTTTCAACACGACGTCGAATTCTGTTTTCTCTTCAGCAGCAGCAGCGGCTTCACCACCACCAGCAGCAGCAACAGCAACAGGAGCAGCAGCAGATACGCCCCACTTTTCTTCAAGAAGAGTAGCTAGTTCAGCAGCTTCCATAACAGACAATGCTGACAAGTCTTCTACGATTTGTTCTAATTTGGACATTGGGTTTCTTCCTAATACTTCTATAGTCTTTAAACTTGAACTGAGTGTTTAGAGATGTTGTTCTTAAGCAGCGTCTTTTGTGCTGTACGCCGAAATGACGCGAGCCAATTGACCAGCTGGTGCCTGAAGTACGCCAGCAACTTTCGTTGCAGGAGCCTGAATAACACCAATGATCTTGCCACGCAGCTGATCCAGAGAAGGCATTTTGGCAAGAGCCTCAACCTTAGCTTTATCAAGCACGTCATTTTCCATAATCCCACCAACGAGAACGAGCTTTTCGTTATCTTTGGAATAGGCTGCACAAACCTTAGCGGCTGATACAGGGTCTGGTGCATAAGCAATAGCAACTGGACCAGTAAACATACCAGCCAGTTCATCACCACCACGACCATCAAGAGCAATCTTAGCAAGACGGTTCTTAATAACTTTTAGACTTGCACCTTCAGCAGCGAGCTTCGTGCGCAGGTCAGACATCTCCGCCACAGTCAGTCCGGAATAATGGGTTACGATTACCGCACCCGCCTCACCAAAAATACCTTTCAGCATCTCTAGCGCTTTAATTTTTCCAGCTCTATCCATAGCGGCCTCCAATTTAGGTAACCGAACCATCCGGTCACCCCAGGATAGCACACGAACATCTGCCATATCGCACTCGCACAACCCACAAGGAGCTGAATGAGGCACGACTAACTTATGTTAGTGTACCCCCGTCCCAGGGCGATATAGAAACCCAGATCACAATCAGATTTTACAACCCAATCGCGAACCTTATCCTTACACCCCGTCTCATACGGGCCAAATGATTATGTGGACAATTCAGAAGAACTGCCCCCACCCGCAATCTCGGACGAGAAAGGCGACAGTACGATGTTAACCACCGAGCTGTCGCCGAATTGATCTCTTATGCACACTTACGCGTCAGATGCAAGTGCTTCCTGAGTATCAATTTCAACACCAGGCCCCATTGTGGAGCTTAGTGTAATCTTTTTAACGTATGTTCCTTTCGCACCAGAAGGACGAGCCTTCTGCAAAGCAAGGATCAAAGTACGTGCATTTTCTTCAATTGCGTCTTGAGAAAAAGAAGCTTTCCCAACACCAACATGAACAATACCAGTCTTCTCAGCACGGAACTCAACAGCACCACCTTTTGCATCAGCAACAGCTTTAGCAACGTTTGGTGTTACAGTTCCGACCTTAGGGTTTGGCATAAGACCACGCGGACCAAGAACTTTACCTAGACGACCAACAATAGCCATCATATCAGGTGTCGCAATCACGCGATCAAAGTCCATCTTACCTTCTTGAATTTCTTCCATAAGGTCTTCAGCACCCACGATGTCTGCACCTGCTTCACGTGCTTCATCAGCTTTTGCATCACGTGCAAAAACAGCAACACGCACTGTACGACCAGTACCATGCGGAAGTGACACCACACCACGAACCATCTGATCCGCATATTTAGGGTCAACACCAAGATTTACAGCAATTTCTACTGTTTCATCAAATTTAGCAGTTGCGTTTGATTTTACCAATTCCGCAGCAGCAGCAAGCGTGTACGCTTTACCAACTTCTACTGCAGAACGCGCTGCAGCAATACGTTTTCCAACTTTAGCCATGATACTACTCCGTCACCGTCAAGCCCATCGCACGGGCAGACCCAGCGATAATCTTAGCACCTTGATCAGCATCAGCTGTGTTCAAATCTTGCAATTTAGCTTCAGCGATTTCACGGCATTGAGCCATTGTCACAGAACCAGCAACAGCACGCCCAGGCTCAGTTCCACCTTTAGAAAGACCAGCAGCCTTTTTAAGGTAATAACTTGCCGGCGGTGTCTTTGTCGCAAACGTGAAAGACTTATCTTGATAGTAATCAATCACCACAGGAATAGGCATACCCTTTTCCATTTCCTGCGTCTTAGCATTAAACGCCTTACAGAATTCCATGATGTTGATACCGCGCTGACCCAATGCAGGACCAACAGGTGGAGACGGGTTGGCAGAGCCAGCCGGAATTTGCAGCTTAAGCTGCCCAAGTAATTTCTTCGCCATGATTTCCCTTTCAAAACGCGAAGCGTGCGCACAGAATAAATCCATACGCACCGGGAATGACGTGGTGCGGCGACACTATGGACTTACAGCCCGCCTCCCACATCGTTAATTAGCCAGCCCAAAAGCCTATAGCTTTTCAACCTGACCAAATTCTAGATCGACCGGTGTTTCACGGCCAAAGATGGAAACAGTCACCTTCAAACGAGCTGCTTCAAGATCAACATCTTCAACAGCACCCTCAAAGGAAGCAAACGGGCCATCTGTAACTTTAACTTTTTCACCAACTTCATAAATGACATTTGGTATTTCTGGACGCTCAGCAGCCTCAGAAGCTTGTCCCATAATCCGGTCAACCTCAGACTGAGGAACCGGCAAAGGCTTTTTACCGCCATCAGCACCCAAGAACCCTGTCACTTTTGGTGTTTCTTTTACCAAGTGATAAGCAGCATCCGTTAGCTGCATTTTCACCAGAACATATCCAGGAAAATAGCGACGCTCTGTCGTCTTCTTTTTACCACGCACCACAGACACAACTTCTTCTGTCGGCACTTCAATTTCTTCAAAAAGGTGCTCAAGCTCTTGCATTGCCGCCTGCTCGCGAATGGAAGCAGCAACTTTTTTCTCAAAATTTGAGTATGCGTGAACGATATACCATCTGGCTTTGGCCATGGGGTTTTAGATCCCTGTAATTAGCTTAACAACGGCCGAGACGACCCAATCCGTTAGCAAAAAGAAAATTGATGCAAATACAACCATGATCAAAACCATGATTGTTGCCGCTACAGTTTCCTGTCGCGATGTCCAAGTTACTTTTCGTCCTTCAGCACGCACCTGACCGAAAAAGGTAAAAGGGTTCGTGCGCTTCTTGGTCTCAGCCATGAGCTATCCGTGTCTTCCCGATTTTAAGGGATGGGTTAAGGGAGGCCTTGTAGTCGAACACAGGCCTCACGTCCATACCTATCTAAAAAAACTATAATCTTGGGTTTCTAATTGACTTAGGTCATCGTAAGTTTCAAGCCCAAATAGTCAGAAACTTCCACAAGCTACCCTCGCCAATATTCATATCCTTCTGCAGAAATTGCTCAACAATTATCCACTCAATTAGGTCAGATGCTGCATCTTGGTCGTATTTTCTTAAATTTGCAGTTTTTTTCTATAAAATACAAATGTTAGACTGGCATATCTTCAATTTTCGTATTGAATAAAGTAATGGAATTTACAAACACCGATTCTAAATATTTCGACGAGATGTTCGGCTATGCCGACCAAACCCGTGCGCCGTATGAAAAATACTATGAATGGCTGAGAGGCAAAGACCCCTCTGAGTTAAAAAAGAAATCACGTGATGCCGAAAATTTCTTTCGACGCACGGGGATTACTTTCAATGTTTATAGTCAGGCAGAAGCCGATGAGCGCCTCATCCCCTTTGATCTCGTGCCGCGAATCATCTCCGCACAAGAATGGTCAAAGCTCTCAGAAGGCATTGAACAACGCGTCCGTGCGATAAACGCCTTCCTGCATGATATATATCATCGTCAAGAAATTGTTCGGGCAGGCAAAATCCCTGAAGAAATGATTTCTAACAATGTTGCCTTTCTTCCTGAAATGATTGGTGTAACACCTCCTGGCGGCGTTTACACACACATTACTGGAACTGACATTGTTCGAACCGGCGAAAACGAATTCTACGTTCTAGAAGATAATGCACGCACACCTTCTGGTGTCTCATACATGCTCGAAAATCGCGAAACCATGTTGCAGATGTTTCCTGAGCTGTTTTCCAAAATTAAAGTTCAACCCGTTTCAGATTACCCGCGAGACCTGCGTCATTCATTATCACGCTGTCGCCCAACAAAATGTGATCAACGCCCTGTCATCGCCGTGTTAACGCCCGGCATTCACAATTCAGCCTATTTTGAGCACGCATTTCTTGCAGATCAAATGGGCGCAGAGCTTGTCGAAGGCAATGATTTACGCGTTGAGAATGGCCGCGTCGCAATGCGCACAACCCGTGGCTACAAGCCTATTGATGTCATCTACCGCCGCATAGATGATGATTTCCTTGACCCAATGAATTTCAATCCCGATTCATTGTTGGGCGTCCCCGGAATTCTCGATGTTTACCGCTCTGGGGGCATTACTATCGCAAATGCGCCGGGAACAGGAATTGCCGATGATAAAGCAATTTACTCATACATCCCTGAAATTGTTAAATTTTACACAGGCGAAGAAGCTATACTGAAAAACGTCCCGACATGGAGATGTTCAGACGCGGATTCTCTTGCCTATGTATTAGATAATCTTGCAGACTTGGTCGTCAAAGAGGTTCACGGATCAGGTGGCTACGGCATGCTTATCGGCCCGACATCGTCGAAAAAAGAAATCGCCGCATTTGAAGCTAAATTGCGTGCAAACCCTGAAGTGTATATCGCCCAACCAACATTGTCGCTTTCTACAACACCGATTTTCACCAAATCAGGCTTAGCCCCGCGTCATGTTGATTTGCGTCCATTTGCGCTAATGTCACCTGACAATATCAAAATCACGCCAGGTGGATTGACTCGTGTTGCAATGAAATCAGGTTCACTTGTCGTAAACTCCAGTCAGGGCGGTGGCACAAAAGATACTTGGGTATTGAAGGAATAGAGCATGCTAGGGAAAACAGCTGGCGGCCTATTTTGGATGTTCCGCTATCTCGAAAGAGCCGAAAATATAGCCCGCTTATTCGACACTGGGTATCGCATATCTGTGACCCGTTCAGCGTCAAGTTCGGATGAATGGTCTCACATAATCACAGCCGTGGGGAGTTCAGAAGAATACCTACAACGCTATGACGAGTATGAATATTCAAAAGTCGTCAATTTTTTACTCTGCGATAAAACTCACGGCTCAAGTGTGATCAGCTCAATCATTGCGGCGCGCCAGAATGCACGCCTTGTTAGAACAGCCCTCACCCGAGAAGTTTGGGAAGCCGTGAATGAAACTTGGCTCACGCTCAAAACTGTTCTTTCAAAACCGGTAAAAGAATCTGACCTATCAGACGTTTTAGCACTAATTCGTCAACAAACGTCTCATGTTCGCGGTGCATTGCACGGCACCATGCTTCGCAATGACATTTATAATTTCACGCGTTTAGGCACTTTTATAGAAAGAGCGGACAACACAGCCCGTATTCTGGATGTAAAATATTATGTCCTCCTCCCCTCTATTTCTTATGTCGGCTCTTCTTTGGACAATGTTCAATGGGAAGCGATATTAAGATCAGTCTCCGGAGAACGCGCATTTCGTTGGATTCATGAAAATGAAGAGATCGAGACCTCTATGCCCACATCCATCGTGAAATTCTTAGTTCTAGATGGACGTATGCCAAGATCTCTCAATCACAGCACCGAAAAGGTCAAACGTAATCTACGTTATTTATCAAATGCGTATGATACTACGTCTGAAAGCCTAGAGCTGGCCAAAGCACTTCACACCTTCACCCAGGACCAAACAGTCTCGTCAATATTCGACCTTGGACTGCATGAATTCCTGAAAACTTTCATCCAAAAAGCCGGAGCCTTGGGCACCCAAATCGAAAAAGATTTCCGCTTTTATGATTAACTAAAGATATTTCTATGCGCCTAAGCATTTCTCATGAGACACGCTATCAATATGATGCTCCTGTATCATACGCTCTTCAACAGCTGCGCTTAACGCCTAAATCAAGCGCGGGACAAACCGTCCTTGACTGGAAGATAGAAATTGTTGGTGGAAACCTACAATGCTCATTTACCGACCATCACAATAATAAAGTTGATCTCATCCGCTTTGCACCAGATGTGACGGAAATTATTGTGCGATGCAAAGGTGAGATAGAAACAGCAGATCGCGCAGGCGTGATAGGTCCTCATGGTGGATATGCACCGCTTTGGTTGTTTAGACGTCATACCCGTCTGACAAAACCAGGCCCTGAAATAAAAAAGCTAGCGAAATTGCTAGATGCTTCTGAAAACTCAATTGCACAATTGCACACACTCAATGATGCTATTCTAGCGGCAGTAAACTACACTAAAGACGAGACAAACTCTGCAACAACAGCAGAAGAGGCCCTCACTAAAGGCAAAGGTGTGTGCCAAGATCACGCTCATATTTTTATATCGGCGGCTCGTGAAGCAGGCTATCCAGCCCGATATGTTTCCGGCTTCCTTATGACGGATGATATCAAACTTCAAAATGCTGGACACGCATGGGCTGAAGCCTATGTCGACAATATCGGATGGATTGGATTTGATCCCCCAAACGAACAATGCCCCGACGAAAGATATGTCAGAGTTGCAACAGGCCGAGATTCGCGTGAAGCTTCACCAATTTCCGGTCTTGTGCAGGGCGATGTAGAAGAAAAGCTTGTCGTAAGCCTCCAAGTGCAACAATAAGGACGCTGAACTGATTCTGCGCATTTATAAGGAGCGGGAGTTATGACTTATTGTGTTGGAATGCTCTTAAACAAAGGGCTTATTTTCATGTCAGACACACGCACAAATGCGGGTGTCGACAACATCTCGACTTTCAAAAAAATGTTCACATGGTCAAATCCTGGTGAACGAGTCATCACGATAATGACTGCAGGAAACCTTGCAACGACTCAAGCACTTGTTTCCGTTTTGGATGAGCGCACCAAAGCCCCCAAAGACAGAAAACCTTCGATACTTCAAGCGCCTTCTATGTTTCAAGTCGCCAATATTATCGGTGACACCCTCCGGGAAATCATAAGAGACCAAAAAGATGAAGGCCAACAAGCGTCATCCACTTTCAACGCGACCATTATTATCGGCGGCCAGATAAAAGGTTCTGAACCAAGGTTATTTCTGGTCTACCCTGAAGGTAATTTCATCGAAGCCAGCAAAGAAACACCGTTTTTCCCGATCGGAGAAACAAAATACGGCAAGCCCATTATTTTGCGTGCTTATGATCCTGATATGTCTTTCGAGCAGGCGACCAAATTGCTCATGGTTTCATTTGATTCAACGATCAAAGCCAATCTCTCTGTAGACCTCCCTATCGATCTACAATGTTATGAAGCTAACAGCTTCAACGTCACACACGAAAAGAGAATCTATAAAGATGATGACTATTATCTCAGCATATCATCAGGCTGGGGCGACGCTTTAAAAGCGGCATTTGAAGAATTAGAAGATTTCAAATTTTAGCACCAACAACTTAGATCGAATCCAATTGCTCATAAAGAGCCGCCCTTTCTTCTTTTGATAGAATGCGCGGCTCTACAATTGGATCGCCAGTGGAAGAATCAAAAAACGGATTTTGCTTGTAAGATCCAGTCAGCTTTGCTTTCACCACACCGGACAGGACTTTAAAAATAGTTCTTTTTACGCCCACTTGCTTAATAGGGCCGTTTATAGCTGTTTGAGTATTTACATTAAAGACACATGGCCCAAGCAGCTTATCTCGCTCCTCTCCCATTGTTGGGTACGTAATTCCAGTGTGGATCAATCCCACAAATGCGAATTTTTGATCACGCAATGTGTTGGCTATTGGCGTATTACAACAGCTAGAACGCCACCGCATAAGTCCATTTTTTGACAAACGTATACATTGAAGCTTTTCAACACCCTGCTCAAAGCTCACCAAAGCAGGTATTGTTTGGCACACCTGTGTTCCTCCATGCTCATCAAGAACTTTATTGGCATCACCAAGAAAAGCTGCTGCCTGACAATCCCTGCAATAACATTTGGCGCGATTTACTGTTTTGGGTGATGCGTTCGCTACATGCCCGACAATTTCTCCACATTCACAACCAATTTTCATTTGATTCTCCCCGTTTCTCTATTTGGTATTGGCGCTTCCAAATCTATGTCCGTCAACGCTTGAAGAATTATCTACAGGAAACAAGCTACCTAAAAATAAGCACTCCCCCTGACGTGGCGACACGGTTGTCAGTTGAAAATTGAAGCGTAAGCTTGCTCAAAATTCAAATTTTGCAAAACAGGACGCTTTAATGTCACTGACTTCCTCATTAAAAGATCGCTTGCAGCTTCCTGCTATAGCGTCTCCAATGTTCATCATCTCAAACCCTGATCTTGTTATCGCACAGTGCAAGGCCGGCATTGTAGGTTCATTTCCTTCACTCAATGCGCGCCAGCCGGGACAATTTGAAGAATGGCTCCAACGTTTAAATGAAGAAATTGGGCCTGAAGATGCGCCCTATGCCGTAAATCTCATTCTTCATCGCTCAAATGTTAGATTGGAAGAAGATCTTGCACTCTGCGTAAAATATAAAGTGCCGATGATCATCACATCCTTAGGTGCCAGAACAGATGTAAATGATGCTATTCACAGCTATGGGGGTATTGTTCTTCACGATGTAATCAATCAAAAGTTTGCCCACAAAGCGATCGAAAAAGGCGCAGATGGTTTAATCCTTGTCGCCGCTGGTGCTGGTGGTCATGCTGGGACACAATCTCCATTCGCATTAGTGCGTGAAACACGCGAATGGTTTGATGGTCCTATCGCTCTGTCAGGCTCGATTGGTCACGGAGCCTCCATTGCTGGCGCAATCGCAATGGGAGCAGATTTTGCTTATATGGGATCGATATTCATTGCCACTGATGAAGCCAATGCAGTCGCAGGATACAAACAAATGATCGCGACCTGTTCAGCAGAAGATATACTCTATTCCAACATTTTTACCGGTGTACATGGCAATTATCTTAAACCTTCCATCGTCAATGCTGGCCTAGACCCCGACAAATTGGCTGGGCAAGAAGCTGAAAAAATGGATTTCGCCGCCATGGGTAGTGATGCAAAAGCATGGAAAGATATCTGGGGCTGTGGCCAAGGCATTGGGACAATTAAAGATGTTCAACCCGCCTCCCAACTTATTGAGAGACTTAAATCAGAATACAAAACAGCATTGGCTAGATTAAACCAATAACGTTATCTCCCAAAGCAAAAGCCCGCTCCCTAAACAAAGGAAGCGGGCTTTTTGTTTCCAATGGCAGGGGCAGAAGGACTCGAACCCTCGACCCTCGGTTTTGGAGACCGATGCTCTACCAACTGAGCTATACCCCTATATTGGAAAGGTGCTGATACGCTATCAGAAATAAAAACACAAGCAAAAGCTAGAGTGCCTCAATGTGATTTTTCATTTTTTTCTGCGATTGCTTCTATCTTTTCATCATGTCGAATAAAAAGCACTCAAAGGCACAGAATGGCCCGTTTCTTGATACATTGTTATTCAGAAACGCTAAAACACGCTTTAAAAGGCCTTCATACTGCTTAGCTTGTACCGTTTGGTGACGGTTGATGGTATTTTTAAGAGTGTTTTTTAAAGATTATTCGCTTATATGGCGAATAGATTGGGAACTTTAAAAGTTTTAAAAGTCGGGAAGCAAAAAAATGAATGTTATAACTAGCCTTAAACTCGCGCTTGCAGCAGGAGCCCTATTGGCTGTCACTGCATGCTCGACAGCAGCAGCAACAAGGGATGCAGATGCAGGCAGCGCTAGCATCCAGCCACCTGTTACTATGTCAACTCCGACACCAGTGCAGACACCGACAGCCACTCCCGTCAACGAATCACAAATGCCTTCATTTAGCAGAGCGAAACCAACAGATTCGTTGGGATACAAACTTGGCAATGGTGATACAGTCCGCATCACTGTCTTTGGTGAACCAGACCTTTCTGGTGAATTCCAAGTTGACGGAACTGGCATGATTTCAATGCCATTGATTGGTGAAATAGAAGCCACTGGCCAATCTGTGCGTCAGGTACAACGTTCACTTGAAGAGCAATTTCGCAATGGATACCTAAACAATCCACGCATCTCTGCTGAGGTCATCAATTTCCGCCCATACTATATCCTTGGTGAAGTTAGCCGCCCTGGCGAATACCCCTACTCTGACGGCCTAACCATCCTAAACGCAATTGCAACTGCCGAGGGATATACATACCGAGCCAACAAAAAAGTCATATTTGTACGCGGTGCAGGTGAAAAAGAAGAACGTGAAGTCAAACTGACATCCACAACGCCTGTGCACCCAGGTGACACACTCCGCATTGGTGAGCGTCTGTTCTAACTATCCCATTTGGTAAAGTTAAAACCAAATCAACGGCACATGTATCATTGATCATGTGCCGTTTTTTATGTTTCACTCGCTGCCTAGATATTCTAATGCATAAACTTCCAAATTTTATAAAAAAACGACTAGACGAACGCTAGTTAAATGCGCTAACAGTTCGTTTCTCTGATGAGCGGGTATAGCATAATGGTAATGCACTAGCCTTCCAAGCTATGTACCTCGGTTCGATTCCGTGTACCCGCTCCATTCTCTTTCAATACCCTCCCCAAATACAACACCGCAATCAAGTGCATAAAACGACTTCTAGTTTGCGCAATTGGTGCAATTTTTGCTTATATGTACATTAGATAAAGGCGAGAGTTCTTTATTGGGAAATGTCATTTTCTAACTGAAATAGTCTCGCATTGCCTAACGTCAACTAGCTATAGTATAAAGTTATTTGAGCAAACAATTGAAACGACAACAGTAAAAAAGGGTTCGGGGAATGAATGATACTGTTTTTCATACTTTAGACGATGCAAAAACAATTCTTAAATTCCCTGTTGCGCAGGTGTAATTCATGTCGCTTCACCAAGATACAATTGCTGTTATCATCGCGGCATACAACGCTGAAAATACAATTGCTCAAGCTGTTTCCTCTGCCTTAAAGCAAACAATTGTTTCTCAAGTCATTGTCGTCGACGATGCCTCCAATGACGCAACATCTTCCAATGCGCAGCTAGCTGATGACGGAACAGATCGCTTAATCGTTGTAACGCAAGCTATCAATCAAGGCCCCGCTGCTGCACGTAATGTCGCTTTAGAACGCGTCACTGCAAATTGGTTTACCGTTCTTGACGCAGACGATTATATGCTGGAGGCACGCCTCGAAAAACTGCTTACACTGAACAATAACGAATATGATATTCTCGCAGACGACTTATGGCTCGTGCGAGAGGGTGAATCCATTGATACCAAGACGTCCATGTTGGGTATTGATGCGCAAAGCGGCATCTCTCCGCTTACACTTGAAAGTTTCATCTCTGGCAACATTCCCCAAAAGGACAAAACCAGACGCGAACTTGGCTTCTTAAAGCCTATCATTCGAATGCAAGCCCTCAGAGATATCAAAACATACTATGATGAGAGAATGCGTTTGGGCGAGGACTATGATCTATATGTACGCCTACTCGCAAACGGTGCCAAAGCTGGCCTCACACCAGCTTTGGGATATGTTGCCATACGTCGCACGGATTCATTGAGCGGAAAACATGGGCACACTGATTTACAATTTCTCTATGAAAGTACACGCGCACATCAGAAACTGCCCAATCTATCTTCAGAAGCAAAACACCTCATGCGCCAAGCCCGCTCAAGCGTCTCACTAAGATATCGCTGGGCCAAAATGATACATGACAAAAAAGCAAAAAACCTTCTAGGTTTCTTATCTTGTTTCTTGACGTCTCCTAAAAACATCGCGCTCTTGCTGTCCAATCTAGTAACGTCAATTCTAGATAGAACCATGAAACCTGATAGCTCTAAATCACCAACGGTCTATACTGCCCAAACGAACAAAGTCGCAAAGTAAAACGACGCCCTCATCAAAGGCAGATTAGCAAAATACGCGTTTTTCTTGAAAAAAACCGACCAAACCACCCATAATACATAAATTTTCTGGCTAGCTATTAAGATTATCTTGTCGATGATGGAATTAGAGTTTCATCAACAAAGTATTTTTGTCAGGTGATCTCTTATGGATAGCTACATTTCAGCGACAAGTCAGGACGCACGTGTCATAGAGCTAGATGCATATAGACACGGCTCAAACTTTTCGTCTTACTCTGACGCAGAACCCAACGAAACAAAATGGGCTGCTTGGCAGACTCTATTATTTATCTTGGTCACATGTGGAAGCTTTTGGCTTTCCGTTGGATGGTCTCTAAAAGCAATATTTGGATAAGTAGAAATTCAAATTTTACAGCTCAAATATTTACCCAATAATCCAAAATCAAAAAAGCCTCCTGAAACTTAATTCAGGAGGCTTTTTTATTTATCGGGATATATCGGATGAAGATATATGAAGATGCTTTCTAGTAAGCACCCTTACCTAACAATACTGCTGGGATTGATATAAAGAGAATTTTGATATCGTTCCAAAGCGACCATTCACGGACATATTTAACATCAAGCTCGACGCGTTTTTCAAAACCAGTATCGCTACGTCCACTCAACTGCCACAAGCCAAGAACACCTGGACGCACACTACAATAGACAGCAAAGTCTGACATGCCACCATAATCAGGCGTTTCTGCACGTGTAATCGTACGAGGCCCAATAACCGACATCTCACCTTTGATGATGTTCAGAAGTTGCGGCAATTCATCCAAGCTGGATTTACGCAAGAAGTGTCCAATATTGGTAATACGTGGGTCTTTTTTCAGCTTCTTAAACTGACGCCATTCAGCAGCTGCTTTAGGGTCGTTTTCCAAGACTGATTTCAATTGTTCTTCTGCATTTAAAACCATTGTTCTAAATTTATAACAGTAGAATTCTTTGCCATCGACACCAATACGGCGCTGTTTAAACAGTGCAGGACCGCCATCATTCATCTTTATTAGCACTGCAATCAGTACATAAAGTGGGAATAGAAAAACAACTACTCCCAATGCGAGTGCAACATCTAAGAAGCGCTTTGCGCCACTAAGGCGCGCCTTCGACCAGTTACTTTGATTTTGATCAACTCCGCTTAATCCACTAACGAAGCCACCTTCAATAATTGTATTGTGTTTCACAGCCATTCATCCCATTCGCGTGCTCTACACAGGGGTCCTCGCAAGAACCGCGCCAGTTCCACAACAGACTCAAATTTGAATTGTCAAAAACTGAAAAAACACCCACCGACTCTACTCTAAAAGTTAATTCAATCGTCTAAATTTGGGAGGAAAATTTAACTCTTTTAAGTCTCCCATCCCATTTGTCAGACTTATTTTTACAAATAGAGCAACAGAAAAGAATTGCAATGCGTTAATGTAGTTTTTCTCCAAAGAAGAGAATTTATTTAGCAGTGCATTCTTATTAGGCATTATTGACTTAATTTGGACATGTGTTGCGTGATAAAGCAACCATTTAAATACTGCTTATTAAATACAGATACAATACTCTCAAGCACCCGCTCTAATAAATATTTTCATCAACCAAATAATAGAAACACACATACGTGATGAATACATGAGCACGAACAGCGAATACTATTCATTCTCACTACCAGGTGCCGCTGCAGATCCCGCTAACAATCCACCATCAACGTTAAGTTCTGAGCCTGTCATATACTTAACATCATCACTTGCAAGTAAAAGTGTTAACGCTGCAACTTCTTCAACAGTTCCAAACCTTTTTAAAGGTGTTGACGCCACCATAGCGGCTTCATTTGCATCTCTATCTGCACCATCGCCCAGCATAGCGTCCCATATTGGTGTCATTATCGCTGCGGGGTGCACTGAATTACACCGAATGTTCCAGCCTTTTTGGGCGCAATATAGCGCAACACTCTTAGTATGGTTGCGAATCGCTGCCTTAGATGAAGCATAAGCTGCGGCTCCGGGGATGCCCACAATCCCAGATCGGGAAGACATATTGATGATAGAGCCTTCGCCACGCTCTTTCATCGCGCGTATTGCGTAACGACATCCCAAGAATGTGCCATCAAGATTTACCTGATGGACCCAACGCCATTCTTCAAATGAAACATTTTCCGGATCATGAGGCGAGACTCGCTCCTCAAAACCGGTAATTCCAGCATTATTAACCACCACATCTATCTGAGGAAACTTTTCCTCGACAGCATCCCAAGCTTTTTCTGATGAAACATCCAGATAAAAGAACTCGCCGCCAATTTCATTCGCGAGCTGCTTGCCTTTATCTTCATTGATGTCGGTCACAATAACATGTGCGCCCTGCTCCGAGAATAAACGGCAAATTCCTTCGCCAATTCCCATTGCTGCCCCAGTTACCAAACATTTTTTTCCGCTTAATTTTGTCATAGATCATCTCAAACAACCTCTTGGCCAAGCCAAGAGCACTTGAACGCATACGACTCAATTTAACACACAGTAATGACAGTATTGAATCAGATCGTATGGATACATTAGAAATAGGCTTAATAATTATGTGCAAATAAGGAGCACTCAACAAAAACCTAAATCATCAAACACGATCCTAAAAAATTGCTTTGGTTAAAAGCAGTAAATGGTGGAGGGGACTGGATTCGAACCAGTGTACGCTATGCGGGCGGATTTACAATCCGCTGGATTTAACCACTCTCCCACCCCTCCAAGGGTGTAACACTCTATAAGTGTTAGTAAGATCTATGCTTGACGACAGCTCAAAAACACTTCTAAGCCTGCAATCAATAACCTCACGAAGGGCGCTTTATAGACATGAAGAACAAACCGCGCAAGCAGTCGTTTGCGGACAACACCAAAAAAAATTACAAAAATCAAAAAAAACCAACTTATCAACAACTTCCAGAGGGTGAAGTGTGGATTTGGGGCGTTCACGCGGTCGCTTCAGCTCTTAAAAACAACTCCAGAAAGAAAATTCGGGCGTTTTTTACCCGCAATGGCGCACAGAAACTAGGACTCGATGCGGAGCACCTTCCCCACTACGCTCAACTAGCGGACCCAAAAGACATAGATAAATTAGTTCCACCTGATTCGGTTCACCAAGGCGTCGTTCTTCATGCGCGTGAATTGGACGGTGTGGACTTTGAAGATGTGCTTGCAAATGGCGAAGGCCCAATTGTCATTCTAGATCAGGTCACCGATCCTCAGAATGTCGGTGCCGTATTTAGATCCTGCGCTGCTTTTGGCGCAAAAGCCGTGATTATGCAGACGCGAAACTCTCCAAATCTAGGCGGCGCACTTGCCAAAGCGGCCGTTGGCGCAATTGACATCATTCCAGAAGTCGCCGTCGTAAATATCTCCCGTGCCGTCACTGCGCTAAGTGATGCTGGATGGTGGGTTGTTGGAATGGATGGCAATACTGAAATTGATATTGCGCAGGCCTTTGACACCCCCGCACCGCTAGCCATTGTAATGGGAGCTGAAGGTTCGGGAATTCGTCCCCTTATTGCCAAGGGTTGTAGTCAACTTGCTAAAATTTCGATCTCTCCACAAATGGAAAGCTTAAATGTGTCCAGCGCGGCCTCCATTGCCCTTTATGAAGCCAATCGACAAAACAAGAATAATTCGAACTGAAAAGTCAACAAAACATCAGCCACACCAGCCCGAACTTTTCGTTAAATAGAATTGCATAATATTTGCAGCAGAAAAGCAGAAAATCAGCAATAACTCGACATTAGCTTAGCAGCACTATGGGATTCTATGACGATAAACTCGCAAGTTGAAGCACAAAACAACGCAACCCTTATCGGAGTTGCCACGTTCAAACGCCCCAAACAGCTTCAAGAACTTTTAGAAAGCTTAGAAAAATTAAGCTGGAACAAGGTTGAAATGCCACGCGTTGAGATTGCTATAGTCGACAATGATGCAGACGAAAGTGCACGCGAACTTGTTGAAATGTTTACGAAAAATAGTCACTATCCTATCACTTACCTTACCGAAAGCAGACGCGGTGTTAGTCATGTCAGAAACACGGCGCTCGAGTTTGCTTTATCTCATGAATTTGATTTTCTTGCCTTTATTGATGATGACGAAACAGCCCATACCAATTGGCTTGAAGCATTGCTCATTCGGCAGAACGAAACAAAAGCCGGTGCCGTTTTCGGACAAGTAAATTCTCAATACAATACAGATGCACCAGACTGGATCGCCGCATGGCGTCCACACGCCCATATCATCGAAACAGACGGCATACCAGACAAGCCAGGCGGTACTTGCAATGTCTTGATTGACCTTCAAGCCGTGCAAAATAGCAATATTAGATTCGATCCTAAAATGTCTCTAACAGGTGGAGAAGACACGCTTTTTTTCTATGAAATGCAGGATGCAGGCTACACATTTGCAAGCGCAGCCGCCGCTATTGTGGACGAAGACATTCCTAGCAATCGCGCTCAACCAAACTGGATATTAAAGCGTTGGTATCGCACCGGCATGACGGATTTAATCATTATAAACCGCCATTCAATTGGCCCCGTAGTGAAGCTAAAAGCTGTATTAGGCGGCCTTGTTAGACTGACCATTGGCAGCACAGCAGCGCTACTTTTTTGGATCGCAAACTTCGGCAAACTGAACAAAAAAACAATGGAAAAACTCTACACCGCATATCGCGGTGCAGGCATGTTGTCTTTTGCTTTTGGCCGCACCTACGAAGAATACGGCTCAAAAAAATCCGATTAATTTTAATAACTTAGTAGCTGAATTACTTTCCGCCGCCAAACTTCTCTGTCCACTCCTCGACATGCACATCCTCAATTTTTGAGAACAACACTTCAGGCGCTTTCACTGGCATTCCAATTGGCAATGCTGTTAAGACTGCGGCGACATCGTCAAATTTAAAACTGCGATGTTCTTCAGGGATCCCAATAGCATCAAGAATTTTCTTTCCCGTTTCGGGAATAATTGGAAGTGCCAAAATCCCAAAAAGAGCAACCAAATTAAGACCATAGCGAACACCAACAGCAGCAGCATCTTTATCGGTTTTAAACTTCACCCAAGGCTCAGCCTTCGTCAGATATTCATTCCCCACCGCCCAAATAGCGCGGGTTTCTGCAGCAGCTTTTCTAAACTCCATATTCTCATAATGAGACATCAATATTGGCAAACGTGTTTTGAGCTCGCCTTCAAGCCACGCTTCATCTTCGCCAGCTACGCCGCCATCTGGTAAAACACCGTCAAATTTAGACACGGTATATTTTGTAATCCGATTAACAAAATTTCCTAGAACATTAGCAAGGTCAGAGTTGATCGCTGATTGAAACCCTTCCCATGTGAATGGTGCATCAGACCCTTCTGGCGCATTCGCGATCAAATACCATCTCCAATAATCAGACGGTAGAATTCCCAATGCTTGATCCATGAAAACACCGCGTTTCTGACTGGTAGAGAATTTACCACCATACCAAGTCACCCAATTGAATGCTTTCAATTTATCAACGGTTTTCCAAGGCTCTTGAGACCCAAAGATAGTGACTGGAAACGAGACAGTGTGAAATGCCACATTATCTTTTCCCATAAATTGCACATAGGAGACATCGTCTGCGCCTTTATCTGTACGCCACCAACTTTCCCAATCGCGATTGTCTCCAGCTTCCGCCCATTCTTGCGTTGCTGCTATGTATTCAACAGGCGCATCAAACCAAACATAAAAGACTTTATCTTCAAACCCAGGACGTGGCTTGCCATCTTTCAATACAGGCACCCCCCACTTTAGGTCACGCGTGATCGCACGATCCTGCAAGCCTTCATCTAGCCATTTATAAGCGATGGACCGCGCAAGCTGAGGCCAAGTTTCAGCTTCATCAACCCATGCCCGGATCGTGTCCTGCATTTTTTCCTGCAACAAAAACAAATGGACGGTGTCGCGGATCTCAATGTTCTTAGAACCAGACACAGCAGAATATGGCTCAATAAGGTCCACAGGATCTAATAGGCGCCCACAATTGTCACATTGATCGCCTCGTGCTTTTTCAAACTCACAATGAGGACATGTCCCTTCAACATAGCGGTCCGGTAGAAAACGACCATCATCAACTGAATAAACCTGTTTAGAAGTGCGTTCCTCAATAAGTCCATTCGCTTCGAGTTTCTCAGCGAAGTGTTGAGTGAGCTTTGCGTTCTGCTCACGAGATGACCGACCAAACCAATCAAAGGAAAGCCCAAACCCCTCGCCTGCTGCACGCTGTATCTCATGCTGTTCATCACAATATTCTTGAACACTGATGCCAGCCGCCGATGCTGCTAATTCAGCGGGCGTTCCATGCTCATCCGTCGCACATACATACAAAACATCATCGCCCTTCAATCTCTTGAAACGCGCATAGACATCCGCAGGCAACATGGAGCCAGCGAGATTTCCCAGATGTTTAACACCATTAATGTACGGAAGCGCGGATGTGATCAGGATACGTGACATATTACTTTTCTGTCATAATAGAGTAGAGTAACAAATCGATATGCTTTTATACGGAAAAGCAAACCGATTTGAGCGACGTTGGAGGGATGTTTAACGCGCTCTTTAGGCAAATGAAAAGAGCAGGTTTCAAAGGAGGGGCAAAAGATGCTGAGAATTGGTGGAATAAACGTAATTGGTGTCGTATTGGCGACCATAGCTTTCTATATGATTGGATTTTTGTTTTACGGACTTTTCTTTAAAGATGTTTGGACAGCACACACACTTGCTTCAACTGGCGTCGCAGAACTCGATTCGATTCGTCAAATGACACCCGAACGTCTTGAAGCCGCATGGTATAAAGCTTTTCCTGATGCCAACCCAACTTTATTAATGGGTCTAGGTTTTCTAAATACTCTCATCACCACTATCGTTCTAGCAGTCGTGTTGAGGTTTCTTACAGCTGGTGCTGCGACCATCGCCTCTTATGCGGGCTTTGCGTTACTGCTCGCTATCGGGTTCTCTATCACATCCATTTCCTATGATCATATATATGCTGGAAAATCTCTCATACTGTTCTGGATTGACACAGCACATATATGCATTGGTTTCATTGTAAGCGCTGTCATTCTGTCCTTGTTTGAATAGCTGAAATACTTAGAGTTTTTGCGCGGTGATTTTTTTTGAAAAAACTTCAAAAAAAGGCTTGCATACTGCTTCGCAAAAGATTAGTTACATCACCTCTTCAGGGTGTGCCGGCTTAGCTCAGTTGGTAGAGCAGTTGATTTGTAATCATCAGGTCGCGAGTTCGACTCTTGCAGCCGGCACCATTCTGAAGATTGAAACCACAATGGTACACAAAGCAGCGAACTTGTTCGCCACCATTGTTTCCACAATAGTTTTTATAAAGAATATCAGCTCTTTCGAAGCATGACTTCGCGCGCGCTCATTTTAAAACTAAATCGAAAATGACTAGACGAGCGCTCAATTCGACAAAATCCTGCGCGCACTGATAATACAAAAAAACGCCCCTCCATGCTTATCACATAGAGGGGCGTTTCTATCTAAATAACAATTCTAGTTGTTAATGTAGTACTTAGAGTAAGCTTTATAATTGCTCAATGCAGCACCTGAGTGTTTTGATAGACGTTTCAAGTCCACAAATGTAAGTGCAACACCGGCCACATTCGCTTTAAACTCACGAAGTACACCCAATGTCTGGGCAAGAGCCGCACGACTTGTACGACGCCACCTAGCGGCCACCAACACTTGGTCGGATTTAGCTGCAATCACACGTGTTTCAGCCATCAACAAGATCGGCGCAGTATCAACGATGATCAAATCGTAATCCACTTTCAAACGCTCAATCATTGTATCAAATGTCTTAGATCCAAACACATCACGAGATGTCTTACGGGTCGAAGTCAATGGTAGAATATCTAGATCTGTTTCAGTGTCTTTCTGAATAACATCTTTTAATTCAACTTCACCCAGAAGATATTCAACTAACCCAAATTTCGGTTTCAAACCTGATGTTTCAGTCAATTGGTGACGTCTAAAGTCTCCATCAATCACAAGCGTACGAGACCCAGTCATCGCTGACATACGCGATAGAGATAGCGTCAAACTTGTTTTACCTTCAGCTGGGAATGACGATGTAACAGTCACAAGCTTGGCTGGGTTATCAATGTTTGCAAATTTAACGGAAGCCCTGAGGTTTCGCATAGATTCCGCAAAAGCGGACATTGGATGCTCAATCAGATACTTTGCAGGTTGAACCTTTGAACCAATACCAGACGGAAGCAATGGAACATTCCCAAGGAATGGGACACCATTGCGTTCTTCAATTTCTTCACCTGAAGACACGCGATTGTCCAATAACTCCATCACAAGGACGATACCACCAGCAGCAGCTAGCCCAAGGAATAGACCCAAAGCAAAATTCACTGACTTACGTGGCAAAGCCGCAGCTTGAGGTACATCGGCATATGCAAGCACACGCGCATCAACATCTTGAATAGATTCTTGTTGATTTGTTGTTTTGAACTGAGTCAGAATTTCTTCATACAATGTACGAGACGCTTCAGCATTACGTTCTAGCTCTCGAAGTTTAATCGTTGCACGGTTGTTCTGAGACAATTCACCGCGAAGGTTTCCCAAACTGTCACGGAGACTATCGAGGCGGCGCCTTGAAATTGAAACTTCACTCTCAAGACTTGACACAATACGGCGCACCTCTGCATCGATTTGCGCTCTTAAATCGCGTTCTTCTCCCACAATCGAAATAACATCAGGGTGACGTGGTCCATATTTTGTTTCCAAATCAGCACGTTCCCGTGTGATCTGAGCCTGCTGCGTCCGCAAATTACGGATCACATCAGATTGCAATGCTTCCGCCATAGCTTCAGCACCCGCACCAGTGTTTAATGAATTACGAACAGCAGCCAAACGCGCACGACGCTCTGAATATTCCGCTTCCTGAGCGATCATTTGAGCCTGAATATCTGAAATTTGCTGCTCTGTTAGTGTTTTACCACTCGCACTCAACAATCCCATTTGAGACCGATAGGCTTCCACAGCGCTTTCGGCTGAGCTCAATTCCGCTCTAAGGTCAGTCAATTGTTGATCCAACCAATCATTGGTACGACGCGTCTCTTCAAAGCGAGTATCAAGTTGGTCAACCAAGTATTGATCAGCTACCGCATTCGCAATTGCAGCCGAACGACCCGCATCAATACTACTGGCAGTGACGTAGAATACGAACTTACGGCCATCCCGCTCTGCCTTAACTTTTCCTGCAAGAATTTTAGCAGCCGTAACAATAACGCGTTCAGCTTTTTCTTCTTCTGTCAGAATGCGCTCTTCCACAGGCGTTTCTTCTTCTCCACTTGGGATCAATGAAGAAATGACATTCTTCACCTGAGCTTGAAAGACTTCCATCTGTGTCGGCACATATAGGCTTGGATTAAATTCAGCGAATTTCTGAAGCTCTAGTTTACGAACAACACGTTGTAGCAAAACTGGACTGGTTATAATTTCTAGTTCTGTTTCAAATACGCCTGGGTCTGCCGGCAAGCCAGATAAGACACCCACATCAAGAACAGCGTTTTCCCGCTGATCTACAATCACCTTTGCAGAAGATTGATAAATGGGCGTCATCTGGAGCGTTAGCAAAGCAACAATGCTAAAGATCGTAACAACCACAAACATCAGAAGTGTAAAATTACGTCTTATCGTGCGAACGATTTGGGAAAGACTAATCACCTGACTAGGGCCATTCTGGTTGCCCGGAAACGAACTCATTACATTCGATTCAATTGGATAAGGATATGCCTTGGTCAAAACTACGGTCCTTCAGCGCTATATAAGCTTATAATATACTAAAAAGTGTCGGCCGGAGCCCTTCCCTTATGGGAAGAGCTTCAAACCAACGCCCACTATTGTTTGGTCGTATGTACGTCCACGATTCTCTACACTTGATTCACGGCTATCAAATTGAAGGTTGAAATCTAGGTGTACGTTCGGGTTCATTTTATAAACCGCACCAGCACCAATATTGTAGAAATCTTGATCATATCCAAGCGTGGTGGCTGAACCATCTAGCTCTTCTACACCATAACGAGCGTTTGCATTCAGCAAAAGATTTCTTTTCAACTCGTGAACAACACCCAGTTCACCCTGAGAAACCAAGGCGGACGGAAGATCAATCTGACCCGTGTCAGCTGTATATCTGTTCACGCCCAAAGAAACTGTTGTTAAAGGTGTTGGAAGCCATTGAACATCTGTGTCGATCGCCAATCCTTCAATATCATTAAATTCTGCAGCATCTCGCTCTTCACGAAGGAACCCAACCGCAACTTCACCACGCAACAAACTAGATTGGAAGCTTGTACCAATTTGAGCATTAAAGCCTGATGCATCACGCTTAACACCGACAGTTGGAACTGTATCATACTCACGGTCTGAAACAGCTGTGCTTAAAAAGAACGAAATGTCGGGACTTAGTGCATATTCTGCACGAGCATTGTAAGCTGTCAGCGTATAATCACGATATGAGCGATCATTCTGTATACCGTCATTTAATGCATCGTCTGAAAAACGAATATCATCATATGAGAGATCACGTACATTAGCACCTAAGCTGAAACGAAGCGAATCACGTTGCCAGTTTCCTGCTATTCCACCAGTAACGACGCTGTACTCAGCTGGGTCACTCTGAAGCTCTTGGCTTATCGCAAAAATACCACGTCGCTCTGTAAGCTCTTGTGCGCCCACATTTGCAGTGAAGTTGAACTCTCTAGAAACGTCAATTCGACCACGCAAAAAACCGTTTAGGTTAGTGTGGCTTTCATCACCATTGTCCGTATATTCTTTGTGCGCAGCGCTGGTTGTTAAACCAATTTCGTGACGTCCCCAGTCTGAAGTTAAATTAAGGGCTGGCGTAATAGATACTATAATATCTGAAGTTTCAGAAATTTGCTCTTCTACTCCATTTACCAATGTAGTGTCATTGCTTCCAACAGCATAAACGTTGGAATTAGACTGAAGCCCAAGCCCAAGTTCTGGAGTAAGCTTAAAGCTTCCTAAACGAACTTCACGCGGCTCAAATTCAGGTAGATAACGCTCACCCGCTCCTTGGATCCGGTCACGACGAAACATGTCGTCCTGAGCAACCGCTACTTGAGTACCGATTAGTGTCGTTAGCGCACCAACGCCAATTACTTTGATCATCTTGGACACGAGCATCCCCTTTAAATTTCCGCGCAAACACACGCACAACCTAGATTTCACCCTAAATTGAGCAATATCGAGGCCAATATTCACCACAGGTGACAATTATTCGAATTTAGCGACAGTTTATGCTATAAATCCCTACCGCAATGATGAGATTGACGTCACCTACCCGCCAAAAACACCCTCTGAAACCATGATACACCACAGACATGTTAAATTCAGTTCAATTGCAATGTGCAATTGCTCTAATTGGATTCAGGTCCGATTGATGTTTCAAAATAAACCTTTAACGTATTTGGTAAATTCAAGCAAAGATGAAACTTTCCTAATGCATTTTTAAGTTTGAATTCAGTCTATGCTAGACAGGCTTCCTCAGGATCCAAATTGAATGATATTTATTAACCATTCTACATTTGCATAAATAAAATTATTTCGCGATTGAAATTTTTTCTTTTAAGATTCCCCAAAACTGTCCCAAAACAAATGGAAAAGCATCCATATTGGGAAGAAGAACCCGCAGCACCCCAATAAAGTGTTTCATTTTCAAACATTCAACTATCTGTTGAAAAACGTGGGTGTGCTCCAACCTCAAACGATAGCGTTTTACTGCTTTTTCTTCTGCTTTGGAGAGTTTTCCAGCCTGCCTGACATCAAACCGCTGTGCAGCATCCACTAACTTCGCTGTTAATTCACTTGTTAAGCGATGAGAAATCGAACCTTCCTCAACTTGATAGGCATAGCCAACAAACGGATCGTAAACCATTTTTGCTCCCCCTACCAAAAGATCGGTAACGAGGTAATAGTCTTCAGAATTACGAAGCGTTTCATCATAAGATACATCTAGTTTTTCTAAGCTTGTTGCTCGAAACAAAGGTTTCAAATATCCAAGAGCCGCCGCACCTGACATCATGATGTTCGAACTAACATATTGCTCAAGCCCTATGATGTGACGTTCTTGATATTCCGCATTCTCCAAAAAATTCCCAGTGTCGATCTTCTGCCCTGCCGCATTAACACGCATCATGTTATCAACAATTATGTCTGCATTTTCTTGGTCGCCAACCTGTACAAGTTTATCCAATCTATCTGGCAAGAAAGCATCATCAGAATCGAGAACAGCAATGAAACGCCCTTTGGCCATTTCAATTGCTTTATTTCGCGCTTTAGACGGACCACCATTCACATCTAATTTAAACACACGAATGCGCGCATCTTTTAGGGCTAGTTTTTGAACTGTCTCATATGTTTCATCAGGAGACGCATCATCTACAACAATAACCTCTAACGAAACATTCTGTTGAGACAACGCTGATTCAATTGCATCCTGAATATAATCTTGTGCATTCCAGGCAGCTATTATTACGCTCACATCAATTGGATGGGTCATGCCTTAAAGTCTCACCGAGTAAAAATGAATTCAATTTTTTGCGTACGGGCTAGCCGTAGAAATTGGCACTAAAACAGTTTTTGAGGCCATCATACTCAAGCCCGCTATAAAAATAGTCGCCTTACTTATATCGAAAACATTATACAGCTCAGATTCTGTCAAAGAGCGCGCGATAGCGAGAACAACAACAATTGCAAAGAAAGCCGAGGAAATATCCTGATAGCGGAAAAAATTACTAAAAGCCCGCCAAACACAGAAAATCAGTGGCATTAAAAATAAGACCAGCCCAACATATCCAAGGTGAACTATAATCTCGATGTATGAATTGTGGAAAGAGAAACGCGTTCCCTCTTCTTTATAAAAATACTCCAACCAATTCTCGGCATCTCCACGACCAATTTGCCAGAAACCTTCAGCACCCAATCCCATAACGGGATTTTTAGGGATAAGGTCTTTAGACGCGAACTCCCACAATTCGGTTCGACCGGTCAAAGTCGTGTCTTTACCCATCATGTCTAAGAATGCATTGATAGGACCATCAATAAAAACGGATAAGGCAATAATCAAAGCTGTTGTGAACAACAAAACGACAGCCAACATCAACAGGGTTGTGCCCGCCTGCACGCGCGTCAACGTCTTCCATATCGTTCCCACAAACGTCATAACCATGAACGCTAAAACTGCCAATACGATAGATGTCACAGATTCAACAAGGAAAATACTTACCAAACATAATGGGAGAAACATAGCGGCTGACACTTTTTCCCACACGTATGTTCTTGCTTCATATATCATAAATAAAGACGCAAGAAACATGAACAACATACGCGTCGCAAGGAAGTTTTTTTCAGCAAAACCAACCGGCATACTATGCGACCCTAAATTTGGGAGAAATGCGATCACAATCAAAGCGACGGGTATATACGCGTAGTAAATTGCTCTAATTATTTGTAGCGGCGATAGACGCATAGCAATGTATATAAGGAGTGTCACATCCAACACATGCATAATGCCAAACTTCATTGCCGTTCCGCTATTAGGTGACCACAAAACGGAAAACAGCACCCAAGCAGGAAACAAAAAGAAGAACCACAAATGCCTGAGATAGGGAGTTAGAAACTCTCGATTAAGTCCAATGCTCACTATCATGCCAAGAAGACAGAGATATCGAAGCGCTCCCATACCCGGCAAATCAATAGATGTTGCAAAAAACCAGACAGCAGCAAGCGCGATCTCCCATCCAGCGCCCTCAAAAGGCACGCGTACAGGCATCATTTTGTAGTCTAGAGGTCCTTGTTCGGAATTTTTTTCGTTTGCCAATGGGCTCAATATCACGACTTAAATCCTCTATCGACTTTTTGGATTTCCATCCAGAACGCGGCAAACTGGTAGATATAACGTCTAAAGCCCATACCACAACAGACCTTAAGAAACGAATACTCTCAAATGACAACATTCATTTAAACACTCTACTTTTATCATGATTTCTCAAAGCAAAAACCAGACCAACGGAATTTGACCACTAATCTCAGTCGGAAACTTGGAAAACTTTGAATTCAACTGTACATTAGGTCTGAGAATTGCATCTAATTGTGTCTACGTTTAACTCTGCTCACATATTTCTCAGGGGACTAAGAATGGGATATTTTTCTCGACTCGCACTATCAGGATATCCTTCTTTAATCCGAACAGCCATTTTGGCAGCTGCAGGGGTCTCCATTGCTATGGGCTCCCACATCATAAAAGCCAATGCGGATTCATATTCGGAGCAAGAGCATTATTCCAATCCAAATAATCGGAAACTGTTAGACTCATTTGTGTCCACATTTGAGAATGGTCACAATTATAGACATTGGTATATTTCGGATTTTATCGTTCAGGATGAATTTTTTCAAAATGCTTGGTCCGCAGATAATGTATTATTTATGGACTCAGGTGATGTCGCATTAAGTTTGACTCACCAATCGAGAGGCAAGAAAAAATACACTGGTGCTGAATATCAGAAAACCGGTTGGTCACAATACGGTCGTTATGAAGCTGTGATGATGTCAGCCAAAGGGTCGGGGGTAATAACCGGATTTTTCACGCATACTGGTTCTTATTTCAAAGACCCTCATGATGAGATTGATTTTGAATTTTTGGGAAAAAACTCTGATGAAGTTCAATTCAATATTTACCGCGATGGAAAGCCTATGGGCGGCGAAACAATAAAACTAGGATATGATGCTAGCGAAGAATTTCATCTCTATGCTTTTGAATGGACACCTTCTCGCATCACATGGTTCATCGACAATGAAAAAGTGTTTGAAGCAACAGATAAAGATTTTGATATCCCTGATGCACCTCAACGCTTGATCGCCCAGATTTGGACAGGCAATATCTATGAATGGCACGGAAAACCCAAATTTGATGATGGTGTAAGCGCTGTCGTTCGCTGTATTTCATACACCACCTTAGACGATAATGAATCGTCTAAATGCTCAGATTCTCCTGAATTGCTAGACATGTCAGCCAGTGATCTTGCCGCCAGAAAAGAAAACATAAAGCAGGCTTCTATATCAAACTGACAACAATTCTTTCAAATTAAAAAACAAAAGCCAGTAAATTCCCATTTACTGGCTTTTGTGCGTCTAGAGGTAGGCAAAACCAATATGTTTCCAAAGAAGTCTGCCATGCCTTTCTATTTGGAGGTTGGCACGAAAAAATAGCCCTTAATAAAACCTAACGCCCAGCTATTGTGCATTGCTCCCAGTGCAAAAGCGGCATTAAAGCCCGAAACTTTCTTCAAACTCTTGATCCCCATACACCCAACGATAAAAAGCGCACCAAGATACGCAAGCGGAGCTAGTGTAAATACTGCCAGAAACGGCATGGCTTTTAATAAGCCTGTAAGCGCAAGCAGAACGAACAAGGCTGCGCTACCAAACATCAAAGCTAAATTAATAATCGGAATAGCCTGGCGAAGTTTAGGTGCTGATCCATGCTTTTTCATATTCATCGCGCGCCCACGACCATATTTGAAATACTGCTTCCATACACCTCTAAAAGTGGGTCGAGGCATATATTTTATACGAGATTCCGCATCCATATAAATTTTGTATCCCGCTTGCGTGACACGATAATCATATTCAGCATCCTCATTGTGAGAGAAGTTTTCATCATACCCCCCAATTTCTTTGAATATGGCCAAATCAAATGCTGCATGATGACCATGATCAACATAACCCGAACCGGTGCCGCCACGATGCGCCGAACCTCCACTACCAAAAGGCTTATCAACCACCCACGCATTCGCTTCTTGAAATCCTGTTGTTCCAACAGCATCCATAGGTACAACGACAGATGCCGCACCAATTTCCTTTAATTTAGCAGCTGTTTTCAACACGAAATTTTCTGGATAAATAGAATGCGCATCACAACGCACCATAATGGTGCATGAAACCGCCGCATTTTCTGCTGCTAGGTTCAATGCAGCTGATTGCAGTTTTTTCTCATTGTGCAGATATGAGAGATTTGGAAACTCTTGCATAAGCGTTTCTACAATCTGAACCGTGTTGTCAGTACTCCCCCCATCTACCACAATGAATTGCACTTCGCGCAACAAAGTATCACCAATCATTAGAGACTTTAGACACTCTTCAATATAATTTTCTTCATTCAAAGTCGGAATAACTGCAACAATTTGTTGAGCTAGATCTTGTGAATAGGTCAAAATATATCAATCTCCGTTGAACGACTGCATATACAGTGTCAGGCCGTACTCTGTCATGGAAAGCAATTTAAACGCCAATTGCTTATAGAAAAATCAAACTAGCAAATGTCTACGTGTCTCTTATCTATTTGAAGTAAATAAAAACACATGAAATTTGAGCTTTGGGCTGGAAACAAAGCAGTATATTAGTCATAATCACCTTGTCCGGCCAATAAGTTTTCCAATTCTGATAGCCCACCTAAAAGTGATAAACTGAGGA
Source organism: Hirschia baltica ATCC 49814 (assembly GCF_000023785.1). Lineage (NCBI taxonomy): Bacteria > Pseudomonadati > Pseudomonadota > Alphaproteobacteria > Hyphomonadales > Hyphomonadaceae > Hirschia > Hirschia baltica. The sequence continues at coordinate 2,264,516 of NC_012982.1, forward strand.
AGTTTTTACGACATGACAGCGACCATCGCAGCTATTGCAAATCTTAAAGGCGGCGTTGGTAAATCTACAACCACAGTGATGTTAGCTGATGGTCTATCCTATTTCTATGGACTCAATGTTTGTGTCGTTGATCTTGATGCACAGGCAAACTCAAGCCAAATGCTACTCACCGAACGCGGTGTTCAGATGGCCTATGAGCAAGGCAAAGGTGCCACACACCTATTAAGCAGCTTCATAAAAGGCGAACCTGCCAATGTCGCAGAGTTTATCGCTCCCAACGCTGTTACCTTGGAAGAATTGCGAATTGCAGAAGAAAATGACGAACGACTAGGCTGGATTTCGGCACTTCCGTCTCATCCCCACCTTCGCCTTCAAGAAATGGGACTAGAAGAAACTTGGTATTCCCAAGCTGGGACACCAACTTCGCTCGCGGCAAAGCTCGCTGAACATTTCAAAAGCGGCTTTGATGCCCTGCGCGAATATTATGATGTTATTCTGCTGGATTGCCCCCCTCATTTGTCTCCACTATCACGTGCCGGTTTATCTCTAGCTGATGTTTTCGTCATGCCAACAATTGCAGACGCTGTCTCCACATGGGGGACAAAACAATTTTCAGACTGGGTTGGAGCCAATATAGCCCCAGATCTACCAAAACGAAACTTTGTGCTGATCACACGCTTTAGAAACACAGCTTATGCAAAACAAGTTGCAAGCGAATTACAAGATATTTACCTTAAGGATAGATGGTTTGGGCCAAAAATCCCTGAATCTGTGCACGTCCTAAATGCAATGGAACGTGCAGCTCCAGATAGTTATGACACATTTCGTGGTAAATATGGTGGCGTAAAAGGTGACGTTAAGAGACTTTCAGAACGTTTCACCGACTTTCTAAGCCAACGAACAGGACACAAATGGCAGAAGATGAGAGACTAGACGCAGTTGCATATCTTGATCGGTTTTTTGACGAACTGAGAGATGAGGTGCGGACCAACCCCAAATTCGCTGACCGACTTGTCAAAGCTATGGGTGGCAAAGTCGTGTTTGAAGATGCGACAAAAACAGACATCGCCAATCCATACATTCTTGTGGCCGACAGCAGCAAATCTGAATTTTATTCAGTATTTTCATCACTCAAGCAGTCGCAACTCAAGAAGATATTAAAAGACAACAATCTGGCGACTTCAGTTGATGTACGTGGAAAATCTGCAAGCCAATTGGTAGACATGCTATATGACCGCGCTTCACTGAAAGTTACGGAACGCAAATCAAGTTATTTTTAGAGGTAACTAAAGTTCAATCTATATGAACAATTAGGCTCCAACCTTTAATCTCACTCCCCTCAGGAGGCGTGGGAAGATTGGAGATTTCTAAATCATTTGATTCAATATCAATCAATTCACCAGTTGATACTTTCAGGAAATGGTGATGCTCAGATGTATTCGTATCGAACACAACACTTGCTCCACCAGCATCTATCTGACGAAGCAACCCGATTTCAACAAAACTATTTAGCGTGTTGTAAACACTCGCTAATGAAACAGAATTATTTGAACTTACCAATTCCTTGGCAACCCATTCAGCAGACACATGCCGCTGGACCCCATCCATCAGCAACAACTCTGCAACGGCAAGCCTTGGCCGTGTCAGCCGCATGCCGTTTTCTTCAAATAATCGAGAGAGCTTTTCCTGAGTCATATTCAATACTTAGTCAAACAGACATAGAACTGCAAGATGCTTGTGAAATATACCTTTTAAAGGGCAAATATCTGCCGAAACAAATATCCGGCAGATACACGCATATTTAAGAGCTGGAATTAATCCAAAATCTAACGTCTTGCATCCTGTGTTTTCTGGATTAAGCGCATAGTCGTTGGGTCACGCTCTTTTGACGTTTCACCGGAAATTGCATTATCGATTTCTTCCGCCATAACTTTACCCAGCTCTACACCCCATTGATCAAACGGGTTGATACCAAGCAACATGCCGTATGCAAAAGTGCGATGCTCATACATTGCGATTAGCGCGCCAACAGAGCGCGGTGTGATGTCTTCAAGTAAAAACATAGAAGAAGCACGACCGCCATCCATATGCATGTGCGGTGCACGCATTTTGATGGTTTCTTCGTCAACGCCTTTTTCCCTTAATTGGGCTTCAGCCTCAGCTTCAGAACGCCCTACAAGAAATGCTTCTGCTTGCGCATAGGCGTTCGCTAGCAAGGATTGTCCATTCTTCTTATCGCCCTCTTTTACACCCGCATTTAAAGACACGACAAATTCAGCAGCTGACCTATCTATTCCCTGATGCAACAACTGATGGAAGGAGTGCTGCCCCAATGTGCCAACAGATCCCCAAGTAATCGGTGCAGTAATATCGGTTTTAACTCCCCGCCCTGAAGCAGCAGATTTTCCGTTCGATTCCATCTCTAATTGCTGCAAAAAGTCTGGAAGTTTTCTCAAGCGATGCGCGTATGCCAACACGACGCGAGATGCAATCCCTCTTTGAGAATGCACATGATAATCCATCATAGCTAACTTGGCAGGCAGATTATCTTTTAGCGGAGCATCTCTGAAGTGGGCATCCATCTCAGCAGCCCCACCAAGAAATTCAGACCATATTTCTGACCCTAAAGCGATCATCAATGACAAACCCACCGACGACCATACTGAGTAACGTCCACCAACGGCTGAATCCATTGGAAAAATACGATCAGCTGGCGCTCCCCATGCTTGTGCAAGGTCTGGCGCGGAAGATACCGCCGCCATGTGATCATTTAAATTGTCTTCACCAAGCTCAGAGATCAACCATTGGCGAGCCAGTTGCGCGTTTGCTTGCGTTTCAGGTGTTTTGAATGATTTTGAAACCACTATAACCAGCGTCGATTTAGCATCCAAGCCCTCTGTTGCTTCAGCAAAATCAGCAGGGTCTACATTTGCACAAAATCGAATATTTGGACCTTTATGCCCTAATGGACGTAAAGCATCCCAGATCAAGCGAGGCCCTAAGTCTGACCCACCTATGCCGATATGCAAAATTGTCTTTACTTCAAACCCAAGCGCACCTGAACTGACTTTATCAGCAAATTCACGGCATGCTTTAGCTTGTTCAGCAAATTCGGATGCCTTTGCTAGATGATCATTATTTCCACGAAGCGCCCAATGCAAAGCGGGACGGTTTTCTGATCCGTTTATAACCTCTCCAGCAAACAACATTTGAATCGATTGTGTTAGTTCCTGGCTGTCAGCAAACTCCATAATTTCTGCTAGCGCTGCGCCAGAAAATGGTTGGCGAGTTACATCAGCTTCAATGTGAGGTCCCACCCAAACAAATTCATTTAGTCGCCCTTCTTCGCGAGCGATATCCTTTAGCGGCTGCGAATGGCTAGCGCCTATTGTATCTGTCATGACATTTTCCTTGCTTGCCAAGCTCTTTTCAAATGAATGTATTATTTCATCAAAAAAAGCATGTTTATCCGTTGGGTAGCTTTAATAGGTTTGATACACTTCTTTATTAAGCTGGTCACGTACTCAAGGAGCAAGTTTGTATGTTTAAAATCCACTTTTTCGCATTAGCAATGTTAGCGCCAACATTTTTGATGGGATGTGGGGAAGAAAACACGAATACAGCAGCTCCACTACCTTCACAAAATGCTCTTTCATCCGAATCAAATGAGGATGAAACATCCACCTCCAATGACGTTGTCGACAACTCCTTAGTCACGCCGCCTGCTCAAAATGTTAAACTGGCGCAACTCCCCGCCCCATATAACACTGCTGACTACGATAAAGGGCGTCGGCAATATTCAACCTGCAAATCCTGCCACAACCTTATCGAAGGTGCAGGACATCGTGTTGGACCCAATTTGCACGGTGTTTTCGACCGAAACATTGGACAAGCCGAAGGTTTCAAATATTCAAAAGCAATAGAAGCCGCAGATTTTCAATGGACTCCTGAACGCCTAGATCAATGGCTTGCTAATCCACGTAAATTCCTACCTGGAAACCGTATGACTTTTGCTGGTATTTCTAATGCAACCCAACGTGAAAACTTAATTGCTTATCTTATGGTTGAAACAGCCAAATAAATTTAAGCCCCAACTGTTTCAAAGCTAAAATTTTCGCCAGATAGACATGAAGGCACTATTTTCTTCAAAAGCACCGCTGATTTCCTTTCGAACACCAGCCCCCACAAAGCTCTTACCCACTTGACGGCTCACGCCGACTTCCAGTTTCGTAAATTCTCGTCCGGGAAATTTTTCACCAAAAGCCTTCACCTGCACATCCCATTTCTCTGCTGGCTGAACTCCTATAACAACATCCGTCGTCACATGCTCACACCCTTGGCGCGCACCGACGGCTGTTTCAACAAATGCATAGGCAGGTTTATTGGCCAGTTTACTAGAATACCCTAACGCAGCTCCAACTTCCGCACCGAATCCACCGCATGATTGATCGTCCAGTCTTTCTCCCACAAAAACACTGGAGACTGCTGAAATATGCAAAGCGTCTTTCACCCAGACTTCACGACGAACCCCAATTTCACCTGATGTTCTATCATTGTAATTGTCTAGGACACGCCAAACTGTTTCAACCTTGCTGACCACAGTCCAATCAGACGTCAAGCCATACTCTAAATAAGAATCTTGTCGCCAATTTTTGCCAAAATCACCATTTTCATAGCTAACATTTAGCGACTGATATCCAGTATCCTTTTCTAATGTCCACGCACTTGCATGCGCCACTGGCACGAAAAGAAACGACTTAAAACACCCCGCCACAACAGAGAATGCGCATACCCTACTTGAACTTTGCACCCCAATTCCCCCATAACACCCCAATTATTGGAAATGTTGAGTGCAAATATTTGGAAAAACAAATACATTCCCCTTTTTTAACAGTGACTTCGCCTAATACTTGCAAAATATTGTCGCTAATGAGCTTGACGAAAGCAGCCATATATTCACCAATCAATTCAAAACCTTTTGGGAATGATTGCGTTGACTTAAACCAATCAAAGAAAGCGTTTAAAATGAGAATAAAAATATGAATGCAACATCACCGCGGATACATTTTATTGCGAGTGCAAGACCAGAAGCCAAAACAGCATTCGCAACACTCACGCGCAGATACGGCCAAAATGATATAGACAAAGCAGATGTCGTGGTCGCTTTAGGTGGTGATGGAACCATGCTTGAAGCTCTACACACTCGTTTTCATGATGACCTACCCGTCTATGGAATGCATCGAGGCTCTGTCGGCTTTCTTATGAACGACTATTCTGATGACAATTTAATAGAAAGGTTAGATTCAGCGGTTCGAGCGATTATCCACCCTTTGATTATGAAAGCCACGCTTATGAGTGGTGAAGAAGTTGTCTACCGTGCGATCAACGAAGTATCACTTATCAGGCAAACAGCCCAAGCCGCCAAATTGCGAATATTTGTAGATAACAAAGAACAATTAGATGTTTTGGCTTGTGATGGTGTACTGGTCGCGACTCCAGCAGGTTCAACAGCCTATAACCTCTCAGCCCACGGTCCAATTCTTCCAATCAGATCAAACCTGCTCGCACTTACGCCAATATCACCATTTCGACCTCGTCGTTGGCGCGGAGCATTGTTACGGCATGATGCAATCGTGCGGTTTGAAACAATTGATGGCGAGCATCGCTCAGTAGCAGCCACAGCTGACACCCAAGAAGTTCGCAATGTGAAAGTTGTAGAAGTGCGGGAAGACAGACAAACTTCGCTCACCCTCCTTTTTGATGAAGGGCAAGCTCTGGAAGATCGTATCCTTCAAGAGCAATTCGCATATTAAAAGGATATCACTCCAAACGTCTTGTTAACCTCTCTTCGCCTATGATTAATTGGATATGAAGTAAATTAACGGCTACTTTTCGCAGCCAATACTACAAATAGTAAGAAATGGATTTCACCATGGGCAAAGCTAAACCGATTGAGATTTTTACGCCTCCAAACGCGCTAAAGGCTAAAGTCGGCGGTAGTCTTTCTCCTATGGATCGCGGTGCCGTTGCAAAAGCAGATGCCGCACTTTCTAACCTTTCGACAGAATTCCAAAGCTGGATAGAAGATGAGCTCAATCGGCTAGAAGAGGCATGGGCATTATTCACATCTCAATCAGACAAAATTGTTGCAGTCACAAATGTACACGCCGTCGCCCACGACCTTAAGGGGTTAGCGAAGACATATGAATACCCTCTCGTTGGTCGCATGGCAGCTTCACTGTGCCGATTAACAAATGATGAGGTAGACCGCTCTAAGTCCCCTGAAAATCTAATTCGCGCGCACATTGATGGTGTTCGTGCTGCTATTAAAGGGCGAATCAAAACAGAAGAACACCCTGTTGGATCCATTCTAGTAACTGAAATGGAAACCCAAGTAACTGATTTTGAAGAAAAAAATTCTATAATCACTGATACAGACCCATCATAGAAAATTCTTCAAGATTTAAATTACTTACAAATCCTAACAATATTTGTTTGATGTTCTTGGAAATTCATCTTCGCGGCTTCGCGGAGTATAAAAGTTAATCTGATAGCTTGTGCCCATAAATATATTATAAAATGGACCGAGCCGCATGACACTTGCCACACCTTTCAAAGTTATTGCGAATGATAATGATATTGCGACCACTCGCGAGTCAAAAATTCGTTTCGCGAAAATTCAAGATCTCAAGACAGGCGAGACCATTGGCATAGATGCCCAGATAGAATCCTCATTTGAAGAAACCGCTTTATTTGGTTTCGCATCAGGAAACCCACACCAACATTGCTCGGCTCGTTGGCTGGGAGAACAAATTGAGCGCGCAGGAAGACTCGCAACCGAGCAAAACATTCCCGAAAGACCGATTTCCATTATCGCACCATTGGCTGCCCTATCGCACCCAGATGCGCCTATGGCCGCAGAAGCCGGCGCTCGCAGAGCCAATATTTGCGTGCAGGAAATACGCATAGAATTCCCAGATGCTTCAATTTACGAAGCTGAAGACATCGCCCCAGCATATATTGAGAGCTTTTTTTCTCGCGGATTTAGAGTTGGAATAGACGCACGCCAGTCTTGGCGCAGTCCGTTTGGCGCATACCTAAGTTCAGTCATAGAAGCAGTTCGCCTGAACGCGGTTGCATTAGATGATGATGCACCATTTACAGCCGACAGAATCGAAAACGCTTACGGATCAGGTGCAATGCTATTTGCTGAAAATGCAAATTGGACCGATGCAGAACGCCTATCAAATATGGGTGTACGATACGCTGTAAATCCCAAATTGAATGGATAGTGAATCCAACTAAGCTAAACGCTTAGTCTTATCGCTATTCATTTCATCTAGGGAATCCAGCTTCTCTAACAAATATTCCAGATCGGCGCGTGGAATAGCTTGAAACTGTGTAAGCACACGCTCCGTCATACGCTTGCGGAACCGAGCTAAATCCCCTTCGCCACCATCCATAGTGTTTTCATGAAACACTTCGATTGCCAATTTGAAAGCTGGAAACATTCCATTTGGCAATCCGGCACGTTCGAAGATTGTTTTAAGCCCCAGATTCCCCGCATCATGAATCATCAACCAGGCTTTAGAGTGCGGCACGCCTGCGAGCTCGGCAAAAGCCCATTCGACAAAATTCATGTGGCCAAGACACATAGCACGCATGATCAATGATGGCGTCATTCGACCACTCAAGTTCAAATGCTGCACAAACGTCCCTGGATCAGATGTCTTTCCTGCTTGCTCAACAAGATCAAGCGTCGCACGCTCTCGCGCTCCAGATGCAATCTCTATTGCAAGCTGTGGCGGCAATTCATGATCATTGACCAAACGATCAAACAATTCACCACTCACAAGTGAAACCATTTTTTCTGCAATGTGAATAGGAATACTCGATCGCGAAATTATGGCGCTTTTGATGTCATCGTCATTTTCAAAGCGATTAATGGTTGTTTCATACGCACGATCCGAAAATGAAGCGCCTTCATTCAATGCCGCCGCCTCAACGGCGTCTTTATTTCCATGCTCAGCAATAACTTCAACAACAGCTTCAGAAACCTGATCCCGCTCAGCAATCGCAACTTGCTTTTCTGGAGACGATGCTAGCAATAATTCAATTAAGTCATCTTCTGATAATTTAGGCGAGTGCTTAAGTATTGGCGCAGCAACGCTTTCAATATCTCTTGCTAATCTCACAGCTAGATCACGTGGAAGGTTGGGTGATGAGCGCAATGTTACGGCAAGTGTGCGACGCACAAGAGCTGCAGCATCCTCCGCAAGAATACGCATAATCTGGTCAGCATTCTCTCTATCTTTAGGAGAGAGCTTTGCCGTATCTATCCGTCGACATATTTTATGAGCGGCATTCGCGCGCGCTTCAGGAGTTGCCCCTTTTACAAGGCGACGAATATCATCTTGTGTAAGATTTGAACGCATAGTGGCGACGGACATGATTACTGTTACCCATAGTAAAATCGCGCTTCCAAAATTCCAACAAGCGCTTTAATACTTTGACCTTTTATTATTAACGAAGCTTTTACGTTACTATTGTTTTCGTAACTCTTTCTTCGTCATTCTTATCTTTTTCGGCGATTTCGAAGTGTTTTTGCTGCAGATCAAGCAAAGTCATCACCATCCCCGTACTCAGTTCAGCACCTATTTTTAAAGTGCTAACAGGAGGCAAAGGTGCAGAACGAACAATGCTTTGCTGCACATTTCGTATTTCAGAAAACACTTCAGATGTAGTATTTGGTTCTGGAACGTGCTGACCGGTCAAATTGGAATAAACAGCTGCGACACTGCGAGCTTGACCATTTCTTTCATTAAAAATTGCTGGATTTGCACGCGCAGCAGCCGGAAACAAATCAGCAGCTTTTTGAGAAGATCCATTCTCAGTTGCTTTGATTAAATCAACTGCCCCTTTAGGCCCCATAAAGTGTGCAACGTATAATTCTTGGCTTGTTGGTTCGCGCCCAATACCACGTTTTAAAATGGTCGCATTCTCATTGGCCAACTCACCTGCCATTATCGAGGCCATCATAGGATCTTCGCGCATAGCAAGAATGTCCGCCTTCTCAGAAGCGTCTGCCACACGCGCTTTGCCGCCTGAAACAGCGACAGCATCAGCGGCATGGGTTAAACCATGCTTTTCACCATAGCGGTCGACCATTCTTAGCCATGTATCATCCGTAAACTGAAATAATCCGGTTGCAGACGAGGTCGTTGCCTTTGCACTTGCGTCCAATCCTGACTCTCTTTTGGCTGTCTTTAGAAGATAACCAAAATCGGCTCCCGTCTCACGTGCGGCTTTGCGAATAGCTGTCTGTGCATCCATAGGGGACGCGAGCTGGGAATTTGCTATTGAAGCTTTGGAAGTCGCATCCATAATAAATCTTACCTTTTACTTATAGATAAAATTATATCCTCAATATCAATCTTTGGTTAACAAAACGGGCAATTTACCCATCTCTTTCAGCTCATCTCCCGTCTGCCCCCTTTTCAAAAGGAAGAAACTAATATCTATACACCAACTAAGAATTTTATAGAGGTAATCTCTAATGGGTGATCTTAAAGCCGTAACCGTTTTAGTTGTTGATGACCATCAGAACATGCGCCAGATCTGGCTCACTGTTTTAAAAGGCTTTGGAATAAGAAAAATTGTACAAGCTAGTGATGCTGCCACTGCACTCGAAATATTAAGAGATCAACCTATCGACATTGCAGTCATTGATGTGATTATGCCCGATATTCTGGGAACAGAATTAGTCACCCTCATTAGACGCGCTGACGATAGCAAAAACAAACTACTGCCGATCATCATATGTACGGCTGATACGCGGCGGTCTGCGATTTACCAGCTTATAAATGCTGGTGCGGACGAAATACTCACAAAACCTGTCAGACCTGACGCGATCTGGCAAAGATTAGTATCAGTAGTCAATCACCGTCGCCAATTTTTAAAAACAGACACTTATTTTGGCCCAGACAGACGACGCGTCGATGATCCATCCTATAAAGGCAGAGATCGCCGAGAATCTGCATTTCTATAAAACAAATTCAGTTCGTAGAAAGATAGTTTTCTGTTTGAGCTTGGCTCTCAAATCTAGATGGTGCGAAACGCTGCTCCAGAGAAGACACACCTTCTTCTAAAATCAGGCGCTTTACAATATCACCAGTTAATGGCGACAGTAATATACCATTTCGATAATGCCCTGACGCTATGGCAATGCCTTCAACATTGCTCCACCCTATAGCAGGCGCATGGTCTGAAGTCCCCGGCCGCACACCAGCCCAACTCATCTTGATTTCAGCGGACCCCAGAACGGGACAAATTTCAGCCGCTGATTGGCGCAAAGATTCTATATCATTTGGATTCACGTTCTTATCGGCAACGCCCCACTCTGATGTTGCTCCAATCACAATTCGTGTGGACTTAGGCGCTATATAACCAGCCCCAAAACGCAAAACTTTAGAAGGTGCTCCATGCATAGGATCAACAGACAGCATTTGACCTTTCACGGGCACAATAACATCATTAGGCAGTAAGCGCGTAGCCTCACCATCGATCACAACAGAATCTCCCGAACTTACGCCGGCAGTCCAGACCAAATTATCAAATTCTCCCAAATGAGGCACACACCAAAAGCCATTCGAACGAGTAAGGTGAGTAATGGGAATATTGGGTATAACTTGAACCCCCGCATCCGCCAGAGCCGACATCAAAGCCCCTATTACAGACCAATTGTCGACTTGCTGATCAGTTGGCAGCAATAAAGCGCTTATTAAATTTTCTGATAGTGACGGATCAAGCTTTCTAGCTTTTTTTGCTGACAATCTTCGCACAGGTACGTTTCGAGTCAGACAAGCCTTCTCTAAAACATTTAAGCGCTCTTCTTGAACATCATTTGCTGCACAAGCCAGTGTCCCCATTCCCAAAAAGTCGATAGAAGTATCAGAATAAGCCTGTAGCCAAGGCGCAAAATCTCGCCAAATATCCGCAGCAGCCATACACAATTCAAACAAATCTTGATGTGCATTTGGCTCATGTGCCGCTTCATATGCAGGTGCCAACATCCCCGCAGCAGCCCAACTCGCACCAGTTGCCGGTTTTGATTTATCGACCAACACGACCTTAACACCAGATTGTGCCAATCTGAGCGCCACACACATTCCGACCAGTCCAGCCCCGACGACCAAAACGCGTTTTTTCTTAAGCTGATGAGAATCATAAAAAGTCATTTATCAGATATAGCGACTTCCCGTTTGATTTTCACCCCAATTCCCCTAACAAATGTATTGGACATAACAAAGAAACAATACGCACAGACGTTAAAGTATCTTTTCTATAGAACTGGGTGAAGACACAGAGTGCCCAACCTAACTTTAAGATGCAACTTTATCAGGTATAGCGCGCTGCGTTCTCCAGAATGTCAGGAATTTCGCAGCGTGAGATCTATTGTGAAATGTTATTTTTCTGCGCACTGCTGCGCCAGTGTGCTCAGTCGTCATCATGAAGTCCAACGCCTGAGAGCTATCCGCGCAATCAATTGTTTCTTCACACCATTTAGCAAATGCATCCAAGGCCATTGCCAGACGCACACCGTCTCTAGCCGCTTCACCCTCTAATTTAACCACCACTTTGGTCATTTATATCCCCACACTCTACTTATATAATTTGCCACCCCAACAAACTTTCAAAGTAAGTAGCTAGGACAATACGGCTCAAATCATTCCGTATCCAGACAATAAGCCTGACAAATGCAACATCTAAGCCAAATTCCCCAAATAGCGTAAATTTTAAGCACGATAGTTTTAAATGCCCAAACCAAAACCGCCCAACACTATAGTATTGGGCGGCAACTCTTGGATTCAAACGTTGATAAAGGCTAGCTGTGCGCAGCCGCAATACGCGCTTTAGCCAACTCAAGTGCGATTTCACTTGAAGGACGCGCTTCTGATGAAGCCGTATCTAAAATTTGTCCCAGCGTCTGTGTAAGTGTTTCAACTTTGGACTTCACCCAAGGCAGACTGTACAAACCTGAAATTTCTGACGCGACATTAATAATGCCGCCGCCATTTATAACAAAATCAGGTGCATATAAAATTCCAGCCTGTCTAAGTTTCTCACCCATCTCATCAGTAGCAAGCTGATTGTTTGCACCGCCGGCAATAGCTTTTACCTTCAACCGCGCCAAAGTATTGTCATTAATAATGGCCCCTAGTGCATTGGGTGAAAACACATCAGCATCTGCATCATATATATCATCCGGCGCAACAATCACTGCCCCGGTTTTTTGCGATACTTGTTTCAAACTCTCTTTGTTGATGTCTGTAATTATTAGCTTTGCACCAGCCTTTGCCAGAAAATCACACACATATCCACCGACATGCCCGACACCCTGCACAGCGATACGAACGCCTTCCAGATTATCAACTTTCAAAGCACGCTTCGCAGTAGCTTCAATCCCTTTAAATACACCCAATGCAGTGATTGGTGATGGATCCCCTGAAGCTGAATCTCCATCATCGAGACCAGCTACAAAACGCGTTTGCTCAGAAACGTATTTCATATCATCCGGAGAGACGCCGACATCTTCGGCGCTCCAATAGCGACCATTTAGACTATCAATGGCTTGCCCAAAAGCTCGAAATAATTCTGGTGATTTTTGAGTTTTGCTATCGCCCCAGATAACTGCTTTCCCGCCACCCAAGGGCAAGTCTGCTATTGCATTCTTATAACTCATACCTTCGGACAAACGCAGAGCATCCCGCATGGCCGCTTCACTATTGACATAGTTCCACATTCGGCACCCTCCAGCAGCTGGCCCCAGTGCTGTCGAATGAATTGCAATAATCGCTTTCAGTCCCGTGTCTTTATCATAAAATTGATGAACACTCTCATGATTAGCAAAAGCTGCAGTATCAAACATAAAGGACTCCGGTCGTTAAACAGCCTATCAATGGCCAACTAATGGAGAGTTGATAAGCCCAATCAACCAGCTAGTGCAATGCCTGATTTAACAAACCTTACAACAGCAAAAAGGAAAATATGCTGAAAACCTCTTAGATCCAGCCAATTTTATGCGGAAATAGTTGATTCAATAAATCAATTAACCAAACAAGTCATCGACAGCACTTTGATCGAGTTCTTCTTCTGGTTCCCCAGCATCTTCATTGACTTCTACTTCCCAACTTTCATCTTCGCCTTCATCGGCAGAAATCTGGGGTTCATTCATCAAACCATCAATCGTTTCAGATTCGACTTCTTCAGCAGGTGCAATTTCAGCTTCTGATTTTGAAAACAATTCAGCCTCAAGAGAGCTATTTGCTACACTAGGTGCTTCATCCAATTGCTCATCCGATAACGCCCCTGGTTTTTCAACTATCCAGATATCGACACGCAATTTCCCCGCTTCCAGTGCTTTGAGGCGTTTCCGCCAAGCAACAGCTTCCCAGGAAACCTCCTGTAGCATAAGCGCCGCATCACGACCGCCTATGCCTTCAGCGACGACATCTTCAAGCGCAGGCCCCAACCGAGCAAAAGCAGCCTTTACAGAATCGATCACCATGCGGGTCACATCCACACGTCGAACAAATTTAAACCCTGTTGTCTCAAGCGTTTGCTGCAATACCTCACCATGCATCAATTGAGGCTCGGCCCAAGCTGAAGCAAATGCTGTCTGAGGATTAAAATCTGGGTTTGCAGAATAATCTAGCACGGCCCAACGGCCACCATCTCTGAGAGCACGATACACACGAGAACAAAGCCCTGCTTTATGGTCGACATAAGTCAACGCATCTACCGATAGCATGGATTTCAATGACCCGTCTTCAAATCGGTTCATTCGATCCAAATCAGTACTGGATACACGTGCGTTTTCAGTCAGTTCAGAAGAGCGCTTAACACAAGGCTCTCTCCATTCAACAAGCTCAAGAGCTTCGCCGACGGATTCAGCTATCACATCGGTAGAAATAGCATCAACACCCAGCAAACCGATCTTCCCGATTCGCCCTTTGACGCGCCCCATAGCCTCTATCAGTATCGCGTCCAGCTCACCATCGCCCGGAACATACCGCCCTCGCCCCCACATCGTTTCCAATGCAGCAACCCGTGGTGTAGGTTTTGAAACTTTCTTTCCATCTTCTAAAGGTTTGATCTTAAGAGATGTAACTTCTTTGCTATCTTGCTGCTTTTCTACCTTTTGTAGATATGCTTCGCGATCAAAATCTTTTCCATTCCACCATGCGCCGATGCGAGCTTTTAGCTCAGCACGACCTTCTGGTTCAGCAATAGAATTAAGTTGCTCGACGAGTTCCAAGACAGTTCAACCGTTCAAAATTACAATTATTCACCGATGAACTTAAATGCGTGTGGTTAATATTCGGATAGTCAGTTTGCTTGAATTCATCCTTTCAGCCAAGAAACCGTGCAAAAAACCAAAAGATTACCTACCTCCATGGTAATTCTGGTGATTGCGAAGGTAATTGCGTTTTAGGATCGTTTGCAAAAGCAAGGATGTCATCCAGCACAATTTTACGATCAATATCTCTTAAAAGCATGTGATAGCCATGTTCATAATAAGCCGTTCTTACATGTTTGGGTAATTTGGGTGTGGTACGTTTCACACCATTATCAGGAATAATCTGGTCCTTTGCGCCATAGAGCAAAAGCGTTGGAATCTCGGATGGTAGTTCATTAGCAACTTTATGTGCTGCCTCCATCAGAGAAACCACACCATATACACTGTCTATTCTATTGGTCTTTTGAAAATAAGGATCTTCCCAGTGAACACGCAAAACTTCATTATTGTCTGTTGGTGTGATGGATTTGGTTACGATCTTTGGCGGTTTAACAATCCATGATGGTCTTATATGTGAGCTAATCCATAAGCTGATCCGGTATATAAAAGGATTAGTGCCCCAGCCACGCAAACCAGGACCGGATAAAATCAACATATCAGCATCAGGTTTATGATCCGACGCAAATGCAGTCATACTCAACGCACCACCCATACTGACACCTAAAACCGCTATTTTCGCATCTGGATGTCTGCGCCTCACCTCTTTGGTTGCGGTGAATAAGTCGCCCCTCATCACTTCTTCTTCCGGCCAAATACCAGAGTTGGGAGAGCGCCCAAAGCCGCGTTGATCATAGGCATAAGTTGTGATTCCTTGCTCGGCCCAATAAGGAGCAGACCAACGAAAAGCACCGGCATAATCATTCATGCCATGCACACCCAAAAACACAATTTCGGGCTCACCCAACTTACTTTCCCAAACACTCAGCCCAAGCCCAGCTCCATCTGATGCCACGAACAAATCTCTTTCAGGAAAAAACCGACCAATCTGATTTTCATGACTTTCTTGATTAGGCATCGTGATTCTTCCTTGTTGAACCGGCATACAATTGGAAACCAACATCAAGTAGAGCATCACTGATACGTATTTTAACATCTTCACTTGAAGCACCTCATCCTATGCAACAAAAACAAGCGAAACATACAAAACGCAAAATTGCCCCTTGCTTACGTTCATTTGCGTTCTAAGCTTGCTGAAAATTCCAATGGAGCAAAATAATATGATCCGAAACGCCCTTACCACAGTTATCTCCACCGTGCTGCTATCAGCTACATTTGCGTGTGCACCGCCTTCAGAAAACGAAAGCACACCTTCAAGTGAAGCAAAACCATCTACCGCAGCTGTAGAGACAGCCGAATTTATTATGCCAGCACTGGCAAGTGGCACGATACCAGAAATTTCGGAAAGTGATCTTTCACAACGGCTGGAAATTATTGCCTCCGATACATTTAAAGGCAGAGCACCGGGCACATTGGAAGGTGAAGCATCTGCGCAATGGGTTGCAGATGAAATGGCCCGTATAGGTCTAGAGCCAGCTGTTGATGGATCATACTCTCAAACAGTAAAAATGAATGCACAGACAATTGACCTAGAAAATTCAAATTTAACATTATCCATAGCTGGTGAAAGCGACGTGCTGGAACCCGGAAGTGATGCGGTATTCTGGACCAAACGCCAAACCGAAGGTCCAATTGATTTTGCAGATTCAGACCTAGTATTCGTAGGCTATGGCGTAAATGCTCCAGAATACGGCTGGAATGATTATGACGGCATCGACATGACTGGTAAAACAGCCGTTATTTTGATCAATGACCCGGGTTTTGAAACCGCAGACCCTGAATTGTTTAATGGTAAATCTATGACTTATTATGGTCGATGGACTTACAAATACGAGGAAGCAGCTCGCCAAGGTGCAGATGCCGCCATTATCATCCATGAAACAGCTCCGGCCGCTTATGGCTGGAATGTCGTTTCAGGCTCATGGTCTGGTGAGCAAGCAGATCTCGTGCGCGCTGGTGACGGGATGGATCGCATTCCAATGGAAGCTTGGATATCAAATGCATATGGTGAAAAACTATTTGCCCACATGGGGACCACTTATGCTGATATGAAAAAGGCAGCTTATACCAAAGGCTTTAAAGCCATACCAATGGAAGGCATCAAAGCTTCTGGCTCAATCACACAAACTGTCACACGCAAAGAAAGTCAAAACATTGCAGGTGTCGTCAAAGGAAAAACAGCTCCAGACGAATACATGCTTTATATGGCTCACTGGGATCATTTAGGGGAAAAGAAGAACTTCGCGACCGAAGATTCAATCCATAATGGCGCAATTGATAACGCCAGCGGCGTTAGTCTAATGCTAGAAATAGCTGAAGCATTTGCTGCGGGCGAACAACCAGATCGTTCAATTATATTTCTGGCTGTTACGCTGGAAGAAAGCGGATTGCTTGGATCAGCTTATTTTGCCGAAAACCCATTTATTCCGCTAAATAAAATTGTGGCCGGTGTAAATACGGATGCGATTTTCCCGCGCGGGCTAAGTAAGAATATGGAGATCATCGGGTCTGGGTCTTCAGAACTAGAAGATAGACTTGAAGATATACTGAAAACTCAAGACAGATATGTTAGCCCCGATTCAACACCGCAAAATGGTTATTTCTATCGCTCAGACCACATAAGCCTCGCAAAAAAAGGCGTGCCGGTTATTTATGCTGATGGAGGCGCTGATCTGGTTGAAGGCGGCGTTGAAGCTGGATTGAAATTTGCTGCCGAGTATACGGCAAATGACTACCACAAACCTTCTGATGAATATAACCCAGATTGGGATTTTGCAGGCGTTGCTCAAGATGCTCAAGCATTCCATGCGCTAGGGCTTGGCATAGCAAATTCTACCGATTGGCCAAACTGGTATGAAGGAAATGAATTCCGCGCCATTAGGGATGAATCTCTATCAAAATAAATAGCGTGGCGTTCACGTTAATTTATGGTATACAGGCGATGAACGTGAATTAACGTTCATCGCTTTATTCTTAACTCAAGAATAAAGTGTTCGGATCGAACTGCCCGGGGAAGCATATGTTCACGTCCACAACCGTGTTCATAAAACGCCGATCCGGACTTGAAAGAGCTCTTCGCAAGTATCCAACCTTGCCCCGAGTGGAAGGACTAAAGACTTGGCTTACAAGGACAGCACCCGCCGTCCATCTTCTGTCCCAGCAGGCGACCGCACTCTCTTCACCTACAATTTGGAAGACTTGAAACGCCTTCCCTAGGAGACTGAATATGACAACTGGTACAGTGAAATGGTTTAACGCAACTAAAGGCTATGGCTTTATAGCGCCTGATGATGGCGGTGCTGACGTGTTTGTACACGTCACTGCAGTTCAGCAAGCTGGTCTTGCAGGACTGGACGAAGGCCAAAAAGTAGAATTTGAACTCGTGACAGATCCAAAGCGCGGCAAAACATCTGCTGGCGATTTGAAATCTCTCTAGAGAGAATATGGCTCAAAGTCGCTCTTAATATTAAAGCCGGTTCCAGTAAGTGAGCCGGCTTTTTTATGAATGAATTTATGCTGTAAAAACACCCGCCATAATCGCTAATGCAAACACAGCGACAACCCCAAGAATAGACAACACTAAAACAATAGGCATCCCTTTAGTTTCTTCACCTTGGCGTGCTTCTTCAGCTGTCAGTTCATCAAATTTTTCTGCATCAGAATCTACAACGGGCTTTTCTTCCGGCTTATATGCTTGATTACTCATTTGCTTTCTCCTTACCTTAAATTAACGTGGCTAGGAGAAATTCGTTCCAATGCAAATTAAGTCAGCACAATTTACAGGCCTATAGGCCCGCTCCTTTTGCAACCCAATATGTGATACCGGAAACGGCATAGGCCAACCCAAACAAGTAAGCTGTCATCATTAACGTCCATTTCCATGAATTGGTTTCACGGCGCACAGTCGCAAGTGTTGCAAAACATTGCGGTGCATACACAAACCAAGCAAGAAACGCCAAAGCAGTTGGAAGAGACCAAGCATTCTGCAAGGCTGCTGACAGCCCTTCTGTATTCTCTTCTCCCCCTTCAATGGCATAGACTGTTCCCAGAACCGATACAGCCACTTCCCGTGCTGCCATTCCTGGGATCAGGGAAATCACCATTTCCAAGTTAAATCCTATTGGCGCAAAAATAGGCTCTATAACCGACCCAATCTTACCAGCAATAGATGTTCGCAATTCCGGCTCATCTCTCAATGGAAATGTTACTAATGCCCATAGAATAACTGATGTCGCAAAAATAATCGTTCCAGCACGCTTCAAGAAGGCCCAAACACGCGACCACAACCCTAAGAAAAAGTCTCTCGGTTGCGGGACTTTATAAGTCGGCAATTCCATAATAAGTGGTTGAGATGGCCCTTTTGTAGCAGTCTTCTTAAGAACAAACGCAACAAGAATAGCGCTCACAATGCCAGCCAAATAGAGGCCAAACATAACAAGGCCCTGCAATCGAATTGGTCCCCAAACTTGATCATTCGAGAAAAAAGCCCCGATAATCAATACATACACAGGAATACGCGCCGAACATGTCATCAATGGCGCAACCATTATCGTTGTAAGGCGATCCTTCTCATTCTCAATTGTCCTTGCCGCCATCACGCCAGGAATCGCACATGCAAATGATGATAAAAGCGGAATAAACGCGCGCCCATTCAGACCAACACGCATCATAGCCTCATCCATGACAAAGGCTGCACGCGCCATATATCCTGAAGCATCAAGAAGCAGGATGAAACAGAACAAAATGATAATTTGCGGAAGGAACACGACGACCGATCCCACACCCGCTATCACACCCTCAACGATAAGATCTTGAAATAACCCATCGGGGATAACCGCAGCAACACCATTCCCCAGCGCTTCAGCGCTGACTTCTATTAAGTCCATAAACGGGGTGGCCCAGCTAAACACGGCCTGAAACATAAAGAACAAGATAACAAAGAGCGTAACAATACCGCCGACAGGATGCAGCACGACCTTGTCTATATTCCGTGTCACTTTGTTCATAACTGGTTCAAACAAAACGACTTTATTTGCAATAGCACGTGCTTCTGACTGAAGTTGTTTTATATCAACCTTCTGCTGTGGTATTTGACTTTGTTGACTTTTTAAATTCTGAATCTGGTCATCGATGACTTTAAGCAGAGACTGACGACCAGCTGAACGCGTTGCTCTTGTGGTCACAACAGGAACACCCACTTCTTTCTCAAGTGCATCAATATCCAGCTTTACGCCGTCACGTTCAGCAAGATCAATCATGTTGAGCGCTAGAATAATTGGCTTTCCTAGCGTTTTCATCTGCAAAACAGTGTGAAGGTGTGTGCGAAGATGTGCGGCATCCACCACAACAACAAGTGCATCTGGTGGTGTTTTACCTTCAATATTGCCGGCAATTGCATCAACAGCCACGCGTTCATCCACTGAATGCGCCTCAAGACCATAAATCCCGGGCAAATCCATGACTTCGACATCAACACCAATAGGTGTTTTAAAATGCCCAGAACGCGTCTCAACAGTAACGCCGGAATAATTCGCTGTTTTGGCCAGACCACCGGTTAAACCGTTAAACAGGGTTGTTTTCCCTGAATTGGGAGCACCAACCAATGCAAGTTTTAATGAAGTCACGCAGCTGCCTTATTTTCTGGGATAATTTTAATAAGTGAAGCTTCACCTTTACGCAAAGCAATCATTGTACGATTCAGCCGAAAGGATAAAGGCGTGCCACCAAACAATCCTGTATACAGAAGTTCGACTTCATCGCCCTCTGCAAACCCAATTTCACGCAATTTCGAGACTGTAGACTGACCTGATTCATTTTCAGAAAAGCCAGCAACTCTTGCAACAGCACCTTTTTTCAACTCGTTCAGCGTCATATACACCACTCCAGAATAGGAGTTCAGGTATATTGAGAATGGTTTGCAGACGCAAGCCCTGAACACAGAATAGTGATCACCTAATTTCAGATAATAAGCAAAACAATTCAGAACAATACGTTGAGGAGCATGTAAAGCAGATAAATCTTCTTTACATGCCCCTTAAATTTCATCTTGCTTTAAGTATTTCTAACAAATTCCAGCTTGATAAGCTTCGATTTGCTGCATTGAAAATGCCTTCATATCTTTGCCTTCAGAATGCGCTTTATACCATTCAACTGTTTTAGCTATGCCTTCATCTGTTGACCAAGCTGGGCCCCATTTCAAAAAGTGGCGTGCTTTGGTCGAATCAAGTGCCAATAATTGCGCTTCATGTAGTGGAGATCCTTGAATATCGACTGGAGGTTTCTTCCAGTGCTCACCAAAAGCATCAACAATCTGCAAGGTTGTAATGGCCATGTCTCCAATTGGACCAAAATTCCAACTGCCTGACATTGTTTTATCACCATTGTACAATTTCTCTCCTAGCGAGAGGTAACCATGACATAAAGCCAGTACATGTTGCCAAGGCCGCGTTGCTGCTGGGTTTCGGATTTCCAGCGGTTTATCTGTTTCAAGCGCGCGGACAATGTCTGGAATAAGTCGATCCGTTGACCAATCGCCTCCCCCAATAATGTTGCCGCCGCGTGCGCTTGCACAAAGAACTTTTTCCTTATCAAGAATAGTATCAAGGTAGGAATGTATGACCAATTCACAGGCTGCTTTAGATGCACTGTACGGATCTTTCCCGCCCAGACGATCAGATTCGCGATATGGGTGAATCCACTCATTATTGTGGTAAACTTTATCTGTCGTGACCAGCACGACAGCTTTGACAGTGTCGCTATGGCGCACTGCTTCCAGCAATTCAGCTGTTCCAATAACATTTGAGCGGTATGTTTCTAATGGATCATGATAAGACTGACGCACTAGAGGTTGAGCAGCAAGATGATAAATGATCTCCGCTCCGCTCGCATCAAGTGCGGCCTTAACGACACCAGGTGATGAAATATCACCTATGTGCGAATTTTTATCAGTCCAGAAATCAACAAGAGAATGCATATTGGGTGTTGTATATGGTGCAAGTGACAACCCATGCACATCCGCTCCCAATTTGTTCAACCAAAGAGACAACCAAGAACCACAAAAACCGGTGTGACCAGTCACCAATACTTTGTTGCCACGAACATAATCAAACATCTAAATTCTTCTTCCCAACAAAATCAAATAAAGCAGTCTATAGCAGGTATATGCCAGTTGAATTAACCTTCAAACAACGGCCAATTCCGATCTTTATCGGACATAACAGTTATAGGTAAAGGCCATTCAATACCAAAAGCAGGATCGTCATGACGCACACCGCTTTCCGCTTCGGGTGTATAATAGTTCGAAACAAGGTAAGTGACTTCAACATTGTCTTCTAAAGTCTGAAATCCGTGTCCAAACCCGCGTGGAACGAGCAGTTCTTTTCTGTTTGTTTCTGAAAGCTCAAAGGCTTCCCATTTTTTAAAAGTTGAACTTTCTGGTCTTAAATCGACAATGATATCGACGATCGACCCTTTAATGCATCGTACAAGTTTATCCTCAGCATGGGGTGCATTCTGTTTGTGCATTCCCCGTAATGTTCCCTTTTCAGCTGAAAAAGACGAGTTCTGCTGCACAAAAGAAATCTCTATACCCTGTTCACGAAACTCTGCCGCACAAAATGTTCTCGTAAAAAAACCACGATCATCACCGCGCTTTTCAACTTCAAGCAAATAAGCGTCTTGAAGTGTCGTTTTGTGAAAAATCATATTGATCCAATCCAGTATTCACATAATTACGCAAAATGTCGGTGTTATATTCAATGAATGTCCGAAACCGATACACTTTTAAACCTATGTCGCAGAAATTTGCGATTAATGTACCAACTAAATATCTAAGATTTCATACGAACAGCATATATTTGATTCCGTGAATATTAAGAAGAAAAGTGTAGAGTGCACGCAATACGTACCGGAAGGTTAGAATTAAGACTGGAATGTCGCGTTGTTGACTTCATTCGAGATTAGTTTGCCCATATTTGTCCGGCAATATGGTTCAATGCATCAGGATTTATCTAAATGATTATCGTCGACACCGCACTTGCTAAACGTGCTGAAGAAAAGCGTCCGATTAAAGTTGCAATGATTGGAGCTGGGTTTCAGGCGAGAGGCATCTTGCTTCAGGTCGCACAATCAGTTCCAGGCGTCCAGATTGTTGGTATCGCAGCTCGAAACGTCGACCAAGGATTATTCGCATACTCACAAGCAGGCCTAGAAGCCACAACCGCCGAATCCGAAAATGACATTAACGACGCAATTCGGGATGGCAAATTTGTGGTGACCCCCAATGCGATCGCGCTCGCACAAGCCGACGATATTGAATGTGTCTTGGAAGTTACCGGCTCAACCGATTATGCAGCTCGCGTTATACTTGCAACAATAGAAGCCGGTAAACACGCTCTACATATGAATGCAGAAGTAGATGGAACAGTTGGCCCTATATTAAAAGTCAAAGCCGATAAAGCCGGCGTGATTTACTCATTCTCTGATGGTGATCAGCCCGGTGTTGAAGCCAATCTTTTGCGCGTTGTGAAAGCTATGGGTGTTAAACCTGTCTTAGCTGGAAATATTAAAGGGCTTCACGATCCATACCGGAACCCGACCACACAAGCTGGATTTGCCAAACAGTATAAACAAAAACCCGCAATGGTTGCGTCATTTGCTGACGGTACGAAAGTCGCATTTGAACAAGCCCTCGTTGCAAATGCTTTTGATATGCGCGTTGCCAAGCGTGGAATGATCGGCCCCGACTTTTCTGGTGGGGACCCCTACGCTCCTAAAGTACCGCTTGAAGAATGCCTTGATGTCTACAAACCATATCTTGGACCAGACAAGCCTGCACTCGTTGAATATGTCGTAGGTGCGGCTCCTCCCGCTGGTGTGTTTGTATTGGGTTGGCAGGAAGACCCAATCCAGCAGCATTATTACAATTATTACAAGCTAGGTAAGGGTCCACTTTATGTTTTCTACGATCCTTATCACTTGTGCCACATGCAAGTGCCAATTTCGATCGGACGTGTCGTCTTGTTTAATGACGCTGTTATTTCTCCTGACGGCGCACCCAAAGTCGGTGTAGTTGCAATTGCCAAAAAAGATCTTTCTGAAGGTGACACAATTATCGATATGGGTGGGTATGAAGTCTATGGTGAGACTGAAAACCAAACGACCATAAACGAGGAAAACTTGCTACCGATCGGGATTGCTATGGATTGCAAACTCAAGCGCGCAGTCGCCAAAGATCAAGCCATAACATTTGACGATGTGGAACTGCCTGAAGGGCGCATTATCGACGCGCTCTATCAAGAACAAATCGCATATTTTTCAAACTAGAATAAAAATTCCATCTCAATTGAAAGTCGGCAACATTCTTGCAATTGGGGAAATATCTTAGCTATTCGTCCTAAAAGGGGTCAAAGTGATGAAAGTAGTAATTCTTGCAGGTGGATACGGAACGCGTATATCCGAAGAAACATCTGTACGTCCAAAGCCAATGGTTGAAATTGGCGGTCGTCCAATTCTATGGCACATCATGCGCACGTATGCGATGCACGGTCACACAGATTTTGTTATCCTTGCTGGATACAAAGCTGAGTTTATCAAAAACTACTTTATGAATTACGCTCGCATTAATTCAGACTTCACAATCAACACAAAGACAGGTGAAGTGCTCTGGAGCAATAACGACCTTGAGGACTGGAACGTCACAGTCCTTGATACTGGCGTTGAAACAATGACAGGTGGACGCATTAAACGTGCGCGCGAAGTGATTGGTAATGAACGTTTCCTTCTCACATACGGAGATGGAGTCACAGACCTCGATATCAACGCTCTCATCGAACACCACGATAAAGCCGGAAACATGGCAACTCTGACTGCTGTAACGCAACCGGGTCGTTTTGGTGCATTGGGCCTTGAGAACAACAATACGCATGTACGTGCATTCCGTGAGAAAGGTGCCACTGATGGCGGTCTTATCAACGGTGGGTATTTTGTGTGTGAACCAGGCGTTTATGACCTTATCGAAGGTGACGACACCGTTTGGGAAGACGCACCAATCGAACAAATGGTAGAACTTGGTAAATTAGGTTCATTCCACCACAAAGGTTATTGGCAGAACATGGACACGCTTCGTGATAAAAATGTTCTGGAAAAACTATGGGCCAGCGGCAACGCACCTTGGAAAGCCTAAGCCTTTAAACAACTCAATTTACAGCTGCTCATATGCTAGACCTCAAATGAGCAGCTGTCGCCAAACTGTTTCTCGAAACAGTCAATATCTGTTTGTGCAGGAATCTAAAGGTACCTCTGATGTCTAAATCTCATATTCTTTCAGAGTCTGAAGAAAAACCTTCCTCTCCTGAAAATGATATTAGCAAATCCATGGGCTCCACTGTTGTCAAAGGCGCAGCGTGGGGAACATTAGCAACTATTGCACGGATCTCATCCGCATTATTGGTACTCC
This sequence comes from Hirschia baltica ATCC 49814, assembly GCF_000023785.1. Taxonomy (NCBI): domain Bacteria; kingdom Pseudomonadati; phylum Pseudomonadota; class Alphaproteobacteria; order Hyphomonadales; family Hyphomonadaceae; genus Hirschia; species Hirschia baltica. The sequence goes on from NC_012982.1 coordinate 2,289,388, forward strand.
CCGTACTAGCAAGATATCTACTGCCTGAAGAATTTGGAATTGTACAAATCGGAATGCCGGTTGTTCTCTTCCTCATGTTATTTAATGACTTTGGTTTTGGACCTGCTCTCGTTAGAGCAAAAAGCGTGACAAATAACGCATGGTCGAGTGTCTTCTGGGTGAATATCTCTATCGGGATATTGATGACTATCACAATGTACGCAATGTCCGGTCCTATAGCCAATTGGTATAAAGTTCCCGAAGCCAAACCAATTCTTGAAGCACTTTCACTTATTCTGGTGTTGAGCTGCGTCACAATTACGCCCGCCGCCATGCTTCAACGAAAAATGCGCTTTGATATCCTATCCATGACAGAAGTGATTTCGATCGGAGCTGGGATCTGCGTTGCTTTTTATGGCGCAATCAATGGATATGGCGCATGGGCATTAGTTGGCCAGCAAGTCACAATGTTTGCGCTCAAAGCAGTCTTTATGCTTGCCCTATCCTTCCCACCTGTTTCCTTTGTGATTGATCGCGGCGAACTAAAAAGCCTTCTGGGTTTTTCTTCGCACATGATGGCTTCCCGAGTTCTAAATTTCTTCTCCCGCAATATTGATAACATCGTCATTGGGCGCGTCCTTGGTGCTGCTGCACTAGGATATTACTCTATCGCCTACCGCATTTTGCTGTTGCCTGTGGAAGTTTTCGCTTGGGGACTTAGCCAAGTTCTCATGCCGGCCATGTCCAAGTTTCAAGATGATAAAGGTAGAATGCGCGCCGCGACTTTACGAACATATCGTCTTATTTCCGTTTTCACTTTTCCGCTTATGGCTGGAATATCAATTCTCGCCGAACCGATCATTGTGTTTTTCCTCGGGGAGCGCATGGCCAATGCTGCGATTGTTTTGCAAATCATTGCGCCTGTCGGTGCGATCCAGAGTATCACAAGTACGCAAGGTGCAATGTATATGGCGCTTGGAAGAGCCGACATTTTATCAAAATTGTCTCTGCTAGGCCTAATCGCGATGACAATTTCCACGCTTATTGGTGCACAATGGGGACTTGTCGGAATCTCTTGGGCTTATTTGATATTAGTCGTCGTGATGACGCCCCTAACCTTCTTGCCTTTGTTTAAATTGCTAGAGATGCCGATTTCAACGGCGTTCAACGCGATAAAAACACCACTGATTTCAACACTGATAATGACTGCAATTCTTGTTGCCATTCATCTTCAAACACCTGTTGGAAACGTCAGTAACTTTGTAAAATTGCTTATTCTCGTCCCAATTGGTGGCATTATCTATATAGCAAGTGCCGCCATTCTAGATCGCCCAATCGTCAAAGAAGTCTTCGGACTTGTCGATGAAATTCGAAAAAAATAGTCTTTCACCTCAGCGTAGGCGCTGGTTTAAATTTGGAATACAGTCATGACAGTCAATTCAGAAACACCGTCAGATCTACCACGCGTTGCTATCGTAACACCGATTTACAATGGCGGTAAATTTCTTGCTGAAACAATGGATTGCGTTCAGGCACAAACTTACCCAAATTTAGTACACATTGTTCTTGATAATAATTCCAGCGACAATACTGCCGAAGTCATTGCACAATACCAAGACGCCAAAGTTCCAGTCATCAAACACACGAACAAAGAAACACTTCCGATTACGGAAAACTGGAACACATGCGTAAATCTTACGCCCAAAGACGCTAAATATTTTCGACTTCTTTGTGCCGATGATTTGATGACACCCGATTTCATAGAAAAAACCGTCGCAATTGCCGAAACAGACGACGAAATCACAACAGTGTGTACCAAAGTCACAAAAAATGATGTTCCCGTTGATTTCAATTGGCCTGATCAGAGCGTCATTGATGGTGATGAGATTATTCGTCGTTTTTTTAAAGCCGATATTGGTTTTTTTGCAGTCCACTCTCTCATGCGCACCAATATTTTGGAAAATCACACCCCCCTCTTTGATGCCACACTTATCGGCATGGATTTTGAGGCACTTCTGGCCATTATAAAAGGTAAGAAAATGGGCATGGTGCATGAAGAACTTGGCTGGGTTCGCATCCATGAAGGCTCTCAAACATCAACCGTTATGCTTAAGAAGAACACCCATTTTGCAGACTGGCACACAGCATTGTACAGACATGGAAAAGAAGTTTTCACAGCAGAAGAATTTGCAAAAGTCGCAAAACGTTATGAACGTTACTATTTAGGCCAATGTCGTGGATGGCTGCGTGCAGGTGGTACTGATATTGTTCAATTTCACATGGACAGAATTGCATAAAACCGATCGCCCATCACCCAAATGGATAAATTGGACTCAATGCTCAACGGTGTTTTGACACGTGTTGGCTTACGTCAACCTTGGACTGGTTGGCCGAACTAATCATGCAAGTAACAAAAACTTCTAAACCTTTGAAAATTCTCTTCCGGCTCGGACCGTTTCCAATGCTGTCGGAGACATTTGTCATGAGCCAGATCGAGGGCCTCATTGCTCAGGGGCACGAGGTTTCCGTGCTGGCTGAAAATTTAAGTTCTGACATTGAACTCATAACCTCACCAGAAATTCTTCAAGTTGCACAACGGGCTGTTTTTCTTCAGCCTAAAAGTGCTTGGTTCAGCGCTTTCCTCCAAAAGCTCCCCTACCGCGTTCGACAAAAAAGGCGCCAACTAGCAGAACGCAAAGCCTACAAAAATAATGACGTCGTGGTTTGTAATTTTGGCTGGATGGGGATTGAAGCCGCAAACCAAATGAAAGACATGCCGCAACGTGCCAAGCTTGTCACAATCTTTCACGGCGCAGATATGTCCAGTTTTTTAAAGGGACGTGATGATTCTCCCTATGCCGACCTATTCGCAATTGGCGATAGTTTTCTTCCCATCAGCCAGTTCTGGAAATCCAAACTTTTGGAGCTCGGTGCGCCTGAAGAAAAAACAAGCATTCACCGTATGGGTGTGTTCACAGACGAATTTAGCTTTTCCTCTCGCGAGAAGAGTTCTGACAATCCATTCAACTTCATTACCGTTGGACGTTTGACAGAAAAAAAAGGAGTGGAATATACAATCCGCGCCGCAGCAGCGCTGAAACAAATGCTTGATAAACCCAATTTTCAAGTCACGATAATCGGCGACGGCCCGTTAAAAACTGAGCTTAAAATCCTGTGCCATGATTTAGGGATGGATGCTGAAATATCATTTAAAGGTGCCCTGCCTCACGAACAGGTCGCCAAACATCTTCAAAAAGCCGATGCTTTCCTCCTGCCAAGTGTCACAGCTCAAAATGGTGATATGGAAGGTATTCCTGTAGCACTAATGGAAGCCATGGCATCAGGCCTACCTGTTATCTCAACGCGACATTCGGGTATTCCCGAACTTGTCATTCATGACAATACAGGACTTCTAGCAGACGAACGTGATCCCCAAGGCCTTGCACAAGCAATGCACCAAACTCTGACGGATCACACCAATAGAGAAACTCTAGCGAGCTCTGCAAGAAAACACGTTGAAACAGAATTCAACAATGCTTTATGGAACCAAAAGCTCAGTGACCTTTGCCTACAAATAGCTAATCAATCTCCAGTGACTGGAGACAAGCAATGACTGAAATATCCGTTCTTTTAGCAAGCTTTAACGGCGGCGACCTTTTACGGCGAACACTAGAGGGTTATGTCGCCTTGGGAGATCCTGGATTTGACTGGCAAATTATCGTCGTCGACAATGCCAGTACAGATGACACCCAAGCCGTGCTGGACACCTTTAAAGACAAACTTCCTTTGCTCGCCTTGTATGAACCCCAAGCGGGTAAAAATCGTGCGCTCAACAAAGGTATCCCTGCTCTAACGTCTGATTACGTTATTTTATCAGACAATGATTCTATCCCGCATTCTGGTTTTCTAAATCATTGGGTGGACGCATTTAAAGCCCAACCAGAAACAGATGTTTTCGGCGGTTCAATAACGCCTCTGTTTGACATTGAAATGCCGGACTGGATGCTAAAACATAAACCACGTTTTATAGAGCTATATGCACTACGAGAAAACATTCCCGATGGGCCAATCGGAGCAGACTACATTTTTGGCCCAAATATGGCCGTGCGTAGAAGTGTTTTTACCAAAGGCGTCATCTTTGACGAGGGAGTCGGCCCCAATGGCACAATAAGTAACTACGCAATGGGTAGTGAAACAGCATTTTGTCGACACGCAGCTGACAAAAACATGACCTTGGGTTTTGCAAAAATGCCCACTGTTTCGCACATAGTTCGTCCAAATCAGATAACTCAAGAGTTCAGAAATAAACGCGCTTTCAGACTTGGACTAGGAACAGCACGCAAACACGCTATCGAAGGAGAGATTGGACCAGTATCCAAAAACCCTTTGATAAAAGGCCTCAAAGCAGTTGGAGAGCCTGTCCTAAGATACTTTAAAGACTTAAAAATGCAGTCCAAAACTTGGGTTTCAGATCCTCTCTCCAAATCCGAAGCAATCTGGAATTTGCATTTTTTTCGAGGTTATCAACAGGGAAAGAAACTATCCCGACAGTCTTTAGAAACACAAGATTAAGACCAATTTGCTACAGTGCAGATAGGTAAACCTTTGTATTAATAGGTTTCATCCCCCAAAGCATCGGCCTTCATAGAGTATAAAGTGAGATTTTAAGTGGAACGTACAAGCGTCATTATACCGACTTATAATCGTGCTGACTTTCTCGTTGAAGCCCTCGAAAGCGTGCTCAATCAAACCTTGCCGCCAGCAGAAATTCTCGTCATGGATGATGGGTCACCGGACGACACCGCCGCCCGCATGCAGGCCTATGGCGATCGTATCCGCTATATACAAAAAGATAATTCGGGCAAAGCAGACACGCTAAATCAAGCCTTAAAGCTAACTCAAAATCCTTTAATCTGGATTATGGATGATGATGACATCGCCCACCCTGACGCGTTGGAAAATTTGACTAAACTGCTAGATGGCCAACCAGAAATCGGCATAGCCTACGGTAAATACAATCGTTTTTCTATAAATGAGCAAAATGGCGAGAGAGTTTTTCAAGACGTAGGTCACTGGACAGACTGTGAAGCCAACATTTTCTTCACAACAACATTACAGGACTTTTTCGTCCATCACCCAGGGATGCTTGTTCGCAAATCAGCCTATGATGCAGCAGGACCATTTTCACTAGATTATCCACGCCTTGAAGATTATGAAATGCTGGTCCGCCTCGCCCAAGTCACGCGCACCGCGAACACAAATTCAAGCATATTTCTACAAAGACAACACGAAGGTGATCGCGTTGGTGGCCTTGTAGCTGCAGAACGAACACAACGTTGGATAGATGAAGAAAAACAGTTTTTCACTAAACTTTACAATGAATTAGATCTCAATACATATCTAAATGTTTTCAAAAAATATGATTTATCTCCATTGGAAAAACGTCAAGCTCTCATCCAACGCGCGGTGATAATGGCGCGAAAAAAACTTTGGCATTTTGCTCTAAGCGACTTAGAGCAAGCTTCATCAATCGAAGCCGAATCCAATCCCAGCTTATCCTCCGGCGAGGCTGCGATTCTAAGATTCATTCTGTTTTCCAAATACGGTTCAACTGAACTGATCGAAGACAATTATATCGTCGAAGACCTAAAAAAAATCGCCAAAATCAGCTCAATTGGCAGTTTGATCACTAAATCTATTGCACGTAGTCAAATTTGGTTCATACGAAATTCAGCTAAAACCTACCAGTTTGCGGCACTTCGCAAACATGCCGCCATAATGGTGTCTCTTTATTTGGCTGGATAGAATATTTTTGAATGACGCAAACCAAATACTCCGAAGAACAAAACGAAACGCCTCATGTCGCAAAAGCCATGCGCTCAGGCCTAGCATGGAATTTACTCAATACATTCGCATCTCAGGGTGCTGGATTTGTAATATTTCTAATCCTTGCCGTAAAACTAGAGCCTGAGGTTTTTGGTTTAATTGCATTGGCTACGATTATGGCAGACATGGTCGCAATTGATGCTCGAAATGCAGGTATGGATGCCATCGTTCAGGCCAAGCGTTATGATTCTGAATATTTAAATTCGTCATTCCTTGGATTTATGGGCATTGCAATCACAAGCATGCTTATCCTTATCATCAGCGCCCCTGTGTTAGCGCATATTTATGACGCTCCAATGCTTATGCAATTCATACCTGTATTTGGTGTCATGCTTCTTCCTATCCCCTGGCTTGCGGTGATGGATGCGATAATCATGCGAAATCTAGGTTTTAAGGAGCTAACGCAGCGCAATATTTTAGGCACAGTTATTGGCGGAGCAGCAGGTATTGCCACTGCTTTTTCTCCTTGGATGATTTGGGCGCTTGTTGTTCAAAGAGTCGTATCTCTCATTGTCGCTATTGTGTTTGAATACCTTCACACAAAATGGGCACCCAATTTCCGGCTCAGCTTGTTGGAAGGGCGAGATTTTCTGAAACGATTTGCCCCCTTATGGGCCGTAGCTACTCTAAACATCGCCATGCCAAGAATTGCCACTATGGTATTTGGAATACGCTATGGTGCTGGTGAAGTCGGCCTATTAAGAGCAGCGCTTCGCATTGATGAGTCTCTGCGCGGCCCTTTAATATCTCCACTTCAAGGTCTCTGGTTTCCGTTAATGGCAAAAGTGCGAGGTCATCTTGAAAAGGAACAAGAAGTCTATCTCACTATTCTGCGTACAGCTGCATTCGTGTCTTTGCCCGCATTTGTTGGCATTGCATTGGTCGCTGATGATGTTGTGTCAGTTATACTTCCTGAAACTTATTCAAAAGTCGGCCCCTTAATGCAAGCTGTTGCATTGGTTGCCCTTCTCATTCCCATATCTTGGTTCAATTCGCTGTCGATGAACGCTTTAGAAATGAATAAGGAAGCGCTGGTTTACACTATAGTCAACGTTATAGCCGCGACGCTTGCGTTATTGGCTTTCTCCAACGTAGCCCCCAACCATGCTTTATTAATAATGGCAGCGCCGGGTGTTTTAATTGGTGTAGGTGGGAATATTGTTGTTATGAAGAGGCTACAATTATCGCTCATCAAACACTATTTAGGCCTTTTCCCTGCTGTTTTTGCAGCCTTTATCATGGGCTTATGTGTTTGGGTCGTTAGAGAGTTTATCCATGATTGGCCACCTATTGCGCGGTTGGTCATCAGCGCAATCGTAGGAATTGCAATTTATGGCGGCTGGATCGCTGCATTTTTCCCAAACTGGATGAAGGAACGCATAAATCTTCTGCGTGGTAGAGGAAATGTCGAGATCTAAATTTGTAGAGTCAAATCTCGACATTCCTAAAAATTTTTAGATCGAAGAACGAATGTGCTCACGTACGTTTTCAATGTAAAACGTCTTTAAGCGTTCATTTAACTCTTCCCCGAGAGCTGGCAGTTCAGACACACGTGCATTACGTTCAACTTGCTCTGGTCGAGAACATCCAGCGATAATAGTTGTCACCGCATCTTGGTCTAAAATCCATCTCAAGCTCATATCTGCCAAGCTCATACCTTCGGGTACAAACTGCTTCAATTCATTTGCAAGCGCGACAGCCTTACTAAATTCAATCCCTGAGAATGTCTCTCCAACCGAGAAAAACTGCCCATCTTTATTGAAATTACGGTGATCAGTTTCGGCAAATTCATGGTCGGCTGAATATTTTCCCGACAACACACCACTAGCAAGCGGAAGACGGACAATAATACCTACATTCGAAGCTTTTGCTTTAGGCAGAAGCGATTCTATTGCGTCCTGACGAAACAGATTGAATATGATCTGGAGGCTGGCAAGAGCTTCCTGTTCCAAACATATTTCTGCTTCCTCGATTGTTTCAACACTCGCCCCCCAATTATCAAACAATCCCTCAGATTGGAGAATATTCATGTCTTCAAATATCTGACCATCTTCAAGAACTGGCTTGGGAACACAATGAAGTTGGACTAAATCAAAAGCTTCTCCACCAACACGTGCGATAGAACCTTCAATGTTTTTCCTCAAAGCATCCAAATTATACTTGTCAGGATACAACCCGCCATCTCGTCCCACTTTTGTGGTAATAAACGGTTTTGTTGATTGCGATTGCAAATGTTTGCCAATCAGTCCTTCACTCCGCCCAGCTCCATAAACATCTGCTGTATCTAAAAAAGTGATGTTTTCTTTTGTTGCAGCCTCTAGCACTTGTAAACTTTGTGCGTCCTCAATAGGACCAAATTCACCCCCTAATTGCCAGCAACCTAATCCGATTTCTGAGACACGTTTTCCGGTTTTTCCTAGTATTCTTGAACGCATAAGTTTCTCTTCTCTTTAACTCAAATCCATCGGTTTGAGATAACCCATCAAAATGTTTAGCGCTATCATTTTCTCAATTCAAAACTATTTTGATCTTTGTTCCAGCCATATAAATCAGAATATGGAATTGCATTTTATCCATTTAAGGGCCGAAAACCAAAAGCTAAAAAGTAGCTATATGTGTTATAAAATAAGCCATTTCATAACTTTCACCCGTGCATTCCAAATCAGAATTCACTTGCTGAATGAAGTACTCAATGACATCCAATATAGAGGAGTATGCGCCGAAAGTATTCAAAACGAAAGTGTTGACAGTTTTCATTTCTATAAGGCAACACCAACTTGAATTGATCACAACTGACCACTCCTCTTGCCTAGACGATGGTAACAACATGCCCAAATCTCAATCAGATGACCCCAGTTTTAACGCTCTGATTAATTTGAAAATAGACAATAAAACCAAACCAGTAAACTCACTTGGACGTATTGAATCCCTCGCAAAGCAGATTGCTGATATTCAGGAAAATCTGAGTCCAGTTATGGATACATGCCGATTAACTATCTTTGCTGCTGATCACGGAATGGCGGCCGCAGGCGTGTCGGCCTTCCCTCAAATCGTCACGCAACAAATGGTATTGAACTTCTTAAATGGCGGAGCAGCAGCAAATGTTTTTGCCCGCTCTGCACAAGTGGATTTGCAGGTTGTCGATGCTGGAGTTGCCGGAGAAGCTATTGAACATCCCAACCTAATCTCTCGCCGGATAGCGCCGGGAACCCAAAATGCAATAATTGTTTCGGCAATGACTGAAGTGCAATTATCCAACGCAATTGAACATGGCAAAGAAATTGGTGAAGCTGGCGATTGGGATGCTGTTTGTTATGGCGAAATGGGAATTGGAAACACATCATCAGCAACGTTATTGGCCCATAAGACGCTTGGTCTATCACTTGATATCCTAACTGGGCGCGGGACAGGTTTGGATGATGATGGTCTTGCAAAAAAACGTAATCTGCTAGAGCAAGCTTCCAACAGGACACCTCAAGCCTTGTCACCAAAACAAGCGCTTATGGAATATGGTGGTTTTGAAATTGCCATGATGACAGGGGCTATGCTCGGTGCCGCTTCAACAAACAAACTCATCATCGTTGATGGCTTTATTGCGAGCGCTGCTGCACTCATGGCGATAAAGTTAGATGCTTCAGTTCAGAAAAACATGGTGTTTGCTCATCTATCTGATGAATTGGGGCATGCAGCCATGCTCAAGGCCATGCAGGTTTCCCCTATCCTCGATCTAAAACTGCGTCTTGGCGAAGGAACAGGTGCCCTCTTGGCTTGGCCAATAATAAAAGCTGCCGCGGCTATGCTCAATGAGATGGCCAGTTTCGAGAGTGCAAATGTGAGCGATGGAACATGATCTTATTCCTCCGCAATGAAATATCGATTTTTCTCATTGCTGTTCAATTCCTGACGCGCATTCCCTTACCTAGAAATATTGGATTCACCCAAAAACGTCTCGCTTCATCGCCAAGATATTTCCCACTCGTGGGCTTAGCAATCGGCTCGATTGGAGCTATTGCATATTTCCTATCATCTCACCTATTCCCACCAGTCATCGCGATTGTCATTTCAACGATTATCACTTGTTTATTGACCGGCGGATTTCATGAAGACGGTTTAGCTGACACTTTTGATGGTATTGGCGGCGGACATACCAAAGAGCGCGCGCTAGATATAATGAAGGATAGCCGCATTGGCACATATGGCAGCCTAGCGCTCGGCTTAATGCTCGCCTTGAAAATCATGGCCTTATCAGCACTGCCACATCTAACAATCATCATAGCCATTATTGCAGCACATGGATTATCCCGCCTCTCCAGCGTGATGGTAATCGCCACAAGTTCATACGTTCGTGATCATGGAACTGGCAAACACACATCTGACGGCATCCATATAGCGGGGCTAATCTTGGCCCTCCTCACCGGAACTTTTGGTCTCTCACTTCTCGTTCTCTTTCTCCCGCTAGCATCTGCTTTATCAGCCCTTGTCGGTTGCTTGGCTGGGCACATTCTAATGCGAGCATTTTTCGAAAAGAAACTCAGTGGTTACACAGGGGACACTTTAGGTGCTGTTCAACAGAGCAGTGAAGTCGGCATATATCTGGCACTCCTCTCATGCTTATAACGCTCATCCGTCATACCCAATCAGATATCAAAAAAGGCATTTGCTATGGGCGCAGCGACATTGATGTCGCCCCCAATTTCAAAGAGATGGCTGACGCAGTCGCAGATAAATTGCAGCCCCAATTCAAATTGATTTCAAGCAATCTAATACGCTGCCAAAAGCTCGCCCATCATATTGGCAATATCTTCAATACTGACGTCACAATTGATGACCGTTTTCAGGAAATGGATTTTGGCAATTGGGAAAACACACCTTGGTCTAAAATCCCGCGCATGGAAATTGATGCTTGGGCAAATGATTTTCTTCATGCACGCCCACATGGCGGCGAAAGCGTTTATCAACTACGCAACCGTATCAGAACTGCACTTGCTGACTACACCTCATCCCCAGAACCGATAGTCATCATCACTCATGCCGGCGTTATAAAAGCAGCCCTTTCCACGGGTGACACTGCCGAACACTTCCAATCAAATATTGGGTTCGGAGAGATCATTGCTTTTGAGCCTTAATCAAAAATCAGGAAACAAAAAAAATGACTGACAATGACAATCACAAGAAACAAATGAAAGCGCTCCAGACAGAGCAAAACAAGAAAATATCAGAAGCTCAGGATCCCGGTCGCGGACTAATTCTAGTTCACACAGGTGATGGCAAGGGCAAATCCAGTTCGGCATTTGGTGTAATCGCACGTGCACTAGGATGGGGACATAAAGTCGGCGTTGTTCAATTCATAAAAGGTAAGTGGGTGACGGGTGAACGCCAGTTTTTTGCAAAATTCCCAGATCAATTAGATTGGCATACTATGGGTGATGGCTTCACTTGGAATACCCAAGACAAGGAGCGTGACATAGAAGCAGCACAAGCTGCTTTTGCACGAGCAATCGAAATGATGCAAAGCGATAAATATGAGCTTATTGTGCTGGATGAAATCAATATTGCGCTTCGCTATGAATATTTGAACATTGAAAATGTCATTGATGGGCTTAAGTCGCGCTCGAATAAAACCAGCGTCATTCTAACTGGACGGGATGCCAAACCAGACTTGTGTGAATACGCAGATCTTGTCAGCGAAATGCGAGAGATTAAGCATCCATTCAAGGCGGGAATTAAAGCTCAGCGAGGAATTGATTTTTAAACCACTCTCAAAAAACGGAATTGACACCTATTCGCACTTGCAGCATACCAGGCGTTAGATGGTGCTTCTCAAAAGAAGCTAAGAGGGAAGCTGGTGTAAATCCAGCACTATACCCGTAACTGTTAGCTAGGAGCTAATGGCCAATATGTCACTGAGGTCCAAACCTTGGGAAGACGGTCAGAAGCGTTGATTAGTAAGTCAGGAAACCTGCCGTCGCGTCGTTCGTCCGAAACCCGGGAAAAGGTTTATAGGGCGGAAGAGCACGCCTCTTCTCTGTAACGATAATGAATTGCTTGGCCGCCTGCACCCTACAAGGTGGGGCCAGATACATATCGTTATATAAAGCGCAGCAACAGGCGGCGGTGTGCTTTTGGATTTAGTTATGAATTATAAAACCGCCCTCCTTAGTGCCGTTGCTCTGTCTTGCTCGACGACAGCTTTTGCAGAAGAAAACGCAGCTGAGACGGATAAAAAGCTCGATACAATTGTCGTAAACAGCTCCCGCATTGGTCAAACCTTGACTGAAATTGGAACAAGCGTTGATATCATTACATCCGCTGATATCGAAGAATTAGGGTTTAGATTTGCACTCGATGCAATAGCCAACTCTCCTTCTGTCACAGTTAATCAAAATGGTAGCTTTGGCGGAAATGCTAGCGTGCGTATTCGCGGCGCAAGCTCGGGTCAAACTCTTGTTTTGATAGACGGTGTCCCTGTTGGAGACGTCAGCACAACGGATGGAAGTTTCAACTTTGCCAACATAGATAATTCTAATATTGACCGAATCGAAATCCTAAAAGGTGCGCAATCAACACTCTGGGGGTCAGATGCTATCGGCGGCGTCATCGCCATTACAACAAAAACACCAGATGACGGCTTTGGCGGCGATGCATTTGCCGAAATTGGTTCTTTCAGTACAAAACGCGGCGGCGCTGCAATTGAATATGGCAGTGACAAAGGCGATTTCCGCTTGTCAGCCTCGACAATTGATACGGATGGTATTTCCAAAGCAGATCAAGCCAATGGCAATGATGAAAGAGACGGCTTTAACAGTAACAATATCACAGCCAAAGGCGGTCTAAACTTTGGTTCCAACGCACGTCTTTCCGCCACTGTGAATTACACGGATTCTGAGTCCGAATATGATGGGTATGCATTTGGTGCTCAAGGTAATGTCGCAGATGGCGGACAACTTGGTCTCTCAGAAGTCTTGTCAGGAAATGTCGCTCTCTCACTACCCTTGTTTTCTGATCGCTTGGAAAATGATTTTCTTATTGGATATTCAGAGACTGACCGCCAAAACCTGACAAATGGCATTGAATCCTTTAAAGCCAATGGTGATCGTCTTATAGGGCGCTATCAAGGTGTCTTAACGATAAACGACCTTAACAAAGTTGCATTCGGACTGGAACACGAAGAAGGTAATTTCGACAGCGGTTCTACATTTGGCTCCGATGACGGAAACCAAACGAGTGACAGCCTATTTGCAATGTACGAATTGCAACCTGTTGATACCCTAACATTCACAGCAGGTGTTCGTGTTGATGACCACAGCGAATATGGCACCCAAACAACGGGCCGCCTCGCTGCCGCTTTCAATCCAACAGACCTTCTCACCCTTCGCGCAAGTTGGGGACAAGGTTTCAAAGCTCCAACACTATACCAATTGTTTAGCGCATATGGTGACCCTGATTTAGTACCTGAAGAGTCAGAAGGCTATGACATTGGTGTAGACCTGCGCACACCAGATCAAAAAGGCCTGTTCAGCCTGACATTCTTTGATCAAGAAGTAACAAACCAAATCGACTATTCCTATGCTAATTATCGCTATGACAATATTGCAAAAGTAAACTCTCAAGGCGTTGAATTTGCTGGAAGCTATGATTTGCTGAACTGGTTATCTGTAGACGTGAATTATGCGTATATTGATGCAGAGGATGACGCTGGACAACTTGTTCGTATTCCCGAACATTCAGGAGATGTCAGCTTGGCATTTCGCCCAGACGGCCCATTCGCAAGCTCAATTCTTCTTCGCTATAATGGCTCTGAAGAAGATGCCAATGGCACAGTTGATGAATGGACACGCGTTGACTTGAACGCCAGTTATGATGTCTCTGAAAACGTGCAATTATATACACGCATCGAGAACCTATTTGATGAAGAATATCAACAAATTCTTGGATATGGGACACCCGGACTATCGGGTTCATTTGGGCTAAGGTTAAACTACTAAATCCATGATAAGGCTGGCAATCATATTTGGTATATTGGTGCTGTGTGCGTGTACTCCACAGGAGACACAAACACCGCCGCCAAGAAAGCCAATGCGCATTGTCAGCCTTGATTATTGCGCCGATCAATATGTTCTAAAGTTTGTTGATCGGTCGCGTATTCTCGGTGTCTCACCAGACGCTGCAAAACAGTTTTCCTATATGAGAGACGCCGCTATAGACGTTCCAACCATACGTTCACTTGCTGAAGATGTGATCATTCAAAAACCCGACCTCGTCGTCAGGTCCTATGGCGGTGGCCCTAACGCTGCAGCTTTTTTTAAACAGGCAGGTATCCCCGTTTTAAATGTCGGATGGGCAAGTGATATCGAAGGCGTAAAAAGCGTCATTGCTCAAATGGCACAAGGCTTAGGCGAAGCTGAAAAAGGTCAGCAAGTCATTGATGAAATGACCGCCCGTTTAGCAGCGATTCCTGCCCCAACCAAACTCCTTACAGCTCTTTATATGACACCATCAGGCGTCACGACCGGATCAGGGTCACTTGTCCATGAAATGCTGCTTGCTGCTGGCCTCACTAATTTTCAGACTAAAGCCGGTTGGAGAACTCTTCCACTTGAACGCCTCGCATATGAACAGCCAGACATCATCGCCGCCGCCTTTTTTGAGAGCAAAACAAATCATAAAGATGCATGGAGCGCGATGCGAAATCCTATTGCCCGCAAACAGATGAAAAATACGCCAACCGTTTCAATCGAAGGGTCTTGGACTTCATGCGGTGCATGGTTTCTAGTCGACGCTATAGAAGCAATTGCCAGTTTGCGCATTCAACAAGAAGGCCGCGATACCAGTGTCCAGTATGACAATGCTAAGTAAGACAATGCTAATTCCAGTACTTATCGTACTCTCTATTCTCAGTGTTATTGCCGCCTGTTTATTAGGGTCAACGGCAATAGGAATAGACCGTGTCTTAGCTGCTCTCATAGGACAAGGAAGCACAGGCGACACGCTCGTAATCTGGCAAATACGCTTGCCGCGCGCGCTTGCTGCATACACCGTCGGCATGGCTTTGGGCATGAGCGGAGCCGCACTACAGGGGCTATTGAGAAACCCACTCGCTGAACCCGGCGTTTTAGGTGTATCCGCCACCGCTTCTCTGGCTGCAACTTTCACCATATATTACGGGTTATCGGTTTTAAGCCCGCTCTTATTGCCCATTTCAGCAATATTAGGCGCATTAGCAGCCACAAGCATTTTGGCGCTCGCCGCAACGCGCTCGCAATCGGTTGTCACACTCATCCTGATTGGTGTCGGAATTTCGAGTTTTTCAGGTGCCGCCATGAGCTTCATGCTGAACATGGCCCCCAATCCTTTTTCAATTGCCGACATGATAAACTGGATGCTTGGCTCTGTTGCCAATCGCAGCTTTGATGACCTCGCCTTATCTCTACCCTTCATGCTTGTTGGGATGCTCATTCTACTCCTCAAACGACGTGGACTATCTGCCCTCACGCTTGGAGATGAAGCCGCCAGTGGACTAGGGCTAAATTTGAAACATCAACGCATATACACCGTTCTTGGCGCAGGGTTGGCAACGGGTGCCGCAGTATCCATTGCTGGCGCTATCGGCTTTGTCGGTATTGTCGCGCCGCACATTATTCGCCCCTTTGTCAATTATGATCCGGCGCGATCCCTCATTCCTTCTGCTCTTTTGGCTGGATTATTCTTAACAATTGCCGATATCCTTATCCGCATACTCCCCACCCATAATGAATTGAAGCTTGGTGTCGTTGCGGCCCTTATTGGTGCACCTGCCTTCATTTGGATCGCGATGCAAAGGCAGGCTGAAAATGGCTAAGCTACAAGTTTCAAATCTGTGCGTTCAAGCAGGCTCGACTTGCCTTGTGCAAGACGCTTCATTTTCCCTCAAACGTGGAGAGTTAATTGCCCTATTGGGTCCAAATGGAGCAGGTAAAAGCAGCCTTCTGCGCGCATGTTTAGGGCTAAGAAAAGCATCTTCCGGCAGCTCCACGATAGATGGACAAGATCTCACGCGGTTACCGCCGATTGAACGTGCAAAACACATTGCCTACCTTCCCCAAATGACACCCCTTGCATGGCCAAACACAGTCAAAGACGTGATCGCCTTAGGCCGTTTTTCTCATGGCGCAAACCTAAGCAAACTTACAGGAAAAGATGCAGATGCAGTCTCTTCAGCCATAATAAAAAGCGATATAGAGCATCTCACACAACGCAGAATGGACACATTATCTGGCGGTGAGTTAGCGCGCGTGCATTGTGCCCGTGTATTTGCGTCTGAAACACCATTGCTCATCGCGGATGAACCAGTCGCCGCTCTCGATCCACGCCATCAATTTCGAGTCATGGACCTGATTAAAAACTATGTTGATCAAGATAATGGCGCCCTTATCGTGTTGCATGACATTGCACTTGCCGCCAAATATGCCACGCGCTTGATCTGGATGAAGGACACAAAAATTATTGCCGATGGTCCCGCTTCCCAAACATTGACTGAGCAACGCCTGATGGATGTTTATGGCGTCCGTTCCAAAATCAACGGGTCCGACATTCAAATTCTTGGTGCAACATGACGTGTCGTGCAATTATGCTCCAAGGCACTGGTTCTGATGTTGGCAAATCCAGCATTGTCGCTGGTCTTTGTAGACTAGCAAAACATCGCGGAATTTCTGTAGCGCCTTTTAAGCCTCAAAACATGTCCAACAATGCTGCCGCTTGTCCATCTGGTGGAGAAATTGGACGCGCCCAAGCCCTACAGGCTCAAGCCGCTGGATTAGACCTACACACAGATTTCAATCCAGTCTTGCTAAAGCCCCAATCAGATCGCACAGCACAAGTGATTGTCCACGGTCATCCCATAAATACATTCGAAGCAGCAGATTACATGAATTCTCGTGATAATTTGATGGGCGCAGTCATGGAAAGTTTTGACCGCCTTGCTGCTAAACATGATCTTATTATTGTCGAAGGTGCCGGCAGCCCGGCAGAGATTAATCTACGCGCGCGCGATATTGCCAATATGGGTTTTGCTCGCAAAGCTGGTATCCCTGTCAGCCTCATTGGAGACATCGACAAAGGCGGCGTGATCGCCAGCTTAGTTGGCACAAAGAATGTCATCTCTCCAACAGATGCGGAAATGATCACCAGCTTTATCATCAATAAATTTCGCGGTGATCCTGCATTATTTGATGATGGAATATCAGCTATAGAAAAAATGACAGGATGGCCCTGCTTCGGCGTCATTCCTTGGCTACCAACTTTATCTCACCTCCCAGCAGAGGATGCGGTTTCCCTCATTCAGCCTTCTGTATCAACATCAAACAAACTCCGCATAGCAGCCCCCATGTTATCGCGAATGGCCAATTTTGATGATGCTGATCCTTTGCGCCTTGATCCCAATATAGATTTTCAATGGGTCGCTCCGGGCAAAAATATACCGCGCAATGTCGATGTCATCATGCTATTTGGAACCAAATCCACTATTTCCGATATGGAATTCGTTCTCGAGCAAGGCTGGGATATTGATATTCTCGCACATGCTCGCGCTGGCGGACATATATTCGGCATTTGTGGTGGCTATCAAATTTTGGGACAATCCATTTCGGATTTGAATGGATATGAAGGACCAAAGAAAAAAATAAATGGTCTCGGTTTACTCAATATCGACACACACATGTACAACACCAAAACGGTTTCTCCTGTGTCCGCCTATTGTGCCTCAACGGATATCCAAACCTCAGGCTACAGAATCCATGCCGGTCGCTCCTTCGGTGCAGACTGCAACCGTCCTCTGCTAAAAATAGATGGAAGCAATGAAGGCGCTACAAGCTCCAACAACCTCACATCTGGGTGTTATGTGCATGGGCTATTTGCATCAGATGAATATCGTCAAACATGGATTAAGCGCTGGGGGCAGCCAATAGACAATGCCTATAATTACAATCAAACGGTTGAAGACACGCTCGATCAATTAGCGTCAGATTTGGACTCTGTTTTAGATGTTGATGCCCTGTTTGCGAGTGCACAACCTGTAGGTTGGTCACCAAACCAGCAATGACCGCAATAAACATTGTTCTGCTAGCTTGGGCAATTGAAGCCCTCTTTGGTTGGCCAGATTGGCTATATCAAGAAATCAAACACCCCGTTGTGTGGATTGGTGCATTTATTTCCAAATTTGACCGGATGTGGAACCACCCAAATGTCTCTCATCAAGCACGCTATATGGCGGGAGCAACCACATCTATTATAGCCATCACTTCAACAACCGGACTAGCATGTATGATATCTTTTCTATTATCATACAGCCCATTGGGGTGGATCATTGAAGCAATATTCATCTCTAGCTTAATCGCGTCCCGCAGCCTCTATATGCATATCCACAAAGTGCTGCTTCCGCTAAAAAATGACGACATTCCAGCGGCACGAATTGCAGTGAGCCAAATTGTCGGACGAGAGACCTCTCAACTAACTGCATCAGAAATTTCTCGAGCAAGCTTGGAAAGCCTTGCCGAAAACACATCAGATGGAGTGGTTGCGCCACTTTTCTGGGCAGTATTGTTTGGCCTACCCGGTATCGCTGCATATAAAGCGATAAACACGCTCGACTCCATGATCGGGCATAAGAGTGAAAAATATCACGCATTTGGTGGTTTCGCTGCTCGACTGGATGATATCGTCAATCTATTGCCCGCAAGAATTACCGGCCTTGTTTTCGCACTTACAAGCTTGAAGCTCCAAGCATTGAAAATAATGCTTCAAGATGCGTCCAAACATCGTTCACCCAATGCAGGCTGGCCAGAAGCAGCCATGGCCGGCGCACTCAATATCAATTTGTCCGGCCCCCGCATTTACAACAATAAGCAAGTCGATGAACCCGTATTAAATGTTGAGGGTCACTCCCCATCTCCAGATGACATCCAGCGGGGTTTGATACTTTATATAAAATCCATGCTAGTGATCGCGACGCTTCTTGCAGCAATTCAGTTTTGGAGCTTGTGGCAATGAATGAAGATTTCCTTCATGGCGGCGCATTGGATATCATCGCACAGCGCTATCCTGATGCGCCCATGCCGTGGATTGATTTATCAACCGGCATCAATCCTTGGTCATGGCCTGTTGAAAAATGCCAACCAGTCTCACTCGCGCATTTGCCAACAAAGTCGGAATATCAAAATTGCGTGCAGGCATTGTCATCTTACCTCAACGCTCCATCTGAGCACATTCTATTAGCACCCGGCAGTGAATTATTGATCCGATTGCTACCAACGATACTCAATCCACAAAAAGTCGTCATTCATTCACCAATATATGGCGACCACATCAACACTTGGACAACAGCCAAGTGTGAAATTATCGAGACTAAATCACCACTCACATACGCTGATAGCGCTGATTGCATCGTCATTTGCAACCCAAATAATCCCGATGGACACGCTTACAGCCGCGAAGAATTAGACGAAGCGCTAAACAAATTATCAGCTCACAACGGCTATCTCATCATTGATGAAGCTTATGCAGATTTATATCCAGACCTAAGCCTTGCAGATTGTGCAGGCCGCAAAGGTCTCATTATCCTACGCTCTATTGGCAAGTTTTTCGGCCTAGCAGGGCTGCGTTTAGGGGCAATATTGGCAGAGCCGGAAATACTCAAAGCCATGCAAGACAGGCTAGGTGTGTGGAGCGTCTCCACACAAGCACTACACATAGGCGCAGCAGCATATCGAGATTTCAAATGGCATGAAGAAACACGTTCTCGTCTAAAATCCGAGATACAAAAACTAGATCAAATTCTCAACTCAAACTCCATCACCCAAATCACCGGCACAAATTTATATCGCTTTATAAACATTGAAAATGCGCATAAAGCTTGGGACGTATTGATTTCAAAAGGAATTTACACAAGGCGATTTGATTGGACCAACAATCATCTTCGCATAGGATTGCCCACAAATGCGGATGCATCCAATCGCTTGGCGCAGGCTCTTAGCCTTTTAAGGTAAGCGGCAACCCCGCCGCCACAAACTCAACCTTATCAGCACAAGCGGCAATAGTTTGGTTTAACCGCCCCTGCGCATCGCGAAACTCTCGCCCTAAAGGGGTTTCAGGAACTAGTCCCATACCAACCTCGTTGGAAACTAAAACAATCGTTCCATGCACTTGCGATAAAGCTTTCAGAAGTTTTTGAGTTTCCATTTCAATATCACGTTTATCCAACATGATATTGCTTAGCCATAAGGTCAGACAGTCCACTAAAATAGCAAGATGTCCACCCTGCTCACATCTAAGTATAATCTGAGCAAGCTCAATTGGTTCCTCAAATGTCTCCCAAGATGTATCACGGTCTAATTTATGATGTGAAATGCGTTGTGTCATCTCCTCATCAAACGCTTGTGCCGTCGCGATATAACAACGTTTATCCGACACCCCTTCAACAATTTGTTGCGCCCGACGGCTTTTACCTGATCGCGCACCACCAAGTATGAAAACAACACTCATTTTGCATTCCGCCAGAACTGAGATGACCTAATAATAGCTTAGCTTCTCAGCTTATAAAAATATATCAACCCATTAAAAATAAAAGAATTTTACTTAAACAGACCTGACATAAAAATGCTCAATTCAGATTAATAACAGCCCGTACAATATTCCCACAACCAAGATATTCAATCTCTGGAAAAGCGAGCTGACGCGCTAACGCAATTCCACGTCCACGATAAGTTGTTCCAGTAGGTTGTTCCTTATCTAATGCCGCAAAATCAAAACCACTCCCCTCATCTTCAATAAGAAAGGTGATTTGTTCAGCTGTCCTAGAATACCTAATCACAACTTCGCGTTCACTATATCTTGGATCTTGCAGTCGAGTTTCTATCTCATTTCGCCAGTTACCTGACATGATCAAATCTTGTTTTTGTTGAGATGAAATTTCAAGGTTTCCATGCTCTACTGCGTTCACCATCAATTCCCGCAAACCAATTGCAACCATGTCCGCATTTGGGCATGCAATTGCTAACATTGTTGATAAATTTCTAGCCTCAGTCAAAGTCGAAAACGAGAATTCACCATTATTAATCGTCCCGATAGCCGACTTACGAAGTGAAACCTCTTCTCGCAATGAATGGGATTGTAACCTTAACTCGCGGCAAGCCTTACTTACTGATTTTAGGGTTTCAAAATCCGTATCCATCGGCAACACAAAGTCCGCTATTTCATCATGGCATCTATCCGAACTGATTAAGATAGAGCTGAAAAATTCGGTTGAGTGATCACGTGCAAGTTTTAGCCTATCAATATGGGTTTCTGCCACAATAACAAAGTCTACTTCACTTCCCGCTGGAAGTTTATCACCAACATGCAGCGAACTTCCATACTCTCCATATAAGTATTCAATCAGCTCTTCAGTAACAACATGGCTGCTTGGGGAAGCTATCCAAACGCAATTCTTCACTGCGCTAGTTCTGTAATAGCTCCTCATGTCTTTAGGAGGCAGAACTTTCATTGATAGAATGGTTAAATCATCATCGAATTTTTTATTGTTCGTTCGTTGAACCATCTTTTCAAATACAGCCTCGATAAAGGCTGGCCCCGTGTGTTGGTTCTCCGATATCTTTAGGAGCAATTCTCCCAACTCATCGGTTCCCAGTGTGTTTTCGGGATGTTCAAAATCTTCATAGAGCGCATCACTATAGAGGAATAACCTGTCATTTGGAGCAAGCACCTCTATTTTAGATTCGTAGTTTATTTCTGATGCGCATCCCAAAATAGGTCCAGTCGTTTGCAACTTATCAAACCCGCTTTTTCTATCTCTAAAGACAAACGGTGTTGGACTTCCAGCATTTACATATTCTAGTTCATGCTTTCGCCTGTGGTAGACACCATAAAACCCTGAGGCAAATTGCTCTGGTGGTAGAATTTTATATAATTCTTTATTTAACAATGACATCCATATTGCAGGCCTTCGTCTTTCCTCCTTCAAAGAAAGAATGATCAATTGCAACCTAAAGGCGTTTATTGCCGCTGTAACACCATGACCAGAAATATCAAAGGTTAGCAATCCGACCCGATCATTATCGATAGGCATGACATGCCACCAGTCGCCGCCCAGCATATTTGATGCTTCATAAAATGTGTCTATTTCTACATTTCTGGTTTCAGATATTGCGTCAATGGTCTCTTTAGACTGAAGCAAATCACATTGCATATTCTGTGCTGCAACAAGGTCTTTTTGAAACCGCACCTTATCCCTTCTCAATTGTTTCAGAAGGTTTCGTCTTTCCAACGCTCTTCTTATGCGAAGAATAAATTCTCCATCTGAAGATGGTTGGATAATAATTTCTGTTACGCCTGACTTAAAAGCTTCCAAACGTGCATCCTGATCATGCCTAGGAAGATAACATACGACCGGTATGTTATCATCTAAGATAGATTTTAATTGCTGACAAAGCTCTATAATTACATCAACGGTAAAATCATTATTTAGAATGACCAAGTCGGGCATTTCTTCATCAATTGCCGTGGAAGCTGTCTCAAAAGAATCAACAAATTTAAGGCATTCTAATCCACCAGCGCTTAGAGTTTTTCCAACTCTAGCCTGTGCGTAAATATCTTCAGATACTATCAAAATATTTGAAACATCTAATACAGAAGACAAATTCCGAAATACGCTCTCAGGCATGGCGTTTTCCTAATTTATAACATCAACCAATTGATCAAATTTGAACAGTTCAGCAACTACCGCCACATGACCTTGCAGATTTGAAATTTTGAAGCTCTTGCCTTTCTTCTTTGCCCTATCATTTGCAAGCAGCAATAACCCTATGCCGGCGGAATCAACTGTTTTCAATTCCTGCAAATCAACAACTACATTTGCAGCGGGACCATCTTCAATTTCTTGAATGACTGGATTGAAAACCTCATGATCTTCAAACGTTAAGACATCTGATACATTCACATAAAGAGTGTCACCTCTTTCGTCGAAACGGTATTTCATCGATCACTCCTATTAAAATAACTCAATGCCATCATCAATTTCTTCCACTTCTTCGGACTCTCCAAAAAAAGTGCGCTGAAATTGTGTGCGCACCTCTGTGAGCGTAATGCCGTCAATAATTGTTTGGGCGAGATCATTACATTCAGCTTCACTGTTCATTCCATCAGGATTGTTTTCAACAAAGCGGGATAAATGTTCCATCACATCCACAATAGCGTCTGTGCGCTGTTTCATGCGATCTTGGAACTGCATGGTCATCACAACCTGTCGAATATCATTTGCTATAGCTTGCGCCTCTTCTGTTGAGTCTCCAAGCACACTTTGAATATCGGAATTGCGATTAACCAAAGCATCCATCAATATTTCCAAGCTCTTCTTGGCGTCAATCTGGACAGAAAAATCCAGCGCACCAATACGGCTAAGTTCCTGATATTCATCTTTGATGGAAGATATCACTTCTTGAATACTTGAAGTCACCGATTGAGTGCTTGTCAGCATACGTGTGGCTAATCTATCAATCCCCTCAGAGACCTTCAACATCTCCATAGATACAACTTGAAAACCACTTGCTACATCACCCGCTCTTGCGGCTTCTATTTGCGCATTCAGGGATAAGAGGCGCGTTTGCCTATTAATTCCTTCAATATCACGGATACATCCATTTAGCTCACTCATTTCTTTGAGGATTTGATCGAGCGAATAAATCAAACCAACGCCTTGTTTGGAAAGCACAAGCACGCGGTTGGATACTTCTTCGAGGGATTGTTTTAGAAAAACAGGAATGGTTGCAAGGTCGACTTCTTGCCCCTCATGGTCCACTTTAGAGACTTGAGATACGAGGCTAGAAAGTCGCTCAGCCTGACCTTCAGTCGCCAAGGTCAATTTATTGAACAAATCACTTAATTGACCCGCCTGATGTTCTACATCAACGGATGTCTCTCTCAGAATCTTGTTAGAGCTTTCAACTGTCCCGAGCAATATACGAGAAAAAGCAGAGGTGCTTACACCTTCTCTGCCTTCTAAACTATTTCCCATTTCCATCTCTAACAACATAAGCATCTCAATTCTTTAAAATATTTTATATTTCAGGACTTAGATTCGTATTGCATTCGACTTAGCAGCCGCTGCATCCAACACTTCCTCAATTATTGCATCTTCACGAAGCTGCTGATCCACAGCGCCTATTTCAAAAGCAGCTCGGGGCATGCCATAAACGATGCTCGTCGCTTCATCTTGTCCAAAGGTTTTAGCACCGGCCTGTTTCATGTTCAGCAGCCCTTTGGCACCATCCTTACCCATTCCCGTCAAAATAACGCCTATTGCCTTTGAACCACAGTGTTCTGCGACAGAGTCAAAAAGCACATCAACAGATGGTCTATGACCATTGACCGCAGGCGCATCACTCAACTTACAGATATAATCAGCTCCCGAACGTTTAAGTGTCAGATGCTGGCTTCCAGGAGAAATCCAAACTTCACCGGGACGAACCCTTTGATTATTTTCGGCCTCACGTACTGTAACCGCACACGTTTTATTTAATCTTTCGGCAAATTGTCGCGTAAAATTGGGTGGCATGTGTTGGGTAATCAGTATTGCAGGAGAATTACGCGGCAATTTAGGAAGTAATCTTCCCAACGTCTCAACACCACCAGTCGATGCGCCTATTGCGACTAAATTTTCAGTGGTTTCGAATGACGTGAACGTCTTATTCGTGACCTGAACAGGCGCAGTTCGACGACGTTGAATATTGGAGGTTGCAGCCGTTTTTACCTTTTCTATAAGCTCTTGCGACATGGTTTCCATATTAGCAGCAAGATCGAGAGCAGGCTTCGTCACAAAATCAACTGCTCCTAGTTCTAAAGCACGCAGAGTGACATCAGCACTTTTTGTCGTCAGTGAAGAAATCATCACAACAGGCATTGGTCTTAGGGACATGATTTTTTCAAGAAAAGAGATACCATCCATTTTAGGCATCTCTACATCGAGAGTTATAACATCAGGATTGGTTAATTTTATTTTTTGACGAGCGATAATCGGATCCGGTGCAGTTGCAACAACTTCTATCTCCCCTGTCTTTTCAAGTAAGGAAGGGATTATGCGACGCATCAAGGCACTATCATCGACCACTACAACTTTGATTTTACTCATTTTGTATGTTCCTTAAAATAACTCTATAGAAGTCGGTGCAACCTCAATCTTGGGCTGTAGCAATGCTTCTTGATGCACGACTGAAAGCCCAGCACTGGCATCCAAAAACTTCCTCCAAGCGCGTCCCGTCACTGGCTCAAACAAAATACGTCGTCCACTTTCCCCACCGAGATCCATTTTTGTTACATTCAGCTGTTCAACAGCTGAGTATTCTTTTGCAAACAAGGCATTTTTGGAACCAACACGCCCGAGGCCTTTGACAACATTGCCTCCACCAAAAAATTTACAATTTAGACGCTTTTTCTCTGCCCCCTGCTGCAGAAGTTCATTTATCAACGCATCCATTGCGTGATTGCCGTAACGAAGCGCAAGGCTAGCGCCACTCCATAAACCGGCATCATCATGAGGAAGCATGAAATGATTGACACCTCCGACTTTGGACAGCGGATCCCAAATACAGGCAGCAACACAAGACCCTAATACGGTTGCAATGACCTCATCTTCATCTCTGGAGACGTATTGCGTTCCTGGTAATACCGTAACTACCCAGCGTTTTTTTTCGCTGTCAAAATAACGAGATACTCCATCATCTGAACATTTTTTCGATGAAAACGTGCTCATAATCTACGCACCACATTTGACGGCTCATAAATCGTGCGACCTACAAGTTTGAAAGGCGAATTTTCAACGAGAATCGATTCTGAATGCCCTAAGAAGAACCAGCCTTCCTCGGAGAGCACCTCCGAAAAACGATCAACAAGCAATTGTTTTGATGGTAGATCAAAATAGATAAAAACATTGCGACAAAAAATCATGTCAAAACTAGTTTTTATCGGCCAAGCACCATGTAAATTCAATCGGTTAAAAGTGAGATGTCTTTTCAACTCAGGCTTTATTTCAAACTGACCATCACCGAGTTTATTGATATATGAGCGACGGTAGTCTTTTGGTATTTCTTCTAAAGCCTTGTTTTCATATATTCCTTTTTTAGCTGCAGCTAAAACACTCGTATCAATGTCAGTCGCGAGTATCTTCCAATCCCATTGCACAGAACCTTTAAGTCCATTGGCGATCACCATTGCCAAAGTATATGGCTCTTCGCCAGTAGAGCTCGCCGCACACCAAATTCGCAGGCGTTTATTTCCAGTCTTTTCTGCCCGCTTTTTCCAATAAGGAATAATCGTTTCTTGCATATACTGGAAATGGTGAGGCTCTCGAAAAAAACGCGTATGATTGGTCGTCAATGTATTGATCAAGTGCTTGATTTCACTTTTACCCTGCGCACCTTCTAATATGCTTAAATAAGAAGAAAAATCAGACAAAGATAACGCCCGCAAACGCCTACTCATTCGAGAATAAACTAATTCACGCTTTGAACTATCAATCACAATACCAGCGTGTTTATAGATTGCCTTAGCAATCGCTTGAAACTCGCCATTGCCCATTTTGAACTCGCGTTCTGGGTCTGCTACAGTATTTTTGGCTAAAGCGTTCATAGTATTACTCAGCTATTAAAACTCGCTCCAATCATCGTCTTCTTGAATGCTCTCCGCCAAAGCAGACTGAAGAACACGCGCTCCTCCTCTGTTTGAAGACTGAACTGGAGTTGGTTTGCCTGTAAAACTTCCGCCTACAATTTTGGGCTTGATTGTATTTTCGCCTACATTAAAGAACCCCATCCGCTCACGCATATCGAGGGCTTGATCTGTCATCGTTTTAGCCGCCGCTGCATTTTCTTCTACAAGAGCAGAGTTCTGCTGTGTCATCTCATCCATCTGAGTAATGGCTTTATTGATTTCTTCAGCTCCAGTCGCTTGCTCGCCAGAAGCAGCACTTATTTCCGCGACTATGTCAGCAACTTTCTTGATAGCATCCACAATTCCATTAAGAGCTTCCCCGGTCTGGTTCACTAAATCAACGCCGCCTTTTACCTGCGAACTCGATTCAACTATTAGATCCTTAATATCCTTAGCAGCCTGAGCAGACCGTTGTGCCAATGAACGCACTTCAGACGCAACAACTGCGAACCCACGTCCGGCATCCCCTGCACGCGCAGCTTCAACGGCGGCATTCAAAGCCAGAAGATTGGTTTGGAAAGCTATCTCGTCTATCACTCCAATAATATCTGAAATGCTGCGAGATGACTGCTCAATCTTACTCATGGATTCAACTGCATTGTGCACGATTTCGCCACCGGACACAGCTGACTCTCTCGCTGTTACAGCCAGTTGGCTAGCATGTTGTGAGTTATCTGCGTTCTGTTTAATCGTTGCAGCCATTTGCTGCATCGATGAGGCTGTTTCTTCAAGGTTTGCCGCCTGCTGCTCTGTTCGCTGAGACAGATCCGTTGCACCCATAGAAATTTCTTCAGCACCAGAAGACACTTCCGTTGCAGAGTTAGAGATAGCTAAAACAGTTTCTTGCAAACGAGCAGATGTGGCATTGGCATCTTCTTTAAGTTTTCCATAAACGCCCTCAAAGTCATCCTCAATTCGCTTGGTCAAATCACCTTGAGACATCGCATCAAGCATCATTCCAAGGGAATCCAAAACAATTGAAACGCGCCCGGACAGAACATTAATACTCTCAGCGAGGAGAAGCATAAACCCATCCTTGCCTTCTATACTGATCGACTTGGAGAAATCTCCACGGGAAACTGCCTCAACAACGTCCTGAACTTCGCGCTCGATTGCTTTTTCTATAGTATCGTCACGCCATTCAACAACAGTTCCTACACGCTCTTTATCTTCACCGAAGACAGGTGTCGCAATAAGATGGAAATACCTTGGCCCGACTCGAATATCTGTTTCATATGTAGATGTCAGACGCGCCAACATTGTACGTTGATGCGTTGGGTTTTTATGGAAAATATCGATATTTGCGCCAAGAAGCTTCTGGCTATCAAACTGGCTTAGTTCTGCTTTTAGGTCATCTTCAGCTACACGCATCATTTCGTGCTGTGCGTCGTTAAGGTACACGATGTTGAAATCTGTATCTGCGATCATAACATTCGTTGTTGCAACATCCAATGCCGAGCGGATACGTGCATTTTCTTTCATGCGTTCACTCTGGGTCAGATCAGAAGCATATTTTACAACCTTAGCCAATTTACCATTTAAATCGAAAACAGGATTGTAAGATGCTTGAAGCAAAACCTTACGCCCACCAGCGGCGACGCGTTCATACTCACCACTATCAAACTCTCCACGGCACAATTTTTCCCAAAATTGTTTGTATTCATGAGACCGAGCAAATTCTGGATCAGCAAACATAGAATGGTGCTTGCCCTTTATTTCAGACAGTGAATACCCCATTGTATTGCAGAAATTTTCATTAGCATTCAATATCTTACCGGTAGTATCAAATTCGATAACAGCTTGAGATTGGTTGATTGCATTAATTTGCGCTGTCATATCAGCAGATTTCAATTTCTCTGCTGTTATATCTGTCGCATATTTGATGACTTTGTATGCGCGGCCATTCTCGTCAAAAATTGGGTTGTATGATGCAACAATCCATATCTCTTTTCCGTTTTTACCAACCCGCCGAAATTCATCTGCAATGAATTCACCTTGCTTCAACTTTTGCCAGAAATTTTTATATTCAGACCCGTCAGCTACTTCGCGTTCCACAAATATGGAGTGGTGTTGTCCGATAATTTCTTCTTTTCGATATCCAACCGTGTCGCAAAAATTCTGGTTTGCATCCAAGATTGTGCCATCTAGCTCAAACTCGATTACCGCTTGCACTTTATCAATTGCATTTTGCTTAGCTGACAATTCTCTCAATTGAGAATGTGTGTTCAACTGACTGCCTTTTCTCATAAAGCCAACTCCCGCTGCAACAGCAGCAACAGGAACACAAAGTATGAGTGCGGGCATCAATCCAAATTGTTGTGAAACCAAGGATATACCAGCCAACCCCGCCGCTCCGCCTACAAACATAGCAGCGGATGACATCAATTGGGATTTAGTATCTTTGGGAGCAGTCTTCATCGTAATTGGAGAATTCGAGTTCATCTGGGCATTCCTTCAGAGCAAACTATTGATTTGTGGGGATATCGGATCCATCAAATTCGCGGATCTGGGAAACGAGTAAATTTTCAAGGTCTAGCATCGCGACCATTTGATCTTTTTCAGTCAAGAACCCCGTAAAAACGTCCGCATCTTTTTTTACGTTCGTTTCAGGAACAGGCTTTATCTGATCATCTTCAACAATCAGAATATCTGACACTGCATCAACCAATAAACCAATTTGTCGTTCATTAATTGAAACAATAACAATGACATGTCGTTGTGTTGGATCTGTCATTGTTTCACCAAGCCGACATTTCAAATCAATAATCGGCAAAACAGCACCACGCAGGTTTAATACACCACGCACATAATCGGGTTGATTGGGTAGGCTTGTAATATCGGCCCAACCTTTAATTTCACGCACCGACATAATATCGACGGCATAACAGGCATCACCAACGGTAAAACTAACATATTGCCTCGGCGGAGAAGGCGCTTCTGTCGCCCTATCAGCATCTTGAGAGAAATCAGACTCCATTTGAGATTGGTTCATCTGCTCTGTCCTCTTGTTGCATTTGCTTGGAATTGATTTTCAGCTTCTATGGCTTGACCCTTGTCAAAATTGGAAAGAGATGGCTTAGGCGTCATGGTAACAAGGCCATCGACATCAAGTATCAGCCGCACTCTACCGTCTCCGAGAATTGCCGACCCAGCCACACCTGGAATATTGTAGTAGTTTGTCTCAAGGCTTTTTATGACGACTTGTTGCTGCCCCAGCAGCTCATCCACAACAATCCCGACCTGACGACCAAACTCTGTTTCAACAATCACTGCGAGTTTTCGCAATGGTTCAGTCAATCCCTTTCGGGAAAGCCCCATACATCCACAAAGATCGACCAATCGAATGGTGTTTCCTCTCAAAGAAAGGACTTGCCCACCATCAGGCATTTGCTTAATTTGACTCGGTGCAGGGCAAACTGTTTCTACAATAGAAGATAATGGTATGACATAACGCTCTCCTGCAGTGGCGACTAACATTCCATCCAAAACAGCCAATGTTAGTGGCAGTGCTAAAGTGAAGCAGGAACCATGTCCCTTCTTTGAATCAAGCGTAATTCGACCACCTAATTTTTGAATATTTCGGCGCACAACATCCATACCAACACCGCGCCCGGAAACATCGCTAACGGCACTAGCCGTTGAAAAACCTGGGCGGAAGATCATCATTTCGATATCTTCTTTTGTCAGCTCATCGCCTTCGGCAATCAAGCCTTGCTGAATAGCTCTGGCAACAACCTTATCAGGGTCTAAGCCGCGGCCATCATCACTCACCCGTATCAGAATTCGGCCATTTCGTTGTTCAGCACTTAAACGAACAGTTCCTTGCGCTTTTTTACCCGCTTGCACGCGATCCTCAGGCATTTCGATACCATGGTCCATACAATTGCGGATCATGTGGGTAAGCGGATCAGAGAGTTCTTCAATAATCGTTTTATCTACTTCAGTTGCCTCACCTTCCAATATAAGTGTGACATCCTTTTCGAGTTTTGTAGAAAGATCACGTACCAATCGAGGAAACCGAGAAAACAGTGCTTTAATCGGCTGCATACGAATTGCCATAACGCCTTCCTGCAACTGCCGTGTCCGCATTGTCAGATCTTCTAACGCTTGCAATTGATTAACTTGCGCAATACCGATTTCAGAGGAAATGCTCTCAAGCGCCATGGCTTGAGCAATCACCAATTCCCCAACCATATTTACAAGCTGATCCACCTTTTCCAGATCAACCCGAATGGACCCCAATTGAGGCTTTGCACGTTCTGTTTCTGGTTTTGCGGACTTTCCGACAATAACCTGCGCGCCATCAGGTGATTTATCGTCAACAGAACTAGATTTTACAATCTCTTCTGCATCCGCTTCAGATATGGTTTTTGCTTTAATCGTGAGTTCGCAATCATCTTCTACGAACTCGAATACCGCTGTAATATCTTCAACACTACAATCACTACACAATTCAATGTTCCAAGAGAAATAGCTCTCCATTGGATCAAGTTTGGACAATTCAACAACTTTTGAAGTGTCTATGTGTATGTTTATGTCACCTAAATCAGATAAAGCTTCAAAAAGTAATTGCGGTTCATTTGCTGTTTCATACATAGACCGGAATGGTCGAAAATAAATTTCATAACTAGTTCTAGTCGCTTCAGCATTTTCAACGACCGCAACAGGCGTCACCTCAATAGCTTTTTTAGGATTCAATTGACGGAGTTTTTCAAGTGTCACAGACTCCAAACCATCAGGCGCTTCCTGCCCTGATTGAGCATTCTCAACTAATTCTCGAAGGACATCACCAGACTGGATAATGAGTGCAGGCCCATCAGCTTGTAAACCAATCAAATCGCCACGAACTTGATCTAGAAAGTCTTCAAGCTCATGCGCATAGACGACCAATCTATCGAGTTTGAACGCTCCAGCACCAGCTTTAATAGAATGAACAGCACGGAAAAGCTCGTTTAAAGTTTCGCTATCATTTCCCTCCGGCTGAAGTGTCGTAGCGACATCCTCAAACCGTTGAAGAAGTTCATCGCACTCTTCAAAAAACGTTTGCCGAAACTGTTCAAAATCATTCATCCCCCAACCCCCTAGCGACAGACGCGCTTTACAACGCTAAGCAACTGATCTGGGTCAAAGGGTTTTACAATCCACCCTGTAGCACCGGCAGCCTTACCAGCTGCTTTTTTTGTTGCATCAGCTTCCGTGGTTAGGATTAAAATCGGCGTTGAGCGAAATTGCGGTTTCATTCGCAATTCTTTGGTCAGCGTTATGCCATCTTTGCGCGGCATATTCACATCTGTTATAACCAGATCAAAAATGCCGACACCGCTAACTTCAGTCGCTCTTATACCATCCTCAGCTTCTACGACTTCATAACCTTCGCGTTTTAGCGTAAAGGAAACCATGTCTCTCATTGTTTTGGAATCATCGACAACCATAACACGTTTAGACATTTCCATCTCTCCATCGATCAACAACATTGGCTAATCCCAGCGTCGTCATTGCTCCTATAAAATCGGAGCTCATATTGTTATTTTGAAATTGCTTTTCTCGACTGATGCATTCTTTCTCTGCACTCAGCAGAACTTGAATTGCTGTGGTATCAATCAACGTCACCTCAGAAGCGTCTATGAGGATAGGATCATCTGTTCCGCTTTTTTCCAATAAGAACAAATGCAAACTGTCAACGGCTCTTCCCGTGAGACGGCTTTCCAATTGAATGATTTTTTCCAATTGCGGCGTTGCCAATTCCTCAACCATAGCGATCCATAAACCTTTAAAATTGACGCTAACACAAAACGACACAATCTTAAGTTTTGCGCTCTCAAGCACTGCCACATTTCTTCAAAAGAGAAATTGACATTTTAAGAAACAATTGCACAAAAAGTAACTAAAATAGCAACTTTCATAAACTATCAGGTAACGCGAAAGTCATAATAACTACTTAACGATGAAATTCTCTTCTTAAATTTTTTAGAAATTACATCAATATATTGCAACTTGTAGGCAACCTAAATCTGCCGAAAGCCATTTGTTATAGAATTTAAAATAGCAAATTTGGTATATCGAGTGTATAAACTATAAAGATCTAGCGTTGAATTACATTCAACCCAGTACTCGAAATCGCCCAACACAATATTCACCAATGACATATTGATTTTGTATTGGTGAACTATTTACACCAAATCTTTTCGATAAGTTATGATGCAATATTCACTCACTGCCGTTATTAAGAGACTATTATTGTAGACATCAATTACATGCGCCCCAGCAGTTAGCACTCACCCCAGCAACTCTTCTACTTTGCTTGCGCCAGCAAAACAGCAAAGCAATTTCTTCTCTATTGCGCTAACCCCAGCCAAGAACGAACAGGTGCAATTCTAGACAATAAAAGCCGCTCTACCACAAACAAAATGAGTGCTGTAATGCCAAGTGTTGGAAATATTACTCCAAGCGCCAAAAGTAAAAACGCAACACTCCATATCATCTGATTTGATCCCAATGGCTTGGGTGCACCCAAACCTGTTTTGCGCCGCTTCATCCACATAATCGGTCCAGATAGCGACAACATCGCCGCCCCCAAAGCAGCAAAAAGCATAAGAAGCTGATTGGGAATTCCAAAGTAATTCCCCATATGTATCGCCACGCCCAACTCTACTGTTTTGGCCCCAATACCATAGTCTGCAAAACCGACATTATTGATCACCTCACCAGAGTATTGGTCTAAATGTATTGTGCGTTGACCTTCTGGTTGGTCAGGATATGTGTATGCCGTAAAGACATCATGGGCATCTTTAGGCAGGGATAGGCGATATGCTGTTGTCAGTCCTACCCCTTCCAAAATAGCGCTAACTTCTTTTACTGAAATAGGCATCTTGTGAGTGTGCTCAGAATGCGGTGCCGGTGCCGGTTCCATTGCCCAAGAAATGCCCGGCGTCGTCTCGGCAAGCGTTTGTACAGGGTCAGTTTCTATCGCATCATGGTTCATATGCGTACGATAGGATGCTGGATAACCAACACCCATGCTTGTCATTATGCCTTGAAGATACCCTCCCCAATTGGAAGCCCAAGGCAATCCGCTTAGAATTAGGAATAACAGAAGTCCAGATGTCCAAATTCCTGTTAAGGCATGTAAATCCCGCCAAAATGGGCGACCCTTGCCCAATCGCGGCAAAAATACACCCCAAACTTTATTTGGCGTACGCGGCCACCATAAATATAACCCTGTAAGAATAAGCACAATTGTCCAACAGGATGCCAATTCAACAATAAGGTCGCCCGTCTCTCCCATAAGGAGTGAACCATGCATACGATCTGCGAAACCAACTAGCGTTTGCCCATATATGAATGAACCATTCGCAATACCCGACACAGGATCAACATATACCCGAAAAGGCTCTCCTATTTCAGGCGTTAGAAAAACGACCGCCGTTCGTTTGGGAGCTGTAGGAAGATCAACTCTCGTCGCTACCGTATCGGGAAACGCAGCTAGCGCGCCTTCAATTATCTTATGAGGTGGAAGATGCGGCCCTGCTTCTTTTATAAAACGCCAATCAGGATGAGCTATATCCTCAATTTCAGTTACATAAAGATAAATTGCACCTGTAATCGCCAGTATAAGGACAAAAGGTGCCACTAAAATACCAGCATAAAAATGCAGCCGGAATATCACACGATGCAATACAGCTCTGTTTGCTGCCTTAGTCTGAATAAGCTTTGAATCACTCATTGTCATTTCTTTCCAGAAAATCGAACGGCTCCCCAATGAAGAGCCGTTCTTCTCAATTTTATTATCAAAATGAACGTGAGTAAGAGAGTTCAAAACTTCTTGGCTCACCGACAAAGACTAGTCCTGAAGAATAGCCAGACCAATTTGCATAAAATTCGTCGGTAAGATTACGCCCCCGCAAAGTGAATTTTCCAAATTCAGCGTTCCACGACACTGCTGCATCTAAAAGCGTATAGCTTTCCAATTTCACATCATTTGCATTAGAGGTGAAAGCATCACCATTGTGGCGTACCGCTCCTGTAATCGAGATTGGCAGCGCATCTGGCGTATACGTAACCACAAAATCAGCTAACTGCTCTGGTGTATTGGATGGACGATTTCCAGAACGATCACCCCCGCCGCCCTCGATTAGTTCATCAAACTCCGCATTCAACAGGCTTGCACTCAAACTGGCAGACCATTCATCAGTCGGCGTCCAATTTAGCGATAGCTCTCCCCCTTCAGAGATCTGACTACCACCTTGAACCGTGATATTTGGATTATTGGGGTCACGCGTGAGAATATCATCTTGAGTGATGTGGAAAACTGACGCTGTGACATTCAGGCTTTCTCTAAAGAGCGAAGATTTAATTCCAACCTCATAGGAATCACCTGTCGACACATCAAAATCTGCACGACTTGAACTCATAAAAAACAATCCTGTCACCGGCGTAGCCGCACGTGTGTATTGGGCAAACAACTGTGTTTGAGGTTTTAAATTATAAACTGTTCCTAGACGCCAAGTGACAGGATCATACTCTTGCCCATAATTGATGACGTCATCAGAAATCACATCTATGACCTGACGGTCCAGTTCGAATTTATCCAACCGAACACCCCCAACAATCAGCCAATCATTTGTGATATTAAACGCATCCTCCATAAAATATGCGAGCGCTTTTACATCTGCTGTTACATCCTGCTGATAAGTAAAATTTGAAGGATCTTCAGGAGGGAAAACGCCGCGTTCTGGATTAAACGGATCAACACTCGTCGCTGAACCAAAACGACGCAATGTGAAAAAATCAGTATCGCTGACCTCTAACCCCGCTGTGAAACGATTTCGGTGCCCAACTAAATTTCCATCATAGGCCATATGGAGGCGCTGGTTCCAATATTGATGGTCATGCGTAATATGTGTCGCATAACGATCAACAAGGCCCGTTGCACCATTGAAAGTGTATTCGTCGGCATCGATCCAATGGCGATCAGACGTGTACCAACTTGTATCACTGACAAGCGTCCAATCTTCAAAAATTTGATATTCAGCCTTCGCGCGTAGCCACGTATTTTCTGACGCCATATCTCCATCAAGAACGTTGAAATTTACATCACGCATCTCTTCATCAAGGACAAGACCGGCACTTCCAGACACCACATTGGAGGGGTTGCGCGCAATTTCAGACGAGACAATTGGTGTGCCATAATAGGCTGTGTCGAATTCATCTT
Organism: Hirschia baltica ATCC 49814; assembly: GCF_000023785.1. Lineage (NCBI taxonomy): Bacteria > Pseudomonadati > Pseudomonadota > Alphaproteobacteria > Hyphomonadales > Hyphomonadaceae > Hirschia > Hirschia baltica. Next base: position 2,325,194 of record NC_012982.1, read on the forward strand.
CAAAATAATCTGCTGACAATGTGATAGAAAGCTTATCAGTTGGCTGCGCCAGAAATGCTAATCGCCCTGCAATTTTTTGGGAATCTGTGCCATCAATCCAGCCGCCAGATTTGGCAAATGAAAGATCTGAACGCAAAGCCATGTTGTCACCTATAGGTGTATTCAAATCACCAGCAAAACGCGCCGTATCGTGATCACCATAACTTGCAAAAACTTCACCGCCTATTTCACCCAATTTGGGCTGACGCGGCACAAAATTGATGGCCCCCGCCAGCGCGCCCTCTCCAGATGTTACCGACGCTGGCCCTTTTATGACTTCAATGCGTTCAAACATCCAACTGTCATAGTCTCGCATTCCAGCGTCTGAATTGGCCTGACGCACACCATCAAAAAGATAATTCACAGCACGGTGAAAACCGCGCATAGAAACAGAAGCTGTAGAACCAGGAAGATGACCCGATGTAATGCCTGGCGCTGCATTCAATGCTTCTATTGCTGTTCTTGCTCCCTGCTGTTGCAAGTCTGTTTGGGTCACAACATCAACAATAGCTGGAGTCTCGCGATTACTAAGGCCTAAACGCCCAGCAATGCTTGTTTCTAGATCTAGATTACTTTGGCCGGTTACAATGATTGTATCTTGAACATCTTGCGCCTGTGCTAAAACTGGCACCAGACAAGTGGCGGCCATGCTTAGAAGAATAAAGCGTTTCATTATATTAAAAATTCCCATGGGAACCTGCCTTGCGTGAAATCAGCAGGTATTAGAATATTGATTTAAAGTGATTTTTGGAAAGGCAGACCTTAATCTCTTTCCATTTGCCATCAGGCAACCGTCATAAAAACGAATGCAAACAGCACACAAAGCATTGAAGTTTGTGTGATGGACAGCTTTTTAAATCAATATCGGTGGACCACGTGCTGGAGGCGGTGGAGCGGCAAGACCTTGGCCCGGCACGACAAATGCTGGTTTGGGAGAAACAAGCATTTCCTTTGTTCTAGGTGCGATGAGCACAGATACCAAATCAGGCTCTGTCCCGTGACCTGACATAGCCAACAAAGTACAGGCTGACGTCCCACTATCATCCTTTTCAGGAGACGGGATCGGAGTGTCACTACTTAGAAGATTCCCAGTCTGAAAATCCAGAAAAACAGTATCTGAGGTCGTCCCATCACCATGACAAACAGTGATAGGGAAAAGATTGCCAAGAGAAGCCTTCTCCATCGAAAGCATATAGCCAGTAGGTATCACCGCACGTACAAACACCGCCATTAACGCCAATGCGCTAAAGACCAATCTTATAGATTTCCGTGTTGTACTTATTCCCATCATGACGAGATTGCATGCATGAATGATCTTATTTCCGCAAGTGCGACAAATGAGTATTCAGACGCAATATATCAAAATTCTCTTTTAAAGGATTCTACAATTACTCTATAGATAACAAAGAGTAATCTGACCGTAACCAGACGTCATGGCCAAGCTTTATATCAACCAAGATTGTAAAGTCATTGTGGTCATTAGCCCCCTATTTTAGGGGGCTAATAATACATTTAAAGGATCAAACTAGAAGCGAGCGCCGACGCTGATCCAGAAACTACGAGCCTTATCTTTATTGTTGTAGTCATCTTCATAGCTGGCTTCCCATGTGCCATCGCCATTGTCTGTGAAGTCCGTTTGGTAACTAGTAAAATCTTCATCGAGCAAGTTGTTGATACGCGCACTGAATGTCACAAATTCATTCAATCGATACTGACCACCAAGATTCACAACACTATAGTCTTTATAGTAGAGGTGCTTGCCTGTTACAGTATTTACACCGCGATAACGCTTAGACCGCGTCTCATAAGATAGCTGCGCGCTAATCTCATCAGTTATACTCCAATCCAGAGTCGCATTCCCCATATGCTTAGCTGTGTTGGTAAGCGGCAAACCTTCATTTGAACCACTCAATTGCTCACTATCTGTGTAAGTGTAGTTCGCGCGTACACTGAGACTATCTAAGATCTCATATTTACCCGCAACTTCAGCTCCTTTAACCTTGGCTTTGTCAATATTGATTGGCTGACGCAAGCTACCAACACCAAGAATTGTTGCATAAGTTCCAAGATTAGCACATGGACGCACACCACCTGTTTCCTCACAAGTTTGCGTCACAGTTGTAGAGGAAATCTTATCTTCAAAATCATTTTGGAAATATGTGATATTGAAGTTGTGCCCTTTGGACTGAGAATTCCAATATACAGCGATCTCGCTATTCACACTTGTTTCAGGCTCTAACTCTGGGTTTCCTGTCCATGGACTTGTCCCCTGACCACCAAAGCCAGTAATACCATCGTAAAGGTCTGTTGTTTTGGGTGTTTTATAGCCTGTGCTCACACCACCTTTTAGTGTCCATTCATTAGATATGTTATAAACACCATAAAGCCTCGGGCTTGTGTGCTCACCAAACACATCATGGTTATCAAAACGAATACCACCCGTAATGGTCAATTTCTCAATCGGTGACCAGTTGTCTTCAGCAAATAAAGACCATTGTTTTTGCTCTTGTACCGCTTGCAAACCATCAACAGTATCTTCCAATCCGAAAACACCATCTTCTAGTTCACCGTCAATAACCTGACCGCCCACCACAAAGTGATGATCGCCTACCACGTTCGCAACTGGAATGTCGAACTTAACATCAAGTGTATATTGACTGCTTTCAAGTGTCCGCTTGTCACGAGGAAGAAAAGTATCAGCTGCTATCTGGCGACGCTCATCTTCTGATAGTCCAGCGTAATCACCTGTTCCATCATAGATTTCTTGCAATAATAGGCGCTCGCCCACTGCAAACGGAAGCGTACGGCCATTATTATTGGTATCTACATATGCAAGAGAGACAAAACTCGTACCAAAGCCCCATTCCCCTTGATGGGTAAGAGACCAATTGTCTCTGTCAAATGATTGTTCTTGGGCGTAGCCTACTCGAGGCGCAACGATTCCGCCCGAAGTTCGCCAAATAGTGTCAATGCCGTCCAACGTCCCCAAAGGATAGGCTATATCACCTGTTTCAGGATTATAAATCGGTGTATTATCATAAACTTGGCGGGATATATCATAATCAAGCACCAAACTTTGATTGTCTGTCGGTGTCCAACTTAATGAAAATCCTGCTGTCTTATTTGTGCTATCAACGGTGCTTCCGCCACCACCAAAACCAAAACTTCTGACGTGGGTTTCTCCAGACGGATCTACAGCGGGAACAAAGTCAGGCTGAGACGCCAAGCGCTCATATATCGAGCCGCGTAAGCTAAGGCCTAGCTTGTCGGCAACCAAAGGTCCGTTCAGTCCGAAGTCAAATGTTATGTCATCCCCAAAGCTATCGTTTTCTTGCAAGCTACGCCCGAAAGTCGCTGAACCACTCCACTTGTCTGATACTTTTTTTGTGATGATGTTGATCACACCACCCAATGCATCCGCCCCATACAATGTAGATGCCGGCCCCCGGATCACCTCAATACGTTTAATCGTATCCAGAGGTGGAATATGATTAAACTGATTACCACCAAAATTGTTGGGATAAATATCGCCGTGATTATTCTGGCGTTTTCCGTCTATCAACACCAATGTGTAATCTGACCCCATACCCCGTATGCTGATCGTGCGCTGCCCTGTTTTATCTGCCGTTTCTCCGACATCTACCCCCTCAAGATTACGAACAGCGTCTATAAGTGTTAAGTAAGGGCGCACTTTCAGTTCTTGTTCACTTACAACACTAATACTAGCTGGTGCATCTACTATCTTTTGTTCAAACCCCGCAGCAGTCACAACGACTTCGCTCATCCGCATTTCGCGTTCAGCCGATGTATCACTTACCTCGCCTTGAGATCCATCCTGAGCAAAAGCAGTTTGCCCCACCATAAAGCTCGCCATTACAGCGCTACTAAGTGCCGTATATCCCCAAAAACTTTTTTTTTCATTTTACCCTACATTTATTGCAATTGATTCTCAAAATTACTAGAAGTACTGGTTATCAAACACAACAGCTAATAAGAATTATTCTCATAAAATAAATGTTAGGATTTTAATTAGTTTACAAAGTGTCTTTTTAGCATCTCAGAATAAGATATTTCACCAGATGGGAACTGGAAAATAACAGCTAATTCATGAGAATTAGCCCTTTCTACAGCGGTCTCTGGAGATGCATATAATGCAGTTGCCCATGCGTCTGCATACATACAGTGGGGATGCAAAACCGATACGGATTTAAAAGCATCAACGCTGTGTTCCGTTAAAAGGATATGACCCAAATTGATATCATTCCTTCTCAAATTTTGTTTATGCGTATTACCACTCGTCGCGACCGAAAACCCCGACAAAGCAACACGATGCAATATTCCTGCAGGTATAGGAGTTTCAATATCAACCCACCAAGGTTGACCATCCTCTTTTAGGCCCTGAGCAGAAAACTCACCGCCAATTTCAACGAGAAAAGATACACACCCCAACCGACGCAATTCATTGCTCATGGCATCCACAGCAGCGCCTTTTGCAATCGCATTGAGATCAATCTGGGGACAATCAGTCTTGGCAATCACACCTTGACCAAGCGGAAATGGATTACCAACATAGCTCGCCGCGGTATCAAGTTGCATCTCAACCGAAGGATTGAACCCTCGATTGGAAATTTCATCGAAGCAAAAGGGATTAAAAGCGCCGCCTGTTTGTTGCTTTATCTCTATAGCTGCCTGCCATATAGACTGAAACAAATCAGGCACGTCCAACACAACACCCACTGAAGCAGCATTAAAACGACTGATAAATGCGCGAGGCTCCCAGAGGCTGAACACATTTATATAATCAGTAAACACCAGATTGAGACATTGGACGATTTCTGTCTCACTGATATTTGCCGGCAGGTATATCTTTGCTGACCAGTTTGTTCCCATAGTCTCTCCCTGAAGGTCCAGTCGCGACTGTCCTTCAGGAAGAATTACATGTTCTTTTTTTAACTGATTAAAAATCAGAGGCTGAATATCAATCAGGGAATTAACGCCTCAAAAGTTGCGGAATAGCCGCTTCTCAACATCATTTCCTGCCCCATCTTTTCACCAGGCTTACGAGAGCTAGCTGACATCCAGTAACGGCCAGCAACTTCTGGGGTAAATTTGATTACTCCATCTTTATCCGTCTTGACCTTCACTTCGTTGATCACATCGCGGTAACGGTCATTTCCCTTCACAATCGTCACTTCCAAGTCAGCGACAGCTTTACCATCGACGAGAAATGTAAAGGAAGCTTCTTCGCCTTGATACACATCATTGGGGTGTGTGATGGGAATCATTTCTATTCCTACACCCGTCACTTTAAATGCGGTTTCAGTAGGTGCGCCCAATGTCACGAAAGTTTCCGAACGGCGCGCAGAACTAGACAACTCCACACCTTCTTTAGCCAGAATACCTTCTTTTTCGAACATTTCCCAACTGCCACGTTTACGTTTTTTTTCGTCACCCTCACTCCAAGAAGCAAAGAAAAAATCGCCCAGCTCTGCCACTTTGTAAGTGCCCTGTTGGTCCAGCTTCAGGTCAAATGTAGACCGGATTTCACCCTTCCACCCATTTTCTGGCTTACTTTGCGAACCGTCTGGAGCTGTAATCACAACATTGTCCAAATTCATAGCCACGTGGTTTGGGAAGAACAGATCGTTTGAGATAGCACCATCAAGTGTTACAATTTGCTCGTCACCTGAAAGTGTAAACGTCGATGGCAATATCCACATTCTGTGCGCCTGAGCTGCTGGAGAAACAGCTAGACCGATTGCTGCGGCCATGAGTAGAGGTTTCAATCTAAGTTTCATGTCTTTGTTTCCTTTGACCTTATTTACGGTTCGATATTGAGAGAAATATTTCCAAGCTCAGTTTCACCTGAAACTGACACACTTTGGCTAGCGTCTGATTTCCAAGTAAAAGGTAGTTTTACAACTTCGCGACCACCCACTTCTCGCGCAGCTTCGACGCAAAGCACATAATCACCTGCTTCCAAGTCAGCCAGCTGAGCGGATTCATTTGTAAAGTGTAGCGTGTGCTGGCCAGGTGCGCGTGTGGGGCTAGACACACCATCAATTGGCAAATCCAAAGAACGCCCAGAACGTCGCCACCACTGACGCATATCTTTTAGCCACGTTTCACCTTCACCCTCAGGTCCGTCTTCTTGCTGATACCAGACAGAGAGATTCGCCGCGACTGAGTGATCTGCGTTCGCAATCCAGATAGCAACGTAAGGCTTATGATATTCTGCCACATTAAAGCGAGGCAGTTCTACATTCACCTCTAGCCCTTCAGCGTGTGCAGAACCTGCACTAAGTGCTAGGCCTATTCCTGAAAGTGTAAGTTTCATTTTCATGTTATTATCCATGTGCAAAAAAGAAAAGAATGACGACTGGCACAGCCAACCCGCCTATTGTAAGCGGCCATGTGATGGCACGTTTTTTAGAGTGGATCTGAAGCAGCCACAGGCCCGTCAAACAAAAGAAAATTGTCGCAATTGAGAACACATCCAGAAACACTGCCCAAACTGTTCCTGTATTGCGGCCTTTGTGCAAATCATTGAGATAGGAGATCGCACCACGAGATGTCGACTCATATTCGACCAATCCCGTTTCTCGATCGATAGCCAGCCATGCATCGCCGCCCGCACGCGGCAAACCAACATAGATATCAATATCGGTTAATTCTGCGCTGCGTCCCGCTGTATTGACGTTTAATTCCCGTCGCAGATATCGAACTAAGTCTTTTGGAAGCACGCTCTCACCTTCAAGAGGTAATGCGCGCACACTTCCCATCATAGCTTCGTCTGAAGTAACGGCAGCATTCGAAATTTTTGGAGTCGTTTTAATATCAGCTGCGTGATTTAGCGTGATACCTGTTACCGCAAATAACAGCATTCCGATCAGGCAAATCGCGCCTGAAATCCAGTGCCAAATACGCGCCTGCTTTTTCCAGAAATTGGAGGCCTTTTTCCGTGCCGATTTCTTGGCTTTCAGATCTTGAGTTAAGATAGGAACATTCATGTATACAAGTCAGCAATTCATAATAAAGAGGACGTTTAAATCTGTTTATCACTTCTGACTAATTCTGCAACTTGTTCTCATGTGCAGGCTGTAAAAAAAGATAGCTTTGTCCTTAAATTGAATATTGCATAAATCACCCTAATTCGTCTTATTTTGTTTTTAATTGACGTCCTATCTTTGTCCTCACTAAGGGCGTTTTGACTATAGTTTATCGATTCCATTTTCAGCTTATAGACTGGTGATAAAACTCATTTATGTTGGACACTGGAAAGTATGCCTTTCAATGCGCATCACTCCCACCTCTGTCCATTCTATGGTTAACCACAAACGCAAACACCACCCGTTAGGGTGGTTGAGTGTTTGTAATTTTTATGTTTGGAATAAATTGGGTGCGGGGGTTGGATTTGAACCAACGACCTTCAGGTTATGAGCCTGACGAGCTACCGGGCTGCTCCACCCCGCATCAATTATAATATTTATGATGCCTCGCGATCATAAAAGTAGACATTAAAAAACGGCTTCACCTAGCTAGCCTAGACTAGAAAGGACAAAGCCGTTTTGCCCTGAATTTCAGGACCATGAAGGAGGTTTCTTACGAACGTAATAACATTGTTCGACTTTATAGAACTGGCAACGACCTACTCTCCCACGCCTTAAGACGCAGTACCATCGGCGCAGAGAACCTTAACGACCGAGTTCGAGATGGGATCGGGTGGGGAATTCTCGCAATAATCACCAGTTCAATAAAATCGAACAATGAGATCTCCTAACTATTGTTGGTAGTTAGGAGTAAAACTAAGTATCAGACCATAATCACATATTATGTTTTTGATGATTGGTATCATTAAGATACCGGATTTGTTTTGCGGAGTGCGTTACGCTCCGAGCACTGATGGTTAGTCAGTATTTAGCTAGTTTTTATGTTTCGTACATCTTCGCAGAAAAAGTAAAGATCACTTTTTCGAGCGATGCACTGGCATATTCTTCGCCACGCATGGGTATGTATCGGATCAAGCCGATCGAGCAATTAGTACCAGTTAGCTTCACGTATCGCTACGCTTCCACACCTGGCCTATCGACGTCGTAGTCTACGACGGCTCTCAGGGAAGTCTAGTTTTGAGGGAGGTTTCCCGCTTAGATGCTTTCAGCGGTTATCCCGTCCATACATAGCTACCCTACACTGCGGCTGGCGCCACAATAGGTCCACCAGAGGTATGTCCATCCCGGTCCTCTCGTACTAGGGACAGATCCTCTCAAACTTCCTACACCCACGGCAGATAGGGACCAAACTGTCTCACGACGTTCTGAACCCAGCTCACGTACCACTTTAATTGGCGAACAGCCAAACCCTTGGGACCTGCTCCAGCCCCAGGATGTGATGAGCCGACATCGAGGTGCCAAACGATGCCGTCGATATGGACTCTTGGGCATCATCAGCCTGTTATCCCCGGAGTACCTTTTATCCGTTGAGCGATGGCCCTTCCACACAGGACCACCGGATCACTATGACCCACTTTCGTGTCTGCTCGACTTGTCAGTCTCGCAGTCAGGCAGGCTTATGCCATTGCACTCGTCGAACGATTTCCGACCGTTCTGAGCCTACCATCGCGCGCCTCCGTTACGATTTAGGAGGCGACCGCCCCAGTCAAACTCCCCACCATACAAGGTCCCGGATCCCGATAAGGGACCGCGGTTAGACATCATCGAGGACAAGGGTGGTATTTCAAGGACGACTCCACCAGAACTGGCGCTCTGGTTTCATAGTCTCCCACCTATCCTACACATGCCATCGATAATGCCATTGTAAAGCTAGAGTAAAGGTTCACGGGGTCTTTCCGTCTGACCGCGGGTACCCCGCATCTTCACGGGGAATTCAATTTCGCTGAGTCGATGTTGGAGACAGTGGGGAAGTCGTTACTCCATTCGTGCAGGTCGGAACTTACCCGACAAGGAATTTCGCTACCTTAGGACCGTTATAGTTACGGCCGCCGTTCACCTGGGCTTCAATTCGAGGCTTGCACCCCTCCTTTTAACCTTCAGGCACCGGGCAGGAGTCAGACCCTATACGTCGTCTTGCGACTTCGCAGAGCCCTGTGTTTTTGATAAACAGTCGCCACCCCCTAGTTTGTGACCCTCTCTGGAATTACCCAAAGAGGCACGCTTATCCCGAAGTTACGCGTGTAATTTGCCGAGTTCCTTCAACATCGTTCTCTCAAGCGCCTTGGCATGCTCTGCCTGTCTACCTGTGTCGGTTTCGGGTACGGTCTAATGGTGGAGCTATTTCCTGGAACTGCTTGGCGGCATACCCAATCCAATAAGGGCACACAACTTCCACAATCCGTCACTACCACCTGGTTCAGGAATATTAACCTGATTCCCATCGTCTACGCATTTCTGCCTCGACTTAGGGGCCGACTAACCCTGCGCTGATTAACATTGCGCAGGAAACCTTAGACTTTCGGCGAGCGGGTCTCTCACCCGCTTTGTCGCTACTCATGTCAGCATTCTCACTTCTGATATCTCCAGCCAACCTCACGATTGACCTTCACAGACTTACAGAACGCTCCGCTACCACATTTACATGTCCACAATTTCGGCGAACGGCTTTAGCCCCGTTACATTTTCGCCGCAGAAACGCTTGACCAGTGAGCTGTTACGCTTTCTTTAAAGGATGGCTGCTTCTAAGCCAACCTCCTGGTTGTTTCAGCATTTCCACATGCTTTTCCACTTAGCCGTTACTTGGGGGCCTTAATTGGTGGTCAGGGTTGTTTCCCTCTTCACTACGGACGTTAGCACCCGCAGTGTGTCTGCCGTATATTACTCGTAGGTATTCGGAGTTTGGTTAGGATCAGTAAGACGGTGAGTCCCCATAGCCCATCCAGTGCTCTACCCCCTACGGTATTCGTACGACGCTCTACCTAAATAGATTTCGCGGAGAACCAGCTATCACCAGGTTTGATTGGCCTTTCACCCCTAGTCACACGTCATCCCAGAGCTTTTCAACGCTCAAGGGTTCGGTCCTCCAGTACATGTTACTGCACCTTCAACCTGCACATGACTAGATCACCTGGCTTCGGGTCTAATCCCACAAACTCGACGCCCTATTCAGACTCGGTTTCCCTGTGCCTACACCTATCGGCTTAAGCTTGCTTGTGAGACTAAGTCGCTGACCCATTATACAAAAGGTACGTGGTCACTCCGAAGAGCTCCCACTGCTTGTAGGCATTCCGTTTCAGGATCTGTTTCACTCCCCTCGTCGGGGTGCTTTTCACCTTTCCCTCACGGTACTTGTTCACTATCGGTCAGTATGGAGTACTTAGGCTTGGAGGGTGGTCCCCCCATGTTCAGACAGAATTTCACGTGTTCCGCCCTACTCTAACGGCTTATCATTTTACACTTACGGGACTATCACCCACTATGGTTTGGCTTTCCATCCAATTCAGTTTATTTCAAAGCTCGGCCTGGTCCGCGTTCGCTCGCCACTACTAACGGAGTCTCGGTTGATGTCCTTTCCTACGGGTACTGAGATGTTTCAGTTCCCCGCGTTCGCTCTTTAACCCTATGTATTCAGGTTAAAGTATCTCGTTTATGAATTAGTAGATCCAAACACCACCCTAAGGTCATGCTTAAAACCACTAAATCTGAGATGGGTTTCCCCATTCAGAAATCTATGGATCAAAGGTTGCTCGCACCTCCCCACAGCTTATCGCAGCGTGCCACGTCTTTCATCGCCTCATACTGCCAAGGCATTCCCGGAATGCCCTTTTGACGCTTGATCACTCAACAATACCCATGCGCAGAGAAGAACATGTCGGTGTTCTAAACCTTGCTATGGATCGTTGTCAGACGATACTTAGTTTTACGTGTTCATCCTCGAGGAAAACGCCGGTGTAATGGCGCGGATGAACAACCTCCTTACAATGTCAATCCATCTAGAACCAGAAGTCCTAGACGAAACTTGTGTTACAGCGAACCTATGAGATAGATTAAGTTAAATGGTGGAGCCGGACGGGATCGAACCGACGACCTGAAGCTTGCAAAGCTACCGCTCTCCCAACTGAGCTACGGCCCCTTATCGATATTGCTACCGAATTCATTGAACCACAATCAGGATAAGCAATGGTGGGTCTGGGAAGACTTGAACTTCCGACCTCACCCTTATCAGGGGTGCGCTCTAACCACCTGAGCTACAGACCCATTTGCTTCTATGCAAGGGTATGCTCAGTGTTGCGCATTGCCCTGCCCTATCGGGGCTCGCTGTTCTCAGTCAACAAAAACCATATTGTTGTCGATGACTGAGATGGAAGAGAAACGAAGACGGCGACATGCCGCTATGTTTTTGCTGTCACTCACATACTGGATAAAGAGTATATGGTGCAACTTAATGCTAGAGAAGTTGACGAAATCAATAAATTGAAATTCCTCAACATCCTTAGAAAGGAGGTGATCCAGCCGCAGGTTCCCCTACGGCTACCTTGTTACGACTTCACCCCAGTCGCTGACCCTACCGTGGTCGCCTGCCAAATTAGCGCAGCGCCTTCGGGTAGAACCAACTCCCATGGTGTGACGGGCGGTGTGTACAAGGCCCGGGAACGTATTCACCGTGGCATGCTGATCCACGATTACTAGCGATTCCAACTTCATGTTCTCGAGTTGCAGAGAACAATCCGAACTGAGACAGCTTTTGGGATTATCCCATTGTCACTGCCATTGTAGCACGTGTGTAGCCCCACCTGTAAGGGCCATGAGGACTTGACGTCATCCCCGCCTTCCTCCCGATTGACTCGGGCAGTCTCTCTAGAGTGCCCAACTAAATGCTGGCAACTAGAGATAAGGGTTGCGCTCGTTGCGGGACTTAACCCAACATCTCACGACACGAGCTGACGACAGCCATGCAGCACCTGTCACTATGTCCGAAGAAAACTCCATCTCTGGAGTGAGCATAGGATGTCAAAGGTGGGTAAGGTTCTGCGCGTTGCTTCGAATTAAACCACATGCTCCACCGCTTGTGCGGGCCCCCGTCAATTTCTTTGAGTTTTAATCTTGCGACCGTACTCCCCAGGCGGAGAGCTTAATGCGTTAGCTGCGTCACCAACAAGCATGCTTGCTGACAACTAGCTCTCATCGTTTACGGTGTGGACTACCAGGGTATCTAATCCTGTTTGCTCCCCACACTTTCGCACCTCAGCGTCAGAATAGTCCAGTCAGTCGCCTTCGCCACTGGTGTTCCACCGAATATCTACGAATTTCACCTCTACACTCGGTATTCCACTGACCTCTCCTATCCTCTAGACTAGCAGTTTAAAGGCAGTTCCAGGGTTGAGCCCTGGGATTTCACCTCTTACTTACTAATCCGCCTACGTGCGCTTTACGCCCAGTAATTCCGAACAACGCTAGCTCCCTTCGTATTACCGCGGCTGCTGGCACGAAGTTAGCCGGAGCTTCTTCTCCGGGTACCGTCATTATCTTCCCCGGTGAAAGAATTTTACAACCCTAAGGCCTTCATCATTCACGCGGCATGGCTGGATCAGGGTTTCCCCCATTGTCCAAGATTCCCCACTGCTGCCTCCCGTAGGAGTCTGGACCGTGTCTCAGTTCCAGTGTGGCTGATCATCCTCTCAAATCAGCTATAGATCGTAGTCTTGGTAGGCCATTACCCCACCAACAAACTAATCTAACGCGGACCGATCTTTCTCCGATAAATCTTTCCCCCTAAGGGCGTATACGGTATTACACCTCGTTTCCAAGGGCTATTCCGTAGAGAAAGGCACGTTTCCACGCGTTACTCACCCGTCTGCCACTCACTCCGAAGAGTGCGTTCGACTTGCATGTGTTAAGCCTGCCGCCAGCGTTCGTTCTGAGCCAGAATCAAACTCTCAAGTTGAGTTGACCTGACGAATCAAATAGTAATCTTCTATCTGATCGCTGTTTAAAGCGTTTGCACTTTTTGACGGGAGACCCGTTCATTGTCATATAAACTAAGTAAACTTAGTCTATCGTTCTATTGAACTGGTCTTCCTTTATAAAAACGCAAACCGTCGTTGTCGAATGTTGAATATGAAGCCGAAGCTTCAAAATTCAGCAAGCACGACGCCGCCTGCGTTTCTCTTCCAATCTTACAATGTCAAACATCTACAAAACTTCGCTCAAACATCCCAACTTAATGAGACAGGAGCGCTGCGGGCTCGAACCCTTAATTGTAACCTCCGGCCGGACATCCGTCTCAGCGTTTCGGCGAAGGTGCAGGATATAATGTCCAGCACCGTGTCCGTCAAGAACTATTTTCAATTAATTTCAGGACAGTCCGAAGACCAATCAAATGCACCTCAGTGCCAGAAATTAACTAAAAACAACGACTTAGTGGGCGACTTATTAAGTTGCCCGCAGAACCGTTTGTTCTCAGCGGAGAGAGGCGGTGTATAACGACCGACCCTCAGCTCGTCAACCACTTATTTTAAGTAATTTTCAGAAGCTCTAAAGAACTAAGAAAACCACTAAAAACTGAGCCAATTTTATTACCCTAAAAGAGTAAAGAATTAACCCTGTGATCGGCGAAGAGACGCGGCTTATAATAACCACACCTCACCCCGTCAACCAATTATTTTAAGTTATTTTAAACGATCCAGAAGATCACTCAAAATCACCTAAACAAACCTAGAAAAACGTTCCGAAAAACAGATCATCCAAGTCTATGGTCAGCGAAGAGCGGTGACGTATATGTATGTAGACAGTGTGCGTCAACATAAAAAATGCCGAATCTGTAAATTAAAAATCGACACCTCACAAAGCCCAAGCCCCCCCCCTCCTCCACACCGCCACATCATAACAATACCCCAAGCGTCACGCGCAAGCACAGCCACACAACACAATGGCCGCATTAGGCACTCAAAAAATCGCAGGAAAGCTATCTACCAATTTTGATTTCCGTTCGAAATCAGCTCTACGGATAAACACGCAAAGCTTTGATACATTTGGTAGGCCCGGAGGGAATCGAACCCCCGACCAAACCGTTATGAGCGGTTTGCTCTAACCAACTGAGCTACAGGCCCCCAAAATGGAGAAAGCGCACATTACTCATTTTGCATCATTCGTGAAGACCCCAATTGTGCGAAATATCCATTTCTTTCAAAATTAAATCCAACTATTGATGGTCAATGCCCCTAAACCCCACAACACGCCATAAGACTGCCTCAATAGCGAGTCGTACTGTCATTAGATATTTTGCTTAAGTTAGGAGTCATAATGTTTATCCCCTTTCGTCACAAAAACGAATCAACCAAACAAACAAGTGTTTTAGCAACTCTTGCCCTATCAACAGCATGCATCACCCTACCGCTAAGCGCAGAAGCACAAATCATGCAAAACACACCCCAATCCATGTCAGTCATTCAACAAGAAACAACCTTAAACCTGACAGGGGAAGGTAAGATTGAAGTCAGCCCAGATATTGCAACAATTTCATTAGGCGTAAACGTTGAAGCCGACACAGCTTCCCAAGCCATGAAACAACAATCTGCATTGATGAATAAAGTTTTTGAAGCCTTAGAAAAAGCAAAAATTGCAGACAAAGATATGCAGACTGGGAATATATCCTTAAGTCCGCGCTATGATTACAGCTCTAGTAAAAACGGCCCACCTAAGCTGACCGGCTATCAAGCAACTAACACATTAGGTATTACTGTCCGCAAACTCGACACACTCGGTTCTGTTCTAGATTCTGTCGTTTCAGCAGGCGGCAACACAATCAACTCAATATCATTTGGATTGGACGATTCGAGCGCCGCCCTAGATGCAGCCCGCAAAGCCGCCATTGCAGATGCTTTAGCAAAAGCTGAACTTTATGCGGAAGCAGCAGGATACTCTGTGTCCAGAATCATAACGATGAATGAGGCTGGTAATTTCTCGCCATCCCCGCAACCCGTTATGATGGCGCGCATGAAAGCCTCTGAATCAGCCAGCACACCAATAGCTGCTGGAGAAGTTTCCTATTCATCGACGATGAATGTTCAATTTGAGCTCGTTCGCAAATAGGCTATATTTTACTTAGAAACAAAAAAGCCACTACATCTGATGTAGTGGCTTTTTTTTGCCCATCTATTTACGCAAAATAGTCGATCCAGACAATTCCATACTCCCAGCACCTTTTACTAAGTCAGGGTCATCTAGAAAATCATCTAAATCTGTGAATTCAAGTGCTTCATCCGATTTTGACCAATCGGACGCACGTCGACGAGGAACAATCGGACTATTTTCCACATTCTCGGACGCCAAATTAGCGACATGTCTTTCTACGTCAGCCCGAACATTTGGCGCTACCGGTTCATTCTCCTTAATATAATCAGAACTCTCTAGTTTGGAGTTGAACTTAGGAGGATCAACAACATTTTCCGACACAGGCGAAGTATGAGCCCCGAAATGACCGACACCTTTGCGCTTCATCCTTGTCACGCGATTACCACGCTCAAAGAAGAGCCCCCAATATTTATCAATTATATCGGCGCGATATTCTAAAGAACGTAAATCGCGGATCTCTCGCCCCTTCATCAAGCGAACACCCTCAATTTTAACGCGGCCTAGACTGTTCACCGTTTGCACAAAGCCATTATATGATCTTGGCGCGTGTCGGTTTGCTTCAAAATGAAGCTCTCCAACACCTTCTCGTCCCTCTTCAGAGGTATCTGCCAAAGAATTCCTGAACTTATAAGTCATGAATGGCCAACTAAAACTGGAAAACTCCATAATCACATTTGATTGTACTTCCAGATTTTCATCGACCGCATATCCAGAGAATCGGAATGACTTACCGGCAGGCTGTATTTCAATCACAGCCATTCGCGGCATACCATTGTGTTTTTCAGCCTGAATCCACGTGCCTTCCATATAGTGTTTTCCCAGCACCAACTTCCGAATAGGCGTATAACGAAAGAAAAATGGCAAAACCGCATCAGTCAGCGCCAGCCACACCACGATAGTCACTAGTAACGCAGCACCTGCCGCCAAAAATGGCGCGTAATCGGCCTCAAATCCAGCGACACTATATGCTGCAGTAGCCGGCCCAAAAACAAAACAAACAAGCGCCAATACAATTGCAGCTGAAACCGCATTCGACACCACTAAGAAACGACAATATGGATTCACCCAATGCCCCTTTTCAACAATACATCACCAAATAAATAGTCTTTATGTTGAAAGGACAAATATCATAAAGTCATGATTTTAAATATGATTTTATGATTAATGATCTATACTTGAGAATTAACAAAACTATTGAAACAAGAGTTTGTTTCCATTTGAATTAACAATCGATGTTTGGAAATTCACACTCGATTAGGTATATTTTACCTAGTTAAATGTGCTCAGGTCTTTGTCAGCACTTATTACTTAAAATAACTCGACCATACTAAAAACACCGCCAACACAATAATGGCGGCAGATATTTGCACAAACGGCCTTCCCCGCCTGTAAAATGGAGTTCTAGAAGGTTTCTTGAGATTTTTCACAACGCAACACCATTGCCCAAAGCATTGCCGCCCGCAGCAGAGCTAACGGCAAATATTTAAGCGACGTGAGGAACTATATTATTATTGTCATCCAACATCACGACAGTCGGTGCGTGCTGACGAGCTTTCTCTTCCTCAATCTGAGCAAAAGTTGCTATAATTATACGGTCACCCAATTGAAAGTGACGCGCTGCTGCTCCATTCACACCAAATGTTTTTGAGCCACTTGGCGCTTCAATGGCGTATGTCGATAGGCGCGCACCATTGGTAATATTCCAAATATCAACGCGTTCGTTCACAAGAATACCAGAAGCTTCCAACAAATCCTTATCTATAGAGATAGAGCCTTCATAATGAAGGTCGCACTGAGTCACTGTTGCGCGGTGTAATTTCGCTCTCAACATGGTCAGAAACATATAAAACCCTTTCTCTTCAACGCTCGCTCAGACTTTTAAGCACCTCAACCAACATTATGGTTCAATTAAAATGCTTACTTTGAATGAAGATATGGTGCCCATATCAAAATATTCAAAGCCCAATTGATATTTCTAATGCTATTCATCTCGCAGATGCAGCAATTTTCGGTTTTCTATAGCATAACAAAGCTGAATGCATAGTGACCACAGCAAATTTCAGTGCAAATCACACACAAATACGGATCAATTTTACCCGAAATGGACGCCCAGCCCCAGGGTAACCTTAGGGCATTTATTGCTATCGTTTCTGACTATTACCCACAAACAAAAAGAGCGGCAGCCAATAAAATTGACTACCGCTCTTTATAAAATCTCTCGGCCCAACCTAACCAAGCACGTTAGGTGGAACCGTTTTAGATTTTTAGAATTCGAAGTTTACAGTCACACCAACGTTTTCGTCTGTGTCGCTTTTTTCAAACTGCCACTGAGAAATTGCTTCAACAGCTGAAGCATCAAATAGCTCAGGGCTTGTTGAGTTAACAACTTCAATCGCGTCAACACTACCGTCTTTAAGAATGACGAAAGCAAGCTCAACTGTACCTTCGATTTCTTGTTTTTCAGCAAATGTTGGATATTTTGGAACAACTTTTTTCACAACTGTAACATCTGCAGCGGCAGGCATTACAACAGCTAATGAAGCTACTACGGCGAGGAATGCGGAGAACAAGTTAGTTTTTTTCATAATAAGACCCTTCAGAGTTTCAAAAGTGCTGCGGGTCTATTCAGGTTTGCTTGAGTATTTCGAGATACCCCTTTTAGCATACCAGCTGCCCGCTAACATGCATTAATGTATAGCATACCCACCGAGCATCCTGCAATTGCAAAGCTTCATTTTTCACGGAAACGTCATAAAAGCATAGAAACGACTACTAATTATGCATTTGAGCATAAAAAAGCAGCAGTTCTCATACACAAGAACTGCTGCAAATAGATAGAATCGGACTTTTCGTTAGTCTGAAACCATGACACCTTCAAATTTGACACCAAAGAAATCATCTTTGACCCACATTGGACGCTCATCTTGATTCGCCAATGTCATCGCGATTTTTGCATTTATAGATGCAAACTTGTCTGCAACGTTAAATAAAAGCCCATTATCCACTTCATCAGAAGGCTTGTGGTAGTTATTGGCAAAATGATTGCTCCAAGCTTCTTCTCCACCATTTTCAAAACCAGTCGCCAAGAAAACCGACGGCACACCAATTTCTACGAAACGATAATGATCAGACCGCGTAAACAATCCTTGCGCCGGAAAAGGGTCTTCGCCCAAAGTAACGCCAAATTCAGAGATAGCATCTTCAATCGCTGACTTCATTGTGGATCGCTCACCACCAAAGGCAACGACATCAGTGAAATCATATGTAAGCACTGGCATATCCAGATTTACATTGCCCACAATGTTTGCGCGTTCAATTGTTGGATTCATTGTAAAGTATTGAGCGCCCAACAATCCTTTTTCTTCCCCCGTCACAACAGCAAACATCACGCTACGCCGCGGCGCGTCGCCAGATTTAATAATGCGCGCCGCTTCCAAAAGCGTGGATACACCCGCCGCATTATCCAATGCACCATTATTGATGACATCTTCTTCCATAGACTTTTGCGTAATCCCGATATGATCAACATGCGCAGACAAAACGATCACTTGATCTTTCAATTCAGGATCAGATCCTTCAATCATCCCCAAAACATTTTGAGACTCAATTTTGCTATGCGTCGACTTCTGCTCAATACGCACATACATCGGAAGCTCAAAAGACGGGACTTTCGCTGCATCATCTTCAATCAATGTTTGGATATCAGCCCAAGACATCTGTGAGCCGTCAAACAATTTCGCCGCCCCATCATCAGACAAATAAGCTGAAGCCGCCAAATTAGGTGCTGTTGTATATGGTGCTCCGTCTTTACCAATCCACTTCATAGATTTTCGTGTGGTCGAGCTAGAAACAGCGCGCGCAAATGGAAAACGCTTTACACTTTTGGGCGTTGGCAGCGTTATAACTCCAATTGCACCGCGTTCTGACATTTCACGAGAGACTTGCGCACCATAATAAGCGCGCTCTTCTGTTTGAATGCCGCCTGGCGTCCCTGAAAGAACAGCCACAATCTTACCCGCAACATCAATATCTGCATATGGTGTCAGTCCATGCTCAGGCGCAACCACACCATAGCCAGCAAAAACAACAGGAGCTTCAATGACATTTTCAGGAGATTTAGAAGAAGAATAAACAACATAGTCGGTGCCATCTATGAATTCGACGACATCGCCGGACGCATTTATGACCTGCATCGCGTTTCCATATTCATCTCTAACGACTGAGATAAAGGGAACAGTCTGTGTATAGCCACCATCTTCTCCAGCAGGCGCAACACCAATTTCTTTAAATTGGTTGATTACATATTGGACTGCTAATGCATGGCCGGCAGATCCTGTCTCTCTGCCTTCAAGCTCATCACTCGCTAGGTAAGTTATATCTGCTTTAATTCGTGCAGCGCGTGGCGTAAGAATTTCTTCAACATTCTTTATCGTTGCCTCTTCACTTACCTCAACGCTCGCGCAGGCACCAAGAACAGATGCCGCTGCTAGCGCAAAAATCAACTTCAATCTCATAGAATTCCCTCAAGAATTTTTAGCTTTGTTTGGTATAATGAGTAGGAATAAATACTGTTTCGGCAAAGTCGAGCATTTTTCATCGATATTCCGAAAATAGCATTTCTATAATCGAGAGTGATTTTCTCAGACCTTGCATTGATGACAATTTCAAAGTCTAAATTTTGATCATACATCTTCTTCAATGCGCCAATTAGGAAAGCGTCTATTCTTCCCACCCCAATAAATACGGACTCTATTTCCTGCTGGATCAAGAATGACTGCCTCACGCCATCCATATGATTTATCTTCGGGTTGAGACACAATTTCATAATCCAAGGCTTTCATTTTAGACACCACCTTATCAACTTCTGGCGTCTCAAAATAAATGGCCGGATAGGATGCATCAACGGCCTCGCCTCCATTTGCCGCTATGGAAAATGTCGCTGGCTCTCCTTGTCCTGCTTCTGGCAAGCACTCAAACCGCGCATATCGAGGTGGTGCATCGACAATAAGGCGTAATCCCAAGGCCTTATAAAACGCAACGCTCTCATCATAATTGACCAAAGGCAAAGTCGCCTGATTCATTTGCATTCAGCAACTCCGTGACTAACTTCTGCTGATGCATGCTCATATTCATTGCGTTCCTTATACACATCACTTGCATAAGCAATGAACTCAAACTCTATACCGCATGGCAAACGATAGTAGACGCTTTTGCGGTATTCACTATCGGTAGTAATAGAATGCGGCTCAAATCCCGCATCTGAAACGCGTTGTAATAAGCCATCCACTTCACTTACCTCAAACCCCACATGAGCAAGTCCTGGCGTGTGGCCTGCAAGATCACGTACATCTCCTTCGGCATTATCGTTCAATGTAATGTAATGATCCTCAGAACCAAAATGAATCCAGTTTCTTGTTTTGCCTGACCAGATACCCTCTCCCCCCCCCCGTACTTTCCAGTCGGGAAACGCAATTTTTAAAAAATCCAAGGTCGGCTCAATCTCATCGACGACCAAATTCACATGTTCAAGCCTAATCATCTCAATTTCTCCATCTCATTTATAAAAGAATTTTCTTTACTTAATAAACACTCTTTACTTTTGAAAGGAATTTCTTTTATAAATATTGATGATGACAAACACCTCCTCCCATCCCGCTTCAGATAGTGCCGCTTCAAAAGCACGCGCTACCCGCAACGCAATTATTGATTCTTTAAAGAGAGATGGACCGCAGAGTGCAAATAACCTGGCAGAACAAAGAAAACTCACCCCAATGGCGGTGCGGCTTCACTTGTATGATTTACATGAAGAAGGACTTGTTGATTTTACATCCGAACGTGCCCAAAGGGGGCGTCCAACCAAGATCTGGTGTTTAACAGATGCTTCTTCTCGCATTTTTCCAGATGCACATCAGGGGCTTGCCCTTGAAATGATCAGCTCGATGACATCTCTATTTGGCGAAGAAGGATTAAAACAAGTAGTTGATAAACATGCTGAAAACCAATGCCAACGTTACAAGGCAACCCTAAAAGAAGCCAAGTCATTATCCATCATCCAAAAATTGAATAAACTGGCTGAATTGCGGACCAACGAAGGCTACATTGCCGAAGTGCGTCCTGATGGCGACGGCTTCCTATTTCTTGAAAACCACTGTCCTATTTGTTCAGCAGCTCAAGCCTGCCAACGCTTGTGTAGTAATGAACTCAGTGTCTTCAAATCTGTTCTGGGAGACAGCGTCGAGATTGATCGCATCGAGCATATTCTAACAGGTGCCCGACGCTGCGCATATCGCGTCACCTCGAAATAACTAATGCGAAATATGAGCCGCAATACGCCTTGTCATCGGTAAATCACGATGCTCAAAAATATAAACACCTTGCCATTGCCCCAATGCGACATTCCCTGACATAATTGGAATAGAAATTGATGTCGGAGTAAGAGCAGATTTTATGTGAGCCGGCATATCATCAGGGCCTTCAAATGTATGCGTTAGCCAATTCATGGCTTTGCTATCGCCGCTGGGTACAATTCTGGAGAAAAATTCACGAAGATCATCCTGCACACTCGGATCAGCATTTTCTTGCACCAGAATCGAACATGAAGTGTGCTGAACAAACAAAGTTAACAGGCCTGATTCTACTTCATTTTCTGTCACAAATTCTCGAATTTGTCCGGTAAATTCATACAATCCTTGCCCACGCGTCCGCACCGTAAATACGTGTTGATCACTCAATGAATCACCATCCTATGCCTAATATATGGAGCAAAATTAACGTTAATTATGTTGTACTAAATAGTTAATACAACCATCATTAGGCAAGGAAAACTTAAAACAGCCCGCAAGAATGGTTGAATTGATGGAGGCTTTTCATGGCAACGCGTATTGGTGGATTTGTTTTCGCGCTCGGTTTTTGGGTGGTGCTAGGCTTGGTTACACTCATGAGCTTTAATATTATCAACTAGCTCCTTAGTATATGCGCAGAAATTTTGAGTAGAGTATTTTTATTTGTCTCGCACAAAAGGCCGAGCGGCAAAATGCACGGCCCTCTCCTATTGTCTCAATTTCCACAAACGAAGCAGGATCACTCAAAACATCTGCGTTTGCCTCAGGTTCAGATGCTCTTTGCAGAATACCTCTTAGCTTTTTAGGTTTGTTTTACTGGAACTTCTGGCGCAAGAGCTACAATTGCCCCTACACATTTTCTCCATTCAAGACTACAAAGCCCATTAAATGTACAAATGCTCGGGGATGGGCCAATGAAAACGATGATTCCAAACGCGCTAACGCTCGCTCGATTTTTACTAGCCCCGATTGTGGCCTGGCTGATGTGGAAAGGCTTTTCTATTCCGCATTTTGCCGAATACGGCCCCAATGCAATGAACAACTCACCAGAAACAATTGCTGCAGCTGAAGCGCTTGGCACAAAATACCAGTTATGGGCAGCGATCCTGTTTGTGGTTGCCGCACTAACGGACCTATTTGACGGCATGGCAGCGCGCGCGTGGAATGCACACTCCAAATTTGGTCGCATATTAGATCCTATTGCGGACAAAGCTTTGGTCGGCCTTCCCCTCCTTACCTATGTTGGTATGCACCGCTATTTTCAGGGTGAGTTCAACTATCTGATTCTCATTCCAGTGCTCATTATCGTGGGAAGAGACATCTTCATAACTATTCTTCGCCTCTTCGCCCCCGACGGTGAAGGTGCCCCTGTTTCCAATTTAGCAAAATACAAAACAGCTTTAGAATTGGTCGCGGTTGCTATGCCGATATTTATGCAGCTTCCTTGGATCCCAGCAAGCTCAGCATTATACTGGTCTTGGGTTATCATTTTGTGTGTTGCCGCATTGCTCTCAGCAATAACAGGGTTGGGATATTTAACAGCCTCACCAACGTCCAAACCTAAAGACTAATACTCCCAAACGAAAATTGCCCATTCTGTTGGGGGGAAAACAGAACGGGCAATTCGGGGAGGTATTATTAGAGTGTTTTTATAAGCAGTTTGTGCCTGGATCCGGATTGCACCCACACTGAGGGGTGAGGGTGAGAAGACTGCAGATGCAATCCTTAACCATGCAATTTTTGAATATAATGTAGAGAGGGGGCACTCCATTATATTCTACTCAAGCGAAGCGAAAACACGAAGTCTTCATTTTGCTTAAACACATTTAAGCAGCCTTAGATTGCGAAAAAGTTAACAAAACTCAGCTTTCTATAAATATTTCAAGTTTCCTCTAAAAAACATTGGTTCAATTGAGACAATTAGACTCAATTTTGCCAATCAAACTGTAAAGCAAAGACCATTTTTGCCCCTCACACCCTAAAATAACAATTTTATGAAAAAAAATTTCCAATAGAATCAATAATATTTCAGATTATTGACGTAACCCCACTTTTCAGAAGCATTTGCTTGGTTAAGCTTGCACTCCATTCCTGTGGATGGATTGCTATAAATAAGACATTAAAAGGTAAAACCTATGTCATTTGGGAGTGAAACGCCAAACTTTGATCGTCGCAATTCTAGCGTGCGCCAAAACGATGCCGTCGGGCTCTTTGACTCGGAAACGGGTGTGTATCAACGCAGCAGATCAAACGTTGTACAATTCAAATCAAAACACAAACAAACGCATATTAATGCTGATATTGATGTCGACAAATGGCCTGCTTATAAATCCATCGGATTTGCTATTGCAGCATCTTTGACCCTGTGGTCGGGCATAGCGTTTATGATAAAAGCAATCTTTTAAAAATATTCGTAAAATCTCGATAGAAAGAGCACAGAAACTGCACACCAGCAGCACATACATGTGCACTTATCACAACAATATCGTACCATTATTGTGTTAGCTTCACTTCTATATTGTGAAGCCTAACATCTGCTCGCTTCTCAAAGTAAATTTTTGAAGCGCATTCGAATTTAAGAAAAATTGGTGGTCAGAGAGAGACTTGAACTCTCGACCTCAGGATTATGAGTCCTGCGCTCTAACCAGCTGAGCTACCTGACCAATTTTGAACTACAATTCAGTTTCCCACATCTACTATTAATGCGGGAAACGGCGCTTATAGTCTGGCAAAGCAGACTAGACAAGTCATGATTTTGAGGAAAATCACACTTTCTCGATAGAAAATTCAAATTCGCTAGACATACAGCCATCTAGCAATTGAAAATTATATAATTTCTTTGAAAACGTTTATGATTCACCACGCATATCTTTGATAAATGCATCTGCTTCTGCAATAGAACGCTCCATATCTGCAATCAATGCAGATACATCTGTTTCAATTTGCTCAGCTTCCCCTTCTAGTGCGGCGATTGCACGGGAATTAAGGTTATGTTTCAGATACAAAACACGATCCTTAAACACCGCTAAAACAGGGTCCATCGACTGAGATGCCTTAAGCATTCTGCGTTCTAACTCTTCATAGCGCTGCTCAGTTTCAACCAATTGACGCTCACTTGAAGCGCGCATTGAGGCGGAAGAATACTGATCCAACTCTTTGCGCCATTCTTTGAATAAGTCTCTTGAAACGATCTGAACATCTTTAACACGCGTTCTAACACGCTCAGCTTGACGATCAGCACTTTCATATGACGCATTCAAACGATCATAAGTATCTTCAAGCTCACCCCCATCAATATCAACCACGGCCCGGAAAGCATCTAAAGCTGACACAAACTCTTCTTTTGCATCCTCTTGCGAAGAAGCAGCCTTTTCCACACGCTCAACTAATAAGTCACGCTTTTCCATCCCGGTGAGGGTTTCAATTGTGTCATAGTAAGCTGAGGCACACCCAGTGATGATTGTCGTTGCAAGTATGGACGCGGATAAAAGCGCGGCACGCAGTGCTGAATTACGTTTCATAGCTATCCCCTAAGCATATGGTTAATGTATTTTCCAATATGAATACAGACGTTGGCATGAAAGGCCAATTTATTTTTCTAAAAATTACACCTAGCCAAACAAAAAAGCCCAACCACAGAAAACAGAAAATAATCAGTATACAGCTCATTTGATTTCAAACTTAAACTTACCCAGCGCCGAAGACACTATGTTGCATCAATCCAACGCACCTTTCGGAAAACACTTCCAATTTGAGCAATTTTATTTGACACTACCCCCTATAATGACTAGAAGATGGGGTAAGAAAATTCGTAAGAATAGGGATTATTAGAATACTCATGTCGCTTGATCTAGATTCCATTGATGCTAAAATACTCGACCTTATTCAACGTGATGCCGGAATGTCCGTTGCTGATATCGCCGATGCGGTAGGTTTATCTTCTTCCCCCTGCTGGCGCAGAATCAAACGCATGGAGGAACAAGGCCTTATCGAAAGACGTGTGACGCTATTAAACCATGCAAAATTAGGCCTTGGTTTTGAAGTGATCGCGAACGTCAAGCTATCCCTACCATCACGTGACAACCTTGAAGCCTTTGAACGCGCCGTTTCTGATTGGCCAGAAGTTGTTGAATGTATCACAATTACAGGCGCAGTTGATTATTTTATTCGAATCATCACGACCGATATTCACGCCTATGACAATTTTTTACGCGACAAACTTTTAGGCTTAGGCCTGGTTTCAGACATCCAATCTCGCATTGTCGTCAACGTATCCAAACGTACAACCGCTGCACCTCTTGGACTGATATCTCCATTCATCAGCGATAAAACCGAGACTGAATAAATCCGGCTTTGGACACGATGAAAAATCAAAAAAAGGCGACATCTGATTAAGATATCGCCTTTTTTAAATTCTATTCAGCGAACTAATTAAATTCGCTCAACTGCCAATGCAATTCCTTCACCGCCACCAATACAAAGCGACGCCACACCCTTTGAAGCATTTTTCTGCTCCATAGCATTTAGCAAAGTCACGATAACACGTGCACCAGAAGCACCGATTGGGTGCCCCATTGCGCAAGCTCCGCCATTCACATTCACTTTGTCATGAGAAATACCAAGCTCTTTCATTGCGATCATCGGCACCACAGCAAATGCTTCATTGATTTCCCAAACTTCAACGTCGTCAACTTTCCAACCAGCTTTATCCAAAGTCTTTTTGATCGCCGGCACAGGAGCTGTTGTGAAATATTTTGGCTCATGCGCGTGCGCCGCTGTACTTACAATCCGCGCAAGAGGTTTTAAACCACGTTTGGTTGCTTCTGATTCGAGCATTAAAACTAAAGCCGCTGCTCCATCAGAAATCGCTGATGCATTGGCAGCAGTCACAGTGCCATCTTTTGTAAATGCCGGACGAAGCGCAGGAATTTTATCAGGACGCGCCTCGCGTGGAAGCTGATCTTCATCAACAGTGATATCACCTTTGCGAGTTTTAACCGTCACGGGTGTAATCTCGCGTTTGAAGCGTCCTTCTTTTGTCGCCGATTGTGCACGCGCTAACGTCTCAATTGCGTATGCATCCTGCTGTTCACGTGTGAACTGATACTCACCCGCAACCATATCTGCGAACACACCCATTGGGTTGCCTTCATATGCATCCTCAAGGCCATCTTTCGCCATGTGATCAATCGTCTTGCCGTGTCCATATTTCAAGCCAGAACGCATAGAAATCATGTGCGGCGCATTCGTCATGCTTTCCATTCCGCCCACGACGACGATCTGAGCCTCACCTGCTAGAAGCGCATTACGCCCCATAACAGCAGCTTGCATTCCAGAACCACACATTTTGTTGATTGTAGTTGCTTCAACAGCCTCAGGCATATCTGCTTTAATAACGGATTGACGCGCAGGCGCTTGTCCTTGACCACCTGGAAGACAATTTCCCATGATAACTTCTTGAACATCGCCGCCATCAACACCTGCATCAGCAAGCGCACCTTTAATCGCTATTGCACCAAGTTCATTTGCTGACATCGCGGAAAGGTCACCCAATAATCCACCCATAGGTGTGCGTGCCATACCAACTATAACTACTGAATCACTCATAAAGTCCCTCCACAGTCAAACGCTGCTTCCTATTTTAAATGCTGCAACGCAACAAACGCTTTATGCTATATAAAGTCAACACTGCTCAAAAACAACGCAAATCACATTTATTGATCGAATATTTCTCATCAAACCCTATTAACAACTCATTTTATCACATAAAGGACATTTTGTAGATAAACTAACTTGTATTCGGATAAAACAAGCAACATGATACCCAAAACAATAAGAGATGCTCAGCAACATTCTTGGCTTGAAGATATTCATGCGTTGCTTGCAGGAACAATGCTTGTCGCTTTTGGAGTCGTTTTATACCTTCACGCACAGGTTTATACTGGCGGCTTAGCTGGCCTTTCCTTGCTTATAGAGTATGCAACAGGATGGTCTTTCGGCCTGATCTTCTTTTGCGTGAACATACCCTTCTACATACTTTCATTTATGAGAATGGGCCTACAATTTACGGTCAAAACCTTTGCAGCAGTCTCATTGATTTCAATCTTTTCTCGGTTATTTACCCAATGGATTGATTTCGATTTCATCAATCCAATCTTCGCTTCCATTGCAGGTGGAACGATGATGGGGGCCGGAATGATTTTTCTTTTCAGACATCGCGCAGGCGTTGGTGGCTCAAGTATCTTAGCTCAATTCCTACAAGATAAGAAAATTATGAGAGCTGGTTATTTTATGCTTGGGTTTGACACAATTATAATAAGCTCAGGTTTCTTCGTACTCCCTTGGAAACAAGTGTTAATTTCCATTCTTGGCGCGATCGTTTTAAACATAATTATCGCCACAAACCATAAACCTGGAAGATATGCTGGGTTCAGTTAGAAAATAGAATAATAGTGCCTTATTTTAGCTAAATATCCTGCCTATGGACTTAGATAAATTAGACGCAGGAGAATTTGCGATGAAAAAAACTCTGGGATTATTTGGAATAAGTCTGATCCTCAGCACTCCTGCACTGGCAGATACAACCATCCGCAGCAATTGGAGTGCTGCCAATAAGCTGGAAACAAGCATCGTTAATGCCGCTGGTACACCAGACAAACCCAATAAAGATTTTAAACCACGCGCATTCGTCACAGAGCTTTGCTATGATCGCGGTGAAGCTGACCACGTGACCATTCACATAGACGGTAAAAGTGCGAGTTCTGTTCTCGCAAAAAATGCCTGCATCATCCTTCAAGGCCAATACGATATCATCGTAGAAACCGACAAAGCTTATGCGGCAGACGCAGCACCGTCTGGGCATTTGCAATTCATTTTACCATCCCCTGTTGCAACGCAAAAGACGACGAAAACAATAACGCGTCGCCTTTTGGAAAAAACAAAACCTAGCGAAGACTAAGCTAAACGGTCAGCCTCATAAGCAGACACTGTGCCTGTGATAAAACCACCGCCGAGGACACGCGATGCATCTCCAGTTGAATAGAGCACGCAGGCTTGCCCCGGCGCGACACCTTCTTCAGCATCCTCAAACATAAATCCAGGCTGACCATTGATCATCGCCATATGGCCAGCTTTAGGTGGGCGTGTTGACCGCACACGAGCCAAGGCAGGTGTGTTTGATGCACAAGCTTCTTCAAGAGAATTGGCGCCCAACCAATTGCTTTCACCCATGCTCAAACCACGAGTCTCAAGCGCCTCGCGCGGTCCGACAATAACCTGACGTTTGCCTGCATCAATCTTTACCACATATATCGGTTCACCCGTTGCGACACCAAGGCCGCGACGCTGACCAACTGTGTATTTAATCACGCCTTCATGTTCACCCAGAACGCGCCCATCCATGTGGACAATCTCACCCTTACGGCCAGATCCCGGACGCAATTTCTCGACGATGGCCGTGTATTTTCCATCCGGCACAAAGCAGATATCCTGACTGTCAGGCTTAGAGGCGACTTCTAATCCCAGTGCAGAAGCAACTTTACGAGTGCTTTCTTTATTCATCCCACCAAGGGGAAAACGCAAATAATCCAATTGCTCATGCGTAGTCGCGAACAAAAAGTAAGATTGATCTTTATCTGGGTCGGCCGCACGCGCCAGCTCAGGACCATTTTCTCCAACCACACGTCGAATATAATGGCCTGTCGCCATGCAGTCAGCGCCAAGGTCTTTAGATGTTTCCAGAAGGTCTCTAAATTTCACAGTTTGATTACAGCGCACACATGGTATCGGTGTTGACCCCGCCAGATAAGTGTCAGCAAAATCTTCCATCACCTGCTCTTTAAAGCGGCTTTCATAATCAAGCACATAGTGAGGAATACCCAGCGCATCACAAGCACGGCGTGCATCATGAATATCTTGTCCAGCACAACACGCGCCCTGCTTCTTCAGCGCAGCACCATGATCATAAAGCTGAAGCGTCACACCAACCACATCATAGCCAGCATGGTGCAGTAAGGCGGCAACAACTGTTGAATCCACGCCGCCAGACATGGCAGCAACTACGCGCGTTTCACTACGGGGTTTATCAAAGCCCAGATCAAGATCAGCACCAGCTAAAAACTCCGCCATATCGTCTAAAACATGGCTATCGAGCATTTTAGGTGCACCTAAAGTGTCGTTTGTCATTTTATCCTCTCCACTGGCTTCAAGGGCCAGAGCAGTATGTTAAGCAGCCGGTTTCATAACCTAATTATCAAAAAAGAGCCAGCTAGAGTTACCTCTAAGCAAACTCTAAGCAATTCACATGCAACTTGACTTGAAATCAGTGGTCGTACCGATAGAGTGTCTATATCCATAAAAATAATAAGTATACTGGGGCAGGTAATCATGACTGAAATAAACAATAGCGATCGTGCAAGTCAAAGGTCTAATCCCAACACGCCCACCCCACTCAAACTACCAGATGTCATCACGATAAAAGCAACGACTCCCTTTGGCTGGATTGCTGGTGCGTGGGCAGATTTCCAAAAAGCTCCCCTTCCTTGCCTAACCTATGGAATACTCATGGCATTTGTGAGTGCATCAATATCTATATCACTCCTATTTTCTGGGTATTCAGATTGGATAATGGTTTTGATAGGTGGCTTTTTCCTTATCGCTCCCATGCTAGCGATGGGACTATATGAGGCAGGACGCCAAATAGAAGCTGGCCGCAAACCAAGCTTCACTCAGATGATTTTTGTGAAAGGCGCATTCCGCCAAGATCTGGCATATTTAGGCTTGGCCTTATTGCTTTTATACTTCTTTTGGGGGCGCATGGCACAACTAGTTTACGCATTATCTACCTATCGAAAACACGACAATGTCATGCAATTCCTAGATTTCATGCTGACAACACCAGAAGGTCAAAAAATGGCTATAGCGGGAACGCTTGTTGGCGGCGCAATTGCTTTTATAGCCTTTGCTTTAGTTGTGATTTCTGCCCCAATGCTTCTGGATAGAAAAACAGATGTTTTCATTGCCACGATCACCAGCGTTCGTGCTGTCACTAAAAATCTATTTCCCATGTTGATATGGGCAATGCTGATAACAGCTCTGACAATATTGGGCATACTGACAGGCTTTATCGGATTGATCATTGTATTCCCACTGATCGGGCTTGCGAGTTGGCGCGCTTACCGCGAACTCGTACCAACTGGGCATTTCCCAGAGTAAAACGCGCCCCAAACAAACAATAATAAACCTGTATGCCATGTGGCTCATTTGTAGCAGGAATTTTGCAACACACCACTTATCCCGATCATGGGTTGTCAAAGTGGTACAGTTACATGCTGGAATATCTCATTTCGAGCGGGTTTAAAGGCGCTCTCTTAGGCGGTGGATTGGGTCTGATTGGAATATCAGCAGCTCATCTCTTTGTAAGATTAA
Source organism: Hirschia baltica ATCC 49814 (assembly GCF_000023785.1). Lineage (NCBI taxonomy): Bacteria > Pseudomonadati > Pseudomonadota > Alphaproteobacteria > Hyphomonadales > Hyphomonadaceae > Hirschia > Hirschia baltica. Next base: position 2,356,083 of record NC_012982.1, read on the forward strand.
TAGATAATCCAGCCGATCAAATGGTCAAAACCAATTTTGTCGTCAATTCAGTGTTTGCATTCGGCATGGTGTTTTTTGCGGCGTTATCGGTTTTACCCTACGCATTTGATACTATGATCAACAAAACCACACAGCACACATTTGCATTTCTCTTTTTTGCAATCGCAATATCAAGCGGTGTTTGCTTATTCGATGCTATGAAACGCAAGATCGAGTGGTTTGATGATGGATTCAGAATTCAGCGTTGGAATGACAATACACATTTCTATACTTGGAAAAGCATAGACAACATTGAATGGAATCCGTTATTGCACATCTGGTGCATTCACTTAAATGACGGAGAAACATTCTCTTTTCATCCGCTTATGACCGGCGCAATACGCTTTCTCGACATAGCTAAAATGAAAGCAAATCTGTTCACAGAAAACAGATACAGCCATTTAGAGCATTAGCTCCCAACCTTTACAGAACATCCAACAATGTGAGACCGCGTACGGTATTGAAAATTGATGCGGATGCCTGATAAGTCGTTTGTGCGTTACTCAATCGAGCAGCGACTTCTGCCAGATCAACATATGTAATTTCCCCTACAGTCGCACCTATCGCATTTACTTGAGTTGTCTGACGCTCAATAGCGTTCGTAATTCGAGATTGAGTGTTACCATTCCTAGCTTCGAGTTGCACAAGGCCATCTATGACAGTGTCGAATTGCGCCAATTCTCCCTTTAACGCCGTAACCTGCGCGTCCGTCAACTCACCATAAGGTCCACCAGCAGCCAAAGTTTTCAACATATCAAAAGCAGCTTCCGCCGCTTCAGCTGCAACGGGTGCCAAAGAAATTTCTTGATATCCATCAACATTGACCGTCTGCTCTTGAGCTCCTTGCTCAAAAGCATTTTCGATCGGGTTTGCAACAAGGTCTGCAACACTTGCAGCCACAACAGGAGGCTTATCTGTTCGCGTTCCTCCAAATACGGACTTTCCCGAAATTTCCAGATTGAATGAATCTTTCAAAACAAGAAAAGCTTCTTCAATTTTAGCATCAATTGAAGATGGTCCACTTAAACTTATGTCTTGCAAAATAACGGATCTTAAATCTTCCATCACTTCTCGAGAGTGCGTTAAAACAGCATCTTGCATTGATAGACGCGCATCAAGCTCTGCAGCATTATCAATACGTGATTGGATGTTTGCAATCATCCGATTACTAGACACAAGCGTATGCGTTTGAGACCCATAACCTTTAAGGTCAGTCGCTTTAGTCTGAGATGCAGTCTGGTTAGACGCTTCAAACAACACTTTTTGAGACTTTTGAAGATCTATCAAAGCATTCTGAGAAACCATAGCAGTGGTAATACGACTCATATCATCCTATCCTTCTCTTAAACCAGCCGCAAAAGCGTATCGAACATATCACTGGCGGCCTGCATCATTCGAGATGCAGAATTATACGCCTGTTGATACTGTGTCATTTTCACTAATTCTTCGTCGATGCTTACACCCTCGACACTCTCTCGCCGCATGGCCACTTCTGTTCGAACAGTCTCAGCAGAATTTAAGGCCTGCTCACTTGCAGTCGCCCTTGCTCCAGCAGCGCCAGCAAGGCGGGCGGCATAATCATTTATAGATGTCTTTTGAGCCGCAATACCACCAGCTGCTCCAAATTGCCGAATAACAGCGCCAGAAAGAGAAAGTGCAGTTGCACCTCGCCCATCGCCAACTTCCAGCACACTATCGCCTTCAACAGCACCATCTAAATCAGGTTTTGCAGTCGCTAATTTACTATAGTCTTTCAAGATGGCATCCCGAATTTCTATATCTTTTGCACGATCAGCTGAGCCCGCCACACTTAGTCCAAAAAATTGAGTGGCAGAAATACCAGAGCCTGTTCGACTTGTCGTATCAACCACAATATCGAGTGAGTCTGATTTGGTGTTGGCCGCACCCTGAAAAGTTATAGTGCCATAATCATCATCAATGGATACGCTACCATATCCATTAAGGCTCGTATTCATCTGAGTGACGAGATCGGCAATTGTACCTCCCGTCGTCGGAGAAACAGTTACAGTATTCAATATCGCACCCGTATTGGAACGAATATCGAAAGTCATAGTTTGACCTGTTGTAAATCCGTGAGGAGATGCTTCTCCAGCCCCACCTAGCCCTGTTGCGTAATTTGTCGGCGTTGGTTTTTCTATGAGGTTGTTAAGGCCAAACATGTGAGAAAAACCACGTCCAGCCCAATCTGATGGAGTATCTTCATCTTGACGTATTGCTACACCTTCACTCGCATCATTCGCTGATATTTCTAATACACCATTTGTGAAGCTTGCAGTTCCGTCTCCGCCCAACGCTGTGTTCAAAGACGTCGCGAGACCTCCAACAGTTGCGCCAATTGCAATGGGACCAACTGCTGCACCAAACTCATCAATTCCTGAAATATTACCCGCATCAAAATCTATCGTTAGATTTCTAACTATTTCACCATCTGAATTTGTAATCGCCATATGCGCCACGCCTTCAAAACTGTGAATATCTGAATCGATTAGTCCAGTATTACTTCCTGTTAGAACATTCGGCGCAGGCACAGCGCTAGCATTGTTGTGCTCGGCATTCAGGCTATCAACTAGTCCCGATGCGTATTCACCAAACGCAACACTAAGCTCAGGAATGTCAACATCTCGCGCCTGAATCAATCCCATGATTTCACCACTCTGGATGTATTTATCCAAAGGCAATTTTGAACTCTCGTTCGAGTGGCTCACTTCAACGCTTGGATATCCCTGAAGGCCCGAAACGTCTCCCATCGAAAAGCTAGCCGCTTCCATAGATACGAGAAGATATCCGTTTGTCGTACGCAAATCCACGCCGCCCAAAGGACGTTCTTGCGCTCTAACATCAACAATCTCAGACAAGCGATCAATCAGGATACTTTGCTCATTCTCAGCCTGTGTCGCATCAACACCAGCGATCTTGGATTGCTGGATAGATGTGTTCAATTCTGCAATTGTTTCCATCAACGTGTTGGCTTCACCAATGACGGACCGCAATTGAGCATTGGCTTCTTCTCGAAGCGCAGAAAGCTCATCAGCTGTCTGATTAACTTGATTGAGCATATTTTGAATATCAGAAATTGCACTTCCCTGCCTTAGAGAAGAAGAAGGGTCTAGAGCAAGAGACCCCATAGAATCCAACACAGCATCGAGGCTAGCAAAGACTGAACCGCCATCAGATGGGTTACCGAGTAAACCTTGTGCTCTGTCCATAAAGCCAGCCAGAACAGAAGTCGCACCTACAGTAGCAGCTGTTCTCATTTCCGAAGCTGCTAGAAACTTGTCGGCGGCACGCTGAACTTTAACCTCAACCCCAAATGATCCAGAAACCGCGCCTAAAGAATTAAAATGCGTATCAAGGCGCGTATAGCCTTCTGTGTTGACGTTTGCGACATTGGTGGAGACAGTGCTGAGTGCACTTTGATTTGCACGCAGAGCTGAAAGGCTCGTTGCCATTATGCTGCCTATACTCATGTCACACCTCCTAACAGATGGGCATATTAGTGCCCTGTAGGCCAAGATTACCGGGCGTTTTTTGCCTAGTGAATTCTTTGAACCTCAAAAAACCGTTTTGGAAATAAATTCGATAACCTCTACAACTATTTGATATTGCTAGTAATTTTATACTTCAACCTGCATTTAGCAAGATGGTTACACTTAGAATAATTTCCAGCGTAAAGACTTCATCGCAAGCTTCGGGCCAGAATTGAAATTTACAGAAAATTAGCCATAAATTTCTCCAAACAGCATATTTTTTGTCGGTAAATTCATGGCAATGCACGTTCTGGGCAGAAACTGCCGCACACAACAAACGCCCCTGCATTTTCTGCCTGCTTTATCAATTTCGAAGTAAAAAGGTTAACGCCGAATCCTGATTTTTAGGGAAGTTTCAGGCAAAATTATTACTGGCCCGCCAATTGCATCAACATGGTTAATGAAAATGCGAAAGCATAAATAATAATCAATTGAAGTGAGTTTTATCGTGATTGAGGGTGTATTTTTTTCAGCGCAAAAAACAAACAACAGCTCCACGCAGAGAGCTGACGGTGCGCTAATTGCGAATAAATTTAACGCGTCAAAAAACGATTTTCGATCTTTCCTGCAGGGAGAGACCGAAAAGCAATCGATGCAGACTGAAAATAAAGCTTTCAACCAGCACTTATTGGTCACTAAATCTGCCAACACAAACCTAAGTGAGACAAGCGCAGAACAATCACCGTCTAACGAAACGGCAGACGCAGCAGCAGCCTCGGCACTTATTACATTAAATATGGTGCCGACTGAAAACACCCAAGGCAATGCTGAAATGCAGGCAAACACCTCACCTGTTATCAATGCAAATAGCAACGCTCAGGCAAACGTAGAAAATGCACAGGTGATCACCAATAAGTCGACACCCGTTGACGTCCAGACCACAGTGCCGACACAAAATGCAAGCACTGGCGTGACAGTTTCTGATGCCAATGCATCAACTTCGTCAACAATTACTCCTGCTAACATGGGTGAATCAAATTCTGGAATTTCCAAACCAGTCCAGATTCCAGCCCAAAGCGCTGCACAACAAACCACAGAGATATTGAAGAATGCCGCTGTAAAACAAGAAGATACACCCTCTTCTCCAGCGACAGCGAAAACACCCGCTGAAGCTCAGACTCAGCCCCACACTTCAAAGCAATCGCCACAACCTCTGTCTCAGACATTAGTTCAGTCGCAAACTCAGCTATCGCAACAAGCTCAAACGTCTCAGTCCGCTCAACCTTCAAAACAGCTTCCTATGGATAATGGTGTAGCAAACCAAGCAACGCCTCAAACACAAATTCTGTCTGCATCCAATGGCCAAGCCGTCACCGCAGCCGCAACGACTTTGACTGCTCAATCAAATAAAACATCGAATGCATCTAGCACTGCGGCTAAAATTGAAAATGCAAATTCAAGTTCGACGACGACATCAAACGCTTCAGCAGCTGAAATGACTTCTGAGCCCAATAAGGCAAGCTCTAATACTTCAGCTCAAACGCCGGCAGCTACGCGAGCATCGACAACAGCGACGAATACTTCAAGTGCCCCAACGCCTGCTCAACCTCCTAATGTTCAAGAATTGTTGAGCGGTTTGCCAGATGCAGAATTACTTGAAGGACTAGAACCATCAAGCGAAGAGACCAATCTTTCTTCAACAACATCGAACTCCGCTACAGGTAAAACTCAGGAATTGCCGCCGACATTACGTCATGCATCTTCCGTCACTCAGCAAGCCTGGGCCGGCCTGATCCAACGCATGGATGGCAAAAGTCACCAATTCCAGATTCGCCTAGATCCCGCTGCGCTTGGACAGATCAATGTCTCGATAGAAATAACGAAAGATAAAAGAGCGACAGTTGTCCTCGCAGCTAAATCTGCTGAAGCCTTATCTGAATTATCACGTGGTTCAAAAGCACTTGAATCAGCATTGGCTGATGTCGGCATAGACCTCGCAGAAGATGGCCTAAAATTAGAATTGTCTCCAGATGAAAATAGTTCATTCACCTTTAAAGACGATGATGCTGAGCAAATGGCAGACGATAAAGGCGAGGCATCCATTTCAAATTCCTCTGCAACGGAAGAAAATGCTGATTTACCTCGTCAAATCACGCCAAAATTAACGGCTTGGTCACGCGCACGTGTTGATCTTACAGCTTGATAGTAGGAATATAAAACATTGTCTGATCTAATCTCTTTCGTAAACCAAAGTAGCGGTTCGACATCAAACTCAGCTCAATCGCAATCTGCCCTCGCGAGTGATTTCGACACTTTTCTTACTTTGCTCACAGCTCAGTTGCAAAATCAGGATCCTCTGGAGCCAACGGATTCAACAGAATTCACAAACCAACTTGTGCAATTTTCTGGCGTGGAACAGCAAATCCAAACAAATGATGCGCTTGAACAACTTATAGCTTCAAATAATTCCGCCACAGGTGCAGCTATGTCCAGCTATCTAGGACAAAGCGTTGAAATCAACAGTCAAGGTGCTGGATATTCTGGTGAAGATTTGAGCTGGCGCTACGCGCTTGCAAGTGATGCCACCGAAGCCACGTTCAACATTCAAGATAAGAACGGCAAAGTGCTTTATTCAGAACCTGCTGAGAAAAGCGCGGGGTCCCATGAATTTGTTTGGGACGGCACCTTAAGTGACGGCACAATCGCGAATGAAGACGAAGTTTATTATGCCAGTGTCACGGCAAAAGACAGCGAAGCAAATTCAATCACGACATCAACAAACGTACTTACAACAGTATCAGGTGTTGACCTTTCATATGACAGTCCAGCGATTACGACCAAAGCTGGGATTTTTAGTTACAGTGATATTCTGCGAGTGATGCAGAGTTAATCGCATTTAAACGTTCCGGATTGCAAAAGCAGTCTGTAGATACATGGCGCAAAAGCGCCCTTTCAAGACCCGGCCTCAAAAGAAGGATCGGGAAATAGAGTGGGTTAGTTTTTAGAGGAATACCGCCATGAGTATAGGTTCAGCATTACTGGCAGGAACAGCAGGTCTACGTGCAAACGCATCTGCTATGGCTGCCACATCAGAAAACATAGCAAACGTAAACACTGTTGGATTCAAACGTATCCGCAATGACTTTACCGCTATGCTAAATAATCAAAATTATCAATCTTCATACAGCGCTGGTGCCGTAAGGGCAACTGCGACGACATTAATGCGCGAACAAGGCACGTTGCAATCTTCCTCCGTTTCAACGCACATGGCAATTTCCGGTGAAGGTTATTTCGTCACAAGAGCTCGCGGAGGCGACGCAACATCATTTGATGAATACTCATACACGCGTGCAGGACAATTTGCTCCTGATGAAGGTGGATATTTAAAAAACACTGCAGGTCAATATCTATATGGTTGGCCAATCGTGAATGATCAAGTCGTCAATGCCAGCCCAACCGACCTTACGGCCCTTTCTGCCGTTCGTGTTTCTGGGTATGGTGGTGTCGCGGAAGCATCCGCAAATCTATCAATCACAGCAAACCTGAATGCAGACCAAGAAGTAAATCCCGCGACATATACAGCTGGCGATATGGCGGCAGGAAACATCACACCCGACTTCACGACACCGTTGGAAGTCTATGACTCCAAAGGTGGACGTCACACGGTTAACTTCTCTTTCTTAAAAACGGCCAATGCGAACGAATGGGAAGTAGAAGCCTACGTCACCCCATCAACAGATATTGAAGGTGTAACCGACGGTCTTCTTGCTAATGGTAAAATGATATTCACTGCATCTGGTTTAATTGATCCAGTTGCAACAAATGCGCTTGCCGACGGTTTTGACCCAGAAGGGTCAATCAGTATTGGAGCATCTGATCCTGCTTCAGTAGGAACAACACCTCGCTGGGCGGATGGATTGGGTATCGAAGCGCAAGATATTCAATTAGATTTAGGAAACGGGAATAGCACGACTGGACTTACTCAATATTCATCAGATTCTATTCTTGATACATCTACTGTCGACGGTGTCCCTTTTGGATCACTAGCCTCAGTCGATGTCGATGAAGACGGTGTTGTTATCGCGCAATATACGAATGGTTTTAGCCGTAAAATTTTCCAAGTTCCTGTGGCGACTTTCGGAAATGAAGGTGGTCTGATCGCACAAGCCGGCGGCAGCTACCGTTCAGGCCCTGAAACTGGCGACATGAACCTTAGAGCGCCCAAGTCTGGAGAAGCTGGTGAGGTCATCTCTAGTGCACTTGAATCTTCAACTGTCGACCTTGCTGAAGAATTCTCCAACCTTATCGTTACGCAACGCGCGTATTCAGCGGCGTCAAAAATTATTACGACCGCAGACGAAATGTTGAATGAGCTTATTAGTATCAAAAGATAACTAATTAAGGAAATTGCACGTTCAAAGTGCTTTTTGCTCCAAATTGAAACAAAAAAGGCCCCAAAGACAACTAAAGAGTCTCTGGGGTCTTTTTTTATTCTTCAAATTTTCAACAAAACCCACACATTAACTTCAGTCTGAACTTAAAACACTTGTAGTATTGTCCTCAGCATAGACCAGACCAAGGAAAGGGAATTCTATGCTGACCCAGAACGCGAAAAGCGCGGCAGTTATCGGACCCGACGGAAAAACACTCACGCTGGCGGACCTCCCGTCACCAGACATCAAGCGTTGGGTAACCCGTCGTAAAGCAGAAGTCGTTGCGGCAGTTCGTGGCGACCTATTAACACGCGAAGAAGCATTAGCTCGCTACAAAATTTCATCTGAAGAATATGAAGGATGGGAAGCATTGTACGATCGCTTCGGTGTAAAAGGATTACGCACCACTCGCTTACAAAACTATCGCGCCTAATAAGAATTGATGACTGATATCACGCTGCTTTCCACCAAAGCGTGATGGAAATCGACATTTTCTGAAAAGATGCATCCATCTATTATGCCCTGATTTCTTAGAAGTCAGGGCATAATGCTATTTGGGGCTGTGTTAAATTCAAAAAATTAAAACAAATACCGCTGTTTTCACCCTTGTTAATAAGACGTTTACATCCTGCTGGGAAATTATTGCCTAACGACCCCTGTTCGGGGTGCAAGAATTACCGGGTAGAAGATGGCTGAAACAGTTTCCATAATAAAAAAGATCACAAATGGCGGACAAATGCGCATTATTGCTGCGCTTATGGTTGTGGCGTTGGTGGGTGCTGGTCTTGGTTTCATTATGCTCCGCGGTGGGGCAGATGAAGCTCTTCTTTATTCTGGACTAGATTTAACTGAATCAGCGGAAATTTCAGGCCGCCTAGACCAAGCAAATATCAGCTACACAATTCGCGGTGATGGTGCTTCCATCTTTGTTAATCGAGACCAAGTTCTTGATGCTCGCATGATGCTTTCCGAAGAAGGTTTGCCGACGCGCGGAGCTATGGGTTATGAAATCTTTGACAAATCTGAAGCTCTGGGCACAACCAGCTTTGTTCAAAACATAAACCGTGTCCGCGCCCTTGAAGGGGAACTTGCTAGAACAATCTCCTCTTTAGACAATATTCGCGGCTCGCGCGTTCACCTTGTTCTTCCAGAAAGACGCCTATTCGAGCGCGGCACACAAACACCATCAGCATCCGTGGTTATATCTGTAGCAGGTCGAGGCATGTTGCCGTCTCAAGTGCGCGCAATAAGAAACCTAATCGCTGGATCAGTGCCCAATCTTGAAGTGAACCGCATCACGCTCCTTGACGACAAAGGCCGCCTCCTCGCTGCTGGTGCTGAAAATAGTGAGAATGGATTTTCTGGCGGGTCTGCTGACGAACGCCAAACAGGCATAGAAGATCAGATCCGCAACAAAGTGTTATCAGTTGTCGAAAGCGTCACAGGCCCAGGTGCGGCTCGTGTTCAAGTGGCTGCTGATATAGACTTCAATCGCATCACACAGAGCTCTGAAATTTTTGACCCAGAAGGACGAGTTATCCGCTCATCCACAACAACTGAGGATTCTTCACGCGAGTCTTCAACTGAGCCTGCTGGTGCTGTGACAGCTGAAAACAACATTCCTGCTGGCACGGCTGCGGACGGACCTGCCGATCCAACATCACAAGCAGAAACAAACCATTTGCAAGAGACTACAAATTACGAAATCTCAAAAACCACAAAAACAGAAATCACTGAAGGTGGGCGTATTCGTAAGATTTCAGTTGCTGTTGCATTGGATGATGTACGTGTTCCCGGAGCTGATGAAACTGAAGCAACATTTGCACCGCGCACCCCAGAAGAAATTGCAAACATAAAAACACTCGTGAGATCTGCTGTTGGGTATGACGAAGCGCGCGGTGACATTGTTGAAGTCGTCAATGTATCATTCATGCGCCCTGAATCTTCGGTCAATCTTGCGATTGAAGATCCCGGTATGTTGGGCCTAACTAAAAATGACATCATGCGCATTTCTGAATTAGCAGCCCTATTTGTAGGTGCCGTGCTGCTCATCATCTTTGTCTTACGTCCTCTCGTAAAAGGCTTGATGAGCCCGTCCGCGGAAAGCGGAGATTCTTTCTATGTCGGAGAAGCAAAACTCCCGGGTGGATCAGGAAATGCTGCTCAGAAGGTAACCTTATCAGAAAACCTCGTTCTCCCCGGATCTGGAGATGGCGGCAACGGCCAAATTACAGAGGATGACCAATTTGGCCTAGATGTCGCGCGCATTAGCGGGAAAGTGAATGCATCTTCTGTAAAGAAAATTTCCGAAGTTGTCGAAAGCCACCCTGATGAATCAATTCAAATCATCCGAGCATGGCTATCTGAAGACCATGTAGGGAGTGACGCAGCATGAGCAATCTAGCAGCAGAAGCAGAAGAAGCTCTCAAAACCATGAATAAGCGGGAAGCTATTCAGCAAGCCGCCGCCGATGGAAAAAAACTAACAGGAGCTGAAAAAGCTGCCATCCTGCTACTCGCACTCGGTCAAGAAACAGGCCCCATTTGGGAAGCGCTCGATGATGAAGAGCTGCGTGATGTGTCTTCAGCAATGTCGACTCTAGGCGCTGTTCAGTCCTCTTTGGTTGAAGACTTGATCATTGAATTTGTTGGTAAACTTTCTACTTCTGGCTCTATCACAGGTAATTTCGAGCAAACACAGCGACTACTTGCACAATTCCTTCCAGGTGAAAAAGTTGACTCTCTTATGGAAGAGATCCGCGGACCAGCTGGTCGTACCATGTGGGATAAGCTTGGAAATGTATCTGAGACTGTTCTCGCGAACTATCTCAAGAATGAATACCCACAGACAGTGGCTGTTGTTCTCTCAAAAATTAAATCTGACCACGCTGCAGCAGTTCTTGCCTGTCTGCCGCCAGATTTTGCAATTGAATGTATGCAGCGCATGCTTCGCATGGAGCCCGTTGCACGTGACATTATTGAAAAAATTGAGGTCACCCTTCGTACAGAGTTCATGACCAATCTCGCGCGCACTTCTAAACGCGACAGTCATGAGCAAATGGCAGATATTTTCAATGCTTTTGATCGCCAGACTGAAGGCCGTTTCATGACAGCGCTTGAAGAAAAAAGCAAAGAAGCAGCCGAAAGAATTCGTTCTCTTATGTTCGTCTTTGATGACCTATCAAAACTGGACCCAGGTGGCATTCAAACACTTCTAAAAGCAGTTCCAAAGGACAAGCTAACGCTTGCTCTCAAAGGTGCCAATGAAGAAATGCAGGACTTGTTCACTTCCAACATGTCTGAGCGGGCCGCAAAAATCTTGAAAGAAGACATGAATTCCATGGGGCCGGTAAAGCTTAAAGATGTCGATAGCGCTCAACAAGACATGGTCTATCAAGCAAAAGAACTTGCTGAACGTGGTGAAATCATGCTTGCCGACGGCGGCGCTGAAGATGAGCTGGTTTACTAGGAGGGTATGAGAACATGAAAGAAGCTAAACCCTTTGAATTTCTTACTGAATTCACGCCTTCTGGTGAAGTATTAACTGGTAAAAAACCAGACTTCAAACGCGTTGAAGATGTCGAGCTGGAAGTTAATCAAGCCCGCGAAAACACCCAAGCTGCGGTTATGGGCAGTATCGAAGCGCGCATCGCCACAGCTCTTGAAACCATTGCAGCCAACCTTACTCCTTCTGAGCAAGTCGTCTCGCAGATTGCACTCTCTCTAAGAAATGAAGCAATTGATCTAGCCATGGCCGCATCAGAAATAATTGCTGGACGTGCCTTAGATGAAAATGGTCATGCTGCGGCGGAAGAAGCTGTTGCTCAAGCCTGTAAACAATTACGCGCTGAACCTCGCTTGATCGTAACAATCGCACCAGATGCTGAGCTCCAAATCAAAATGCGTTTGGAAAACATGCCAGACATTGCTGAACGTCTACATTTTGTCACCGATCCAGCAGCCCGCCCGGGCGACTGGCGCATCGAATTTCAAGGCGGTGCTGCTGAGTTTAACCGTGACGCAATAACCAAGACTGTCGAAGACTGCTTAAACAACCGCAAATCCGACCCAATCGAAGACCAACTCGATTTGTTCGGCGCGGCATAATTGTAGAGTTTTAGGAGCATAAAATGGCAACAGACGATTTAAACCTTCCAGAACTTGAAGCGACTGGCAAAGTTCTAGCAAAACCAATTTCTGCGGAAGAAGAAGCAGAAAGACGTGAAAAATTCGCAGCTGACCTTGCCCCCATGTTTGACGTGCCCGTCTCCGTGCAAGCCGTTATTGGGCGTACAACCATGGAAGTATCTGAACTGATGCACCTTGGTGAAGGGTCAGTTCTCGAACTAGACCGAAGAGTCGGTGAAGCTATTGATATTTATGTTAATTCTCGACTTGTCGCTCGTGGAGAAATCGTTGTCGTCGATGACCGCCTAGGTGTCACAATGACAGAGATTATTAAGAATGCAGGCGGTTAATCGCCATCGAAACGCTGAATCATCAGCAGCCAATATAAGAATACTTTGCGTAAGCAAAACAATTTGAAAGTGAATACAATATGCGCGTTTTGATTATTGGAGATTTGGGTGGGCAGCTATCCGCCGCGACGAAGATTGCATTCGAGCGCGGCGCTCAAGTTTCTCACGCCGCCTCCCCTGCAATCGCACTTGATTCACTTCGTGCTGGACATGGCGCTGATCTTGTCATGATTGATGTCAAAGCTGACATTGCTTGGCTTTATGAGGCGCTTCAAACTGAACACATCGCTGCACCTATTGTCGCTTGTGGTGTAGAAGCCGATGCCGATGCTGCTGCATCAGCAATCCACGCAGGTGCACGCGAATTTATTCCCCTTCCACCCGATGCAGAGCTAATAGCAGCTGTTCTGTCTGCGGTATCAGAAGACGAACGCACAATGATCGCGTCTGATCCTGCCATGATGCAAGTTGTCGAACTTGCCGAACAAATAGCTCCTTCCGATGCTTCTGTATTAATCACAGGTGAAAGCGGTGTCGGTAAAGAAGTCATGGCGCGCTTTGTCCACCAAAAATCTCGCCGTGCTGGTAAAACATTCATTTCAGTAAACTGTGCAGCTATTCCAGAAAACTTGCTGGAATCGGAGTTATTCGGACATGAAAAAGGCGCGTTCACAGGCGCAATGACACGCCGCATTGGTAAATTTGAAGAAGCCAATGGGGGTACACTCCTCCTTGATGAAATTTCCGAAATGGACGCGCGCCTTCAGGCCAAACTTTTGCGTGCTATCCAAGAGCGTGAAATTGACCGTGTTGGCGGCAACAAGCCAGTAAAAGTCGACATCCGTATTGTAGCAACATCAAATCGTGACCTTGCCGAAGCTGTTCGTTCTGGTGATTTCCGGGAAGACCTTCTTTATCGCTTGAACGTGATGAACCTCCGTATTCCAGCTTTGCGTGAACGCCGCTCAGATTTAGTAAAACTATCTGATTTCTTCATTGATAAATATAGCGCAGCAAATGGCTTACCTAATAAAGAGCTATCTGATGAAGCGCGCGAACAAATCAACAGCTCACGCTGGCCCGGTAATGTGCGTGAACTTGAAAACGCAATGCACCGCGCTGTCATATTATCACGCGGCCCCGTCATCGAAGCTGACGCCATTCGCACACCAGATGGTGCTCCTCTTTCAAGTTCAACAGGTCACAGCAATTACGAATCTCAAATTGACCTAACTGTGCAACGTGCCACAGAAACAGCACACACAGCCATCACTGCTGGCCTAGCAAGTGTGCAGGTTGGACGCACTGTTGCTGAAGTAGAACAAGACTTAATCCTATCTACTTTAGATCATTGTTTGGGAAATCGGACACACGCCGCCAACATTTTGGGTATTTCAATTCGTACCCTCCGCAACAAACTTCGCACATACACAGACGCCGGAGTTGAAGTAGCAGCTCCTGGTGAAACACGGGCAGCAGGCTAAAATTCATGGCTGAAGCAAGTAATAACACAAGCGGCATTTCTTTTGGTGGGTTGGATTTCAACGCCATCGCAAAAGGTGCGGCCAAAGGTGAAGTCGCGCTAGGGCTTGGTGTGATGACATTGATCGTCATGCTGATCGTTCCGCTTCCAGCATTTCTGCTCGACTTCATGCTGGCTATTTCCATCACATTCTCTGTATTAGTGTTGATGACAGCCTTGCTTATCCAAAAGCCTCTGGAATTTTCTTCATTCCCAGCGGTATTGTTACTTGCAACTATGCTCCGCCTCGCACTGAACATGGCCTCCACGCGCCTCATCTTGTCAAAAGGTGATCAAGGACCAGAAGCCGCGGGTAGTATCATCAAGACATTCGGATCTTTCGTAATGGGCGGCAATTACGTGATCGGCGTGATTGTTTTCATTATCCTCGTGATCGTAAATTTCATGGTTATCACCAAGGGTTCAGGCCGTATCGCCGAAGTCGCAGCACGTTTCACCCTAGATGCAATGCCCGGTAAGCAAATGGCGATCGACGCTGACCTATCAGCTGGTATGATCAACGAAGATGAAGCACGCACGCGTCGTAAAGAACTTGAAGGCGAAAGCAGTTTTTTCGGAGCAATGGATGGTGCGTCCAAATTCGTGAAGGGAGACGCTATGGCTGGTCTCCTCATCACGATCATCAACATTATCGGTGGTATTCTAATCGGTGTAGCACAAAAAGGCCTACCATTCACAGAAGCCGCTCAAACATACACAATGCTAACAATTGGTGATGGTCTGGTATCGCAAATCCCAGCACTCATCATCTCAGTCGCTGCTGGTATGCTTGTATCGAAAGCTGGTGTTGATGGGTCAACAGACAAAGCACTCGGAATACAACTCATGGCTTCTCCGCAAGGATTATCCATGGTCGCAGGAATTGCCGCTTTTGCTGGTCTTTTACCCGGAATGCCAATTATCCCATTCTTCCTCCTAGCTGGAGGCGCTGGATATGGTGCATGGAGAGCTGCCGCAGCAAGAGAAGCAACGGCCAAAGCCAAAGAGATCAAAGAAAACGAAATCATTTCAGATGCTCGCAAACCAACAGAAGAAGCACCAATCAGTGACAGCATTGCTGTTGATGAGTTGAAAGTCGAATTGGGCTTTGGTCTGCTTTCACTGATCAATGAATCAGAAGGTCGCAAACTCACAGATCAGATAAAAGCTGTTCGTCGCCAAGTCGCATCTGAGTTTGGTTTCATCGCGCCGCAAGTTCGCATTGTCGACAATTTAGAAATTGGTTCGGAAAACTACCGCATCATGATCAAGGAAGTGGAATCTGGATCTGGTGCACTTCGCCCCTTGATGGATCTAGCAATGGATGCTTCTGGCGCTGCCGCCCCAATTGCTGGTGAGCGCGTAAAAGAACCTGTCTTTGGGCTTCCAGCCGTTTGGATTGATAAGTCATATAAAGAAGAAGCCGCAATGAATGGGTATACTGTTGTAGATGCTGCAACAGTACTCACCACGCACTTCACTGAATTGGTGAAGGACAACATGGCCGACCTTATGTCTTTCACCGCCTTGAAAGAGCTAACAGATGATCTTCCAGCGGCTCAAAAAGCGCTATTAGAAGACATCGTGCCCAACCAAATTACAATGTCAGGTATTCAGCGCGTCCTTCAAAACTTACTACGTGAGAAAATATCTGTACGCGATTTTGCAACAATACTTGAAGCAATTGCTGAAGCATCAGGTGCCTCAACAGATCTCATGCAAATTACAGAACATGTGCGCACTCGCCTTGCGCGCCAACTTTGTAATGCCAACCAAGCTCATGATGGCCAATTATCAGTTGTCACCCTTTCACCAGCTTGGGAACAATCATTTGCTGAAGCACTCATTGGTGAACCCGGCGCGCGTCAGCTCGCGTTAGAGCCATCAAGATTGCACGAGTTTGTAAATGAAATGCGCCGCGTGTTTGAAGCAGCGGCACAAACTGGAGATACACCAGTTCTCCTCACATCTGCCCCGATCCGTCCATATGTGCGCTCACTTGTTGAACGTTTCCGCGCACAAACCGTCGTCATGAGCCAAAATGAAATTCACCCCAAAGCCCGTTTACGCGGTGCAGGGTCAATCTAGAAAAGTAACCCCGATATGACCAGTCAGTATATTAAACTCAAAATGCCAATCAGGAGGCCACTACCATGAGAATGAAACTATTCTCCGCAGCCACCGTGGAAGAAGCCATGGAAAAAATGCGGGCAGAATTAGGCTCGGATGCGGTAATACTCTCTACCCGCAATGAACCTGGTTGTGTGGAAGTGAGAGCCGCAGTTGAGCGCGCACCGAATGCACGTTTCGCGACACCAATTTTCTCCGAAACACGGCCAACCTTCGACCATACAACACGTGACCGCATCCGCGATGTCATGAATTGGCATGGTGCACCTAGTGGGTTTACTGACATAGTCACCAATGCTGGCCTTAAATTAATGGGCAATACAGCAGATGCTGGTCCAGCAATGGCAGCTGGACTTGAAGGCGTCTTGTCTTTTTCTCCAATTCATTCAGATACGCGTAAATCAATTCTTCTCGTGGGCGCTCCTGGTTGTGGTAAAACATCTACAGCCGCAAAACTTGCCGCTGTTACCCGCAATTCCCCCCTTGGATTAAAAGCGACGTCTGCTGATTTTGATGCAGCAGGTGGTCACGCTAGATTGTCAGCTTATGTTGGCCGCCCAGATGTTGGTTTGTTTAAATCTCCTGAAGCACTCCAAAAACATCTGGCAGCGAGAACGCCATCAGAGCGCAAACTCGTGATAGATGGTCCAGCATTTAACCCAGTTGATAGCAATGAAATCGCCCGCCTTCGCAACCTTCTCTACAATGTAGATGTCGAACCAATTTTAGTTATGTCCGCAGAAGGACATCCTGAAGATCTGGAAGATAATGCACGTGCTTTCGCAAGTGTTGGTGTTAGAAGGGCAATTTTAACTAAATTAGATGTAGTAAGACGTAGAGGTGGTGCTTTTGCTGCAATTTCTTCATCGCGGTTAAGCATCGCTCAACTAAGTTTGACGCATTCTATATCAAATGGGCTAATTCCAGCGACACCTTTGCGAATCGCAAGGCTACTCCTAGAAACCGCCCCAGATAATGGATCAGGATCTAACATGTCATATAGAGGAGCTGCATAATGTCGTTCTCTGGCAAAAAATCAGGACACATGTCCTCAGCGCCCCGCATTGCGCCAGCTCAGATCTTGGCTGTTGCTTCAGGAAAAGGCGGCGTGGGTAAGACTTGGCTGTCTACAACTCTCGCTGCTTCCTTTGCAAAAGCAGGAAAAAGAACTCTCCTCATTGATGGCGATTTTGGTTGTGCAAATGTTGATGTTCAATTGGGTATCGCACCTGACACCGACTTAGCCGCTGTTATGGCTGGATGGGTAGAACTTGACGATGCTGTAACCCCAGTTAATGGCGGCGCAGGCACTCAAGGTGGATTTGATGTCCTACCCGGTCGTTCAGGTTCAGGTGTATTGGCCGAACTTCCAAAAGACGATGCAGCAAGACTTGCAGCAGGTCTCACAACATTAGCCATGCAATATGATATGGTACTTGTTGATCTTGCAGCCGGTATTGATGCTAACGTTATGCGCCTAGCAAGGGCTGCCGACCGTGCCCTCGTCGTCGCCAATGACGAACCCACATCAATGACAGATGCATATGCATTTATCAAAGTGCTTCGTGGATACGCACCAAGCGTCACACCTTGGATTGCAGTCAACATGGCAGATACTCGCGTTGCTGGGCGTCGTACATATGAAGCCTTGGCCCGTGCAAGTCAGACTTTCCTTGGCTTCCGTCCACCATTGGCTGGTATTGTTCTTCGTGACTCTAAAGTCCGCGAAGCTATCCGTACACAGAAGACACTTCTATCAATTTACCCCAATGCTCAGGCAGCTATTGATGCTGAACAAATTGCGGAAGCAATTTTACGCGGTGGAGCTGATTCAATCGCCGAAGCAAGTTAGTTTTAAAAGATAGACAAAAGAAAAACCGCTCTTAACAGAGCGGTTTTTTTATCTTTATTGTTCAGTGATGCAATTATTAAAATAAGAGTAAATACTGTTCATACAATTCAACAGCTCAATCTAACATAGAAATTAAACATAATAATATAGATTGTACTCCTAAACTTAGGGGTAAACCGTGTTGATTACAAAAATAGTATCACAATTTCAGATACGTGAAGACGAGCCGGAAATAAACCGCGCTCGCTACGATGCTATCAAAAGACAACTACCTGTAGGATACTTGCTGCTTACTTTTGCTAGCTTCGGCATGAGTTTCACACATATGCATCTACTTCCTGCATATACACTTTTTCCCGTCGCTTTTCTGTTCTTGATAATTGCTTGCGTTCGCGCACCAGAAGCATTCAAAAATAAAGGATCTATTCTGACGGACAAGCAAATAGTTTCTCGACTAAAACTGTCTGTAAAACTATCTCCCGTTATCGGATTACTTGTTTTTTGCTGGAGCACCTATTTATTTGAGGCTGGCGATGGTGGATTACGTGGCTTAGTCCTACTCTTCACTGGCGTAACTGTTGTGGGTGGTGCAATGACACTACTGGCCGTTCCACAAGCAGCTAAAGCTATGCTGCTATCCAACATCCCATTAACTGTGATTTATCTGTTGATACAGCAAGACCCAGTATATATGGCATCAGCTCTAAATTTGGCTATGGTTGCCGGTGTCCTACATCTAGCAATTTTGAGCCAAGATAAAAGTCTTACAGATATTGTTCGTCATCAAGCTGCGCTGCTTGGCCAGAGTAAACGCCTAGCGCATTTGAATTCAAAAACAATGAGACTTGCAAATACGGACCCGCTCACAAAATTACCAAACCGTCGTAGCTTTTTTCAAACTCTTGATGACACAATAGAAGATTACCAAGAAACAAACCAAGAATTTGTTTTGGCCCTCCTTGACCTGGATGGATTTAAACCAGTCAACGATGTTTTTGGCCATTCAGCAGGAGATCATCTGCTAAAGTCCACAGCTCGACGCCTATCAAAACGTATAGGAGAAAATGTTATCGTTGGCCGCTTAGGTGGAGATGAGTTTGGTTTGCTCTTCTTAAAGCCGGACGATGACCAAACGATGTTAAAAAGAGCTGCGGACATCTGCAACACCCTTCGGGAACCTTTCAAATTAGAGGAAGGCACAGCAAATATCGGCGGAACAATAGGATTAGCGCGTTTCCCACGTGCAGGTGATGCACGCTCCACATTATTCGACCGCGCAGATTATGCTCTATGCTATGCAAAACAACACTCTAAAGGTGTACCAATATTTTTCTCAGAGCAGCATGAAGATTCAATAAGAGATGCCTTAGCACTAGAAAAAGGCCTTACAGAAGCCAATTTAGAACAAGAATTATATGTCGAATTTCAACCGATTATAGATACAAGCCAAAACCGTGTCGCCGGTTTTGAAGCCCTAGCACGTTGGTATAACCCAGTTCTCGGCCAAGTCTCACCTGTAGATTTTATCACAACGGCAGAGCAAGCTGGCAGTATCCGAGTTTTAACCAACATTTTGTTGAAGCGCGCACTGGAAAGCATGCAAGATTGGCCTGAAGATATCTATATGGCATTCAACCTTTCAGCTGTGCTTTTATCATCCCCCACTTGTTTGCAACGCCTCATTTCTATTGTTGAAGAAGCTGGGATTGCGCCATCTCGTATTGTCTTTGAAATAACAGAAACCATGATTATGCAGGATTATGACCGAGTCATTGAATCTCTGCACTATATCCGCAAACAAGGCTTCTCACTCGCACTTGATGATTTTGGGACAGGGTATTCAAGTCTCAGCTATGTGCAGAAAATGCCAATCACCCGTCTTAAAATCGACCGTGCATTTATCAAGGATATGGCCAAAAAGCCTGCTGATCGCAACATCGTCCGTACGATTGCTGACTTATGTCGCAACCTCAATCTCGATTGTGTTGTTGAAGGTGTCGAAACAGAAAGACAATTACAGCTCGTGACAGACCTGGACCTGCATTACATTCAAGGCTATTATTTTAGCCGACCACTCGCTCCGACAGCTGCTTTAGCGTTTGCTCAATTTATGAATTCAAACACAGAAACAGCAGATCAGTTGCCTCCCCCCAGAGATATCTCATTTAACTGGAGTGGTATAAACGAAAATACCCTATCACCGCAAAACCTTCACATGAAGAAACAGCAAAAGTCTTAAGCGCGCCGCGTTAATGCAGCTTCATCTAGCTGAGCCTGCTCTTTGGTATTTAAATCTTGCTTCGCCCTAAAGTCATACTTAGCTTCCAAATTCTCTAATTTGGATTTTTCTTGGTAAGCAAGGATCAGTCTTTCCCTAACGTGGGAAATACTCTGCTCGATTTCAGCAATCTTTGCTTCAATCCGCTCATTCTCCCATTTTTGACGTGCAATATATGCGGGCATGCTACCCAACATATTCAAGTCAAGCTCATCTTCTGCCATGGCTTGCTCAACATCCATCTTCGCTTGACCGCTGGCCTTCTTCATTCTCAATTCTTCAATATGCGCCTGTGATTTTGCGATTTCCACAGCAATCATATCAATATTTCTTTGGGCAAGTTTTATGAGTGTCGGAAGAGATTTCATACAAATATTTCTGAGCTAAAATTACAAAAAATAGGTAAAGGTATTGCGTTTAATTGCCGCCTAATTGACGTGCGAGAGATGCCCGATTTTCACTCCGGCGCTCTCCCCCTTGCGCTGCCATCGCAGCTTCTGCGGCATGAATATGTGGATTTGGTGCCGCTTCAGCATTCATTCCCAAAACCTGAGCCAGCATCGCAAATGTTTCCTCAGGAGGAGAATTTTCATTCACATGCTGCGTCAATATTTTTTCTATATCAGGAGATAACTGCACAGCCCGGTCCACTTCTGGGTCTGCCCCGCGCGCATATGCACCAATCCGCACCAATTCTTCCATATCAGAATAAAGCGACATCAACCGGCGAGCCTGCCTCGCAATTTCTGCTGTTTCTGGCGTATAAAGATGGCTTGCCAATCGTGACAAAGATTTAAGCACATCTATCGCGGGATAGCGCCCTCTCTCTGCAATTTTACGATCCATCACAATATGCCCATCGAGAATACCACGTACGGCATCAGCGACCGGCTCATTGTGATCATCGCCATCCACAAGCACAGTGAATAAACCCGTTATTTGGCCTTGAGGCTGTCCAGCTGGTACGATTTTCCCCGGCCCCGCTCTCTCTAATAATTTAGGAAGTTCAGAAAAAACAGATGGCGTATACCCTTTGGTCGTTGGCGGTTCACCTGCGGCCAACCCAATCTCTCTTTGCGCCATCGCAAAACGGGTTACGGAATCCAGCAAACACAACACTTTATAACCTTGGTCTCTAAAATGTTCAGCAACCGCCATTGTCATCCATGCCGCCCGTCTACGGCGCGGCGCAGTTTCATCCGATGTAGCAGACACAACAACAGAACGCGCCAAACCTTCAATTCCTAGTGTGTCTTCAACAAATTCTCTTACCTCACGGCCACGTTCACCGATCAAGCCAATCACCACGACATCAGCTTGTGCATTCCTTGCCAGCATCGACATCAAAGTTGATTTACCCACACCCGATCCAGCAAAGAGGCCCATACGCTGTCCCACTGCACATGGTGCAAAGCCATCAAGTGCTCGCACTCCTAATGACATCGGCTCAGAAACCCGCGCTCTTGAGTGCGCAGCAGGTGGCACAGCCTTAATTTGCCGCGAAATTGAGCCTTGCGCTAATGGTAAACCACCATCAACTGGCGCACCAAAAGCATCAACAACGCGGCCCAACCAAGAATTTGACACCCTAACAATTGCATCATCTGCAGAAAAACACACTGCAGCCCCTGGGCGCAAACCATCTACATCATCACATGCGAGGAAAACGGCGCGCTCACCTTCAAATCCGACTAGCTCACCACGCGGGCCTTCCTTGTTTCCAAAGCGAGCATAAGCACCTAAGCGCAATGCTTCAGCAGGTCCAGTCGCTTCGATTCGCAAGCCTTCAACAGCCACAACTCGACCCTCAAACATTTGTTTTTCAATATTTTTAATATCTTTGATAGCCTGTTGAAGCACGTGTTCTGAACCCTCACCGAGTCGCTTTATGTCAAGATATGACAAGCGAAATTTTCTAACTTTTCTGACTCGGCAGAATGTGCCCATTGCACTAAGCATGAGTTAACGAAAGCGATTCTCTTAGGAAATTTTACAAAAAATAAGTGGAATTTTTTCACAACTTTACGTGCTTTAATTAAGGTATCGCAAAGAGGTGTGAAGACGCGTTAACTATTCTTAAAGAGTTAATATGCTTGATTGTTAATGGTTAATACGTTGATATAAACGGAAGTGATTCGGGAGAGCCTTATGCGGGTCTTGTTGATAGAAGACGATGATGCGGTTGCACGCAGCATTGACCTAATGTTGAAAGCCGCTGGCTTTAACATCTACATAACGGATTTGGGGGAAGAAGGCGTAGACCTAGGTAAGGTTTATGAATACGACCTCATAATTCTAGATTTATCATTGCCAGACATTTCTGGTTATGAAGTTTTGAAACAGCTGCGCATGTCGCGCATCAATACACCTGTATTGATCTTGTCAGGTAACCCTGACATCGAAGCTAAAGTCAAAACTCTTGGTTATGGGGCGGATGATTACCTCACAAAACCATTCAACAAAGACGAGCTTATCGCTCGTATCACGGCAATCGTACGCCGCTCTAAAGGCCACGCTGAAAGTGTTATCCGCACCGGCGATATCCTTGTGAACCTCGATGCCAAAACAGTTGAAGTTAAGAACCAACGCGTTCACTTGACTGGTAAAGAATATCAAATGTTCGAGCTTTTATCTCTGCGCAAGGGTACAACCCTGACAAAAGAGATGTTCCTAAACCACCTTTACGGCGGCATGGACGAGCCAGAACTGAAAATTATCGATGTGTTCATTTGTAAGCTTCGTAAAAAGCTACAAAAAGCAACAGGCGGTGACCACTTCATCGAAACTGTTTGGGGCCGTGGTTACGTTCTTCGTGACCCATCACCTCAAATTGCTGTAGACGCAGCTTAAGCTGCAACTGCATCAAACTTAATTCTCCCATTTTGGGATAATGGCATAGACCGAATAACTAAACCCGCCTAGCGCAAGCTGAGCGGGTTTTTTGTTTCTATAACGCTAAAAACATAGCCTATTTAGGGCTTCATTTTGGATATGACCGATTGCTCACGCGCTGCAATTGTTAAAGTCTCACCATGACTAATTTGCTGATGATGCGCAGACAATGATTTGGCGTTAATAGCTGCTATGGCTTGATCAAGAAGATCGCCACGGCAAGCCAGCTCCAATTTATATGGATGAAAATAAGTCCGATCACGGCAAGCACGTTTTGCAGTCCTTCTAAGGTCAACATAATTGGCTTCTGCGGAAATGTTCGGATTATAGGAAAACTCAATTTCTTCAGTCACTTCTGCTTTGGCGCTGAGTGTAAAACACGCAAAAGCAGCGGTAAGAGCCAATATATTTTGAAATTTATTCATCGTTTTTCTCCATGCGAATTTTCTTGACACTTTTGATATTGATATTCACCTTTGCTATAACAATGTGAGAAAAACGAATGATCCCATCCATTATTGGATAGATAACGATGAAAAATATAGACTGGTCTCTCCTGCAATCATTCGTAAACGTCTGCGAATATGGCTCTTTCTCAGCTGCGGCTCGTGCAACAAATGGCAGCCAAGCTACGCTAAGTCGCCACATCACTATGCTGGAACAACAACTTGAAACCCGTCTCTTTGACCGTTTAGTGAGCGGCGTTGAACTAACGACAAAAGGCATTGATGTCCTCCGACACGCTTCAAACATGGCCGATGCAGCGGGTCAGTTGTCAATGGCGACAGAAGGAGAAGACCAGGCCATATCAGGCACTGTTCGGGTAACAGCTGCAACTATGACAGCAACCTATATTCTTCCAGAGATCATTAGCGAACTGCGTATTGAAGAACCTATGATAGATATTGAACTTGTCGCGTCAAACAGGACTGAAAACCTTGTTCGCCGAGAAGCTGATATCGCCATTAGAATGGCAACCCCTACTCAAGAAAATCTCTTTGCGCGCAAACTAGGAGACATGGAATTTGGTCTGTATGGTGCCAAAGAATACCTAAACCGACACCCAGCTCCACAAACAGGAGAAGACTTACTTTCCCATAATGTGGTGGGGTTTGATACAAAAGACATTGCTCTCCTGATTACTGCCATGAAAAAACATGGGATCGACGTCGATCGGGAATTTTTTACCTTCAGAAGCGATGATCACGTCGTGTGCTGGAAAATGGTAGTTGCTGGGTATGGACTAGGTATCATTCAACGCAAAATTGGTGATGCTGAACCCTTGGTTTCCCGCATAGATTTACCCAACACCATGGCGCGATTACCCATCTGGCTCATCGCGCATTCAGAATTAAAGACCAACCTTCGTGTGCGACGGGTTTTTGATTTTCTCGCCAAGAAAATCACGGACAAGTTATAATAATTAATACAAAATCAAAACACTAACTTATAAACAGAGCAGCATACCGCCCCGGTTTTCTATCTGCTTATTCCAATCAATTTCACATAATTCCATCTTGAACCTGCTGAACATAGACTTTTCGATGAATTGAGCGTTAACTATTCACCTTGGGACAAGGGGAAATGGACATATGCTAAATTCACGTACAAAACTGTTAGGCATCGCGTTAAGCGCGCTTGGTGCAACGTCTTGCGTATTCTTCAATACAGATGACAACACGCATGAACAAAAACCCTTTATAGAACCTCTCATACTCTCACAAAGCCAATGCTCTGGTGGCCCGCAAAAAACGACCCAATCATCACAAGATACACTGCTGGAAACATCAATAAGCTTCGACTTTGCTAAGCCTTTCCCACTTCCAAACAATATTGCCAAAATTTTCCACTATCCCATATCCACATCCAATAAAGATGCACAGCACTGGTTTGATACTGGGTTAGCGCATATGGCAAACTTCAATCACGACGAAGCAATTGCCGCTTTTCGCAAAGCACAAGAAATCGATGCAAACTGCGCCATGTGCTATTGGGGCGAAGGCCTATCCTTTGGCAGCAATATCAATGCACCTTTCGATGCAAAGCGCGGTGCCGCCGGCTTGATCGCAGTTCAAAAAGCGCAAACACTGGCAAATAGTGCCTCAAATCGTGAAGCCGCTCTTATTGGAGCTTTAGCGACGCGCTATTCAAAATTGGAAGACGGCAAAACAGTAGAAAACGCAGAAACCTACGCAAAAGCCATGCATACCGTTGCGCAAGATTATGCAGATGACAAAACAATTCTCACACTTGCCGCCGAAGCCAATATGGACACGCAGCCTTGGGATTATTGGGAAGCTGGTGCACGCACTCCTAAAGGGCGCACAGAACAAACGCTTGAGCTTCTTGAAACAGCCCTTTCAATAGATCCTGAATTTGCGCCGTCTATCCACCTTTACATTCACACAACCGAAGCCTCGGTTAACCCGTTTCGTGCTGAAAAATATGCAGACACTTTAGCACAGCAAAACCTTGGCGTCGGGCATCTCGTGCATATGCCATCCCATACCTATTTACGATTAGGTCATTGGAAAAAATCAAATGATGCCAACATAGATGCGATAGCTGCGGATGAAGCCTATATTGCCAACAGTAAAAACGGCATGGCTTATGCCCAATCCTACTACCCCCATAATGTTCATTTCCTCGTCGCAAATGCTCAGCTAGGCGGCGATGCCTCAACAGCTCTGCAAATGGCAGACAAGCTAAAACAACTCGTCAAATTAGATCCAGATACTTTATCTCCATTCGGTGAGCACATCGCTGCAGCACCTATTTTTACAGCGCTCCAATTTGATGATTCCGACGCAGTCATGACGGCAGAAAAGCCTGCTGCCGCTCAGCTCTATCTACTAACAGCTTGGCATTATGCGCGCGGCACATCTCTATTGCGCCAAGGTGATAAAACCGCCGCCAAGGCCGAACTTGCAGCATTAAGTAACCTGACAGACAAAACTCAAATCGTTGATTATGAAGCCTTTGGACTGCCAATGTCCGGCGTGATTGAAGTTGCGCGCCTAACGCTTGCAGGGCGCGTTTCCGCATCCGATGGTGATCTTACAAAAGCAATTAACAAGCTAGATGAAGCTGCCGACATTCACGACCAACTTTCCTATATGGAACCGACATGGTGGCATTACCCCACGCGGCAGACACTTGGCGCAATGCTCATTCAAGATGGTCAGTTTGACCGCGCCGAAAGAGAATTTTACAGAACGCTGATCAAATCACCCAACAATGCCTATGCCTTATTTGGGCTAGCTGAAGCCTTCAAAGCACAAAAGGATACAATATCTGAGACTTATGCACGCCATCTCTTTGATGACGCATGGATCGGCGAATCCGGAAAAACACCTGATATCTCAGACCTTTAATCGCCCGTTTTACTTGCAAGCCGATATGAGCGCCGTTAGCGGAGGAAGCCCCTCCGCCGCACACTCAGGCTAATCAAGCTTTACAGTCTAAAACCGCGAAAAAAGATTTTCCATAAGCTTGAGCGCCAATTCATCATGATCTGAAATCGTGCCAGAAAGCATTAGGTTAAATTGCTGATCATCAATTTCCGCCCAAAGCGCGGTATCACCTGCATAGCTATCATTTGCCGGACGCGTCAAAATAACAGCGCGATCACCTAAATCTGCGATTTCTTCTCCGCCCAGCTCAAGCATTCTGTTTAAATCAGTGTCGCCCTGCTTATAGCGCGCAAAAGTTACGCTCTTAGCAGTCGTGCCATATCCTGCATTCCATTTACAACCAGCCGCGCCATATGCCGAGCTATATAAGCCACTATCAGCATCTGCACTGATCAAATTTGCAATACTTTCATCCGACCAAATTGAACAAAAATCAATCGCAGGCTTAATCTCACGCATTTGCTTGTCTATGCTGGGAGCCGTTGGCAATTTTGCAGCAATCTCTTCAGCCGTCGCCGTCAACAACTCAGCATTCGTGTCCATGCCGGTTATAAAAATCATAACCAGCTTATCATCCTGCTCAAACCCCATCGCATAGGCTAGTTCTTTGTCCCAAGCTGTGTCGTATAATATCGCAGCATTTTGCCCAGGCCCGGCCTGCTCTTTGATAACTGGCGGCGTTTCAAGATTATATTTGCGATCTTGAAGCGGTGTCGCACTTGTCTTTGGTTCTACAGAGACTTGCACCGAAAAGCCCGCATTCTTAGACCATAAACACAACTCATTAGACACTTCTCTACGCAGTAGCTCATGGTTTGTTTTTGCGGTTGCTATGGCTGTACTGTCTGACAAGAAAGGACAAGGCACCGTCTCTACAACTGTCTCGCTAACAAGGCCAAACAATGCCTCGCGCTCCAATGGTGCCTGCGTCAAACTAAAGTCAACCTTTGCCTCAGCCTCTTCATTTTCAGGTGAGAGTGATGAAGGTGCCTGCTTAGACGATTGCTCTGCTGGAGCAGAAGCGACACCATCCGATGCGCTATCATTGCCGCAAGCCCCAACGCTTAAACCAGCGACTAACGCTCCGCAAAGCCACACATTTTTATTAATCATCAGCTATCTCCCCACTTTCGCTATATTGTGTATAGCCGGAAAACAGGCAGATGAACACTTCGCTTTTTATGAGCTTAAATTCATCGAAAATCTAAACTCGCGCCGCCAACATCCGCATCAGCCTTTCATTTAGCTCGCGCTGCTCTGCTTTGGCCTTCAGCTTGGCACCGTCAGAAAACTGCGCGTAGAAACGAACACGGCGAGAGTTTTTGATCGCAGCCGCCGCCGCGACACCGCCAATCACCGAATTAGCCCAAGTCACAATCGCTTTTTGTCCCCAGACAAATTCCGGCAACATGAAATTTGCGCCCGCTCCCGGCAGGCCAGCAAGCCCAGACGCCAACACAGCCTTCGTCCAATCGCTAGACTTATCCCACCAGCGTATCCACCAGCTATCACGAATTTGAACGGCAACAATCTCTTCTAGGCGGTAGTTTACAGCTCTAAGCTTCCCCCCTTCACCGACATATAATTGCATACCGGAACGCACAAATTTGGCTTTCGGGTGAGGAAGAAAATCTCCGCCTATAACTTCAATTTTCAAGAATTTCCTCCTTACTCATGAGTAGGAGAATACAAAACGCTACTTGCGCTTTTCAATCAAGAGGTTTGCTTGATATCGGCTGTTTATTCTGCTTCACAAATCGCCACCAAAATCCCAAAGCAACAGCGTTAAAAATCAGAGCTGTGATAATGGTTGGCAATATAGCTGCATCCCCAACATCTTGCCATAATAGTATACTCACAATCAGCTTGAGAACACCGCCAAGATTAGCGACCAACACACCCGTCCAGAAACTTCGTCGCCATAACGCCGCAGCTAACAATCCTAGAAACACCACGACAAGAACCACAAAACCGATAAATCCAAATAGAGACAGCGCCTCAAGCATTTGCCGTTCGCTCTCTAAAAATTCCACCACATATGGCTTTGGGTTCTCAGGTGCGGGAAACACTATTGCGCTCAATGGAAAGAAAAGCCCCAGCGCAATCAACAAAACAGGGCGACGAAACCAAGCTGCAGCACAAAAGGCTATGATGATCAAAGGACGGATATACCAACTCCACTCATTATGGTGTCGTGCCCACGCCCAATCTATCAAGTCAGGAAGAAAGTCCATTTCCGTCCCTATCAAACAAGTTTAGAACGCGCGACTTCAAGCTGAAGGCGCTTAATCTCTTTCATCAGAGCGAACCGATTAAGATGATTATACAGTCATGCACAGGAAGAAAAAGGTTCAAAAAAAGTTTGAACTTACATAAAACTATATGGCTCAATATCCAGCGACACGCGCACTGAACTAGACAATTTTATACGCTCACGCCACGCAGATAAATAAGCTGAAAGGTCCACATTTCGGTTTGCGCGTATCAGCATACGACGGCGATGACGCCCACGCAAAACCGCAATCGGTGCCGGTGCTGGCCCCCAAATATCCACACCATCCGCATTGGGCGCACCGCGCACAAATGTTGCCGCTGCATCATCAGCCGCAAGTGAATTTTCTGCCGAAATCACAACAGCAGCCAAACGTCCAAATGGCGGAAAGCCCAACTCTTCGCGTGATTTCATTTCCAATTCCATGAACCAATCACGATCATTAGCTAGCAATGCCTGAATGCTTGGAGAATCTGGCGCATAGGTCTGGATGATGGCGCGACCGGGTTTATCCGCCCGTCCAGCGCGCCCAGACACCTGTGAAAGCAATTGAAAAGTGCGTTCACCCGCGCGCAAATCAGAGCCTTGCCCGCCTTTAAGTCCGGAATCAGCATCCACTGCGCCAACCAATGTCAGATTTGGGAAGTTATGCCCTTTGGCCGCTATCTGCGTTCCAATCAAAATATCAACTTCACCCTGCTCCATGCGTGAAATTATGCCATTCAATTCTTCAGGGTTTCGGGCCGTATCCGATGAGAACACTTCAACCCGCGCACCTTGAAACAACCCGCGCACTTCTTCAGCCAAACGCTCCACCCCCGGCCCAACGCCCATCAGCGAATCCGCCGCGCCGCAATGGGGACAATTCACCGGCTTCTTCATGGAAAAACCCGTAAGGTGACACACCAGCATTCCCGTATAGCGATGTTCGGTCAGCCAACTTTCAGTGTCCGGCGCTTTAAGACGTTCACCACATCCTTTACAGATCACCAAAGGCGCATAACCACGACGGTTGAGATATAATAACGATTGCTCTCCCGCATCCAGATTTTGCTCAAGCGCATCCACAAGCAAAGGCGAAAGCCAACAATCTTTCGCTGGTGGATTTTCCTTCATATCCGCCAATAAAATTTCCGGCAGCACCGCCGCTCCCGGCCGCGCTAAAAGTTTGATATGCTGATAACGCCCCTGATAAGCATTCGCCAATGTCTCAAGCGATGGCGTAGCAGACGCAAGCACAACAGTTGCCGAACCGAGATGCGCGCGCATAACAGATAGATCCCGCCCCTGATAGACTGCCCCCTCATCTTGTTTATAAGAACCATCATGTTCTTCATCGACAATGATCAAACGTAAATTCTGAAACGGCAAAAACAACGCCGATCGCGCACCCACCACAATCTGCGCACGTCCAGCCCCCACTTCACGCCAAACACGGCGACGCTCTTTTTGTGTTGCATTAGAATGCCATTCTGCGGGCGCTGCCCCAAAGCGATTTTCAAAACGCTCTCTGACAGCTTGGGTCAATGCGATCTCAGGCAGCAAAACCAATATTTGAGCATCAGGCTCTGTTCGAAGCGCTTCGGCAATAGCTTCAAAATAGACTTCTGTTTTACCCGACCCCGTCACACCATCCAGCAATATTGGCTTAAATTCTTTGCTGCGCACCGCCTCACATAATGCATCAGCACCCGCTTGCTGTTCATCCGTCAGGTCAAAGCCTTTAAGCTCAGAATTAGGTTTGCCAAACGGCTTATCAATGGGCGCTTCATGTTGCGCTAAAGCACCACTATCCACCAAACCTTTGACAACACCAGTTGAGACATCAGCTTGGCGCGCAAGTTCTGCGGCAGTCATGCCCTGATCCGCACTTTGCGGCGCAATATCCAAAACTTTCTGCCGCGCCGGTGTTATACGAGGCAATTCACTTTTCGTGCGATACACATAGGTTTCAGTTGGAGACGGCAATAATGCATCACGCGATCGCAAACACATTGCCAACATATTGCCCATTGGCGTGCAGGTGTATTTTGAAGATCGCTCCACAAAATCGCGCGTCACTTGCGGCATTAATGGCGCAGCTTCCAGCACCTCTTCAACATATTTTAAAGGCCGTTTTGATGGTCCTTGTTTTAATCCCCAGACAACCCCTGTCACAGACCGCGCTCCCAGAGGCACAGTGACAAAAGCGCCAACTTCAACTTTCATATCTTCATGCAAACGATAGTCGAATGCTTCGGGCAGAGGCATTGGCAACAACACGCTGGCGATCTGATATTCAGGACCGAGCTGAAATTCTGTTTCGGGAAAAAGACTCATATCCGTGTTTTCGCCTGTTGATGAAGCCGCGACAAGCACCATTCGCATTTTTCCAACAGAAAACCTGCACCCATTCGACAGCGCGTCCACACTGAATTAACTTCAACACGGCACAATATCGGTATGGACAACACAAATTCTACACACGCACACACACATTCACATGCCCCGAACACAGCTTCGCAGGCGCTATATGCCTTCGTGGAACACCTCACCCACGAACGAAGAATGTCTGAACACACTATAGACGGCTATCGCCGCGATGTGGGAAATTTCCTCGGGTTTTTAGTCAACCATTTAGGCGGCGAAGCGCACGTCAATGACCTTGTCAATCTAACACCCAGTGATGTGCGCGCTTGGCTTGCATTTCGCCGCGCCAATGATGATTTACAGGCCACATCTATCAGCCGCGCCTTATCAGCTGTACGCGCATTTTTTAAATATCTAGATCGCCAGTTGGACAAACCTAATGCTCGCATCCAGATGGTCAAAGCTCCCAAACGTCCGCAACGCCTGCCTCGCCCAGTCTCGCAAGAGATTGCAAAAAACCTTTTAAAAGAGGTTGAAAATCAAGATGTTGAGCCATGGATTGCTGCACGAGATGCCGCCATGGTCGCGCTCATGTATGGTGCTGGACTTCGTATTTCAGAAGCGCTTTCCTTAACCGATGCCGATGTTCCAGCAAGAGATATTTTACGCATTCAAGGTAAAGGAAATAAGGTACGTCTTGTTCCGCTTATCCCTGCAGTACGCGATGCGCTCAATGTATATTATGAAAAGCGCCCATTTTTAAGCGATGAAGAAGGCCCGCTATTTCGCGGGGTAAAAGGCAAGAAACTCAATCCTCGCATTATTCAAAAACTCATTGAAAAACTGCGTATTAGCATGGGTTTACCAGATACAGCCACCCCCCATGCTCTGCGCCACTCATTTGCCACACACCTACTTGCCAATGGGGCAGACCTGCGCTCAATCCAGACTTTACTTGGACATGCCAGCCTATCATCAACCCAAATATATACAGGCGTGGAAGCTGACAGATTGAAAGCCATACACAAAGCAGCCCATCCTCGCGCTTAGCAAGAATGGGCTGAATTTATTGTATTTTTAGTCGCTAAAACTTAGCGAGCAAAGCTTGGTTTACGGCGCGGTTTGCCATCAGATGGTCCACTGCGTTTAGCTCCATTGCCACTAGGTTTCTTAGGCGAGCTAAAACCACCATCATTGCGGCGGAAATCGGGTCCATCTTCAGACCGTGGACCACGTTTCTTGAAACGGTTTCCATTACCTTCACCATCAGCACGGTTAGAACCGCCGCCTTTGCCTGGGTATGTTGGACGCTCAGAACGCCCGCGTGGTGTTTGCTTGCGCTCACCATCGGCAGACTTTTTCTTATTCCAAGTGCGCTCTCCGCCCTCAGAACGGCCGCCCTCAGAACGGCCACCTTCTTTGCGATCATTACCCCATGAACGACCATCAGCAGCGCGTGTTTTATCATAGTTTGTACGAGGACGCGGGTTTGATCCCTCATAGCCACGACTTGGAGGACGCTCACCTGCCATACGTTCGTCACGGTTGGGAGGTCTACGATCACCACCATCACGGCCTTGGTATCCACCACGATTTTCATCACGTCCACCTTCACGGCGTCCTTGATAGCCACCGCGACCTTCGTTGCGACCACCTTCAGAATGGCCTTGATAACCTCCACGACCTTCACCACGGCCACCTTCAGTGCGACCTTGATATCCGCCACGACCTTCACCACGGCCACCTTCAGAACGACCTTGATAACCGCCACGGCCTTCTTCACGACCACCTTCACGGCGACCTTGGTATCCACCACGGCCTTCGCTACGGTTATCACGGCGTCCTTCTGATCTACCTTCAGAACGCTCACCTTCAGGACGTTCGCGTCGTGCGAAACGGTCATCACGGTTTGGACGCTCTTGACGTTCCCCACCTTCAGACCGTTTAAAGCGATCTTGACGGCCTTCATAGCGAGGCTCTGAACTTGCTTCAGCACGGAATGGACGTTCTTCACGTTGAGGGCGATCTTCACGCTGAGGACGATCATCACGCCCTTTATAACCGCCGCCATCACGACCACCACGACCTTCTGAGCGACCACGACCACCATCACGACCGCCACGTCCGCCATCGCGACCACCACGGCCACCGTCACGACCGCCGCGTCCACCATCGCGTCCACCACGTGCACCATCTCTGCCGCCGCGTCCACGTGGACGCTCTTCAATTACAGGAGTGGCATTTGCAGTGATTTCTTCAGCTTGGTCGATAAATCCTTCTGGAAGATCCACGATAGGAATTTTCATACGGATTTGACGTTGAATATCAAGCAAGTATTTCTTTTCGTCACGAGACACAAAAGAAATCGCTTTACCTTCACGCCCTGCACGCGCAGTCCGCCCAATACGGTGAACATATTGTTCAGGTACGTTTGGAATTTCATAGTTGAACACGTGCGATACGCCCGGGACATCAATACCACGCGCTGCAATATCAGTTGCCACAAGCACTTTTGAATCACCATTACGAAATGCATTCAATGCGCGTTCACGCTGAGCTTGAGATTTGTTTCCGTGGATAGCACCACAACGGATACCAGCATTCATCAATTTAGAAACAACTTTGTCTGCACCATGTTTGGTACGCGTAAACACCAATGCACGGTCAATTGATTCATCTTGTAAGTTCACAAGAAGCAATGGACCTTTTTGCGCTTGGTTCACGTGAGACATAGTCTGTGTCACGCGCTCAGCAGTTGTAGACTCTTGAGCAATCGACACTTTTTTCGGGTTTGTCAAAAATTGGTTTGCCAGCCCTGACACGTTTGATGGCATTGTCGCAGAAAAGAACAATGTTTGACGTTCTTTTGGAACAGCAGCAGCAATACGGCGCAATGGGTGAATAAACCCAAGATCAAGCATTTGGTCTGCTTCATCAAGAACAAGTTTCTCGACGTAAGAAAGATCAACAGCGCCCTGCTCCATCAAGTCAATCAAACGACCCGGTGTTGCAACCAAAACGTCTGCACCGCGGTGTAGGTCACGCATTTGTTTACGAATAGGAACACCACCGAAAACTTTCAGTACGCGCAATGAAAGACATTGGCCATATTTGCTGAATGCTTCAGCAATCTGGCTCGCAAGTTCACGCGTTGGCGCAATAACAAGACAACGCACAGCACCAGGGCCGGGCATGTCTGGAAGTTTACAAAGGTGGTGAAGAAGCGGCAAAGCAAAAGCTGCTGTTTTACCTGTACCTGTTTGAGCGATACCTAGAATATCGCCGCCTTCCATAACCAATGGAATAGCTTGTGCTTGAATTGGAGTCGGTGTTTCGTAGCCTTCTTTATCCAAGGCTTTAAGGACTGGACTAGCCAGATCAAAATCAGAAAATTTTGTCACGATTTACTTTCGCATACATGTGAACGCAAAATATAATCAGGCCCCTTTCTCATCAGAAAGGCGCACGGGCGCTCGTTAAAGAGACGACCCGCGTGAATTGGGGCGTTTGTGGAATGTGCGTCTCAGGGGGCCAGCTCAAGTGCGGATTTCTCCCGCGCGTGCTTCACGCTGCCAGTCTTACCCATGCGTTTTGTGGAAACGCATCGCAGTCGGCCGTATGCTAGACTTCATCAGATAAGTCAAGTGGGATGCTGCCATGCAATTGTGCAAAGACGAAACAACACCTGACTTCGATTTGATCTAACAAGTAGTTATTTTTTCGAAGATGTTTCCAATACTGAGAGAAATTCTTCTGAAAATGGCTTGCGCCACACTTCAGGACTTCCATCCGTTTGGGCCGGTTCTACAGCTAGAATGTCTGCAATCATGCCGTGAACGTTGACGTTCTCAAACACATCAATTGTTTCACCAGATTTAAACGCTGGACCCGCTGCAATGAAGGTCGCATGCATATCCCTTAACGTGTTTAAATATCCATGATTACCTTTAGGGCTTGCTGTCCAACCGCGTTCCTTTGCTTTGACTTCAGCATTTCGCGTTGTCACAAACCAGTCGGGATCTATTGTCACCATGATCGGCGGAGTTCTATCATGCGGTGCTGAACCTTCAGGTCTGTGTGTGTAGACCTCTTCGCCAAGCCAAGCCGTCATGTGCGGATGAGCGTTTTGCAATTGAGCAAGTAACATTGGTGTATCGTTGGCATTTAATGGCCAAATCGCTGCAAATGGCCCTAAATCAAGATTACGTTCCCGCACCAATGACACGTCAATATAATCATCAAGATAGATTTTCTTTTCCAAATCAACATTCAACATGCCGTGATCTGATACGATGATTATATTTGTTTCTTCTAGTATCTCACGCTCTTTTAAGCCATCCAGAAGCTTGCCAACCATACCATCCATTCGTGAAATAGCGGCTTTTTCTTCTGGCGAGTCAACGCCAAAACGATGTGCGTTCACGTCAATATCGTCATGATAAAGCGTAATAAAATGAGGGCGAGCATCGCCTGCGCGGTCCAAATGCTCCAAAACCATATTAACACGTTCATGTGGAAATTTCGTCATTAAGCTGGAATAGGCTATCGAATATGTCGGACCAATTTCATTGATACTGGCTTCGGACCCAACCCAACCAGCAGTGGCGGTACGCACGCCTTGTGATTCAAGTATATTCCAAATTGGAACACCGTCATCCCACCATTTTTCAACGGATGAACTATCATTGGTAAAGGTCTCGTCAAAAACTGGATCATAAGGACGGTTGACTAGAAAGCCGTGATTTTCAGGATGCAATCCAGTCGCTAAAGCATAAAAATTAGGAAATGTCTTGGAAGGAAAAACGGGTTGCATCCCCTTGGCCCGCACGCCTCGCTTTACCAAACTATCAATATTGGGAGTATCGGCTCTATCTACACCATCCCACCTCAAGCCATCTAAACCAATCAAAATGACAGTTGAACGCTCTGAGTGAGCATTTTCATAACCATCAACCACCTCTGATATTGATGTCGTATTTTGAGGAGTTGTCGTACAAGTCGCTAACCCCAAAAAGAGAATAGCTAATAAACTTGAGAACCTAAATTGATGTGGCATGAATCACCTAAGAATTAAAAATTACATGAAACAGTAATTCCACCCCGTGACATGGTGATGACATGGCTCGCACTGAATGCAATTTAAACATGCTGATCGATTAAAATGGGATTACCGTCAGGATCGATTACAATAAAGCTGGCTGGACCAGTCGTCGTTTCATCAGCTTGCGTCGTTAATTCCACCCCATTCTTCTTCAGATCTTTCTGAATATCGCGAACGTCAGTGAATGTCTGAAGTGTGTTGGTTTCGGCATCCCAACCTGGGTTAAAGGTCAGCATATTTTTATCAAACATACCTTCAAATATGCCAATAATCGTCTGGCCATTTTTTAAAATCAACCAGCCTTGATCCTCATGCCCTCCATACACCTCAAACCCTATTTTCTCATAGAAAGTTTTAGATATTTGAAGGTCTTTTACCGTCAAACTTAATGAGAACAAACCCAATTCCATGCCCAATCTCCTTCTGTGATAATTAACCATACACAATTTCTAGGAGATAGAAACAACCTCAAACTTTGAAGACGCAGGTTGACCATTCCTATCGCGAATTATAAGCACACCAAATGATCTATTATTCATCCCCTTCAGTCATCTGGAAGCTGCTCCTGATATAGGAGCGGTCGACTAGCGTGTCTGTTGTCGGCTGTGGAACATCCACGACCGACAAATTTTGGTTCCAAATGTTTCGCAGTCTTATTTTTCAAAGCGGAAATTGAACCATGACTTTCAAACCATCCAATCAACTTGTAGGTTTCGCGCTCGCCGCTATTGGTGCCACTTTGTTTTCTACAAAAGCACTCGTTATCAAATTGGCATTTATCCAGGGTGCTAGTGTCGAGCTGATGATGGTTTTAAGAATGGGTTTTTCACTACCTATTTTTATAACTGTCGGCTTTTTAGCGTGGCGCAAGCAAAAACATAAAGGTATTGCCCTAACTCCAATTCGCATCTTCCAAACATGCGCATTAGGGATATTGAGTTACTATGTTTGCACATGGTTGGACTTTGAAAGTCTGCACTATATTTCTGCACAATTAGAGCGATTGATACTGTTTTTATATCCAACTTTTACAGCTCTTTTTGCTTGGATATTCTTAAAAGACAAACTCACAATCCGACACATAACTGCGCTGGCATTTTCATATGTTGGTGTCGCCATTCTTATTGGACCAGAACATCAGCAATTTGGTAATTCAGCATTGTGGGGTGCTAGTCTTGTACTCCTCGCCGCCATTTTGTTTGCAGCCTATGTCACTCTATCCAAAGCAACCATAACGGCAATCGGATCACCTCTTTTCACATCAATTGCCATGTCAGCAGCTGCAATCGCAATCATGATACACTTCATATGCGAAGCGAGTTTGGGTGTTGAACAGATAGAAATATCAACTGAAATCTTCTGTTATGGGATCTTTCTTGCGATTTTCTGTACAGCAATTCCAGCCTTTGCCATGTCTGAAGCAATTTCACGCATAGGCCCAGGTCTAGCCAGCGCTTTGGGCGGTCTAGGTCCGGCAGTAACGGCCATTCTAGCGGTATGGATATTAAATGAACCCTTTGGTTGGCCACATTTTATCGCACTTGTATTCGCAATTTCGGGCGCAATGATACTCGTCATGATGCCCAAACAAGAACAAACTTCACCTAAATTGAACATCAAAAGAGACACCGAATATGACTAATTTTTCTTCTGCTCAGCAAAACTTCATCACGGCCCTTAAAGCCCCTGATTTTATGTTCGAAACGACATTAGAATTCATTGAAACTTGGTATGAATTTACGCCAACGGCTTTCACAAATGGCAAAGTTGAGAATAACGCTTCTGAAAACCAAGGGAGCTGTAAAATTTTCGCCCTCCAAAAGCTGCTTAACCTTACCACAGAACAAACGCTGCTCTCTTTTGGTCAGCACTATAGAGATGTGCTAAAAACACCCAACGCAGAGAACCATTTTAATTTAAGAACCGTCGTAAATAACAATTCGGTTGATGTTGAGTTTGAGAGCTTTCCTTTGAAACTCAAATAGCCTTACATCACACTGGATCAACCCATTCGAGCATTGAGGATCAAGCCTTTGAAGAAAATTCTGTTTGGAATAACGATAGCCTTGTTTCTCAATGCCTGCGCAATGCATACGCCTGTCGACAATATTACGACCGTGTATTTAGTTCGCCATGCTGAAAAAGAAAATGACGGCACGAAGGATCCATGCCTCAACCTGCAAGGACAAGCCCGCGCAACTTATCTTGCCCAGCTGCTAAATGACGTAAAATTTGACGCAATATATTCAACACCCTATCGGCGCACGACTGAAACAGCTGCGCCGGTCTTCGCTCAATCAGGGTTAGTTAGCCTCACATCCTATGCAGGCAATGATCTTGAAGACGTCGCGCAGATGATAAACACCAAGCAAGGCACATATCTCATTGTTGGGCACAGCAATACAACGCCTCAATTAGTCAGCATTCTCATAAAACGCGAAGTTCCACCGCTTAAAGAAAGTGATTTTGACCGCCTCTACAAAGTAACGCTGCATTCTGACGGTGACACTCACTTAGAAATGCTGCCCTACACGCCCCCTTCCTAACACCCTATCTCACGACATTTCGTCTCTCCTACAGGCACTGGCTAAATAGTGTTTGACGTTTATCGATAAACATGTACTTTATATTTTAAAGTTCTTTATGCGGAGACAAAATAATGACCACAACCAGTGCTTTCGAAGATTTAAGTTATTTGCGCGCTCTTGCTGAAGAAGGCGCAGCAGCCCCCAGTATTAATGGGCGCTATTACATCACCTTTGGTTTTTTAAGCGCGATAGCTCTGGCAGCAACTTGGGCAATTGCGAGCGGCCTCACAAGCTTAGATGTCTCAGCAACAGCATTTGTTTGGCTTAGCTATATTGCTGTGACGCCGCTAGCACTTTTCCTCTTAAGTAAATCAGCAGGAACAAAATCGGGTTTCAAATCAGCAGGTAACCGCGTTACTCGGCTGTTCTGGCTCACAGTTTCTCCAGCTATCTTTTCAATCTGGGGTGCCCTTTCAATTGCAGCGCTCTTTCGAGATGTACCCATCATAATATTCAATATGTTGCCTATTATCGCTTTCTTTGCGTATGGCGTTATCTACATGGTAGAAGCCAGTTTAGAAAATGTATCTTGGAAACGCTTTGCGGGACTGGCTGGCCTCGCTTCAGCATTTGTAATGGCGTTGTTCATTGGCATACCAGAAGCCTATCTAGGCGCTGCAATAGCCACACTACTCATCGGTGTAATTCCCGGAGCAATAATGATGCGCCGTGAACCAAAAGAAGTGGTGTAAGCTTTAGAATGAGCGAGAACCCATTTGACCATGGCGAGATAAATGATCTCATTCACTCTCGCCTTCGCTTAGGCGTCATGGCCTATCTATCTACAGCCCACGCCGCCATATTTGGAGAATTAAAAGCCAAGGTAAATGCAAGCGACGGTAATCTATCTGTGCAACTCAAAAAATTAGAAGAGGCTGGCTATATCACTATCGAAAAAAAGTTTGTCGGCAAGAAGCCACAAACCACTGCCATCCTAACAGATAAAGGCCGTCAAGCTTGGCTAGCGTACCTTGCGCATATGAGGTCCATGCTCGATGCAGCAGAATAATAAGCAAAGAAGCCCGCGATCAGAAAATCGCGGGCTTCTTATTATCAGCTGTATTAAAAGCTGAATTACATTTGCATTGTCCAACCTTCAACGCCCATCGCAGCCTGACGAACTGCTTCTGATTGCGTTGGGTGTGCGTGGCATGTACGTGCAATATCTTCTGATGAAGCTTTAAACTCCATAGCAATACAAACTTCGGCAATCATCTCACCAACACCTGTACCAACCATGTGCGCACCCAGCACTTCATCAGTTGTCGCATCTGCGATGATCTTCACAAAACCATCTGTTGTGTGATTACAGCGTGCACGTGAGTTTGCCATGAATGGGAATTTACCCACTTTGTATTTCACGCCAGCAGCTTTGAGATCTTCTTCTGTCTTACCAACCCAAGCAATTTCAGGACTTGTGTAAACAACACCCGGTACGAGATCATAATTCACGTGCCCTGCTTTACCCGCGATGAGTTCAGCAACAGCAGCGCCATCATCTTCAGCTTTGTGCGCAAGCATTGGCCCAGTTGTTGTGTCACCAATAACCCAAACGCCGTCAGCGCCTGTCTTAAAGTGGTTGTTTTCAATGACGCCGCGCTGGTTTGGCGTAATGCCAACTGTTTCAAGACCAAGACCCTCTGTGTAAGGCTTACGGCCAATCGCGACCAAAACAACATCAGCATCAATCACTTCAGGATCACCGCCTTGTGCCGGCTCCATCGTCAATTTGAGTTTTGATTTTAGTTTTTCAACGCCAGTCACTTTCTGACCGAGTTTGAACGTCATGCCTTGCTTGGTCAAAATTTTCTGAGCTGTCTTAGCAACTTCCATATCCGACCCTGGAATGATGCGGTCAAGATATTCGACAACAGTAACTTCAGCGCCAAGACGAGACCAAACGGAACCAAGCTCAAGCCCGATAACACCAGCACCGATAACGATCATTTTCTTCGGTACACTAGAAAGGCTCAATGCCCCTGTTGACGTCACAATACGTTCTTCATCAACAGCAATGTTCGGCAAGTTAGTTGGAACAGACCCTGTCGCAATCACAATGTTTTTTGCTGAAAGTTCAGCCGCGTCCTTGCCTTCAACAACCACTTTACCAGCACCAGCAATGCGGCCTGTACCATTGAAGACTTTGACTTTGTTCTTCTTCATCAAGAAAGCGACACCTTCAGTCAGGCCTTTTACCGCTTCTTCCTTTTGCTTAAGCATTTGAGGAAGGTTCAATTTGACCGTGCCAGTCTCAATGCCAAGGCTTGCAAAATTGTTTTTTGCTTCATCAAAAAGTTCAGACGCGTGAAGCATGGCTTTTGAAGGAATACATCCAACATTCAGACATGTTCCGCCAAGGGTAGAAGATTTTTCAATTATTGCTGTTTTCAAGCCCAACTGACCACAACGAATGGCACAGTTATAGCCACCAGGGCCGGCTCCGATTATGACGACATCAAAAGTCTCAGACATTGTTTTTCCTGTTTCCGCAATTGGGCAGAATTTGAACGATTTGTCGCGAACCTATACTTGCTTGCGGTA
Organism: Hirschia baltica ATCC 49814; assembly: GCF_000023785.1. NCBI lineage: Bacteria > Pseudomonadati > Pseudomonadota > Alphaproteobacteria > Hyphomonadales > Hyphomonadaceae > Hirschia > Hirschia baltica. The sequence continues at coordinate 2,397,458 of NC_012982.1, forward strand.
AGGTCAACATATCCTAAGGCCGCAAAGAGATTTGGTAGCGCTATAAAATACCGTTCCTGTAAAAAAAGTTGCATTCAACTGATATGTTGCAACAGGTTTCGTAAATCTAACACTAATTTTGCTGCCTCTACACAGAAGGTCGCTTAGATAATTTTGGGGCAATCCAGATCATACACATTGTCCCAGCCGACATCAAAAATGCTATCGGGATTTTTATCCAAAGCGGAAATATCGCAAATATCGCGCCGTACACTAATGCACCAAGAACAATGATAATCGTTGCTACAATCCACGCAGGCAAGTGACTTTTCAGCCATGTCGCATTCTTTTTAGGACATAGAAAAACTGTAATAAAAACGCCTAGCCATAGCGCCAGAATCCACAACCCAATACCAACAATCATTCCTACACCCGCAACTTTGGCCATTAATAAAATAGTTACAGCCGCGATAAGCCCTAAAAAAGTTGCGATAATAGATTGCATAAATAGTCCCTTGAATGAGTTCTTTTTCTCATATCCCTTACACACCTGAATCCATATTGAAAACCATCAGAGCATAGTCCCAGTATTCAATGAGATGGCCATGCATTTTTGTATCGACGGCTCCCGGGAATAATTTCATCATCTATCATTTGAATTCGAGCATCGCCCTCACCTGTTGGTGAGATTTCCCTAACTTTAGATGCATCAATAATATAAGAGCGATGCACGCGGGATATCTCGACTCCGGCGGCCTGAAGCTGCTCTTCGATATTGGCCAAAGTTGAACGCGCCAATAATGTTTTATCTGCGGTACGGATTTCTACGTAATTTGCAGCTGCCTTTGCCCAAATAACATCTTCCGCATTGATCCATATCGTACGCCCACCACATTTAATTGTAATTCTCTTTTTTTCCTTGGCATCTTCTCTATTAACGCTCGTCTCCAGCTTCTTATGTTCCAACTCCCTAGAAAGCATGAAACCCAACATCAATATTGAAAACGTAATTAAATCTTTGCGATATTCATAGAAAAATGTCTCAAAAACATTGGCATGAAACGAATATTCTTGCCCTACGGCGATGGGATAAATAGTTAGGCGAATTAATTTCATCCCTAAAATATGAAGTAGAGAAAAAGCCAAGCTCGCTATAATATATTTTGGAATCCAGACACTTTTGGATACACCTGCTATTGGATGAATCCGGTTAAAATACCCCAATAGTGGTAACAAGCAGCAAGTTGCTATTGCGCTACTTCCTTCATCAATCCAAGCAAGCAACACATTCGTTGAAACGCTTAAAATTTGATGGTCTACATTTCGCGAAAGCGCATTTACTATGAATGAACTCAAAATTAGAACAGCAAATACAATAGATGAATTTTGTTCACTAATACGATCGGTTCTGAGAGCGTTTTGAATATCAATTTGAGACATGTTCACATTTGTGCCTAGAACAACAGATTTGCACAAGTATCGCACATCAAATTTCGTCCCCAAATTCCCACCATTTGTCCCTCAACACTTATTCCGACACGCCTCTCATCACAAAAATCCGAAAATCTATCACTTCATACTCGCGCAATATGAAAACTCGTTTTTTCCTAAATTCAGATTTATCAAAAGAATGGAAAAAACATATGACAGCAACATCCTATACTCGCCGTTATGATTTAGATTGGTTGCGAGTTATCGCATTTGCCCTGTTGATTTTTTATCATGTAGGTATGTTTTATGTGAGCTGGGACTGGCATGTAAAAAGCCAATACGCTTCAACATCAGCTGAATGGCTGATGGAGCTTCTCAACCCATGGCGATTGGCTCTATTGTTTTTTATATCTGGAGTCGCTTTACGGTTTGCAGCGGATAAAATGAGTTTATCCAGTCTTTTGGGGCGACGTATCTATCGCTTAGGTTTGCCTATGGTGTTTGGAATGGCTGTGATCGTCATGCCGCAATCCTATTTTCAAATGCGGCAAGCTGGACTGATTGAACAAGGCATGCTGCATTATTGGCAACATATATATCTAAATTTCAATGATCCGCTTCCACTGACAACACCAACATGGAACCATTTATGGTATGTAATTTATCTATTGGTGTACTCCCTAATTCTAACACCTATATATGCCCTGCTAAAGCATTTCAGCACCCGCATCAATCTACCTTCAATTCACCAACAGCCGATAATATTAGGCCTATCTCTGCTAGTAATAATACCTCTACCTTTCATTCTATTTTCGATATTTCTAGACCCACTATTTCCTACAACACATGCCCTATCCGACGATTGGGCCAATCATGCACATCGGTTTACAATATTTCTAATTGGGTTTTCTGTTGCAAAGTCTAGTCTATTTTGGCGTGCAATCTCTAGAAGCTGGAAATTTTGGGGTGTTGGCGTTCTCGCGCTTGTGATTTGGGCAAACGCAATGATTGAAGGCTTGATACCCACACCTAGTTTTATGTCTGACAATTTAGAAGATAGCTTGGAAGTGTATTATGCATGGGGTGTAATTGTTACTCTGCTTGGTGCAGCTCAACATTATCTGAACAAGCCC